>JAJXYC010000011.1 GCA_021780815.1 Bacteroidota bacterium | reverse complement strand
TCCTTGCTTTGTTTAGAATATCTATTTATTTTTTGTCATTTTGAACAAATCGAAGAAACAACCAAAGAAGATGGGCGCTTCCTCGCAAGGTGAAGTCCATCTGGAAAGAAAAAATCTTTGGAATGTTTCTTTTAGAAAAAAAATTGCTTAATATATATCAAATTCACTATGTAAAAACATTACTGCTGGGGCAAGTAATAGAAAAATTAAAAGATATTAAATATGAGAAAATAATAATTAAAGGAAAAGATAATCTTTGATTCTATTGTAAAGTAACCAAGTTGCTTCTACGTCCCTCAGACAATAATCTGCAATAACTTTATATTCTTTATTTTTAAAAAGTTCGCCAACTTTTGAGCCATCAACTCCTTCACTTTTTGGAGATTTCAAACCGAAAGATTTTGTATAAAAATCAAAATTAAATCGCTTTGTAGCACCATAAAATGTGTTAGAGTAAAAAGTAAGTTCATCCAGCAAATCAATATGCTGTGAGTAATTAAATTTAGTCCCATTCATTAAATTTCTGGTAGGTATAATATTTAATATAGCAGAACGAAGCATTAAAAAGGGAGCATCAAAAGATCTACCATTAAAAGAGATTAATGTGGAGGATTTATATTTAGCAAGTGTTTTCCAAAATGTTTGTATAACATTTGTTTCATTAGATTCGTAATAATAAGTTTGATTTTCTTGAAAATTGCTTGTTTCGTTGTTATTTAATTCAGGGTTAGTCATTAAAGCAACATTTTTTTCTGTTAGTTCATCCTTGTCGGTATATTTTATAATTTTCATACAGATTGCGGCAACTTGTGAAGTCATAGGATAAAGTGCCATTTCATCAATTTTTTTCTGTTTTTCTTCGTCTGTTTTTGCCCCACGGATTAAGTATTCCTGTTGAGATTCAGAGAAAGTTTCATAAGGTATCGCACTGGTTTCAATATCAAATGAAATAAATTCTTTATTATAATTCATTTTTTTATTTTTGTTTATTAATAAATTCAAAGTTAGGAAAAATAATGAAATTAAGAATTAATTGAGAAAATTTTATCTTCAAAATTTATTGAATTCGTTGAATTTAAAATATTTTCTTGGAATTTAATTTTACGGTCAATTTGAGACAATTTTAATTGTAATCTTTTCTGTTGCAAAGAAATCCAAAATTTATCTTTTAGTTTATTTTCCAAAACAAAAGGTTCTTGTAATTTTAGTTTATAAATTCTATTTTTGACTTTTTCAACATTTTGTTCTAATTCCTTTAGTTCAGTAGCAAGTGCTATTTCTTCTCTGTGATTATCTGGTGAACGTCTTTCATCAAAGGAATTCACAATTGTATGGTAAAAAATTCTTATACGCAACAAATCTGAGTTTTTATAAGAATCTTGGATATTATTCCAAAAGCGTTGAAACTCAATAGAATTACCTGCTATATCGGGATGTATTTTTTTTACAAGTTGGCGATACAGTTGCCGTAGCTCGTATTTTTCATTTACAGAACAATTAGGAACTTTCGGCTTGTCTTCATCTTCATTAAATTCAGTGGGCGAATTAGTTAAAGACTTATTAGAGTGCAAATTGCTATATGTTTGAAAAGTTTTTTTATCGTTTGTATCTTTCGAAGAATTCCTTAAAAACTGCACCTTTGCATTTAATTCGCTGATAAGGTTATTTTTTTTGTTAATCTGTTCTTCTAATTCACCGAAAAGCATTTCGTATTCATAAGTCAAGCGGGAATATTCGATATTTGTTAAGTAATAATATTCATCAAGTAAATTCCATAAAATTTCTTTTGTAGCATTTAACTTTTTTCTTAATTCACGGATTTTTGGAGTTGTATTTATTGGCTTCATATCAACATATCCCTTTGTTTGTCAGTATTTTTATTTATTGAATTGAATTTTTCTTCAATAGCAGTTAACGCAAATCTAAGTTCAGGTATAACAATAGAGCCACCAACAACAAGTGAAATATTCATCGCCTCATTTAATTCTATTTTTGTTGCACCTTCTGAAATTGCTCTTTCAATATGGTAAAGAATACAATCTTTGCACCGCAAAACCAATGAAGCAACTAATCCCATAAGTTCTTTATATTTAACGGGTATTGCTCCATCTTTATAACATAAAGTATCAATCGAATAAAATCGTTTAAAGGGCAAAAAATCTTGTTCAAGTACTTTTTCATTACCTGCGGTTCGTCTTTGGTTGAATTCTTCAAATATTTTGCTTTGCATTTTAACTTATTTTTACTTTTCCTTTTGTTTTTATAAAAAACATACCAATAAATACTGACACAAGGATGATTTTGGTAACAATTAAAAGAATCAAGTGATTATAAATTTATGGGATGCAAATTAATATTTTTCTTTGAATAAAAAATGATGAGTTTTCAACATTTTTTAATTAAACTGCGGAATATTATCAAAAAGCAAAAAAAATATAGAAAGAGTTCTTTTGAAAACAGATTCTATAATTTTTTTGTTAGAGCGAGCAAAAATATCTAAAAGCTTAATAAATTTTGAATTATTCTAAAAGTCCTTTGCCTTCTTTTTTGATTTTCTGGTTTTCTACAAGATATTTCTTTACTGAATCGAGCAAACCATTTATAAAATGAGCACTTTTGTCTGTGGAATATTCTTTAGATAATTCGATTGCTTCATTTATAGATACTTTCACAGGGATTTCCGAGAACTTGATAAATTCTGTAATAGCAATAGTTATAATTAGTTTATCAATAATTGCAATTCTATTAAAATCCCAGTTTTCAGAAAACATCTTAATTAAATCATCACATTCTTTCCTGAGATTAATTGCATCATTGAGCAATTTCATGCCAAATTCTTTCTCTTCATCTGACCAATCAATAGGAATATCGGCTTCCATTTCGTCAATTTCTGCTTTTTTCAAAAGTCTTTGACCTTGATTTTTAAAATTATCTTCAAATCGAAATATTCGAGGGAAAATATGATTGTACAAGTCAGCCAAACTTGTTCCTTGTGCAAATTCTAATGAGAATAAAACCTGCAATACTTTTTCTCTTACAAGTCTGCGGCTGCCTTTTACAATTCTTGTTGTACTTAGCTGGAATCCAGTTTCTTTTTTTTCTTTCATCTATTATGAGAACTATTTTATTTATACAATTTCTATCTTAAAATATTATTTTTTATCATCTCGTCCAATAAAAAAACATTGACGAAATATTTACAAATTATTTCAATTAATTATTTAAATTATATTTTTGTAAATATTTTATCTTCTTAGTGAAAAATAATACTAAGTAAGCGATGCAGCTACCGATTAACGCTCCACTAAGTACATCGAAAGGGTAATGGACACCAACAGCAACACGAGAAAAAGATACAAGAGTGGCAAGTGTATAAAAAATCCAACTTTCTTTTTTAAAATAATTTGAAAGAATCACTGCCATAGCAAAATTATTAACCGAATGTGATGATGGGAACGACTTTCCAGCACCACAAGGAACAAGTAAATGTATATTTTGCATCGTCCAACATGGTCTTAATCGTCCCACCCATTCTTTGATAAAATGGCTGCTTATAAAATCTGATAATCCTACAGTTGCCGCTAAAACAATTACAATAAATAAGCCTCGCTGTTTATATTTCCATATTAAAAATACAATTATAAAGATATAAACTGGGTTCCAATTATGCTGATTTGTAACTATTGGCATCAACCAATCAAACACAGGATTCGCTAATGTTTGATTAAAAAAAATGAATAAGGTTTTATCCAAACTTATAATGATTTCCATTAATTTTGTTTTATTAAAAAATGCAAAGTTCTGAAAATACTTTGTATTAACAAAAATATTTTAAATAAAAAATTAAACGAGGTTAAACAATGCAAATACAAAATGCAGAGAAATTTTTAAAAGAAATAGAGTTATTCAGCAATTTATCTGAAAAAGAAATTATGTTGTTAGAAGATGTAATTGAAATTAAGAACTATAATGTAGATGAATTGTTATTTGAAGAAAATAAAAGTAGAGATGCTTTGTTTGTTATATACGATGGTCAAGTGCAGTTAAACAAGAAAACTCCGTCAGGCGAGGAAAGGGCTTTGGCGATTTTTGGGAAAAGTGATTTTTTAGGTGAAGGTTCATTGATGGATAATTATCCTCATTCAACTACCGCCAAAGTAGTTAAACCATCTGTAATTTTAAAATTTCAAATTGAAAAATTAAGAACGATATTTGAAGCAAAGCCCCAACTTTATGTTAAAATTTTATCTAAAACAGCGTATGTAATTTCACGCAGAATGCGACAAACAACAAATCAAGTTGTAGATGCGGCTGCACAATATATTTCAGGTAAAACTCGGCAAGAACATGATTTGTTAGGTTATCGTGAGGTACCTTCGGAAGCACTTTATGGGATACAGACTTTACGTGGATTAGAAAACTTTGAAATTACAGGTGTGGCTATAAATCATTCACCAAGTTTAATTAAGGCTTTAGCCCAAATTAAATTATCTGCGGCGAAAGCTAATTTTGATTTGGGATTATTGAACCCAAAAGTTTTCAAAGCAATTTCACAAGCTTGCGAAGAAATAATTAATGGGAAATTACATACACATTTTGTTGTGGATATGGTGCAAGGTGGTGCTGGTACTTCAACTAATATGAATGCGAATGAAGTTATTGCTAACCGTGCTTTAGAAATTATGGGATATGAAAAAGGACAGTACGAACATTGCCACCCAAATGAACATGTAAATTTATCGCAATCAACTAACGACGCATATCCTTCTGCTTTAAAAGTTGCTTTAATTTATGAAAGTAAAAAGTTAGTAGAAGTATTAAAGCAATTAATTTCTTCTTTTAAACAAAAAGCAAATGAATTTGCAACAATAATAAAAATGGGACGTACTCAACTTCAAGATGCTGTTCCAATGACATTAGGTCAGGAATTTGAATCTTATGCAGTTACTTTGGAAGAAGAAGTTCAAAGAATTGAGGAAAATTCTCGCCTCTTTTTAGAACTCAATATGGGCGGAACAGCAATTGGGACAGGAATTAATGCCGACCCAAGATATAGTGAACTTGTCATCCAATATTTATGGGAAATTACTGGTCTTCCTGTAAGACTTGCTACAAATTTAGTTGAAGCAACACAAGATACAGGCTCTTTTGTTATGTTTTCTTCTGCTATTAAGCGATTAGCTGTTAAACTTTCCAAAATTTGTAATGATTTGCGTCTTCTCAGTTCTGGACCACGTGCTGGACTTGCCGAAATTATGTTACCTCCAATGCAACCGGGTTCTTCTATTATGCCAGGAAAAGTTAATCCTGTAATTCCGGAAGTTGTTAATCAAATTGCTTTTAAAGTCATTGGCAATGATTTAACCGTTACTCTTGCTGCCGAAGGTGGTCAATTGCAACTTAATGTGTTTGAACCTATTATTGCTCAATCTTTGTTTGAATCTATTAGAATGCTTATCAATGGTATGAAAACTTTGAAAACTCGTGCTGTCGATGGTATTCAAGCAAACGAAAAGAAATGCAGAGAACTTGTTGAGCATAGCATCGGATTAGTTACCGCTTTAAATCCTTATTTAGGGTATGAACGTTCAACGGAAATTGCAAAAGAAGCATTAGAAAACGACCGCTCTGTTTATGAATTAGTCCTTGAAAAGGGATATATGACAAAAGAAGAATTAGACAATGTCCTTGACCCTATAAATATGATTAAACCTAACTTTATGACAAAGTTATAACTTATAAATTATTGCGAAATAGATTGGGTTGCCTCTATTTTTGAAAACAAATAAATAGCGATTCAGAATATATTTACAAATAAATGTTAAGAAATATTCTGAATCGCTTTTAATTTAAAATTTTAAAAAGAATATTAGGTTGATTTCTGTTTTTTGTTATTTGTATTTAACCGGTACCCAAATTTCTTCTTCGGAAGCAGGGTCGTTATGTTTATATTTATCTCCCATTAATGCAAAATGAGGTCTGTTGTCTAATTGATAATCAGAATTTGGCAGCCAATCAGTAAAAATTTGTGTATATATCTTTGGTACTTCACTTGATAATCCTTTGTATATAAAGACAGCATAAAGTCCATCGGGAATTATTAATTTTTCCATTTTATCGGGAATATTCTCGAAATTTGAAACTTCAATAGCCGCCCATTTTTCAAACTTATTTTTGGGGTCGAAATTTTGAAAGAACGAAAGGTCTTTGTAAATTTCAATAGAGTATAAATTAGTTCCCAAATTATTAATAATCTCTTTGCGCCTTGGCATAAGCGTTTTCCACAATTCTGCTGGATTATAGTCCGCAAAAGACATAGGTTTACAAATGCCTATTAATTTTTTCTCGGATAATTTTTCTATTCTGGCTTTCATAAAGGATATTGACTTTATAGGTTTATATTATTAAAAATTGACAAATAAAATTACTATAACCAAAGCAAATAATTAATCAATTTCTTTTAAAATTTGACGAGCAATAACAATATTTTGAATTTCGCTTGTTCCTTCGTAAATTTCTGTAACTTTTGCATCTCTCATAAGTCTTTCTACAACATATTCTCTGGTATAACCATAACCACCATGAATTTGTACTGCTTCACGAGCAACTTCGTTGGCAATAGTAGAAGCGAACAGTTTAGCTTCGGAAGCTGCTCTAATATGGTCTGCCCCAGAATCACGTAAAAAAGCAGCTTTCAAAACGAGCATTTCTGCGGCAGAAACTTTCATAGCCATTTGAGCAAGTTTATATTGAGTAAGTTCGTGGTCAGCAAGTGGTTTACCCATAACTAATCTTTCTTTGGCATACCTGACAGATCTTTCAAGTGCCGCTTCGGCAATTCCGAGTGATTGAGCTGCAATTCCAATTCTTCCTCCGTTTAAAGCTTTCATTGCTATGTAAAATCCTTCACCAACCTTACCTATAATATTTTCGTTTGGTACTTTGACATTTGTTAAAGCGATAGAGACGGTATCGCTGGCGTGCATACCCATTTTGTCTTCTTTCTTCATTGGTTCAAATCCGGGAGTATCTTTTTCAATAGCAAAGGCTGTAATACCTTTATGTTGAATTTCTGGATTTGTCTGAGCAAAAACGACATAAACATCAGAATGATGACCTGTTGAAACCCAATTTTTAAAACCATTTAAAATCCAATCATTCCCATTTTTTTCAGCTCTTGTTCTAATCATTCGGGCATCACTTCCAGCATCAGGTTCACTTAAACTATAAGCACCTATGTATTCGCCTGTTGCTAAGTGTTTTAAATATTTTTCTTTTAATAAATCAGAACCATAATGTAAAAATATCCAATCTACTAAAGAATTTTGAACGGAAATTGGAATAGCAACACTAGCATCTGCTTTTGCTATCTCTTTTAAAGCTAATACATAACTTACTGTATCTAATCCAGTGCCACCATATTCTTCGGGGACCATTATTCCTAAAAAGCCTAATTCTCCTACTTGTTTTAAAATATCTTTTGGGAATTCCCCACTTTTATCTCTATCTATTGCGCCAGGGGCAATGACTTCCTCGGCAAATCTTTTTGCTGTTTCCCATATTGTCTGTTGTATATCTGAAAATTCTAATGAAAACATAAATCACTCAATTATTTTAATATTTTTTTAAACTACAAAAATAATTTAAAAAAAATTAATACGTTTAATAATCTCGAAAATTTGTTAAATTATTTTAATTTTTACAATATGAAAAAATTTATTTTTGTTGCAGCATTTTTATCAATGGTATTTTCTGCTTTTGCACAACCAAAAATTGAAATAGTTGGTGGCGATACCTATGATTGGGGTAAGGCAAATTCTACTTGGTTATTCCTTAAAAAAGATTTTGCTATTACAAATGTTGGGAATCAAGATTTACAGATATACTCTGTTAATCCAAATTGTGGTTGTACCACTGCACCTCTTTCAAAAAATCTTTTAAGACCAGGGGATACAGCAACGCTAAGCGTTTCTGTGAATATTTCTACGTATTCAGGAGATATAAAAAAAGGTGTTGAGATCAAATCAAACGACCCATTAAATCCTGGTAAGTATCTTTGGCTAAAAGCATATATTCTTAAGCCAATAACTTTGTTCCCACAATATCTAAGCTTCTCAAATATGCCTATAAACAAAGAATCTATTGCAAAAATTATTATTTCCAATTCTACCGATAAACCTATTACAGTAAAGAAGGTAACAATTTATCCAGATGCTATGTCGGTAAATTTAAAAGCGGGAGACCAAATTCCCGCCAAAGGAGATTTTACTTTGGAGGCGAAGTTTACGCCAACAACGACGGGGCGTTTTATGGCAAATATTAAAATTGAGACTGATGAAAAAGATGTTCCTGAAATTATTCTGAATGGGTTTGGAAATATCGTTGAAGAAATGAAATAATTGTGAAATAAAAAGAGTGAAAAAGAGGTTATCTGAACAAGACAACCTCTTTTTTGTAATTTTTATATTATAACAATATAACGATATTTATTTTATATAGATTTTGGAGTATTTAAATGAATAATATCCAACATTTCTTTTACAGCTTTTTCTATTCCTGTATAAGTTGCACGAGCTATTATTGAATGTCCAATACTTAATTCCTTGATATAAGGAATTTTGCATATATTTTGTGTATTATAATAATTTAATCCATGTCCTGCCGCAACTTTCAACCCAGAATTATGAGCAAAAGTTGCTGCTGCTAACAGTAAATTGAGTTCTAAATTTTTAGCCTTTTCGCCTTTAGCATTGGCATAAGCACCTGTATGGAGTTCAATCATATCTGCCCCAATAATTAAAGACTCCTCGATTTGCATTTCGTCAGGGTCAACAAATAAACTAACTTCAATATCTTTGCTATGCATATCTTGGCACAATTTTCTTAAAGTATCTCTATTATTCCGCACGTTTAATCCACCTTCGGTTGTAAGTTCTTGCCTTTTTTCAGGGACTATTGTAACTAAGTCAGGCTTAAGTTTGAGTGCAATTTCTATAATTTCAGGGTTAGCCGCCATCTCTAAATCAAATTTTGTTTGAATCATTTCACGAAGAAGAAGAACATCTCTATCTTTTATATGTCGTCTATCTTCTCGCAAATGAGAAACGATACCTGTTGCCCCAGCTAATTCAGCAAGCATAGCAGAGGTTACAGGATCTGGTTCTGTGCCACCTCGTGCATTACGAATTGTAGCGATATGATCAATATTTACATTTAATGTTATCATAATTTCACCATTAGAATTTATGCGTTTTGACGTAATTTATTAGTGAAATGTTGTGAATCGCCCCATTTATTTAATACAGTCTTTCTTCCAACCGATTCAATCCGAGAAATAGTACAAGTAAAACAATCTCCTTTATTATCTTCTAAACAAGGTTTGTTATTGTAAAGCAAATACTCTTTCCTAAATTCATTTGGGGTAATATTAGGCATAACAACATTAGCACCAAATAGTAGACCTTCTTCGCGTCCCCAAGGATACATAGCTTGTAAAGCCGTTGTTGATGCAATATTTACATCTTTTAATAATAAACGGGCTGTTGCCACCATTTTTAAGGCTAAAGCATATATCTCTTTTTGATTCTCAAAATAGTAATCTTTGTAAATCTTCATTGGCGTTGATAAATGAACTATATAAGGTCCCATACCTAACATATCTATATCTATTTCCTTAAAAAAGAGCAAATCATTTGCTAAATCTTCGTAAGTTTGATTTGGCAAGCCAATCATTACTCCTGTTCCAAGTTGATAACCTGTTGTTTTAATGCAATTTAAAGATTCTAATCGTCTTTCAAATGATTGTGTTTCGGGGTGAATTTGTTTAAATAAATCAGAATTGGTTGTTTCAATCCTCAACAAATATCTATGAGCACCTGCTTTAAATAATCGTTCATATTGATTAAGGCTTAATTCTCCAATAGAAAGAGTTATGCCTAAACCATTAGGTAGATTTTCGCTTTTCGTGTTCTCTTTAATTTCCACAATACATTCTTCAACGAAAGAGACAAAATTTTCATCGGCTCTTTCACCAGATTGCAAGACTATAGAGCCATACCCTTTTTCTGCTGCCCAGATTGCCAAATCCAATATTTCTTTTTTAGAAAGTAAATATCTGTGAACCTCTGCGTTGCTTTTACGTATGCCACAATAATAACAATCATTGACACAATAGTTTGAAAACTCTATTAAACCACGCAAATATACATTGCTTCCAACAGATTCCAACATTAAATTATTTGCCGATTCTTTTAATAAGTCTAAATTTTCTTGGGTATTGATTTTTAATAAATTAATTAAGTCTTCTTTAGAGAAATCTTTTTGATTTAAAATATCTTGTATTGTTTTCACAATTTAAATTAAAATTAATTTACAAAATTAAATATAATTTTAGAAACTAATGTTTTTCTTTAATTATTATGATTAATTGCTATATTTTTAATAATTTTGATTAAATAAAATTAATTATATAGAATATTTTAAGTGGAAAAATGGATTTTGATATAACAATTATTGGAGCAGGTGTTGTTGGTTTAGCAATTGCCACAGAATTATCAAAGCTAAATCAACGTATTTTACTTATTGAAAAAAATGCGAAATTTGGGGAAGTAACAAGTTCAAGAAACAGCGAGGTTATTCATGCGGGAATTTATTATGAACCCAATTCATTGAAAGCAAAATTATGTGTTGAAGGGAAAGAACTTCTTTACAAGTGGTGCGAACAATATAATGTCCCTTATGTGCGATTAGGAAAATATATTGTATCGGTAAACAAAGAAGATGAAGAAAACTTAGAATTTCTTTATCAACAAGCAATAGCAAATGGTGTGAAAAGATTGGAATATGTTAATTTAGAAAAGTTTCACAAAGAAGAACCTTTAATTAAAGCCTCAAAAGCCTTGTTTTCGCCAGAAACAGGAACTCTGGATTCTCATAAATTTATGCAAAGCTTAGAAAATTATGCTACAAATAATTCCGTTGAAATTGTTTATCACCACAAAGTTGTAGGAATAAACAAGGAGCAAGACGGATATGCAATTGAAGTTCAATTCCAAGATCAAAAATTTCAAATTCTTACAGGAATGGTCATAAATTCAGCGGGTTTATATTCAGATGAGATAGCAAAAATAATTGGTTTAGATATTAACAAATTAGGTTATCGCCAAACATTTTGCAGAGGACATTATTTTAAAATGAGTAGTTATAAAACAAAAATAGCAAAACATTTAATTTATCCTGTTCCTGAAAAAAATTGGAGTGGAACAGGTGTTCATATTACTTTGGACATTGCTGGAAACTTAAGATTTGGTCCTGATGTGCAATATTTAAAAGATAATATCGAAGATTATAGAATTCCCGATGAACGGAAGATTTTATTTTATGAAGATATTAAAAGATATTTACCTTCTATCAATTATGATGATTTAGTCGCAGACCAAGCCGGAATTAGACCAAAACTTCAAAAGGAAAAAGAAAAGCATAAAGATTTTATTATTAATGAAGAAAGCAAAAATGGATTTAAAGGATTGATTAATTTAATTGGGATAGAATCGCCTGGGCTTACTGCTTCCCTTGCTATTGCTAAATATGTAAGCAAATACATATAATAGAACAAATTACTTGTTGTTCATATATAATCAAAGTTAAAACAATTCGTTTATATATTATTACTATGATTATTATAAAAAATTACTATGATTATTATAAAAAATTCATTTAAATAAATGTGAGGAAAATATGTCAAAACATTATGATGTTATAATAATTGGAACGGGTCCAGCAGGTTTGACAGCAGCTATATATTCTGCAAGAGCAAATCGTTCTACTTTAGTTTTAGAAGGACCTGAACCAGGTGGTCAATTAACAACAACAACCGAAGTTGAAAATTATCCAGGTTTTGAAAACGGCATTCAAGGTCCAGAATTAATGGATATATTCCGTAAACAAGCACACAGATTTAATGCAGAAACAGTTTATGAAATTGCAAATAAAGTTGATTTTTCACAATATCCATTTAAAGTATTTTCAGATGCTCCAAATGAATATACTGCCAATGCTGTTATTATTGCAACAGGAGCGAGAGCAAAAAGATTAGGCATACCATCAGAAGGAAAATACTATGGCTATGGAATTAGCGGTTGTGCTACTTGCGATGGTTTCTTTTATAAGGGGAAAAAAGTTTTTGTTGTTGGTGGGGGTGATACAGCGATGGAAGATGCGCTTTATTTGACACATTTCGCCGAGAGTGTAACAATTATACATAGACGTGATGAATTTCGTGCTTCTCGTATTATGGTGGAGAGGGCAAAAAGCAATCCTAAAATTTCTTTTTTACTTAATTCTGTTATAGAAGAATATCTTGGTCAAGAAAAGATGAACATAAAAAGTTTAACAGGAATTAAAATTAAGAATGTGAAAACAGGCGAAATTACTGAACACGCAATAGATGGTGTCTTTTTAGCAATAGGTCATACGCCAAATACAGATGTATTCAAAGGTATTATAGAAACCGATGAAGTTGGTTATATTTTAACTAAGGGCAAAACAACTTATACTAATGTCGATGGTGTATTTGCTTGCGGTGATGTGCAAGACCCCATTTATCGTCAAGCAATTTCAGCAGCTGGAAGTGGTTGCTCTGCCGCTATTGATGCTGATAGATGGCTTACCGAACATCATTAAAATTGATTTTCTAATCATTAAATATTTGCAATAAATCTGTTGCCGATATATTTGCTTGTGCTTGTAGCCCGGTTGATTTTAATTGATGCGAATTAATATTATTTAAAATTGAAAGTGCTTCATTAAAATTTTCAATCGGTGCATTTTGTGGCTTTGAAAGTGGGTGATTATTATCACTTTGTAGATTATTAACCAAATTATTTAATGTTTGATTAATTATTTCAGTAGGATTATGGTTTATAATCTCAATATAACTATCTATATTGTGGTTGATTATATTTTTACTTTCTTTTTCAATGTCAATTTTTGGCAATATATTTGCAAATTTCTCTAATTTGGTGTATATTTCTTGGTTAATTGATGTAATTTTCATAAAATTTTTCTTGTTTTTTTGGAAAAAAAGTTGTATTTTAAACAAATTAAATATTGTAAAATAGAAAAACAATTGTTATACCAAAAAAAGGATATTTTATGAAGTTATTTTTGCCACTTTTTTTTGCTATTTTAATAGCGCTTAGTGCTTGTCAGACTGAGCAAAGATATTTGACAGCTGATGATATTAAGAAAGAAGAAAACCAAATTATTAAAGTTGTTGAAGATTACAATAAAGCATCAGAAGACAAAAACTTCGCTGAATTGTTGAAAACACTTGCTGATTCGGTTGTCTTCTTCGGTTCTGATGAAGGAGAAATCATTAAAACTTTTGCTGATTATAAAGCAGCAATTCAAAAACAATGGGACGAATACGAAAGTATGAAATACGGTGATATTACTGACGTTTTCATTGTTATGGATAAAAATGCAACCCTTGCTTCAATTATTTATGGTGTTCATGTCCAAACTAAACGGGGTAACGCAACTGAAAATGTATTTTTACGTGCTTCTCGTACGATGAAAAAACAAAACGACAAATGGGTTATTGTTTCTGGTATCAATAGTATTCCAAGAGAAAAAATTGCAACATCTGTCCCGGATACCACCAAAAATTAAAGATGAACCTATTAATAAGAATATACTATAATACAAAAGAATACTCCGTAGATATATATACGGAGTATTTTTTTTAATTCCAAAGTTACCAAATGAATTAAATAAAGGTTTGAAGACCAAAATCAAGAAATAATGTCAATAATGGAATTCAGTCAAAGATAGTTGTTTTCATCCTTCTTTTAAGGGGATTAAAGGGGAGTTTCCCCATAAACATAATTCCTTAGCGAAAAATTAATAATAAAAATGAACTCCACCTTAAAGGTGGAGTCATTTGATAGAGATGTTTTTTTTCCTTGTAGAATTGGTTTAAAGACCAAATAAATGTCTTTCTTTAAACTCTAAGCCAGAGTAAATTGCGGCGTCATCAAGTTGTTCTTCAATTCTCATTAATTGATTGTATTTAGCAACTCTTTCACCTCTTGCGGGAGCACCAGTTTTTATTTGTTTTGTATTTAAAGCAACAGATAAATCGGCAATAGTTGTGTCATCAGTTTCACCTGAACGATGCGATACAACAGTGAAATAACCATTGCTTTTTGCCATTTCAATAGTTTCAATAGTTTCGGTAACTGTACCAATTTGATTTAACTTAATTAAAATAGAATTTGCCACGCCCATCTCAATTCCTTTTGCAAGAAAAGCAGGATTAGTAACAAAATTATCATCACCTACAAGCTGAATTTTTTTGCCAAGTTCTTTTGTTAATTTTTGCCAACCTATCCAATCGTTTTCGCCAAGTCCATCTTCAATTGAATAAATTGGATATTTCCCAATTAAAGTTTTATACCAATCAATTAATTCTTCAGATTCTTTGATTTCATTAGTAGATTTAAATAATTTATATTTGCCATTATCCCAAAGTTCAGAAGCGGCAACATCAATAGCAATAGCAATATCATCGAGAGGTTTATATCCTGCTTTTTCTATTGCAGATAAAATTACTTCTAATGCTTCCTCATCAGATTTCAAGGAAGGAGCAAATCCACCTTCATCGCCAATAGAAGTGCTATGACCACGACCTTTTAATACAGTTTTTAAAGTGTGATAAACTTCCGAGCTCCAACGAATAGCTTCTGCAAAAGTAGGAGCACCAACAGGAGCAATCATAAATTCTTGGATATTAACATTATTGTCAGCATGTTTGCCGCCATTAAGAATATTCAACATTGGAATTGGTAAATAACGAGATTGCACACCCCCAAGATAGCGGAAAAGAGGAATTCCTAAATATTCAGCTGCAGCTTTGGCAGTTGCTATTGAAACACCTAAAATTGCATTTGCCCCTAATTTTGATTTGGTATCAGTCCCATCAATTTCGAGCATAACGCTGTCAATTTGATATTGGTCTAATGCGTCTAATCCTTCAATTTGTTCTGCTATAATTTCATTTACATTGTCAATTGCTTTTAAAACACCTTTTCCTCCAAAGCGTTTTGCATCATTATCACGGAGCTCTACTGCTTCGTTTTCTCCTGTGCTTGCTCCTGAAGGAACTGCGGCTAAGCCATAAGAACCATCTTCAAGGACTACTTCAACTTCAAGAGTTGGATTTCCACGTGAATCTAATATCTCACGTGCCCATACATCATAAATTGCTGTTTCCATCATTTTTTTTATTTAGAATTAACAAATATTAATTATTGTTTAATTAATAACAAGTATTAAACGAAAAAAAAACTTTTTAATTACATAACATTTTAAATTATACATATTATTGTTTATAAACTTCTGTAAGGCAAGAAAATTTATTAACAATTCATTTATTTTAATTGAAAATTTATTAATTTAGTATTTCTAAAAATGAATGAACGCAATTCATTTTATTAGTTATTCAAAAAAATTAAAAAAGTTAAGGTAGGAAATGTCAAATACAACAATAGCAGATAGGAATTTATGGGCAATTGTTCTTGGAGTGTCTAGTGGATTTGGAAAAGAAGTTGCATTAGAACTTGCCAAAAGTGGATATAATATTTATGGTGTGCATCTTGATATGGGGAATGCCAAAGACAAAGCAGAACAATTTCGCCAGACATTGGAAGCAATTGGAGTTAAGGCTTTCTTTTTTAATGTAAATGCGGCAGATGATAATAAGCGGGCAGAAATAATTGAACATATCCAAAAAGATAGAGAGAAAGACCCTCATCATGTTTTAAGAGTAGTTATTCATTCATTAGCTTTTGGTGCTATTGGTCCTTTTTTTGAAGAAGACTTTTCAAAAATGTTGAAAAAGAAACAAATTGAAATGACAATGGACGTGATGGCAAATTCATTAATATACTGGGTACAAGATTTATTTGCGGCACATTTATTAGCAGAAAATTCCCGTATTTTTGCAATGACAAGTATTGGTTCCGAAAGAGCTATTATTAGTTATGGAGCAGTGTCCGCGGCTAAAGCTGCTTTAGAAGCATATTGTCGCCAAATCGCAGTTGAACTTGCTCCATATAAAATTACAGCAAATGCGATTATGGCAGGATTAACTGATACACCAGCAGCAGCTAAAATTCCTGGTTTTGAAAAAATGTTGAAACACGCTCGTGAACATAACCCATTCCGTCGTAATACAGTTCCACAAGATGTTGCAAAAGCAATTTCGCTTCTTGTAGATGAAAAATTTTACTGGATTACTGGTGCTACAATTAAAGTTGATGGCGGCGAAAGTATTTTAAATTTCATTGAATCAATGTAATTATAAATTAATTAGTAGATAATTTAATAAATATTTTAAAACTAAATTTAATAAACTATGTTTGAACTTACATTTACAGAAGAGCAACAAATGCTCAGGGAAATGGTGAGAGATTTTACTACAAATGAATTAAAACCTCTTGCCGCACAAATTGATGAAAAAGAAGCAATACCTGACCACATAATTAAAAAGATTGCAGAACTTGGTATTTTTGGCGCCGCATTCCCTGTTGAATATGGTGGTAGCGGATTTGGTGAAATTGGTTATTGCATTATCCAAGAAGAAATTTCCAAAGGTTGTATGTCAACAGCAACAATGATTGGCGCACATGCTTCAATTGGAAGTAATTCAATTTATTTAGGTGGTAGTGAAGAACTAAAACAAAGATTTATGCCCGCACTTGCTGCTGGCGAAAAAATTGCAGCTTTTGGTTTAACTGAGCAAGGTGCTGGTTCTGATGCTTTTAATTTAAAAACTCATGCTGAACAAGACGGTGATTATTGGGTTATCAACGGTGAAAAACAATGGATTACTAACGGACCTATTGCCGATGTTGTTGCCGTTTATGCTCGTACAAAAAAAGGTATTACCGCTTTTGTTGTTGAAAAAGGTATGGAAGGTTTCTCTGCCGGAGCTCCTGAAAAGAAAATGGGTATTCGTGGTAGCAAAACTTCTACTTTAAAATTTGAAAATGTTCGTGTTCCAAAAGAAAATATGATTGGAAAAGAAGGTTATGGTTTCCCAATTGCTATGAAAGTACTTAATGCCGGTCGTTTAGGGCTGGGTGCTGCTTGCTTAGGCTCTATGAAAGAATTATTAGCCCTTTCAACTGAATATGCAAAAAATAGATACCAATTTGATGAACCTATTGCTAATTTTCAAGCCGTACAATTTATGCTTTCTGAAATAGCAGTTATGATTTATAATCTTGAATCCATAGTTTATCGTACAGCGACTTTATATGATTTAGGGAAAATGACCCAAGCACAAGCGGGAATGGTTAAATTTTATGCTTCTGAAAGTATTGATAGAACTGTTGATTTATCTATGCAAATTTTTGCTGGTATGGGATATTCTCGTGAAATGCCAATTGAGCGCTTCTACCGTGATGCTCGTATCAATAGAATATTTGAAGGAACCAATGAAATTCAAAAAATAGTTATTGCAAAAGATATTCTTAGACATAAAGGTTCAATCTTTTTCTAAAATATTTTTTATCTAATTTGAAAATTTTACAGAGGTTGTTTGCAAAAACAACCTCTGTCTTTATATCCTTATAATTATATACCCCTTAATTTGTTAAAAGAAATTGCTATTCAATAAAATACATATAATTAGGAAGTTTTACTTTTAAGATAGTCCAGCCACCATTTAAATCGCTCCATTGGTCACCAATTGAACCAATAATTTTGTACTTTTTAGATAATTCCTTGCGAATTTGTGATTTATATTCTTCTGCTGTTTTCCCTTTAAACATTGGGGATTTGCAAACTATCGTGTCATATTTACGATAACCTACTTCTTGCATATTTTTAACAGTAGCATCATATTGCTGGGTAATTCGCCCTGTAATAAAAATTATATGAATATTGTGTTTAATAAGAGAATCATAAAATCGTTTTGTGGCTTTTATTGCTGGGGCTTTTGCCTCTTCTACCCATTTATCCCAACTTGCTTGGTCATAACCAAAGTTCTTTTCAATTTCATATTTAATGTTCGATAGCGAGGTCTCATCAATATCAAAGACAAAGGCGGCATTTTTAGGTATATCAATCTGCTTTAAATCTAAAAGTGCATCATCAATTATTTTTTCCATATCTTGAACATATTTGGGGCTGGTATGATAATTTTTTACCGCATTAATTGCATCTTGCAAATTAATTAATATAGAATTAGGTGAGGTTTGTGAGTTTGCTGTAAATACAAAGAGAAAAAAAAATAAAAATTTTTGTGTTAAGTTAGACATTTTGAAATTCATAATAAATCCTTTGTTTTTCTTCAAAATTAACAAATTATATTAAATTTTCAAGGTATTTTTTTGTGAATTAAGGCAAAAAAATAATATTACAATATTAGCCAATTATTCATTTTGGAGTAAATTATTTAACAAATTGAAAATAAAAGGATAAAGAAATATTAAATAAAACTTTTTTACTTTGGCATTACCTTTGTAATAAAAAAGAAAAATAAAAACCAAAGAAGTGTATGCAATATCAAGATTACCTCTTCAATCAAAGGCTACCATTGATGAATAAAGCATTAGATGCTTACGCTTTACGTTCAAAGACAATTGCGAAGAACATAGCCAACATCAATTCGCCCCATTATCGTCCTGAAAATGTAAAATTTGAAGAGTATTTTCAAGATCAAGATGTTGTAGTTACAGGGACACAAGACGATTCCAAACATATACCTTTAGGCAAACCTGAAACAGAGAGGGTTGAAAGTAATGTAGTGCCTCAAGATATACCAGAACCACAGGTATATTTTTCGGGTACGACACACGTAGATATTGACAGGGAAATGGCAAGTTTAGCTGAAACACAAATACGCTTTCGTTTTGCATCACAAATGGTTAAAAATTATTTTACGGGATTGAATTCTTCTATAACAGGGAATCAACCTTCGCAATAATATTAAGTAAAAGTACTTAATAATTTAAATAAAAAAATAAAGTAATTTTGATATGTCAGAGAATGTATTTTCATCATTTAATATAAGTGGTCAAGGAATGGCAGTCCAGAGAATGCGGCTGTCAGCAACAGCAAATAATATAGCAAATGTAGATACAACGAAAGGACCTAATGGCGAGCCGTATCAAAGAGAAGTAGTTGTGGTTAGGGCAATTCCCGGGAGTCCGTTTGAAAGTAATTTAGAGGATGAAATTGCAATGACAAGGACGTCTATTGCTCATGCTCCAAATGCGACACCCGGAGAATACCCGCCAAACAATTCTGTCTTGCAAGCTAAAACAGCAACAGATAATACTCCACCACGCTTGGTTTACGACCCAAGCCACCCTGATGCAGATGAAAACGGTTACGTGCATTATCCTAATATTAATATTGTTACTGAAATGGTGGATATGATTACAGCACAACGTGGTTTCGAAGCAAATACCAGTGCTTTTGAATCTGCAAAAAATATAGCAAAGTATTCGTTAGAAATTTAGTACTGTTGCTCTTTTAAAATAATTTTTTTTGGCATAATACTTGTTTGGGATTTTGGAATATGAAATTTATTTATCGCAATAAACAATTAAAAGCAAATGGTTAATATTAAGCATAGTGTCTAAAAGGAGGCAAAAGTGAATGTTTCTATACTAAATTCTTATAATCCATATATAAACACAAAAGAGCAGTCTGTTGATAATCAAAATTTAGAACAATCAAAAGACCGATTTGATAGTTCAAAACTTAAACAGTTAGAAAATACTAATAATAGGAATGTTTCAGTTAAAGCTACAAATGATATTATTACGCAAAATGAGAGAGAATACTTTATTCAACTTTTCCCAGAAAATCTAAATTCTTTGAAACAACATATAGTTTTTGACCGCAATGGTAAGGTTAATACGACAAATCTAAGTAAAGGAATTTTGGTTGATGGAAAAGTTTAATAAATAATAAAAATAGTAAAATTAAATTAGGAAGAAAAACCGAAGGAGTCGGCATGATAACAAATGAATTAGATGCAACAAAGCAATATTTGCCAAAAGTTCAACAAAAATTAATGAATAATCCAGTACAAACAAAAGATGTAACTTTTGCTGATACTGTTAAATCATTAATTCAAGATGTAAATAGCCAACAAGTTGAATCTGCACAATCTACTGAAAAATTAATAAAAGGTGAACCAGTTGATATTCATGATGTTATGATTTCAGCAGAAAAAGCAAAAACTTCCTTTGAACTTTTAATGGAACTAAGAAACAAAGGCTTAGACCTATATCAAGAAGTTTTACGTATGCAAGTATAATCAAATATAACAGACTAAATCATTAAATAACCAAAGGAAGGATATGGCAGGGTTTGTTGAACAAGTTCAAACATTTTCCAAAAAATTAAGTACTTTACAGAAAGTTATTATTTCGGTATCTGTTTTTGCTGTATTAATAGTTTTAGGAGCAATTCTTTTGTCTCCAAAATCTTCATCAGATTTTGGAGTTTTATATAATGATTTAACACCCGAAGACGCCGGGAAAATAGTAGAAACTTTGAAATCAAAAGAGATAAATTATGATTTAAAAGATGGTGGCTCAACTATATTAGTGCCGAAAGATAAAGTATATGAATTGCGGGTTGAATTAGCTAGTTCAGGATTGCCAGGAAATAGCACAGTTGGCTATGAAATATTTGATAAAACAAATTTAGGCATAAGCGAATATGTCCAAAAAATAAATTATCAAAGAGCATTAGAAGGAGAACTTTCTCGTACAATTAATTCTTTAGATGAAGTAAAGGCTTCTCGCATACATATTGTTATTCCGGACAAAGCTTTGTTTAAAGAAGACCAAAAAGAACCAACAGCAACAGTTACTTTGCAATTAAAGCCTGATAAAAATATTAGTAAAGCAACTGTTGTAGGGATACAAAATCTAATCGCACACAGCGTAGAAGGATTAACTCCCGAAAATGTAACAGTAATTGACCACAAAGGTAGAATTGTTTCCCCTGACCCAATTGATAAATCAAGTGTTGCTGGATTAACCGCCGCTCAACATCAACAACAAATTGATGTTGAGCAATATCTTTCTCAAAAAGTTCAGTCTATGCTTGATAATGTTCTCGGGACTGATAATTCAAGTGTGAAAGTCACAGCGGACTTAAATTTTACTCAAATTGAAAAAACAGTTACCGACTATGACCCTGAAAAGCAGGTAGTAAGAAGTGAACAAAATATTACAGAAAAAAGTCAATCTACTGATTCTCTTAGTTATCCCGCTGTAAATATGGCAAAAGACCAATCTAATACTATTTCTAATTATGAAATTCCTCAAACTATTGAAAAGATTGTGAATGAAGTTGGAAATATTAAAAGATTAACTGTTTCTGTGTTAGTTAATGGGACTAATAAAATTATCGATAAAAAAGGCGCCAAATCTTTACAATATACACCAAGATCAAATGAAGAATTGCAACAGTTGGAGCTTGCAGTTAAAAATGCAGTTGGTTACGATCCAAATAGAAACGATCAAGTTTCAGTGCTTAATGTTCCTTTTGATAACTCCTATTACGAAGATATGATTAAAGATAGCCAGCCTGTATCTTGGTGGGATGTTCCTGAAAATAGGAAGTTGGTATTACTTATTGCGATTATTTTAATTTCTATTTTCTTTATGTATAGATTATTGCAATCTAAATATATTAAAGATAGAATAAGAATTGCATTATCATTACCAAAATCCGTAGCAATTTCAAAAGAAGAATTGGAAGAACCAGAAGAAGAGCCAGAAGAAGATATTTCTGATTTTAATTTAAATCAAGAAGAGTTTTTGATGTTGCCTAATGAATTGCCCGAACAACTGATGCTTGAATCTACACCTTCGGAAGAAGAATCTAATTTAACTTTAACACCTGTTAGTGAACTAGATAAAGAATCGCTGGCGGCACGTGCAAAAGCAGAATTAGATAAAGCCGATACACAAGATTTAAGCGAAGACAGATTAATTAAAATGGAAATGAAGAAAAAAATTGAAGAATTTGCAGATGATAAAACTGATGATGCCGTTAGGTTAGTTCGCATTGTTCTTGCCCAAGATTTAGCAAGTTTAATGAGTAAAGAAAAATAATGGTAAGAATTTAAAGAAATTAATAAAATAAAAGTAACCCTTTATAGTTTTATAAAAAAAGAAAAAAAAAGATGCCATCTTATAATTTAGCAGAGTTAACAGGGAAGCAAAAAGCTGCAATACTTTTAATGTCAATGGATGTTGATGTTGCCGCAAAAGTATTTAAAGAACTTGATATGAGTGAAGTTGAGCAAATTGCGTTAGAAATATCCAATTTGAAAGATGTCCCTGCCAATGTGGTTGAAGATGTAATTGAAGAATTTTACGAATTGATGCAAGCATCTTCTTTAATGCTTGAAGGTGGAATTGAATATGCCCAAGTATTATTAGAAAAAACTTATGGACCAGAAAGAGCCAGAGATATAGTAGAAAAAATCAAAGTTTTGACAACGATACGAGGTTTTAATATATTAAAGCAAGCTGACCCCGCTCAACTTGCTAATTTTTTATCAAAAGAACATCCTCAAACAATTGCACTAATATTATCACATTTACCGCCTGCCCAAGCTGCCGATGTTCTACAAGAATTTCCCGATGAATTACGTTCTGATGCTATTGTTAGAATTGCTACTATTGGCAAGGTCTCACCTGCTCTGGTTTCGGAAATAGAACAAGTCGTTGACCAAATTGCTGAAACTACTTTATCACAAAACCTCGCTGCTACGGGTGGCGCTCAAATCGTTGCTAATATTTTAAATAAAAGCAACAACGCTTTGGCTAAGTCACTGCTTGAAAGTATTGAAGAGAAAAATTATGATATGGCAGGAGAAATCAAAAGACTTATGTTCTTATTTGAAGATATTATTCAAATTGATGATCGTGGTATCCAAAGAATACTTCGTGATGTAGATAAACGTGATTTGGCTCTTGCTTTAAAAGTTGCTGATGAAAAAATTAAAAATAAGATTTTCAAGAATATGAGTGAACGTGCCGCTTCTGTTGTTAAAGAAGAACTTGAATTTATGGGACCTGTTAAACTGAAAGAAGTTGAACAAGCTCAAATGCGCATCGTTGATATTGTCAAACAACTTGAATCGGAAGGTGAAATTTCTATTGGTGGACGTGGTAAAGAAGATATCTTTGTTTAATGTTAATGGTTACTGCTATGAATGAAGTTATTATTAAGATTCCTCGAAATAAAAAAAAACTAACCATAATTAGAAATAAAGATGTTGTTGATAAGGAAATTGAAAAACGGAGAGAATTACTTAATTCATTGCTTGAACTAAAGAAAAGACAAGAAGAACAAAACAATATTGATAACGATAACAATGTTATAAAAGAGAAAGTCCCTGTTAAAACTGTTTTTACAGAAGTTTTTACAATTTCCAATTCTAATCAACCTACTAAAATTGAATTTTTTGCTCCTACCGAACCACTGATTGATTGGGATCTATTAGAACAAGAAATTCAATCTGCTTATGACCGAGGTTTTAAAGATGGTGTAGATGTAACCAAAAATCTTGCTGAACGAGACCTTGACAAAATGAGAAAGATGAACAGAACTATTGATGCTATGGTAGATTCTTTTAAAAGCGAATATTTAAAGCAAATGCAAAAGTTAAAAAGTGCATTAGTTGAACTTTCCGTTAATACTGCTCAACAAATTATCGGATATGAGATTGATAAATCTGATAATTTCTTTCTATCTCAATTAAAAAGAATTGTTGATGAAATTGATAAAGCATTAATTTATAAAGTGTTTGTTAATCCTGCTGATATTGAAATATTCCAAGAATCCAAAAGTAAATTGATAGAAGATAGTTCTTTGTTTGATAACACCAAACTAATTGCCGATGAAAATGTAGAACATGGTTTTTGTAGACTGAAAACTTCAATTGGCGAATTTGATGGAACATTAAAAACACAAATTGAGCGTATGCGAGAAAATATGTTAAATGAAGTTGAAAATATTCGTACAATCGAAGAATTTGAACAACAAACTATTGCTCCGCAAGAAAGAGATAATATTGAACAAATTAATACTGGAAATAACGAATAGATATTTTATAATACAAATAATTTATAATGCTTACAAACTCATTAATAGATAAATTAAATTTAAGTATAAAAAAGACAAATCCATTGAAAAAAATAGGTCGGATAGTTAAAGTTATTGGATTAGTTATAGAAAGTGAAGGTCCCAAAGCCCCCATTGGTGAAATTTGTGAGATTATAGATAAAAAAGGCAAAGTAATATGTAAATCGGAAATCGTCGGATTTAAAGACGAAAACAGGATTTTATCTATGGTTTTGGGAGATTTACAAAATATAGAGCCTGGAATGGAAATAGTAGCCACCTCACATAGTTTACAAATAGGTGTAGGTGAAGGATTGCTTGGCAGAATAATTGATGGAGTTGGAGAACCAATTGATAATCAAGAACATTTAGCATTAACCGAATATCGGTCAGTTTATGCAATGCCACCAAACCCATTAACACGTAAAAGAATATGTGAACCAATTGCCACAGGGATACGTGCAATTGATGGTGTTTTGACTTTAGGAAAAGGTCAAAGGATTGGTATATTTGCAGGTTCAGGTGTTGGTAAATCAACTTTATTAGGAATGATTGCTCGAAATACTTCTGCCGATGTCAATGTTATTTGTTTAGTTGGAGAACGTGGTCGTGAAGTTAGAGAATTTATTGAAAGAGATTTGGGTGAAGAAGGTCTTCGCCGTTCAGTGGTTGTTGTTTCAACAAGCGATTCAGCACCGCTGGTAAGAGTAAAAGCACCTCTTGTCGCAACAACTATTGCAGAATATTTTAGAGATTTGGGATTAGATGTATTCCTTATGTTAGATTCTGCAACACGTTTAGCTTTGGCTCAAAGAGAAATTGGTCTTACTATTGGTGAACCTCCTACAACTCGTGGATATACTCCTTCTGTTTTTAGTTTCTTGCAGAAGACTATGGAAAGAGCAGGTACTTCCGATGTTGGCTCTATTACAGGGTTATATACTGTTTTAGTTGAAGGTGATGATATGAATGAGCCTATTGCTGATGCGGCAAGGGGTATTCTCGATGGGCATATTGTCCTTTCTCGTAAACTTGCTTCACTCGGTCATTACCCTGCAATAGATATACTCGATAGTATTTCCAGAGTACGTAATGATATTATTACTCCCGAACATAAAACCGCGGCTAATCATATTATTGAATTATTAGCCAGCTATAAATTGAATGAAGACCTTATTAGTGTTGGTGCTTATAAAAAAGGAAGTAATTTAATTACAGACAGAGCTATTGCTCTTTTAAATAACATCAACTCTTTTTTAAAACAAGATGTTTATGATAATGCTGATATTCAAAATACAATTGTTAATTTGATTAATATTGCAAATTCGTAATATTTTTTTAATTTTATTTATAATTTTGTAGAATATTTGTTAATGTTTATGTCAAAAAAATTTACTTTTCGTTTAGAACCAATTTTAAAAATTCGTGAGCAGAATAAAAAATTAGCTCAATCTGAATTTGTATCTGCCCGAAACGAAAGGATAAATAGGGAGCAAATTATTAATGAGCATAAAAATTATAAAGAAAATTTGAATAAAACTGATTTAACGCAATTAAATATCCAATCGCTCCGTAATCTTCACTATCATAAAATATCCGTTGAAGAAAATATTAAAAAAATGGAAAGCGAAAAAGAAATTTTAATAGAAAAAGAAAACGTTAAACAAAAACATTACAACATTGCACTACAAGAAGAAAAAATTATGCAGAAACTTAAAGATAAACAATTGCAAAACCATACATTAAACATTAATAAAGAAGAACAAAAAGTTTTAGATGAGATTGGTTCGCAAATTAAGAATAAGTTTGATGGATAATAGATAATATTAATATTATTACAAAATAAAAGTTAAAGAAAACAAAAAAAAGCCGATAAACAGAACAAAGAATTATTCTTTTATATTAAGATGAACTATAAAACTGCATTGATTTATTTTTTAATATTAGTAGCTTTTATTTCTGCTATTTTAATTGGATTTATGGTGATTTATTCAATCAATCCTTCCCTATTAGGTCTTTCCCCGACTCGTAACCAGCACGATTTAGAAAAAATTCAAAAAGAAAAAAAGTCATTATCTACTTTTGAAAAATATATAATTTCAAAAAACCAATTTGAAAATTTGATGAATGATTTGACATCAAAGGACCAAAATATAGACCAAAAAGCGAATGAAATTATTAAATATAAGAACGAAATAGATTCTTTGCAAAAAATGTTGTTAGCTAAAAGAT
>JAJXYC010000016.1 GCA_021780815.1 Bacteroidota bacterium | reverse complement strand
AAGCAAGTTCATAAGCATCAAAAATCTGTCCTTCGAAGAAAACACCTT
This sequence comes from Bacteroidota bacterium, assembly GCA_021780815.1. GTDB lineage: Bacteria > Bacteroidota > Ignavibacteria > Kapaibacteriales > UBA2268 > GWF2-33-9. The sequence continues at coordinate 34,094 of JAJXYC010000016.1, read as the reverse complement.
GCGTAGGGATTGAATCTTTACTTTCTAATGCTTTGAAGACTTGTTCGAATTTTTGGTCGGTATCGAGTTGTTTTCTTTCGATTTTTTCTAAGCGATGATTAATCAATGAATTTTCTATAAGGATTTGTCTCATTTTAACAAAAGCATCCATTATTTGAATACTAACCTTAACAGCAATATCACTTTTCAATACCGAAGATAGCATTGCAACGCCTTGTTCTGTAAATACATAAGGCAGATACTTCCTATGTTTTCCCTGTTTACTTTCTAAGGTCGCATTTTGCGACCTTAGATTATTGAGTTCTAAGGTCGCATTTTGCGACTTCAAGTTTTCCCATTCTTCTTTAGTTAGTTGGAACATAAATCGTTCAGGAAATCTGTCTTGATTACGTTTTACCTGCTCATTAATTCTTTTTGTTTCTACTTCATATAATTCTGCCAAATGAAAATCAACCATGACTTGCTTTTCACGGATTGTGTATATCCAATTATCAATCTGAATTTGATTTGTGATAATTTCTTTACTCATATCAATTCCGAAATTGAGTTTAAGATTTCAGCAGTTTCTAAATCCAAAGCTTTCATTTCTTCCAAAATCTCGTTTGGTGAGCGTAGCCGAACCACTTCTTTTTTATTAGGATTCTTAACACTTAAATCAAACGTACTTTGGTCAACATCTTTTATATCAATAGTCCAGGAATTATCACTATTAGCAAAAGTCTTTTGCAATTCAACAAATTCTGCCAAATCATTTTCATTAAGTGGATTTGTCTTGCCCAAATTCCTATCCAGATTCAATTGATAAAACCATACATTTTGAGTAGGACTTCCTTTTTCAAAGAAAAGCACAACTGTTTTTACTCCTGCACCTGTGAATGTACCACCAGGCAAATCAAGAACTGTATGTAAATTGCAGCTCTCAAGTAATGTCTTACGAATAGCAACTGTGGCATTATCGGTATTACTCAAAAAAGTATTCTTGATAACAACTCCTGCTGTACCACCAGCTTTCAAAATCTTAATAAAATGTTGTAAAAAGAGCGAAGCAGTTTCACCCGTTTTAATTGGAAAATTCTGTTGCATTTCCTGACGTTCTTTGCCACCAAAAGGAGGATTAGCAAGAACAACATCAAAACGGTCTTTTTCCTGAATATCAGCGAGATTTTCAGCCAGAGTATTTGTATGGATAATATTCGGAGCTTCAATACCATGCAAAATCATATTCATAATTCCGATGATATAAGCCAAAGACTTTTTCTCTTTTCCATAAAATGAATTTTTCTGCAAAATTTCGCTTTCCCTTGTTGAAAGTGACTTTCCATGCTTCAGATAATTAAATGCTTCACAAAGGAAACCTGCCGAACCACAAGCACCATCATAAATTTTATTACCAATTTGAGGAGCAACGACCTTCACAATTGTTGTAATAAGAGGTCTGGGAGTATAGTATTCACCACCATTTCGACCAGCATTACCCATATTTTTGATTTTTGCTTCGTATAAGTGGCTCATCTCGTGCTTTTCTGCATGTGTGCGAAAACGTAACTCATCAATAAGGTTAATCACTTCACGAAGATTATAACCACTTTGTAAGCGGTTTTTCAGTTCGCTAAAAATTTCGCCGATTTTATATTCAATGGTGTCAGCACCTTGAGCAGAATGTTTAAAACTTTTCAGATAAGGAAATAATCTATTATTTACAAAGTCTGATAGGTCATCACCAGTCAGAGCATTATGGTCAATTTTTAAACTTCCGTTACCATTTTTAATTTTTGGTGCTGCCCACGTTGTCCATCGGTACTCAGAATCTACAATTGGGATGTAAGTTTTTCCAGTCAGTTCAGCTATAGTTGCTCGGTCATGTTCCAAGTCGTCAAGATATTTGAGGAATAAAATCCAACTGGTTTGTTCAACATAATCCAGTTCACTGCTACAACCAGCATCTTTGTGTAAAATATCATCTATGTTCTTGAAAGTCTGCTCAAACATTGTTAAAATCCTTTATTAAAATCATTATCAATAAACGCATAAGAATAAATACCTGCGGGAACTTCGGCAAGAAAATTGCTCATTTGTCCTGATAAAAATCGGGATTTGTCTGGGCTTGCAAATGTTCGGTTTAGTACGTCGGCTTTTCACTATATTGTGTTCCTTTATTTTATCTTTCCTGCAGCAAAAAATACACTGTCATTCTATTCTATATTTATATTGATTTTATAAACATTGGAATCGAAAAAAAAATAAATGTAAATTACAAAATTATTTCCTAATAAATTCAATAATATAATTAACTGCAAAAAGTATATTTCTACATTTGCAAATATTTATTAAATATATTTGCAGTATTAATGCCATTACAAAATTAACATTTACTGCGACCTAATATGTCTGGAAAGTGAGAAAATACTGATAATTTTGAAAAAAAATCGAAAAATATAAATAAATTTTATCGAAATCTCTCTAAACGTACATATATCAATTATATTCAATTTTCTTCTGTGGGAATACTTAACTATTCAATTGGTGCAAATTTTCTTCTTATAGAGAATTTGTGGAGGCAGTTTTTTTCTATTAAGGTGAGAAAGAGAAATTTTTAATATGTCAAAAGGGATTAAACAAAAACTCAGTATGAATTTTGTGGAACTTGAAAAAATTATTAAAAAAACTTGTACCTACACATTTTTTTTACATATTTTCTGCAAAATTCAAGAATTTCAAGGTAATTTTTCGAGTAATTTTTGGATATGACTATTTGGGATACATTAAGAGGACATTATGAGTAATTTAAGAGTAAAAAAAGGTAAATAAGAGGGTTTAAGAGAAATTTAAGAGAAATTAAGAGTATTTTAAGATAATAATTTGGGAAAAATATCAACTTTCTTCAAAAATGATTTTTTAATATTTTTATTTTTTTTTATTTTCCCAAAAATTTTGATAAATTTTTTAAGAAATTTTTTCGGATTATTATTTTTTTTAATTTACTAAAAATTCTTTGAAAAAGTTTAAACCTATTTTTTTCAGTCGAAACATATCGAAATATTTTTTTATCGATTTTAAGATGATTATTTAAGCAAAAAAAAACGGTAATAACCTGATTTATTGTAAAATTATTACCGTTTTGTGCAGAATACTTAATACTTTTTGACAACTTACGTATCCCATTTCAGTATTTTTTGGCAATGTATTAAATACCTTTGATACTCTTCTGAGTTATTAAATTGTAAATTAAGCATTTCTTTTAGCTTATTTGAGTACTTACTATGCACTTCGCTCCTACGTTCAATATTATGAATCGGAGTTGTTGACTTAAAGCCAAATATTTCAGCAATTTGCATCTGAGTGATACCGTTTGCTCGTCTTATTAATTTAAAATTTTTACCTGTCATTTTTATCTCCTATTAATATTTTCCTATTTAGTTAAAGATTTTCTTCAAAAAAAATACCCTTGACAAAATGACAAAAAGACAATTTTGTCATTTTATCATTTTGTCATCGAGTATTATTTTGCTATTTTTTTGCGATATTCGCCTTGTTTTACTTTTTCTATCAAATTTTCTTTCTTCAATAATCTGTCAAGTGTTGATGCTGAAATCTTATTTGTATTTGCTATCATAACTGCTTCACTTCTTTTGAATTCAGGTGGTAACTTCTGATATAAAGTTATTTCATAATTACTTGTCAGTTTTAGATCATGTAGTGGAATTACTCGAGACATTTTCTTTAAATGCTCAATAAGTACTATACCAATTTCCAAAGTTATTTTGAAATGTTCATCACGACAAATTAATTCTTCGGATTTGTAATTATCAGCTGATGCTGTTAGTATCATCATTATTCTATAAAGAACAACACCTAATCTTTTAACTGATTGAGATAATTGTTCTCCAAAATTAAAAATGAGATTTTCGTTTTGTTCTTTAAGGAAATTCAGGAATAAATTCTCTTGGTCTTTTGTTAGTTTAAATTTCCATTCTTTTGTTGATTCTCGTGAAATAAAGTAAAGCAAGAATAATTCTTCACCGAATTTTTTAAAATGCTCACTCAAATCTTTTTCTTCTGAAAATACATCTCGGATAATTGGATTACTTTCCAAAATGTAATATACAAATCTTGAAAATGTTCCGTTTTCAGTATTCGGTATTAAAGCAGTTACTTGATTAGGGGTACCTGTTAACAGACATGATAATTTTGGCTCTTCTACATTGAAATATTCTTTTGTTGTTTTCCGAAAGGAACTAACTGTTTCGTGATGAAATGCCTTTCGTAATAAATCACTAAAATTGGACATTTCATTATTAAAAGAATTGGTAAGAGTGTCTCCTTCGGTTTCAAATATTATTCCATGCCCACCATTATTGTAAATCAATTCATAAATTCCTGCTGAAGTTGAATTAGCTGGAAGATAAAGTAATTCCCATTTCATTAATTCTTCCCTTTTTTCTTTCTCAGATTTGGATTTAAATTCTTGAAACTTTTCTCTGCTTGTTTTAATCAATTCATCATGAATTTGATTTCCCAAATATTTTACACTTGAAATAATACCTTTTCCTGAAGAGGCTTCTCCAATAATAAATGTATAGAAATTTGGATAAATCTTTTGCTTATCATAAAGTCCATATACATTATTGAATATATCACTCATTACAACAAGGCTCGACATAAGAATAATGTCCCTTTGTTGTTGTTCTTTGAATGGTTCTAATAAACTTGTAAAGAATTCAGGCAGTTCCTGATAAACTGAATCAGGGAAACGATATTTATTTATTTTGAGTGGTTTTAGTTTCTCATTAATTATATCTTGGAATATTTCCTTTGTAAAGTAAGTATTATCTTTGTTTTTGTAAAAATAAGCAAAATAGTCTGATATATCCTTTGCTTTATCATTAGGAATTGGTTTAAGATTAATTTCTTCGAATCCATATTTTTCTGAGAGCAATTTTGAGGACTTTAATCCTGTCGCATCATTATCGAAAAGGACAAAAATAAAACTGAATCTACCTTTCAGCTCTGTTAATATTTCATTATCTATATTATTTGTTGTTTCTGAATTTAAGGAAATTGCATTGTAATTATGTGAGTTCAGTGTAATTACATCTTTTTCGCCACCAGTAATAAATAATACTTCACCAGTATCATCTAATTGCTCGAATCCAAATATGAAATTTTTGGGTTTTTCTCCAATCCAGAAAAATTTATACTTCAGTTCTTTTGGTCTGTATATCTTGAAACAATTTTTATTGGTATTGTAGGCAAATACATTTTTATTCTCTGGAGTTAAAAAGGTTCTGTTTCTCGATTGATATGATTGAACAGATATTACTCCATATTTATTTAATTGTTCATAATCAATCCCATACTGTTTCCAACATGAAATGTCAGAGTTTGAAAATCTTCTTTCTTGGACAGGTAATTCTGGTCTTTGCTTTTCTGTCAAATTTAACCGCAAGTCTTGATTGATTTTCTTCAATAGATTGTAGAAATTATTTTCATTCCAAAATAACTTTGCAAAATCGAAAATATTCCCTTTGTAATTCTGATTACCAAAGTCGTTATAAACTAATATGTTATTTTGAATTGAAAAACGTACACTGGGTTTTGTATCTTTGTAAAAAGGATTTTTTATAGATTTATTTATTGAAAATTCTAATCCCTTTTGTCGATATATGTATTCTGCTATCAAATCTCCTTGCCGTGTTCTGGCAAGGAGGTTACCTTTATTGAGGATGTTATACATTTATACCTCCAAAGTTTTTTGCAATGATTTCTCTGATTTGTAAAGTTTCACAAAACCTTTCAGGATAATTTTTAAAATTCTTTGCTGTTGTAATTTTTGTTTTCTCTTCTCCTTGCTGTTTTGTAGCAAGGAGATTTTCGTTAATTTGGAAGTTTCTCATAAATCGTCTCCCAAAACTTTGTTGTGATGCGGCTGCAAAATATTTTCCAATAAACCATTGTTATTCAATGGATTATTGTTAATTTTGAATTGCAACTTAAAGCAAAACAAAATTTTTGATAGAAAGTTCTGAAAACGGCTATTTTCAGAACTTTTTCTTTTTAAAGGTATTCTATTCATGTTTACATCTCAATTTCTTTTTTATTTCTGTAATTGTACTGTTTTGTAAAACTTCTTCTAAGTTGAAGAATATACTTCTGCGAACTTTGTGAAATGGGATTTTATTATCCCTCATGTTTTTACTCAACCAACTTTCACTTTTCCCAATCATCTTAAGAAACTTCTTTCTTGGAATCATTTTCTCCTCAGTTGTGTATTGATTGTTTTTGTTTTCTGAATGAGAAACATTTTGTATTTCCTCCCGAGTAACTTTGCGAATTAGCATCTCTAATTCTTCTATTGAAATATTTTCAATTTCAAGTTTTTTTGCAATCATATTACCTCATTATATTTTAATAATTTTGCAAAAATTTTGCAAAAATTAATAATGCAAATTTATTCAAATATTATAGGGTTAATTTCATTTTTTTTCATTTTTTTGTCGAAGGTTGAAATAGTAGTACTGGTGTTTGTATTGGAGGCTTGTTAACTACAGTTAACTTTTTCATTAACTGTAAGGATAATATGGTGAAAAATAATTTAATTAAAATTATTTAATATGTATTGATAAATTATAAAAAAATCAGTTCTTATTATTTTCTTGCTTAAATCCATGTGAAATGGTCTCAAAGCATCTTTTAACTTCTCATATTTGAATAATTTTGAATGACCGTTCTCATAAATTATTATAGAGCATTCTTTCGATTTAAATTCATAGAAAACTTTGTTAATATTATAAAGTATAAATCCAAATTCATAATTATGAAGAAATATTTTGGATTTATTTCTTTGAAATTTCAAATTTTTTACTTTTCCTCTTAAAAAGCTGTCAAAATCATTTTGTTCTGCTTGCATTCCATATGTTGATAAAAGTCTGTACAATTCATTTGATATTCTGTTTTTTTTAGTTTCAATTTCTTCTTGCCTATTTTGATAACTATTTGATAATTTTTGATTAGGTTGGTCTTTTAAGGAGTTGTTATAGTTATTTTCATATTCCTCTATACTTTTTACAACCTTTACCCTTGCTGTTTCAAGTTTTGCATAATATCCGACAATAGAAGTATCAGAAATGACTGAAGCAGCTTTAATACGAATTTCTTCAAAATAATCATTAATATTATCTTTATGAAGAAAAAGAAGAGCAAAATTTGTGATTAATCCGATTATATAATCGAAAGAAAAAACATCCATAAAATCTTTAATATTAAATACTTTAATACGAAATATGTTTTTTTCTTGTTTATTTAAAAAATTTGTAGAAAAGCACTCAAATATTTTTTCATAAAATTCAAATAATGATTCTACATTTTGAATTAATTCTCGATAAATACTTGATGCAATTATTTGATTATTTACTTTATATAGTTTATTAAAATTTTCTTGTAATTCATTAAATTTACCATAAAATTCAGTAAAATTGTAGTAATAGAAGTTTAAATATATATCATAAAATAAATTATTGCAAAATTCATTTATTAAATATGTTACATTATCTTTTGTAAAATCTGTATCAAATTTAATAATATATTCAAAAAAATAATTCAATCTATTGGTAAGTCCATCAAAGCTTTGATCTCGAGCAGAGATCTTTATCCTTAAAATATTAGGATTAAAGTCCATCAAATCTATTAATTCAAAAGCAAAATTAGGCATAAAAAAAATAATTATTTAAATTTACTACAAAAATAACAAAAAAGTATAAATAAAAAAATAATATATTTTGAAAAAAAAACTGTTTAGAAAACTGTTTAGACTTGAATTAAGAATAAATTTAAAAGCCTCGAATGGATTGATATGCGAGCGAGACTAGAATGCAGAGTTTTTGTTCCAGTAGCGCATAGGGGAATCGAACCCCTGTTACCGGCGTGAGAGGCCAGCGTCCTATCCGCTAAACGAATGCGCCTTGTAAATTACTAATTTTAAACATTAGTAATTTTCTTTTTTACAAAATTACTAAAAATTTTTGTTATTCCTTTTTTTTCATAGATATTCATTAGATAATTCAAGAAATTAAATTGTCCTCTAATATTTTTAGAACCTTTTGAAAATCATCTGCTAAATTAGAATCAAAAAGCATTTTCTCTTGTGTCTTTGGATGTATAAATCCCAAAGTTTTAGCGTGAAGCATTTGTCTTGTAGCAATTTTTAAACATTCATTTGCTTTTGATCTTAGTCGTGGAATTTCACTTCCATAAATTATTTTATTTCCTCCATAAAGTTCATCACCTAAAATCGGATGATGAGTAAATGATGAATGCACACGAATTTGATGTGTCCTGCCTGTATGTAATTTATATTTAACTAAACTGGCGAACTCAAATTCTTTCAAAATAAAATAATCAGTTTTAGCAAATTTACCATCTTTTTTGACCACAGCAAACATTTTGCGATTTTGTGAAGAGCGACCAATGTCTCCCTCAATAGTTCCTATACTGCTTTTAAACTTACCCCAAGCAATAGCCCAATATTCTCTCTCAATAGTATGTTTAGAAAATTGAGCAGATAAATTTGCATGCGTAACAGGGTCTTTGGCAATCACCAACAATCCAGAAGTATCTTTATCAATTCTATGGACAATTCCAGGTCTAATAATATCACTTGCGTAAATAAGACCTTCTCCTTCGCTTGGCATTTCGCCACTATTTTCCTGTTCATCATCATCGTCTAATTCAATAGAAATAGGTTCTCTTTTCCCGAGATGATACAAAACAGCATTAACCACAGTTCCATAGCGATTACCAAAACCAGGGTGAACTACCATTCCCGCTGGCTTATTGATTACTAATAGATACTCATCTTCGAAAACAATTTCCAAAGGAATATTTTGCGGCACTAATTCCATCGGTGGCGGCTTTAAAATTTTGCATAAAATTTTTTCAAGTGGTTTAATTTTGTGGCTTGATTTGGCAACTTTCCCATTTACTGATACTCGTTGGTCATCTATTGCTTTTTGAACTTTTGTCCTTGTTGCATTTTGAATCATTCGGGTTAAAAATAAATCTATCCTTTCGGACTTTTGACCCTTTGGAATTTGAAATTCAAATATTTGTTCAACGTATTCAACTTTGGTTTCAGTAAATTTATCGTATTCAATCATTTTTTATTTGCGGTAAATCTTCTTTTAAACCATTTTTTTTAAGAAACAAAGAATTTAAAGAAGGAATTTTATTGAAAAAAATTAAAAGTAAAACAATACCAATAGAAACGCAAGAATCAGCTACATTAAAGACAGGCCAATGTGTCATTTGGAATGCTCCAATATTAATATCAGGTATATCAACTTGCACAAAATCTACTACCCGTCCATAAAATAAAGGAGCATAGTCAAATATAACACCATAGAACACTCTATCTATTAAATTACCTACCGCCCCTGCTAAAATTAAGCTAAATGCAATTTTTACGCCAATATGTTTATTTCTAAGTTTAAATAATAAAAAAATCAACAAAATGCTTGCTACTACTGAAAATAAACTTAAAAAGAATTTCCCAATTAAGCCAAAATGAATTCCAAAAGCCATTCCCGGATTATCAATATAAGTAAATTGAACAGTATTCCCGATTACAGAAATTAATTCCCCATATCCCATTCCTGGCAATGAAATACCAAAAAAATTAAATCCATGCACAATAAGTTTTGTTATTTGGTCAATAACTACTAATAAAGTAGCAACAATAAAAAACGGTGCTATCTTTTTATTTTCTTGTTGATTTTCTATAACCATAAAATTTTATTTAAATATATCTATTATTAGACGATTTAATTGTGTTTTTAATCAATTTACGAAATAATCGTTTTTATTGTTTCATATTGACTTTCAAAATTTAAAAATTTACTTGCGGATAAAGCATTATTTGCAAAAAGACTATAATTGGATTTCAAATTTTCCAAATTTTTTTTAATTATATCGTTAGAAGATTTTTCTGGTATTGTTAAACCACAATGAAAAGTATCTACTACATCTTTCATTGCTGGTAAATCAGAAGTTAGAACAGGCAATCCTGATTGGATATATTCAAATAATTTATTTGGTAAAGCAAGCCGATAAGAAAACGTAATTGGTTCAATTAAAGCAATACCAATATCTGCGGAAGCTGTTATTTCAGGTAATTTGTCATATTCAACAGCATTATGAAAAAAAACTTTATTTTGTAATAACGGAGAAGACGCTATATCAATATATTGTTGTTTGCTTTTCCCATCACCGATGATGCAAAAAACAAATTCATCATTTTCTTTTAAAAAAGTAAACATAGGCAAAATCCCACGACCTTCCAAAATTACACCTTGATAAATCAAAATAAGTTTATCTTTTGGGATAGAAAATTTTTCACGTAAATAATTGTTTTTTTTGCAATTACTTGATTTTTCAGGTAAATTTTTAACAACAAAAAAAGGCTTATTAGTATGAAAATGTTTTTGCAAAAACTCTTTATCTAATTCCCCTGAAACAACGAATTTATCAACTTTTGTAATTAAGAACTGTTCAAATTGTGCTAGTGCAAATTGCTTAAAAGATCTGTTTTGCAGTGTTCCTAATGCAGAAAAGATTTCTCTGGAATCGTAAATCACTTTATCATCTTTTTTAGCAAGTGCAATTGCAACGGGTAAAGAATATAAGTCTGCGGCAAAGTAAATTTTTGCTTTAATTAACTGACCATACTTTTTACTACCTTGTTGGATAAACTTAACCCAATTAAATAAAAATCTTGCATTAGAATTAATTTTGATAGTAAAATTATTTTTTTGCTGGGATTGATTTACCAAAGCATCAACAATAGACAAAGTACAAATATTTAATCCTAATGATTTAAAAGATCTAATGAAATTACGGCTTCGACCATCAGTCGCTAAATCTGAATAAGAAATATAGCATAAATCAAGTTCATTGTTAATAATTGCCATAAAAATTAATATAATCAAGTAAATTTTAAGTGGTAAGTACTACGTAAAATACCACGAGAATTAAACCTTTCTTTGAAATAAATTAAATTTAACGATGGTGTCATTGGGTCTTCGGCACTTGTATCTTGCGATACACCAATATCAACCCATTCATAACCTTGTTCAGTTGCCCAACGAACAGTTTCATACATAATTAGATAAATAGGTTTTAAGTGTTCATATTCATAATATAGCATATTATAAAAGCAAAGAACAACCTTTTTATTTGTTAAGAAAAGCCAAGATCCTGCAATCGGCTTATCTTCATAATACACTAGATACAACTTCACATTATCAGGCATAAGTTCTCTTAGCTTCAACATATCTTCAAGCGAATGAGTTGGCTTGACGTTATGCCTTGCTTTATTAGAAAGTAAGATTTTATTAAATGTCTCGTAGTCGTTACTTTCTTTGATTATAACTTTATTTTCCCTTAAAATTTTATGTAAAGTTTTTCTTGCTGTTTTGTCAAAATGTTCTAAGAAATGCTCTTTATGCTTTAAATCGATAGAATGTGAAATGTAATGTAATTCGAAATCAAATTTACGGTAAAGTAAAGCATATTCAATATGTTGTGAATAATTAATTGAATAAATCAAAGGCGGAGGAATTAAAAAAGCCTCTTTAATGCCTTTATTTTTGCAAAAGGCAATAAAAGCATCAACTATTTCCAAAGCTAATGAAAAAGGAATATCTTTGGTAACGAAAGAACCATAACTGGCACCAACAGGAGACCAAAAGACAGTATTATTTTCTTTTAATCCACCTGGTAAAACAGCAACTAATTCACCATCTTTCCAAAATAAAAGGTGCTGAAAACTAAATCTATTTGAAGGATGATAATCTAAAAAAATTAATTTATGGAACATAGTACCATTATTTGATTCATCAACAAATTTTTCCCAAATTTGCCTATAATCCTCACTATATTCTTGAACCTTTATTGAATTCATAAGAAATAAATTTAAAATTTAAAGAAATTAATGCCAAACTCTTGTGCATTTTTTAATACAGATTCGTCAGGTGACCATTGAACTTTAAAAACTTCAGGGAAGACATTATAACCAGCTTTTGCCAGTACATCATTGATGTTTTCAATGGGCTTTGCACTCCAACCAAAAGAACCAAAGGTTCCAGCCTTCTTGTTTTCAGGTGCAAGATTGCATATTTCTTGCAATAACCCTGCCACCGAATTCAAAATTCCATTGTTTATTGCAGAACTACCGACCAAAATCCCTTTTGATTTAAATACATCTGTGATTATATCGCTACCATCTGTTTTGGAAACATTCAACACTTTTACCACAACATTTGTATCAATAGATTGAATCCCAATCGCAATGTTTTCAGCAATTTGTTTTGTATTGCCATACATAGAATCGTACAATATTGTAATTTGATTTTCTTGGTATGCACTAGCCCATTTTTCATATAAATCAATTATTTGATTAGGATTGTTTCTCCAGATAATGCCATGAGCAGGGCAAATAGTTTTTATATTTAAATTCATTGATTTAAGTTCATTTAGCTTTTTGACAGTTTTTTTTGAAAATGGTGAAATTATATTTGCATAATATTTTTCTGTTTCAGCAATTAAATTACACTTGTCGGATAAATCATCGAACATAGCAGGATTAGCAAAATGCTGTCCGAAAACATCATTAGAAAACAGAACTTCATTTTTCGTCAAATAGCACATCATTGTATCAGGCCAATGCATCATTGGTGCTTCAATAAATAAAATATCTTGGCTACCAATATTTAGTTTCTCGCCATTTTTTACAATTTTGAAGTCCCAATTTTTATGGTATTGTCCTTGAATTGCTTTTGCTCCACTTGCTGTACAAATAATTGGAGTATGAGGAATTAAATCCATTAAATCAGGTAAAGCGCCACTATGGTCAGGTTCACTATGATTCACAATAATAAAGTCAATTTTTGATAATTCAATTTCTTTTTGCAAATTTGAAATAAATTCCTTTGCAAAAGGTTTGTAAACTAAATCTACTAGAATATTCTTTTCATCTTTTATTAAATATGAATTATAACTTGAACCACTTTCAGTAGCAATTTGGTCACCGTGAAATTTACGCAGTTCAAAATCAATTTTACCGACCCAACTAATTTTTTCATTTATTTCAATTTTCATACAAGCCTCATATTATTTTGCAAATTTACATCAATTTTTTAGATAATTTATCTATCATATCAACAGTCATAGCAGTAATATCAAAATTTGGTTTCCAATTCCAATCTTGACGAGCGGCAGTATCATCAATTGAAGTAGGCCAAGATTCGGCAATTTGTTGTCTGAAATCAGGTTTGTAATCAATTGTAAATTCAGGGATAACTTTTTTGATTTCAGCCGCAATATCTTCGGGGGCAAAACTAAAAGCGGCAACATTATAATCTCCATGGTACCGTAAAGTTTTAATATCTGCTTCCATTAAATCAATAGTTGCTTTAATACAATCAGGCATATACATCATTGGCAATGGTGTTCCTTTGTTAATATATGAAGTATAATGCTTGTTTTTAATTGCTTCATAAAAAATTTCAACTGCGTAATCAGTGGTCCCACCTCCGGGCAAAGCTTCACTCGAAATAATTCCTGGATAACGTAATCCCCGTGTATCTAATCCGTATTTATAAAAGAAATACTCTCCAAGCCTTTCACCAGCAACTTTTGTAACACCATACATTGATGTTGGTCTCATAATAGATTCTTGTGGGACGTTTTCACTTGGTATTCCTAATCCCCAAGCGGCCATCGAACTTGGTAAAAATATTTGTTTTACTTTGTTTTCAATTGCAACTTTGAAAACATTCATACTGCCATTCATATTCACATCCCAGCATAAAAATGGGTTCTCTTCACCTTTTCCTGACAAAATTGCGGCTAAATGGTAAATTGTGTTAATTTCATTTTTTTTAACGAAATTACTAACTTCATCATAATTCATTACATTTAATTTATTGTAATGACCACCTTCTTTTATTATTGCAGGAACATCTTCTCTAATGTCTGTTATAAAAACATTGTCTGCACCATATTTCTTTCTTAATTCAACAGATAATTCTGTACCAATTTGGCCTACTCCGCCAGATACTAATATTCTTTTCATATTCATATTTTTAATTTTTGATTTTTAATGAAATTCAAAATTAACTAAATTTCTTATGAGTTTGAAATTTAATTAACTTTTTTGAAGCAAATTATTTTATTAGCATTTTAAAATATTCAATTTAACAAATCGTAAATAAGACTTATAAATCTTATTTATGATAAAAATAAAAGAGAAAAATTATGGAAAGTCAAACTTATTTAGACCACTTAATTAATGACCATTCACTTATTGAAAGGGCTTTAATAATGCTTGAAAAACAGGCTAATAAAAGAGAAGATATATATATATCACTTGCTTTCACTTTGATTGATTTTTTAGAAGTATATGGTGATAGTTGCCATAATCGTAAAGAGGAAGAAAAATATTTCCCTTATTTGCTAAAAAAAGGTTTTCCTCCAATGGGACCTATCAGAGTTATGTTAGAAGAACACGATGGAGAGAGAAAATACTTGGCTGAATTAAAGCAAATGCTTATTGAAAAAGAACAAACAGGAATTTTAAATGAAAATTTTCATAATTTAGTAATAGATTATGTAAATTTAACTAAAAATCATATTTGGAAAGAAAATGATATTTTGTACCCTATGGGTAAAAAATTCCTTAACCAACAAGACGGTGAATATTTACAAAAAGAATTTGAAGAAATTTCTTTTGAAATATACAAAGACAATGGTTATCAAAGAAATTTGCGATTAATTTCTACTTTAGAAAAGCAAGCAGGCGGTAGAGTGAATATGTTAGAAGTTCTTCCTTACGAGGTAATACAAAATATGTTAGATGCTTTACCTGTTGAATTGTCTTTTGTTGATGAAAATGATATAGTAAGATATTATTCAAAGCAAGATGAAAAGAAAATATTTACTCGTTCACTTTCAGTTATAGGTCGCACTGTCCAGCAATGCCACCCACAAAAGAGTGTTCATTTAGTTAATCAGATTTTAAGCGAAATGAAAGATAATCAAAGAGATAACGCAGAATTTTGGATAAATTTTGGAGATAAATTTATCTATATCTCATATTTTGCAGTAAGAGATAAACTAGGCAAATATCAAGGGTGCATAGAAATGGTCCAAGATATAAAACCTTATCGTGAATTACAAGGTGAAAAACGATTAATTTAATTTTTAAAAAATTTATAAAAATAATTGTTGTTAGTTTTACCCTTAATTAAAACGAAATACAAACCCGATGAAACAGATTTTAAATCCAAAGATACTTCCGGGTTTGTATTTTTATTATAATAATTTAAAATATTGTTCCCCAAAAAGTCAAACAAAGAAATTTGAGAATTTTGTTGCAAATTTGATATTATGCAATTGTTTGAAAATGAGTTAAAGGAGAAAATTGGATTTTTTTTAAACTCGTTTTCAAGAACACCAGAATTATTATCAATTTCAATGATATAATACAAAGTGTTATTTTCGTTAATATCATTCCACTCACCAGGTGAACCAAGTAAAGTAGAACCAAGAGGCCAGCCGTCCAAAGCAATAGCGGCAGCATTTTGGGAATTGTTATAATTATCTGGTTCGTGAAAAGTACCAGTTGAAGCACCACCCCAGTTGACATAACTATTATTAATAATCTGACCATTACCAGCGCCAGATGTTCCTTGTCCAGTCCAAAAATTGATACCTTTCCCTTGATTTTTTCCATCCCATATCCACTTTCCTTCTTTTTCTTTATCAGTTGCACCAATCCAAATATACGCAGTACCACCACCATCGGGAACTTGTGTATAGTTTTTAGGTATCCCTGCCGCAAAAATCGCTTTATAAATTGTATCTTGTTCTTCTTTTGAATTGATTTCTACTAAATATCCACCACGTTCAACAGCACATTGTGCGGCATTTTCCCAGGTTCTCATTTCTTTCACTATCTCATATTTTTCTCCATTAAAACTAAACTTATAAATATTTTGTTCATCTGCACATTGCGAGAATAAAAAAATCGGAAAGAAAAACAACAAAACAACAAATATTTTACTGCTCTTTTTCATAATATTGTTCCAAATTAATTTAACATATTTATATTTGATTAATATTCTTCCTTCCAACGACAAATTAAATTGTGATATTGAGTGATATATCTATCCGCAATGACAGAATCGATAGCATCTACATAAATATCGAATGAAGCTTTTTCTTGACTTGGAATAAGCACAACAGAAGCATCTTGGAAATTGACTTTTACTCCTTCTTTTAATTCCCTGTTCATATCTTCAGTATGTTGCATAATTCTTCGCATAATATATCCTTTCATTTCCCAGGGTACACGTATTTCTTTACTTTTAAATATTTTACGAGGAAGCGACAAATCTATTTCCGAAATTTTTTTGTTTGTTGCCGCTAACATTTCTAATATTTGAGCAATTGTAAACATACCGTCTGTTGCAAACAAGAAATCTCTAAAGATAAAACCACCATGAATACTACCTACAAAAAGGACTTTTTCGTCAATAGTTGCATCCATCATTGCTGAATGGGAATTTTTGATACGTATAACTTCAACATTATAATCTTTGGCAATTGTTTCAATTTCATTTGTTGCAAGAATAGAAACCGCAATTTTATAAGGTTCACGATTGCGATGTGTTTCCAAAAATAATTTTGTGATAATGGTTAAAAGTCTATGTGGAGCTAACCAAAAACCTCTTTCATCAACTAATAAAATCTTTTCAGCACCTGGTTCAATACGAAAACCCAAAGGATAACCAATTGATTTCATAATTTTGCAAGTTTCATCAATTTCTTCTGATTCTTCTGCGGGATCTGGATTGAAACGTGTTGCATCAATGAAATTGTTTAATGAGATTGCTTCTACGCCTAAATTACCCAGCAGCTGCGGTAAACTTGATGAGGCAAGACCATAAGAATAATCAATAAGTATCCGAAAGTTTTTAGATTTGATGAGTTCTTTATTCAAGGAGTTCATAAAGCGGTTGAAGTAAATTTCATTTGTTCGTTCAGGGAAATAAATTTTTCCCATCTCTTTATAATGAACTCGCATAATATCTTCGCCATAAAAATACCTCTCCACATTTTTTGTTTTAGAAACGTTCAAATCACGTCCATCAGAACTAAATATAATAATATCTGTTTTTTCAGGGTCTCGTGGTGAACGACGTACATGGAAGCCACCTGAATATTTCCCTGTTAGAAGTTCTTGACGTGTTTGTGGAATAGAATTAAGTTGTAAATCATTGACATTAATTCCAACAGAAGTAAGACCAGAAACTATTGCTCTTTTAATTATTCGAGAACAATTGTCAGGGTCTCTACTTGTTAGTATACGAGCATTTTTACCAAGAGACATACCATAAGCGGTTCCAAGCTTAGCGGCGAATTCAGGATATATATCCACATTTGATATGCCTGAAATTCTTGCTCCTGAAAATAATTCCCTTGACCATTTTTCTTCTTGTACTAACGAATGTGTAACTACTGAACCTTCTTCTATGTCTTTATTGGGCCATAATTTTAAATTTGGATTGATGTGGACATTTGTCCCTATTGAACAATTTTCAGCAATGAACACATTATCTTGGATAACAGTTGACCTGCCAATACTTACCCCATTGCATATAACACTATTTGATACCTCAACAAATTCGGATACTTTTACATTATCCCATACTGTAACCCCTGTAAGCCTTGCACCTGGTTCAATGATAACATTATCACCGATTACAGAATCTGAAATTTCACAATGTTGGGAAATCTTAGAATTTTTCCCAATTATTACTGTTCCCTTAAATTTTGCAGAATTTGCTATAATTGAACTTGAGAAGGAATGTAAATTATCAGACATATTCCCATCAATTTGTACATTGATTTTTTTCCATAAAGCGTCTTTTTGCCCTAATATATATTCATCTAAATTCCCAACATCACGCCAGTAACCTTTTGCTATATATCCGTAAAGTGGCATATTTTCCTTTAACATCAAAGGGAATAAATCTTTTGAAAAATCAAATTCTTCTTGATAAGGAATTAAATCCAAAACTTCTGGTTCAAGGATATAAATACCTGTATTAATAGTATCTGAAAAAACTTCACCCCAAGTAGGTTTTTCTAAAAATCTCGTAATTTTACCGTCTTTATCTGTAATTACTATACCAAATTGCAAAGGTTTGCTAACTCTTGTCAAAAGAATTGTAGCCTTAGCTTTTTTTTCTTTATGGAATTTAACAGCCTCACTAATATCAAAATCTGTTAAGACGTCACCGCTAATCACAATAAATCTTTCATCAAGAAATTTATAAGCGTTCTTTACTGCTCCGGCAGTTCCATAATCAGCCACAGCAGTAATATAATTCATATTTATTCCGAAGTTCTCACCATTTCCAAAATAGGAAGTAATAATATCAGGATGAAAATATAAAACAGAGACAAAATCTTTAATTGAATGCTTTTTTAATAAATTTACTATATGTTCCATCATTGGTTTATTGACAATTGGAACCATTGGCTTGGGTATAGTCATTGTTAGTGGACGAAGTCTCGTACCAAAACCACCTGCCATTATAACTGCTTTCATTGTTCCCTCGTTTGTTTTATATTATTTTTTTGTTTTTTTATTTTTGTTGAAAATTAAATTTTGGAGTATATTAAAAATCAATTTAACATAAAATTGATAGACAAATTAGTAAATTTGTATTAATTAATAATTAAAAAAGCAAAAAAAATGAAAATATTAGTTACAGGAGCAACTGGTTTTATTGGTAGCCATCTAGTTGAAAGGCTTCTAAAATCAGGTTACGAAATTAAAGCCACGATTCGCAAAACAAGTAATTTGAGATGGTTAAACAACTTACCAATTGAACTTGTTGATGTTTCATTGCAAGATAAAAATTCTTTAGAAAGTGTAGTTAAAGATGTTGATTATATATATCATGTTGCAGGATTAGTAGCTGCAAAAAGTTATAAGGAATTTGTACAAGCAAATTGCGAAACAACTCGCAACTTATTGGAAGCAACTTACAATGTAAATAATAAATTAAAAAGATTTGTATTAGTAAGCAGTCAAACAGCAGCTGGTCCTTCGGAATCGTTTGATAAACCAAAAACAGAAGATGATGTACCAAGTCCAATTACTCGATATGGTAAAAGCAAAAAAGAAAGTGAAGATATTGCTAAATCTTTTATGAACAAATTACCTATTACTATTGTTCGTCCTCCTGCAGTTTATGGACCTAGAGATCCTGCGATTAAAGATATATTTAAAATTGCTAATAAAGGTTTAGCAACTTTAATTGGATTTAATAAAAAATATGTAAGTTTAATTCATTCCTCTGATTTAACTCGTGGTATTCAATTAGCAGGCGAATCAGCAAATTCAGTTGGTGAAA
Organism: Bacteroidota bacterium; assembly: GCA_021780815.1. Classification (GTDB taxonomy): domain Bacteria; phylum Bacteroidota; class Ignavibacteria; order Kapaibacteriales; family UBA2268; genus GWF2-33-9. The sequence continues at coordinate 14,616 of JAJXYC010000016.1, read as the reverse complement.
TTTACTTTATTACTTCAAATAAGTTCTACACTTGGGATGAAATTATGGATACAATGAAAATCGCTTTAAATAATAAAATCATGATTAAAATTCACCTTCCACATAGTTTAGTTTTATCACTCGCAGCTGTTTCAGGGTTCTTTGGCAAATTTTCTCAGAAGCCACCCGTTTTTGATTATGAAAAAGGACAAGATTTTATACAGAATTATTGGACTTGTTCGCCGAATAAGGCAAAAAAAGATTTCAATTTTATATCTGAAATTTCTTTGGAAAAAGGAATGCTCGAAACTGCTAACTGGTATAAAACTATGAAATGGATTTAAAGGATAAAACAAATGTCTAAACTTACTAAAACTATTGCGGTAGTTGTTTCAATTTTAATTATAATAAGTTTTACTGTTCTTTTTATCATTAAATTTTTAAGCATAACCCCAAATGAAGGTATAATTGAACTTAAATCAGATGAAATTAACAATGAAATCAAAGTCAAATATAACAATTTTGGTGTTCCTTATATTTATGCTAATGATGAAACTGATTTGTTCTTTGGAATGGGCTATACCGTGGCAGAAAATAGATTATGGCAATTAGATTATCTTCGTCGTATTCCGCAAGGTAAATTGTCAGAAATATTTGGTACAAATTTTATTATTACTGATAAGTTTTTCCGTGCTATTGATTTTCAAAATATTGTTAATTCAACTTGGCAATCTATGGATAAAGAAACAAAGGCATTACTAAAAAGTTACTCCGATGGAATTAATTTTTATATTGAAAAAAATATTTCCAATTTGCCGATTGAATTTTCACTTTTGAATTATAAGCCACAAAAATGGGTCCCAAAAGATTGTCTCTATATTCTCAAATTTTATGCTTTTGAAATGAATACAAATTTTTGGACTGATGCAATTTTTGGTGAAATTGCAAAAATAAAAGGACAAGCATTTGCTCGGGCAATTTTACCAACTGATTTTTCTTTACCAAAAATCAGCGATTTAGATTCTATTGCTAAAACAACCCAAGACACTATTCACAAATCTAAAGCGACAACATCGAATTTAATACAAACAATATCTCTTTCTTATAATTTAAATAAAATATTTAATCAAATTCATATATTACCGGTTGATAATGGTTGTAATTGCTGGGCTTTAAGCAACAAAAGTGTTAAGTCGGTTTTGGCTAATGATATTCATTTACCTTTGATGTTACCTTCATTTTGGATGGAAATGTCGGTACAAAGTCCAACATTTCACGTAACAGGATTTATTCTACCGGGTATCCCTTTTTTTATTATTGGGCGCAATGATAAAATTTCTTGGGGATTAACAAATGCAATGGTCGATGCTTCCGATTTCTTTGAAGAAGTTATAAGTCAAGATGGAAAGCATTATTTGTCTTCCGATTCTACATACAAACCATTAACATTTAACATTGATACAATTTTTGTCAAAAATAGCAATCCTGTCCGTTATTACCAAAGAAGAACAGATAAATCAATAATCATTTCAGATTTTTACAAGGAAGGTCAAGGAATTGATTTTTTTAACAAAAAAAATGATAAGCAAAAATATAATTTTCAAAATTTAACTTTTCAGTGGGTTGGCACAACAATTTCAGATGAGATGACTGCATTATATAAAATCAATAAAGCACAGAATTGGTCTGATTTTGTTTTACCTTTAAATCATAATTGGAAAACTCCTGCTGTTCTTTTCCATTATGTTGATATTTACGGGAATTTAGGGCGAAAATTTGCAGGGGCAATTCCTGTTCGTGGGAATGAAAATAATCCTAATTTTTTTAATTTAGCCTCTGATAAAAAGCAATGTTGGAATAAAATCGAACAAGAACCGAATTATGCTTATTTATATAACCCGACTAATAATTATGTATCTTCGGCTAATAATGCAATCCAAGACAGTTCGCATCTGTTTATTTCAAGTTTATTTGAGCCAGCATCACGCATATCAAGAATTGACGAATATCTAAGCGAAATCAAAGATTTTGATATTAGAGATATGCAAAAAATGCAAGTTGATAATTTTTCCTACTTTGCCAAAGCTGTTATGACCATTTGCCTTCCAATTTTAAATGAATACACAAATCTGTTGTCTCGGGACGAATTAAGTATTTTACAAGATATGAAGAAATGGGATTTTATTATGTCAGCGAATAATTTTGCACCAACTGTTTACAATGCTTTTTTGAATAGATTAATTTACAATACTTTCCAAGATAAATTAGGCGGCTATTATTTTAATCAGTATGTTTCTTATCCGGCAATTTCATATAATAAAATTTTAGAACTTTTAAGAACAGCAAATTCCCCTTTATTTGACAATTGTACCACAAAAGAAATTGAGAACAAACATTATATTGTATTCAAAAGTTTTCGTGATGGTATTAATTTGCTCAAAAAAGCTTTCCTAACAAAAGATTACACACAGTGGTCATGGGGAAAAATCCATAAACTTGAATTGAAGAACATTTTAGAAGATGAAGATATATTTAGCCAATCTTTTTCGTTTGGACCACTTCAAATGAGTGGCGATTATACAACAATTAATAAATCAAGTTGGAATAGCAATTTGATTTTTGAAATAAACCAAGGAGTTTCAATGCGATTTATAGCAGATATGAACGATTCTACGGTTTATATTACTATGCCTGGGGGAAATTCGGGAGACGAGACCAATATAAATTACAATAATCAAGTTCGTATTTGGGCAAATGGCGGTTACTTTAGAATATCCCATACAACAAATGAAATTAATTCAACAAACGTGAGAATTATAAAGAAAAAATAAAATAAAATTTGTAAATTAGATTCATTTTCATATTTTTGCAGTTTGGATTTATTGTTATATTTTTTTTACAATTTCAATAATTTAAAAGAGGTTATATGCAATTTAATACTATCGGCAAAGGATTTTTAGAAGTTTGTAATAAATATCAAAATCAAAAGACCGCCTTTGTTTATACCAACCAAAAAGGTGAATTAGAAAAAATTAACTATTCGGAATTGTTTAATCAAGTGGAATGTTATGCGATTGGGTTGATGGAATTAGGCATAAAAAAAGGCGATAGAATAGGAATCATTGCTGAAAATAGATTGGAATGGATTTTAACTGATTTTGCTTGTGTTTCGTTAGGAATAGTAACTGTTCCAATATTCCCAACTTTAACAGCAAAACAAATAGAATATATCTTTAATGACTGTAAAGTAATTGCTATTGTGGTATCAAATAATATGCAACTTAAAAAAGTTATTGAAATTAAAGATAATTTAGATTCATTGCGGCAAATTATCGTTATGAATCAAGATTATACTCCCAAAGATATTGCTATTAAATCTATACAAGATGTTTTTAATTGGGGAAAACTTGCAAAAAGCAAAGCTGATTGCTCTGCTACTTTGAAAAATTCAATTGCAAAAATTAAAGCAGATGATGTTGTTACTTTAATTTATACGAGCGGAACAACAGGTGAACCAAAAGGAGTAATACTAACAAATAAAAATATATTAGCAAATTATTTTGGAATAATCCATTCTTTTGATTTTTCTGAAAAAGATATTTCTGTGTCATATCTACCACTTTCACACTCTTACGAAAGAACAACCGGTTATTATAGTTTGTTCTTCTGTGGAGTTACAATTGCATTAGCCGAATCTATTGAAAATTTGTTGCCATTTATCCAAAAAATTAAACCGACAGTTGTAACAACGGTACCACGCTTTTTAGAAACAGCCCGAAAAAAAATTATCTTATCAATTGAAAAAGAAAGCCCTACAACGCAAAAGGTTTTTCAATGGGCAATAAATCTTGGGACGGAGTATATTAAGCGTAAACAAAATAAAAAAAGCACAATAACATTAGAATTACAAAGGAAAATAGCAGATAAATTAGTTTTTTCAAAAATAAGAGAGAAATTTGGTGGACATCTTCGTTTTATGGTCTCTGGTGGTGCAGCGTTAAATGAAGATTTACATTATTTCTTTTTATCAGTTGGAATTACTGTTTTACAAGGATATGGACTTACAGAAGCTTCTCCCGTTGTTTCTGCTGGTCGTTTAGATGATAATGAGATTGGAACAATTGGCAAGCCATTAGTAAATGTACAAGTTAAGTTTGCCGAAGATGGTGAAATCTTAGTAAAAGGGGATAATGTAATGCAAGGTTATTGGAACGATCCAACAGCCACAGCAGAAGCAATTGACGACGAAGGCTGGCTTTATACAGGTGATATAGGAGTGCTTACGCCATCAGGAAATATTAAAATTACCGATAGAAAGAAAAATATTTTTGTGAGTAGTGGAGGAAAAAATATTGCTCCACAACCGATTGAATCTCTGCTTACTCAAAGTAAATACATAGACCACGTTATTTTAATTGGTGAAAAACGTGAGTATTGTACGGCTTTAATTTCTCCAAATTTTGAACAATTAGAAAGTTTAGCAAAAGAATTTGGTATCTCATACACTAATAAAAGCGAATTAATATCTAATCAAAAAATCATCGCACATCTTAAAAGAGAAATTGATTATTTGCAAAAAGACATTGCTAAATTCGAAAAAGTTAGAAAATTTGCTATGCTTAGCGAACCTTTTACTATTGAAAATGGTGAATTAAGTCCCAAGATGAGTATTCGTCGTCATATTGTTGAAAAAAAATATTCTGAAATTATTAATCAACTTTATTCACCTGATTTGTAACTTTTTTTTGTTCTTGTTTGTCTTAATATTATTAACTTTGTAATTTTCAAATAAAACATAAATTTATGTGAAAATTTCATTTACTATATTTTGTTTATTCATTTTATTTCATTTTAATGGATTGAGCCAAAATTTCTATCTGGTAAAGCAGAATAATTCTTCTTATCCAGAATTTGAAAATCTTCTTTTTGCTTTTGATAATACTTATCATCAATCTAACATTTCCAGTAATTTAATTTCTTTTAAAGTTGATAATAAAGATACAAAGGTGGATTCCCTCCTTGTTCAAAATTCAGTAATTGCAGATTCTTTGGATTTATTGGTTGTTGTAGAACTTTCACAAGCAATAAATCAAAGCGATTTACAAATAATTAAAAATTTTTTGAATTCATTTACTAACCCAATTCCACATATTCATTATAATGTGCTTTTATTTAATGAATTACCTATGGTATGTATCGATGAGCATTGGAATAACTTAAATAATATTGACTATTTATTTAAATCGCCCCCTTTAAAAAGAGTAAATTTCCTAAACTTTTTTAACTTTTCAATAACTCAGAAATTTTTACAAGCACCGAATAATAAAGCAATTGTTTTTATTACTAAGTCTAATCCTAAAATTGATGTTGCCGCATTTAGTAAAATAATAAACGATAATTCAATTAAATTTATAAATGTATCTTTGTCTAATCAACTTCAACCCAGATTTGATGATTTAGTAAAGCAAACAAATTCATTTTATCTTCCAATTACTTCTTTACCAAATTTTGAAAGTTTATTCCCAATTTGTATTTATTCTTCACTTGGTGGTAAACCACATAAAATTTATTGGAATTCTATTCTTCCTGTTGGTAATCATCTTATTGAGTTATCTCATATTAATGATACAAGTAAAACAAATTTGGATATTTCATCTTATGATTTACCAGTATTAAATTTAGCATCAAACAACTATTATTTTGGAGTATTTGACTCGTTAAGCAGTGCTACTAAAACAATTAGAATGTTTTCTGGGAATAAAAGTATAGTTATAACTTCAATTAATATTGATAATCCTGTCTTTACAATTGATAATTTTAAACCAAATACTTTAATACCACCTAACAACTTTTTAGATTTAACAGTTTCGTATTCACCGAACAATCAATCTTTTATTTTTGGGCAAATGGTGATAAATACAAACACGCCGAATCAATATGAAATAAATTTATCAGGTGGCAATAAACCAAAAGTAGAAGATACCCAAATTAATATACAATCTCCTGTAAATAAGATTTACGCAAATGAATTTGAAAAAATTTATTGGGCAGGCTCTTTTCCAAATGATACTTTTCGCATAGATTATCAAGTTCAAAATGATTCTTTATGGAAACAAATAACACAAAATTCAACTAATAATGAATATTTATGGCAAGTTCCTGATTTACCAGACACATTAATTAAAATTAAAGTTTCACAAACAGCATCAAATTTAGTTTCATCAAAAGTAATTCAATTGATTGGACATAAGAAAAAAATAACTGATATAAGTTGGTCTCCAAATGATAGTTTAATAGTTACTGCAAGTGAAGATGGTAAAATTATACTTTGGAATACAAAAAATGGAAATTTAATTAAAACTTTGTTCCAATCCCAATCTAAAGTAATAAGTGGTATTGATTGGAGTACTAATGGGAAATATATTGCAATTTCTGCAAGTGATACAGTTATTAAAATTTGGAATATCGTTGATGACATTTTATTGACTGAGTTGAAAGCACCTGTCAAAGTAGGTTTAATTCACTTTTCAGTCGATGATTCTTTATTGGTCGGGTGTTTAGAAGACGGCAATATTTGTGTTTGGTCTTTGTCATCTGTCGACCCTAAATTTGTTATTCAAACAGGTTATTCTGAGATTGTTGCAGTTGATTTTAATCCTGTATATACTAACCTTGTAACGGCACATAGTGATGGGAAAATTATACTTTGGGATTATGTTGCAGGAAAAGAAATTAGGGAAATTACGCAATTACCAAATCAAGTGTTAAGTGTATCATTTAGTCCAAATGGAAATAATTTAGCAATTTCAGGAACAGATAATAAAATAAAAATTTACGATGTTTCTACAAATGAAAATGTCTTGACTTTATTTGATGTGAATTCTCCTATTCTTGCAGTTGATTGGCTTTCTAATAAAAGATTTATAGCAAGTTCATTGCAAAACCTAATTAAACTTTGGTCTCCTGCCGATGGCTCTTTGGTAAATGTTTACGACCAACATTATGGACTTGTCTATTTAATAAAATCAAGCCATTCAGGTAAATGGATTTCCAGCGTTGATGAATCAAATATTGTCCAAATTTGGTCCCCAGATGATTTCCCTTTTATTAGACCTGAACTGATTAGCCAACAAACCAATTATTTACACGTATTACCTAAAAAAATTGATACACATAATTTTATATTACCTACAATGCAAATAGGCGATACTTTATATTTCTATAACGATTCCCTTGCAATAAACAACAGCTTGTTTGATACGGAATTAGACACAATTACGATAAGTAATAATTTAAATGGAATGCAATTTATTTATCAACCTTCTTCAACTGTTTGGAAGCAAACACAAAATCAACCTGTTGAAATAGAGTTTGCTCCAAAAGATTCTTTATATTATACTGGACAAGTTAATTTAAAATCAAATAATAGAATTGCAAATTCAAATATTTCAGGTTTGATTCATTCTCACTTTTTAGACAAAAAAGTTATACAAATTGATTTTGGAACAATTGAATTAGGAAATTCAAAAGATAGTTCCATTTTTGTTTTACAAAATATTAGTAACGCAAAAATTGTTATTGATTCCGCTAATTTTATTTCTATTGGGGATTCTAGTTTTTCTCTTATTAATCCACCTTTCCCATATACAATGAATGAGACGGGAGGAGTCTTTGTTCCAAAATTCCATTTCGCACCAACAAAAAAAGTTGGTTATGTTACTGCTTTTTTCAGGATTTTTATCAATCAGTATATTCCTATTGATATTTATTTAACGGGCAATGTTATTGCTCCTCTAAGTGTTTATTCAAAAACTATTAATTTCCCTTATTTAAAATGCGAAAATTCCGCCGATACTCTTATTTCTGTCAAAAATACGGGAACATCTACTTTAAAATTAAATGGATTCAAATTTTTGAATGATAACCAAAACGAATTTTCAATAATAAATATTTCCAAAGATAATATTCCTATAAACGATTCAAGTATAATTAAAATTCTTTATACACCACATACAATGGGCGAAAAATATATAGTGCTTTCTATTTCAACGAATAGGCAAATTTTAGGTGATACAACAATTGCCATTACATTACATTCAATTAAGGATTCAATCGGATTAAAACAAACAGATAATATTATTAATTATAAGCCTAAAAATGACAATGACCAAATTCAGCATATTGCCTCATTTATCAATACGGGAAATTTAACTCCAAATTTAATTATTGCTCAATATCCTAAATATTTTGTAGTTGATAGTATTGTTTCTAATTCTGTAAATATACAAGTTTACATTTCTTTTTTAGGTGGGCTAAATTTATCATCTTATATTGATTCAACAACGTTGGAAGATGACTGTGGAACTTTTTATAAAATTTTGCTTGTTGCAACCTTTGATAATAAGCAAGCATTTATTGATGTTCCTCAATCCATTAACTTTGGACAAGTTGTCTGCGAGAGCTCAAAGCAAATTAATTTCCAGATTTCCAACGGCGGACTTGACACTTTATTGATTGATACTTTATATTTTAGTAAGTCCGATGAGTTTTCTATTGCAAATTCATATCCCAGATTTATTCTTCCTCAAAGTTACAGAACATTCGTTGCAAAATTTAATCCAAAACAAGATGAAGATATTAAAGATACTTTAACAATAATAACTAATGCAACAAATTATCCAAATGGAGTGGTGAAAATTCCAGTATTCGCACAAAAGAATTCCTTTAATTATAATTTTTCTGCAGATACTTTGTATTTCAAGGCAATTTATTCAGGTCAATCAGATACATTAGAATTTCAGTTCAATAATTTAGGGAATATACAGATGCAATCAAACTTTTACAATCAAAGCAATTCATTTAATTATCAGTATTCCAAAGATATTATTTCACCAAACTCATCTATAACAATTACTGCAATATTTTCAGGGAATAATTTACCAACAAAATATACGGATAAATTTACATTTATTGATAGTTGCCAAAATGAAAAATCTGTCATTTTGATAGGTAATATTATACAGCTATCGGACACATTTCATATCAGTGACACATATCCCAATCCAACTAAAAATAATGCTAATATTGATGTTTATACTTCAAATAACTTCAAGTACTCTTATAGGGTGTGTGATGAAATAGGAAGACTTATTGATACATCCAATATAAAAGAAGATAAAAATCATATATTGATTTCAATAGACTTATCAAAATATTCAACTGGTATTTATATATTGGAAATTAATTCAAATAAAGGAAAATTTATACGAAAAATAATTAAGTATTAGATACTTAAATTATGAATAAATTTTAATTAATTTTACTAATTTTAAGTAACCTAAAGAATTAATCTTTGTAATAAAAGTTGAAAATAAATTAAAATTATTGATAATTTATCTAAATTATTTCTTAATTTTGTTAAAATTTAATTTAAAAATAACTTTAATTAAATTTAAAGGTTTAAAAACTAATTGTTTCATTAAATAAAGGGTTTAAGATGTCATTATTAAAAGAGAAATTGATGCAGGTTTTACCTGGTCAAATAGCAGAAATATCAAATTTCGTAAAAGAAAATGGCGATAAAGTAGTATCGCAAGTTACCATTGCACAAGTTTACGGAGGAATGCGTGGAGTCAAAGGGTTAGTATGTGATACATCAGAAGTACCTCCTGATAAAGGCTTGATTATTAGAGGAATTGAATTAAAAGATTTAGTTGATAAAACCCCAGAGGAAATCTTTTGGTTATTATTAACAAGTGAATTACCAAATTCTAATGAATTAGCAGATTTGAAAAAAGAATTAAATGCACGTCAAAATGTTCCACAATATGTTTGGGATGTTATTGATGCTATGCCTGCTGACTCTCACCCTATGGCAATGTTTAATACTGCTGTGTTGGTAATGCAAAGAGAATCTATTTTTGCTAAAAGATATGCAGAAGGGATGAAAAAACCTGAATATTGGGAAGCAACATTAGAAGATTCTTTAAATATTATTGCTAAATTGCCGGCTATCGGTGCTTATGTTTATCGTAAAAGATACAATAAAGGTCCAAGAATTGAACCAAAAGCAGGTGCTGATTGGTCTGAAAACTATGTTCATATGCTTGGTTTGCCAGACCCAAATGGCGATTTTGCTAAATTAATGAGATTGTATCTTAATTTACATAGCGACCACGAAGGTGGTAACGTTAGTGCTTATTCCGCAGCTACTATCAATTCAGCATTATCTGATATGTATTATTCATTAGCAGGTGGATTAAATGGTTTAGCTGGTCCATTGCATGGATTAGCTAATCAAGAATGTCTTGGTTGGATTTTAAGTGTTATGGAAAAATTCGGTGGCGTACCATCTAAAGATACATTAGAAAAATTTGCTTGGGAAACTCTTGAATCCGGAAAAGTTGTTCCAGGTTATGGACATGCTGTATTACGTGTTGTTGACCCACGTTTTGTTGCTTTCCGTGAATTTGGATTAAAACATATTCCAAATGACCCAGTTTTCCAAACAGTAGATTTAGTGTTCAATACAGTTCCGGAAGTTTTGAAACAAGTTCAAAAAATTAAAGACCCATGGCCTAATGTTGATGCTGGTTCCGGTGCTTTACTTTATCATTTCGGAATTACAGAATTTAGTTACTATACAGTTCTATTCTCAATTTCTCGTGCTTTGGGTATTGCTGCTCAATCTATTATTGCTCGTGCTTATGGACTACCTATTACTCGTCCAAAATCATTGCCAACTAAAAAATATATGGAATTAGTTAAAGGTTAATTTTTATTTAAAGGAAATTATATGAAAATAACAGTTATAGGTGCTGGAAATGTTGGAGCAACTGTTGCTCAACTTCTTGCAAATGATGAATTAGCAAGTGAAATAATTCTTGTTGATGTTCTTGAAGGGATACCAGAAGGTAAATCTTTAGATATGTATGAATCTATGCCAATCTTCGGCTCTGATTCTAAAATATATGGTACTACTAATTACGAATTAACTGCTAACTCGGATATTGTTATTCAAACAGCAGGGTTAGCTCGTAAACCAGGTATGACAAGAGATGATTTATTGATTAAAAACGCCGAAATTGTTTCAAGTTGTATTGGCAATGCTTTTAAATATTCTCCAAATGCTTATTACATCATCGTTTCTAATCCACTCGATGTAATGACATTCTTAGCATACCAAATTACTGGTTTACCACGACACAAAGTTATCGGTATGGCCGGCATCCTTGATACTGCTCGTTATCGCTCCTTTATTTCTATGGAATTAGGTGTTTCAATGCAAGATATTCAAGGTATGATCCTTGGTGGACACGGCGATACTATGGTGCCATTGCCTCGATATACAACTGTTGCTGGAATCCCTGTAACAGATTTAATTTCAAAAGAAAAAATGGATGCTATTTGTGCTCGTGCCGCCGGTGGTGGTGGTGAAATAGTTAAGTATTTGAAAACTGGTTCTGCTTATTATGCTCCTGCTGCTGCTGCTGTGCAAATGGTTGAATCTATTGTAAAAGACCAAAAACGCATTCTTCCTTGCTCTGTTATGTTACAAGGCGAATATGGTGTAAACAACGTAGTAGTTGGAGTACCTGTTAAATTAGGTAAAAACGGTGTCGAGCAAGTTCTTGAACTTAATTTAAATAACGAAGAAAAAGCCGCTTTCAATACTTCCGTTGAACACGTTAAAGAAACTATTGAAGAAGCTAAAAAGATTTTAAATTTGTAAAACATTTTTTTTCCAAAGAAAGGCTGCCTTCGTGGCAGCTTTTTTTTTATTAAAATCGTAATGTATGATCTCCTCAAATACATTTATCTATCTCTTCATTTTTGCATTAATTATAAGTGATTTAATAGAATAAATCATTAATTTTATTATGGAAGTAAATATTGAATATTTATTCAGAACGCTAAAAAAACATAAATTTTTTATACTTAATATAGAATTATTACTACATTTGTGTAATTATTATTACTATATTTTTTTTTATTTTTTTTATTTTTTTTATTTTTATAAATTGCATTTAAATATTTTGTTATTGCGAGAATATTATTACTACTTCCTCTGTAATAATTTCCGAGCAATAGAGGAAGAACAAAATAGAATGAATTAAATAATATTTACAATTAAAATGAAGGAATTGCTATGAAATATCTTTTATTAATATTTCTCTTTACTGCCTTTATTAAGGCAGAAGCAACAATAACAGAACAATATACATTTGAAATTTCGAATTCAAATGGACCAATAACAACAAATCCTAATACATGTCAGAATTCCAAAGGCGCTGAAAATGGAGTATATTCTGAATCAGTAACTTATGAGCCTGGCAGTAATGGATGTTGGAAAGTGATATGTAAGGGGATAGGTAATATATTTTGTGATTTTGACTGTGCTAATGAACCTATTGACCCTGGTCCTCAGTTATATTCAATTGCAGACGGTTATTCTATATTAAGTTATGGAATGACACAAATAAAAGACTCTATTTTAGTAGGAAATTATTCAAGTAACATTTCTAATGCTTATGGGAATTTCTTACGTTCAATTCAATGGAATGCATCAAACGATAAATCTACTATCAGCATACAAATCAATATTTCAAAAGTTCAAATACCATTTTAATTTTTCTTGCAACGAGGTAGAGAATTAACAAATTCTCTACCTTGAATATATAAATAGAGCTAAACAAAATGAAGAAAATAATTTTTTATATTAGTCTTGTTGTATTGACAATGAATCCCGCTTTCTCTAAGATTTCCTTGCAATTCAAAGGTCAATTTTTACTTGATACTACATTAATTATCCAAAATAAAATTATTTCCCCACAAATTCATAATAATAAATTATATTTTATCTATTTTAGAGATAAAAATAATATAGAGTTGTGGGAATATCAAAATAATTATGAAAAACATAAAATTAAATTACCATCTATTTCAACAAATTACAATATTATTGACTTTGTAATTGTCGATACACTCTTGTTTATTGCTGATTTTCATAATTTATTTGTTTATAATTACAGAGATGATAATTACAATTTAATCAATTCATTATATATTGATTACGGTATAACCGAATTAAAGTATACAGGAAATAAACTTTTCGTAATTAGTAATGTTATAAAACCTACTAATTTAGCGAGTGATATTAACGTTATACAAATAAACTTATCAAATTATAAAATGACCGTTTTATCGTTTCCATCTCCCGAAGGTATTGAATTTTCAATAATTTTACCGAGGAAAATAATCGATTGTAATAATGAATTAATAGCAATTGCATCCCCAACTGAATATATTATTAAATTTTATAATTCAGATGATGGTTCATTTGTTTCACAATTAAATAACTATAATTTGCTTTGGAAAAAATACGAGAATAAGTTACCTGATTCTATTTGGAGAAAACGACCCTCCAAATTTTTTGGTTCAGTTGTTTCAAAGTTAGATAGCTTTAACACAATTCAAAGTATAAATTTTGTCGATAGCCTACATATAGTCGTTGTTTGGAATTCAATAAATAACAATAATCTTCCAATTGAAATTTGGGACTATTGGATAAAAGAAAATACGAGTTGGAAATTAAATAATTCAGAAAAGTTTTTAAAATCTTATGTTTCTAATGATAATTACAAAATTGATAATTACAAACACTTTAATTTTAAAAATAAAGCTAATAATTTTTTTCTGTTACTTGATTTCCCGGTCGAATATAAAAAGTTTCTTGATAAACCCATAAAAATACTTAATAATTCTATTGAAAAATATTATTTAGAAAACAATCCGAGATTTTCTTTATTTTGGTGGCAACTTTATGAAAATTAAATTCTTCCAATTAGTATTAATATTAATACTTTTCTTTTCAATTTCTTATGCTGATAACATCATTTTACTTAACCTCAAAGGTCAAGCCGTCACTTTTACTGATAAGGATAAATCTTCGTTCTTCATTTTTTATGACCAACCTTTATGTGGTAAATGTTTAGATGTGTTAATCTCTACTATTGATTCTTTAAACTACGTTATACCAACCACTTATTTTTATGTAAATGAAGATTCTTCATTTTTAGCAAGGAAAAAAACATATATAGAAATTAAGGATAAATTTAATCCTAATGATATATTCTTTGCAAATGCTTCAGTCTTAAATGTAAATAAGAGACAGTTTGATACAACTTCACTTTTTTTTCATTACAAGGTAGTTAATACACCTTGTTTGTTAGTGCTTTGGAAGCATCAATTTATTTACTTTGATTATAAGGATTTATTTGAACAGGGATATAATGAAGAATCTGTTCAACAAATAATATTAAAAAAATTAAATTAAAAATAAAAATTCTTTTCCCCTGTCATTCCCGTGTAAACGGGGAGCCCTAGTCTAATTCTTTATTACTTTTATTGCTTTTTTCTCGGTGCCGTAATTTATTGTAATGATGTAAACTCCTGCTTCGTTTCCTTCGCAATTCCATATTAATTTGCCATACCAATCGCTTTCTGGTATTACTTCGATTTTGTCCTTGCTGTTGATTTCTTCGCCGTAAATATTATAAACCTTGATGTCTGCTTGATTTATATCTAACGCTTTATCCCAATATATTTCTGCTTGCACTCGATTTGTCGCCGGTATCG
>JAJXYC010000020.1 GCA_021780815.1 Bacteroidota bacterium | reverse complement strand
TTATTTACGCAACTTTTGTTGAGTCTTATAAAGTTATTAAATACGATTTACAAGGAAATGTCATTGATACAATTGACACAATCGGAGGAATACGTCAATTTAGCGAAGATGGACAATACTTTTGGAACTACAATTCCATTGGGCAGTTAACTCAACGTTCGACTATTGAATCCAGAAATATGAATACTAAATTTACTAAACAATTGTTTACATATAATTCCAGAGGTTTGCTCGCTAAATTCAATTCTGGTGAAGCAACTTATTCCAATAATGATATTATAAATTGCCAGAATCCACAAATTGATGTTGATACACCAAATGAATGGCAATATCGTTATAATCCTTCAGGCGAAAGGGAACAGAAAAGGATGTACAAGAAAACAGGTATGACTTCGGAGTATGCTCTTCCTTGGGAATATTATCAGTTGGGTGCGAATAACGAACAATTGGTGGTTTATCATGGAATTAATCTGAATAGCGGGCTCTACAAATCCTCTAATTTTATTGATGTTCCTAATCCAGTTGCATTGCATTCCGATTGGGGATGTTCGCAAACTTTGCCACAGTCAAATAGTGCAATTTTCATTTATCCAGTTGAGTTTAATATTAAAGCACCAGGATTTGCAAAAATGCGTCTAGTTCTTGACGATAATGGTAATTGGAAGAAGCAGTTTATGGTGGGTAATCAGGTAGGTTCAAATATGGCAGTTCTGGAAAGTGAATATAATTCCGAAGGAATTTTGCTCCCAAAAATAGTGAGTCGGTATCAATACGGTCCTTATGGTGAGCCAATGAGTTACGAAAATGAGCAGGAGCGACAAGGCTTTATCGGAAAAGAGCGAGACCTCGAATCCGGTCTGGCAGACCACGGCGTAAGAAAATATGACTACTTAACTGGTCGCTTTACTTCTGTTGACCCATTATCAGAGAAGTATTTCGGCTTTACTCCTTACCAGTATAGTGGGAATAATCCAGTGAGCCTGCTGGATGAAAATGGTAAGTATATAACAAATGATTTAAGTGATGGAAGTGAAATGTCAAACTATTTAAATACATTGATTAATAATTCTCAAACTTTTCAAGAACAATTTTCTAATTTACAAAAAACTGACTATCCAGTAACATATTCCTTTGACAAAATAGAAGGCGCATTCGGCGTTACAGTCGTTAATTCAAATGAGAAAAAGGATAGGAGTAAATTAATTCCCCAAGATTCAGAAGTCAAAATTAATTCAATCAATATTTTTATAGATAATACTGACTTTAATAATCCAGGTTTTAATATTTATAGAACACTCGGACATGAAACAAATCATGCAAATCAAGCCACACTTTACCCTTTGTCGTTTATTAATTATGGCAAATTTATAAAATTTATTGAATCAATAAATGATACTGTAGTAAAACCTGAAGATAATATATTAGAAAGTGGAGGTATAATTGATAATCATAAAGTTTATGGATCAATTGAAATAGGTTTTAAAGTTTATCAGGAGTATTTAAATCATGAATAATAAAATACCTTTATCATTTTTAATAATTATTGTTGCTATTTTTCTTACCCCTATCACAAATTTTTCTAATTCAAATAATATTGATTTAAAAAAAGATGTTTATAATCTTTATAAAATTAAATTTCTTGAAATTGAAATTAATCATTATTTAGCTTTAAACAATCTAAGAAATATAAAAAATCTTAATTCTTTTATTCCATCTGATTCAATTATTTATCAATTTACAGTAAAAACAATTGAAGATTTTAACGATAGAAAAGATTTCATTTTATTTTTTGGTTCTTATTCAGTAGAAAGGTCAAAAACAATTAATATATCTACAGGAGATACAAGATTTATTCCTTTGGCAATTTGTAAATCAAATTATTATTTTTTAAATGAATATAGACAATTAATATCATTTATAAATAATGAAGTTAATCATGATTCAATTGAGGATATTCGTTTTTTAATAAAATTACTATTTCGAATTAAGTTTGATAATATTGGTGGTGATTTAATAGACCCTGAAAATCTTTATTTGATTGAAAATGATGAAAGTTTAATAAATATTAAGGACAAATGTAATATAAATTTTAAAAATGAAGGCTCAAAATTAACAATTTACTATTATTCATTAGATTTAGATGAAAATAATTATCCCATTAATTATATATTGTTTTATAATGAATTAGTTATTGATAACAATAATATTTCAATTAAAAAATCAAAAGTCAATTGAATCTTTAAATATTAAAGTATGTAAATCAATTACGACTATATGACAGGTATATTTACAAGCGTTGACCCGCTGTCTGAAAAGTATTTCGGCTTTACTCCATACCAGTGAAATTAAAAAAGTTATAAGAAAATTATTCAAAATGAATGATAAGAAAAATCATATAAAATCGTAGCCAAATCGTAGCGAAGTCAATAAAAAAAGGGTTAGACGAATTGTCTAACCCTTTGATTTTTAAGGAGCTCCTGAGGAGGGACTTGAACCCCCGACCCTCTGATTAACAGTCAGATGCTCTAACCAGCTGAGCTACTCAGGAATTTTGATTTTTCAAAATTAAAGAGATACAAAATTACGAAACATTTTTGAAACAGCAAAATTTTTTTTGCATTTTTTAAGAAAAAATGAATTTTGCTTTAAATTCGTTTTTAATTTTTAATTTATTGAATAATATAATTTAAATTATAGTGCAAGATAGAAAAGAGAGTTTGGTGAAAACAATAGAAATAATGTCGCCAGTTGGTTCTTACGAGTCCTTGATGGCAGCAATAAATGCGGGAGCAGGGTCGGTTTACTTTGGTGTTGAGAAATTGAATATGCGTGCAGTTTCTTCTAAAAATTTTACATTGGAAGATTTAAAAACAATAACGAGTATCTGCAATGATCACAATGTCAAAAGTTATCTAACAGTTAATTCAATACTTTATGACGAAGATATTCTTGTGATGCAACAAATAATTACAGCGGCAAAGCAAAACGGAATTTCTGCAATAATAGCAAGTGATATAGCTGCAATCGAATATGCCCGAGAACACAATATAGAGGTACATATTTCTACTCAATTAAATGTAACAAATACCAGTTCTGTGCGTTATTACGCACAATATGCAGATGTAATTGTTCTTGCAAGGGAGTTAAATTTAAATCAAGTTTGTGCTATTTGTGAAAATATTGAGAAAGAACAAATCAAAGGACCATCAGGGAATTTAGTACGTATAGAGATGTTTATTCATGGTGCATTATGTATGGCAGTTTCGGGAAAATGTTATTTAAGTTTGCATGCTCAAAACCATTCAGCAAACCGTGGCGATTGTCTCCAGATATGTCGTAGACCTTACGAAGTCAAAGATAAAACAAGTAACTTAACATTAGAAATTGACAACGAATATATAATGTCTCCGAAAGATTTAGCAACAATAGATTTTCTTGATAAGATTCTTGATAGTGGAGTAACAGTGCTTAAAATTGAAGGACGTGGTCGCTCACCTGAATATGTCAAAGTTGCAACTGAAGTTTATCACGATGCTGTTGAAGCATATTTAAATGGTAATTTTACAGACGACAAAATACAAATTTGGCGGGAACGTTTGGAACGTGTTTATAATCGTGGGTTCTGGGATGGCTACTATTTAGGACGTAAAATGGGTGAATGGACAGATAGGCATGGTTCTTCTGCAACAACAAAAAAAGTTTATGTCGGGAAAGCTATGAATTATTACGGAAAAATTCAAATTGTTGATTTTCTTGTTGAAGATCAAGAAATTGCTGTCGACGATGAATTTTACATAATAGGACCGACAACAGGAGTTATTGAAGGGAAATTAACAGATTTAAAAGTAGAAAACTCTGATGAAAAAGTTGGTAGAAAAGGGGATAGAATTACTTTTTCACTCCCCAACAAAATTCGTGAAAACGACAAGTTATATAAAATTATTGAGCGGTAATCTATAATTAGTATTTTTCACCTTTAGCTTCGCTTTCAAGACGAATTTGCTCAATTCGTCTCAACTTATTGATTAAAGCGTCTTCTAATTTAATTTGTTTGGCATTGCAATAATTTATCAAAGCAATAAACACATCTGCGGCTTCATCTTCAAATTTTGCAAATTCGATATTTTTCCCTTTCCATTCTTTTTTTTCCAAATTGGCAAGTTCGCCTGCCTCTCCATTCAATTCAAGACAAAAAAATTGCGATGACTTCTTTTCAAAGTATTGATTTTGATAATCATCAAAATTATTTTGTATTGTAGATAATTGATTAATTAAGTTCTGGATTAAATTTTCAAGTTCTTTATTTATCATTTTCTTTCGTTAAGTATTTATCAATATTTTTCCTTTTCAAGCTTTTAGGAATTTTATAACCGTCCCCATCTAAATTATTTGTCCCTGTATTGTCTCCATTTAAGTAATTTTGTTTTATGTTTACTTTCTTGGTTTGGTTCCGCTGAAGTTTGTTTACTTCCTCTCTCAAACTATCAACTGCTTGTGTTAATTTTTCGACTTTATAATCAATAGAATCTTTTGATGGTAAATTTTGATTATCATTTGCAAGTGTTGGAGAAGTTGCACTATCAATTGGATTAGATGCATCGTTATTAATCGGCAAGGTGTTTGATAAAACAATATTAGTGCTGTCCGCCTGATTGTACATCTTTTTTCTTTTTTGTTGTAAATACTCTTCTTCCGCTTTTTTTAATTCTTCTTGAATTAATCTTTCATTTTGTGAAGTATCTTGATTGATATACGAGCTGTTACCAATACTATCTATTTTTGTTTGAGTATTTTGTAAATTTACATCAGTAAAATTTGTAGAATTAACAAGTTCATTATAGGAATAGCTTATATATCCGTTATTTTTATGTTTATAATCTTTATACAAAGAAAAACCTGTTTGTGTTTCTACTACTCTATAAAGCATAATGCTATCGAGTGAAAGAAAAATTGCTTCAAAAGGAATATTAAGTTCGTCATTAATATTTATAACAGGCAAATTTAATTGAATTAAATATTGTTTATTCTCTTCAACAAATTTGCAAATTGTACTTGAATTAATAAAAGCAAAAATTCCTTTAGATGTTGCAATGATGGAAAAGTTTTTGTTAGATAATAATTCACCATCAAAGATTTTTGCAAAATCAGCATCAGAAATATATTCTTTATTATTTAGCACTTTAGTATTAAGTTTAAAAGTATTAGTGTCCACATTCACTGTTTTACTTAAAGAACTATATTCTATTTTATCAAGATTATCATCCTCTTTTAGTTTATCAAAGTGAGGATAATTCAAAAAATTAATATTTTCATCAAATGTATCGAATTGTTTGATTTTAGGAATAAGCAATTTACCTGCTTTATGTTTAGCTTTCGTTCTTGGAACTCTCGCCTCACTATCAATAAAACTGATAAAAAATAAAAATAAAAATAAAGCAATATTTAAATATTTAAACATTTAACGTAATTTAGAATAAATACTAAACGTATTATCGTCAAAAAAGTAATTTTATTGAGCAAAAGAACAATATAAATTCAATCTACTACCTTGCAATTTCAATTTCAACAAGTATTTGGTCTTTAACAACAGGTTTTTCTTCTTCCGCTTTAATTGCTGTAATAGTTCCATTTACATTTGATTTGATGGAATTTTCCATTTTCATTGCCTCAATAATTAAAACAGGTTCACCTTTTTGCACTGTATCTCCAATTTTTTTCAATATTTTCACAACCAAACCGGGCATTGGTGCTTTAATAATTAAATGCGAGAAATTGTTTAAAGATGATGAACCTTTAATATATTTTTGAATTAACTCAATGTAACCATCTATTACTTCACCTACAATGCTGCGATTGTTATAATTCAATATATACTTATTCATTTCAATGTCTTTAATCCCGCAAATGAAAGTCTTACCATCAACTTTATAAAAGCAAAAGTTATTTCCAATTTCTTTTATTCGTTCAACTTCAAAAACTTTATCATTAACGATAAATTTATTATCATCTGATTTCTCAATATCAAATATTTTGTTATTTATATTAATTGAAAATTTATTCATTTTTTTCCTTTAAATCAATCTACGAGTAATTAATTGTTGTTCTTTCCAAGAAGCAAGTTTAGATTCAGTTTTTACAGGTATTTTGTTTTTTTCAACTTCAATGATATGAAAAGCTAAAATAGCTGCCAGCATCTCTAATTCTTTTTCATCAATCCAATTCATAGATTCAAAATCAAAATCTTTTTCGATGAAATCAGTGTCAAAAGTTCCATCAATAAATTTTTGATTTTTCATTACAGATAGATGAAACGGTATATTGGTTTTAACTCCTTGAATTATAAAATTTTTCAAAGCACGGGTCATTTTTTCAATAGCTTCTTTGCGATTTTTTCCAAAGGAGATTAATTTAGCCAACATTGGGTCAAAATGAACTGAAATTTCTGAATTCAAGGCAATACCACTATCAATACGGACACCATTTCCATCAGGCTCTTGTATAAACAAGATTTTTCCTGTGTCTGGCAAAAAGT
Source organism: Bacteroidota bacterium (assembly GCA_021780815.1). Lineage (GTDB taxonomy): Bacteria > Bacteroidota > Ignavibacteria > Kapaibacteriales > UBA2268 > GWF2-33-9. The sequence goes on along the minus strand of JAJXYC010000020.1, from coordinate 130,685 downwards.
CATTAAAAACATCTTCGGCATTTATTCTACATTCAATTGCATGACCACAAAAAGGGATTTCGTCCTGTGTAAAAGACAATGGCATTCCAGACGCAACTAAAATTTGCTCTTTCACTAAATCAATTCTTGTAACAAGTTCTGTAACAGGATGTTCAACTTGTAAACGAGTATTCATCTCTAAAAAATAAAAATTACGATTTGTATCAAAGAGAAATTCAATTGTTCCTGCATTTACATAATTAACTGCTTTTGCCGCTGCAATAGCAACTTTGCCCATTTCTTCTCGTTTAATTGGGTCAAGCACTGTTGAAGGGCATTCTTCAATTAACTTTTGGTGTCGCCGCTGAATAGAGCAATCCCTTTCTCCAAGATAAACGTAGTTGCCATATTCATCAGCAATTATTTGAATTTCAATATGCTTAGGGTTTTCAATCAATTTTTCAATATAAATTGAATCATCACCAAAAGCTTTTAATGCCTCTCTTTGAGCTGATTCAAAGTTTTGCTCAAATTCTTCTTCGTTACTGACATCACGCATTCCTTTACCACCACCGCCAGCAGATGCTTTTAAAAGTATTGGATAGCCAATTTCATTAGCAATTTTTTTTGCTTGATTAATATCTTGAATTGGTTCTTTCGTACCTGGAACAATTGGTACTCCTGCATTAGCCATAATTTCACGTGCTTTTGTTTTACTTCCCATTGTTTCAATTGAACGGGAGTATGGACCTATAAATTTAATTCCTTCTTCTTCGCATCTACGTGCCAAATTTGCGTTTTCAGACAAAAATCCATAACCAGGATGAATTGCATCCGCACGTATTTCTTTTGCTATAGAAATAATTTGTTCAATATCCAGAAACGATGATTTTGGACTTGTTCCTTTTATCTCTATTGAATAATCTGCAAAATGAATGTAATGAGCCTTTTTCTCTATTTCGTGGAAAATTGCAACTGATTCTATTTCTAGCTCCTTTGCTGCTCGCATTATTCTAATTGCAATTTCTCCTCTATTCGCTACTAAAATTCTTTTCAGCATTTTATCTAATTTAACTTTTAAAAAAAAGTAAAATTAAAAAAAATATTTGTTTTTTCAAAAAAATTATTTAATTTATATTTTTTTAATAAAATAAATTCAACATAAATATGAATGAAGATAAAAAAAATATTGAACAAAAATTAGAAAAGTTATCTAAATTAAAAAGTCTTTCAGAAATAGGTGGAGGTATAGATAAAATTGCAGCACAGCACAAAAAAAATAAACTTACTGCACATGAACGATTAAATTATCTAATAGATAAAAACACTTTTAGAGAAATTGATGCACTTGCCCATCATCATTCTAATTCTTTTGGATTAGAAAAACAAGTTTTTTTAGGTGATGGAGTTGTTACAGGTTACGGCGAAATTGCAACAAGAAAAGTAATGCTATTTTCACAAGATTTTACTGTTTTAGGCGGTAGCTTAGCAGAACAACACGGTAAAAAAATATGCAAAATAATGGATATGGCGATGAAAATAGGTGTCCCGGTAATAGGTTTAAACGATTCTGGTGGGGCAAGAGTGCAAGAAGGAGTTATTTCACTTGGTGCTTATGCGGATATTTTCTTGCGTAACACACTTGCATCAGGTGTTGTTCCACAAATATCTGTAATTATGGGACCTTGTGCTGGTGGTGCTGTCTATTCTCCTGCTATTACAGATTTTGTCATTATGGTAAAAGACACTTCTTATATGTTTGTAACAGGTCCAAAGGTTGTAAAAACAGTTACTCACGAAAATCTAACAAGCGAAGAATTAGGTGGTGCTGAAACTCACGCTATTAAAAGTGGTGTTGCTCATTTTGTTGCTGAAAATGATATTGAGGCTTTGGATATTGTAAAAACACTAATGAACTTTATTCCACAAAATAACGCTGAAGAACCACCTTTTGTCCCTAATAATGACCCTGCCAATAGAATTGACGACAGCCTAAATTACATAGTCCCTTCAAATTCTAATCAACCTTATGATATTAGGAATATTATCAATTCTATTGCTGATGAAAATTTCTTCTTTGAGGTGCATAAAGAGTATGCACAAAACATTGTTGTCGGCTTTATTAGGCTTGGTGGTCGGTCTGTTGGTGTTGTTGCTAACCAACCAGCAATTTTAGCAGGAGTATTAGATATTAATGCTTCTAAAAAAGCGGCAAGATTTATTCGTTTCTGTGATGCTTTTAATATTCCTTTACTTACATTTGAGGATGTTCCGGGATTTTTACCAGGTTCAGACCAAGAATGGAATGGTATTATAACCAATGGAGCTAAATTACTTTTTGCATATAGTGAGGCAACAGTGCCAAAAGTTACAGTCATTACTCGTAAAGCTTATGGTGGTGCTTATGACGTGATGAATAGCAAACATATTCGTGGTGATTTAAATTATGCTTGGCCCTCTGCGGAAATCGCAGTGATGGGAGCAAAAGGTGCAGTTGAAATTATTTTTAAAAAAGAAATTGACGATGCCGAAAATCCAGATGAACGTGAACAAGAATTAATTAATGAATATAATGACAAATTTGGAAATCCTTATATTGCCGCTTCTTATGGATATATTGATGATGTAATTGAACCTAAATACACCAGACCAATTTTAATTGAAGCATTTAATTTATTACAAAATAAAGTAGACAAAAATCCTTATAAAAAACACGACAATATACCTTTGTAATAAAACTTTTAGAATTTTATTTAAAAGTTTTATTTTTATTAAGTTTTTTAATTAATTTTGTGTCTAAAATTAATTAAATTATTGAAGGTTCAAAAATGAAGAAAGTCCCTATATTTATTTTCATTTTGTTGTTATCTACAATAAGTTTGTTGAGTAGGACAATCACTATTATTAAAAGCAATTGTAGTAGTTCAGGTTGTTATCAAATGGTAGAAATACACAAAGATGGTGGATTGCTTACAGATGCCAGCAGTGTATTGACTTGTCAAGGTAAAGGGATAAACAAATGCGAATTTATGTTTGACCCAAAAAGCAACAAAGATATGATTGGACCTAATGGGAGCAACCCAGATTGGCGAGACCTTTTAAAATATGCAGAAGAGCAAATTTCAATGGGTGCTTTAAACGGAAGTTACAAAAAGAATGTAGCATTAAAAAATGATTTTTGGTACCGTAAAGTCTCTTGGGTTGCATTAGGAAAAAATGACTGCAAAATTACTATAGATATACAATTAGTAAAAAGTCCTGATTAAAAACTTAACATAAAAATTTTAAAAAGAGACTAAAATTATTAATAATATTTAGTTTTGTTTTTGTTTAGGTATGGTAAAAAAGAAAGAACTACCAATACCTTCTTCACTTTCAACCCAGATTTTGCCTTGGTGCTTTTCAATAAATTCTTTGCAAAGGATAAGACCTAATCCTGTGCTTGATTCATTTTCTGTTCCTGGACGAGAAACTTTTTTATCAATTCTAAATAAAGCATTGCACAAACTTTTGTCCATTCCAATCCCTGTATCTTTGATTGAACACATGACATTGCTTCCGTTTTCAATAGCTGAAATGTAAATAAAACCATTTTTATGAGTAAATTTGATTGCATTAGAAATTAAATTACGAAACACCGTAGAAATCATATTCCGATCTGCATAGAGCATTATATCTGCTACATCTTGCTGAACAGAAATACTTTTATTGTTTAATTGTGTTCTTATATGATTTACTTCACAATTGATGACTTCTTTTAGGTTTATGATTTCCGGTTCGAAGTTTAAATTTCCAATTTGACTGCGAGACCATTGTAATAAATTCTCTAATAAAGATAGAGTTTGTTTGGAAGCATCGCTAATACTTGCGATGATTCTTTTTTGTTCATCAACGGATAATCTATCAAGATAATTCAATAAAAAATCAGAATTATTGATTAAAGCAACAAAAGGATTTATCAAATCATGTGCAATAATGGAGAAAAATTTATCTTTTGTTTGCAAAGCTTTTGTCAATTCATCTTGCGAGTTTAACAAGTTATCGTTTAATTGCAATATTTTCCTCGAATCATTTAAAACTTGTTCATTTAGAAGTTGAAGTTCTAAATTAGCATCTTTTAATTGATTTAATGAATTGTTAAGATCAGCAGTTCTTTCAGCGACCCTTTGCTCCAATTCATAATTTAATTGTTTGATTTTTAATTCATTTTCTTTTCTTTCATTAATATCAATTAAAGCACCAATAACACGGACCGTTTGTTGATTTTCACAAATTGGCGTTTCCCGCACTTCTACCCAAACCCGTGAGCCATTTTTATGTAATAATTCTAATTCATACGGAGGTTGTTCTATTCCTGTTTCAATTGCGCTACGGGTTAAATCCTCACCAATTTTATTAATTGGATTATCACTTAAAAGTTTAGTCCATTTGTCCAATACTTCTTCTGGTGCATAACCTAAAAGATTGGTTATTTGTGGACTAATATAATCTAATACATTATCAGCAGTATGAGAATAAAACACATTATTACTATGCTCAATAATGTTTGTTAAAATTAATTCTTGTTTTTCTAATGCTTGTTTAGAAATTATAATTTGTTCAAATTCTTCTGTATTGCTTTGCAAATCTTCTTTTAGCGATTCTTGGTTGTTCAAACAATTATGAAGTTGTTGCTTCAAATCTTCATTTTCTTTCTGCAATTGCTCAACAATTATACTAATATTATCTTCCATTTTTGAACTTTGTTTTAAAAAGAAAATACTAACAAATTTAAATTACAAAATTTATTTTAAATATCGTCATTCAATAATAAAGTTTAATTATTATTGCAATTTAATCAAACAGATATTAATATTGATTTTTATTTGTATTTCAGAGAAATTATATTCATTAAAAAATCGTTTACAGTAAATTTTTAACTGGAATAAATGAATAAAAACCGTAATGAAGCATATATTTTACTGCTATTACTAACGTTGATTTGGGGAAGTTCGTTCATATTGATGAAAAAGGGAATGTTAGCATATTCACCATCGCAAGTAGCATCAATGAGAGTATTTTTTGCAGGTCTTGTATTTGTGCCTTTTATTATAAAAAATTTTTCTCAAATACCTTGGAATAAATTTAAGTACATAATTCTTTTTGGTTTGTTAGAAATTGGTATTCCTCCATATCTTTATACGTTTGCAGAGACCAAAGTTGATAGTTCATCGGCAGGTATTTTGAATAGTTTAGTACCACTTTTTACATTATTAACAGGAATTTTTATGTTTAAACATAAATTCCATTGGCTAACTCAAGTAGGGGTGTTAATTGGTTTGGTCGGTGCTTTTTTAATGACTTTTTTCAAAGATATATCAATCAATGAGACAAGTTTTGATTTTTCAAATTCTTATGGCTTATTAATTATATTGGCAACGTTAATGTATGGATTTGCAGGAAATATTTTAAATGAATACCTTAATGATGTGCCAAGTTCACTTTTAAGCGCAACAGCATTTGTCAGCCTTTCAATCCCCGCAGGTATTTATCTTTTTTCAACAAATTTTATTACAATTCCTTTATCAAATCACCAACATCTTTCGGCATTTCTTTATGTTGTTATATTAGCAGTTTTTGGTTCTTCCCTTGCAATCTTTCTATTTAGCAAATTAACTCAAAAATCAAATGCACTTTTTGCTTCTTTTGTAACTTATTTAATCCCATTTATTTCACTTATTTGGGGAGCAATTGATGGAGAAACAATATCTATTGTACATTTCTTAAGCCTATTAATTATTTTTGTTGGAATATATTTAGCAAATTTAGGTGAAAATTTCAAGAAAACTTAATTGAATTAAATTCTAATTTAACTAAGTTAATTTTTAATAATAATTTTTGCTGTATCAGGTAAGCCATAAGCCCCGTCAATAATAATTTTATCACCTAATGATAACTTTGGATTTACTATCTGTACTAAACTATCATTTTCAATTCCTTTTGTAATAGGAACTTTAATTGCAGTTGAATCGTTCAACAGTTTCATAATCCAAAATATGGATTGCGTCTCATTTGTTTGAATAGCAGATTTTGGTAAAACTATTGCATCATTAATGATATTCACAGGGATTTTGATTTCTAAATTTAAATTTGTTGGAATATTTTTTTCATCACCGCATAAAACCAAAAAAGATTGAGTTTGAGCAATAGGGTCTACGCTTGGCAATGATTTTGCGATTAGTCCGTTGATTGTTTTACCGTTAGGGAACACAAGAATACATCTTGAATTAAGTTTAATGCGTGAAATGTGTTGATAAGGAACATTAAGCATAACAGCCAATGAATTTGGATTTGATACTACTGCAAGTTGTTCTCCGTCAGACACAAAATCACCAACATTAAAATTTAATTCAGTTAATATGCCATTGGTTTTTGCTTTAAAATTTACTAATCCATTGAATGTCGCATCTTTCAATTTTATTTTCAAACTATCCGTTGCATAAGATTCCTTGGTAATTAATTGGAATAATACATCGCCTGCTTTGACATTATCACCAATACCCTTGTATATTTTCTGAATATAGCCTTGAAACGTAGCACGAACAATCTCTTTCTTCAAAAACAATGTATTTGCATTCAACCGTAAATAGTTAGTTAATGAAGATAAAGTAGGCTGGGATACCTTCACAGGTGTTCCATTTTCTACAACATCTTCTTCTTTTTTGTGAGATGAACAAGATGTAAAAATAATTAAAAAGCAGATAATTACAAAGGGACTTAAAATAAAAATTTTTTTCTTCATTTTAATAATTCCAAAAATTAAAATTGTTGATTTCTTGTTGAAGGTTGATTTCAATTGTTATTTTATTGATTTTAAAATCAGTAAAATTCTTTAATATTGTCAAATATTCAATCATTGAAATATGTCCTTGCTTTAACTCTTGTTCTGATATTTTAATAACAGTATTATATTTTTCAATTTGCTTGGATAAATTTGTTAAGTTATTTTGCAAATTCTTTATTTTTTTCAAGATACTTTCTCTTTGATTTTTTAATGTAACTTCCAATTGAGATTTGTAATTACCAATTGTTTCAATAGAAATTTTACTTTGTTGTTGTGTGATTGATTTTTGATTCCCATCAAAAATGGGAAGAGAAAAATTAATTCCACCACTTACCCCAAACTTTCTCTGAATATTGTTTAGTTCAACTGCATTTAATCCTGTATTAAAAAACAAGGAAACTTGTGGCTGATATTTTGTTTCAAAAATTTGTTGTTGGTTTGCGATTGTAAGACTATCAATTTCATATCTTTTGTATAAAGAAGAAGATATGTTCTCGTTGTGTAGTTCAAGCGATAACGAATCTAATTCGATATCTTTATTATCTTTAATGCCGCAAGTAGTATTTAAATCAAATAAATTTGTTTCAAATTGCGATAAATAATTTTTAGATATTGATCTTTGATTTTCAATTTCTAATGAAAGAAGTAAATAATCAGATTGTTTTGCTAATCCTTCCTCAACAAGTTCCTCTGAAATTACTAATTGTTCGTTTAAATATGAAATTAGTTCGTTAGTAATTTTATATAAAGAATCTGATAAATAAGATTGAAGATATTGGTCAATAACTTGCTTTTTAATATCTCTTTTTAAAAGTTCTATATTATTTTTAGTGGAACTATCATAAATCAATCGTTGTTGCGATAAAGCATTTTTTAATGGATTATTGAAAATATTTTTTTCAACATTAAAAAGAGCAGAATACAAACCTCCATTAGTAATACCAACATCATAACCAATAGCAGTTTGGTCAGGGTTAGTGTTAATTATTCCATTACTATTATTAAAGTATGGAGCAAACAGATAATTTGCAGATAAATAAACTTGAAAATCAGAATTTTGAGCATAGTCTAAATCCTTCTGCAATTTATTTATTTTCATAAAATTATTTTGCTCGTTGATTGAAGGATTATTTTTATATGCCTCTTGTAAATAATAATTTATATTTTGTTTAGCAACAAGATTTTGAAAGTTCAATAAAACCAAACAAAGTACACATAAAAAAAGATAATTTGGTAATTTCATAACAAAATTAAGAGTTAAAATTAGGAAAACAAAGAAATCATTTTCCCTCTTATTTTTGAATAAAAGCATTTAAAATATCAATTGGAACAGGAAATACAATCGTAGAGTTCTTTTCAGTAGCAATATCGGCTAATGTTTGCAAATATCTAAGTTGTAAAGCGATAGGATGTTCTTCAATTGTGTGTGCCGCATCAGTTAATTTTTGTGCCGCTTGAAATTCACCTTCAGCTGTAATAATTTTTGAACGCCTTTCACGTTCAGCTTCTGCTTGACGAGCCATTGCTCTTTGCATCTCCAGAGGTAAATCAATTTGCTTTAATTCCACTGCTGTAACTTTTACTCCCCAAGGTTCAGTGCTTCCATCAATTATTTCTTGCAATCTATGATTAATTGTTTCTCTCTCAGATAAAATCTCATCTAAATCGCTTTGACCGAGTATACTTCGCAAAGTTGTTTGTGAAACTTGATTTGTTGCATATAAATAATTCTCAACTTCAACAACTGCTTTATCTGGATAGATAACCTTGAAATAGAGTACTGCATTAACTTTGATTGAGATATTGTCTTTTGTGATTACATCTTGTGGCTCAATATCCATTGTTATTGTTCTTAAAGATACCTTAACCATTCTATCAATAAAAGGTATTAAAAAGAATAGTCCTGGACCTTTGAAGCCAATCAAACGCCCCAAACGAAATACAACAGCTCTTTCATATTCTGTTGCAACTTTTATTGCCGAAAATAGTAAAAATACAAAAATGACAATAATTATTATGGTCCCTTCCATATTCAACTCCTCTAATAATATAAAAAATGTAAATTACAAAAATACTATTAAATAAATGTGTTCTTTTGTTAAATTTTAAATTATTTTTGTTTTAAAATATCCCGAATCTCAGTTAATAAAGTTTCTTCTTTCGATTTAACAGGTTCAGCAATAGGTTCTTCTACTTTTTTCTTTTTCAAGGAATTTATTGCTTTGATTAATATAAATACAGAAAAAGCAATAATCAAAAAATCAATCGTAGTTTGAATAAAATTACCATAGTTCCAAGTAACCGCTGGGACATTACCTGATGCTTCTTTCATAACTATTTTTAAATTAGCAAAATTTACTCCACCTATTATTAGACCAATTGGCGGCATCAAAATATCAGCAACAATTGATGAAACAATTTTTCCAAAAGCAGCACCGATAATAATACCAACTGCCATATCAATAACATTGCCTTTCATTGCGAATGTTTTAAATTCATCTAATAATCCCATAATACCTCCTAATAATTTTTAATAAAATATGACTTAATTTGCATATTTAATTGATTATCCACTATAACAATAAAATAAATTCCTTGTTTTAAATAACTTATATCTATCTGTTCAATATCTTTTACTTGTTTTTGCTTTACAATTTGCCCAAGTATATTATAAATTACTACAAATGAATTTGAATTTTGTTTCAGCACAATCGCATTATTTTCAATTTTAAATTGTTGAGTTTGCTCATTATTTGTTTCCACATCTGAAATATTTTTCAACTGGAAATCTGCCACAATAGGGCAATGGTCTGATGCTTTTGGCGAATCATCGTAATTCAAACCATATTTTGAAATTGCTGTGTTAGACATTTTTGTAGTATAAATCACAAAACTTTTCTTTAAATCAGAAACATAATCACTGTAAAAGATATAATCTAATTTTCCCGGCCCATAATAACTTAGATTATTTATCCAAGAATAACAAAATGGTTCTTCTGTTAGTCTTGGATTTGCTTCTGCAAAAGCAGTATTGTCCCAATCGTTCCAGCTACCACTACCTTGATAAATGCCTGAAAGCATTGTGTCAAGTTGTTCTTTCAATCCAACGAAATTCATATCTCCTATAACAAAAATTGGAGAATTTATTTCTAAATTTGACCAAATCTGTTTGTTTTTTGCTTTATATATAAAATTAACAATATCTAATATTTCCTTTAATCGGCTATCGTTGTTTTGAGATGCAGGTAGATGTACTACTATTACTAAAGCATTAGTATGAAATTGCTCTTGCATATCAATTAAAAATGCCGCATTACCATTAATTTGTTTTGAGGCTAATATTGGGTATCTCGATACTAAAACAATATCTGTATATGGTTGCTTTTTTATGTGAAATGCTGTTCCCGGAATAGCCTCATTAAATAATTTGGTAACATACGTTTCATCTGTTGTATAAAGTTCTTCTAATCCCATCATATCAGGATTAATTGTTTTAAATATTCTTTCAAATTGACCTTTTAAATTTGGATTTGAAATACTATCTTGCAAGCAATTCCAAGCAGAAATACGAATAAAGGCAGTGTTTTCTTTTTCAATGTTTATAATTTGTAATGGGATTTGGTCGCAATATGAAATCGTAAAATTTATAAACTCACCATTATCTGGTATTACATCACCTCCAAGCGTATCGGTGGTCAATGCAAAACGAAATTGAGATTGTGGGAATATTTTATTTCCATACACAGTTTTATCAATTGGCAATGCAATTTCAAATTCATTTGAATTAACAGAAGGCAGCGAAACAAGTTCTATACTTGAATGTTTTAAAAAATATTTATTTTTTTTGACATAAAAATTACCAAATCTTTGCCCAAAATGCCAAACTAAATCTGCTCCAATCCCATTGATTTGTTCACCTGTTGTTGCAGAATTATCATTATCAATATATAAAGTTATATTGTTGTTTTCTTGCAAATTAATTGTTGAATCAAATTTCACATAAAAATATACATATTTTTCATCGTTTCCAACTTTCATTTGGAGAATATCTAATTTCCCATTTGCATCGCCTATCTTATCATCAATGCTTGCTGTGGAATTCCAATCGTTAAAATATCCGTCAATAATAAATCTTCCGCAATAACTATAATCTGCTGAAATTACAAGGTGATAATTCAATATCAAAAATAAAGTAAAAAATACAATTTTAATCGTGTTTAAATATGAATGTATCATAAAAAAATAACTTCGTAAAAAATATGTTTGCTAATTTACGAAATTATTTTAATAATTATGATGAAAAAATAATATAAAAAATATCTTCAGACTATTTTATCTAAAAGCTACTTTGTGAAAATCAGGAAAAGAAAATGGCTGAATATTCATAGATTGATGAGTTAAAGCATCAATTTCGATATGTACCCCACTAATTCGCAAATCGCCGGTAGCAAGTTCAAATTTTTGTGGAGTTTGAAGTAGCATACGTTTAATTGAAACTTCCTTGCTCATTCCAATTACTGAATTATACGGACCGGTCATACCAACATCAGTAATATAAGCAGTACCATTAGGCAGAATTTGAGCATCAGCAGTTTGAATATGTGTATGAGTACCAACTACTGCACTAACTTTTCCATCAAGATACCAACCCATAGCCATCTTTTCACTTGTTGTTTCAGCATGGAAATCAAGTATAATGTTCTCGGTTTTTTCTCTAATGGATTTTAAAAAATGATCTGCTGTTCTGAAAGGACAATCAATAGGAGTCATTAAAGAACGCCCTTGTAATTGCATAACTGCAACTTGTGTCATTCCATCAATATCTACAATAGTATATCCAAATCCTGGATTGTTTGGAGGATAATTCAAAGGTCTTAATACTTTGGGTTCTCTTGAAAGCAAGGGACGGGCTTTCCAATTATCCCACACATGATTGCCTGTTGTTATTACATTCACTCCTAAACTAAATAAAAAATTAGCTTCTACCTCTGTAATACCTTTTCCTTCTTTAATATTTTCACCATTTACAACAATAAAGTTGGTTTTATATTTTGTTTTCAACTTCTCTAAATTATCTTTAATAAAAGTTAATACATCTTCTCCAACAATATCACCAATAAACAATACGTTAATTTTTGTAATCATAATAGTTTTTTTTGTTAATTTAGTTTCTTTATAAAATTTATAATTTTGATTTTTTTTTAATTACAAATATATGAAAATTTATACAAAAACAGGTGATGATGGAACTACAAGTTTATTTAATGGCAAAAGAGTAGCAAAAGATGACTTGCGGATCAATGCTTACGGAACAGTTGATGAATTAAGTGCTATTATTGGTACTGCGATTTCTTTTGAAACAGACCCGAAATTATTATCAGACCTTAACAATATATCTTTTTTGCTATTTAAACTAGGGACTGATTTAGCTACACCAATTTTTCCATTACCTAAATTTGAAGTAATCCGTATTAGTGAAAATGATATTACTTCCCTTGAAACTTTAATTGATGAATACACGGCACAACTACCTCCACTAAAAAACTTCATTTTGCCAAGTGGTACTCATTCTGCTGCATTACTTCATCTTGCGAGGACAGTAGCACGAAGAGCTGAAAGATTGATAGTGGTTTTACAAAAGAATACAGATATTGGAAATTATATCTTGCAATTTATCAATAGACTATCGGATTACCTATTTACCGCTTCAAGATATTCAAATTTTAAATCAGGAACAAATGAAACTATCATAAAATTTTAAATTTAATTTCGTATTAATCGTTTTTAATTTTTACTATTTATTTATTTATTTATTTATTATTGATTGTTTCTAGAATAGTATAATGTGCAATGGATGAACTTAAAGAAAACGAAGAGTTAATTGAAAATCTTACGAATCAATTAGTAGAACAGTTTTTAACTAATATAGAAATACTTGAAAAATTAACAGTTCTGACTGAAAAATTTTTTGATGGGAATCATTCCAAATTTGTTTCTGAAAAAAGTGCAATAATAGGCAATGAACTTGGTTTTAAAGACGAAAGTTTAACAGAACTTAAAATCAGTGCCGCTTTGCATGATTTAGGTAAAATTGGGTTTAATGATACTTTGCTCTTTAAAAATGTTTCTGAAATGGAACCTAATGAGCTAAAAACTTACCATAAGCATCCTGAAATTGCGTATAATGTATTAAAGACCAACCCACATTTTTCTGAGATTGCTAAAATTATTTTACAGCACCATGAAAAATTAGATGGTACTGGTTTTCCATTCCATTTAACATCTGAGAAAATTCATCCGGCGGCAAAGATTATTAATGTTGTTGACATTTATCATATAGCAATCTTCAAAAGAAGAACAAGTGGCAAAAAAAATATCACAACTTTACAAAGTATTAATACAGCCAGTTTTCTAGAAGGAACAAAAGAAAGATTTAATAACGTGATGAATTATCTTTACAATAAAAGGGGAGTGCAATTCGAAAAAAAAATCGTTGAGATTCTAATAGAAATAGAAACAGACGAACGAAGAAAAATGGGAGCAAAATCTGTTGTTCGCTTACCTGTAAATCAAATTGAAGCAGGAATGCGTGTTGGTGATGATTATTATACTTCATATGGTATGTTAATTGCTTCAAGAGGCGAAATGCTAACTAATGAAAATATTCGTGCTTTGTTGAGATTTGCCGAAAATGGCGAGTTGCCAATGAAAATCCTTGTTATTGTTTAATTTTTTAATTACAAATTCTTTAATTTTATGCAACAACTTTTAGAAAAATCAATTAATTTTAAACAACTACCTTTAATTCTTTTAATTTTTGGCGAAGAAGAATTTTTAGTAGAAGAAGCAATTCAAACGATAATAAAAAAAGTTGCTGAAAATGGTGAAAAAGATTTTCAATTTGAAAGATATGATGCAGAAGGCTTATCTTTGAACGATATTGCCAATTTAGCAAGCACTGCATCATTGCTTGCTATAAGACGTACAATTTTAATTAAAAACTTTGAAGAAATTATTCCAAGAGCAAATTCTAAAAAGGATTTCAGCAATACTTCGTTTGGGAAATATCTTAAAAATCCATCACCCGATACTTTTTTAATTTTACAAGCGAATCATTCATCTTTAAATGGTTTGTCAAAACAATTAAACAGTTCATCAAAAGCATCAACTAAAAAATTAAATTTTCCATTTGATATTATTGTTAATAATTTTAATTGGCTTGAATTTCCTAAATTATGGCCTAATGAATACCCTAATTGGGTAGAAACACGAGCAAAAAAAATGGGATTAAACTTACAGCCAAATGTTGTAGAATTATTAATATCAAAATCCGGTGATAGCCTAAGGAATTTAGCAAATGAGCTAGACAAATTAAAAATTTATGCAGATAACAAAACAAATATTTCTCTTGAAGATATTATAGAAATAGCTGGTGCTTCAAAAGAAAGTACTGTTTTTGATTTACAAAAAGCAGTTGGATTAAAACAAATTGATAAATCAGTAAAACTTTTAATTGATTTATTAGAAAACGATAGACAAGAAATGTTGATTTTAGCAATTCTTCAAAAATTTTTCTTGATTTTGTGGAAATTATCGGAATTAGACATAAACATTAACAAATACCAATTAGCCTCTCAACTTGGAGTTAATTCATTCTTTCTTGATGACTATTTAACCGCATCAAAAAAATATCCCCCTACGAAAATAGCTTTTGCTTTAAATGCTTTGATGGAAGCAGATGAACAAATCAAATCAAGCGGTGCGAATAATTTGTTTATAATGATTAATACAGTACGAAAGATCGTCAGTAATTAACAATTATTTATTTTTTTTACTTCTCAAATCATAGTATTTGTTCATATATTTTTGAATTATATATTTATCTATATCTATTAAAAACAATTTATTTTTACAATAATTTTTGTTTAAAAATAAAAAAAATTGTAAAAATTTTTAGAATTCATTTTTTTTTCTTAATTTAAAATATAAAATTTGAAGGAAACATGAAAACATTAGAAACTTTTATTCATATTGAAAAACGAGACCAATTTATCAGAGATATGGCGAATACCTTTAAAAAAAGTCGTATTTTATTTACAAGTTTAGAACTTGATATTTTTACAGCTATTGGCAATGAAAGCAAATCTTGCAAAAATCTTGCTGAACAAATCGCTGTAAATGAGAAAGCATTAGAAAGACTTTTGAATGCGTTAGCCAATTTAGGGTTTTTAAATAAAAAATTTGGTCAATTTTCAAATAAAGTTGAATCGCTTTTATTTTTAAGCAAAGAAAGCCCAAATTATTTAGGTGATTTAATGCATATTGCTTCACTCTGGGAAAATTGGAGTCGTTTGACCGATACAATTAAAATAGGCAGACCACCTGCTTATGAAGAATTATCCGAAAAAAATGAAGAATGGTTGGAAGCATCTATTTTATCTTCGTATCGAGAAACAAGGATTTATGCTGACAAAATTGTTAAACAAATCCCTTTACAAAATCCTTCTCGCATGCTTGAATTAGGTGCAGGTTCTGCTAATTTTTCAATAGAATTTGCTAAAGTTTATCCAAGATTAACATCAATTGCTTATGAACTTCCTAAAATAGCCACAATTACACAAAAGTTTATTAATAGATCAGGTCTTTCTGATAGAATTTCTGCTTTTGCTGGTAACTTTTTAACAGATGATTTAGGTCAAGATTATGATTTCGTTCTTATTTCTGATGTTATTGCTGAATATTCTTTTCCTGTGATTTTAAAACTTATAAAAAAAGTATACGATGCTATGAAATATGGTGGGGTTATTGCTATTATCGATTCTTTTTTTAACGATGATAGAACGGGAGATGAAGAAGCAATAATGAAATCTCTCAATATGTTGGTCAATACCCTTGATGGAGATGTGCTTAACGATACTGATATTTGGTTTACATTGCGTGAAGCGTGGTTTACTGATATTTACAAAATAGAAACTAATTTCGGCAAATCAATTGTTATCGGTTTTAAATAATTGTTATTCTAACTTATGATTTGTTTATAATACTTTTACATAGAAATTATTATATTCACAAATTTAATTATTGCTTAAAATTTTAAATCAACAATTTATGAATTATCAAACTAATCTTTAAATGTTTTTTATAAAGAATTTTATTATATTTGTGTTTACCGATTTATACAAATTGAAAATTTTTGTTTAATTTAATTTATTTTATTCACATTAAAACAAGGTAAATTTATGAGAAAAATTCCTACAGTGTTACTTGCTTTTTTTCTATCGATTGCTTTTGTCTATGGTGGTGGGTTCCAAATTAATGATCATTCGGGCAGGTCGGTTGGAATGGCATTTTCAGTAGTTGCTAATCCAACTGATGCTTCTGGAATAGCGTTTAACCCTGCGGCAATGACAAATTTAGATGGAGAATACAACTTTTCCTTAGGTGCAAGTTACATTATGCCTGGTGCCAAATTTACAGGTATAACCACAATGAATCAACAAAATACCACAGAAATGAATACTTGGAATTTTATTATTCCTCATTTCTTCGGAACTTGGAAAACCCCAATTAACAATTTAAATTTTGGGTTAGGTGTTTTTGTTCCTTTTGGATTAGGTACTGAATGGCCTGACAATTGGGTAGGTCGTTTTCTTGCTTCAAAAACTTATCTTGAAACAATAGAAATTAATCCAAATATTGCATATAAATTTGAAATTGCTCAAATACCTATTTCCTTGTCGATTGGATATGGTTTTGCAATTGGCAACGTTGAATTAAAACAAAATATCAGCACCTTTTCTCCTGAACCGATATTGACTTTGAAAGGAGACGGGACTGCTTCTACTTTTAATTTTGGACTATTAGTTGAGCCAATGAAAAATTTAAAAATTGGCGCTTCTTATAGAAATAATATTAAAATTAATTATGACGGTAACACTTCTTACGAAAACATAGCAGGGTTGGAAAGTATATTTCAAGAAAGCACAGGAAAGACCACAATTAATTTTCCAAACGATTTTCGTTTAGGAGTTGCTTATATATTTTCTGATAATTTCTCAATTGAAGCAGGTATGAACTATATGGGCTGGTCTTCTTATGATACATTAAAAATTGACATTGCAAAAGCACCTGGAAATCCTCCTACTGAATATATTTCTGCAACACCAAGAAATTATAAAGATGCTATTACTTATAGAATTGGCGGCGAATATTTATTTGATAATTTTGCAATAAGGGCAGGATTTTATTATGACCCACTTGCTGTTTCTGCAAGTAATGTGGAACCTGTTTTACCTGAATCAAATCGTTATTGCTTCTCTGTTGGATTTGGTTACAAACCTTATAAAGATTTGAAATTAGATTTAGGGTATCTCGGTATAATCGGTTCACAAACTAATGTTATTGGCAATCCAAATCAATTTGATGGTATTTATAATACTTGGGCAAATGTTGTTAGTTTAACCCTATCATATAAAATTCAATAAGGAGAAATTCAAATGAAAAGTAAAATTAAAATATATGGCTTCTTTGTCATATCTTATGTGTTCCTGTTAATTTCTTGTAATCCAAAAATTGATAATCCAATAGGAACAGGTAAGTTAGGGACTTTATTCCCAGAAGGTCAAGCAATTACTTATGTGGCAATTGGAAATAGTTTAACTGCTGGTTATACTGATGGTGCTTTATTTGAAGATGCACAACAATATAGTTTTCCAAATTTATTGGCACAACAATTAAAAGCTGAAAATTTTGTGCAACCAATATTCAGCAATCCAGGAAGTGGTACTCGGATGTTTTTGCACGGCTTTTTATCTGATGGAACTCCTGATATTGAGCAAACATTAAATCCTTTATTAAGTGCCGCCAATTATAACTATTCAAGACCATTTAGTAATTTAGGAATTCCAGGCGCAATTGCGTATGATTTAATTGATACAAGCAATTTTATGAACCGAACAATAGAACGACAAAATCCTTTTTATGCTGCGATTCTTCGCTCTTCTATTTTGGGTAAAAGCGTTTTGGAACAAGCAATTAGTTTAAATCCAAATTTAATAACAATGTGGATAGGGAACAATGATGTTTTAGGTTTTGCTACTTCTGGTGGAACAATATCTACAACAGGAATGCCAGATAATCCTATACCAACTCCTGTTCTAACTATACAGCAAATTATCGGTAGCGCATTGCAAACAATTACTCAGAAGTTACCCAATACTAAAGTGTTTCTTTTTACAATTCCAAATGTTTTACGTACACCGTTTTTTAATGTAATTCCTTGGAATGGACTTGTTTTAACTAACCAAAATCAAGTTGATGCTTTAAACGCAGCTTACCAAAAAGCAGGCTTCAAATTCAAACTTGGACAAAACGGGTTTGTTGCTGAATCACCTTCGTCGCCTGGCAAATTAAAACAATTAACGCAAGATGACTATGTTACGTTAATTTGCCCGCAGGACTCTTTAAAGTCAGGGTGGGGTTCAATAACTCCTATTCCTAATCAATATGTGTTAGATGCAAGTGAAGCAAAAATGGTAACTGATGCGGTTAATGACTACAATCAAGTTATAAAACAATTTGAACTTTTCTTTCCCGATAAAGTTTTTGTGATAGATATGAATGCTATTCTCAATTTAATGTTTACAAATGGTTATTCTTTACCAGGTTCTTCTAGTTTAACAACACAATATATTTCGGGTGAAATGTTTGGTCTTGATGGGATTCATCCAAGTTCAAAAGGCTATGGAGTTATCGCAAATGAAATCATTAAATATATTAATAATAAATTTAATGCCGATATTCCTCTTGTAAATGTTCAGAATTTGCCAGCAATAAGAGTTACACCTACAATTCTTCCTTCAAGAATTAAGCAATAACAAATGAATTTATATTAAATTTTATGCAAAAAACATAAATAAGGCTGTCTTTTGGGGCAGCCTTATTTATGAGATTATACCAAATAAGTGTGTTTTATAGGATGTTATGCTATATAATTACCACGTTTTGTATAAGTTGTATGTAGAAGTTTGTGTGAAAGATGTCCACAAGGACCTTCTGTCAAGAATTTAGAATACAAGTAAGCTACATGAGGATTTTCGTGTGACTTACGAATAGGTAATTCGGCTTCTTCTTTATAAATAGATTCCGCACGTTTTTGGCGAATTTCAGGAGAAGTGGGAATTGGTTGTCCACCACCACCAAGGCAACCACCAGGACAACCCATAATTTCAACAAAATGAACGTCTTTGAGTTCGCCTTTTTTCAATTTCTCCATAACTTTTTTAGCATTAGCAGTGCCATGGGCAATCATAAACTTTAATTCGACGCCTTCTAAGAACTTCCATTCGTTTTTAACATTTTCCAATTTTACAGAAGCTTCACGAACGCCCTCCATTCCACGACAAGGAGAAATTACTAAATTGTCAAAAGGGACAGTGCGACCAGTAACAATTTCATAAACGGAACGTAAAGCGGCTTCCATCACACCACCAGTAGCACCAAAAATTAGTCCAGCACCAGATGCTTCACCAAAAGGTTCGTCAAAGTTGGATTTTGGTAAATCTGGTAAATTGATACCAGCTTCTTTAATCATTTGTGCAAGTTCACGAGTAGTTAACCCAAAATCTACATCTTTAAATCCGGAATCAACCATTTCTGGACGATTACATTCAAATTTTTTAGCCGAGCAAGGCATTAAAGCAACAGTTACTATATCAGCAGGGTCAATGTTTTCTTCTTGTGCATAAAATGTTTTAATAACTGCTCCAAACATTTGCTGTGGAGATTTAGCAGTTGAAAGGTGAGATAAAAAGTCAGGATAAAAATGTTCGCAATATTTTACCCAACCTGGTGAACAAGAAGTAAATTGAGGAAGTTTTACACTTTCATCTTTATCAACGATGGCAGCTTTTAAACGATTAAGTAATTCAGTGCCTTCTTCCATAATTGTTAAGTCCGCAGTAAAGTTAGTATCGAAAACTCTATCAAATCCTATCATCTTTAAAGCAGTGTTTAATTCTCTTGTTAAAGAATTACCAGCAGGCAAACCAAATTCTTCACCGATTGCGGCACGAGGTGAAGGTGCAGTTTGAATAACAACATGCTTTTTAGGATTATCAATAGCTTCCCAAATAATATCAGATGGGTCATTAGTACGTAATGCACCAGTTGGGCAACGATTAATACATTGACCACAATTTATACAAATAACTTCAGAAATAGGTTTATCTAAAAATGTAGTAATCTTAGTATCATAGCCACGATTGAGAGCTTCTAAAACTCCAACTTCTTGTAAGTCAATACAAGTACGAACACAACGGCGGCATAAAATACATTTATTCATATCTCTAACGATAGAATAACTTGATTTATCTATATCATAATATGGTTCTTTAACGTGTCCGAAACGGTAAAAATCAACACCATATTCTTTTGCAAGTTTTTGTAATTCACAATTATTATTACGAACACAAGAATAACATTCACCATAATGTTCGCTAAGTAATAAATCAAGGATATGCCTGCGAGATTTTCTTACTTTTTCGCTTGAAGTGTGAATTTTCATTGATTGGGTAATAGGAAATGAGCAAGCAGCTTGTAAAGTCCTCATTCCTTCAACTTCAACAGAGCAAATTCTACATACTCCCGCAATACATAAATCTTCATGGTGACATAAAGTTGGGACATGAATATCAAATAATTTGCAAGCTTCCAAAATAGTCATTCCAAAAGGAACTTTAAATTTTTTTCTATTAATTTCAATTTCAACAAGACCACCAATATCGTGTGGACTAGATTGTTCAATTTTTAAAGGTTGTTGTGAAACCGGTGTTCTTGAAACATAATTACCATCAGTCATTTATTTTCTCCAATTAATATGTTGCTAAAATTTCATCACCAAAAGTAGTTAATATTGAAATAAATGGATTTGGGCTTGATTGACCTAAACCACATTTAGAAGTAATTCTCATAGTTTCTCCTAAAGAAAGTAATTCC
Organism: Bacteroidota bacterium; assembly: GCA_021780815.1. GTDB lineage: Bacteria > Bacteroidota > Ignavibacteria > Kapaibacteriales > UBA2268 > GWF2-33-9. The sequence continues at coordinate 109,888 of JAJXYC010000020.1, read as the reverse complement.
TTTAAGTATGCAACAGAGCATTCACCTTTTTCAATCATATTAACGCCATCTAATAACTTTTTGTTACCAATGCGGCAAGGTGTACATTGACCACAAGATTCTTCAACAAAAAATTCCATAAAGTTTTTAAGTATTTTAAGCATATTGCGTGAATTATTAAATACAATAATGGAACCGCCTGTTGGTAAGTCTTCAAAAGATAAATTTCTATTTAATTCTTTTGCAGAAATACAAGTTCCCGAAGCACCACCGATTTGAATTGCTTTTGTATCTTTTGCACCAACTAATTCAAGCATATCTTTGATTTTAGTTCCAAAAGGAATTTCATATACACCTGGAAATTCAACGTCGCCTGAAACAGAGATTAATTTAGAACCACGAGATTTATCTGTTCCAATGTTTCTGTACCAATCGGAACCTAAATTTAAAATAGCAGGTACCGTAGCAAGAGTTTCAACATTATTAACAACAGTAGGATAGCCCATAAACCCGGTGTTTACAGGATAAGGAGGGCGATTCCTTGGTTCGCCACGATTTCCTTCAAGCGATTCGATTAAAGCAGATTCTTCACCACAAACATAAGCTCCTGAACCTAATCGTAATTCAATATCAAAATCAAAATCTTTGCCAAGAATGTTCTTCCCTAATTTGTTTTCGTTTTTTAATTTTTGAATAGCACTATTTATTTGATTTACCATATAGTCGTATTCACCACGAAGATAAATATAGCCTACTTGTGATCCAATTGCATAACCACATAAAATAATTCCTTTAAGAACTTGTTCAGTGAATTCTGTTAACAGAACTCTATCTTTGAAAGTTCCTGGTTCACCTTCGTCAGCATTGCAAACGATGAATTTCTTTTCAGCAGTAGCAGTAGCAGCCAACATCCATTTAGTACCTGTTGGGAAGCCAGCACCACCACGTCCTTTTAATCCAGATTCACGAACAGCAAGAACAATATCTATTGGCTTCATTTTAAGCCCTTTTTCAAAGCCATCTCCAAAATTTTCTTTGGCGAAGACTATGGGTTTATTTAAAATTGGCATTTTTTTTCTCCTTAACTATTTCAAATTATCTAAAATTTCAATAACTTTATGTGGTGTTAAACTTGTGTAAACTTCGTTGTTGATTAACATTGCCGGACCTTGGTCACACATTCCCAAGCAATTTATATATTCAAGAGAATAGCGCTCATCTTTTGTTACTTCACCAAATTTAATACCTAATTCTCTTTCTAAAGTTTTTGCGATAGATGCTTTATTTGCTAATTCGCAGGATATTGTTTTACATAAACGAATATTGTATTTTGCTCTAATACCTGTTTTTAAAAAAGCATAAAATGAAACAACTCCATTAACTTCTACGGGATGAATATCCAATAAACGAGCAACTTCTTGCTGTGCATGACCAGAAATATGACCGTGTCTTTTTTGAATTTCTTGCAATATTGGTAATAGAGATTGTCTTCCATTACCATGTTTTTCCACTAATTCTGAAATTTCAATGTTTAAATCGCTTAATTCACTTCCTAACATTGTTTTTCCTTTTATTTAATTTAATAAACGTTTTGCTTTTTCTAATAATAATTCAGGATTTACAGGTTTTAATAAAAATTCATCTACTGGCAAAGACTCACTTTTACCGAATGAAAATCCTGTAACCTTTGAGATGCAAGCTAACATTATTATCGGGGCATAGTAACCTTTTTGGCGGAATTTGTTTGCTAAATAAAGTCCATCGTCTGATTCTTGCATCATTACATCTAATATTACCAAATCTGGTTTTTCATTGTCAATTAAATTTAAAGCATCAGGAACATTTTGTGCAAATACCACTACATATCCCTCTTTTTCAAACATATCTTTAATTTCATTGACTATTTGAATTTCATCGTCAATAATTGCAATTTTTCGCATAAAATTCATTCTCCTATAAATAAATTATTAATAAAAATTAATTATTATCTTTGTAATTATTCTGTAATACAAAATTATAAAGAATTATTTAATTAATATCCAAACTTATTTAAAAAAATAAAAATTAATTATTCTTCATATATTTGACTGATAATTCTTTGTTGCTTAAATTTTTATTTATTAATTATTTTTAAATAATATTATAAAATATTTTTTCTCTATTTCGTTTATAAAGTAATATCAATGAGTCAACAATGCAAAGGATATTATTTAAATCTAAAATACATCGTGCAACAGTTACAGAAGCAAATTTATATTATGAAGGTAGCATTACCATTGATAAAGAACTTATGGAAGCCGCAAAATTAATCGAGAACGAACAAGTTTCTGTTGTAAATATTAATAACGGTGAGCGATTTGAAACTTATGTGATTGAAGGGGAAGCCGGAAAACGTGATATTTGCTTGAATGGTGCGGCTGCTCGGAAAGTAGCAGTTGGTGATGAAATTATTATCATTAGCTATGCTTTGTTTGATGACAATGAATTAGACCCATTTCAACCTACAATAGTTCTTGTTAATAAAGATAACAATATTAAATCTATTTCTCATAAAGTTACCCCAAAACATCTTATGAATAATTAATACTTAATTTAAATTTTTAATTATGCAAAGAAATAATCTTTCAGTTGTTATTCTTGCGGCAGGCAAGGGAAAAAGAATGAATAACCCCGAGTTGCCAAAAGTATTAGCTTTACTTAATCAGAAACCTTTGCTTTCTTATGTTCTAGATTTATCACTTAAGTTTGAACCTTTTAAAATTATTCCAATTATCGGACATCAAAAAGAGAAAGTTGTTAAATTTTTACAAGATGATTATTCTAATCAAATAAATATTGAATATGTTGTTCAAGAGCAACAATTAGGTACAGGGCATGCAGTTAATCAAACACGAGAATCTTTTAATTCCTTTGACGGGAATATATTAATACTTTCGGGAGATGTTCCTTTAATCAATGCAATGACAATACAAAAATTTTTGGAATTGCACAATTCTTTTTCTGCTGATTTATCTGTTTTAAGCTGTTTTACTGTAAATCCATTTGGGTACGGTAGAATTATTAGAGATGCAAATAAAAATTTTCAAAAGATTGTTGAAGAAAAAGATGCAAGCGATTTAGAAAAGCAAATTAATGAAATTAATTCAGGGATATATCTTGTTCAAAGCAATTTGCTTTTTGAGGCTTTGAAAAATTTAAATAATGATAACGCTCAACAAGAATACTATTTAACTGATATAATTGCAATTATTAAATCTTGGGACAAAAATGTATTTGCGTTTCCAATTGCAGAATTTGATGAATTGCAAGGTGTAAATTCACAAGAAGATTTGTTAAATTTACATAACGTAATAAATAAAAAGCGGGTAAGTAATGATTAAATCAATTAACCACATCGGAATTGCAGTAAAAGATTTAGATGTTTCATTACAAACATTTAAAAATTTATTGCAAGTTACAGAAATTCATTATGAAACAGTTGTTAAACAAAAAGTCAAGGTTGCTTCATTTAAAATTGGGGAAGTTAGAATAGAACTTACACAAGCAACAGACGAAAGTTCACCTATTGCTAAATTTATTGAAAAGAAAGGGGAAGGTATTCATCATATTGCTTTTGAAACTGATAACGTGAATGATGAATTACAAAGATTAAAAAATCTTGATTTTAGCTTAATCAATGAACAAGCGGAAACAGGAGCTCATAATATGCTTATTTCATTTTTACATCCAAAGTCAACTAATGGAGTTTTAACAGAGTTATGTCAGCAAACATCTTAAGTAGCAGATCTATGTTCTTAATAATTTTATTTGCTCTTATTTTGCCAATTTCTAAAGCAAATTCGCAAAATACAGGAGAAACGAAGATAATGCAAATTTGCGATAGTGAAATTGCAAGGACTATGCAATCATTAAAATCACAGCAATATCCACCATACTTCCTTTCGTATTATATATCGGACAATCGTAATACAAGGATTTCGAGTACATTGGGAGTTACAGATAATTTAAGCGTTGATAGTTCAAGAATTCTCGATATCCAAATTCGTGTTGGCAATTACGATTTTGATAATACCCACTTAATTCGGGGCAATCCACTTAATTTTTCTTCGAGTTTTGGGAGAATACCTTTAACTTTTAAAGACGACGAAGCCGCAATTAAAGATCAAATTTGGTTTGCCACAGATCGGGCTTATAAAGATGCTATTGAAAGATATGAAAAAGCTCTAACAAATTCTAAAGTTAAAGTAAAAGAAGATGATACATCGGCAGATTTTAGTAAAGAAAATCCTGTTGTTGCTGTTGAGAACGGATTTTTATATAAAGTAAATCCATCGGATTTTGTGCCGATGCTTAATCGCCTTTCAGCGAAATTTTTGTCTTACAAATGGATTTTGAATTCTTCGGTTTCATTGATTGGAAATTCACGTTGCAAAACAATAGTTACAAGCGAAGGAACAAAAATACAAACTTATGAAAATTATTTTTATATATTTGTAACCGCTTCAACAAAAGCTGACGATGGAATGACATTACCGTTATATCAAAGTTATTTTGCATATTCACCCGACTCACTTCCAGATGAAAGCACAATTAGTGCCTCAATAGATAAAATCGTTGATTTGTTAGGCAAATTACGAGAAGCACCTTATGCGGAGACATATACGGGACCTGCAATTCTTTCAGGAAGAGCCGCTGGAGTATTCTTCCATGAAATTTTCGGTCATCGTGTAGAAGGGTTCCGTGAAAAAGACCCTAATTCAAGTCAAACATTTAAAAAATCGGTTGGAACTAAAATCTTACCTGATTTTATGTCTATCACTTTTGACCCAACGAAAAGAGAACTAAACGGGCATCTACTTGCAGGATTTTATCAATATGATGATGAAGGAGTGAAAGCTCAAAAAGTTGATGTTGTTGAAGATGGAATTTTTAAAAACTTTTTAATGTCTCGTACTCCAATTGAGGGATTTCCTAATTCCAATGGGCATGGACGGAAACAAGCAGGTTATTCACCTGTTACAAGACAATCTAATTTGATTGTTAATGCTACGAAAACAGAAACAATTGATGAACTCCGCACTGATTTAAGAAAAATTGCCGAACAACAAGGTAAAGAATACGGACTATTATTTGAAGATGTTTCCGGAGGATTTACCTTTACAAATAGAACAATACCTAATGCTTTTAATGTTACTCCACTTGTAGTTTACAAAGTATTTGTAGATGGTCGTCCTGATGAATTGGTACGTGGAGTTGATTTAATTGGAACTCCACTGTCAACTTTTGCTAATATTGTTGCTGTTGGTAATAATATGGATACTTTTAACGGAATCTGTGGTGCTGAATCAGGTGGTGTACCTGTTAGTGCTTCATCACCAACAATTTTAGTTTCACGTATTGAAGTTCAAAAGAAAATGAAATCACAATCTAAACCACCAATTTTATCAGCACCATAAGGAGAAGGAGAAAATTATGAAAAAACTTATGAAATTTATTCAATATATTTTAATTCTTATTATTTCATTCTCAATTGTATCTGCATCAAATGTACAATCTGATGAAATTATTAAGGCGATGAAAGATGAATTAGCCCGTTCAATGAAACAATTGAAACTGGAATCTTTGGATAAACCTTATTATATTGAATATACTTTGCGAGTTTCTAAAAACTATTCGGCAAAAGCAATTCTTGGTGCATTAACAAGTAACACATCTAATGAAAGCAATATATTAACTGTTGGCGTAAGGGTAGGGGATTATAAATTAGATAATACCAATTTCTTTGATGTTGGATTTTCTTTCTTCGGAAGTACAGATGACGAAGAAACTTTTCAAAATAGAGAAATTCCTGATGGGTTAAATTATGATGTTCTACGACATGAACTTTGGCTTGCAACTGATGCCGCATACAAAAGAAATTCAGAAATTTTTGCTAAAAAACTTGCTATACTAAAAAATATAGTTCGTAAAGATACTATTTCTGATTTTTCAAAGATTCCTATTAAAGTTACAATAGATACTATAAATTTCTCGAATTTCAATTTAAATCAATATGCAGATATTTCAACAAAAATAAGCGAAATATTTAAAAATTATCCTTCTATTGAAGTTTCGGGAGTAAATTTTGAATATCTACCGGATAGGATATATTATGTTAATAGTGAGGGGGTAGAATATATCAAAGATAATTATTTTTCAGGATTTGAGGCAACTGCATATACTCAAAATAAATCTGGAATACCTTTGATACAATATTTTTCGGCATACAGCAAAAACCCATCGAATTTGCCTTCGATAGATTCTTTAACAAAAGGTGTTAATGCAATTTGCAGTAACTTAACGAAGCAGGAGCAATCTCCAACATTAGACGAAACTTATAATGGTCCTGTCTTATTTGAAGGTCAAGCTGCTGCCGAAGTATTTGCTCAAAGTTTTGCACCAAATTTAGTTGCTCAAAGACAACCTCTAAGTGAAGGTTTTTCGTTGGGTATGAACTCTAAAACAGCAAGTTTTCAGAAAAAAATAGGGGGGAGAGTTCTTCCTGAATTTATTTCTGTTTTTGATTCGCCAAATGAATCTAAATACAAAAATTCTGACCTTCTTGGATATTATCAAGTAGATGATGATGGGGTTGTCCCCGAAAGAACGACATTAGTTGAAAATGGTTTCCTAAAAACTTTATTATCCGATAGAACACCTATAAAAAGAGTTCTAACTTCAAATGGACATAAACGTAATGGCGCACCTCTTTTTAGTAATTTATTTATATTTCCAGACCCAATGAGAGCTACTTCTGAAAAAGATTTGAAATCAAAATTTTTAGATTTAGTTAAAAAAAGAGATTTGCCATATGGAATTTTGATTACAAAGGTAGTAGACCAAAATATTTTTTCTACATCACTTATGAGTTTAACTTATGGTCAAATATCATATTTTGCTGACCAAGGAACTATACCAGTGTTGGAAGCATATAAAATTTATCCTAACGGAAAAGAAGAACTAATTAGAAGTGTTCAGATTAATTCTTTATCCCCTCAATCTTTTAAAGATATTATCTATATTGGAAAAGAAAATTATGTGTTAAATTATCTTGCCCCATCTGTTGTTTCTTCTTTTATGAGTGGGGGAGACCCTTATATAGGTGCAAGTATCATTACTCCTTCAATTGTTTTTGAAGATTTGGAAATTAATCCAATTGACAAAGATAGCCCAAAGCCGACTTATATTCCAAATCCTTTTGTGAAAAAGAATTAAGAATTAAGTTTCAAATTAAGTATTAGATTAATTATTAAAAAAATTGCTGTTTTTTACAAAAATATGAAAAACAGCAATTTTAATTTAAGAGAGAATGAGTTAATGATTAACAATGATTTGAATTAAATCATCAATCCAATTTTGCTTGGGATATTCAACAATACGACCAATCTCTTTGTCATTTTCTAATACAACCAAAGTTGGAACTTTTTCAATATTAAATTCAGCGGAATGCAGTGTTGGTTCAAGCTTTTCTCTATCCACACCATAAAGTTGATAATTGCTATTTTGTAATCCTATTTTTTGAAAAATCAAAATAATTTTAGGTAACTCGCTTTTTGAATCTCCACACCAAGAACCCGCAAATATCAAAAATTTAATATTATTCTTGCTAATTAAATTTTTCAGAATATTGAGGCTATCTTTATTTATTTCATAATCTTTTGGAAGTTCCCAATTTGTTTCTTTTTCCCAATCATTCCATAAATAAAGTCCAGTAATAATTGCTTTTTCATTGTGTTGAGAATTTTCATCTTGACTAAAAGCAAACATATTTAACGCAAAAAATATTAGCAAAGAATAAAAAAGAAATCTCATTTTTGCCTCTTATTGATTAATAAATTGAAAAGTTTCACTATTAAAAAGTCCTTTATCGCTTAATTTAATTTTAGGGATGACCAAAAGAGCCATAAAAGATAAAGTCATAAAAGGTGCAGAAAGTGTTGAACCTAATTCTTTGGCTTTTGTGTCAAGGATTTTGTATTGATTTGCAACTTCATAAGCAGGAAGATTAGACATAAGCCCAGCGATGGGCAATTCAAGTTTAAAAATATCTTTTCCATCATAAACTGCCATTCCGCCTTTTGATTCAATAATAGCGTTTACAACTTTGGCAAGCGAATCATTATCTACGCCAACAGCAATGATATTATGCGAATCGTGGGCAACACTTGTTGCAATAGCGCCTTTTCTTAGTCCAATTCCATTTATCAAAGCTATAGATGGTGCGGAATTTGTATAACGATTTACCACTGAAATTTTCAAAATATCCTTGTTTAAATTAGTTTGAATATCATTATCTTTTATTTCGGGCTTATGTAAAATTACATCTGTTATTAGTTCGCCATCGTAAGATTTTATGACTTTAATTTCTTTTTCTTTTGATAAATATTTAAAATCATTTGGCATTTTAGAAACTGCATTAAAGTTATTAATTGCGTTGGATTCTACAAAAGGCAGGGTAGATTTACCGTCCTCAGCAATTAAATTACCATTGACATAAGTTTTCAATATATTAAAATATTGAAAATTATCAATAACAATAAAATCAGCGAAGTCACCTATTTGTAAGAGACCTACATCTAATTTATAATGTTGAATTGGGTTTAATGAAGCGATTTTTAAAACATTAATAACATCATATCCTAAATCGAAAGCTCGTAAAACAACATCTTTAATATGTTTTTCAACCAAATGGTCAGGATGTGCATCATCTGTGCAGAACATACACATTTCAGGCATTTCTGCAATCAAAGGAGCAATGGCTTCAAAGTTTTTAGCGGCACTACCTTCACGAATAAGAATTTTCATTCCTAATCTTGCTTTATGTAAAGCTTCTTCATAAGAATAGCACTCGTGGTCGGTTGAAATGCCTGCTTCGATATATTTCTTGACCTCATCACCTTTTAATCCTGGTGCATGACCATCAATAGGTCTATTGAATTTTTTTGCAAGTGCTATTTTTTCTAATACATCAGGAAAAGAATTGATAACACCAGGATAGTTCATCATTTCGCTTAAATATTTTAAGTTGTAATTTTCAAACAAAAATTTAATCTCATTAATTCCAATTTTACCACCAGAAGTTTCAAAATTAGTTGCAGGTACACAAGATGGAACACCAAAATAAAATTTAAAAGGAATTTTGCTTGCATTTTCTAACATAAAGATAACGCCATCTACTCCAAGCACATTTGCAATTTCGTGTGGGTCTGATACTGCTGCGACAGTCCCATGAATTGAAGCTAAACGAGCAAATTCGCTTGGAGGTAACATTGAACTTTCAATGTGGACATGTGCATCTATAAAGCCTGGTAGTATATAATTTTTATAAGTCTTTCTGTCTTTCTTAATTTTAACAATTTTTCCATTTTCAATATAAATTGTTCCTGAGAAAATTTGTTCGTTTAACAAATCTACAATATTACCGGATACTTGAAAATTTTTCATTTTTTTATATTATTAATTGCTAAAAACTTAAATTACGTAATTTTGACTAATTAGAAAAATTTAATAAAATTAATCAGTTGGATAATTTATAGATTTTAGCCATTTACGAATTTGTACTGCTGTTTTTGTGTTGCCAGGGGCTAATCGTAAAAATTGATTAAAATCACGAGCGGCATGGTCAGTTTTTTTATCTTCTTTAAAAGCAAATCCACGATTTAAAAATCCGAGAAAGTTGTCTGGCTTAAGTTCGATTGCCAAAGTAAAGTCTTCTTGTGCTTTACCATAATATTTAATATTCATAAAAGAATTACCACGGCTAATATAAGCATTGAAAAATTTTGGATTAATTGCAATTGCTTTACTATATTCTTTAATAGCGTCGTGAAAGTTTTGTTTGTTAAAATAAACATTTCCTTTTGAAAAATAAGATAAATACATTTCTGGATTCAGATAAATTGCGTTATTATAATCAGATAAAGCCTCATTGAATTTTTTTAAATAAAAATAGGAATTGCCTCGATTAAAATATAATTGAGCCGAATTTGGATTAAAAGATAATGCCGTAGAAAAGTTATCAGCTGCTGCCGCATATTCTTTCATTGAAAGGTAGGTAACACCTAAATTATTGTAAGCATCATAACTTTCGGGATTCAAATCAATCAATCTTTGAAAATCTTTTAAAGCAGAATGATAATCTTTTATTTTTATGTACATCATTCCTCTATAATTGTAACCCGCAGGAATATTAGGCTTTTTTTCAATAGCCGTTGTAAAATCATTTATGGCTAATGCGTACTGTTTTAAATTTGAAAGTGCTATTCCACGAGATAAATAAGCTTTATCATTTTCTGGTTCAAAATGAATTGCTTTATTGTAATCTTCAATTGCTTTTTGATAGTCTTGTTTAGAAAAATATATATTTGCTCTTTGAAAATATGCTTGACCATAGCCGGAATTTAATAAAATTGTGTGGTTAAAATCGTCTAATGCGGCATCATATTGTTTATAAGCTAAATAGCATAGGCCTCTTTTAAAAAAAGCAAAAGATAAATTGGGATTTATTTCAATTGCTTTATTAAAATTTTCAAAAGCGGCGTCAATTTGTTTAGCATCGAAATAAACAGAACCACGCTTAAAATAAGCAAAAGAAAAATCGGGATTTAAAATAATTGCATTATTCAAATCTTGGATTGCTTTTGCATAATCTTTTATTTGTGCAAAAATTGAACCACGTTTGAAATAGGCTGTCGATGAACGGGTATTGAAATCCAATGCTCTTGTATAACATTCAATTGCTTTGTCTAGCTCTTCATTTTTTAAAAATTCATCTGCCCTATTAACCCATAACTCTGATTCTTTTAAATCTTGAACTTGTGCCATTTTTTTCTTTTTTTTATATATATCGGTTTAAATTGGATTTTATTTATTTTTTTTGTACTCTTTTAATTCTGCAATTTTTTGTAAAATATTGAAAGCAACTTCTTTTTTAGGCAATTTATCATAATCAAAACGTTTGCCATATTTATTAATAATTACAACTTGATTATTATCACTTTGGAAAGCCGAATCTTTAATCATAGTAGAATTAATAACTATCAAATCTGCATTTTTTTGTTGCAGCTTTTTTATTCCATTTTCAATTTCATTATCAGTTTCTAATGCAAATCCAACTAAAATTTGATCTTCTTTTTTGATTTTTCCCAAAGTGAACAAAATATCTTTTGTAGGTACTAGTTCAAGAACAAGGTTACTTTGGACTTGATTTTTTTTAATTTTATTAATAGATTTGTTTAAAGGTGTAAAGTCAGCAACAGCGGCTGCCATAACGAATATATCTTGTGCTGAATAATTTTCAATAACTTTATTATACATTTCTTCTGCTGTTGTTACATCAACTCTATGTATTTGTGAAGAACAAGATAAATTAACAGGACCTGAAATTAAAGTAACATTTGCACCCAAATTATTTGCGGTTTCGGCAAGTGCGAAACCCATTTTCCCGCTTGATGAGTTTGATATATAACGTACTGCATCAATTTGTTCAATTGTTGGTCCGGCAGTGATTAATATATTTTTTCTATTAAAAAAAGATTTCATAGTGTCAAGGGCGAATTGCAATTTTAATTGACTAAATTCCAATTCAGTGTTGAATTGAATTTTCTCAACAGATTCATTAAGTGTTTCAAGTGATTTATTAAGTAATTCATTTGTTGATGAAGTGTTGTTTATATGTAAATTAAATTCATTTGCAATTGCTTGAATAATATCATTAATATCAGCAAGCCTACCAACACCTGATAAACCGCTTGCCAAATCTCCAGTAGCAGGTGGAATAATTTTATAACCGAAGCCTTCTAAAAGAGATAAATTTCTTTGAGTTGCGGGCGATTCATACATTGTAAAATCCATAGCTGGGGCAATAAGGAGTGGAGTACTGCGAGGTGTAGCTAATGCAACTGCAATTAAAGCATTGTCGGCAATTCCATGTGTTAATTTTCCCAAAGAAGTTGCAGAACAAGGAGCTATTAAAAATAAATCGCACCAATGAGCTAAATGTATGTGCCATGCTCCTTTTTCTTGATTATGAAAATCAAACATATCTGATACGACTTGATTTTTACTAACACTTGCCAATGTAATTGGAGTAACAAATTCTTTCGCCGAAGGGGTTATTACAACTTTTACTTCGCATCCGTATTTGATTAATTCTCTTATAATTAAAGGGCTTTTGTATGCAGCTATTGAACCAGTAACTCCTACAAGTATTTTTTTACCTTTTAGCAATCTTTCCATTTACTTTCTCTAATTTTGTAATTTGATTATTTTCAAATTTAAATTTAAAATTATAAATATTCATAATTTTAAATTTAAAAAAGTAATTTTTTTAATAATTGGAGTATAATTGGATTTAGTTGCTATTGTTGGAAGACCAAATGTAGGGAAATCGACTTTGTTTAATAGATTAGTAGGTTCGCGTTATGCAATTGTTGAATCTGCCCCTGGTATTACGAGAGATAGAATTTACGGGGAAGCAGAATGGACAGGAGTTCATTTTAAATTAGTTGATACAGGTGGTTTCATCCCCGGTAATGCTGAAGTTATGGAAGAATCTATCAGGGAACAAGCATTACTAGCTATTTCAGAAGCCCAAGTTGTTGTTTTTGTCTTGGATGGACGAGATGGTGTTACTGCTTTTGATGAAGAAATTGCAAATCTATTAAGAGCGAATAAAAAAAATACTATTGTTGTTGTTAATAAATGCGATAACGTTGTTCAAGATGATTATTCTTATGAATTTTGGCAACTTGGGTTAGGTGAACCTTATCCAATTTCTTCCATAAATGGGCATGGAACAGGAGAATTCTTAGATGAATTAATTAAGCATATCAATTATTCTCCTGAAGGTGAAGATATAGACACAAGATTAAAAATTTGTTTTGTTGGTCGTCCAAATGTAGGGAAATCAAGTTTAACTAACGCTTTACTGGGTGAGACACGTTCTATTGTTACGGAAATACCCGGCACAACACGTGATGCGATAGATAGTGTTTACAAATATTATGGCGAAGAAATTGTATTGATAGACACAGCTGGATTAAGAAAACGAAGCACTATAAAAGAAAATATTGAAATGTATAGTATATTACGGACTGCCCGTGCAATAGAGCGTAGTGATGTTGGAGTTATATTGCTTGATGCTTCCCGTGGTTTAGAGGACCAAGATAAGAAAATAATTAATATGCTCGACGAAGCCCGAAAAGGAATTCTTATTGCAGTGAATAAATGGGATTTAATTGAAAAGGATACTAATACTGTTGAGTTCTTCAAGCAAGATTTTTTTGAGCAACTTCCTTCTTATTCTTATTTACCAATTGTTTTTATATCTGCTTTAACAAAGCAAAGGATTGTTAAAGTATTAGAACAGGCAATTAAAATTAGTGAAAGAAGAAAGACACATATAAAAACAAGCGAATTGAATGAGGTCTTATTGCCGGTATTGGATTTAACTCCAACTCCTTCAGTTAGAGGAAAAGATTTAAAAATTAATTTTATTACACAGGTGAAAACCGAACCTCCGGTTTTTGCCTTTTTCTGTAATGACCCAAAATTGATTCCTGAAAATTACAAACGATTTTTAGAAAATCAAATAAGAAAAAATTGGGACTTTACGGGAGTCCCAATCTCGTTAATTTTTAGAAAGAAAAATTAAGCAAATCATTAATGTCTGTAAATACCTCTGGGAGAGTTATTTATAAAATCAATAATTTCTTGAATTGTTTGGTTAGCTTGATGAATTTCAAGGTATTTATTAATTCCATCAGTAGTATTGTATCCAGAATTGAAAAGGAATTTGTAAAAATTACTAATTTCGGAAATAGTTGAAGTGTCAAATCCTCTTCTTTTTAATCCGATATAATTAATTCCTTCAAATTTTGGGTCAATACCAGAGACGATAGCATAAGGGACAATATCTTTAACAATTTTTGTATCACCCCCGATAAAAGAATGTTTTCCAATAATACAAAATTGATGAACTTTGCTAAAAGCTCCTAATATTACCCAGTCTTCAACGTGAACGTGCCCGGCAATTTGACTAGTATTTGAAAATATAGTATTACTTCCAACTTTGCAATCGTGGGCAATATGACAATATTCCATAATTAAATTATTACTACCAACTACGGTTTTATAAGTAGCAGTAGTTGCTCTGTTAATTGCGACAAATTCTCTTATAGTGTTATTGTCTCCAACTTCTACAAAAGTTTTTTCATTATTATATTTTAAATCTTGTGGTGCAGTACCGAGAACAACGTGATGAAAAATGTTGCAATTACTACCAATTCTGACTCCATCATCAAAATAATTTGATGTGCCAACAATTGTATTGTCTCCAATTTCAACATCGTCTTTAATTACGGTGAAAGCATCAATTTTTACATTGACACCTAATTTTGCTTTTGGAGAAACAATTGCCATAGGATGAATAAAAACTTCACTCATATATTTTACCTATCTACTATTGCGGCTTGCAATTCAGCTTCTGCAACAACCTGACTATCAACATAAGCCGTTGCATTAAAATAGAACAAGCCAAATTTTGATTTTGTTAATTGTAAATCAAAAACCAGTTGGTCACCGGGTACCACAGGTTTTCTAAATTTTGCATTATTGATTGATGAAAAAAAAGCAAGTTTTTTTTCAGGATTTTCTACCATATTGAATATTAATATTCCGCCAGTTTGAGCTAATGCTTCTATTATTAGAACACCGGGCATAACTGGACGTCCGGGAAAATGACCTTGGAAAAACTCTTCGTTCATTGTTACATTTTTAAGACCAATTATTCTATTTTTTTGCCTATCAATTTCAATAATTCTATCAACGAGTAAAAATGGGTAGCGATGTGGTAAGAAACCCATTATTTCTTCAATATTTATAGAAGTCGTTGTTTTCCGTTGAGGATGAACTTTATTTAATTTCTTTTTTTCAAGGTATTTTTTACGTACAACTTTACTAAATTCATAATTACTTGCATGACCGGGACGTGCGGCAAGTATTTGTGATTTTAAAGGTACTCCAATTAAAGTCAAATCACCAATCATATCGAGTAATTTATGTCGTGCTGGCTCGTTTTTATAACGAAGTTGTATATTGTTTAAATAACCATTTGTCCCAACAAAAGCAGTGGTATTTAAATTCATAATCTTTGCTAAATTACCTAATTCGTTAGGGGTTACTTCTTTATCAATAATAACTAATGCACTATCTAAGCTTCCGCCTTTAATCAATCCATTGTCATAAAGCATTTCCACTTCGTTAAGAAAGCAAAATGTGCGAGCAGGAGCAAATTCCGAAACAAATTCTTTTCCCATATCAAATAGACCTGTGTGCTGACTGCCAAGTGCAGGATTGAAATAATCAATCATTACTGTTAAGCGGTAATCATTAAGTGGAAGTGCAACTATTTCAACAAATTTTTCTTCATTTTTATAGTCAATTGTTTCATCAATTTCAAAATATTCACGTTCAGCATCTTGCTCTTCTATGCCTGCTTCTAACAAGGCATTCACATAAGCCATTGAACTGCCATCAAAAACAGGTGGTTCATTTGCTGAAAGTTCAATTAAACAATTATCAATTTTTAAGCCTGCAAGTGCCGCTAAAACGTGTTCAACGGTATGAACTTTTACATTTCCAATTCCAAGGGTAGTCCCTCTTGATAAATCAACTACATAATCAACAAGTGCTGGTATTTCAACCTTTTCATCTATATCTGTTCTGATAAATTTATAATGATAATTAGGTGGAGCTGGATGAAATGTTATTGTTGATTTATTTCCTGTATGTAATCCTATTCCAGAAAGGGCAACTGATGTTTTAATTGTTCTTTGTTTTTCCATTTACTTTCATTTTGAATTTACAAAATTACGAAATTTATTAAATCTTTTTAGTTCAATTTATAAAAAAATAATATGATAAAATTTCAGTTTACTTTATTTTATATGGTATTGGGTCGGCGAATCCTGCATCTTTAAATCCTTTTAACCTTAATGTACAAGAATCGCAAGTTCCACAAGATATTTCTGATTCTCTATAGCAACTCCAAGTAAGTTCAAATGGAACATTTAACTTTTGTCCTTGTTCAACAATTTCTTTCTTTGTCATTTGTATTATTGGGGTAAAAATTTTAATTTTTGTTGTAGGTTTTGTTCCCAAATCAATCATCTTCTCATAGGATTTGAAAAATTCATCACGAGTATCTGGGTAACCACTCGAATCAATTTGGTTAGCACCAATAAATAAAGCTTCTGCTCCTATTACCTCTGCCCAACTTGTTGCAATTGCTAAAATATTTGCATTCCGAAATGGCACATAAGTATTTGGAATATCTTGTGAATTAATTTGTGCATCTGGGATTTGAATCTTTAAATCAGTTAAACTACTTCCACCAATTTGTGTTAAATAATTAATATCAACAACTAATTTTTCTTTTACAGAATAATGTTTGCAAAGATTTTCAAATGCATTTAATTCAGCATCTTGGGTTCTTTGTCCATAATTTAAATGTAAAGCATATAAGTCAAACCCTAAATCCTTTGCAATTGCAAGTACAACAGCAGAATCCATTCCGCCGCTTAATAATATGATTGCTTTTTTATTCAAATGTGAGACCTAATTTAATATAAAAATATAAAAATATAATAAAAATAAAAATAATTAAGTTTTGACGTATAACAAAGTGAATAATTTGCTAAATTTGTATTAAGGGGAATTGTTAATTTACAACATTTGTGAACGTGGGAGCATTTAAATCATTTAAAATCTGGTTTTTGCACAATAGATGGAAGGTTTTATCATCTATTGTTTTGGTTGTTATTACAATGGTGCTTTGGATAAGCAATGTCAATAGGGTAAACAAACTACTACTTGAAAATCATCGTTTGGAGATTGAACTGAAAGATATTAGTTCTCAAAATGAGGTGTTAAGCAGGGAAAATACTCAGTTACGTTCCCCAGATAGGATTATTCCAATTGCTCAACAAAGGCTTGGAATGATACTAAATGATGAAGCACCAGTTGTTATAACACATAGCAGTAAATAAACAAAATATTTAGTATGAAAAGGGTAAAAGAGCATAAAAATTTCACTTTAACTTCGACATCAAGTTGGAAATTGCTAACATTAATACTTATTTTTTCACTAATTACCGTTGTATTGGTTGGTAGACTTTTTATAATACAAATTATTAAGCATAGTCAATATGCGAAACAAGCACAAACAATTCAGTTGAAAAAAGTAGAGTTGAAAGCCAATAGAGGCGAGATTTTAGATAATCAAGGTGTTGTGCTAGCGACAAATTCTAAATCTTTAATTGTTGCCGCTGACCCAAAAGTGATTGCGTCAGATTCAGATAAAAAGAAAGAATTGATTAATCTGCTTTCGTCAATTACTGGTGAAACTGCAAATTACTATTTAAAAAAAGTTGCAGATACAAATCAGCGATATGTTATTTTGGCAAAAAATATCAATATACAGTACAAAGATACTTTGAACAAATTGAATTTTTATGGCGTAAGAATTGATGAATTAAATGAAAGAATATACCCTTACGACAATTTAGCTGCACATCTGATGGGATTTATTAATTCTGATGGAGTAGGGATTAGTGGTATTGAATTTCAATATGATTCTTTATTACGGGGTAAGTCAGGTTATATGGTTTTCAAAAGAGATTTGTTGAGAAATTTCCACGCTGGCGCTGAATTACCAAGTGTAAAGCCAGTTGATGGTAATAACGTGGAATTAACAATTAATTCAAATTTGCAAAATATTGTAGAATTTGAACTAGAATCTGGTCTGAAAACTACTCAATCTGATGCTGGAAGCGTTATTGTAATGAATCCAAATACAGGTGAAATTTATGCACTTGCTTCTGCGCCAACATTTAATCCTAATATAATATCAGAACGGAAACCTGAATTAGTTCGTAATCGAGCAATAAATGATGAATATGAACCGGGTTCAACCTTTAAATTAGTTACTGCATCAGCAGCATTGGAAGAAAAATTAGTATATCCAGACCAAGTTTTTTCTGGCTATGGAGGTGCTTATCACGTCCAAGGTAGCATCATAAGAGATGTTCACAATCTCGGAGATATGACCTTCCGTCAAGCAATAGAACGTTCAAGCAACATTGTTTTTGCACAAGTTGCAGCAAAGATACCTAAAAAAACTTTTTATAAATATATTAGAGATTTTGGATTTGGATTACTTACTGATATTGAATTACCAGGTGAAGCAAGAGGCAGAATTCCCAGTCCCGACGAAATAACTCTAACCTTACAAAGGTATATAGGTTTTGGCTATGGTATTTCTACTACTCCTTTGCAAATATTATTAGCATATTGTGCAGCTGCAAATGGTGGAAATTTGGTAAAACCTTTTCTTGTGAAATCAATTTTTGATAATAGTGGCAATTATATATATAAAGCACAGCCAAAAAAAATCAGACGTGTTATTTCAAAAGAAACATCAGATTTAATTAAAGAATTATTTACTGGAATTGTTGATAGAGGGACAGGTAAATCTGTGAAAATTGATAATATGAGAATAGCTGGTAAGACAGGGACATCTCAACAACTTGTTGATGGGACTTATTCTAAATCTAAATATAATGCTTCTTTTGTTGGATTTTTCCCAGTTGAAAATCCTCAAATTGCTATGATAATTGTATTAGATAATCCAAAAGGGAATTATTACGGGGGAGCCACGGCTGCACCAATTTTCAGGAATATTGCTTTAAGAATCGTTAATTCATCTGATGTTTTAATTAATGCTTTAAAAAAGTAGATTAACTTACTTTTTCTCCAATTTTTATTGAAGTATGTACCTCAATATCTGTATCGGCAGGTAATTCTGTGTAACTTATTACAGATACCATTGGGAATTGTGAATGAATCATACGGAATAAATAAGGTCTTACTTGTGCTGAACAAATAACTACCGGCATATAACCTAAAATTGTTACTTCATCAATTGCTTCTGATATACTATGATTAATATCTTGAATTACTTGTGGAGCTAATCCCAATGATGAACTCACGGCAAGCTGATTGCTTGATTGTAATTGACGCGTCATCATATCTTCAATTTCACCGTCAAGAGCGATAACGTGAACTACATTATTTTCATCTTGATATAATTTCTTTATAGTTTCAGAAAGATTGTGCCTTACGTATTCAGTAAGCACATCTATATTTTTTGTGATTTTATAATAATCTAACAAACTTTCTAAAATTTGTGGTAGGTCTCTAATTGGAATACTTTCAATTAAAAGATTTTGTAATACTTTTTGAACTGTTGAAAGCGGTAAATTTTCGCTTGCCATTTCATCAAGTAAAACTTTATGGGTAGGTTCAAGGTTATCAACTAATTTTTTAACTTCTTGGCGAGAGAGGAGTTTATCTGCGTTACGCTTCAATAATTCAGTTAAATGGGTACTTAACACAGTTGCTGATTCAACAACAGTATAGCCACTAATTTCTGCACTTTCACGAGCATTATAAGGTATCCATGTGGCTGGTAATCCGAAGACAGGTTCTGTTACTTTCGTTCCATCGAGTTCTCCATCAGCAGTACCTGGATTCATTGCCAGTAATAAGTTGGGATATAATTTATTTTTTGCAATTTCATTTCCTCGGATTTTTACTACATATTCTTCTGGTTCCAGCTGCAAATTATCTCTAACTCTTACAGGAGGCAAAATAATACCTAATTCTGTTGCTAATTGCTTCCGTATATTAGTAATTCTTTTGAATACATCTCCACCTTGCGCTTCATCAACTAATGAAATTAAATTATAACCGAGGTCAATTTCAATTGGGTCTATTCTAAGAGATTCTTCTACTGGCTGTTCTTGTGGTTTGCTTTCAGTAAGATGTTTGTTTTGTTCTTCTTGTATTTTAGATGCTTCGTCTTTTTTATTTTTCTGTATTCTATAATAACCCATAGAACCTGTAATTAAACTTAAAACAAAAAACGGGAAAAATGGAAAGTTAGGTATAAGAGAAATAAATAAAAGTAAACCTGAAACAACAAATAAAGGTTTTGGTTTGTAGGCGTATTGCTTTTTTAGTTCAATATCAAGTTGATTGGAAGAAGCAGAACGAGTAACCACTAAACCTGCACCTACAGAAATTAGCAAAGCAGGAATTTGTGAAACTAAACCGTCACCTACTGTTAAAATTGTATATCTTGCGGCAGATTCTGTAAAAGTTAAATTCATTTGCAAAATACCAATAGCAAAGCCACCTATAATATTAATTGTTGAAATTATCAGTCCAGCAATAGCATCACCACGAATAAATTTTGATGCACCATCCATTGAACCGAAGAAGTCTGCTTCTTTGGTTAATTGTTCTCTTCTTTTTCGTGCAGTAGTTTCATCAATATATCCAGCATTTAAATCTGCATCAATACTCATTTGTTTGCCTGGTAAAGCATCTAAAGTAAACCGTGCTGTTACTTCGGCTATTCTGGTGGAACCTTTAATAATTACAATAAAATTAATAACAATAAGTATTAAAAAGATTATAAATCCGACTATATAATTTCCTTGTATAACAAATGAACCAAAAGCGTTTATAATATTACCTGCATATCCTTTTCCTAAAATTAACCTCGTTGAGGCAACATTTAAACCTAATCTAAAAAGTGTTGTAATTAACAAAATTGTAGGAAAACTTGAAAAATCTAATGGAGACATCAAGTATAATGAAAGTATCAAAGTTAAAACTGAAATTGTAATATTTGTTGCCAATAACAAATCTAACAAAAATGGTGGAAGTGGAATTAATAACAAAGCCATAATAACTAGAACACCACCTGCAAGTATCATATCAGGGTTTTTTGTAAAAAGCGATACTATCCTTGGTTGGGAATTTTCAGCCAATGTTCTATTTATTTGCTTATTTTTAGCCATTAATTATAATATTATACTCCAAGATCCTTTTTAATTAAATAAAATATTTATATAACTTATTGAATATTAATATATTATAAAAATATCAAATATAATTCTTAATAATAATTACAACTTTAATGCCAATAAATTTGTGTTTTTTTAATTTATGTTTATGATAATTTAATATATAATTTAATATATAATTTAATATATTATTAGTTTTAGTGATTAAATTGATTAATTTTGTAAAAAAAATATTTAAGAATGCAAAAATTTCTTTTTTATACAATATTGTTTTTATTTGTATTAACAGAGCAAAATTACTCTCAAGATACATCTAATCTACAAGATAATCAAGATTCACTTGAATTAAAACCTTACTATGGATTATTAGTTGGTTATAATTATAATTACCATGCAACTGATTTTAGAACATTGCCTGGTGTGCCAAGTTGTTGTCCAAAATATGAAAGTGGTTCTGGAAGTGGATTTTATGTTGGTGGAATATTTGATTACCCATTAAATTACCTTATGCAAGTAACAGCACGAATAACATACTCGCAAATGTATGCAAAATTCCATGCTTATGAAGAAACTCCAATTTTGCTTGATGGGAAAGAATCAATAGGTGAATTTGAACATTATGTAGATACAAAATTTTCTGATTTCGGAATTGAGCCATTACTCACATATAAGCCTTGGAACAATGATTTGGGAATTCATGCGGGGTTCAGATTAAGTTTTTTAACTTCGTCAGATTATTATCAAATAGAGAAAATTACACAACCTGCTGATAGAGGTACTTTTCTTGATGGTCGTACATATAGAAATCAAAATTATGGAACTTTATCGGATAGCTTAAATAATGTGCAATTTTCTTTTAAGTTGGGGGTTAGTTATAAACTACCGTTTAATAAACAGCACTCTTTATTCGTTGTACCTGAATTATTTTATACATACCATTTTAATGATTTGGTGCAAGGTAGAAAATGGCAAGTACATCAATTTTCAATTGGAGTGAGTGTGAAATATAGAACACCACCACCACCACCGCCACCACCACTTCCTCCAATCGCTCCGCCAGACCCAGATATAGGACCTATTGCAAAAGTTCCATTATTTGTAGTAGATGTTGATGCAGTGGAAATTGATACAAACCAGAAAGAAAATAAAAACTTTTCTATTAAAATAGAAGATTTTATTTCTTATAACATGCGACCTTTGCTTAACTATGTTTTCTTCGATGAAAATTCTTCTAAAATTCCTGATAGATATGTTGTCTTTGACAGTAATGATATCAAGAGGTTTGATATTGCTCAACTTAATAATTTGAATGCACTGGAAACGTATTATTATTTATTAAATATTATCGGGAAAAGATTAATAGAAAGTCCGAATGCTACAATAAATTTAACAGGGACAAATGCAGATTATGGTGTGGAGAAAAATAATATAGACCTTTCCAAGGCACGAGCGCAAGCTGTCGCTAACTATTTTGTTAATGTATGGAAAATTTCTCCTGATAGAATAAAAGTTTCTGCAAGGAATTTACCAAAAGAGAATTCAAGAATAGATGATCCACAAGGAATGCAAGAAAACCGTCGTGTAGAAATTACTTCTGATGACCCAAATCTTATTGAACCTGTTTTTACTATTGATACAATGAGGGTGTTAAATACAGAGGCAATTAAATTTATTCCTAAGGCTTTAACAGAAGTTGGTGTTAATTCTTGGGATTTAGTTGTGAAGCAAAAAGATAATGTTATATTTAATCAGAAAGGGGAAGGAAATCTGCCCCAGAAAGTTTTATGGGATATTACTCCTAAAAATGTTCCAAAGAGTGGAGAAGATTTAGCATATTTCATTACTGCTATGGATTCAGTTGGTCAAAGTGTTAGCTCAAAAGTCAAGCGTATTCCAATTGTTAAAAAAAGTATTGAAACCAAAAGAAGAACTGGACAATCTGACAAGGAATATGAATACTATTCTCTGATTTTATTTGATTATGGTAAATCGAATTTAGGACAAGAGCATAAAAAAGTTGTTGATTTTGTAAAAAATCGAATTAATCCAAATTCCAAAATTTTTATATACGGTTACACCGATACAATGGGGAACGAGGATGTAAACAAAAAAATTTCAGATAAACGTGCTTTAGCAGTATTAAAACGTTTAAACATCACAAACAATGTGCTTGTTGAAGGGAAAGGAGAATCCGAGGTACTGTACGATAATTCTTTGCCGGAAGGTAGATTTTATTGTAGAACGGTTACAATTAATATAGAAACACCTATTAATAATCATTGATATGTGCTTATTCAAGTTTTCTTGGGATTTGACCGACAAGCATTAATAAATCAACGAGTGCAATTGCAACTGTACTTTCAATTATTGTTTTTGTTCGCAAAACATAACAAACGTCGTGTTTGCCTTTAATTGTTATATTTTCTTCAAGATTTGAATTTAAATTAATTGTTTTTTGAGGTAGTTTAATGCTTGCTGGTGGTCGAAAGGCAACGTTAAAGATAATGTCATTCCCGTTGGTAATTCCTCCAACAATCCCGCCGGCATTATTTGTTTTGGTTTGTCCTGTTTGATTTAGTATTTCATCGTTCATTTCGCTTCCAAACATTTTGGCAGAAGCAAAACCTGCTCCAAATTCAATCCCTTTTACTCCTGGAATTGAAAAAATCAAATGACTGATTACTGATTCTACGCTATCAAAAAAAGGTTCGCCAATTCCAACAGGAATGTTAGATATCTTACATAAAACAATGCCTCCAAGAGAATCGCCCCTTTTTACAGTTTCAACAAGCAATTCATTATAATCTACTTGCCCACCAATTTCTTTAATTTCTGCTTGAATTTTGATATTTGGAAAAAGTTTTTTTAACAATAACAAACTTACAGAACCAGCAACAACTAAAGGTAATGTAAGCCTGCCTGATGAATGACCACCTCCTGAAATATCTGCATTTTTACCATATTTCATTA
This sequence comes from Bacteroidota bacterium, assembly GCA_021780815.1. Lineage (GTDB taxonomy): Bacteria > Bacteroidota > Ignavibacteria > Kapaibacteriales > UBA2268 > GWF2-33-9. The sequence goes on along the minus strand of JAJXYC010000020.1, from coordinate 85,967 downwards.
ATTGAGTAAAATCTGCATGTCCGGGTCGTGGCGTTTCTTCAAAATTGTAATCTTTTGATTCATATGATTTATTTAAAATATAAAATGAAATAGGGGTTCCTGTTGTTTTACCATTTTTTACTCCCGATAAAGTAATTAATCTATCATCTTCTTTGCGTGGAGTTGTCGCAAAAGAATTACCTTTTCTATCTAATAAACTTTGCGATATGAAATCCTTATCAAAATCTAATCCAGAAGGACAGCCATCAATTATACCGCCAGTTGCAAAACTATGGGATTCCCCAAATATTTCTAAACTATATAATCTTCCAAATTTGTTCATTTCTTGCATTTGTTAAGTATTTACAAATTTAAGAACTTTTTTTATTTCTTTATTTTTATTGAGTTAAGAATTATGTTTTTTTTATTTATTTATAGAAAATATATAATTTTGAATATAGAAAATATAACAATATAAATATTAATAATTATATGAAAAAAGACCAAATTAATAAAGATACCCCAATCTATACAATTAGTGTTGTTTCTAATTTATTAAATGTTTCGGTTCATACGTTAAGAATGTATGAGCGAGAAGGTTTAATTATAACGTACAAAAAAACATCTGGGCATAGGCTTTATTCTCAAAATGACGTTGAAAAAATAAGTTGCATAAGAAACGCTATTAAAGAAAAGAAAGTTTCGATTTCTGCAATAAGAATGATGTATTCACTTTTACCATGCTGGAAGATTTTAGGATGTTCAGAAGAAGAAAGAACACAATGCAAAGCATATAACAATTACGATAATCCTTGTTGGACAGTAATTCATTACAATAATATTTGTGCTGACAAAGATTGTCGTGAGTGTCCTGTTTATACAAAGCAAGCAAGTTGCAATAGCATTAAAGATGTTATAAAAGATTTAACAAAATAAAAAGAATCTCCTAAATATTTAAATTCTTGTTTAATAAAATTCAAAATTAATGCTTAATTTTGTTCTTATTAAAGTTAATTGATAGGAGAGTTTATGAAAAAAACAAAATACTTGTTTATATTTATTTTTGGATTATTAATAATTCCTGTGTTTTTATATTTTAGTTTAAATAAAATTAATTCACAAAAAAAATATAGGCTATCAAAATCGGAATCTCTTGCTCTTTATGCCAATTATGAATTTCAACGAACGAAAGACCCGAAAACAGGCGACCTCCCTAAAAATATTAAAGAGCGGGTATTAAATTTTGTTAAGAACATAAATTCAAGTAATCAATTGCAATTACAAAAAACAGGTGATTATAACAATGGTAGTTTTTTTTGGCAAAATATAGGACCGACCAATGTTGGAGGGCGAGCAAATTGTATAGCAATTGATATAAATGATGAAAAGACGCTTTTAGTAGGTGCCGCAACAGGTGGAGTTTGGCGTTCTACTGATGATGGGATAACTTGGGTTAAGACAACACCAAAAAATGAAATTCAAAGTGTGTATTGTATTGCACAAGATAAAAGGGAAGGCAAATATAATACTTGGTATTATGGTTCGGGTGAACTTTTAAGTACCATTGATAGAAAAATATCTACCAAAGCTCGTATGTCCTATATTGGGGATGGGATGTTTAAATCAACTGATAATGGTGTGTCCTGGTTTTTACTACCTTCTACAAAGCCAAGTAATACAACTAATTTATCAGGAATATTCCAAGGAATTTGGAAAATTATTCCTGACCCGAATATAAACAATTCCGACGTTGTTTATGCCGCTTGTGTTGGTGGCATTATAAAATCAACTGATGGCGGCAATTCTTGGAATTTAGTGCTTGGTGATGTAAATAATTTAGCCTTTTCTTCGGATTTAGAAATAACTAATGATGGTGTTTTATATGCGGCAATTAGTTCTATTTCGTTGTCAGGTATAACTCCAAAATATACAGGCATTTTTAAATCTACTAATCAAGGAAATAATTGGGAAAATATATCAGGTTCTTTTTTGCCTAATGATGCAAAGGTTATTAAGTTGGCAATAGCACCATCTAATAATAATGTGCTGTATGTATCAGTAGAAGAACCGACCAATGGTATAGATATGTATTCATTCCATGATTCCAAATCTTCTTTATATAAATATACTGAAAATGCAAGCCAAAAGTGGCAAGATTTGACTGCTAATTTATTTCCTCCATCGCAAGATATTATGACATATTCTACTTTGGGAGGATATGCACAAAATTTAATAGTAGGTCCAAATGATGAAAATTTTGTTTTATTGGCTGGAACTTCTTTGTATCGCTCTAAAAATGGATTTGCTGATAATTTACATTTTGATATGATCGGTGGATATTACTGGCAAGATAATTATTTTACTTATGATTTAGCCAGTTGGTATTTACATCCTGATGTGCATAGTTTAACTTTTTCACCTCAAAATACTAAAACTTTATATACCGTTAGTGATGGCGGAGTATATAAACTTGAAGATGTTAATGCTGTAACACCAGAATGGGTAAGTTTAAACCAAAATTTGATTACTTCTCAATTTTACTCAGTTGCAATATCACAATCTCCATACACGAAATTGTTAGTAGGGGGGTTGCAAGATAATGGCTCATTTTATATGAATGCCTCTAATCAAACAACAAAAGATTGGAATGAATTAACAGGTGGGGACGGGATGAATGTTGCAATTGCAAATGATTTAAGTTATGTTATTACTACTTGGTATAATGGTGCATCTGTTCTGACAACGCTTAGTGAGTCGCTTGAACCACAAAATTTTTACTATATTACTCCTTGGTCTTTGAACAGCGAAGAATTTTCTTTTTACAATAATTTCATTATTGATCCTAACGATAAAAATAGTATTTATTTGCCTGCACTGAATAAAATTTTATTTCATCACAAGCTAATGGATATTGAGCAAAGCGAAAATATATTTAATAGTGAATGGGTTATTTCGCCACCTGATGCGTTTGTTTTACCAAGTAACGATACTATTTCTGTTATGAAAATCTATGATGATGCAAGTGGATTTAAAAACTTATTGGTGGGTACAAATAATGGTAATTTGTATGTAATTTATGATGCTGACAATCCAAATTCTGCTGTAAGATATAATATTACAGGAGCAAATTTCCCAAGAGGTGGTTGGATTTCTTCAATTGACGTTAATACTAATAATGGGAGTGATGAAATTTATTTAACATTTTCTAATTACAATGTTCAGAGTATTTTTTACAGCAAGGATAAAGGACAAAGTTGGCAAGAAATCGGGGGTAATCTAGAAGAATTTCCCGATGGAACAGGAGCAGGACCATCTGTTCGCTGGATTAAATATGTACCATATCAACAAGAAGGGCTAATTTTGGTTGGAACTGATGTAGGTTTATTTTCAACTACTCATTTACAAGGAATGCAAACTGAATGGTTACAAGAAGGCAAAGAAACTATCGGGAATGTAATTGTGGAAATGATAGATACTTACGTAGATAACGATAAAATTACTGCCGCAATTGCTACACAAGGTAGCGGGGTTTTTCTTAGTGAAATTCCTTTAAGTGTTGATGATAATCTTCAAAGGGAAACTTCAATTTTACGAAATTACCCAAATCCTGCTAATTTATCTACCACAATCGAATTTTCATTAAATCAAGATGATTTTGTCACAATGATTTTATCAGACAATTCGGGTAAATTCATTCGAACGTTATTCGAAGGGTTTGTAGAGAAAGGGTTACATCAATTACAAATAAATATGGCCAATTTGTATGTGGGGAGCTATATCTATACTTTAAAGACTAAGAAATTTAATATTACCAAAAAAATGCTGGTGGTTAAATAAAAAAAATACAAATCTAAAAGAGGCTGTCCCGCACAAAGACAGCCTTTTTCCTTCTATCATTCTAAACATAATAACAAAGAAAAACAAAGTGAGATTAATCAATGCTGAAATAAAAAAGGCTGCCCTTTTCGGAAACAACCTTTATGTATGAGTGTGTATGGGTTCTTTTAGTTATTCAATAGTATCACTTTTTGTTTTAATTTTATTCAAAATTTCTGGCACTTGATTCGGAGTAACATTTCCAAAAACTTGTTCATTTATTGTTACAACAGGAGCAAGAGCACAAACACCTAAACATCTTGTATTATCAATTGAAAAAAGACCATCAGATGTAGTTTCTCCAATATCAATGCCTAATTCATTTTTAAATGATTGCAAAACTAAATCTGCCCCTTTAACAAAACAAGCTGTTCCGAGACAGACAGAAATTGAATATTTGCCTTTTGGTTTTAATCTAAAGAAATGGTAAAATGTTGCCACGCCGTAAACTGTTGAAGTTGGCACACCTAATAAATGAGCTACTTGATACATATTTTCGTTTGATAAATATCCGTATAATTCTTGGACTTTGTGCAAAACTGCAATTAAATAACTCTCAGGATGCTCTTTTTGCAAGCATTCCTCTATAAAATCAACAATACTTTTATCTATTGTTATGTTTAAATGACTTACATCTCTCATTTCACACCTCTTGGAAATTTTTCAGAATAATGTGTATGCAATAATTTATGTGCAATTTCATTACCTGGTTTTTTTAATAAGTTTTTGTATAACTTTTTGATTGATTGATTTTCAATTGATATTCTTACTTCTTCCTCTTTATCAATTTGATAAAGTGCGGCTTGTCTTTTCTTGATAATTTCGCTATCTAATGGGTAAACATATTCAGAAGTATTTGGTAATGGTTGTCCTCCTCCGGCAACACATCCCCCCGAACAAGCCATTAATTCAATAATATGATATTGTTTTTCGCCTGATTTTACTTTATCAAGGATTATTTTTGCATTGCTTAACCCGTTTGCAACTGCGACATTAATTGTTTTGCCATCTATTTCAATCGAGGCTTCTTTTAATCCATCAACAGCACGAACTTCAGTATATTCTAAATCTTTTGGTTTTTTTCCTGTTAATTTAAAATACGCCGTTCTTAAAGTGGCTTCCATAACACCACCGGTGGTACCAAATATCACTGCCGCACCTGTACTTTCGCCTAATGGATTGTCAAATTCTGAATTCTGTGGTAAATTTTTGAAATCTATTCCCATTGCTTTAATCATCCAAATTAACTCACGGGTAGTAAGCACAGCGTCAGTATAAGGATAACCTTCTTCGGAAAAATGTTCTGGGCGACTTGCTTCATATTTCTTTGCAATGCAAGGCATAATTGCGACAACGTAAATATCTTTTGGGTCAAGTCCTTTTTGTTGTGCATAATATGTTTTGATTAAAGTTGATGTCATTTGCATTGGTGATTTGCAAGTTGAAGCATTTGGAATAAATTCAGGATAAAAGTGTTCCATAAAGTTAATCCAGCCAGGTGAACAAGATGTAAGAATAGGTAAATTTTCCCCTTTTTCAAGTCTTGATAAAAATTCATTCGATTCTTCTACTATTGTTAAATCAGCACCAAAATTTGTATCGAAAACATCATCAAACCCTAATCTACGCAAAGCTTCGACAGCTTTGCCCGTAGCATTTATACCAACTTCATCATACCAACCTTCCGCAATAGCAACACGAATTGCAGGTGCTGTTTGAACAACAACGTGTTTGGTTGGGTCATTCAAAGCGGCAAATACTTGTTCTGTGTGGCTTTTTTCTTCTAATGCCGCAGTTGGACATACGTTGATACATTGTCCACACATTATACAAATGGAATCGTCCATTTTAGATTCGAATGCTGGCGCCACAATGGTATTAAATCCACGATATAATTGACTTAAATTTGAAATACCTTGAACTTCGGCACAAACACGGACACAGCGACGGCAAAGAATACATTTTTCTGCATTACGCACAATTGCAATATTATCTCTTTCAATTGGGATTCTTTTTCTTTCGCCTGCAAATAATCTTTCTCGAACACCAAGTTTATATGATAAATTTTGTAATTCGCAATTACCATCTCTATCACAAGTAAGACAGGCGCGTGGATGATTGTCTAAAAGTAATTCAACCAAATCACGCCTTGCTTGCATTAAGGATGGGGAATTAGTTTTTATTTTCATTCCTTCTTGAATTTTCGTATTGCAAGAAGTAGTAAAATTGTTCATACCTTCAACTTCGACAATGCAAATACGGCATGCTCCTTCAGTGGATAATATTGGATGATAGCATAATCTTGGGACGTGCGAACCAATACCGTCAGCTGCTTGCATAATAGTTGTACCTTCTGGCACTTGAATTTCTTTATCATCTATAATTACATTTAACATATTCATATTGTACCTTTTTATATTTTAATAATTGCATCAAACTTACATGCATTATAGCATTCACCACATTTAATACACTTATCTTGGTCAATTTCGTGTGGCATACGTTTGCTTCCACTTATGCAAAGTACTGGACAACGTCTGGCACAAACAGTACAACCAGTGCATTTGTCCGCATCAATTACGTATTTAATCAAATCAGTGCAACGTTGTGTAGGACACCTTTTTTCAACGATATGAGTAATAAATTCATCATAAAAGTTTTCTAATGAACTCAATACTGGATTCGGAGCTGATTGACCTAACCCACATAATGAAGTTTTCTTCATTAAATTACCTAATCGTTTTAATTTATCTAAATCTTCGAGAACAGCGGTACCGTTTGTTATTCTTTCCAAGATTTCCAGCATTCTCACAGTGCCTTCTCGACACGGTAAGCATTTGCCACAAGATTCATCTTTAGTAAATTCTAAAAAAAATTTGCAAGTAGAAACAATACAATCAGTGTCATCAAGCACAATCATTCCCCCGGAACCCATCATAGAACCGACAGATTTAAGTGATTCATAATCGACAGGGGTATCGATTTTTGAAGCAGGAATACAACCACCAGAAGGACCGCCTGTTTGTATAGCTTTTAATACTTTTCCATTGGGAATTCCGCCGCCTATGTCATATATGATTTCACGGAGTGTAGTTCCCATAGGCACTTCAACTAAACCAGTATTTTTAACTTTTCCGGCAAGTGCGAAAACTTTTGTCCCCTTGCTACCTTCTGTTCCAATTTTATTGAACCAATCAGCGCCATAGAGCATAATTGCAGGAACATTTGCCCAAGTTTCTACATTATTAATACAAGTTGGATGTCCCCAAAGTCCTTTAAATGATGGATACGGTGGGCGGAATACTGGTTGACCACGTTTACCTTCTATTGATTTAATTAATGCAGTTTCTTCCCCACAAACAAAGGCTCCCGCACCTAACCTTATTTCAATATCAAAAGAGAAGTCCGAGCCTAAAATATTATTCCCGAGTAAACCAAATTTGTGTGCTTCTTTAATCGCATTTTCCAGTCGCTTTATTGCCAAAGGATATTCTGCACGCACATAAATAAAGCCTTTGCTTGCACCCATTGTATAAGCCCCAATAGTCATACCTTCGATAATACTGAATGGGTCACCTTCTAATGCACTTCTATCCATAAAAGCACCCGGGTCACCTTCGTCAGCATTACAAATAACATATTTAATCGGGTCATTAGAAAGAGTGCGTGTGTTTTTCCATTTTGCACCAGTGGGGAAGCCGCCACCACCTCTGCCTCGAAGACCTGACTTCAGGATTTCATTGATTACCCATTCAGGGTCACCTTTAAATAAAATATGCGATAGTGCCTCATAACCTTGTGCGTGAATATAATCCACTAAACTTTCGGGGTCAATTATTCCGCAGTTTCTTAATGTGATTCTGTTTTGTTTGTTGAAAAATGATAAATCACCATAAAACTTAATATATTTTTCAACCAAATCTTTTGCAAAAACATGATTGTCACGGACCAATTGTTTATTAATAAATTGTCCTTCAATAATACGTTTTAAGTCTTCCTCATCAGAAAAGCCATAAAGTACATTTTCTGGGAATATCATTAAAATACCATCGTATTCTGAAGAGCTTCTTTGTTGAATTTGAATTTCTCCACCAAACAAGATTCTGACATCATAATACAAACCATAATCATCGAGCATTGAATTTATTTTTTTGCCCCATTTTTCATAAAATTCATTAGAACTATGTTTTGTTGAAAAAATTGTTGTCACCCACTTGCAAAGTAAGTTGGTATGCTTATCAAGCATATACTTTGTGAGTGGATTTGAATTAATAATATGCTCGTTAAAAATTTCATTAACTTTTTCGACTGTTACTTTGCTATATTTTACAGGGATTTGATTTGGTAAAAACACAGTAACAATAGGTTCTTGAGAACAGCGACCAGTACAACCTGTTTGCTTAATCACAATATTGGATTTGCCCGATGCTTTGATTAATTTCTGGAATTCATCCCGAACTTTATCGGAACCTGCAGCTTTTTCACAGGTTGCCGAACCTATTTGGATGATAATCTTCCCTGTTCTATCTGCGTCGGTTGAAGCAAAGTCAAGTTCTTTTTTCAGATTTTCATATTCTAAAAGTACGTTTGTCATTTTTACCTGAGTTTATTGAAATAAAAACAAATAAATTTTAATTTTGTTGATTTATTTTAATACAAAATTACAAATAATAAATATGATATAATTGAAAAATAAGAAATATTTAATATTAAAATTAAAAATAATTAATTTATTATATTTATTATATTGTTTTTATTATATTAATATTTATTAATTAATTATTTCTATTATTTAATTTTTAAAGCAATATGTAAAGTTCGTTTAATAAAACAGAATTATTCTTATTAATAGAGTCATTTACTATTAATTTGCTTTGTTAGGATAATTTTATGAAAATTTCATCTTCATTTACATCTATATTATTGATATATTATTTAAAGAAAATTTTCATAAGTTTCAATTTGGTTAAATATTAAATAAAGAAGGGTCTGAATAATTCTATTTTAATTTTGTTCTATTAAAAAGAATATAAAATTTGTTAAATATATTCAAAGAAATATTTAATGTTTATTTTTCTTTGCCCATTTAAAAATTATGTATGTCCAAAAAGTTGCAGAAAAAATAGCTGCAATAAATTCCAGTAAAAAGTATTTATCACTAAAATTAAAATAACACTTTATTGCAAATTTGTCATTTTGGTTAATATAAAAGACAATTACTCTACCTAATAAAAGATACATTAACCAATAAATTGCCTTTGGTATAAAATTTTTAAAACGGTTATTCATTTTTTCTTTTTGTTCAAGAATGTTTTTATAGATTTAATGTCGTTTAACGCAATACTTGCCTTTTCTAATTCTTCGACTAAATCCTCAATATCAATTTCAATGAGTTTTTTGCCATTATTGTAATAGAGGATACATGCTTGATACTCGTAATCAGTGTCATCATCAAAAGTTACGTCCATATAGTTATCCTTATAATCAAGCTCACATAAAACATTTAACTCAAAATATAACGATACTTTTTTCAAGTCGATAAATTCTTCATCTATTGGTATTATATACTTTTTATATGAATTCCAAGTAGTGTTATAACTGTAACCCATTTCTTCAAGCAAAAAAATAAAATCGCTTTCTTTGATTGTTTAAATAATATTTTTGCATCAGATTTGCCTTCATCTTTATTATTTGAAGGTAAATTTATTCTAACTTTTTCACCTGATGGCAATTGTAAAGTATTTGGTAACTTACTAGGTCCTATTGCATTTGACAGCGAAGCCAATTCATAAATATCATCATTATGTAAATCTTCTAAACGGGATTTTTTTTTCAAGCAATTCTACTATAATATCATCGTCGAGTATCCTGCGTTAAGTATGAATGCTTCCATTTTGTCGTAATCCCAACCGATGTAATATGTTCCCGCTCCACCATAAAAAATTGTTTGCTTTTCTGTAGATTGAGAATTGTTTTGTAAATTTTCATTTTGATTGTTCATTTTCTTCTCATTTTTTTTAATAAATAATTATTTTTTTACTATATTTAAAATTGAAACCTTTGGTATAAAATTTTCAAAAGATTTATTTTCGTTTTATATTTTTATGAATTTTTTCTGTGTATTGCCAATTTTCAAGAAATATGTGCCTGCAGGAAGTGTAGAAACATCTATTTCATCGGAAATCATCCCTTCGGTTACTTTTATTCCTATTTGGTTGTAAATTTCGTATTTTGTTACTTCATCGGGAATTTCTTTAATTTTTAATTCGTTTGTCGTTGGATTTGGGAAAAGCTCTAATATTTTTCGTGTTACTTCTTTAACGCTTAAAGGAGGGTTAATTATACAGCCCAAATTATCGCCCGTTTCTGCGTCAAAGGAACAAGTCGCCATATCATTTATGGAAACCAATTCACTTATTGACCAGACATTTCCTTCGGTCTTGCCATCGGGAAAATTACCATCTATACAATTTAGCATAAAATATTTATATGTAATATCATTGCCTTTTGCTTGTAAGTATTGATTTAATTCTGGTGAATTTTTAAATTTTTCAGTTAATTGAGACGAACCAAACCAAGGTGTTTCGAGAAGCGGAACAGATTGTTGGGCATCGTTGTCTGAATTAGTTTGCTCTTGGTATATTATAACTCCAAAAGTTGATAAGAATATAAACATATGAATATCGTGGTCTGACGTATCTTTTGAACGTGTTGCAAAAGTCCAGTTGTTTGCATAACCTGTTTCAAAATCTACAAGTAAACCAGAAGATGGCATCTCCATTCCTTGTACCATAATTAACTCGTAGTTATCTATGTTTGGGATTGTTTTGTAATGTGTATAAGCATCATCGACACTGAACATATCGAGTGATTGTGCATTTGCTTTGCCTACAATCAAAACAAAAAGGAAAATAAGTATTGATATTTTTTTCATTAGAAACTCCGCTTAAAATTTGTTAAAATGTAAAATTGCAAATTAACAAAATATTTTTTTTAAAAGAAAAAAAATTAAAATTTAACCAAAAAAAATGTTTGCCTTTTGAGTGGCAACCATTGTGATTTTATAATTTATTGAACTTACATTACGGCACTTGGTGGTGCGGTGTCATTCGGATTGCCTGCGTTTTTAAGTGGTACAACTGTTAAGATTGCACCAATTATTAGAGTATAAAGATCATGTGGAAATCGTGTTTTAAAGGGGAAAAGAATTCATAAATATTATAATATAATCAAGGAAGTTCATATTTTTGGTAAAAATTCGAAAAAGAAAACAAATATCACAAAAATGTAACTATTTATAAAATAAAGAGAAATAGTGGAGGTGCCGGGAGTTGAACCCGGGTCCGAAGTGTTTCACCTATTGCTTCTACATACATAGTTAGCTGTTAAGTTAATGTATAATTTTGCCAGTTAACGAGCGATTATACATTTTGGGTCTTTATGTTTTACAAAGCAACCAACCCAATTGCTTTGCTATCCGATTTATTTGCGACACTTTTGAGAAAGCCAGTCGGCAAACCTTATCAAAAATGTTAGTTGCCTTTTTTTAAGCAGCTAAAGCGTAATTTTCATTGGCATTTAAAATTAACCGGTTTTATTAACGAGCAACACCAGTTTAGCTCGGTATGCCACAGATAACCTCATTCACCCCGTCGAAGCCATTTCACCCCCAATTTTCAAAGAACTTTTACAATCAACGTTTTACTTACTTTGATATTTTGTGAATTTAATAATTTGCCATTTTTTATTTTAATTTGACTTATTATACCAAATAAAAAAAAACTGTAATTTAAGTTTTGAATATATACATAAATTACAGTTCAAAAGTTAATATATATTTAAAGCAAAGTTGAAAGACCTATTCTTCTTCTTCAGATTGCTTCTTGTAAGCATCCATAAGTTCTTGTTGAACATTAGGAGGTACTTGTTGATACTCGGAAAATTCATAAGTGAAAGTACCCCGAGCTTGCGTAATAGATTTCAAAGTAGAATAATATTTGTCTAATTCAGCAAGCGGCATACGAGCTTTAACATATTGCATTTTTCCATCGACATCAATACCAAGGATAATTCCACGGCGAGTAGGTAAATCACTCATAATGTCGCCAACGTATTGTTCAGGGACAATAATATTAACATTATAAATAGGCTCCAATATTTTAGGAGCAGAATTTATGAAAGCTTCTTTGAAAGCATTACGTCCGGCGGTCTTGAAAGCGGCTTCATTAGAATCAACAGGGTGCATCTTTCCATCATAAACATAAACACGCACATCACGAACGAAAGAACCGGTCAAAGGACCAAACTCCATTTTCTCCATAATACCTTTTAAAATAGCAGGCATAAAACGTGCATCAATAACACCACCAACGATACAATTTATATATTCAAGATTTCCACCCCAAGGTAAACTTTGTAAATCACGACCACGAACGGTAACATCGTCAGGAGCAGGGCTACCTTCAACAAAAGGTTCAACAATAAGATGAACTTCTGCAAATTGACCAGCACCACCGCTTTGTTTTTTATGTCTATAACTTGCTCTTGATGCTTTTGTAATTGTTTCACGATAAGGAACTCGTGGTTCAATAAATTCAGCTTCAACTTTGAAACGATTGCTCAATCGCCATTTGATTAATTGTAATTGTTGGTCGCCTTGTGCAAAAAGTAAAGTTTGACGTAATTCTTGAGAGTGTTCAACAACAATTGAAGCATCTTCCAAAGCAATTTGATGCAAACTTGTACCTACTTTTTCTTCTTCACCTTTTGTTTTTGGAACAACTGCTACACGTATTTTTTGTTTTGGATATTGAATTTTTGGATATTCTAAATCAAAAAATTTATCATGAAAAGTATCGCTAATATGTGTATTCTTTAATTTCACAGTAGCGGCAATATCACCAGCTTGAATAGATGGGAATTCATCACGATTTTTACCACGAATAGAAAAAACTTGACCAAATCTTTCAGCCGAACTTCTTTTATGATTAACTAATTCCATACCAGAAGCAATACTACCTGTAATTACTTTAAAATAAGCCATATCTCCTAATTTAGGGTCAGAATACATTTTCCATATATAAAGTGAAGTAGGTGCTTTTGAATCAACTTGAATTTCTTTGCCATCATCTGTAATATATGAAAAATCAGAAGCGGCAGGAAAGCCTGTTGCAACAAAATCAACAAAACTAGATACTCCAATATTTGTTCTTGCTGAACCACAAAATATAGGGTATACTTCACCAGATAAAAACGCATTTTTGAAACCTACTGTAAGTTCTTCTTGTGTTAAATCTCCTTCTTCAAAATATTTATTCATCAAATCTTCATTAGATTCAGCAATTGATTCAACCAGTTGATTTCTCAATCCTGATGCTTTTGATTGTTCTGATGTAGATAAATCTGATTCAGTATATTTGCCATCTGCTGAAAAAGTTAATAATTTCATTTTAAATAAATCAACAATTTGATTAAAATTATTTCCATGATTTAAAGGATATTGCACTGGAGCAACTTTTACTCCATAAGAATCTTTCATATCATTAAGTAATTTTTCAAAATCTACTGATTCACTGTCAAACTTATTTAGGAAAAAGGCAATTGGCTTTTTCAATTCTTTTGTTCTACGAACAGAAATATCTGTTCCAAATTCGATTCCATTCACAGCATTAACAACAATGACAGCAACATCAGCGGCAAATAAAGCATTGTAAGTTTCTCCTACATAGTCTTCCAAACCAGGAGCATCGACAATATTGATTTTTTTATCTTTCCATTCAAAATATACCGGTGCTGAAAAGATAGAATAACCTTTTTCGTGTTCAATTTCAATAAAATCGCTGACTGTATTTCCATCTTCAACATTACCTTTTCTATTGATAATGTTTGATTGGAACAAGATTGCTTCTGTCAAAGAAGTTTTGCCGGAACCTTGGTTCCCAATGAAGGCGATATTCCTTATGTCTTGCGCTTCATAAACTTTCATTAATATACCTCTTAAAAAAATTTTAATTTTCTTTGATTTTAAAATATACAAATTTGTAAATTACTAAAATTTAAGAAAATAAAATTTAAATATTAAAAAAAATTTTCACTATTATGAATTTAAATTAATAATAAGAAGTATCTCTCAAAAATTTCTATCTATATTTTTTGTTTAAAAAGAATTTAGTTATGATTAGCAATAATAAGCATCAAAAGAATGATAACCTACACTAGATTGTTAATTTATTTTTTGTGATTATTTCGAATTTGATAATTTAATTTGATAAAATTTCTCCTATTAGATAAAAAGAACCTGTGAAAAGAGTATTTTGGTTTAGTTTTTTAGCGACAGATAAAGCTTCATTAACATTTTTCGTACAAATTATCCTATTTTGCGGTATATTGTTTTTTAACAATTCAGAACGGATAATTTCAGGTTCAGCGGCTCTCTCAATTTGAGGTTTAGTTAAAATATAAGAATTAAATTTATCGGCGATTAATTCAGTAATTTTGATAATATCTTTATCTTTCATAATTGCCAATACTAAATTTAATTTACTGGGCATTTTTAGAAGTTCAACTTGATTAAGTAATTTTTCAAAAGCACTTGGGTTATGAGCACCATCAATTATTTGCAAAGGTTCAGTACTTAAAAATTGGAATCGTCCTTTAAAAAAGAAATTTTGTAATACATTTTCTACACCTAAAATTTGTTGAAATTTAGATAAAGGAAAGTCATCTTTTATTAATTGACTGCCTATAATTGCCGCAGTAATATTGCGAATTTGATGTTTACCTAAAAAAGTTGTTTTAAAATCAAATAAGTCTTCATCTACACTTATTTTAACTAAGTTTTCAAAGTGAGCATTTAAGTTGCTTTGTATATCTAATTTACAATCATCTAAAAAAACTAATGTGTTTTTTTGTTTAGTTGCAATATTGCTAAAAATTGGCTTTAAAATTGAATTATCATCGCTAATTAAAGTTTTAGAATTGGGCTTAATGATGCCAGATTTATCTATTGCGATTTCTTGTAATGTTTTGCCAAGGTACTCTTGATGTTCTAAACTAATTGGAGTAATGACAGAAAGAAGAGGGTTCAAAACATTTGTTGCATCATTGATACCGCCCATACCCGCTTCAACAATAGCAATATCCACATTGTTTTCCGCAAAATATTTAAATGCAATTGCCGTAGTAAGTTCAAAAAAAGTTGCATTAAACTTCTCTTGGAACCTCATTAAATCAGAAGCATAAGAAACAAGAACATCATCGGAAATTTGGTCCCCATTAATTTGAATTCTTTCATTAAAATTAACAAGATGAGGTGATGTATATAATGCTGTTTTATAATGAGATTCTTTGAAAATAGAGGAGAAATGAACAGCTGTTGTACCTTTTCCATTAGTTCCTGTGATGTGAATAGATTTAAATTTTTTTTCAGGATTACCTAAAAAATTCAATAATGCGGAAATTCTTTCCAAGCCTGGCTTTATTCCAAATCTATGAAGTGAATAAAGCCAATTTAACGTTGCTTCTTTTGTATTGCTTTTCATTGGATTAAAGTCTGAAATTATTTGTTATCTCATGCCCAGTCAATTTTTGTATCTTGAAATTCTTTACTTAAATTAATTTTAACAGGTTCAGGGAAATTGTTATTAGAAAGTTTTAAAAGTTTCATATTATTTTTAAGATTATTAAAATTTTCAGGTAATTCCTTTAAAAGATTACAACTTAAATCTAATTCTTTTAATGATTTTAAAGCACCGAATTCTTTTGGTAATTTTTCTATTTCATTTTCATACAAAAGCATCTTTTCTAATTTATTTAACTTACAAATAGATATTGGCAGTTCAGTTAATAAATTTTTAAAGGCTCTGAAACGTGTTAAATTATTTAAATCACCAATATTTTGTGGTAATGATTTTAAATTATTATCATTAATTTCAAGTTTTGTTAAATTTTTTAAATTACAAATTTCGTCAGGTAATTCTTCTAAATGGTTTTCATATAAGCGTAGTTTTTCTAAATGTTCGAGACTACCTATAAATTTTGGGATTGCAGATAATTCATTTTCGGATAATATAAGCTCTTTTAAATTTTTCAAATCACCTATTGAATTGGGGATATGAGAAATTTTATTATTGTTTAAGCTTAATTTTTCTAAATGTTGCAAATTTCCTAAATTATTAGGCAAAGTTTCAAGATAATTCCAACTTGCAATAAGTATTTTTAAATTAGTTAAATTTGCTAACTCATCTGGCAGAGATTTTAATCTATTACCACTTATATCAAGTTTTTCTAACTGCTTTAATTTGTCAATTTCTGCTGGAATTTGTTCTATTTGGTTGTTGTAAAGGTGCAGTACTTTTAAATTTTGAAGTTGTAGTATTTCCTCTGGGAATTTAGATAAGTCATTAAAGTGCAAATCTAATATTTCAGCTTCTAACGGATTACTTAATGCCTCTTTTAATGAATAAAATATTTTTTTTGAAAGGCTTGGTTCAATACTCATTATGCCTCCTTATAAATTATTAACATAAATTTTTAGTTTTCATTATTCAAATATATAAATTAACGATTTATTATTAAAAATCATTTTTTTACAAAAAAATAATTTTTAATACACTATTTTAGTCGGTTTTGTGTCTAAAATATAAATATAATAAAATAGAACAATGGGACAGTTGTTTAATAGAATAAAAAATTTTGTAGCCTCTGAAATTAATAATAAAGAAAGTATAGATAATTTGGATTTACAGGATATTATTAATAATCTTAATTATAATAACGAAAATCAATCGCAAGATAATTTTAAAAGCAAGGCAGAAAAAACAGGAAAATCAGATAATTCAAAAACAACACAACAACAAAATCAAAAATTATCTTTAAGTGAAGCATATAAAGTCCTTGAAATTGACAGTAATTCAACAAATGAACAAATAAAAAAAGCATATTATCAAAAAATCAAAGAATATCACCCAGATAAAGTTCATAATTTAGGCAAAGACTTGCGTGAATTAGCAGAACAAAAAACAATAATTATTAATGAAGCTTATGAAATTATTAAAATTAAAAGAAATTTTTAGCAAAACAAACCTTGTTGATGTATTAATTATTTCAACAACAGCAATTGTTGTTGGATTATTGTATAATTCATTATTACCAAATGCACTTCCGCTGGTATATAAACCTAAACAAGTTGAAATTACTAATGATTCTTTGCTTTTTGGAAATGATACAACTAATAATATAGTCCAACTTGCAAAAAAAGATTCTAATAAATTAGTTGCTACCAAAGATAATGCTTTTCCCGTTCAAAATAATAATACATCAATACATATAGATTCAATACCCAAGAATGAAAAAAAATCGAACGACACGCTGAAAAAAGAAAAACCACAAGAGTTAAAGTTTATATCCTATATGCAAATGAGAAAAATTATAAATGCTCCTAACTTTATCATAATTGATGCAAGACAATCTGAGAATTACAACAGAGGACACATT
Organism: Bacteroidota bacterium; assembly: GCA_021780815.1. Lineage (GTDB taxonomy): Bacteria > Bacteroidota > Ignavibacteria > Kapaibacteriales > UBA2268 > GWF2-33-9. The sequence goes on along the minus strand of JAJXYC010000020.1, from coordinate 68,618 downwards.
AAAGGGGCAATAAATATCTTTGCATTAGATGACCCAAACATTAAGGTTCCAAAAATGTTTAATTTGCCAACAGATAAAAAAATTGTAGTTTACTGTGATGGTGGAGCTTGTGATTTATCCGATGAGTTAGCAAAAGAATTAATTCAATTTGGTTTCAAAAATATATTTGTTTACTCGGGTGGTTGGGCTGAATGGTCAGAAAAAGAAAACATTAAATAGTTAATGAAAATACAAAAAATAAATATTGAGTCTCAAAAAGAATTGATGGTAAACCAATTAGGCATAATTGGTCAATCTGCTTTAATTGAAAATGCAATTGAGCAACTTATCCAAGTTGCACCAACAGATTTAGCAGTATTAATTTTAGGAGACACAGGCACTGGAAAAGAAGTGTTTGCAAACGCAATACACAAATTAAGTAAAAGGTATAGATATCCATTTTTGAGTGTTAATTGTGCTGCTATACCTGAAACTTTGCTTGAATCTGAACTTTTTGGATATGAAAGAGGTGCTTTCACAGGCGCCAATGAGCGTAGAATAGGTTTCTTTGAAGCCGCTAATAAAGGTACACTTTTTTTAGATGAAATAGGGGAAATGCCACTATCTATTCAAGTAAAATTACTGAGAATTTTAGAAACTGGTGAATTTTCTCGTCTTGGTTCTTCTGAAATACATAAAGTTCAAGTAAGAATTGTTGCCGCAACAAACCGTAATATTGAAAATGAAGTTTATAATGGTAATTTCCGTTCTGATTTATTTTATAGGCTGAATTCATTTCGTATTTATCTTCCTTCATTAAAAGAAAGAAAAGAAGATATACCTTTACTGTTTGATTTCTTTGCAAAACAAACTGCTGAATTAAACAAATTTACTTTCCAAGGAATTTCGCAAGAGGCAATAAATATTCTTCAAAAACTTGAATGGAATGGTAATATTAGAGAGTTGAAAAATTTCACCGAAAAAGTTGTAACATTAGAAAATGGTGAATATCTTACTTTACCAATTATACAAAAATATTTGCCACTCGGTCTTCCTGCAAAATCTGTTGTTTTCAATGACGACGAAAACAAATTGATGCCAATTAAAAGCGAAGATGATTTTAAAAAATTTGAAACAACATTGTTTTTAAAGGCATTATTTCAATTAGAAAGTAAAATAGATTATCTGAAAAATCAAAATGAAAAAATTTTAAATGACATAGATGCAATCAAACAAGAGATTTATCAAATGCCTACAAACAATTATTATTCTGTTGAAGAAGAAAATAGCGACAGCTGGGCTGAATCACTTAATTCATTGAATTTAGAAAACATTGAAAAGGAGCTTATTATGTTTTCTTTAAAGAAATATAATGGAAATAGGAAAATGGCTGCTCAATCTCTTGGAATTAGTTTGAGAACATTTTATAGGAAATTGAAATACTATAATTTGAATATAGAAAATTGAATAGTCAAAATTTTAAAATAAACTTTAACGTAGATAAATTACCAGGACTATATCTACACGTACCGTTTTGCATTCATAAATGCTTTTACTGCGATTTCTTTTCATTAACTCAAGTTCAAGATTTAGACTACTTTGTTCAAAATTTAGTTCAAGAAATTATAATTTTTAAAAAAGAGCATAATACCAAATATGCAATTGATACAATATATTTCGGCGGCGGTACTCCTTCTTTGTTAAATCCCAAAAATCTTGAAATAATTATGAGAACTTTAGATGATAATTTTATATTAAATCCATCATCCGAAATAACTTTAGAAGCAAATCCTGGAACACTTGAAAGTTTATATTTGCAAGATTATAAAAAATTAGGAATAAATAGAATTAGCCTTGGAGTTCAAACATTTAATGATAATCAATTAAAATTTTTACAAAGAATACATACATCGGAACAATCTATTGAAGCAATAAATAAAATAAGGGAAACTGGCATAGATAACCTATCAATTGATTTAATATATGGTCTTCCAAATCAAACTCTGGAAAATTGGAAAACGGATTTGTCAATTGCAACTCAAATTGGGGCAGAACATATATCTGCTTATAATTTAATTTACGAAGATGGTACTCCATTAAAAAAAGCACTACAAAAAGGCAAAATAAAATTAATAGATGAAGAACTTGAAGAAAAGTTATATTTTGAATTAATTAATCAATTGTCTGAAAACCAATACGTTCAATACGAAATTTCAAATTTTGCGAAAAAAGGATTTGAATCAAAACATAATAGCAAATACTGGGAACATATTCCATATTTCGGCTTTGGACCTTCATCGCATAGTTTTTTTAAAAATATACGTTCCTGGAATACAAAAAAAATCAACAACTATTATAGTTCAATAGAAAATCACAAATTACCTGTTGAAAACAAGGAAATATTAACAAAAAGCGATTTATTTATTGAAAGAATTATGCTACAATTAAGAGCAAAAGGGCTAAATAATAATGAAATTTTGAAAGAATTTGATATAGATATTTTGAAAGTCATTAAAGAAAAATTTCCTGAAATTAATGAATATTTTATAATAAATGAAAATTTAATATCGATAAATGCAAAAGGAAAATATCTAATAAATGAAATAATATTAAAGATATTGAATTGAAAAAAAAATAAAAAAAATATTATATTTTATTGGTATTATTTCAAATAATTTATTAAATTGCATTTTTAGGAAATTTAAATATAAATTTTTTAAAACAACAAATTAAATTTTGAAAATAGTGACATTAACAATTTATAATAATTCATTAAACAATAAGGAGATATACAATGAGAAGAGCAAAGCCAAGGATTGATTTAGGTACAGAGCAGGCTCGCAGAGTCATTTATATGTACAATAAGTTTCTTGAAGGAAACAGCTATTCTAGCGCTGAAATGTACGACGAGATTATTAAAGTTTTCAAAGTAAACTTATCCTTAAGGACAGTTCAAAGAGATTTGCGTACTCTTCACGATATGGCTTCCAATATGGAACAAGTTAATATTGGACGCCAAGTATATTGGAGATTAGCAAAAACAGCTTTAACACCAAAGTACTTAGGCGAATTTGATTCAGGGGATTTGTTAAATTTGCATTATTTAAAAGCACACTTACAATTACTTGAAAATTCACCTCTCGAAAAAGAAGTAGAAAAATTACTTAAACGCATTGAACATCTTGCACCAGGTGACGCCTTCATTAAAGAATCGTTTTCAATGATAAACGAATGGGGGCAAGTTGATTACAAAAATTATTCCAGTGTTTTTGAAGAATTAGTAAACTCAACTATTGACAAAAAATGGGTTAATATTACGTATTCAGAAATGTTTGAAACTGAAATAAGACATCAATTTGCTATGTTCAAAGGTTTCTTTACATACCACAATTCTATATTCTTTGTTGCTTTTGTTCCAAGAAAACACTCTTATGTTTGTATTCCGTTGGAAAATATCTCAAAAGTAACTCCTGCTTTACCATATAATGAATATGTTCCTGAATTTAAGCCACAAGAATTCTTTGGAAACAGAATTGGTGTATCAAACGGTGAATTAGTGGTTGCAGAATTACTATTTAAAGGTGAATTTGCAAAAGTTTTTGGTTATCGTAAATTTAATCCAAAACAAATTACTACTACTGATGAACAAGGCAATGTCAAAATTAGCTTTAATGTAGTTCTTAACAATGAATTGATAAACTGGATATTAGGCTTTGGTAGCAATGTCCAAGTTTTAGCTCCACTTGAATTAATTGATAAAGTTAAAACTGAACACCAAGCAGCATTAAACCTATATCAATAAAAAATGAATATTTTGGTTATTTTACTAGGCAGGATCGGTGATATGGTCCTGCTTACTCCTTTTATTCAAGTAATAAAAAATAATTTTCCATATGCAAATATTGATGTTATTGCTTCTAACTATAATTTTCAAATTTTAAAAAACAATCCATCAGTATCTAAAGTTTTTGTTTACGATAAGAAGTTTTACAGAATATTAAAATTAATATCTACTTTGCGATCAACAAATTATGATTATTATATTGACCCGAAAGACCATTTTTCACGGGAAAGTTCAATTTTTTCTAAAATTATAAAAGCAAAAATAAAAATAGGCTTTAACAAAATTAATTCAAATAATTTTGATTTAGGGATTGATGGTATGGAACAACATCAATCTATTCATTTTGTACAAAGACTTTGGTTACCTTTGACCTGTTTAGGGATTGATTTGCCTGATAAACCTATTAAACCAATTTTAGTTGAAGATGAAAACTCAAAACTTTATGTTAGAGACTTTTTGCAATTTTTAAACTTTAATCAAAAGAATATTGTTTGCAACTTGTCTGCCAGCAAAGATAACAAAATGTGGTTAAAAGAAAAGTGGATTGAATTCTTATTATCTTGTGACTTACTGAACGATAACTTTATAATTACCTGTGAACCCAAACATATAGAAATGGCAGAAGAAATCGTAAACAAAGTAAAAGATCTAAAATTATTTAAATCAAGAAACATAAAAGATATGATTTCTTTATTAAAAAATACTGATATTTTATTAAGTCCAGATACCTCGTTAATTCATATTGCTGCTGCCTTTAATACACCGGTTATTACTCTTCATTCCGGATTAAAGGAGACATATACTTGGTTTAAACCTTTAAGCGATATTAATAGCACTATTTTTGCAGATGAAGGGATTGATGACATTCGTGGTATTGCAATAGATAAAGTAAAATTTGAATTTAATAAGATGTTGATTATTATCCATAAAAATGAAAAAAGATAATATTAACATCCACAAATGAATTTTATACAATTCAAAATCAAGTAATTCGTATATTTTAAACAAGGTTAAAATTGAATTATTTTTGGCATAATTTTTAAAGTTTCATTTGTTGAAATTTAATTATGCGGTTCTAAATAAAATAATTTTAATATTAACCGATAATTAAACAAAAGGGAAATTTATGGCAGAAGAATTAGAAAAGCAAGAACCTGAAAAACAAAAGAAAAAAGAAAAAGAAAAGAAGCAAGGAGCAAGCGGAGCTTTGTCTTTACCTATGCTTATTGGCATTGGTGGTGGAGGAATTGTCTTAATTCTCGTTACAGTTGTTTTTGGATATTTTATTGCAACCAAATTGTTTCCAACACAACCAATAGTTGTTCCTCAAAATGGACAAGTTACGAACAGCAATGACAATAAAGACAAGAAAAAAAGTGAAGATGATATTCATTCTTCTTTGTATATGGAAACAGGTAGAATTACAACTAATCCCAAAGATGCTCCATCTACTTTTGTTGTTTTAAATTTATCTTTAGAATTTGTCCCTTATAACAAAGACGATGATAAAGTAAAAGAAATAATGGGAAAAGAAGGACTTAATATGAATCATCCAATAGTACAAAAAATGTTGGGACGAATAAAAAGTATCGTAAATAATCAAATTGCAAGTTTAACATTAGCTGAATTACAGGCAAAAAGGCCTGAATTAGAAAATATTTATAAAGATGCGTTAAAGACAACTATGAATGAGTTTGGTTTTAAACTCTTGAACGTAGGATTAATTGAATTTATTATACAAGAATAATTTTTGTAGTAAAGTTAAAGAATATTATGGCAGACTTACTTTCACAAAATGAAATAGATAATTTACTTTCTGAGATGTCCAGTGGACGAATAGCCGTTGAAGATGTAATAAGCGGTAAGTTTAAAACAAGCGACATTTCAAACTATGATTTCAGAAGACCAAATAGAATTTCAAAAAATCAATTAAGAACTTTACAAACAGTTCATGAAAATTTTGCTGAGGTTTTTGGCTACTATCTAGTATCAAAATTACAATCTTTAATATCTGTGGAAGTAACTTCAATTGACCAACTTTTTTATTCTGAATTTATTTTATCAGTTTCTAACCCAAGTTGCTTGTATGTTTTTGATATAGTAGGAACTGATGGCAGTGGAATACTTGAAGTTAGTCCTCAATTAGCGTTAATTATTGTAGAAAAGTTGCTTGGAGGTAGTGGGGAAGTTGCACCTAAACCACGCTCTATTACTCCAATTGAACAGGCTGTAATTAGAGGGATAATTGAACATGGTCTTTCAGATTTGCGTAATGCTTGGCGTTCAATTTCTGAAATTAATTTTAGATATTCAAGATTAGAAATGGAAGCAGATTTTGTTCAGGTTGCTCCTTCATCGGAAATTGTTCTGGTGGTTTCTTTTGATGTAAATGTTGGAGTTAATACTTATATGATGAATTTGTGCTTCCCAACTTTTGCTTTGGAAGAAGTTTTAACTAAATTGAACCGCCAACAAGTAACTGCCGGTCCAGTAACTTTACCCATGAAAAAACGAAGAGAAAACTTTTTACTAATCAACAAACAAATTTCTACAACATTTTTGCCTGTTATTGCAGAATTAGCCAAAACTTCAATTGCAGTAGGGGAACTTTTAGAGCTTGAAGAAGGGGATATTATTAAACTTGACAAAAGAGTAAATGAAGAAATTGAAATTTTAATAAATGGGAAAAGAAAGTTAGCTGGGCGCCCCGGAAGTATTGAAGGGAAAAAATCTGTTAGAATTACCCGAGCATTAAAAGAAGAAGATTTAATAGAACAAGATTTAAGATATAAACCGGAGGAAAAAATATGACTATGACTCAGGAAGAAATTGATGCTTTAATCAGTGGTGGTTTGGACACTGCTGAAGATACTTCACAAGAGCAACATCCTCTTGATAGCGATAATGAACAATCAGAAGTGAAATTTGATTCTTTAGACCCCAAATTAGAACTTTTGTTAGATTTGCAACTACCTGTTTCAATTGAACTGGGACGAACTAATATGCTTATTCGTGATATTTTGAGATTGGGACGAGGTTCTGTTATTGAATTTGATAAATTAGTCAGCGAACCAATTGATGTTTTAATTAATGGCAAAAAAGTTGCAGAAGGCGAAGTAGTTGTTATAGATAAACATTTTGGTATCCGTATTACTACTTTAATTACTCCTTCTGAAAGACTGCGTGCTGCTCGTTCTTAATTTTTTTGTTTTTATAACCATATACAGAAGGATGTACTTTTATGGATGGAAATTTATTAAACTCATTTATTTTTCTTTCTTTGATTATTCTAGTGCTTTTTATTATTTCTTTATATTTAAAAAAGTTCTCTACAAAAAAATATTCTCAATTAGGAACACACCATGGGAAGGTTATTTCTAAAATCTCACTTTCTAGAAATGCCTCTTTATTTACATTTAAAGTAGGTGAGAGGATTTTTTTAATTGGAGTTACCGATAAAAATATTGCTTTAATTTCTGAATTAACGGAAAACAATTCAAATACATTTTTATCTAAGTCTGATTTTCCTAATCCTTCTTATGTTTCTAATAAACAATCAAATAAACAAGTTGAAAATATACCAGTAACAACGGAAGATAATTTGTCTTTTAAAGCTTTTTTGAAATCTGCTTTTTCAAAAGGTAATTAATACAAGGTAATTAATACAATTAATTATAAATTTTTAAGTAATAAAAACAAACTCATTATATTTATTTAATACAATGAGTTTGTTTAAGTTATATACAAATAGTCAGTTGCTAATTTTCTTGAATTTTCAAAGAATGTTTCAAATTAATTTTATAAATACCATAAAATAAATAAGAATATAAGAATGTGCTAACAACTGTTGTTCCATAAAATGGCAGAGCATTTATGTAACAGTCAGATAATCCAATGAAATCGTGAGAATACCAAGCAATCCATACGGCAAAGTTTGATAAAATAAAGAAAATAGTAGGTGCTACAAAATTTGCTGTGGCAAATAAAGACTTTTTATTGGATTTTGCTAAATCAAAACTTATCAATTGAGCAACGACCATTGACAAATATATAGCCCAAACTTCGGTATAAAATCCCAGAAAAATATCGGATATTAACATTGCAATTATTGGAAGCAAAACAGAGTATAGGCGATTTTTGAAAAAAACTGCTGAAAAAATTCCAATCGTGAATAATGGAGTGAAATTTGCAAAATGTGGAACCAGTCTCATTACAAAAGTAAGCAATACCAAACTGACTGCAATGACGTAATTTTTAGAATTATTTTTCATAAGTACCAATTTTTTTGTTAATAAAATATCAAATACAAAATTAATAAACAGAGAACAATTTTAAGATAAAATAAATTATTTTTTTTAAGATAAAATAAGAAATAAATATTAGTTTACATAATATAGATTATATTCCAATTATTTATTCTTAATTTTTTTCAATGCGGCTATAAATGCACTTTCATCAGATACTTGTTTAATTGTATTCACGATATTTTCTCTATCGTTATCGCTGTTTTGCAATTTATCTTCTATTTTATGTAACATTTCTTTAACCATCATTGCTCGGAAAAGTTCTTCTTGACTTTTTTGCTTATATTCTGAAACTTCATCTTTTTTAGGCTTTTCTAAGTTTTTTTTATTATTATTTTTTGAATCTTCCATTTTAAACCCATTATAATATATAATATTTGCAAGTTATAATTATAGTGAAGATTTATAAACTTTATTATTGTTAAAAATAAATTTGACTTTTCCTTTCAATTTTAAATTATCAAATGGAGTATTCTGTGATTTTGATTTAAAGTTTGTTTTATTAACAATCCATTCTTCTTTTGGGTCAAAAATCGTAATATTTGCTTGTAAATTTTCTTGGAAAGAAATTGGCGGAAGATGCAATATTTTTCTTGGATTAACAGACATTTTTTCAATTAATTGATTAATTGTAAGCCAATTTTCTTCAACAAGATGAGTAACAGATAACCCAAATGCAGTTTCAAGTCCGATAATTCCATTAGGCGCTTTGTCAAATTCAACTTCTTTTTCTAAATTAGAATGTGGAGCATGGTCTGTTGCAATTACATCAATTGTTCCATCTTTTAATCCTTCTTTAATTGCTTGCAAATCATTTGCTTTTCTTAAAGGTGGATTCATCTTAAAATTAGTATTATACGAGGTAAGTGTATCTTCTGTTAAAGAAAAATGATGTGGAGTAACTTCGCAAGTTACACGTAAACCTTTTCTTTTAGCATAACGTATTAGGTCAACAGAATTTTGAGTGCTTAAATGTTGAGCATGATAACGACGATTACCACAATATTCAGATAATAGAATATCTCTATATAAAATAACTTCTTCTGCAATAGATGGATAACCTTTTAGACCAAGTTTAACCGAAATTTCTGACTCATTCATATCAAAACCTTCAGTCAAAAATATATCTTCGCAATGTTGAGATATTAGTAAATCCTTTGGTGTTGCATAATCAAAAGCACGTCTCATAACATCACTGTTCATAACACACTTGCCATCATCAGTAAATAGTTTAACTCCATGTTCATTCATTTCCAGCATATTAGAAATTAACTTTCCTTCTTGATTTTGAGTAATAGTTCCTGATATATATATATCAACTATTGAGTTTTGAGTATTAGATTTGATGTATTCAACTACTGTTTTATCGTGAATAGGAGGTTTCGTATTGGGCATTATTAACACACCTGTAAATCCCCCATTTGCCGCAGATTCCGCACCTGTTCGCAAGTCTTCTTTATATTCAAATCCTGGATCACGAAAATGAACATGCATATCAAAAAAACCCGGTGAGGCTACAAGTGTTTGACTATCAATTATTTCTATGTCATTATCGGTAGTTGAGATTTCTTTTGCAATTTTTACAATTACTCCATCTTTAATCCATAAATCCGCTATTTCATCAAGATTTTGAAACGGATTGATTATTCTTATTTTTTTAAATAAATAATTCATATTGAAAAATAATTTTTTACAAAAATACGAAAAATTTAAAACAATGGCTTGTTTATTTGATAGTTTTTTCTATTATAATACTTGACTAAAAAGGATTTCCTATGGTCTGGTGTAATTCCAAATTCGTCAATTGCTTCAAAATGTTGTTTGGTAGCATAACCTAAATGTTTATCAAATTTATAATTAGGATAAATTTGATGTAAATAATTTCTTACAAAATTATCTCTCGTTACTTTGGCTATAATTGATGCCGCCGAAATAGAAATAGATTTGCTATCTCCTTTTACAATCGTAGTGTAAGAAAATGATAATTTAGTGTAAAATCTATTACCATCAATTAAAAGATGAAATTTAATTTGATGAAGTTTGCTAATAGCTAAATTCATAGCTAAAATAGAAGCATTTAAAATATTGATTTCATCAATAACTGATGAATCTACGATAGCAACAGAAAAGTCAATTGCATTTTGAGTAATATATTGAAAACACTTTAAGCGTTGCTTTAAGTTTAATTTTTTGGAATCATTAATAACACAAATTGAATTATCAACCGTAAAATTAATTGGAAAAACTACCGCTGCCGCAACAACTGGACCTGCAAGACAACCACGTCCCGCCTCATCAACCCCAACTATAAAAGTTTCATTATCCCAATACTTTTGTTCTTCAGAAAAATCAGGGAAATTCAATTAAAAATCCTTAATCAAATTTAAAAACTCATTTCGCAAAGTTTGGTCATTCAACATATATCCTCTCATCACTGAAGTAATCATTTGGGTTTCTTCCTCAGATTCCTCTACTCCACGAGCAATCATACAAAAGTGTTTGGCTTTAATTACAACACCTAATGCTTTTGGTTTTAAAATCTTTTGAATATAATCAGCAATTTGTTCGCCAAGTTCTTCTTGAATTTGTGGACGACGAGAAAACCATTGAACTATACGACTAAACTTTGATATTCCTACAACATAATCTCCAGGAATATAGCCAATAACACAGCGTCCTGAAATTGTTTGCCAATGATGAGAACAAAGAGACATTATTTCTATTCCTTGACTAATAATTAAATTGTTTACATGTTTTCTATTTGGAAATATTGTCATCTTTGGTGGTGCAGAATATCTACCAACGAGTAATTCATTTACTAACATTTTAGCAACTCTTAAAGGAGTATGTGTGCTATTCGGGTCTCGTCTGGATATTCTTAACACATCCAGCATTTCAGATATTTTTTTTTCTAACTCAAGTATCATTTGCTTTCTTTCAAAATCACTGAGTTTTCTATTATCGTTTGAATCAAAAAGCTCATACCCAAGAGAATTAAATTTTGGAAATATATCCAAAGGTAAATCATAATACTTTTCTTCAAATTGCTCAATAGACATCTCTTGTGGTTTAACTAATCCTGAACTTTCGGCTTTTTGTGGTAAATTTGTTGTTTCACTCATTTGCTTTTTCCTTTTCTTCAAAAATTTTTACTTCAAACGGTTCACCAAAATACTCGATTGCGTTGTTTTCAGTTTCCCATATTTTTATTTTGTAAAGTTTCCCATTTGGTATTTTGTCCACTAATTGTTGCCAAAACAAATATACCATATTTTCAATAGAAGTTATAATTCCTTTAAAAAAATTAACATCGTAATTTAAATGTTTGTGGTCAACCTTTGAAAGTATATTTTCTTCAATTATTTTCTTCAATAATTTTAAATCTATTAAATATCCAGTATCAGGATTAGGCTTACCGCATATAGTTACTTCTATTGTATAATTATGCCCATGTCCCCAAAAATTATTACACTTGTCGTAAAGTTCACTATTAGCATTCTCATTTAATTCGGGGTTATTCAATCTATGTGCAGCTGAAAAACTTGCCTTACGTGTTACATATACCATAATACTGCTATATTTATTAATGCATAAAACGAATTTATTAGTTAAATATTAGTATAAACTTTTTTACTTTGATTTTGAGAATTAATTAATATTTACGTTAATTACGTATTTTTGAAATTATGATAAAATCAAAAATCTTACAAATAGTAAAATTTCTTTTTTTCTTTCTTATTGCTATATTTTGTTTAACTTGTTCATCAACAAAAGTACAAAAAAAATATGAGCAAACTCATATAAAAAAAGATACTTTAAATACTGAACAAAACGGGAAAGAATCAAATATAGAAATTAAATCAAAGAATATTGAAAGTTTCGAATGCAATGGACAAATTTCTTTATTATTAAATGGAGAAGAATTAAAAGGCAGTTTTGAGATTCAATCTATAAAAAATCGCATTTTTCTTTTAGATATTTTTGGACCTTTTGGAATCAACGTCGCACGTATTTATTCGGATACTTTAACAAATATTTTTTGCAATCTTTGGCAAGGAAAATATTATAAGAATAAAGAGGGAATTGAAAATTTTGAATTTTTAAGTCCTATGTCTCAAATATTTTTTAAAGTTTTTACTGCTGAACCATTTCTTCAAAATTTTGATAATATTCAAGTTACCGCAAATCAAGACACGTTATCTTTTAATCAATTACTTGATAATAATGCAAATGTCCATTTTTTTTACTTGAATTCTTTAAATTCTATAATCAAAATAATTGTTAATTATAAAATTAACAATTATCAAATAAATTATAATAATTTTGCTAATTATGGTAATTATGGTAATTTGCCTTTAAATATTGTTATCCAAGACGTTGTAAAAAATAATAAAATCACTTTACAAATTGAAAGTTTTGATAAAATCAATGTAATTAATGAAATAAAATCAATTAATTTAACTAAATATAAAGAAGTTAGCAATTTTAATGAATTATTCAGCAATTAAAATATGGACAATCTTAATAATATAAATAAAATAAATGAATTACGCCAATCTCTTAACAATATAGATAAACTAATTGTATCTAATATATTAGAAAGATTAGATTTAGTAAAATTAATTCATAAAATAAAGATCAATAGTAATTTAAAAATAATAGATATTGAGCAAGAAAATAAAATAATTAGAGAAATTACTTGTAATATTTCTGATTATGAAGTAAAAGATATAATTATTAATATTTATAGACGAATATTTCAAGAAGTTAAAACAACATCTTACATTCAAAATACAAATGTATTAGATGATATAAATAAGTATATAAATAACAATAAGCTTATAATTGCAGGACCTTGTTCTGTTGAAAGTAAAGAACAAATACGACAAATATCTATTAAAGTTAAAGAATTTGGAGTGAAATTTTTAAGAGGTGGAATTTTTAAAGCTCGTACAAATCCAGATTCATTTCAAGGTCTTCAAGAAAAAGGACTTGAAATATTTTATAGTGCGGCGAAAGACAATGGCTTATATACAGTAAGTGAATTTTTAGATATAGAGCAAGCAAAAGATTATTACGAATATTTTGATGTAATTCTAATTGGCAGTAGAAATATGACAAACTTTGAATTTTTACGTAAAATTGGAAAATTAACTGCCAAAAATCAAAAACCTGTAATCCTTAAAAGAGGATTTGGCTCAACAATAGATGAATTTATTAGTGCCTCAAAATATATAACTAATGAAGGAAATCCTAATGTTATATTATGTTTGCGTGGAATTAGAACTTTTGAAAGTGCTTCAAATTTTTGGCGATTCCCTCCTGATTTTGCTTCAATTATTGAAATAAAATCAAAAAGCGATTTACCTGTTATTTTTGACCCTTCACACTCGGCTGGGAAAAGAAATTTAGTGCCTTCACTTTCACAAGCGGCTATGCAGATTGGCTTTAATGGTTTAATAATTGAAGCACATCAGTTCCCAGAAAAAGCATTGAGTGATGCCGAACAAACAATTGAATTAGATGTTCTGCATAATATACTAAAAGCAATTAACTATTATGTTGTTTAATAAAATTGAAATATCTCCCCTGCTTTTATCAGAAATTCACTTTATGGGTTTTTCAGAGTTTCATATTAATGATAATGACTTTGTAATTATTGATAAAAATGTTTTTAATAAATATAAATATACCTTTCCAACTAATAAAGTTTTAATTCTTGAAAGTAACGAAGAGTTAAAATCTTTTAATAACCTAAAAAACGTTTACTCATTTTTTTCAAAGAACAATTTGCACAAAGACAACAATGTTGTATGTGTTGGTGGAGGCACATTATCTGATTTAATTGGATTTGCTTGTAATTCGTATTTACGTGGGGTCAATTTAATATTAGTACCAACAACCTTACTTTCTATGGCTGATGCTTCAATTGGAGGAAAGAATGCTATTAATTTTCAACACATTAAAAATTTAATTGGTAGCTATTATTTACCCAAAAAAGTGATTATTGATATTAACTTTTTAAAAACATTGCAAGAAGAGCATTTTTTTTCGGGTTTAGCAGAAATAATTAAAATTGCTATTGTTAAATCTAAATCCTTATTTTTAATAATTCAACAAAATATTGAACAAATAAAATTATTAAATTTTGGTGTGCTTGCTGAAATTTTAGAAATAGCAATATCTTTAAAGTGTGAGATTATAAATATAGATTTTAAAGATGAAAACCAGAGATTATTTTTAAATTTTGGTCATACTTTCGCTCATTCATTTGAATTAAAAGAAAATATTCCGCACGGGTTAGCGGTTGCAAAAGGCATCAACCTTGCTTTGGAAATTTCTGAAAAATTTGCAGGCTTACCAACAAACACCAAAAATGATATTATTGACTTATTTAATGCTTTTAACTATAACTTAAAAATTAATTATCGCAATATAAATAAATTAGCTCTTACCAAAGATAAAAAGCATTTAAGTAATACTAATAAATTAGTGTTATTAGAAAATCTTGAAATACCCAAAATAATGAATTTAAATAATGATGAATTTAACCAAATTATCAAAGATTTGTCTAAGTTTAAAGTATATCAATGATGATATAGTAAATTACGCAAAATCAATAACAAATTTAATTGAAATACGATTAGATAATATAAATTTATTAAATATAGACTTACAATATTATTCTAATAATTTTCAAAATATAATTTATAAAATAAATTCGCTAAATCAATTACAATTATTAAGTAATCACATAACAAATCAAAATATAATTATAGATATTGATTATAATTATATTAGAAATAAAGGAATTAGTTATTTATCTGAATTTAATTTTATTATATCATTACATAATCTTAAATTTGAAGAGTTAAACAATAATAACTTTGAATTATTCCAAACACTTACATCATTACAGCCAAGTTTTATCAAATTAGTTTTAGACGGGCATATTGAAAAATGGCAAGAGATACAGGAAAAAATATATTCTTCATTCTTTGATTTTGCAGATAGTCAAAAAATAAAATTAATTTGTTTTTTTGAAGGTGAATTTTCCAAATATTCTAGAATACATTCCTTAAAGTTGGGAGCTCCGTTCACCTATTGTGGTGTAAATAAAGAATTACTGACAGGAAATGGTCAATATACTTGTGATGAAATTTTACAATTATTAAAGACCTAATAAACTATTTGTTATTTGGGTGTCTTTAAAATTAAAATAATGCCACTAATAAAGAATAAAATATTAGCTAACCAAGCTGAAAGTATAGGTTGAAACCCCAAACCAAAACCTAATGTTTGGCCTAATTTGGTAAAAATTAAATAGACAAAAGAAATTGTAAGCGCTGCACCAATTTGTACAGCTAATCCTCCACGTTTTTTTACAGAAGCAAAAGGAACAGCAAATAAAATAACGATAGTATTGGCAAATGGAAAAGCAATTACCCCATAAAAATCAGTTAATTGTAATTCAACATTTTGTCCACCCGATTTGTTAAACATAATGAATTTATACCATTCCTTAATATTCATTTCTTCGGTAGGTTTTACAAGTTCCGATAACTCTTTATTATTAAAGTCAAATTTGAATTTTAAATCAGGCAAAACCTCTTCTTTCATCTTTGTGAAATTAAAAGACTTTTTAGTTACATTGGTAGCATCCCAACATTTGCCTATAGAATCCCATTTAAAACTTTTAGCACTATATCTATCTTTTAACCTTGGTGATTTATCGTTTGTAAAATCATTAACTTGTAAATCAAAACCAATTTGCTTATCTGAATTAAACTCACGAATTAATACATTTCTTGTAGGTGTTTCACGTAAATATAAATTAGTTAAATACGATGTTTCATTTCCTTGACCCAAATATTTATAAGCAAGGATATTCTTTTCTTTATTTGCTTTTGGGACTTGGTAAGCTACAAACCAAAGTTGAAAAGCAGATATGAATATCGTCAAGATTATCAATGGTAACATTAATTTGTATAAACTCATCGAGCCAGATTTCATAGCAATTATTTCATTTTGATTTGATAAATTACCAATTGAAAATAATGCTGAAACTAATGTGCCAATAGGTATTAATAATTTAATAATTGAAGGTATATAATACAAATAATAAAGTGCAATATTTTGCAATCCTGCATTTCTATCTAAAAATTTATCTAAATTTTCAAATAAATCTACAATAATAAATATTATACTTAAAGCAAGCAGTGAAAAGAAAAAAGTGTTAATAAACTTTTTAAGGATATATATATATATAATTTTCATTACTTATTAATTACAGATTTTGCAAAATTATACGAATCCGGAATACTAGAAAATATTGATTTAAATTCAAAATTAAATCTATTTTTTATTCTTAAATAATAAAATAACCCACTACTTAAGTTAAAGAAAACTACTCCCAAAGGAATTAAATATGTTTGATTTGTGTAACCAATTGTAATTAATGAACAAACTAAAATTAAATTTGCAACAATTAAAGATTTAATTGAGTAAAACAAATCATTTGCCGCAATTAAAACAAGCGATTGTGCTATCAAAGGATATGCTAAACTACCTACTAACATTAACCTAAAGAAAGGAATTGCCTTTAAAAATTTTCCACCCAAAAAGATTTTGACTATTAAATCAGTTAAACCTAATTCCAGCGGAATAACTAACGCAAGTATAAATACAAATAAAAATGAAGTAGATTTTTCCATTAATTTCTTTAAATTTAATTTATCATTCAATTTAATTAGCTTGGCTGCAACAGGATAAATTAACCCGTAAACAGCATTTCCAATTTCATCAAATACCCGATAAAGTGTTTTTGCACTAGAGTAAATACCAACTATTTCTATTGAAAAAAAGTATTTGATAATATAAACTTCCATAGTTCTTGGAATGTTATATAACAACGAACTTATTGCTAAAGGTCCTGAAAATTTAACTAATTCTAAATTTTTAATTGTACCGTTAAATGAGAATTTTAAGTATTTTCTCACAACAAACAAAGAAAATATTGATGAAGAAAAAGCAGAAAATATATATGACTGAGTTAATAAAACCCAATTTAAGTATCTTTGGAAAATTATTAAATATAAAGTTATGACCGTTAAAAATCCGAAAAAAATTAAATCACTAAAAAACAATCCTTTAAAGTTATATTCTCTAAACATAATTTTTTGCGCAAATGCTCTAAAAATTAATGACATTGATAAAAGTACCAAATAATCGGCAATATTTACAAAATATTGTGCCTTCATTAAGGTTGCCACTTGATATTTGAATAACCAAACAATCAAAGAGGAAAGAAACACAAATGAAACAAAATTCAAAAGTGATAGAGTTAAAACTTTGGGTCGTTCCTCTTTATAAGCCGTATATTGGATTATTGTTTGTAAACCAAAAGAATCCCCTATTGCAAGAATAAAAGTATTTACCATTAATAACATTGTAAACTTTCCGGACTCGCTTGGACCTAAAAATTTAATTTGTACTAAATTTACAAAACCATATAATAGAAAAATTACTTTATCGGCGGCTGTCCAGGAGATTTTATCAAGGTGTTCGGATATTTTAAACATATTATTTAATTTTTATTAAATACGAATTTATTTGTTTTAAATTTTGAAAAATAATTTTATTGGCAGTAGTTTTACAACCATATTCCTCTGAAAAAAAGTAATTAAAGTTGGTTGCTTTATTTGCATCTTCAAAATATAACTCTATCTCATCAGTTATTTGAACTTTATTATCATCGGAATCGATTATAGGAAATATTTGTGGGTTAAAATGAAAATGAATTCTTCCATTTACAATTCCTTTCGGGACTGAATCAATTATTTGGATTGTATTGCTTCTGAATATAAAGATCCTACTTACTTTAAAGTTGTTTAATGAATAAGTTAAAACAATTGATAAAAAGTCATTTTCTTCAATAATTTTATAAATAGACGGCTTTTCATACAACCAGAACAAATTATTCAAATCTTTACTTAATAAATTTTGAGGACAATCGATAGAAAAACGATTATGAGAGGACGAACTTCTAAAAATATTTCGCTTTTCTGGATTGCTAGTATAAACATAAGTTCCTGGGTCAGTAATAATTTCTCTATTATGAACATACAAAATAAAAGATGTATTGTCAAAATGATTATGTCCACCTTTACCAAGCTGCGCCTTTCGTCCTAAAGAAATATAAATATTATATTTGTCATTTTTATAATTAAATATTCCTATATCCTTATAAACAATATATTTATGAGGAATGCAATTTTTATTATATTTTAAATTAATATTATAACTATCTTTAAATAAATGATTTATGTTGTTTAATATTAAATTATAATAATTTGTTTTATTAAGATTATTGTATATATTATTATAATATATGATTTTACCTGAATCATTATCTCCAATAATCGGAATATTTTCTTTATCTATTAAAATATTTGATGTAAAATTTAAAATTTTTTCAAACTTTGAAATTAGCAATTTATTAATTTTAAAGTTATTAATAACATCAGAATTTGTCTTGTTAAATTCTATAACAAAGTAAATCATTTCAAGCATAAATAAATGATAAGAAATTGAACCTTCAAAGTTGCTCCCATCATTATTAAACTGAAAATCAATCTCTTTCATAATTTTTTTATTTACTTTGGTTTTTATCTTTTTAATTAAATTATTATTTTCAAAAATCTCTGAAATAGAAATTAAACCTAATAAATTTGCAAAATAATGATTATTTCGCAAACTTGCAGACCATTCCATATTTTTAGAGACATATGTTGCAGATAGATACAAGTAATTTGAAAGAATTTTTATAAAATTATCACTAAATTCAGCACCTTTTTTCAAAAAAATATTTAAAGATAAAATAATGTTCAAAGAGCGCAGGGAAATATCCATTGGGGATTTCCAATTGATACCATAGAATGGAGGATTAAATGCAATAAAATCAAATATTTGATTTTGAAACTCATTGACTAAAAAGGACGCATTATTAACATTATCTTTATTATAATATAAGCTTAATGCAACTAAATGGCAAAGCCTTCCTAATTCCCAAGGGAATTTCACCTCTTCTCCTTTGCCGATTCCATATTTTAATTCTTTTGCTGGTATTTTCTCACTCCACGTATAGTTACTCTTAAAATCTCTCTGCCAATCAATAAATTTATATCTTTGATTATTTATTTGCTTTATAATTTCTTTACTTTGTTCAAAAAAATTTTCTGGTAGTATGGCTCTTAATTCTTTTTCAATATTATTATAGTCAATTTTACGGTTAAAATTTGTCAGTCCTGAGCAAAACAAATTGAAATTGTGGTTAATAATTTCTTCTCTGTAACTTCCATTTATTTGATATTTATTTAAGTCTTCAAAAAGAATAAAATTTTTTTTACTTAAGTAAGTTAAATTTATCAAAGGAAATTCGTAATTTTGATATTGAGCAACAAGTTTACTTAATTTATTCTTTTTGAAAAATGAATCTACTTTATTGTAAAAAAAATACAAGAATTTTTTTACAAGTATTGACTTTGGTAATTGTTTGATATTCTTATATTTTGCAAAAATATTCATTTAAATATATATGACAAATTTAATACAAAAGTTGTTTTATTTTTTTTTATTCTTTATATCAGTGTTTTCAAATTTATTAGCACAGACAAATAGTGAATTTGAAAAAGATATACAAATAGAAAAACTATTTGAAAATTCAGACCAAAGTTCTTATTCAGAATCTCAGATTGAATATTTACTTTATCGGCGAGATAATAAATTAAATTTATTTTTCGCACAAGTAAATGAAATTGCTGATTTCCCAAACTTTGAGCCTGTTGTTGCGAAAAGAATCCTTGAATATGTTCAAAAAAATCCAAATACAACAATTTCAAAATTAAGCAAAGAACTTGATTTAACAAACGAACAAAGTTTTATTCTTTCTTATTGCTCATACATTGATAAAAATCAATTTTCTACTCAAACACATTTAACATCAAGATTTCGGACAGATATTAGTTTTGATAATATTGATGGGTTTGAGAACGGAAAATTTTTAGGTAGCAAATTGGATTACTCGTCTAAAACATATTTTACTTATAATTTATACAACTTTGGTTTAATTTTAGATAAAGATGCTGGTGAAGTTAACAATTTTGACTTTTATTCAGGATTTATAAATTACAAAACCAATAATTTAAATTTGATATTCGGGGATTTTGTTTATGAATTGGGAATGGGAAACATTTTGTGGAGAGAATTCCCTGAAAGAAAAGGCATTGATGTTCTCTCCCCTACTGTTAAATTTGGAAAAGGTGCTGCCCCTAATCGTTCAACGTTGGATTACTCTTTATTTAGAGGTATTGCCGGGGATTATTCTATTAATTTAACAAGTAAATCAAAATTGTTAATTTCAAGTTTCTTTTCTCGTGCTAATAGAGCCGCAACAATTGATTCGTCTAATCAAATTGCTACTTCTTTTTATACGATGGGGCTTTATAGAACAAAAAATGAAATTACCAAAAAGAATTCTCTTCGAGAGGAATCTTATAGTAGTAGTTTTAGTTTTCAAAATGAAAAGATTTTTACAGGAATAGGTTTTTTGTCGCTAAATTATCAATACCCAATACTTAGCTCATCATCTTCTGCTTTTTATGGGCAAACAGGTTTTTTAAAAACTGCCTTTATTCGTTATCTTGATACTCTTATTTCTATTGGGTCAGAATTGAGCCTAGATGCTAATAATAAAATAGGAGGAAAATTCGGCGCTGTATTTAATTTCGGTAATTACTCATTAACATTTCATCTGCGTTCTTTTGATGCTCATTTTAAATCACCTTTCGGACGTATTTTCGGCGAATTTTCTTATCCTGCAAATGAATTAGGACTTTATACAGGTTTAAAATATAATATAAGCAAAGTAAAAACTCTTTCTACTTATATAGATTTTTTCAAAACTTATTCGCCTACTTATTCTGTCAATAGTATTGTTTATGGTGGGTCAATCTTTTCACAATATGATTTGAAAATTACTAAAAATTCAACTTATTCTTTAAGATTATTTTATGAAAATAAAACAAACAGTAAAAATATTAATAATAATCCTCATATTTATCAACAACAAAAAATTAATTTAAGAAACGAGTTTCAATATTCTTTTCATAACTTTAATACACGCTTCCGATTGGAAACTTGTTATCTGAATAATATGAATGTAATTTCTGATGAAGTTGGACTTGCATCATTTGTGGAAGTTTCATATAAATATAAAATTTATGAACTTTTTACCCGTTTTTCTTATTATTTGACCGATAGTTACGAATCTGCAATATGGCAATATGAATATTTTATAAACGGTTTACTCTATTCTTTTCCTGCATATCTCGATGGTTCAAGGATAATTGTAGGTCTAACATCTAAATTATTTAATCTATTTGACTTAAGTTTAATATATTACAATACTGCAAAAAACAACGTTTCTTCATTAGGTTCTGGTTACGATGAAATTTTTTCTAATGCTTCTAACAATTTAGTTTTACAAATAGAAATTAATTATTAAAATATGTAATTGAATATTTAAAGGATTTAAGTATGAATATACAAGTTGAAAGCAAAATAAAAAAGATTTCCACAATTGACTAAACTAATTAGTGAAGTTCGTAATTTGCATATTCCATAAATTTAAAAATGCAAATAAAAAAACTAAAAATACAGCATCTTAGGAATCATATTGATAGTGAAGTAATTCCTAACGAAAAGTTGAATATTTTTTATGGTGCAAATGGCTCAGGAAAAACAACTATACTTGAAGCAATATCAATAGTTTCCTTTTCCAAATCATTTACAAATTCAACTGATACCGCACTTATCCAAAATGGAGAAAATTACTACAAAGTTTTAGCAGAAACAAGCAATAATTTCGATTTTAAATATAAGATTGAAGTGTTTTATCAAAAAGGACAAAGAAAAAAAATTTCCGATTCCTTCGCCGAGAAGCAAATTCCTAAAAACATAATTGGTAACATTCCATTAGTACATCTTTCTCCCGATTTAAAAGAAATCACAATGGGCTCACCTGAAAATCGACGTGAATTTATTGACAAAGTTTTATCTCAATCTTCCAAATCTTATTTGGAAAATTTGATTAATTTCAAGAAAGCTTTGAAACAACGGAACTCTCTCCTTTCTGAATTTCAAAGAACTAATACTTTTGATAAAAATTTTTTTGAAAGTTGGAATAATGTTTTTATTGATTTAGCAACAAAAATAATTACAAAAAGGTTTGAGTTTGTCAATGAAATTTCACCTTTATTTAAAAGAATTTATTCTGAAATAACACAAAATGAAGAAATTGTAGATTTAATTTATGAGCCAAATTCTTGTGAAGAGTATTTTCAAGATTTGCTAAACGAAGATAATAAAAACCAATTATTTTTGAAAGTCTTCAAATCTTTAGCTGGGAAATCGGTAAAATTGCTACCTGTTGAATTAAAACGTGGATTAACGCTGTTTGGACCGCAAAAAGATGAACTCAAAATTCTTTTAAACGATGCTCTCGCCAGAGAACAAGCTTCACAAGGGCAACATAAATCAATGCTTATTGCTTTAAAATTTGCTGAACTTGAATTTTTACATTCTATTACTAATGAAATACCAGTTGTTTTGCTTGATGATTTATTCGCTGAATTAGATGAAAACCGCATCTTACTCGTCTTAAATAAGTTAATTAAAAAAAATGCTCAAACATTTATAACTTTAACTGAACCTAAATTTTTATACCCTAATACCCAATTAAATTCAATTGCAAAATACTTTGCAGTTCGTTATGGGAAACTAATGGATAGCCAATTATGAACAGCTTGCAAAATATAATTAATCAAATCTTTCAACAAAATGGGCGTGAAGATGTTATATTGAAAATAAAGATTAATGCAATTTTAAAAGAAATTTTAGGTGAAAATATTTCTAAAAACATTCAAGTAAAAAGTATTAAAAATGGAAAATTATATTTAAAAGCTGATAACTCTCTTTGGGCTTTTGAAATATCAATAAATAAAGAGTTAATAATCAACAAGTTAAATGAAAAAATTGGAAAAGATACAATTAGACAAATAATTTCAAGATAAAATTTTGTTAAGTTATTTAAAAATCAATACTCTTTCACTTTTTTTTCGTAATTTTGTAAAATAAAAAGAATAAATATGGAAGAAAATATTAAAAAAGTTTCAAGTCAAGAAAATAGTTATACAGAAGATAGTATAAAGGTTTTAGAGGGACTTGAAGCAGTACGCAAAAGACCAGCGATGTATATCGGGGATATTGGTGAACGAGGTTTGCATCATTTAATTCAAGAAGTCGTAGATAATTCAATAGATGAAGCTCTTGGCGGTTTTTGTAAAAATATTATTGTTACCCTGCACTCTGACGGTAGCTGTAGCGTTGAAGATGATGGAAGAGGTATTCCTACTGGTCCTCATCCAGTCAAGAAAATTTCAACACTTGAGGTAGTTATGTGTACTTTGCATGCTGGTGGGAAATTTGATAAATCCAGTTATAGAGTATCAGGTGGGTTACACGGTGTAGGTGTATCTTGTGTAAATGCCCTCTCGGAAGAAATGAGTGTCATAGTTTACCGTGAAGGTTCTATCCATTCTCAAAAATATCAAGCAGGAAAACCTGTTACTCCTGTTCAAATTAATGGGACCACTCGCAAAACAGGTACCATTACTCGATTTAAGCCTGATACAACAATTTTTTTAACTACCACGTTTAAATTTTCAAAAGTTTCAGAAAGGTTAAGAGAACTAGCTTTTCTTAATCCCAATGTTACTATAAATTTAATTGATGAATCTGAAAAGAAAAAAGAAACTTTTCATTACGAAGGTGGGTTGGTTGATTTCATTAAATATGTTGACGTATCTGTTAATCCTTATACTAAACCTATTTATCTTTCAGGAATATCATCAGTTGAAACTCTTGGTGAAGTCCAGGCAGAAATTTGCTTACAGTATAATGATAGTTTTAGTGAAAATTTATTATCCTATGTAAATAACATTAATACCATTGAAGGTGGAACTCATGTTACAGGTTTTAGAACAGCCTTAACACGAACCTTAAATAATTACATTGAAAAAATGAATGGTAGTAAAATTAAAGTTAATTTGACTGGCGAAGATTTTCGTGAAGGATTAACTGCAATTATATCGGTCAAAGTACCTGAACCTCAATTTGAAGGACAGACTAAAACTAAATTAGGTAATAGTGAAGTAGAAGGAATTATAAGAACAATTGTTAATGAAAAACTTGATGATTACTTAGAAACAAATCCTAACGAAGCAAAAAAAATTATTGAAAAAGCTGCATTAGCCGCTGAAGCTCGAATAAAGGCACGCCAAGCAAGAGAAATGGTGCGTAGAAAGAGTGCTCTTGAAAATACTACGTTACCTGGTAAATTGGCTGATTGTTCTTCTTCTAATCCTCTTGAAAGCGAAATATTTATTGTCGAAGGTGATTCCGCTGGTGGTTCAGCAAAACAAGGTCGTGATAGACGATTTCAAGCTATTTTACCTTTAAAAGGTAAAATTTTAAATGTTGAAAAAGCTCGTATCCATAAAATTTTAGAAAATGAAGAAATTCGAACTATTATTCAAGCACTTGGTTCAGGATTTGGTGAAGATTTTGATATTTCAAAATTACGCTATCATAAAATTGTTCTAATGGCTGATGCTGATGTTGATGGTTCCCACATTAAAACACTGCTTCTTACTCTTTATTATAACTATATGCGTGATTTGATTGTTGAGGGAAAATTATATATTGCTCAACCTCCTCTTTATAAAATTAAAAAAGGAAAAAAAGAGACTTATGCCTACGATGAAAAACAAAGAGAAGAAGTAATTCTTTCTTTCCAAAAATCTGACCCGAAAGCAAAAGTTTTATCTACCGAAGATTTTGAAGAGCTTGAAAGCCTACAATCTCCTGAAACTCATGAAATAAATATGAATGGAATTACGATTTCACGATTTAAAGGACTTGGTGAAATGAACCCTGAACAACTTTGGGAAACAACTATGAATCCCGAAACTCGCACATTACTCCAAGTTTCTATTGGTGAAGCTGCTGAATCAGCTCGTGTTTTTCAAATGCTAATGGGTGATAAAGTTGAACCAAGGCGCGAATTTATTGAACAAAATGCAAAATATGTTAAAAATTTAGATACATAAATTTTCAAAATAAAAACACAAGACACATTATCCAGAATTATCAGTATAATGTGTCTTGTTTGTAAGTAGAACATATTGCTTACTTCTTTGGAAAGTCGTAATTAAACATCCAAGGAATACCAAATTTATCTACTATCATCGCAAATTTTGCACCCCAAAAAGTATTTTGTAAAGGCATTACAATTTTCGATTCTTTTGCAAAGGCATCGTAGTAATTATTAATTTCTTCTTCTGTTTTGCAATCTACACTTAAAGATATCATTGTACCTGCTGTAACTTCTTGATTAGGCATTGTATCTGAGGCATACAAAATTAAATCGCCCTTTATTAAATTAGAATGCATAATATTATTAAGAAACTCTTTTGGTGTTTGTTCCGCCATTGGAGATTCTCCGAAAGTCATATAAGTAGGTGAAACCGCACCAAAGCAATTACCATAATAATCCATTGCTTCCCTGCAATTTCCATTAAACGTGAGATAATTAATTATTTTTGACATAAAATCCTCGCAATATTTTATTATAATTTTTATTATAATCCTTCAACAACTAAATAGTTTGTCCCAAGATATTTTTTACCTTTTGATGCTTTGCCCAATGGTGGTGGAAAAGCGGGGTCAGTAGTTAAAATACCTTCGGTAGTAATTCTTCTACCTTCAATTCCATTTTGTATTAAAAACTCTTTAATTGCAGCACTTCTTTGATTTGTTAAGTCTGGATTTTTAGAACTATTATTTTCATCTGCGAAAGACATAATTTTCACTGAAACAGTTGGATTTAATTTTAATAAATCAACATAATCCTTCAAGAATAAATCAGAGCCGTATTTTAAGTTGCTTTTTCCTGATTCAAATAATTTAATTGGAATAAGAATTTTTGTCCCAACTTTTTTTGGTATCAAATTAATATCTTTGGAATACTCCATATACTTATCAGTATTCGGCAAAGAAAGAGGAAAATATTGTTTCATATAATCTAATTCGGCAATTCTAATTTCAAAATTACCACCGGGAGTTAAGCCAGTAATAAAATAAGAACCATCTTGCGAATTGCTTTGAACTTTTTGAATTCTTTTCCCATCAGCATTTACAACTTCAACATAAAGGCTAAGTGGTTTGTGTGTTATTGCGTCATAAACTTCCCCTTCAACAGAAACAACAGTTTTTACAAGTTGTGAATATAAATTATTTGTTATAAATAGCATACTAATTGCTGCAAATACAATTGTAAATTTTTTCATTTCAAACCTCCTTATTTTCTGCCTTTTTTAGTTTTAACAGGCTTTGTATTATCATTTCTTTTTAAGAGTCGGACAGTTCCATCATCACAAGCAACGGTAATGATACTTGCATCTGAAACTAAATCAACACTCCATACACCTACACCTAAATCCATATCCATTAAAAGATTGGGACCGTCAGTATCCCATAACTTAACATGATGATCTAAGCTACCGGTAACTAAAGTTTTGTTATCTGCGGCAAAAGCTACATCTTGCGTAATATCGTTATGAGCTTTAAATTTGCGTAAAATTTCGCCTGTTTTTGCATCCCAGATAATAACCATACCATCAGCGTCGCTTGAAGCTAATTTTTTGCTATCAAAGCTGTAAAGAACTGTTAATACGGGAGCATGATGTCCTCGTAAAATCATCAAAGGTGCGGTAGTGTGTAAATCTGTTGACCAAATTCTAATTGTGCTGTCATCGCTGCAAGAAGCAATTGTTTTTCCGTCATAGCTGTAAGCAACATTGTTTGTTGCTTCTGTATGTCCACGTAAAGTTTTTACTTCAGTACCAGATGCAACATCCCAAAGCTTAACAGTTTTATCAAAACTTGTTGAGGCAACTAATGCTGAATTATCATCTTGACTAAAATAAACACCAATCACAGGTCCTGAATGACCACGTAAAACCTTTAATTCTTTGCCTGTGGCAACGTCCCAGATTCTGACTGTCATATCTTCTGAACCACTGGCTAACAACTTGTCATTGCCTGAAAAAGAAACATTATACACTGCACCTAAATGTCCCTTTAAAGTATTTAATTCTTTTCCGTCAGGCAAACTCCACAATTTTATCGTTTCGTCTAAAGAGCCTGTCGCAAACATAGTGTTAGCTTCATTGACAAATACCGCCAACACTTCATCGTTATGACGACCAACTGTTGTCATAGTATAATTTAGCATCTGTGACAATAGTGGCATACTGCTAATCAAATAAAATGCTACTAAAATAAAAGTAGATTGTAATGATTTGTTCATACTTCCACCAAGTTTACTTTTTTTATTTTTACAATTTATGAAAAATTTTCCAATTCTCAACTTTATTTATATGTTTTTAGAAACCTTTTTGAAAAAAAATCGTATTTACATTTAAATCAATTTTTTTAGGGGATTGAAATGTTAAAAACAACCAAAACTCAAATCGCTATTTTTACAATAGCAATTCTTGCAATTTTTGCTATTACAGGAGTAACAACCCAAAGTAAAGCCGATGAAAAAAATAAACAAGACAACACAACAATAAGTTGCAAAATCAAATCTGATGTCCAAAGTTTTTATGACAAAGATATGATCGAAAGGGAACTGAAAAATCATGAAGGAATTTCATCTGCATTTGTTGATTTAGATGAAAAGATTACTTATGTGGACTATGACAAAACAAAAACTAATTCCGAAAAAATTTGTAACTTAATCAAGAATTTAGGTTTTGAAGCAAAAGTAATTAAAGAAGCGGAAAAAGACTACGGCAAGAAGTAGATTTTGTATCTGGTTTGATTAAAAAAAAGAGAGACTTCCTAATGAAAGGAATCTCTCTTTTTTGTTGTAGTTTTTTGCTTTAGTTTGAATTGTCAGTAGTAGTTTTGTTCTCGACAAGAGCAGCTTCTTTTGTAGAATAACTATTGTTTGAATTTCCATTCCCGTTATTGCTGTGATTACCACTGCTATGGCTATTTCCATTTGTTTTGGGAGCAGATGTAACAGATTGATGTTTTGCATAATCGGTTAAATAAAAGCCTGAACCTTTAAATATCAATCCTACATTTTTGCTAATGACACGAGAAACTTCACCAGGGGCATGCCCATGCTCTTTGCAAATTTCATCAGGACATACTTTTAAAGATTCATCATTTATACTTTGTTTAAAATCAAACTCTTTACCACAAACGTGGCATCTGTAAGTGTATATTGGCATAATTCCATCCTAAAATCTAATAAAACCTACTTTTTTGTATACTTTATCAAGTGTACGAAAAGCAACTTTATGTGCTTCTTCAGCACCATATATAAGAATACTTTGAAGACGTTTTTTATCTTTAATAATTGTATTATACTTTTCTCTTACAGGTGAGAGCCATTCTGCAACAGCATGACCGACAGCTAATTTAAAATCTCCATAACCTTTTCCAGAAAACTCTTTTTCAATTTCATCAAAAGTAGCATTAGTGGCAAGATGATAAAGTGTCATTAAATTTGAGATACCTGGTTTATTAGTTTCATCAAATTTTACTTCTGCTTCGCTATCAGTAACCGAACGTTTAATTTTATTAATAATTACTTCATTAGAATCATTCAAAAAAATCAAAGAATTTTGATTTTCATCTGACTTGCTCATTTTTTTAGTAGGTTCTTGCAAACTCATAATTCTTGACCCTACATTTGGAATATAAGGTTCAGGAATTTTAAAGGTATCAGAATAGTAATAGTTAAATCTTTGAGCAAGATTACGGGTTAGTTCAAGATGTTGCTTTTGGTCTTCCCCTACTGGAACAGCATCGGCTTGGTAAAGTAAGATGTCTGATGCCATAAGAATTGGATAAGTAAAAAGTCCAGCGTTAATGTTTTCTGGATGTTTCTCACTTTTATCTTTAAATTGTGTCATACGACTAAGTTCACCAAATCCAGTCATAGAACTTAATACCCAAGCAAGTTGAGAATGCTCAGGAACTTGCGATTGAATAAATAATAGACTTCTTTCAGGGTCAATTCCCACTGCAAGAAATAAAGCTGCCGTTTCAAGTGTTCTTTGTCTAAGTTCAGCTGGACTTTGTTTTACAGTGATTGCGTGCATATTTGCAATCATATAATAACAATGAAAAGTTTCTTGTAATTTTACCCAATTATTCAATGCTCCTGCTAAATGCCCTACTGTTAATATTCCAGAAGGCTGAATACCACTTAATATTACTGGTTTTCTTGTTTCACTCATTGTTTCCATATATTTTCAACTATCTTTATCGCTCTATATTTTGTTTTTTTATATTATTTAATAAAAAAATGGGACTAATTTACAATTTATTGAAGCCTAAATTGTTTATATTTTTTATTAATTTCAATTTTTAAAAATTTCTAAAAACAAAATTAAGAAAACAAAATTAAGAAAACAAAATTTATAAAATAATTAATAAATAAATTGATGGGAAACAAACATACACAGGAAATTATAGGTAAAGAGTTCCAATGCTTAGACAAAGGGTTTATTAGATTAATTGAAATAATGGGTAACGATAGTTCAATTGTACAAGCTGCAAGAGTGAGTTATGGAAAAGGGACTAAATCAATAAGAGAAGACCGTTCACTCATTCGTTATTTAATGCGTCATTCTCATACTTCACCTTTTGAAATGGTGGAGTTAAAATTTCATATTAGGTTGCCAATCTTTGTAGCTCGTCAATGGATTCGCCATAGAACTGCCAATGTAAATGAATACAGCGGTCGGTATTCAGAAATGACATCTGATTTTTATTTGCCTGGGAAAAATCAATTAAGAACTCAAAGTACCATTAATAAGCAAGGAAGAAGCGACGATTTAATTGATGAATCGCTTAGCAATGAAGTTATAAAGTCTATGGAAACTTCACAAAAAAATAGTTACGATGAATATATACAATACATTAATCAGGGAATTGCCAGAGAAATAGCAAGAATTAATTTACCACTTTCATCTTATACAGAATGGTATTGGAAAATTGATTTACACAATTTATTTAGGTTCTTGAAACTACGTTTAGATGTTCATGCCCAATATGAAATTCGTGTGTATGCTGAAACTATTGCTAATATTTTAAAACAAATTCTTCCAATTTCTTTTGAGGCTTTTGAAGATTATATGCTAAATTCCATTACATTTTCGTCTTCTGAATTATATTTATTAAAAGAAGTTTTTAATAAGGTCAATTTAAAATTAATTTCTGATGATGAAAATATTTTATCTAACACTGAACTCAATGAATTTATTCAAAAAGTTACTTTTATTAATGAAAATATATTAAATAAAAACAAAGGTATATAAATGAAAAAGATATTTGTGTCTTTATTATTTTTCGTTGCTCTTTTTTCAATTTCCAAAGCAGAGGAACTTACAGCTGACTCAATAATCAAAAAATTTTATGAGCATACAGGCTTAGACAAATTTAACAAAATCAAATCATTTGAAATTGAAGGTGAAACTCAAATTTTTGGGGATATTTACCCGTTCAGATTGCAATATAAAGCACCTAACTTCTTTAGATGGAAAGAACGTTTTCATAACCAAGTTGTTTATAAAATCATTAATGCTGACGAAGCAAAAGTAAGAACAGTTGATAAAACAGTAGATATGGGAAATTTAGAGCAAGATATTATAAGGAACACAATAAATTATATGGAAGGCTTTTTAGCAAATTATAAAACCAACCATTTTAAAGTTGAATATGATGGAGTTGATGATTACAATGGGTTGATGGTGTACGTCTTGAAAGTTACTACACCAACAGACAAAGTTTTTAAATTATATTTAGACCAGAAAACATTTGATATTCGTTTTGCTTCTGCTAATCCTTTTGTTCTGGCTGATATCGGACCTGTACATTTTGATAACTATACACAAGTAGATGGATTCTCATTCCCTAAACGTACCCAGTTAGAAAACCAACAATTCCCAATTATTCAAAGGTTTTATTCAATAAAAATTAACTTAGATTTCCCAGATTCATTTTTTAAAGTTGATTCGCCTGATAACAAAGTTATTGAAGATAAATAAAAAGTTCTTTGGAATTTATTTATATTATTTTTTGTATTAAATTTATGGGGTATTTATGATAATAGATGTAATTATGCCAAAGATGGGCGAATCCCTTCAAGAAGGCACGATTATCAAATGGACAAAAAAAGTTGGTGAAAAGATTGAACGAGATGAAACAATTTTAGAAATTTCTACTGACAAAGTAGACACAGAAGTTCCCTCACCCGTTACAGGTATTTTAAAATCTATTTTGTTTAAAGAAAATGATACCGTGGAAGTTGGAACAAAGATTGCTGAAATTGAAACTGATACTGATGCTAAAATAAATTTAGGAAAAAATGAAGTTCTCACAAAACAAACACAATCTACCGATGCTAATGTTAATAATATTAAATTAAATAATATTGAATCGGAAGTCAAAGAAACATTAGTTGAAGAAAAAAATCAACAACCTGTTGTGAACAATTTCTCTAATGAGAATTTGGTAGATGTCGTTATGCCAAAGATGGGCGAATCTCTTCAAGAAGGCACGATTATCAAATGGACAAAAAAAGTTGGTGAAAAGATTGAACGAGATGAAACAATTTTAGAAATTTCTACTGACAAAGTAGATACAGAAGTCCCCTCGCCTGTTGCAGGTGTTTTATTTGAAATATTAGCAAAAGAAAATGATACTGTTGAAGTTGGCAAAGTAATTGCAAGAATATCGGCTGGTAAATTTTCTGCAAATTCTACACAAGTTCTTACAGAAGCAACACCTTCAATTAAAAATAATGTTGATGAGAAAAATCAAATTGAAAATCTTCAACCATCTGTTACTGGAAACGAACAGAGCGAAATTGCTATTCCAAAAAATTATGATATTCCATTTAGAGATGGTGAACATTTCTTTTCTCCACTTGTACGTGAAATGGCAAAACAGAATAAAGTATCATTGGAAGAACTAAAATCAATTATAGGTTCAGGCAGTGATGGAAGAATTACAAAAGAAGATTTATTGAAATTTATCAATTCAAGAAAAGAAATTGCAACACCTGCAAAAGTTGAACCGAGAGTTGTTGAGTCAAAACTTGATAATAATTTAACTATAAGCAATGAAATTAAAGTCAATAAGCAAGAATTTATTGAGTCGAATGCAAAAACTCTTGTTAATGAAACAAATTCTAATTATGAAATAAATCCAATTTTCAAAGCAGCTGGTGATTATGAAGTTATACATATGGAACGTATTCGTCAGTTAATTTCAGAACATATGACAAGAAGTAAATCAACATCAGCTCATGTTACAAGTGTTGCTGAATCTGATGTTACGGAAATAGTAAAGTTCAGAGAAAAATATAAAAATGAGTTTTTCAAAAAATATGGATTTAAACTTAATTATACTCCATTTTTTGCATTAGCTACTGTTGAGGGAATTAAACAATTCCCAAATGTTAATGTTGGGGTAGATGGGAACAATATAATAAAATTCAAACATATTAATTTAAGCATTGCTACCGCATTAGATGATGGAAATTTAATAGTTCCTGTAATTAAAAACGCTGAACAGCTTAATTTAATCGGTATCGCTTCACAAATTTATGATCTATCTTCAAAAGCAAGGAATAAAAAACTTAACCCAGAGGATATACAAGGCGGAACTTTTTCTGTAACAAATGTTGGTACATTTGGAACTTTATTTGGAACACCTGTAATAAATCAACCCCAAACTGCTATTATGGGAATAGGTGCAATTCAAAAAAGACCTGTGGTTAAAGAAATTATGGGTAACGACTTGATTTTAGTTCGCAATATGGCTTATATTTCTATAACTTATGACCATCGTGTAATTGACGGTATGTTAGCAGGGCAATGCTTATTTGCTATTAAAAACGCTTTGGAAGCAATGAATGAGAACACGCTACAAATTTAATTTGCTATTTGTTTGATTTAATTAAATCTATTTTTCTATTTTCCCCTGATTTTATGAATAAAATCAGGGGAAAATTATTGGTACACTTTATTCAGAATTAATTCAAAAATTTATAGACTAATTTTTGCATAATAATAACTTTCATAATATTCAAACATCTTAGAAATTATACCATCCCAAGAATAATTTTGTACGGTTTGGTAAGCATTTTCAGAAATTTGTTTCATAAAATCAGGACGAAGAAGCAAATTGTTGATATTATTAGCAAAATCAACAGGTTCATCAGGAGGAGTTAATACACCATTGACTTGATTTTGAATCAAATCCGAAGGACCATTTTTATTGACACATAAAATTGGCAATTTGGAAGCCATTGCTTCTAACAAAACAATCCCAAAAGTTTCTGTTGTAGAGGGAAAGACAAAAAGGTCACTTGAAGCATACACTTCTGAAAGTTTTTCACCATACAATCTGCCTAAAAATATACTATTTGGTATTTGATTTTGTAATTCAATTTGCGATGGTCCATCTCCGACAAATACAAAAACGTAATCATTTCGCAATGACCGCAAAATCTTATCTGCATCAATTAATACCTGCAATCCTTTCTCCCAAACTAATCTTCCAACAAAAAGCAATACTTTTTTATTTTCAATTCCATTATTCTTTTTCCAATTTTCGTTATAAAAATCTTTACTAAATAAGTTGATTTCTATTCCATTTGGTAAATGAATTAGATTTTCAAAATTATGTTCAGTTAATTCTGTGATTATTGATTTAGAAGGCACAAACACAGCATCACACTTATTATAAAGGTTTTTTAAATAATTCCACCCAAAATATTCAATAACTTGTAACTTGTAATATTTTGTATAACTGGGAAAATGTGTGTGGTATGTTGCAAAAACAGGAATATTTCGCTTCTTTGCATAATTTACAGCAAACTTGCCTAAAGGACAAGGGCTATGAATATGGATTATATCAGGGGCAAATTTATCTAAATCCATTGATAAAATTCTTTTTTGAGGAATTGGAATATTATAATCTTTATAAAACGGCAATTTAAATGAATTGACTTTTTTAATATTTATTCTATCTCCTGTTGATTTAGAAAATAATGGAGAATAAAATTTACTTTCAATATTGTGTTGTTCCAAATAATCTACAATCCTGAATAGGGTTCTTGTTACTCCATCTTGACCTTCAACCATTGTGCCATTGAAATATGCAATTTTGATTTTATCAAATGCTCCCATATTGCCCTTCCTATATTGTGATATTTGTTGTTTTATATTAAAATTTTAATTTTTTATATAATTAAATAAATGTTCCTAATATTTAATACGAAATTGAGAAAAAATAGTTGAATATTAAAGAAAATTTAGTTAAATTAATATAAATTATTTTATTAATTTTGCTAAACAGGAAAATAAAAAATTTTTATGTCAATATCAAAAATTATTCAACTGATAATTGCAATAGGATTATTTGTAATATTTTTAATATTTCCTATTTTCCCACAAGACCGAAATTCTTCTTATATGTTTGCAGTAGTAATTTTAATGGGTTTTTTCTGGCTTGCTGAAATTATACCATTAGGCATAACTTCATTAATGCCGATTTTCCTATTTCCAATTTTACAAATAGATACAACTGCCAAAGTAACAACAAATTATATAAACTCAACTATATTTTTATTTCTTGGCGGCTTTTTTCTTTCAATATCTATGGAAAAATGGAACTTGCATCGCCGCATTGCTTTGTCAATTTTAAATATAATTGGAACATCTAAATATAAAATAATTTTTGGATTTACAATTGCTACAACTTTAATGTCAATGTTTTTATCAAACACAGCAACAGCAATGATTATGTTACCTATTGCGATAGCAATAATTACAAAAGTTGAAGATAACGTATCAAAAAAGGATAGCCATAAATTTAGCGTAGCTTTACTCCTTACTATTGCATATTCTGCTTCTATTGGTGGAATTGCAACAATTATTGGGACTCCTCCAAATTTAGTTTTAATGAGAATTTATAAAATTACTTTTCCAAACTTGCCTGATATTACATTCGCCAACTGGTTAGTATATGGAATCCCTCTTGCTTTTGGAATGACTATTTTATTGCTAATAATTATTAGTTTATCTTATTTAAAACAATTGCCTAATAATTTATTATCCAAAAGCGAGATAGATTATCAACTTGCTGAATTAGGAAAAATTCAAGATGTAGAGAAAAAAATATTAGCAATTTTTGGTACAGTAGTGTTGTTATGGATATTCAGAGAACCAATAGCATTAGGTAGCTTTACCATTCCGGGCTGGGCAAATTTGATTGGGTTAAGCAAATTTATTGATGATGGAACCATAGCAATCGCAGGAGCATTTCTTTTATTTCTGTTACCTGTTAACTTCAAAGATATATCAAAAAAAATATTAGATAAAGATGCTATAAAGAAAGTCCCTTGGGAAATTATTTTACTCTTTGGTGGAGGCTTTGCATTAGCAGATGGATTTGAAACTTCTGGATTATCCAAAGAGATTGCAATTCATTTACAATATTTGGGTAATTTACCATTATTTTTAAATTTACTTATTATATCATTTATAGTAGTAGCTTTAACGGAGTTTTCTTCAAATACAGCAACGGCTGCAACAATGTTACCTGTTATTGCTTCTCTTTCGCAAGTAATCCATATCAACCCATTGGTCTTAATGATACCAGCAACAATTTCGGCTTCTCTTGCCTTTATGCTGCCTATTTCCACCCCACCAAATGCTATCGTTTTTAGTACTGGACATATAAAAATTAAGGAAATGGCAAAAACAGGTATCATTTTGAATATATTAGGAATAATTTATGTTGTTGTGTTCTTTAGTTTTATACAATAGAAATAATATAATTGATTAATTCATATTTATGCTTTTACCTATAAAAAAAGGTTGTCTCTTTTCAGGACAACCTTTTTTCTTACACTTTTCTTACAAAAGATATTTTCAAAACTATTATTGCACTTTATATTTAACTAATGTTTTTACGCTTCCTGGTATAATTGTGCTAAAAAATCCAGACAAACCAATAGTTGCATTATCAGTTTTTGAATACGTTAACCCAATTTTAATATTAAAAATTTAAAACAAAAAAATATATAAAAAACTTAAATTTTTGCTTTGATTTGCGTCTATGGTTATTAGCATTTTAATGTTATTGTCAAAAAAATTATTAATTTTGTAATAGTTCGAATCTAAAAAATAAAATGTACATACCTGAAATTGTAAAATCATTAAAAGAATATAATTCCAAAAAATTTTCATCTGATTTAATATCTGGCTTGGTCGTTGGTATAGTTGCATTACCGTTAGCCATAGCATTTGGAATTGCGTCAGGGGTTGCCCCATCTAAGGGTTTAATTACTGCAATAATTGGTGGATTACTTGTATCTATTTTTGGAGGGAGTCGTTTCCAAATTGGTGGTCCAACAGGGGCTTTTATTATTATTGTTTATGGAATAATCCAAGAATTTGGTATAATGGGCTTGACAATAGCAACAGCAATGGCTGGCACTATCCTAATTATAATGGGAATTATAAAATTTGGTTCTTTAATAAAATATATTCCTTATCCAGTAGTAGTAGGATTTACCAGCGGAATTGCTTTATTAATTTTTTCAACACAAATAAAAGACTTTTTGGGTATGCATATTGATAAAATACCATCTGAATTTCATTTAAAATGGTATTTATATTTCTCTAATATTACCAATGTAAATATATATTCATCAATAACTGGAATATCATCATTAATTATTATAATTTTGTGGCAAAAGATAACTCACAAAGTCCCTGGTTCTATTATTGCTATAATCATAACAACTTTAATAGTACAGTTATTTCATTTGCCAATTGAAACAATAGGTTCCAAATTCGGTTCTTTTTCATCTGGTTTACCAACACCAACTTTTTTGCAAATAAATTTGGGAGTAATCCAAAAATTAATTCAGCCTGCAACAGCAATAGCCTTATTAGCCGCAATTGAATCTTTACTTTCTGCCGTTGTTGCTGATGGAATGACAGGGACTAAGCATAACAGCAACATGGAATTAATTGCACAAGGAATAGCAAATATTGGGACTTCCCTTTTTGGCGGTATACCTGTTACTGGTGCAATTGCAAGAACAGCAACTAATATCAAAAATGGAGGGAAAACTCCTGTTGCGGGAATTATTCATGCATTAGTTCTACTTTTTGTTATGCTATTTTTCGGAAATTTCGCTATGTTAATTCCTATGCCTACTCTTGCTGCTATACTTATTGTTGTTTCATATAATATGAGTGAATGGCGTTCTTTTAAAGAATTATTATCATCGCCCAAAAGCGATATAATTGTTCTTTTTACTACATTTTTTTTGACAGTTGTGTTTGATTTGTCTCTTGCATTAGAAGTGGGAATGGTTTTATCTGCTTTCTTATTTATGAAAAGAATGTCCGAAGTTACAAGTATTGAAACTATTAGAGGAGGTATTCAAAAAAATGATGTAGAAGATGATCCAAATAATGTTTCAAAAAAGATTATTCCTCACGAAGTTGATGTTTTTGAAATAAATGGACCTTTTTTCTTTGGTGCTGTTAATAAATTCACAGATGAGATTAATATAGTCTCTACCCCACCGAAAATAATAATAATTAGAATGAGAAATGTCCTTGCTATTGATGCAACAGGGTTAAATACTATCAAAACCCTTTATCATACTTTAAAGAAAAAGAATATTCAATTAATATTATCAGGTGTGCATACTCAACCTCTTTTTGCAATGACACAGTCCGGAATTTTAAATTTAATTGACGAAAAATTTATATTCGGAAATATAGATGATGCACTAGATAAAGCAAGAGAATTGTTAGGATTACCCCAAATTGGACGACCATTAGATTTTGTCCCAACAGTTAAGAGAGAAATTCAGAATAAGCAATAAAGTAATATTACATAAAGGAAAGACAACAATGCATACTCCTAACTTTGTTATTTTTTTAACTATTTTTTTTTAAACGGAACGTTCAAAAGAAAAAAAGGTTGTCTCTTTTCAGGGCAACCTTTTTTCTTACACTTTTCTTACAAAAGATATTTTCAAAACTATTATTGCACTTTATATCTAACTAATGTTTTTACGCTTCCTAGTATAGTTGTGCTATAAAGTCCAGGCAAACCAATAGTTGCATTATCAGTTTTTGAATATATTAGACCAATTCCACTTGCATAATAAGCATTTGTAACAATATCACTTTCAGGAATTGGTATAATAGTCCCTGCTAAGCTAAAAACTTTAATGTTACCAGTAATTTTTATCGTTGAGATATAGCCTTGCGCAGTAATATTACTACCTTGTATAGTAAATTGTTTTGTTGTAGATTTTGTACCTACCATAGTGAAAGTAATACTTAAATCTACATTACCTACCTGTGGCAGAGGAATATTATTAAAAGTTATTGTTTGAGGTGCAAGTGATGTCCAAGTAGAATTGTTATAATCAATATATAACATCCAATCCAAATGTAAAGAATCAAGAATATTTATGCCAAATAAATTTCCATTGAATCCTGAAAGACCATTGAATTTATTGTAAATACCATCTGAATTCGTATAATATTGTTCTGATGTATTTGGGTTGCTATTTGAATAGATATGGTTCACATTAAAAACAGTAACTCCTTGCATAGTTAAGACATTTTCAACAGAGGTACTTGCTACATAAGTAGAATCGAAATATTCGCTTGATTGAGCAGGAGCACCTGTTGAGTCAAATGGGATTACATCATAAACCCAATAATTACCAGTGCTTAAAGGAAATTGATTACCTGTTATTGGATTTGTGCTGTTGTTAGAAGAAGTACAAGAGGTAAAAATGGCCATAGACATAGCCAAAAGCAGTAAATAACTTATTTTTTTCATTTAAAACTCCTTTTATTGATTTAATTATATTGTAAAAACAAATAAAAGTAAAATTTATTTTATATTATGATAAATTTCCATGTTTTTTATATTTCCTTATCTCATTTTTTTTTTTTAATTTTGCTTAATTAATAAAATAGAAAATCAGTGAACATACATTTAATTGCATTCATAGTTTTAGGAATACTTGCCATAGCAAGTGCCATTGGGACAATTGCAACAAAACACCCAATTTATTCTGCAATGTCTTTGATAGTGCATTTTTTTGCTCTATCTGCATTATATCTTACCTTGCAATCGCCATTTGTTGCGGTACTGCAAATTCTTGTTTATGCAGGGGCAATAATGGTTTTAGTTGTCTTTGTTATAATGCTTTTAAACTTAAACGAAGATGAAAAACAAACAATCAGAATTCAATCCCGAAATAGTTTTGGAATTGTACTTGCTGCAATTTTCTTTATTATGATTGTAACATTTATAATGTCAAATCCGCTCAATCAGCCTAATAGCACAAATGTTTACAATCTTTTTACTGCTCAATCGCTTGGTTCAGTCCTTTTTACAAAAGATTTAGTTGCATTTGAAATTGTCGGTATTTTGTTGCTTTCCGCTATTGTCGGTGCAATCGTTATGGCAAAAAAGAAATTAATCAATTAAAATTTAAAATATAAATATTTATTAACCAACAAAATAAAAATAAAAAAATGAATAATATACCTCTTGAATATTATATCGCTTTATCA
Organism: Bacteroidota bacterium; assembly: GCA_021780815.1. Lineage (GTDB taxonomy): Bacteria > Bacteroidota > Ignavibacteria > Kapaibacteriales > UBA2268 > GWF2-33-9. The sequence goes on along the minus strand of JAJXYC010000020.1, from coordinate 28,653 downwards.
GGAATTCTATTTACTATTGGCACTCTTGGAGTAATTTTGCGAAGAAATGCTATTATAGTTTTTATGTCCCTTGAAATTATGCTAAATTCTGTAAATCTTGCTTTTATCTCATTTGCAAGATATTTAGGTGATACTTCTGGTGAAATATTTGTCTTTTTTGTTATGGCTGTTGCCGCCGCAGAAAGTGCAATAGGGCTTGCTATTATATTAGCTTTATTCCGTAAAAAGCAAACAATTTATGTTGATGAGGTTAATGTTCTTAAACACTAATGTTCTAATCCCTTAAATTTGTTGTATAAATACGTAATCCAATAATCATAATTTTTAATTTTTTCAAATTCAAATTTTTCATTATTTGTAATTTTTGTAAACGTATTTTCAGGATAATTCCAAACCCAAAGTTCGCTACCTGACATTTTGAATTCCCTTGTATAAAAATAACCTTTTAAATCATCTTCTTTGTTTTTTTTAGGCATATCATAAAATTGAAATAATTCTTTGCCATTCCAATAGTTTACGACAGGAACATTTTTAATTGGGTGTATAATGTTATTTCCAACAAAAAAAAAGCGAAAAAACGTAGTATCATAATTTGATTTAAAAATTACACTTTTACCGTAGTTCATTTGTGCATTTATCGACCACTGATAGTCAAAAAGCGATATCCAGTGATATTTATAAGGCAAGTTAACTAAAATTATTGCATTTTTGTCGGTAGAAAGTATTTTCCTCGTTGGAATTTTAGCAATTACTTCTTTTTCTATTTCCCAAGTTGTTCGCCAGTCCAATGAATTTTGTATATTTGAAAATGTTAAATCTACTATAATTATAATCACAATTGCATAAATTGTTTTTGAAAAAATCACTTTATGATAATCTACAAACAACACTAAATAACCTATATAGAGTGATAAGTACCATGCAAAAACAATCATTGTACGACTCCTCATTCCCAATCCCCAAATTGAATAACCTGCTACTGCAAACAAAGCAAGAGAAAGTAATAATCCCAAAACGAAAATTGTAGATAGAAGCATTATTTCATTTCTTGCCAGATGATTTGCTTTGTTATATTTAAAAATTTTAACTATAATAAATATTAGCAGTGGTATTAAGATTATTGAACCAATTACAAAACTTGCTATCCAAACATAAGGCAATGATAAAAGGTTAGCTACGAATAATTGCAATGTGTAAGGATCAAGAGATTTGATAACAATATATTTAAAGAACGGTATTGAAATTCTATTCCAAAGAATAACGACAATTTGAACAAAAGAGAAAAGAACAAATGGTATTAATATATTTTTATGATATACTTTTCGAAATCCCTTGTATTTAAATACAAAAATCAAAAATAAAAACCATTGAAAATAAAATGCTTCATAAGATAAATAACTCAGTAGTAAAAAGAAAGCAGAACGAAAGAAATACGTTTCATGATTTTGATATGATTTCAAAAAGTAATATATAGCCAAATTGAAGAAAATAAGAAATGGTAGATTCATTGATAATGAAATCCAATGATTGTAAGCCATCATCCAAGGCGATAAGCCAAAAATAACAGTAGCGAATTCTTGCAGGAAACTGTTTTTACAATAACCTAATATTTTAAAAAATTCTTTAGAGACTAATCGGAAGGTAAAAATTGATAACAACCATAAAATTAATGTCCAAAATTGCCATAATACAAAATTAGTACCTCCGCATATTGAATAACCAAGATAAAAAGTTAATGAAACCACAGGACGGTTTCCAAAACATTGTAAAAAATAGTTAAAAATATTATAATTAAATGGATTTTCAGGCAACTGCGCCAAGAATTTATAATGAGTTATATAGTTCCAATCATCGGCAAAAAATCCCAATGAAAAAGGATGCCAAATATTTAAAATAAAAAAGAAAGTAAAAAGTAAAAATGTAGAATTACCAAAATTAATTTTAAATATTTTATTATTCATAAACAATCTATAATTGAAGAATATTTTTATTATACTTTGCTATTTTATTAGTAATAATTTCAGCAATTCTCACAGCTTCTGCCGCTTCTTTTGCCGTAACAGCAGTTTGTATATTATTCTTTATTGAGTTAATAAAAGATTTTTGTTCTTCTTGAATTGCATTTAACTTCGTTATTTCAGGCTTTAAATAAATAATGTTCTTTGGATTGTTTGTTTCTAAAATTGAACCTAAATTAAATGCTAATGGATATTTTTCTGGGTCTGGCTCTTCATTTAAAAGCTTAAAGACATCAACTTGCTGATTTCCTAAATCAATAGAAAAATAAGCATCTTTTTGAAAAATTCTCAATTTTCTCATTGGCGAAGCTGAAATACGAGAAGCTGTCAAATTTGCAACAGCACCATTCTCAAAAGTAATACGAGCATTCGCAATATCAGGTGTTTCAGTTAATATAGCAACACCATTGGCTTCAATCTTTTGAACTTTTGATTTAACTAACCATAATATAATATCAATATCGTGAATCATTAAATCATAGATTACACTTACGTCTGTCGCCCGTGTCTTAAATTGACTCAAACGATGAACTTCAACAAATAAAGGCTGAAGATTATGTTCTTTCAAGGCTGTTAAAGCAGGGTTGAAACGCTCCACATGACCAACTTGAACCAATACTTTATTTTTATTTGCAATTTCAAGAAGCTTTTGGCTTTCCTTATAATTACTTGTTATAGGCTTCTCAATAAATGAATGAATGTTATTTTCAATCATTGTTTTAGCAATAGAAAAATGTGTTTTAGTATCTGACGAAATTGTAACTGCCTCAGAATTTTTAATTACTTCATCAATAGATGAAAACACTATACAATTTAATTCTTTTGCTACTGCTTTCGAAGCATTTTCATTAACATCATAAATTCCTACTAATTCTGCATCTTCTATCGTTTTCCATAGTTTTGCATGAATCTTTCCAAGGTGTCCTACACCAACAACTGAAACTTTAACTTTTGACATTTTTTTGATTTTTTAAATTAAAAAAATGCAAATTAATCAATAAATTTGGCAAGACGAAAAAAAATAATTTTAATAATTTCACTTAATAAAAATTCAACTAACTATTTTTCAGCTTTTGGATGTGCTTTAAAATAAATATCTTTCAATTTATCAATGGAAAGATGGGTGTAGATTTGCGTTGAAGACAACGAACTATGTCCCAACATCTCACTAACCGAGCGAATGTCTGCACCATTGTTAATCAAATGTGTAGCAAATGTATGCCTTAATGTGTGGGGTGATTTCTGCTTAACATCGCTTATTTTTTTAATTTCTCTATGAATAATTTTATATGCTGAAGAATAACTCATTTTGTTTCCTGTGCCAGACACAAAAACAAATTTAGATGAATTAACACACTTATTTTTACTTTTTATATATTTTTCATAAAGAGCAATTGTGTTTGTCCCCATTGGAACAATTCTTTCCTTATTCCCTTTTCCTAACACTTTAACTGTCTTATTTACAGTATCAATATCCCCTATTTTTAAATTTAAAGCTTCGCTTATTCTAAGACCTGAACCATAAATCATCTGTATAAGAAACTTATTTCTAATACTTTCAAAACCATTACCATCAAAATTTAGAAGTAAATTTGAAATTTCTTTTTCAGTTAAAAAGTTTGGCAAATTTTTTTTTCGCTTGGGAGTTGAAAGCGATTTAGCCGGATTGTTATCAATATATTCTTTTTTAAAGAGAAATTTAAAAAAAGATTTCAAAGCGGAAGATTTCAATCTAATAGAATTACGAGCAAATCCTTTATCTTGTAGCCAACCTAAGAAAGGTCGTATATCATCTATTTCAATCTCACAAACATTTGGATTTTCAACAAATATTTCCTTAAAATATTCATAAAAATTGTCAAGAGCATAATGATAAGTTAATAATGTTCTTTCCGAAAAGTTTTTTTCAGTTTTTAAATAATCCAGAAAACATCTGTTTGCTTGCGATAAGTTCATATTTTATCTTTTTATTGTATTTATTTTATATTATCAAAAACTATTCCAATAATTGATATTACTAATAGGAAAAAATAAAAGAGGCTATCTCTTTTTGAGACAGCCTCTACTTAGGTAGCATAAAAATGAAAAATTTTAATGTTTACTTGGTTCTAATACCACATTTTTTTGCAGAGCGGCATGACAATCCGGACACATTCTTGATTGTACAAATTTATCCATACCACCTGGATGAATAAAGTTTTGGTCTTTTGCAAAAACGGCTTCTTTATCAGGAGGTTGTTGCATAATAATAGAATGGCAAGTGTTGCAATCCGCACTAATAACCTTACCTTCCGGACTAACGTGCTTGCCATCATGGCAACGGAAACAGCCTTTCGCATACATATGCCCAATATTATTAGGATAAGCTCGCCAGCTCACACGCATATTTGGGAAATAATTCTTGGAAAATATTTCAGCAACAGAACGAATTGATTTTTCTAATCCATCTTTGTTTTCCGTTAAGACACTAGGATAAAAACGAGAGTAAAAATCAGTAAGATAATGTCTAATATCTTTTAATGTGGAATCTTGACTAATTGCATTAGATTCCAAAGTTTGAACTGCCATATTTTTAATATATGGGATAGAACGGTCAATTTTATATGCAAGCATAAAGGAATTAACAACATTATTAGGAATCTTAAAGTCATGTGCAGGTCTATTATGGCAATCTATACAATCAAATTTACGAATAGCACCGCTACGTAAAATGGAATCCGTCATTTTAAACTTAGAATCGGTAGAAACGTAATAAGTTTCTTGTCCTGTTAATTTATTTCTAACACGTACCCAAGGAATAATTTGTCTTCTAAAATCAGCAGGATAATAAGAAATTTCATTTTGAATATACATTTTCCAATGGATACCGGATGTTTGACTGGTTTCTTGATTACCACCACCAATTTTAAGTAGCATTTGAATCTTGTAGTGCGAATTATGTTCATCAGGAGTGAAGAAATCAAAATCAACAAGTTTTTGGCTGTAAAATTGATTAGGCCAGTGGCATTGTTCACAAGTTTCAGGTGCAGGTCTCAAATCATGCACAGGAGTTTTAATTGGTCTAGAATATAAATTGAAAGATACAGAAAGTAATTGATAAGAACCTGAAATTTTAGATTTAACAAACCAATCAGCACCAGGTCCAATATGGCATTTCACACAATGAACACGAGAGTGAATATTATTTTGATACGCCGTATATTCAGGTTGCATAACGCTATGACACACATTACCACAAAATTGGTCAGTTTCCATATAATCATATGCTTTAAAACTACCATAAATAGTAGAAACAATTAATATCACAGTGCCAAGAGTAAAGACAACAAGAGCCGCTTGGTGTTTCCTCTTATTTAAATCAAGAATTGGTAACCTATCTACTTTACCACTTTTATTAAGTAACAATCTTCTGTTTTCACGAAAAGCACCAAAAATAATTAAAACAACACCAAAGGCAAGAGCTGTTGGCAAGGCAACAAAAGTAACCAACCCAGTGTAAGCACTTGTGTTTGTACTTAATAGTTCTACAATCATCATAACTAAAATAGCAAAAAAAGTAATCCCTGCAATTAAAGAACCAGTTATGGTAATAGGATTATAAAGTATAATAGGCAATGTTCTTTTATCGTTTTTCAATTGCTTTTCTGTTTCACGAGCAACTTCTTGCTCATCATCATAAGAAAGATGCCAACCGGTAATCATAGTTTTGTATAAATCGCCGATTGTATGTCCCGTAGTTCCAAGGTAAATATGTACAAATACAAATAAAATCAAAGCAAAACCTGTTATTGTATGCAATAATGCCATAGGCCAAACACCACCCATTCCAAAGAAGTTTTCGGGTGCATATTCAGGGAATAATAAAGCCCAACCAGAAATAATTATGATTGGAACTAATAAGTACATTATACTTACATAACCAAGTTGCTGCAATGGATTAAATTTCGATTCTTCGCTTGGCATAAATGGATGGGGTTCTTGATTGAAAATACCCAGAAGATAATATTTTGCCTGCAAAATAACCCGTTTCTTTAATCCTTTGAGTTTCGGGATATAATATTTATAATTACCTTTAATAATATTGAAAATAAAGAAATAAAGATAATTTAGAGATAACAAAATTCCAGAAATGTTATGAATCATAACAGAGAATCTAAAAGAAAAAAGCAAAGCATTATCAGCAGAGAAATGCAAACTCACTCCTGTAAGAATCAAGCAGATGAATAAAACAGCATTTATCAAATGCCAAATTCTCAGCCATAAAGGATATAGAAAAATTTTATGTTTTGGTCCATTCATATTAACCCCTTCTGAAATACCATCTCATTAAACCATGAAAAAATATACCAATAATTACAACAGCAAATGCAAGAATAGCAAAAGAATCAAGGAAAACATTCCTTGTAGTCCCTACTACATAAGCATCACTTAATAAGGTACCGTTAATAAATCCATATTTTTCTCTGGATTGCTCTTTTTCGTGTTTATATAACTTTGTCATTAAAACTGAATTTTTAGAATGGCATTCTTCACACTTTTTAATAGTTTTATCGGGTGGTAAAAGATTGTGCGAAAGATTAGGAGGTGCATAAGAAGAATGACAATCAATACAACGAACTGTTTCATTATGTTTTTCTAATTCAGGTAGCCATTCGTGTGCTTTATTAAAAGGTAGAATATTATATTTTGCCATTAGAGTTTCATTACCATGACATTTAATACAATAAATCATTTTCGTCTTAATTGCCGCTTGTGGATTAATTTTGTTATCAGTAAACATTTTCAACGGAACATCAACAACAGCATTAATACTATGTTCGCCATGACAAAAAGTACAGGTTGGAACATCAGGGTTACCTTGTATTAAAGCAATACCATGAACACTCATTTTATATTCTTGAGCAATACCCGGATGGCATTGACCACAAACGTTTGCTACATTTTTTCTATTAATTTTAGATGTTGGCGAACTTTGCTTTTCTAAATCATGTGTACCATGGCAATCGGTACAAATTGCGGCATTTGCATTACCATGAGCAATAGCCTGTCCATGAACACTTTGACTATAATCAATTAAAGATTTTGAAAATTTTGTTTTACCTGTTTTATCATCTAAATGACAAGAAAGGCATAATTTTTCTTGATTAAGTTTTAAGGTAACTCCATCTAATTTTGATATAGGTGTTAGTTCATAACTATGACAATATATACAAGTAGGAGCATTAGGATTATTTTTTTGTAATTGAACATTATGAACAGATTTGTAATATTGGTCTTTTTCAAGAGTATGGCATTTTCCACAATAATTTACAGAGTTCATAAAATTTATTGGAGAGGAAGGACTATCTTTCGTTTTAATTTCATGTGTGCCATGGCAACCTTTACAGTTTACATCAGGTGTGCCATTAATTCCATTTGCTTGAACAATTTGAGGATGGAACTTGTGTTTGTCAACAGGCGCTGTATGGCACTCTTTACAGCTAATAGGTTCAATTTTCGCTTTATGAGGAATATCATCAGGATTAAAACCCTTGTGGCAATCAACACAATGAAGTTTTCCATGGGCAGAAACACTAAAAACCGCTTTGTTTACATACAAAGACACCTCTTTCCCATTTTTCTCAGTTGTCATATCAGGGTCATTATGACAGTCTAAACATACTTGATTATTTTGACTTTTTGCTATGTTTAATAGCAAAAACATCATTAAGAAATACAATATGAGTTTATAATTTTTCATTTTTAACCTTTTAGTTAAACCTAATTCAAGAAGTTCAAAAATATAGGCTGTCTTTGACAATCAACGACAGCCTATTTTTATCGCATTGGTTTATTTTAATCTTGCTTTAAAGTTTGCAACCAATCAACGAGTTTTGAGAGTTCTGCGTCGTCTCCTTTGAACTTAATTGCATGTTTTTTGCCATCTAATGTTTCTTCTTTCATTAGGAATTTTTTAATAAAATCATTTTCAAATTTATTGGAAGCAACATTTGAAAGATCAGGGTATTTACCTTCACCTACTTTGGATTCAATTCCCTGCGATTTTATACTATGGCAAGTATTGCACTTATTGTTCAAAAATATATCTTTTCCTGTAACTTCCTCTGCGGGTAGTAAGGAAAATCCTACGGTAGCTGCTATTGCTAAGGCTATAACGCCTTTATATAATTTCATTTAGTACTCCTAAATGTTTTAGTGAAACAAACAAATTAATTATTTGTCTTCGCCTTTTAATCCACTTAACCACTTTACTAAAGTAGTTAATTCTTCTTCGCTTCCTTTGAATTTTACAGCATGCTTTTTATCTTTAATTGATTCTTCTTTTAAAAGATATTTTTGCAATGTTGCTTCATCAATACCGGCTTTGCCAATTTCAGATAAATCTGGGTATTTACCTGCTTGCTTTGATTCAATTTCTTGTGATTTGATTGAATGGCAAGTATTGCATTTTGAGTCTATAAAAATATCTTTTCCTGTTTTTGTTTGTGCAAAAACAACACCAACTAATACAACTAATGCTAATAAAGAAACGAATAATGTTTTTGAGTTTTTCATAGTTTTTTCTCCAAAATATTGAATTAATAAAATCTAAAATTAAATTTTAATTTCTAATGTTTTTTTCGTTGCATCAAAATATCCAACTTCAAAGCTTTTAAGAACTAATCCTGAATAAGGACCTGCAACCCAATCACCAGTAACTGATGAATATGCATTTGGATGGCAAGGACAATCAATTGTTGCTTCCGAATCACTTGGTGAATTAACAGGACACCCTTGATGTGGACATACTGTATCAAACACTTTAAATGAATCGTCTTGATGGTGAATAATAATAATATCATTACCTTGGTTTTTCCCTGCAATTTTTATTTTCCTTACTCCACCTTTACTTAATAATTCAGGGTAAGGTGTTAAATCTAAAGTATAAAAATTAGAAGGAGGTGGTGGCAAAGTAACTGTCTCGTTTTTTTCACAGCTTGTCAAAAACTGTGGAATAGTTGTTACAACAACACCTGCTCCAATTACTTTTCCTGTATTAACAATAAAATCTCTTCTAGTTATATCTTTCTTTTCCATTGTTTTCTCCTTATTAATAAAATATATGTAATTGGAATGCCCATTCTGCAAAATAACCAGGTACATTTGCTCTATCGAAAACTCTGTATTCAGGTATTAATGCAATATATGGGAGCAAAAACACTTTAGCTCCAAGAACATACTGATTTGCATGATAACTTGTGCTTACAGGCAAATAATCAGTATTACCCACTTCGTATCTTGCATATACATAAGCGGCATCTAATGGTTGATACGTTAATTCAAATGATAAATTGTTTGTGGTACGCAAATCTTGTTTTTTGCTCCACATGTACTCAGTCATAAGTGCAAATTTATCTGTCATTCCTATGTTAAAGAACAAATCTCCAATTGCATAATAATTGTTTGCAAAATATATGCCATTATCTGTTTTTAATGGGCTATTCATCATAAAGTATCCACCGAAGAAATTAGTAAAACCAGGAATCCATTCAGGTGGATAAAAAGCTAATTTAAAAAATAAAGAAGAGGTGTTTCCTGAAACAACTGGTATTGATGAGCCAGTTTGGTCCGGAAGTGTTAAATTTTTCATAACTTTCGAATCAAATACACCAAGTCCAACTCCTAACCAAGGAATTGATTCATAATCTAATTCAGCGCCCCATTCAGCATAATCATCCGGGATTAATAAGGATGAACGGGAACTTCCAATAACTTGACGAACCAATAAAGAATGGTCGTCCCATTTTGTTCCTATTTCTGGTTGGAAATATCCAACTCTCAATTCAGGTAAGTAATCAGCAGGTTTCACCTTTATACTGAAAGCATAAGGCTGTTGTCCTGGGTATCTTTTAAATTGTTCTATATCATACGCAAAATTATAAAAACCTTCTAATTCTAAAAAATCAAAAGGTTTGATACTCAAATACGGGTCAAATTGCATAATCATATTATCCCGTAAAGGTTTGCTTAATACTGTGTCGGTCAATGGAGGGTTACGTTGTTGAACAACTTCTTGGTACCCCCAACGAGCATCTTCCCAACGGAAATCAAGCCCATAAGTAATTTTCCCATTCCATGCTTGATTTGTATTTTGTAAAAAATCATAGATTTTCCCTATTCCAATTGTAGAAGGGTCTATGATTGAAGTTTGATTGCGAGACATCCATCCACCAAGTGTGCGTTCTCCACCACCTTGTATGTTAACATGGCAATTAGAACATTTTGTCCCGTAAGATTGTAAAATTGAATATTCTGGGCGGGAATAGCCTAAATACGATATTGCTAAAAGCGTGCAAAATAATAGTGTAAGTTTTTTCATCGGGCTTCCTTTAATTTATGAAATAAAGAATTTCTTTCGTAAGAAAACATTAAAATACAAACATAATAAAATTTATTTATAATTGTATTTTATTTTCAAATCTCTAATAAACATTTTGGAAAAACTCCACTATTTGATTATTAAGCAAACAATGGAGTTTCTATCTAAAAAATAACTTATTTGATCCCAAGAACTTGCATAATATTATCTAAAACAGCTCTTGCATATTTTGGATTATGTACACCTTGACTCTTATCTTCTTGAAGAGCGTTATAAGCATACATAGCCGCAGCTTCATTTTGAGTAACAACTAATGGTTTAGAGGATGAAGCATTCCAGTTCTTTGATGCTGTCATCCAACCTTTCTGAATCATCACTGTTGCGCAACTATCCATATCTGTTTGGAATGTATCAGTAAAGCCACTACCGATTTGATTGAATTTTGTTAAGTTAGCAACTTCTGTGTGGCAAACTTTGCAAGCAGTAGTATTGAAAATAGTACCATCATCGGATACAGTTTTAAATGTATGTCCACCAGTTGCTTGTCCATGCGCAACATAAGTATTAGCCATATGACAAGTAACACAAGCATCTTTTACCATTGAGTGATAATTTGATGTTGGAACTGTTGCATTACCATTTGGAACAAATTGAAGAGAACCAGTGTATACGTTTGCAGCTGGGCTGTGATGTGCACCTAAGCGCATATCTGTAATTGATATAGTTGCATTAGGATTTGTCAAATCAATTGGAGTACTTGATGGGCGTGCTTGGTGGCATTGACCACAAAGGTTACCTTTGCCTAAATCAGCCGAAGCAACTGTTGCAGCATAGAAAGCAACAGGGACAGTTCTTTTCAATCCCCAATCAGTTGAATCGTAGTTAGTATGGACGTTGTGGCAAGTACGGCAGTTGATTGTTGCAGGGTCAGAATATGGAGCACCAGTTACTGGTTTTACGCCGGTTTGGTTGTATTCCAAAAATCCTTGACTTGTGTGGCAATATGCGCAATCAGATTGATTGCCATATACGTACATTTCGCCTGTTCCATGAAGTGATTGTGCCCATTCGCTTTGTTTTGCAAACAACAAAGTTGAATTATTATGGCAAACACCGCATTGTTGAGCACCTGATGGACCAGCCGGACCTTGTGGACCTTGTGGACCTGTTGCTCCTGTTGCTCCGTCTGCTCCCTTGGGACCTTCGCAAGCTGTGAAAGCTAATGCTAAAAAGAAAATCGGTAAAAAAGCACTTCTCATAACGGTAAGAAGCTTTGTCATATTTCCTCCATAGGAATGTTATTAAAATGTTATTTAAATACAAAAACTAAATTAAAAAATTAAAATGAATTAACAAAATTTATTTTTTACCCGATAGAAATACTAAATTTACTCTATATTGGTTAAAATGATTGATTATCAATATATTCAGGAAATAATAAGTTCCGAATGATTAAGAAAAAATAATTTATTAGTGCAAACTAAAACATATTTTTTGATTAAATAATGAACAAATGTTAATATTTTATTTTGATTTTGTTTTTCTTTTTCTTGCATTATTCAAACAATCTCAAATGAAAAAAATCAAAAAATAAATTTATGAGAAAAATAAATTTGTATTTTTATAAATTTACTTTTTACATTCAAGAATTTTCACAAAAACTTTCGACAATTGTTAAATTCATTTTATCTGCATCAAGATTGGCTTCTACATTAAGCGGTAAAGGATATTGAATGGAGGTATGGCCAATTAAAAGACCATAAAAGACAGGTTTATTTATATCTTTCAATTGAAAATCAAGTAATTCGGCAAGACTATAATCCCATATTGCAGGAACAGATTTTTGAGAACAGTCTTGGCATTTACCAAATACAAGACCAGCAATATTATCAAATTTTCCTGCTAATTTTAATTGAGTAAGCATCCTATCAATCCTATAAGGTTCTTCTCCAACATCTTCCAAAAATAAAATTTTATTATCTGTATCAATTTCATATTTAGTACCCATTAAAGAAACAATTAACGATAGATTTCCTCCAAACAATTGCCCTCTCGCACTTCCAGAAATAATTGTTCTTGTTTGATTTTCATTTTTTATTGAATTAGTTGTGGGATTTGCAATTACTCCAAGTGGTTCATTTGTAAAAAGAGTTTTTTTCAATAAATCAAATGTATTACCCTCAAAATCAGACAACAATACTGCACCGTGCAATGTTGATAGCCCGGCAATTTTATTAATTGCAAGATGCATTGCTGTAATATCACTATAACCTACAAATATTTTTGGATTGTTTTGAATTATTTTATAATCAAGGAATGGTAAAATTCCTCCGCTTCCATATCCACCACGAATACAAAAGATAGCTTTAACATCTTGATTTGCAAACATCTCATTTACATCATCTGCTCTTAATTTTGGAGAGCGTGTTTTATACCCTTCTTTAGAAAAAAAGTTCTTTGGGAAAATAGGTTTTAAATTCATTAATTTTACAACTGATGTTGCTTGTTCAATATCTTCGGGCGAAGTAACAGCAGTAGCTGGCGAAATAATACCTACGGTATCCCCTTCTTTTAATGCTGTTGGCTTTATAATTTGTTTTTGATTATATAATTCCATACTTCTGGCTAATTTAATATTAGATAATTGAGCGGCAATAGAAATTCCTGCAAGTTTAATTAAATTCCTTCTATTCATACTAATTTTGTATTTTAAAAAAATTTCAAATTACAAAAATGAATAATATTACAATTAAAAAAAATGAATTTGCAAAAAAAATTGACCATACTTTGCTTAAACCTGATACAAAAATTGAACAAATTGAGCAACTTTGCAATGAGGCAATAACTTACAATTTTGCCTCTGTGTGTATATTGCCTAATTATGTGAATTTTGCAAGCAGTTTGCTTAATAAAAGCAACGTTAAAGTATGTACTGTTATTGGATTTCCGTTGGGAGCAAACTTATTGCCAGTTAAACTTTATGAAATTGAGAAAGCCATTGAAAGTGGTGCTAACGAAGTTGATATTGTTGTAAATAATGCTTATTTAAAAAATAAAGATATAAAAAGTTACAAGGAAGAAATTAATTTCCTTAATAAAACATCAAAAAATTTACAAGCAACAACTAAATTTATTATTGAAACAGGTCTTTTAACCAATGAAGAGAAAAAATTAGCAACAAGTATAGTAGTAGATTGTAAAGCAGACTTTGTAAAAACTTCAACTGGAATAATTTCAACGGGAGCAAATCTTGAAGATATTGAATTAATGATGGAAATTTGCAAAAATACAAATACTAATATTAAAGCTTCAGGAGGCATTCGTGATTTAAAATTTGCATTAGATTTAATTCGAGCAGGTGCAAATAGACTTGGGACAAGCTCTGGGATTAAAATTTTACAAGAATTTGATGAAAATTTATGATAAATAACCTTTACAACAAAAATAATTTAATTATAATCATTGACTATACCGTTATTACAATTGGTTGTCTTTTAATGGCTCTTGGTATTGGAGTCTTTTTAATTGATGCAAAAGTTGTACCAGGTGGAGCAAGTGGTTTAGCTATGGCAATACATTATTTAACAAATAATAAAATTGGCGTAGGTATGATTACTTGGATATTAAATATTCCTTTATTCATTTATGGAATTAAGGAATTAGGCAAAGAATTTGGTATTAGAACTTTTTATGGGTTTACCGTTTCTTCTTTTTTTACAGATATGGTAAGAGGTGATTTTCCTGGTCTCTCATTTATAAGGCTACAAGACATCTCTTCTATAAAGTATTTGTTCAATAATGATTTTTTCTTTTTTGTTTTGATTGGAACTGTTCTTTTGGGTGTAGGATTAGGGCTTATTTTTAAATTCAGAGCAACAACTGGTGGTTCGGATATTATTGCGGCAATTATGCATAAAAAGTGGGGACTAAAAACAGGGAACGCCATTATTATGATTGATTTCCTTGTTATTTTTATAGCAGGTATTATATTGGAAATGAAACATTTGGCAAATGACAAACCCGTTTTAGTGCTTGTTTTATATGCTCTTTTCCTTGTATTTGTATCGAGCAAAATTGTTGATACAGTACTTGATGGATTTGATTATGCACGTTCTGCACTAATTTTTTCTGATAAGAAAGATGAAATTGGTAAAGTTATTATGGAAAAAATGAATCGTGGAGTTACTGCTCTTAAAAGTAGAGGACTTTACCGAAACATTGAAACGGAAGTTATTTACACTGTTATAACATTAAAAGAACTTGGCAAACTAACCGATTTAGTAAAATCTATTGACCCGCAAGCTTTTGTTGTCATAACTATGGTTCATGAAGTAGTGGGGCACGGTTTTAGACGTAGAATTTAGAAAAAACCTTATATTTATATTTTATAATTTAATTATTTTCTAATATAAACGTTTGTATTTTCTTTTAAATAAAAATAATTTTTATGTTCGATTTTAATCATATTATATTTTGGGGAATATTTAGTGTTGTAATCGGAATAATGCTGTATATCGATTTATATGCAACTGACCATAGAAAGGGGAAACTGGGAGTAAAAACAAGCTTAATGTGGTCGGCAGTATGGATTTCAATTTCGCTTCTTTTCAATTTATTGCTTTATTTTTATTTAGAAAATGGTCATATAAAAGCAATACAATTTTTTGCCGCTTATGTAGTTGAAAAATCACTTTCGGTAGATAATTTATTTGTCTTTCTAATGATTTTTGAAGTAATGGGGGTAAAAGATACTCACCAACCACATGTATTAAAATGGGGAATTCTTTCAGCGATAGTTTTGCGAATTATTTTTATTCTTGCCGGTGTTGCTCTTTTGCATTATTTCCATCCAATAATTTATATTTTTGGGCTTTTACTTTTTTATGCTTCTTATAAAATGGCGTTCGGTGGAGAGGATAAGGTTGATGTTGAAAATAATAAAATAATCAAATTTTTAGAAAAACATTTTAATTTATTGCCTGCTGATAAAAGTGGTCATATTTTTGTAAAACAAAATAAAAAAATGTTTATTACTCCCCTGTTGTTAACTTTGGTGTTAATTGAATCTTCTGATTTAATGTTTGCAATTGATTCTATTCCTGCTGTACTTGCAATTTCCAGCGACCCATTTGTTGCCATTACTTCGAATATTTTTGCAATTCTTGGATTGAGGGCTTTGTATTTTGCCCTTGCTGGTATTGTTGATTTATTTACTTATCTCAAATACGGTGTTGCTATTATTCTAGCTTATGTGGGAGTTAAAATGCTTATTTCTGATTACTACATAATTTCAACTGAATATTCATTACTTGTTATTTTAAGTATTTTAATTTTGTCTATAATTTTTTCTCTTATTTTAAAAAAGAACAACAAAAACTAAAAAAATACAATGTTGCAATTTCATAATATAAAAAGATATACAAAATTCAGCATCTCACCATTTTCAAAATGGTATATTAAAGCTATATTATTTATTATTATGTTGCTTTTAATATTGACTTCAATTATTTATACAAATTCGTTAGTTAATGAAATTATAAAAAGAGAAAAAGCTTTGTTGAAATTTTATGCAGATATTTATGAACATTATTCAGACCCAAACACAAATTTTGAAGATTTAAACTTTTTCCAAGAACAAATAATTCCACAAATAAACTTTCCTATTATTATTACTGATAGCAATGATGTGCCATTAGAACCATTTGAACTTTATTCGTTAAATGTAAAATTTGACACAACTTTGACTTATGCTCAAAAGAGGCAAAGAGCATATCAATTAATTCAAAAAATGAAATCTACTTATCAACCAATTGTTTTAGTAGATAGTACTAACAAAATTTTACAAAAATATTATTTTTACCATTCAGATTTGGTAGATAAATTCCGAGCATTGCCATATTTTGCATTTATAATTTTTTTAACTGTTCTAACAATAGGATATGCGGCATTTAATGCAAGCAGAAGAAACGAAGAATCAAAAGTTTGGGTAGGGATGGCAAAAGAAGCAGCTCACCAACTTGGTACACCTCTTTCGAGTTTGCTTGCTTGGATTGAACTTCTGCGATTGAAATCTGATGATTTGGGAATTAACGAAATCGTCAACGAAATGGCTAACGATGTTACGAGATTAAATATTGTAGCAACCCGATTTTCCAAAATTGGTTCTGCTGCGGACTTAACTAAAACCAATATAAGAGATTTAATTGAAGAAATTAGTAAATATTTTGAAAGAAGATTACCTCATTTAGGTAGAAAAATTCAAATTATTCGGGAAATTAATCAAGATTATTATTGCGATTTAAATGTCGATTTATTTAGTTGGGTATTTGAAAATTTGTTTAAAAATGCCGCCGAAGCAATTGAAGAAAAACAAGGCACGATTTATTTAACAATTAAGATTAAAGGATCTAATATAAAAATTTATGTTAGAGATACAGGAAAAGGTATGACAAATAAAGTCAAAAGGCACGTTTTTACTCCTGGATTTTCTACAAAGAAACGTGGCTGGGGGCTGGGATTAAGTTTGACTAAAAAAATTGTTGAAGATTATCACAATGGAAAAATTTATATAAAAGATACCGCACCAGGAAAAGGTACTACTTTTGTTATTGAATTACCGTTATCAAGTTAATTCTTGGCATCGTAAAAAAACATTTCTTGTCCATAAAATATATTGACCCGCCGATTTTGCTTGATATCTACTACTGAGCAAAATTAATGTGAATATCAAAAATAATATTTTTGGGCATTTTTACCCGTTTTATTAGTATCTAAACAAAAAAAAACATAATTTTTACAAAAGTGGTATTTTTGTAAAATATATTAATTTGTTTGCAAAGGTATTTTGTCAAACATAATACTTTTTGTAATTTTGTATTGCATTTAAAATTAAAATTGGAAACTTTATGAATTTATCTGTTAATTCTGATATTATTCGTGGGCATATAGATACCATTGTGCTTAATTTACTTAAGAACAACGATAAATACGGATATGAAATTTTAAAAATAATTTCTTCCAAAACAAACGGAGAATATGATTTGAAGGAAGCAACTCTATACTCAAGTTTGAAAAGACTGGAAACTGAGGAAGCAGTTAAATCTTATTGGGGAGACAAAACTCAGGGAGGTCGCAGAAAATATTATCAAATTACAAATTTTGGAAAAAAAATGTTGGAAGAAAATAAACAAAATTGGTTTTTTACAAAAAAGATTTTAGATTTATTAATTTTTTAGATTTTAGATTTATTAAAATTAAATGGAGTAAATTATGGAAAACAAACTGAAAGATTATTTGGATTCAATTTTTGGACCTTATTCCGAGAACCAGCAAGTTAAAGAAATTAAAGAAGAACTTTACACAGACTTATCGGAAAAACTTGAAGAATTAAGAAAGAACGGATTTGACGAAGAAAAAGCATTTAATTTGGCAGTCAAATCCATTGGCGATATTAATGAATTAATTGAAGAAATCACTTCAAAATCAAGAGATTTACAAATGAAAATCGGTATGGATTTAACTTATTTGAATTTAAAAGAATCGGATTTTAAAAAAATTGAAGCAATTCAAGGAAAATTTGATTATTCAAACTTGGTAAAATCAGATTTTAGTGAATCAAATTTAACAAGAAGCTCTTTTAAATGCAGTAATTTGGAAAAATGTAACTTTGATAATAGCAATTTATCAGAAGCAAATTTTCATAAATCAAACCTGAAAGGTTCTACCTTTGAGGGGAGCAAAATAGAAAATACAGTTTTTTATTACTCGGAACTTGGCAATATAACATTTAAAGATATGCTCATAATCGGAGCAAATTTTAAATATTCAGGTTTAACAAATACTAATTTTATAAACTGTACTTTGATTAATGTTTCTTTTAAAGCCGAATTAAATAAAACTTTCTTCAAAAATTGCAAAATGGATAAAATGACTTATGCAATAATAAAAGGATTTAGAGCCAATATCGAAGATGTGATTTTTATTTAATTATAGTTTTTTTTATTAGATATAAATTTTTTTAAATTTCCCCGTTGTGTTTCTGAATTCAT
Source organism: Bacteroidota bacterium (assembly GCA_021780815.1). Classification (GTDB taxonomy): domain Bacteria; phylum Bacteroidota; class Ignavibacteria; order Kapaibacteriales; family UBA2268; genus GWF2-33-9. Next base: position 10,228 of record JAJXYC010000020.1, on the reverse strand, counting down.
CAATTGCCTCCGAAGTTATTAGGTGAATGAATTTAGAGACGTTTAGATTCTTTACTTTGTTCAAAATGATAATTAAAAAAGTAGAAAGACAAAAGAAAAATAAATTCTTAAAGTATGTTTAGATATATAAATAAAAAGACCTCCCTTGAGTACTGTGAAAATAAAGTAGAGAGGTCTTTGATTCTTATTTTTGTGGAATAATAAAATATATGTTTTCAAACTAAATATTCTTATTGATTGCTATTTACCCAACAATTCATCAACAAGGTATTTTGCATTATAAATTTTGGTAAGTGCTTCGATAATATATTTTGAGCTAACACTAACAGCACGATTTGCTTTTCCATCATAAATAAAATCACCTGGCAAACTTTCAATATTACCATCGAACACAATACCAACAAACTCACCTTTTGAATTAATAGTAGGTGAACCCGAATTGCCCCCTATTATATCACAAGTTGAAACAAAATTAACTTGCGTAGAAAGATCTAATTTATTTTGTTTATCCCACCATTGTTGAGGAAGTTCAAAGCTACCTTTATCACCAAAATCTAAACATCTATCATAAAGCCCATATAAAGTAGTAAAAGGAGGTGCAATTGTGCCATTCATTGGATATCCTTTTACTTGTCCATAAGTCAAACGAAGTGTAAAATTAGCATCAGGGTATGTATTCCTTCCATAGATAATAAATCGAGCCTCGGCAATTTTTTCTTGCGCATCATTTAAAACACTTTCATAATTGTCTCTATAAAATTTATCTTTTTGACGAAGATATGGGTCAAGTTTGAGTGCTAATTTAATCATTGGGTCATCTGATTGTTCTAATGCTGCCGTCCCTCCTTCAATTAAAGATTTACGGAAATTAACATCATCAAGTTTTGTTCCATTAATTAATTTATCCAAAGTTTCTTTTGGGTCCATTCCTCCAAACACTTGCCTCCAATATTCATCATCAATTCCGATTTTTGCAACCCCCATTTTTATATTAATCCATGCTAATTCCTTATCTAAATCCTTATAAATAGGAGCAGGAGAAAGTAAATGAAACTTCATACCTGGAAGTGAAGCATCATTATAGCCTGGTAATCTATCGTCGGCCTTTTTGCTACTTTCTTCAACAAAACGAACTATACTTAAAGCATAACCAAAGAGAGAAGAGCCAAAGTTCCGATAATTTTGTGTATAAAAGTAATTCTTAAAATCTTCATTTAATTTCTTTATTTGGTCAAATGCAGATAAATACTTTGTCGTCCATTCAGGATTGGATTTAATTCTTCGAATAAAGTCATCTTCTTCTTTGGCTTTGATTGCAAGTAAATCAGGGTCTTTCAATCCTTTTAATTGTCCTGTAAGGGCTTTTAGGCTGTTTCCTAATCCAAATTGGTATATTAAAGCACGTCTTGCTTCTTCTGTTCCTCTGTTTGCATATCTAGAAAGTGCATCGAGCATATTTTGAATTGATTCCAATCTTAAAGGAATTGTTACATCTCGTGAAAATTCTAATTGAGATAAAGTTTTTAATCTATCTGTATGTCCAGGGTTACCGCTAATAAAAACTAATTCGCCATCTTTTACACCGTCTTTGTTCCATTTTAAGTAATTATCTGTTTTTAATGGTTTCCCATTTTCGTATATTCGGAACAAGCAAAAATCTAAATCATAACGTGGATACGTAAAATTATCATAATCTCCACCAAAATATGCCATTTGTCTTTCAGGAGCAAAAACAAGCCGAATATCAGTATATTTTTTATACCCTAAAAGCCAATATTCACCACCATTATAAAATGATACAACATCAGAGCGTAAGCCTGTTTTATCAAAGTTTTCTTTTTCTATTTTATCTATAAATTTGTTTTTTGCTTCTAATACTTCTTTTTGGTCCATTCCACTTTTTACTGCTTCTTTCACAGATTTTGTTACATCTTCCATCTGAACCAATACATTAACTTCTAAGTCTGCACATCTTATTTCTTCGCTTTGATTTTTAGCAAAAAAGCCTTCTTTAACGTAATCGTGTTGTGCATTTGATATCTTTTGTATTTGACCTACTCCAACATGGTGATTTGTTATTACTAAACCATTTGAAGACACAAATGAACCTGAACCCCCATCCATAAATCTAACACTTGATAAACGGACATGGTCTAACCACTCTTTGGTTGGTTCAAAGTCATACTTTTCCTTGATTGCTTTGGTTGGAACATTATCAAATGTCCACATCCCCTCTTCTGACATTAAATTAAAACTTGTAAGCATTAACATAATTAATGCACTTAGGATAATTTTTTTTGACATAAAATTCTATATATGTTTTAAATGTTCTACTATAATTTAAAATAGACGTTCTTTTATATAGATGATTTTGAAATATCTCGAAAAAAGTAGGAATGTAACTCTGTTCTGTCTGGTAAATTCTTTGGTCGCTATCGTTCCCCCAGAATGACACATTATATAACAGGACGACGCTCATCTGGAAATAAATATTGGTGGATATGAATCAGAAATTGAGAAATTCTCATAAATCGTTAATATATATATTGTATATTGCAAAAAACTTCGCAAGATTTTAAACCCTTTTGAAATTTTTTACAATTACTTTGCTGATTAACAAGCAAGAATATTTGTTTTACTAAAATTACTTAACTTCTCCAATTACAATTGGTTCGCCTTTTGGTAAAAGTGAAACAACTGCATCGTAATCTTGTGGTTGTATTACAAGAATTAATCCAATCCCCAAATTAAAAACTTCTCGCATTTCTTCATCAGCAATCCCACCTAAATCTTGAATTAATTTAAAAATTTGTGGTATATCCCAATTTTCCCAATTAATATGCAAAGTTAGATTTTTAGGAATAATCCTTTTTGTATTTCCAATAATTCCACCACCTGTTATATGAGAAATACCAAGCAATAAATCCGTATTAAGTAAAGGCTCAATAACTTTCAAATAAGAGCGATGTATTCTTAAAAGAGAATCCGATAATGTCGAATTGATTTCAGGTATAAATTCATTTATTTGATATTTTTCAAGTAGAACTTTGCGAGCAAGGCTATAACCATTAGTATGTAACCCATTTGAAGGCAATCCAATTAAAATATTACCAGATGAAATTTTCTTACCATCTATAATTTTATTTTTTTCAACAATACCAACGATAGTACCTGATACATCGTATTCACCTTCATTATACATAGAAGGCATTTCGGCAGTTTCACCTCCAATCAGCGAACAACCATTTTCCAAACAACCTTCCGTAAAACCTTCAATAACACTTGCCGCTACATTAGGTTCAAGTTTACCTGTTGCAAAATAATCAAGAAAAAACAATGGACGTGCCCCAGATGTCAAAATATCGTTTACACAATGATTTACAAGGCAATGCCCTACTGTATTATGTTTCCCAGATTGAAATGCAATTTTTAGTTTGGTACCAACTCCATCGGTACTTGCAACTAAAACTGGATGCTTATATTCCGAAAATTGTGCATCAAAAAAACCCCCGAATAAACCTATATCAGAAAGAACTCGTGAAGTATGTGTTCTTTTAACCATAGGCTTTATTTTTTCAATTGTTAATTCGCCTGCACTAATATCTACGCCTGAATCTTTATAACTTATACTCATAATTGCAATTTATTTTTATACAAAATTAAAGAATTCGTTTAATTAATTATTAAAATATTTGCCTAAAATAGACTATTTTATACTTTCGGCACATTTTAAGTCCATTTTTAAAGTTTCAACAAAAAAATTATATAAAAATTAAAAGATAATTATTTTTTTTTATTAATTTGATTTTAAAAAAAATGAAATATGAAAATAGATAGAATTTGCCTTTTAGATAAAGAAAATCCATATTTAAAAATAAAAATTAATTTAACAAGTGATTTAATCGCTGGTATTGAAATTAAGATGTTTCGTCCTGATGAAAGCTTAATAAAAAGTTGGAAATTAGCGATTCCAGAAAACACCAAAATTGAAAAAGATATTTCAATTGAACCGAATGAAATTAATCGTGGATTCCTTGTTTGGAACGCTGTCGTTTGCTCAAAGAATTATAAAGTTAGTGAAGGTATTTTCAAAATGGAACTTATTCAAGATTTAAAGCCGCTTAAATTATCTTCACCTATTGAAAAGAAAGTTACAGGAATTCCTCCTTGTGCAATTCAACAAACGGTTGAATTTACTGATGCTTTAACTTTTATTGTTAAAGGACAAAGCTAATTGTCTCTTTAAATTAATATTCTATATTTTATTTTTTCTTCTTATTTTTGAAAAACTTAAAATGGCAATTTTAATTTATTTTTAATCATTATAATAATAATTGAGGTAATATGAATATTTTGGTAGCAGTATCACGTGTCCCTGATACGACAACAAAGATATTAGTTGGTTCAGACGGGAAATTTATTGATACAAATAATGTGAAATTTATATTAAATCCATACGACGAGTATGCTTTAGAAGAAGCAATTCGTTTAAAAGAAAAAAACGGAGGCAAAGTTATTGCAATTACTGTTGGACCTGCAACAGCACAAGATATCTTGCGAAATGCTTTAGCAGTCGGAGCAGACGAAGCTGTACATATAAAATCAGAACAAAATTTTGATTCATTTTTTGTTGCTTCACAAATAGCAGAATATGCTTCCAAGATGAAGCCTGATATAATTTTTATGGGTAAGCAAAGTATAGATTTTGATTCTTTGCAAGTACCATCTATACTTTCTGATATACTTGATTTACCATTGGCAACTATAGTTACAAAACTTAATTATGAAGGTAATATGGTAAAAGCAGAAAGGGAAATTGAAGGGGGAAAAGAAGTTCTATCTTTACAGATGCCTTGTATTATTTCTGCACAAAAAGGGTTGAACGAACCACGTTATCCTAAACTTCCTGACATAATGAAAGCAAAGAAAAAGCCAATAGAAGAAATTGATGCACCTAATTATGAGAACAATATTGAAATAATTGGGATGGAATTACCAAGTCGTTCAAGACTTAACAAGATTGTAGGTGATACTGATGAAGATATTAAAGAAATTGTACGTATGTTACACGAAGATGCTAAAATATTTTAGGAGAAGAATATGAAAAAAATTATTGCTTATTTAGATTCTTTTAATGGAAATTTAAAAAGAACAGCTTTTGAAGTCGCTACTGCCGCTTCATATTTTCATAAAGAAAATAGTGCTGAAATTATTGCTGTTACCATTAATGGTAATGAAAAAATTGCTGAACAATTGAAAGAATACGGTATTACTAGACTTGTAAACATCCAATCTGCTTTGCTTGAAAAATATTCATCTTCGGCAATTGCAAAAGCTTTATTCCAACTTATAAAAAAAGAAAATTCTGATACTGCAATATTCTCTGCCACTTCTTATGGTCTTGAACTTGCTCCTAGAGTTGCTACAAAAATGAATGCTGGATATATTGCTGATATTATTGAATTAACTTTTCAGAATAGTAAAGCAATTGTCAAGAAACCTGTTTATGCAGGAAAAGCAATTATTTCTGCAAGTTTTAAAACTGAAAATGTTGTTATTTCTCTTCGTCCTAATGTTTTCACTCCTGTCAAAAATCCTGTATCTAATATTTCTGTTGAGAACTTCAATCCTGAACTATTACAAGAAGATATTAAAGCACCTGTTATTGATACATATAAAAATGAAGGCAAACTTGATGTAAAAGAAGCAGATATTGTTGTTTCAGGAGGAAGGGGAATTAAAGGACCTGAAAATTATTATTTAATAGAAAATCTTGCCGCAAAGTTAGGTGGTGCTGTTGGTGCATCTCGTGCTGTTGTTGATGCTGGCTGGCGACCACATTCTGAACAAGTTGGACAAACGGGAAAAACAGTTTCTCCTACTCTTTATATTGCTTGCGGTATTTCTGGTGCTATTCAACATCTTGCCGGTATGTCTTCTTCTAAATTTATTCTTGCAATAAATAAAGATAAAGATGCCCCTATTTTTAAGGTTGCTGATTACGGTATTGTCGGAGATATTTTTGATGTTCTTCCAAAATTGACAAATGAAATTGAACATATCTCTTAAACTTGATTTTTTGTTGTTTCAACAATATAAAAAAGGCTGTCCCACAAGGTAGCCTTTTTTTTATTTATCGTCATTCTGAGCGGAGCGAGAAATCCATTAGATTCCCTCTTGCGAGGGAATGACACTGCCTGCACTGTCATTCCCGTGAAAACGGGAAACTACATCACTCTTTCATCATTCTCACTGCTTCTCGCTTTGTGCCGTAATCGATGAGCAATGTGTAGGAACCTGTTGGCAACGTGCTGACGTCAAGTTCCAGTGTGCCGGTGCTTGCATAACCCAACCAAAGCGGAAACGAGCGACCAAGCAAATCCACCGCCGTAATCGCCACTTGCCCCTCCTGTTGCAAATTCACCCGTGCAATTGAACGTGCTGGATTGGGATAGAGTTGATATTTCGTTAATTTCTGTCTTTGCTCTTTTATATTGGTTATATCATCGAGCTTTATTCTATAAACACCACATAAATAACCACCATCATTATCATAATATTGACCACTTAAGTCAGGAGCATTTATAAGACCTTGAATACCCGCAAAAATATAATTATCTTGATTAGTAATTGCTGTTATCGCAAATGGAAAACCAGTTGTTACTTGAGATGCTATTCCGTCATTTTTTTTGTTATCTCTAAATTCGGACCAAGTTGTCCCATTATCGGTTGAAACAAATATTCCATCATGGTCGGTACCAATAAATATATTGTCATTTTTTACAAATATTGATAATCCATTTATTATTAAACTTCTTTCATTTTTATCAACTGCTTTGTTTATCCAAGTTTCTCCATCATCTTCTGAAAGATACACGCCATCAGTTTTTATACTCCCTGTAACCAAAGCATATATATCTTCATTATTTACAAATAACGATTTAACATAACCAGCTGTCAATTGACCCGATTGGAAAGGTATATCAAAACCTTTTGACAAATCTATCCATTCATTACCAATTCCTTTTGTTTTAAATATTGCTTTTTGATATACAAATGAAGTTGATGCAAAATATTCTTCTCCTTTATTTACTATAGAAAAAACAGAATAACCTGCACCATTTAAATACCAACGATCCCAAGAAAGGCCTCTGTCTTTCGATAAATATAATCCCGCATAGGTTGCGACAATTAGTGTATCATTTTTAACTAATATAGAATATATACTTTTGATATTTGATTTGTCTGCTAGATTATCTTGGATATTCAATCTTCGCCATTCTTTTCCATAGTCAGTTGTATAAAGTATTCCATCATAATAAGTTCCGACAAATAAAGTGTCACCTGAAATTACCATTGTTCGCACTTTATAGATTAATGTATCATTGCTTATTTTTATCCAACTATTTCCATAATCTGTGGACATAAACAAATATCCAGTACTTGAATAAGTTCCTGAATTATTTAAATAATGAGTTCCAGCTAATAATATATTTTTATATTGATATAATGAATATACGTTACCATAATTTTCCCTTTTCCTCGATACTTCCCAATTTTTTCCTTCATCGGTTGATACGAAAATACCGTTATTTGTTGCTGCAATTAGCTTATTATTTATTTTTGATAATTGCTGAATACTTATCAAATTATATGTTTTAACTTTATTTTCCAGAAATTCATTATCTAAATTTACAGAATCACGTTCCCAAGATTTTTCATCAGATGAAAAAATTAAACCATTTCCATACAAACCAACAAACATTTTTTGATTATCAATAAATAACGAAATTGCTGGAGTTCTCATAATAAAATCCCAAGTTAAGCCATTATTTTGACTTTTATATATGAAATAATATGGAAAAGAAGACATAGCATAAATAGTTTTATTATAAAAAAACATATCATTTACCACTGAATCTTTGAAACCTATTAATTCCCAATTATTTCCATTATTGGCAGAATAATATATTCCAGAAGATGTCGCTAAATACAAATTATTATCTCTACTTATTTTGATTTTATTAATTACTAAATCATTTGGTATTTCAGAATTTCTTTCAGACCAACTTTCCCCTTCATCTTCTGAAACATAAAAATGACCTTTTGTGGCAATTAATATATTCCCATTCAATTGCTCTATTGCAGTTATTGACAAATCTGTTAAACCATTATTTTTTTCTTCCCAGGTTTTCCCTTCGTCTTTGGATACGAACACACCTTTATTTGTTCCTATCCATATATTACCATCTTTAATCATAATAGATTTGATTGAATCCATTGCAGTTGGAACTAATTCCCAATTAACCGCTTCATCTTTGGATATTAATATGTTTTTATAATTAAACACTAAATATATCGTATTATTTGCAATATACATTGAAGAATAATTATGATATGGTTCATTTTTCCAACCTGGGCATTTTTCCCATTTGGAATATGCTATTTGCATTGACATTACTAATAAAATTAGTACTATTAATTTTTTCATTTTTTTACTCCTTTTTATTTTGATTTTTTTAAATTTCTTTTTTTAGGGGTTGTTTATTATTAATAATTATACACCCCCCTTTTTTTTAATCTACTTAATGAATTTTAAAATATAAATTTGTCCATCCAATCCAATTAACTTAGCAAAATACGGACCCGTTAACAAGTTTGTAACATCAGTTGTAAAACCTCCTGTTTTATCTGGTATTTCAAAGCCATTGACAATATTACCCATAATATCATAAATTTCAATTTTTTTGATTTTTAATTCATTAAAATCAAATTTTAATTCTGAATTATAAGCAATACTGCAAGATGGTTTTTTTTCATTTGTTAGAATATTTTTATTATTACTTGTAAATATTACAGGTTTGGCTTCGCTAAATTTATAATGGATTTTATTAATGGAAACAATTTTCACTTGCTTTGTATTCTGATTAATAATAGTTTCTGTAATCATTTTATAATATTCTTTTGGTCTCTGATTGTCAGGTTCTATTGAATAAGAGTTAGTTAAACTCAAAATCAAAATCCAAAGCAATAATAGACCTTTTGTTGTTATACAATGTTTTACCATAATATTTACCTCTTTAATATGGATTATCACAGAATATTGAACACTCAGAAATTGAAGCAGATAAAACATGATAAATTCCATCGGACAAAATTATTTCATCTCCTGGTGAATAATCACAAGAAGTTCCCCATGGCATATAACAAGTTACAGGACCTGTAACTTGTGTAGTTTTTGTTAGCACACTTCCATTACTTAACAAAGTACATTCATATTGAATCCCACAACATAGATCTAAACTACAAGGCTTCGTCTGCAAGATTAAAGAATCATTTTCCATTAATCTAATTTGGCATACGGCATTACAACTTGCTGGCCAAAAAACTTTAAATGTCAAAGTATTTGGGTCGTGATATTCATCTATTACCTCTTGAAACAAATCCTGGATTAGGTGGTCATATGCATATCTTGCCATAGCTTTATATTCATTTAAATTTATTCTCGCAGGATCGTAAATGCATGGGGGATTTATTGGTGGATATAAAAGACACATCAAATTTTGGCAAGCAGTAGATGAAAGATCAACCCTAAAATACTCTATATCGACAAAAGTAGTGGGTGTTGGGCAATTACAATGAATAATTTTGTATGTAGTTCTTATTTCACAGCCAATATAATTTATTGTCTTCGTTTCAATGGTAGAATCGGAACAATTTGAACATCTTAAAAATTCACTTTGATAACATTGGTTAAATGGTCTATTTATTTGTGCAATTACATTATTATGAATAAATAAACCCGAAATAAACACAATTATTATACTAAAAAATAATTTTTTATACATTTTTTTACCTCTTGAAATTGTTTAAAATTTATTTATTTCCCGGGCATTACTGCACAGTTCCAAACTTTCGCCCTGCCCAATAGAACTGCGAGCGGTTTGTGCGGACTTTTGCTCATTACCGAAATAAATTGTTTCGGGAAAATAGCATTAGCCCGCTATCCGTAATGAATTTCCACTCGCAGTTGTGAATAAATAATTTTTCTCGGCAAAATTTATTTGAACAATATAATTTCTTTTTCTTTGGAAAATTTGCACTAATAGCAGTTTCAATACAATAAAAATATATTTGAGGCGTCTCCACAAAGCCATAAAGCCATAAAGCCATAAAGCCATAAAGCCATAAAGCCATAAAGCCATAAAGCCCTTCTTATGCCCTTTTC
>JAJXYC010000018.1 GCA_021780815.1 Bacteroidota bacterium | reverse complement strand
CTATTGGTGGGAGCAATATATGGTCGCCAATCTCTGTTACACTTTGACTTTCATTAATTTGGTAACCTCTACCTTGAAAATGAAGTGCTTTCCCTGAAATTCCATCAATTACTGTCGGATGGTTTACAATTGTTCCATCATACCCATTACCTGAAAAATCTTTTGCTGTTCCATCATCAAAACTCCAGTAAGCAATTAATGAATCTCCTGCTGAATACAGATTAAAAGTAAATATTAAAAATAAAATAGTGTAAATATAAATTTTCATTTTTTCTCACTTCTATAATATATTATATTAAGACAAAGTTATTGATAAAAAATTACATAATATTCTCAATATATATAAATTTTGTTAAAATAATTATTATTTTCTATTGTTAATTTTATTAAATATATTCCTTTTGATAATTCAAATAATGGAACAGAGTATTCACAATTATATTGTTTGTTTGATATTTTTGAGAATGATATTTTTGAGATAAGTTTTTTTACTTCTTGCCCAAGATAATTGTAAATATATAAATCGCAATCTGCAATTCCATCTATACTTGTATTTATAAATATTTGCAAAGATTGAGAATTTTCTAAATATTCAGTATTCACATTTAAGTAACCACCATTTATTATATCGATAGTTTTACCTGCAAGAGATACATCGCATTTAGATTGTGTATTATAATAATTTGGCGAACCTATTCCTGATAAAGGAAGGTGAAGTGTATCACAATTATTAGGAATAATCAGTGTATCTACAATATTACCTAATCTTGTTGGGGTTAAACAAACCGATAAAGTTTTTGTTTCTTGGGGTTGGATAATTAAAGGTATTTGACTTTGAGGAACAGAAAAATCAATATTATATTTCAAAAAAGTTTTATCTACTATTTGGGGAGCATTGGATATATTAGTTATGGAAATTTGTCTACAACTTGTTGTAGCATAACCAACGGAATCAAACTCTAATGATTTATTATTATTATCAACAGAAAATGTAAAATAATTTTCGCAAGGATTAGCAAGTTTTTTAACTTCATCCTCACTCAATGCTTTACTAAATATCTTCACTTCGTCAATATCGCCGGTAAAACGTGCGGATGAACGTTCTTGATTACCATAATACCACCAGTGACGAAGCAAGGCAAAATGTTCCATTGAATATTTTATATCAGCAACAAGAGTATCAATTAAAGAGCCATTTATGTATGCATACAATGTTTTATTCTTATATACTATTGCATAATGAACCCATTGATTTTGGTAATTATTTAAAAATGGAGTTGTAATAAAATCTGAGTAACCTTGACCATTGGTCGTAAATTGTAGATAATATTGTTCAGAATTATTTAATGTAAAAAATGTATTTTCTATTCCTAACCAGCCACGGTCAAAATGTCCAAAGAATATATATGCCTCACCTTCTTTAATCATATTTTGTTCTCTGACCCACATTGAAATTGTAAAACCTGTAAATTTAGTTAAATCTATCGGTGGGAGCAATATATGGTCGCCAATCTCTGTTACACTTTGACTTTCATTAATTTGGTAACCTCTACCTTGAAAATGAAGCGCTTTACCTGAAATTCCATCAATTACTGTCGGATGGTTTACAATTGTTCCATCATACCCATTACCTGAAAAATCTTTTGCTGTTCCGTCATCAAAACTCCAATATGCGATTAAAGAATCCCCTCCTGAATACAGATTTAAAGTAAATATTAAAAATAAAATAATGTAAATATAAATTTTCATTTTTTCTCACTTCTCTGCTATTTTATATTAAGACAAAATTATTAAATAAAAATTACACAATATGGAAAATTTTTATTTAATTGCTTCCACAAATAGTGTCTCCTCTGGTCTATTGTCTAGAAACTTAATATCAGGAGTAGAGCCTTTTTGGAAAGCACATCGCTGAATTTTTGTAAATCCTATTTTTGTTAGTATTTCAAAAATCATTTCATAATCATACATATAATGATGTTGTGAAAAAGCATCGGCTTTAGAATCGGGGAAGAAATATTCTAGGCTTTTTTTCTTATTTCCTGTAAGATACAAGTTAATTGCATATTCCAAATCTGGAATATTTAATCGCATTATTCCGCCAAATTTTAATACTCGGTATATTTCTTCTAATAATTTATGAGCATCCTCGTAATAAAAATGTTCTAATAAATGAGATGAAAATACAAAATCTACTGAATTATTGTTAAGAGGTAATCCGTATGCAATATTATGATGAATAAAAATATTATTTTTAAGTGTTGAACAAAAACATTCTTCACTATACCATTTTTTTACATTACTTATTTTATAAATAAATTTTAAAATACTATTAGGAGTGTTTGAAAATAGCATATTAAAATTACCATCAATATTTATCCAACCTTTTGTAACCTTTAAACTGCTTCCTATGTTTACTTTTATTATCTGTTCTTTTATTTTAACAGTTCTTTTTTTTTTACAAAAAAGGATTATTTGATTCAAGTTTTGTATTAATTTAACCATAATTTTTTATTTTAATTTGTTATAAATTTCCATAATTAATTCGTATTTTTTAGACCAAGAATAATTTTTAACAACAAATTCTCTTGCATTTTTCCCCAATTGATTTGCTAATTGGGGATTTTCCAAAATTTTAAAAACTTTTTCAGCAAGGGAGTTTGGGTTATTTTCTTCCATAACTAATGAATTGTTTTCGTCAAGACAGATATCGGCGAGTTGACCGATATTTGTAGTAACAATAGGCTTTCCCATAGCCATATATTCAAAAGTTTTTATAGGACTATTAAAAAACATAGTATTGTTTGTTGTCTTAAAAGGGCTAACAAGTATATCGCAAGCCGCTAAATATTTAGGAACTTCATTAAAGGGTACTAGTCCCGTAACCATAATTTTATTTTCTAAATTATTTTTAATAGCAAAATCATCAGCATATTTACGGAGTTCACCATCCCCAATTAATAAAATTTTAGCATTTTTAACTTTATTAATAATAATTTTTGAGGCTTGGATTAAAGTATCTATCCCGTGATATAAGTTAAAAACACCTGAATATCCAATAACAAAACTATCCTGCAGATTGAATTTATCTCGGATAGAATCTGGTGAAATTTGAGGATTAAATTTATCAATATCAACACCGTTATGAGAAACAACGATTTTGCTTTCGTTAATATTATAAAATTCGACAAGTTGTTTTTTTAATACATCAGAAACTACAAAAATAGAATTAGCATTTTCTAATTCTATCTCTTCACACCATTTCATTAATTTGCTCAAATATAGTTTACCCCAATTTTTTTTAACCCAATATTCTATTGAATCTAAATGTAGAATTATTGGAGTTTTTTTTACTTTTTTTAGTAGATCTAGTCCAAAATGGAAATCATGATGATGTAAGTAAATAAAATCTATGTTATAATTATTGATTAAATCTATAATTTGTTGTGTAGATTTTTTATTATATGGTAAATTATGAATTTCAGGGAAATTCCTAAGAAATTTATTATATTCAATTAAATGTTTATTAACTTTATCTGGTAAGTTCATTGGTCCGCCAGATGCGAAATGTACATTGTGCCCATTTTTTATAAATTCATTTGTAAGAGAATAATATAAAGTTCCTACTCCACCGGCTGTTAAAGCTCCGTAAAAACCGGTTCGCCAGAATAAAACATTTAATTTTTTTTGTATTTCCATCGTACTAAATACACCTTTATATGATAATAAATAGCTAAATATACGCTTGCAAAAATTTCCACAACTATTAAAGGAATATCAACAAAAAGAAAGTGAACTAATGAAAACAAGATTTTGTTATCACCTTTTTCATCAATTATTGCTCCTTTCCAATAAAAGCTTAGAAATAAATACAATTTAATAAAAAATTGGAATCGCTGAAAATTTAAATCAATTGTTCCAAAATATACATTCTCAAAATCCTTTCCCTTAATAAGGCTTAATATATGTTTTGGATTAGACAGTTCTTTTTCGTCAAGTTTAACAATTTCACAATTGGTAGTATCTAAATTATTTGCGAAAATCATTTGTTCTGCATTGCCGACCAAATTAATTAATAGATTCATTTTTACCTCAGAGATTTAACTCTTTCATATTCCATTTTCATCAATTTTTCTTCTTCGGGCAAAAGTTTTAAGTTCCTACGTCCCATCACAATACGTGCAGTCTCGATAGCTTTTTCTACTTTATATACGGGGGAATTTTTTGCACCACCCCAAGAAAACGAAGGAATAAAATTAGGCAAGAACCATTCTTTAACTAATATTCCACAAATACCAACAACAGAACCTGTTGTAAACATTGTGTTAATACCGCTTTTTGTATGGTCTCCACAGAGAAGTCCTACAAACATTTTCCCTGTATCTATTTCTTTGTTTTCAATTCTAATTGTAATATTGGAATAAGTGTTCTTTAAATCGCTTGTATTAGTATCAGCACCTAAATTTACCCATTCACCTAAAAAAGAATGTCCTAAGAAACCATCATGCTGTTTATTGGAATAGCCTTGTATAATTGATTCTTCAACTTCGCCACCAATTTTACACCATTCGCCAATAGAATTGTTATGGTAAATTTTTGCTCCAATTTTAATAATTGTATTTTTACCAATATAAGTAGGTCCAAGAATAGTTGCTTGTGGCATTATTGTTACTTCATCATCAATAATAATTGGTCCATCGGTTGCATCTAAAACAGCATTTGGCATTATTTTTACATTTTGTCCTATAAACACATTGTCTGGATTTAATATGCTAAAAGAACTATGAACTTGGATTTTATTATAGTCAGAAAAATACTTCTTATCTTCAATCAAAGATTCTTTATTTAAATAAATTGCATCAAACAGATAGTTTAATTTTTTTATTTGAGAAAATTCTATTTTGGGAAACTTTGAAAATAAATTTACGTTTAAATCTGCAAGTAGTTCTTTTCTTGTAAATTCATCACTTTTTGAAGCATCTTTCTCTGTTAAATAAATGCCGTAAGGTTCATTATTAAAAGTGAAGATAAAGGAATTATCAATGTTTTCGGCAATTACTTTTTTAATTTGAGTAAAAAAATAATTGTTTGGGAACACTGATGAATTAATTGCTAGAAGATTTCCTTTGATGAAGTTCTTGTCTATTTCATTGTTGCGTTTCAAAAAAGATTGAGTTTGTAAATTATTTCCAAAATAAAGCAAATTTGAATTTGGGAATTCTAATTTAAATCTCTCAAATAATTTCAATGCACCTATACGCATTTCCCAAATTGGATGTAAAATAGAAAAGGGATAATAATCATCTCTATTTTTCGGCTCAAATAACAATATATTTTGTATCATAAAATTAAAAGTTTGCAAATCAAGTAATTGCAAAAATACTTAAATAAATCAACATATATTATATTCTTATATTTGATATAGAATTTTCAGATTAATAATTATTTTTTGCTCGTCTTTTTGATGCTTTTTAATGTTTATATTAACAAGAAATTAACAAATTATTTGTTTTTTCTGGTTTACTTAAAATCATATTTATAAATACTTTAATTTTAAATATGTTAGGATGTATAAAAAAAATAAGAATATTTTGTTAATTAAATTATTTTATATATTTTTGTATTTTAAAATTGTAGTAATAAAGATGATGACTTGTAGTAATTTTTGACTCGATGTCTATCAATATTTGTTTTACAATAGAAAATTAAACAGAAATTAAAAACGAACTAAACAACAATTTGTAGTAATTTTTTTTTGTGGAGTTTTATATGAAAAAAGTTCTTTTACTTTTTCTTTTTTTGCTTGTTAGTACAAGCGTATGGGCGTCGCCTACAGTTGGCACACCGCCCAAAGTAAATTCTCAATACTTTATTGAGAATAAAGGACAATGGGATAAAGAAGCACTTTATCTCGCAAGATTAGGTGGAATAGATTATTGGATTACACAAAATGGGAGTGTAGTAGATAATTATTACATCAAAAGACCTACTGATATTAATATAACTGACCCACAACATAATGAGCAAGATTATGTTGAAAAATCAATAAGAATAGGGCATATAATTCGCAATTCTTTTTTGAATGCTAACCCAAATTCAGTAGCCTCGCCTGAAAACCAATTAGAAGGCTACTATAATTATTTGATTGGTAATGACAAATCTAAATGGGCTTCAAATGTCCATTTGTTTTCCAATCTTCGTATTAAAAATTTGTATGAAGGAATTGATATAATTTATAAATTTAACGAAAACAACATTCGTTACGATTTTGAATTAGCACCAAATGCAGATCCTTCACAAATTAAAATTAAATTTACAGGTCAAGATAATATTCAAATTACTCCTGATGGGAATTTGCAATTAACAACAACACTTGGTGAAATTCAACAAACAAAATTATACGTATTCCAAGATAATGGGACATCTCAAAATAAAATTGAATGCAAATTTAAAATTGAAGGAGATGGTGTTGTTGGTTTTGACATAGGTAATTATGATCATTCAAAACCTGTTATAATCGACCCAACTTATGTTTTCGGCTCATTTCTTGGAGGTAGTTCGACAGATTATGCGTATGCTACAACAATTGACCCAAGTGATAATCCTGTTGTAGCCGGATATACATATTCGAGCAATTTCCCTAAAACGGTAGGTGCATATCAACAGTATCTAAGTTCCACTCCTGATGGCTTTGTAACTAAATTTAATTCAACAGGAAGTAGTTTAATATTTAGTACATATTTTGGTGGTAATAGTTCAGATTATATTTACGGTTGTAGAACAGATGCCAATGGTTATGTTTATGTTGCTGGATATACTTATTCCTCCAATATGCCGACAACAGCTGGTGCATTTCAACCTTATGCTTCCTCTACTCCTGATGGCTTTGTAACTAAATTTAATTCAACAGGGACAGGTTTGCTTTATTGTACATATTTAGGTGGAAATAGTACAGACCAAATTTATGCACTTGATGTAGATGCCAATGGTTACGCTTATGTTACTGGTTATACTTATTCTTCTAATTTTCCAACAACGGCCGGCGCATTTAGAACAACTTTAATAAGTGGTCCAGATTTATTTGTTACTAAACTTAATACAAGTGGCACAGGACTTGTATTTTCAACTTATCTCGGTGGGAGTAGCGGAGATTATGGATATGGAATTGCTGCCGACCAATATGGATGTGCTTATGTTACTGGTTATACTTATTCTTCCAATTTCCCGACAACGGCTGGTGCATTTAAAACAACATATTCATATTATGACCCTTTTATTACAAAAGTAGCATCTGATGGAAAAAGTTTGGTTTATTCAACATATATACCTGGTTCTTCTTCGGATTACGCTTATGCTATTTGTGTTGATAATAATGGGCAAGCTGCAATTACTGGGTATACGTATTCATGGGATTTCCCAAAAGTTAATGCTTTCCAAACCTCATTATATTCTCCTGATGCTTTTGTACTTAAAATGAATGCAACAGGAACTTATCCAATATTTTCAACTTATTTTGGAGGTTCTAGCTCTGATTATGGTTATGGAATTGCTTCTGATGCCGCAGGTAATACTTATGTGAGTGGTTATACCTATTCATCTAATTTTTATACTACATCTGATGGTTTCCAGAGATATTCAACAGGGTTTCCTGATGCTTTTGTGGCAAAATTTGATGCAACTGGTGTTCCTACTTATTCAACATATTTAGGGGGCTCAAGCACTGACCAAGCATATTATTTCCAAAGTTGTGATATTAATCAAAATAATAAATTTGCCGTAGGTGGTTATACTTATTCAACAAATTTTCCTTACACAGCTAATGCATTCCAAAAAATTATATATTCAGCGCCTGAATGCTGGGTATCTGAATTTGCATTTGAACCACCTAACAAAATTACAACTACAAGTGCTATGCCTTATCAATTCTGTGCTGGTGATGCTTTAACTGTAACATTTACTTCCGAAGGCAATTATAAACCTGGTAATTACTTTAAAGCACAAATTTCAGATGAAAATGGTAGTTTTGCAAGCCCAATTGAAATTGGTTCAATTCAAAGTTCCATTACGGGAAATGGTACAATTAATTGTATTTTGCCAGGCAGTATGAAGCCAAAAAGTGGTTATCGTGTAAGAGTTGTATCTACAAGTCCAACAGCAATTGGAAGCGATAACGGAACAAATTTGGAAGTTATGCAACCACCAGCATCATTTAAACTTGTGGGTGATGGCGGATATTGCGAAAATGATAAATTCGGGGCAGAGGTCAAAATAGAAAGTTCTGAAAAATATGCGATGTATCAACTTTATAGAGATGGGGTACGTGTTGGTGCATCTATTGCAGGAACAGGGTTCCCATTAAGCTTTGGTAGATATAAAGCAGAAGGTGCTTATACAGTAGTTGGAACTTCTCCCTTTGGTTGTAATGCCCCAATGAACGGAACAATTAATATTCGCCAAATCCCTACTCCTGTTGCTTATGCTGTTACAGGTGGTGGACAATTTTATAATCAATCTGGACCTGGCACTTATTGCGAAGGTTCTAATGGTGTTGCAATTGGTTTAGCACAAGGTGATTTAGGAGTTGTTTATCAACTTCAACGAGATGGGAAAGATGTTGATATTCCGATTCCCGGATTAGGGGGCGATATTAGCTTTGGTTACCATACGGAACAAGGTGTTTACACTATTAAAGGTATTTCTATAATTGCTGGTTGTACAAATACTATGAGCGGCAGTATTGCAGTTCAAATGCTCCCTGCTCCAAATGCATATGATGTTATTAGTGATGGTGTTTTCTGTGAAGCTGATTTAAAAGGCTCGGAAGTTAAATTAAGCAATTCAGATATAGGATGTAATTATCAATTGTTCTTTAATGGTGCGGCTATTGGAAAACCTGTAAATGGTATAGGTAGCAGTATTAGCTTTGGTAGTTTTAAACAATCTGGCGTTTACAATGTTGTGGCAACAAATCTTTCAACAGGTTGTACATCTAATATGAATGGAACAATTACATTTAAAACAGTGCCGCAGCCTAAAACATTTAATTTAACAGGTTCTGAAAAGTATTGCGAAGATGCCGATGGTACTGATTTAGCGTTAGATGGATCAGAAACAAATGTAATTTATACCCTTTACTTTAATAACCAACCTGCTTCGCAGGGAATTTTAGGAGACGGTAATCCAATTGATTTTGGTAAATTCAAAAATGCTGGTACTTACACTTGTCAAGCTGCTTCAATTGATGGACATTGCACAATTGCAATGGATGGTTCTATTCAAGTAACTCCTGTTGCTTTGCCAGATGTTACAATACAAGGAAATACGACACCTAAAATGTTATTCTCTGAAACATATTCAGTTACAAATCCTGAAGAAGGTGAAATTTATCTCTGGAATGTTAAAAATGGAACAATTGATGGTGTAAATAATAAGGCTACGGTTAGCATAAATTGGTTAGATAAGAAAAAAGGAGAAATATCCCTTACCCGTACAAATAAATACAATTGTACAAACCAAGGAACACTTGCTATAAATTTAGTTAATGATATTGTGGCTGATTTTGATGCTCAACAAAAATCTGGCGATGCTCCGTTCTTAGTTCAGTTCGAAAATAAAACAACTGGCATTGTTTCTTATTACAATTGGGATTTTGGTGATGGACTGTATGCTTTCACAGAGAATCCTGGACATACTTACAAAGCACCTGGAACTTATAGTGTTACATTAACAGTTTCCCATGAAGGTGATAAAAAAACACGATCTAAATCAGATTTAATCAAAGTATTTCCTGCTAATAGTGTTAATGAAAATACTATTTCTAATGATGCTAATTCTTATGGCTTCTCTTTGATAGAGCCAAATCCTGCAAATAATCATATCAGATTTGATTATTTTGTAAAATCTAACCAAACAATTGAAATTGCTGTGTTTGACTCAAAAGGCACGGAAGTATTAGTTGCATATAAAGGATTAGCATTAATAGGAAATAATTCATTAACTGTTGATATTTCTAAGCTATCATCAGGGAGTTATTACTTAGAAATGATTGGCAATGAAGGTACTGTTAATCAGCACTTTACCGTTGTGAGGTAGTATTTTTTCATATTATTCCCTTCTTTTATTTATAAAAATAGAGGCTATCCCAAAAAGACAGCCTCTTTTTATTTATTCCCTTCCTCCCGACAGGCATATATTTTATGAAAATTGGGAATGAAAAGCCGATGAAATTTGTGAAGATATAAGGAAAATGAAGGGGGAACCCTTTTAAATTATAAAAAACTGTTAAAAAAATAATTTATGAAGCGTTATTCTTTTAGTCCAGATTGTTTTTGGGGAATAGAAAATGCAAAAGTTGAACCTTTACCAAGAACACTTTTAATCCAAACTTTTCCGTGATGGGCATCAACAATTTTTTTAACAATCCAAAGACCTATACCAGTTGAAGTTTCGCCACCAGTTGGCTTATTACTCAATTTTTGACCTCGTCGAAAGGCTTTTGCTACATCTTCTTCGCTCAATCCAAGTCCATTATCGCTAACTTCAACAATCACATCTTTTAATTCTTTATATGCTTTAACCCTTATTGAACCACCTTCTTGTGTAAATTTTATCGCATTGGAAATTAAATTATCTAGAACTTCATCAATCTTTGCACTATCTATTTCTAAATCAGGTAAATTTGAATCAACTTCTGCGAATAAGCTCATTCTTTTACGAGAAGCATCTGGCTTGTTCCGTATAATCACATCATCTATAACATATTTAATCGGCGATGGTTCTAAGTTTAGCACCATTATACTACTTTCAAGGGTAAGAATTTTAGTAACTTCTTGGGAGAGTTGAACAATCTTTAAAGTAGTTTCTGCAATGTCTTCAATAATTTCTTGTTGCTCGTTAGCAGTTAAATCGTAAGAACGCAACAAATCCACTAAATTTTTAATTATTGCCGCTGGATTTTTGATATCGTGGATTACTATTGTGAACAAATCATCTTTTTGTTTAGCAAGTTCTTCTAAATCAGATTTACTATTAGATAGCAATTCAATTTTTGCTTCCAATTCTTTGTTCCTACTTGCCAGTTCATTAGAGCGAACAGACATAGCATCAATCTGTCCTTTCATTGAAGACATCTCTGCTTTTAAATTAGCATTTTCCGCTATTAGTTTTTCATATTCTTCTTGTGTGATTGGTGCAAGTTCACTGTTTGCCATATTTTTACCTCTTTTTTCTATTAATTTTTGGACTCTCTTAATTTGATTGATTTTTTTCCGATAAACCATATAAAAAGTGAAAAAACTTATTAAAATTAAAATTAAAATCAACAAAGCCAAACCTATTGGCGTTTGTAAAAACTCTGCAAGATGAGCATAAAAATCTTCGCTTTTTCTATTTTGGTTAAGTAATTGTTTTTGCTTTGCTAATAATTTCTTTTCAATTTCTTTATTTTTTTTCCAAAGTTCTGCTAATTTATTATCTACGATAATTTGTAATTTATACGGTTTTACTTCCCATTTTTCCCGAATAGCAAAAGCAGAAATAATAATAAAGTAACGACCTTCCATTAAATTATTATATTTTACAGTAGGAAATCCTGAATTACTTGTAGATGTATCATTGCCATTTGTTAAAGTTAAGCGATAGAAAAAATCAGTTTTTTTTGCATTAACAGGTTCTAAAAGTTTGTAATCAATAGATAAAGAGTCCGTTGAAGCAATTACAATTGCCCCTTTTTGCGGCTCTGTCGGTTCATTATTTACTGTAATTTGAGTTACTTCAAGTTCATAATCTGTATTTTGTTGTAGTTGTGATAAAGCTAACGACAAATTAGAAATGAATACAAGAAGAATAATGAAAATTAAATGAATTTTATTTATTTTCATATTTAAGAAATTAATTTTTTTTAAAATTACAAAATTTAAAATAATTAGATTGAAAATTTAAAAATAAGTTTAACGAAACCAAAAAAATTGTTACTTAAAAAAATATTATTAATTTTGTAATCTTTAAATTTTATAATTGTATCTATTATACAAAGAAGCAATGTTACAAGCAAGAATACATGGGATTAAAGACGGCAAATTTGAGATAAATTTGTCTTGCGCAACCAACGAAATAAAAGATTTGCCTGAAGAATTCTTTGGGCAAATTAGTGTTGAAGGGATACTTGCAAAAGTTGGGAAGCGATATACTTTAACTGGGAAAGTTAGATTTAACGCACATCTTGTTTGTGATATTTCGTTAGAAGAATATGACGAGGAAATTTTTGCTAATTTTGAATTTGTATTTATTGCAAATACAGAAATGTATTTAATGCGAGAAGAAAAAGATATTTACGAAACCGAATCTGGCGAAATCATTATTCACGAAGATGACCAATATTTAGATATTTCAGAATTGATACGACAAGAACTTTTGTTAAATATTCCGTTGAAAAAAATTTCTCCTAAATATAGAGATTTAAGTTTTGAAGAACTTTATCCACAATTTTCAAGTGATAAAAATAAAGGACAAGACATTGAAAATGTGTGGAGCGAATTAAAAAAATTACAGTTAGGAAATTAAAAGAAAAAATTTTCGTTTATATTCAATTACATTTTGAAAATTAATTAAAAACATAGAGGTTTTAAATGCCAAATCCAAATAGAAAATTTTCAGCTTCTCGCAGAGATAAAAGGCGTACACATTACAAAGCAACACCGATGCAAACAACAGTTTGTCCGCAATGCGGAGCATTAAAATTATCACATGCTGCTTGCCCAGAATGTGGCTATTATAATGGTAGATTGGTAATTGAAAAAGTATAGTACTTATAGTATTTCGTTAAAAGAGGTTTAAGAATTGCAGAAAACTATTCGTATCGGAATCGATGCAATGGGTGGTGATTTTGCGCCTGAAAATGAAATTATGGGTGCTGTCATCGCTTTGGAATTATTTGCCAAATCTAAAATTAGTAAAGATTTTGATTTGAAAATACATATTTTTGGATTAAAATCTAAAATATTAGAAATAGCAAAAAGCAATAATCTCTCGCTTGAAAAGTTTACAATTGTAGATGCGCCTGAAATAATAACAATGAAAGATGATCCTACTGAAATTATAAAAACCAAGAAAAATTCTTCGCTTTATTTAGGATTGCAATCAACAAAGAATCAGGAAATTGATGGATTTGTTTCAGGGGGGAATACCGGTGCAATGTTAAGCCTTTCAACAGTTTTACTTGGGAGAATAAGTGGGGTAAGTCGTCCAGCTATTGCTACTTTTTTGCCATCAGCAGGGCAGTTCCCAACTTTGTTAATAGATGCGGGAGCTACTATTGATTCTAAATCTAGATTCTTGTTTGATTTTGCGATGTTAGGCTCTTTGTATTTCCAAGAAGTATTCTCTGTTGAAAATCCTACTGTTGGTCTTTTAAATGTTGGGGAAGAAGAAAGCAAAGGCACAGACGTATTAAAAGAAACTTACCAAATTATGAAAGAAAGCCCTTTAAACTTTGTCGGGAATGTGGAAGGAAGAGACATATTACGGGGCAATACAAATGTGGTAGTATGTGATGGGTTTGTTGGAAATGTGATTTTAAAATTTGCAGAAAGTTTTACAAGTCTTTTAAAATCAAAAATTAAAAATTATGCTGATAAAAGTATATTAAATAAAATTAAAGCGGCTTTTTCTGTTCCGGCATTAAAAGGAGTTACTAAGGCTTTTGATTATCAAGAGTACGGTGGAGTACCAATTCTTGGAGTAAAAGGTATATCAATAGTTGGACATGGCAAATCTACTCCACTGGCTTATGCTAATATGATTATGAGAGCTACGGAGTTAGTTCACATATCTTTTCTACAAAAGATTGAGAATTTTATTACAAATTTAAGTATAAACATACAATAAAGGAAAATCAAATGCCAGCTACAATTACTGCTGTTACTCATTACTTCCCACCAGATATTTATAAAAATGATTATTTTTCAAAATATCTTGATACATCAGATGAGTGGATAAAAACACGCACTGGTATTTCTGAAAGAAGATTTTTAAAAGAAGGTGCAACATCAGATTTAATAGTGCCTGCGGCAAAGCAATTATTAGAACAAAAAGGATTATCTCCCAGTGATATTGATACAATTATAGTTTCTACTGTAACGCCGGACCATATGTTCCCAAACACGGCGGCTGTTGTTCAAGACAAGGTTGGAATGCCAAATGCTTGGGGTTTTGATATTTCGGCGGCGTGTTCAGGTTATCTTTTCTCTTTAAGGACTGCTGCCTCACTTGTAGAAAGTGGAACTTCAAAACGAGTTCTTCTTTGTGGTGCAGATAAGATGAGCTCAATTATGGATTTTCAAGATAGAGCAACTGCTGTACTTTTTGGCGATGGGGGTACTGCTACACTTGTAGAAATGTCTGATGATCCTAATTATGGTATCCTTGATAATATTTTGCATATCGATGGCGAAGGTGGAAAATATCTAAAACAAATTGCAGGAGGTTCTTTCAAACCTGCTTCACACGAGACGGTTGATAAAAGAGAACATTACATATTCCAAGATGGTCAAAATGTTTTTAAAGCCGCTGTTAAAGGTATGGCTGATGTGAGTACAGAAATTATGCAAAGACATAATTTATCACACGATGATATTGCTTGGCTTGTACCTCATCAAGCAAATTTAAGAATTATTTCTGCAACAGCTAACAGAATGGGCTTATCGCCTGACAAGGTTATGATTAACATTGATAAATATGCTAACACAACTTCTGCAACAATTCCTTCTTGTCTTTCTGAATGGAAAGATGCAGGTAAAATTAAGAAGGGTGATTATTTAGTATTATCTAGCTTCGGTGCTGGATTTACTTGGGGAGCCATTTTGCTCCGTTGGAATATGAATGTTTAAGGTGAAAGTATGAAAAACGTTGTTGTTTTCCCAGGACAAGGTTCTCAATATGTCGGAATGGGATTGGATTTGTTTACAAATTCAGAATTTGCAAAGAAAAGATTTATAGAAGCAGATGAGATATTGGGCTATTCTTTAAGCCAAATATGTTTTGAAGGTCCTTTGGAAACTTTAAAAGAAACAAGATACACACAGCCCGCTTTATTTGTGCATAGTGCTATTTTGTATGACTTAGTAAAGGAAAAAATAACTTTTGAATCTACCGCTGGACATTCTGTCGGAGAATATTCTGCTCTTTATGCCGCTGGTGTAATTAGCTTTGCCGATGCTTTAAAAATTGTTTCATTAAGAGCTAATTTAATGTTTAATTCTGGCATTAAAAAACCTGGTACTATGTTTGCTGTAATTGGATTAGACGATGAAAAAGTGAAACAAGTTTGCGAAGAAGTGACGGCAGAAAGTGGTGCAGGAGTAATTGTTCCAGCAAATTATAATTCTCCTGGGCAATTGGTTGTGTCAGGTTCAAAATCTCTTTTGCAAAATACAGCAATAAAATTTAAAGAAGCAGGAGCAAAAATGGTAAAGGAACTTGTTGTTAGTGGGGCATTCCACTCACCTTTACTTGAAGATGCCGCACAGGAATTATCAACTGCAATCAATTCGTCTAATTTTGCCGATGCTAAATTCCCTGTATTTTTAAATACAACAAGTTTGCCTGAAACAGATAAAGTAGTTATAAAAGATGCTTTAATTAAGCAATTAACTTCGCCTGTACTTTGGTCTCAAATTATGCAGAATATGAAAAATGCAGGGTTTGATAGTTTCTATGAAATTGGTGCAGGAAATGTGTTGCAAGGATTAATTAAAAGAACTCTTTCTGATGTAAAGATTTATGGCATTGATAAATTTGAAAATTTATTAAACATTTAATTTTTTTTGAAAAATATTTCGTAATTTTACAATTTGTATTAAATATATTTTAAATAAAGTTAGAATAAATATGTCCCAAAAGTTTCTAAATCAAATAGCAGTAGTAACAGGTGGTTGTAGAGGAATAGGCAAATCCATTGCTATAAAATTTGCTAAAGAAGGTGCATTTGTCTTTGCATTAGATTATCAAATTCCTGACGAAAATGAAGTTTTTTGCGAAAACGCAGAAATTGCAGAAAAAATAAGATGTGTTCAAGCAGATGTTACTAAATTTGAATCAATTGAAGCACGCTTTAATGAGATTGTCAAAGAAAAGGGCAGAATTGATATATTAGTAAACAATGCAGGTATTACAAGAGATAATTTGCTGATTCGTATGAGTGAAACCGAATGGGATTCAGTATTAAATACAAATTTAAAAGGTGCTTTTGTTTGTACAAAAGCAATAGCAAGAATAATGATGGGACAGCGTTACGGCAGAATTATTAATATAGGTTCTGTTGTTGGTTCAATGGGTAATGCCGGTCAATCTAATTATTCTGCTTCCAAAGCAGGACTTATTGGTTTCACCAAATCAACAGCCCGGGAATTAGCTTCTCGAAATATTTTGATTAATTTAGTTGCTCCTGGATATGTTCGTACACCAATGACAGACCAACTATCTGATGAGCAAAAGAAGATTTTTTTGAATAATATACCTTTAAAACGAATAGCCGAACCAGAAGATATTGCAAATGTTGTAGCTTTCCTTGCATCAGAAGATTCGTCTTATATGACAGGTCAAGTTTTGCATGTTAATGGTGGCTTATATCTTTAAAATTGAAATTTAAACATAAGTAATTATTTGAATATTATTTTAACATTTTTTTTATTAATTAAATAATTGGAGTTTTTATGGCAGACATAAGAAAACAAGTAACAGAAATTATCATCAAGAAACTTGGTGTAGAAGAATCCTTAATTAATGATGCCGCTTCTTTTACAAAAGATTTAGGTGCAGATTCATTGGATACCGTTGAATTGATTATGGAATTTGAAAAAGAATTTGACATATCAATTGATGAAGCAGATGCAGAAAAAATTCAAACAGTTGGCGATGTAGTTAATTATCTTACTTCAAAATTAGGTTAATATAGGCGATGTCCAAATATAATTACCCTAAAGTTGTTGTTACTGGGATTGGTGCTGTAACTTCTATTGGTAATAATGTGAAAGATTTTTGGGAAGCATTATTATTAGGGAAAAGTGGAGCGGCACCAATAACCCGTTTTGATGCCACAGAATTTGACACAAAATTTGCCCATGAGGTGAAAAATTTTGATGTATACCAATTCGTAAACCGCAAAGAAGCTCAAAGAATGGATTTATTTACCCATTTTGCTATGGCGGCAGCGACTATGGCTATTGATGATGCTGGTATTGATTTCGAAAAAGAAGATAAAGATAAGATTGGTGTTATTGTTGCTTCTGGAATAGGTGGAATGAATTCTTATCACGAACAATTTGAAGGTTATATCAAAAGAGGTAAACCTGATAGGATATCTCCTTTCTTTATTCCTATGATGATTATAGACATAGCATCAGGACATATCGCAATTCGTTATGGCTTACGTGGTCCTAACTATTCGACTGTTTCTGCTTGTGCATCTTCATCTCATGCTCTTGCGGACGCTTTAATGCTAATGCAAAGAGGTTCAGCTAATGTGATGGTTGTGGGAGGTGCGGAAGCAAGCGTTACTCCGATGGGAATTGGTGGTTTCAATTCAATGAAAGCTTTATCTACAAGAAATGATGCACCACAAAAAGCTTCTCGTCCTTTTGACAAAGACCGTGATGGATTTGTAATTGGCGAAGGCTCAGGAGTTATTGTCCTTGAAACCGAAGAACATGCTTTAAACCGTGGAGCGAAAATTTATGCAGAATTCGCAGGGTTTGGCTTAACTGATGATGCTTACCATATTACTCAGCCTACTTTAATTGGACCTTATAATTCAATGAAGTTCGCTATTGCCGATGCTAATTTAACTTTAAATGATGTTGATTATATTAACGCTCATGGTACTTCAACTCCATTTAATGATAAAAATGAAACTGCTGCAATTAAAGAATTATTCGGCGAAAAAGCAAAAGATTTGCTAATTAGTTCTACTAAATCTATGGCAGGACATTGTCTCGGTGCGGCTGGTGCAATTGAAGCTATCACTTCAGTTCTAACTATTGCTAATGGAGTTATTCCTCCGACTATTAACTATGAAACTCCTGACCCTGAATGTGATTTAAATTATGTCCCTAACACTCCTATTAAAAAAGATATAAATGTTGCTATCAGCAATACCTTTGGTTTTGGTGGACATAATGCAACTGTTCTTTTCAAGAAATATGCTTGATGAATTGTGGGAAAGAACCTTAATAATAATATTAATGCATACTTTCAAAAGAATCAAGAAGAATTTGTAAAAAAAACACAAAAAAGCAAATTGCGGGAAAATATTGATAGTGAATATTTTTCCGCAATTCTTTTTAATGCTATTAATGAAACCAATCTTATTGAAGATAAAAAAATTTTTCAATTAGCAAATATTTTATCTATAAGTATTCACGAGCCTAATTTCTTTAAATTAGCTTTAATTCATCGCTCTTTAATGCCTTTATTCCAGAAAAAGTTTTCCAATGCGGCTTTTTGCGATTTGTTGAACTTTGAAAGGCTTGAATATCTTGGGGATTCTATTTTTAATTTTATTATTACAGATTACTTGTTTCATAAGTACCCAAATCTTAAAGAAGGTGAATTGAGCAGTATGCGGTCTAAACTTATTAACCGTAATATCTTGGGGAAAACCGCAAAAGAGTTAGGTATTAGTAATTTAATTCAAACTTCAAATAATGCTCGTAATTTGATTAACTCAGGAAATGTTACAATTCTTTCAAATGCTTTAGAATCTATAATTGGAGCTATTTATTTAGATTCGGGATTTGCTACTACACAACATTTTGTGTATAACAAAGTATTGCCGATATTGATGAAAATCCACGCATTAGATTCAATGAATTATAAAAGCGAATTAATGGAATTTGTCCAATCCTATGGAGTTAATTTCCCTATTTACAAAGTTTTATGGGAAGAAGGACCAGCTCACTTAAAAAGATTTTTAATCGGAGTTTATATTAACGAGAAATTAGTTGGAACGGCAATTGCGAACTCAAAAAAAGATGCTGAACAGTTTGCTGCTAAAAAAGTTTTAAATTTATCCAATTTCTTGTTGTAATTTTGAATTTATTTTAAATATCATTTCAAAAAAACTATACTAAAAAAAATGGAAAAACTTATTTTTGAAAAATCCCGCAAGGGTAGAAAAGGTTATTCATTACCAAAGTTAGATGTCAATAAGACTGAATTGACAAATTTATTAGACGCAAAGTTTATTCGCACAGAACCTGCTAAATTGCCAGAAGTTAGTGAAAATGAATTAGCTAGACATTTTGTAAGGCTTTCACATTTGAATTATAACATAGAAGAAGGGTTCTATCCACTTGGTTCTTGTACAATGAAATACAACCCAAAAGTAAATGAAAAAACTGCGTCTTTAGATGGATTTACAAATATTCACCCTCTCGTAAATGCTAAATATGCTCAAGGAGCATTGCAATTAATGTATGAGTTGGGAAATGATTTAATGAAAATCACTGATATGAAAGGTGTTACATTGCAGCCATCAGCTGGTGCCGCAGGTGAATTTACTGGAATTATGATGATTAGAGCATATCATCTGGACAGAAAAGATTTTAAAAGAACAAAAATATTAATTCCAGATTCAGCACATGGTACAAATCCTGCTTCTGCTGCAATTGCGGGTTTCCAAATTGTTAATGTTAAATCTGATGAACAAGGCAGAGTGGACATAGAAGATTTAAAAGCAAAAGCCAATGACGAAGTCGCTGGTATGATGGTAACCAATCCTAATACATTAGGAATATTCGAAACAAATATTATGACAATACAAGAAATTTTACACGATTGTGGGGCTTTGCTATATATGGACGGTGCTAATTTGAATGCTCTTCTAGGAATTGTTCACCCCGGCAAAATCGGTGTAGATGCTTTGCATATTAATTTGCACAAAACATTTTCAACACCTCATGGTGGTGGTGGACCTGGTTCTGGCGCTGTAGTTGTTTCTGAAAGATTATTGCCTTATTTGCCTGTTCCACAAATTTCATTTAAAAATAATGAATATTCTTTGAATTACGACTTACCTAAAAGTATTGGTAAAATTCATTCATTCTTTGGCAATTTCTTAATTTTTGTCCGTGCCTATACTTACATTAAGATGTTAGGAAAAGAAGGATTAAAAGAAACAAGTCAAGGTGCTATTATTAACGCAAACTACTTAAAGTCTTTAATCAAAGATTATTTTGAATTTCCATATCCTGCTCAATCTATGCATGAATTTGTAATGAGTGGAGACAAACAAAAGAAAAAAGGGGCAACTACAATGGATATTGCTAAACGATTGTTGGACTATGGTTTCCATGCCCCAACAGTTTATTTCCCTTTGATTGTTCACGAAGCTTTGCTTATTGAGCCTACCGAAACAGAAACTAAAGAAAGCATTGAATCTTTTGCACAAGCTTTAATTGCCATCAATAAAGAAATTGACGAAGATCCCGCAAATGTTAAATCAGCACCTCACAATACACCTATTGGTAGAATTAACGATGCTTATGCTGCTCGTAATTTGAATTTAAAATGGGTTGATTAAGTTTTTATTTTATAAGTAAGAACATTTAATTTGGACTACTCCCGATTTCCTGTGAATATTAAAAAGAAAGTCGGGAGTTTTTATAAGCTTTTGAATTTCAAAATAAAAATTACTTTTAATCAGTTGTATCTTTATTATAAAAATAAAAAACGCAGTGAAAAACATGTGTCATTATTGATTATTTTCACTGCGTAAAAAATATTTTAGAATTATTCTTTGCCAATATCTTTATACAAGAACCACCAGTCGTAATTTTCGTATTTTTGTTTCTTGTATTCAGCAGCTTTAACATCTGTCGGAGGTGGAACAATAACTTTATTCCCAATTAGCTCATTATTAGGCCAATTAGCAGGCATAGCAGCACCGTTTTCTTCACCAACTTGAAAAGCTTTCAACATACGTAAAAACTCATCTAAATTTCTACCTAATTCTTGTGGATAGAAAAGTATAGCTCTAATTGTGCTTGTTGGGTCAACAAAATAGACAGCACGAACTGTATTTTTCCCTTTGTTAGGATGAATTATTCCGAGAACATTAGCAAATGCACCATCATCAGCAATAATAGGGAACTCAATGTGTGTATTGAGATGTTCTTTAATCCAACTTACCCATTGAATATGAGCAAATACTTGGTCAATACTTAATCCAATTAATTCGCAGTTCAATTTTTTGAATTCTTCGTAACGTCTTTGGAACCCCACGAATTCTGTTGTGCAAACAGGTGTGAAATCACCAGGGTGACTAAATAAGATAAACCATTTGCCTTCGAAAACTTTTGGTAACTTCATTTTCCCATGAGTTGTTTGCAACTCAACTTCGGGGAATTTATCCCCAAGCATTAAAGGTCTTGTTTGTTCTGACATTTTTGTTACTCCTTAATTTTATTTACAAAAATTTCAAGATTAAAATCTTGAATTTGATAATTCTCTAACTTATGGGAATTTAAATACGTTTTAATTAATTTATATAATTCGTCATCGTAATAATCAACTATTTCATTTTTATCTTCATCAAAAAGGTGGAAATGCTTCTTTTCTATTAAATCATAGCGAGTGCTTTCTCCATTTCTGTTAATTGTAATGATAATTTTATTTTTTTCAAACAAATCTAATGTATTGTAAATTGTAGCGAGGGAAATTGCAGGATAATCTTTTTTAATCGCTTGATACAATTCCTCTGCCGTAGGATGAATACGTAATTTAGATAAGGTTTCGTAAATAATTTGCCTTTGTAAAGTTGGCTTTACATTCTTGTTTACTAAACTTCCTACTTTATTTTTTGTTTTCATCTTTTCTTATTTTTTTAGAATAATTTTAAATTTAGAATTACTCTAATATTAAAACGAATGAATTTTCTTTTTATTTTTTTATTATAATATTTTGCAATTTAAAAAAATTTTGTTAAATTAAAGATAAATTAATTATATTTTTATTAACTTTTTTTACTGGAGTCTTTATGAAAAAAAATATTAACTTATTATTTCTTGCAATTACATTGGTGGCAGTTGTTTCTTGCACGAAAGAAGCCAAACAAGAGCAAAAGCCTGAAACAACAACACAAGTCCAAACGGCAAACAATAGTGTAGTGTTGCAAAATTTGCAAACAGCGTATAACGGGGAAATGAATGCGAATACGAGGTACGAAGCATTCGCTAAAAAAGCTGACGAAGAAGGATACAAACAAGCTGCAGTTTTGTTCCGGGCGGCAGCGCAGGCAGAAAAAGTTCATGCAAACAATCTTTCTAATGTGATTCAAAAAATGGGTGCTAAACCAATTGCTGACGTGAAAAATCCCGAAGTTAAAACCACAAAGGAAAATTTGCAGACTGCTTTAAATGGTGAAACTTACGAATATACCAAAATGTACCCTGAATTTTTAGATAATGCGAAGAAAGAGAAAAATATTGATGCAATGCGAGCTTTTAATTTTTCTTTACAAGTAGAAAAAGTTCATGCTGGCTTTTATAATGAAGCGATGAATAATTTGGAGAAGTGGAAAAAAGCAACAGATGACTTTTTTGTTTGTCCTGTTTGTGGGTTTACAGAAAGAGGCAAACGTAACAAACCTTGCCCTATTTGCGATACGCCCGAAGATATGTTCGCTGTTATCAAATAAGTAAAATTATTTCACGACAAAATCCTCTAAATGTTTTAAGAAAAAAAGAATTTAGAGGATTCTTCTATTCCACCCCTTTTACCTTTTGCTCAAAATTTGTAAAGATATAAGTGCTGAATCAAATGGAAAAAAGTGCATAATGAAAAATCTCCAATTGCTCATTAGCAGTTGGAGATTTAGAATGTTGTTTAATTTATTTTTGTGTTGTAGGCTGAGATGAGAGGAATTTTCCTTATTTGCCTTCTGCTACTCTTGTTGCAGAAACTGAACAAATCAAAGCACTTGGAGGAAGAGTAAATTTCCAGCCTTCTTTTTCAATATCTTTTACTTGCAACTGTTGCCCAATATTGAGTGTCGCAATATCGATTTCAATAGAACTTGTTAAAAGTTCAGGTGTAGTAATAAGACCAATTTTATGAATAACCTGGGTTAATTTTCCTCCTAATCTGGCACCAATAGGTGTTCCTACGAGAATAACAGGTAATTCAACTTTTACTAGGTGGTTAGGTAATAATCCTAAAAAGTCAATATGCATAATTTTATCTGTTACAGGGTCAAAAACAATATCTTTCACGATACAATCAATTGGTTCAGTTGCATCGTTCACATAAAGTTTTACAATAGGTTTGTGAGCTGTGTAAACAATCGGTTTTAAATCCTTTGCTTTTGCATAGAAATTAATGTTTTCTTTTCCTTTTGCATAAAAAACGCAAGGGACGAAATCGTTTTGGCGTAATTCTTTTGCAATTTTTCTCCCCGTTTCTCTCGGGAATGTTTTTAAATCAATTTGTAACATTTGGAACTCCAAATTTATTTTATAAAACAAAAATTTTTTTCTCAAAAAAATATAAAATAAAAAAATATAAATTACTGCTAATTATCTTTCAATTTCAAAAAGTGAAGAGATAGAGCGATTGTCATGAGTTCTAATGATAGCCTCAGCTAATAATTCCGCAACAGAAGCAACAATAAATTTATCAGAACTTTTTCTCAAAGGAATAGTATCAGTAACAAATACATTTTTCACTGCTTCGGAATTGTTGATTTTATCGATTGCACTACCTGATAGAACAGGGTGGACACAAATTCCATAAATATCGAGAGCGCCTTTTTCTTTTATGGCTTCAGCACAGTTAATAAAAGTCGTTCCCGTGTCAATCATATCATCAACAATAAATACGTGTTTATTAGCAGGTTCTCCGATTATATGCATCACTTCGGCAACATTATGGACAGGTCTTCTTTTATCGATGATAACGAGGTTAGCGTTGTCAAGTTTTTTTGCATAGGCACGAGCAGTTTTAACCGAACCCATATCAGGAGCGGCAACTGCAACTGGGTTAAGCCCTAATTCCCTTGCAGCTTTTAATAAAACTGGCGATGCGTAGATGTTGTCTAATGGAATATCAAAGAACCCTTGAATTTGAGAAGAGTGTAAATCAATAGTGATAACTCTATCTGCTCCGGCACGTTCAAGAAGATTTGCAACAAGTTTAGCAGTAATAGATACTCTTGGCTGGTCTTTTCTGTCTTGGCGAGAATAACCATAGTAGGGAATAACGGCAGTTACTCTTTTTACAGATGCTCGTTTTGCAGCATCAATCAACATCAACAATTCAAAGATGTTGTCGGATGGGGGAAAAGTGGATTGTATAATAAATAAATCAATTCCACGGACATTATCCTCAAATTTTACCCAAATCTCACCATCGCTAAAATTTTGTATCTTGGTTTCAGATAAATCAATTCCAAGAATATTAGCTACTCTATTTGCTAATTCAGGATTAGAACGTCCCGTTGCTATCTTAAAGTCGTGCATAACTATTAATAAAAAAAGCTGGGGTGAAAGGACTCGAACCTCTGAATGGCGGAACCAAAATCCGCTGCCTTACCACTTGGCCACACCCCAGTAAAATTTTAGAATACAAAATTACGAAGAATTTTTTAATTATACAAATTTTTTTATTTTTTTATTTTTAGAGACTACAGAAATTCCAAATATTATGCAATAAATTTAGGATTGAAGTAAGTTTGAATAATTGGGAGGTATTGTTTATTCAATATTAATTTCAACTTTATTAGTCTAATCTAAACATCAAAAAAAATTTTTTCACAACTATTTCAAAAATTGTCTTCATTAAGAGCACGTATTTTTAAAGCAATTAATTGATTATATTTAATTTAATATGTTATTTTTGTATTTTATTAATTGCATAAAATATATAAAAGAAGAATGGAAATGAAAAAGATAGGAATAATAACATCAGGCGGAGATTGCGGAGGATTAAACGCCGTGATAATTGGTGCCGCAAGAATGGCACACCATTTAGGAATAGAAGCAACTTTAATACCTAATGGATATGCGGGACTTTACAATTTAGAAAATTTAAATTTAGTTACAATTGATATTTCTCGTGCCGATAAAATACATTCGGGAGTTGCAGGTTCTGAAGCCGGGCATTCAAGAGTAAAAATAAGCAAAATAAATGACCCAGACAAATATGAAAAGATTAAAACAGGGTTGAAAAAACACAATATAGATGGATTAATTATTGCTGGGGGTGACGATACAGGTTCGGTGGTTGTTGATTTGCTAAAACAAGGTATAAAATGTATTCACGTCCCAAAGACAATGGATTTAGATTTACAAACCTATTCAGTAGGAGGCGATTCTACAATCAATAGAATTGCTAAATTTACAGATGATCTGCGTACAACTGGATTAACACACAATCGGGCTTTAATAATTGAAGTTTTTGGACGTTATGCAGGTCATACTGCTTTTCGTGGTGGGCTTGGAGCTGATGCTGATGCTATTTTAATTCCAGAAGTAGAAGTTGATTATGAAATTCTTTATCAACATTTCAAAAAAACTTACATCAACCGATTAGTCAATAGTGATGTTCGTGGTTCAACTTATATTATTGTTGCTGCCGAAGGAGTAAAAAACAAAGAAGGTAAATATTTTACGGACACAGTCTCAACTGATTCTTTTGGGCATCAACGCTTATCAGGAGTTGGCAAATTTATAAGAACGCAATTAGAACATTATACAAAGCAAGACCCAGATTGGAAGACAGTTTTGCAACAAGAAGGAATCTATGTTGAAGGAATATATATGTATCCTGAAATTCGGGAAGTATCGCTTGGTCATCTTGTGCGTGCTGGTGCAACAAGTGCTTATGATGTAACATTTGGTAAACAAGCAGGTGGTGCCGCTGTGCATCTTATGAAATCTGGAATTTATGGTGTTACTGTTGTTGGTGTTGAATCTACTTTAATTACTTATATACCAACAGAAGAAGCTATTAAACAAAGATTTGTAGATTTAGATGAAGTTTCTTTCCATGAATCTTTGGGTGTTTGTTTTGGTAGAATCCCAGAAGAATATCAACCAAAATATAATTTGCAAACAGGTAAAGTACACAGATATATGTAATTTTATTTATTTTCAATATAAAAATAAAAATAAATGCTTGAAATTGTTATATTAATTTTAATTGGTACAGCCGCTGGCTTTATGAGCGGACTTTCTGGTATAGGAGGTGGACTTGTTGTAATTCCCGCATTAGTCCTATTCCTAGATTTTTCTCAAAAGCAAGCTCAAGGAACTTCGCTTGGATTACTTTTGCCACCGGTGGGAATTTTGGCTGTTATCAATTATTACAAAGCTGGGTTTGTTGATTTGAAAGCGGCGAGTATAATGGCAGTTGCTTTTATTGTTAGCAGCTACTATTCTTCCAAACTTGCAATTACATTACCAGCTCAGGTAATTAAAAAAATATTTGCCGTTTTTTTGCTTATTTATGCTATTAAAATATTCTTGGAAAAATAAATTCCTTATAAATATTTTTTAGTTTCAACAAATCTACATTTTTTCGGGACTAGATATTCCTAATATATCTAATCCATTTTTTATTGTAATTTGTGTAATTTGAGCAAGTTTCAACCGAGCAACAAAAATTCCTTCACTTTCTCCAATAATTCTGCAATGATGATAAAAATTATGGAAAATTGTTGATAATTCTTTTAAATAATCAGATAATATATGTGGTTCATTTTTTTCACAAGCATCATAAATAATTTTTGGGAAATCCGAGATTTTCTTAATCAAATCTAATTCTACTTTTTCTTGTAACTTTGAAAAATCTATAGAATTAGATATACTTATTTCTTGTTCTTTAACTTTTTGTAAAATAGAAGAAATTCTAGCATAAGCATATTGTAAATAAAAAACAGGGTTTTTATCACTTTGTTCTTTTGCGAGATTTAAATCAAATTCTAAATGAGTATTAACACCCCGCATCAATAAAAAGAATCTAACCACATCGGCACCTACTTCATCGATAAGTTCATCTAATGTATAACTCTTGCCCGACCGTTTTGACATCTTTACTTGCTGTCCATTTTCAGTTAAGGTAACAAATTGATGAATAACCACTTTGACTTTCTTTGTATCAAACCCCAAAGCTTTAACAGTTGCTAAAACATCGGGTACAGTAGCAATATGGTCAGCACCAAAAATATCTACTATTTCATCAAACCCACGCAAAAACTTTTCTCTGTGATATGCAATATCGGGCAACCGATATGTTGGTTCCCCTGTTGTTTTTACTGCAACTCTATCATCTTCTAAGCCTAATTTAGTTAATTTTAGCCAGATAGCACCATCTTTTTCGTAGGTCAAATCCTTTTGGTGCAATTCTTCTAAAAGTGCTTTTATTTTCCCATCTTCATATAATGAGTTTTCATTAAAGTACGAACTTTGATTTACATTTAATCTATTTAAAGTATTTTTGATGCCAATAAAATTCCATTCTTCACCAAATTTTTGGAAAACTTTCAAATTTTCATCAGTTGCTTCTATAACTTTATCTCCATTCTTTGCAATAAAATCTTTCGCAATTTGAATAATATAATCGCCGAAGTATCCATCTTCAGGAAACGGATAATTAGGATTATCAAGAATTTGCCTATATCTTGCATAAATTGATTTAGCCAGATTTCGCATTTGATTCCCGGCGTTGTTAAAATAATATTCACGAGTAACATCATATCCCAGCCACTCATATAAATTGGCAAGAGTATCGCCTATGATAGCATTCCGTCCATGTCCGAGATGTAACAGCCCAGTTGGATTAGCACTTACATATTCAACAATTACTTTTTTATCTTTACCAATTTCTTGTTTCCCGAAATTTTGCCCATAATTAGCAATTTGCTCTAATAATTTATGGTAAAATACAGCCGAAAAAGTAAAATTAATAAATCCATTGCCTGCAATTTCAATTTTAGAAATTAAACTTTTATCGTAATGTAAATTATCAATAATATCTTGGGCAATTTGTTTAGGAGATTTTTTTAAAGGTTTTGCAAGCGTCATAGCAATATTTGTTGATAAATCTCCATTTTCTAGATTTTTTGGATAATCCAAATTTAGCGTATAATTATCAATTTTCAGTTTTTCTAATGCTTCTTTTAGCAGGTTGGATAAATAAGTTTTAATCATAAACAAAATAGAATAAAATATTTGTAAAAAGTTAATAAATTAAACAGTTGGAGCAAGATACATCTTTTTTAATTGTTCTTTTCGGAATACAACCAAATCATTATTTTCATTTAAAGTGTAAAATTTTGCATCAGACCAAAGTTTTTCAAGTTTATAATAATTACGGATTTCTTCGGTCATAATATGCACAACAACATCAAAATAATCCAACAAAATCCACTCTGATGAATCTAATCCTTCAACTTTTGGTAAAGGAATATCAAAATGTTTAATGTCATAATAGATTTCTTCAAAAACTGCTTTTGTTTGTGGTGTTGAAAGTGTTGAACAAATCACAAAATATTCACAAGGGGCAAAATCTACTTTTGTTAAATCTACAATCAATATGTCGGTTGCTAACTTGCTCATTGCAATTTTTGCAATATTAGTTGCTAATGTCTTTGCTGAACGGGGTTTTATTAATTTTATCAATTTCCCTCTTTTCTTTATTTAAATATAAATTTCTTAATTACACATTTTTTTATAAACAAAATTACGTATTTTTCCAAAAAAAATTTTTTATTAATATAAATTCAATTAATTTTGAAAATAATATTTTGTAAATTTAAATATATTCAAAACAAATGGCAACAAATACAAAGAAAACCAATGAACCAAAAAAAGTGGTTAGTAAAACAGCAAACTATGAATTTAGAGACAAATCAATCCCCGAAATTTTTCGTAAGAATTGGTTTATTATGCTGATACTCTTTATTTTAATTTTTATATTTTTTGGGGCAGGAATTTTTGGGAATGGATTCAATGCTTCGGATACGGTTGCCTCATTAAGTTTTAAGGAGTATTTAGCCAAAGCCCAAAAAGATGGGAATTTCCCATTGTGGATACCTTATATTTTTAGCGGAATGCCAAGTTTTGCTTCACTTTTACTTACAGGTGAAAGAT
Source organism: Bacteroidota bacterium (assembly GCA_021780815.1). Taxonomy (GTDB): domain Bacteria; phylum Bacteroidota; class Ignavibacteria; order Kapaibacteriales; family UBA2268; genus GWF2-33-9. The sequence goes on along the minus strand of JAJXYC010000018.1, from coordinate 109,336 downwards.
TGTGGGATTTTACTTCTAAAATTTACTTTACTGTAACAGAACAATTTGGAGTTCTCTTTGGAAGTGATGAAGCCCGAATTGCTTTTCATTATGTGATTTTTGCCTTTGGTATGTTCTTCTTAATGAAAGAAAAGAAACATAATGAATTAGTTTCTTTGTTCTCTACTCTTGCTGCAGTTTTTTCTACTGGCATAGTAATTTGGATGATGATTGGACATAATACTAAACCTGTTGTTTATTCAATGTATCCTTGGATTTTCTTGTTTATGGAGAAATTAACAAAGAAATTCTCGTGGTTTTATGCTGTTTTGATTGTATTTGCTGTTCATATAATGTTAGAAGCAACTCACGTACAAATGATTTTTTATGGTGTGATAGCTTTTAGTATTTATTTGGCTTATGGATTTATTGCAAAATTATTGAAAAAAGAAAATGTAATGTCAATAGTGAAACCGGCATTAGTTCTAATTTTTGCCTTTGGCATTTCATTTTTACTTTCAGCTGATAGATATTTAAGTATAAAAGAATATACACCTTATTCTACACGGGGTTCAGCATCGGTTATTCAAACAGCAAAAGATAAACAAACAAAAGATGGTGGGAATGATTATAATTATGCCACTCAATGGTCATTTTCTCCCGGAGAAACCTTTACTTTTCTTGTCCCGAATTATTTTGGATTTGGCAAGATGAGTTATGATGGACCGGAGACTAATGGTAGAAAGATGCAAATTCCTACATATTGGGGGCAGAAACCGTTTGAAGATGCCGCTCCATATATGGGGATTTTTGTTTTCTTTTTTGCTATTTTAGGTGCAATTGCAAATAGAAAAGATATTTTTGTGCAATCTTTGATTTTTATTTCAATTTTTGCTTGGCTTTTATCATTTGGATATACTCTTCCTGTTTTATATAATTTCTTTTATTACAACGTGCCAATGTTTAATAAATTCCGAGCGCCAAGTATGGTGTTAGTTCTTGTTAATTTTACTTTCCCGATACTTGCAGGATACGGTCTAACTTCATTTATAAAATGGAATAAAGAGCAAGACGAAAAAGGGAAGAAATATATAAAATATATGCTTTATAGTTCTGTGGCTTTTTTAGTTATTGGATTTATCTATTCTTTAATTTTTAAAGGTGCATATTATGAAGCAATGCAAGCAAGTAAAAGTTTGCGATTGCCTGAAAGTTTTCGTGATTTTATTTGGGACAATATGATTAGTGATTGGTATATTAATGGTTTCCTTGTAATTATTGCATCTTATCTTGCTTATCTTTTTGTGAATCGTAAAATAAAATTTAGTTGGTTTATCTATCCTTTGTTAATTTTGCTTTTACTTGACCTTTGGAGAGTTGGTTGGAGACCAATGGATATACCAGAAGAAAAGCTCACAGCACAATTTTTCCCGCAAGATGATGCTTTTGATTTTGTAAAACAAGATAAAAGTGTATTTCGTGTTGCTGATTTTGCTTCTGCTTCGCCGAATGTAACGGCTAATTATTTATTGCAAAATATAAATGGCTACCATTCAGCTAAATTACGTGTCTATCAAGATATGCTCGATGCAACTTCGGAAGGCTCAACAAGTAATGTAACAAGTCCGTTTATGTGGAATTTGCTTAATGTTAAGTATATTCTTGCTCGCCAAAATATGGGTATTAAACCCATTTACCAAAGCGAAAGAACAGGAACTAAAGTTTACTATAATCCATCATATCTTGCTCGTGCTTTCTTTGTGGATTCTATGGCTATTAAAACACAAAATGATATTTTGGACGATTTGAAAAATGCCGATTTTAATCCTAATGAAGTTGCATTCTTCGAAAAACAAGAAGGAATTACTTTTGAGAAACCTGCACCAACGAATTCTGTAAAAATCACAAATTATCAAAATGAATATATTGCAATGAATGTTCAAGCATCAGGCAATAATTTACTTGTGCTTTCTGAAATTTATTATCCTGACTGGAAAGCTTATATAGATGGGAAAGAGACATCAGTTTATAAGACAGATTATCTTTTACGGTCAGTTTTAATTCCAGCAGGTAAACATAAATTAGAAATGAAATTTATTTCTAAAGCATTTAATACAGGTAAAACTTTAAGCCTTGCTTCTAATATTTTTCTTGCTTTAATATTTATTGTATCTATAATTTTTGAATTTAAAAAGAACAAAAAAGAAATAAAAGAAGAAAATAATGAAATGTAAGCCTTTTAAAATAATGGGCATATTGAATATAACACCTGATTCGTTTTCTGATGGTGGCGAAAATTTTAATTTGAAAGATGCTTTGGATAGTGCGGAAAAGATGATTGAATCAGGTGTAGATATAATTGACATAGGTGGCGAAAGCACCCGTCCAGGTTCAGAAAGTGTCCCGGTAGATGAAGAAATTAAACGAGTTCTACCTGTTATTAAAGAATTAAACAAAAATTTCCCCGATATAAAGATTTCTATAGATACTACTAAATATGAAGTTGCTCAAATTGCATTAGATAATGGGGCTGGCATTATTAATGATATTTCTGGATTACAATTTGAACCTCGTTTTGCTGAACTTGCCGCTTATTATGATGCGGGAATTGTTTTGATGCATATTCAAGAAAATCCGAAATTAATGCAAGTAAACCCTAACTATAATGATGTTGTTGGTGAGGTTTATGCTTTTTTGGAGAATAAAGTGCAATATTCTCATAAAATTGGGGTAAATAAAATTTGGGCGGATGTTGGAATTGGTTTTGGTAAAACATATTTTCATAACATTCAACTTCTGAAACATTTAGAGCAATTTCATAAATTAGGAGTACCTTTGGTATTAGGTATTTCCCGAAAATCTTTTATCGGGAAAATGCTTGAAATTGAAAATCCACAAGAACGAGATATTGCGACTGCTTTAATTCATTCAATTCTACTTGCCAAAGGTGTTGATATTGTCCGAGTTCACAATGTGGCTTTGATGAATACTCTCAGAATAATAATTAAGGAATTTTTCGACTGCAAAAATTAAACCCTACAATAAAAATTTTTCCTCAACTTCTTCTCCCAAAAAATTAGTTTATGTAACTTATATTTATTTTTATTAACAAAAGAAAAAGAGCAGATTTTACGAAAAGATTGACAATTAATGTTAATAAGGATTAAAAATATATAAATTTGACACAATAAGCAAAAAGATTTATATTTTTTCTTAACACAATCTTAACAAATATTAGACAATTTTGTATTTATGGAATAATAAAAAGGAAATTTATGTTAAAAGGAATTTTGCCAAAAGAGTATGCTTTCTTTGATTTTTTTGATGAACATATACAAATTACAATTCAAATTTGTAAAGAATTTAAGTCATTAACAGAAGCCCCAACAAAGATTTTGGAGTATGTAGAAAAAATTGATAAATTAGAAAAAGAAGCAGACAAAATTCACGATACTTGCACAGAAGCACTACATAAAACATTTATAACCCCGATAGAAAGGTCAGACATATTTAATATAATTAAAAGGATGGATGATATTGCAGATAATATGAGGACAGCCTCAAATAGGATGTCAATCTATGAAATTACAGAAATTAGAGATGAAGCCAAAGAAATGGCGGATATTTTATTAAATTCTACCACTGAATTAAAAGAAGCGATTTTCGGATTAAGGAACATTAAAAAACCTGATGTAATTAACGAAAAATGTGCATTAATCCATAAATTGGAAAATGATGCAGATGAAATATTAAGAAAAGCAATAACAAGACTCTTCAAAGAAAAAGACACAGTTTTAATTATCAAGTGGAAAGAAATATTTGAAAGATTAGAAAAAGCTGTAGATAGGTGTGATAATTTAGCGAATTTGATAGAAGGCGTTTTAATAGACAACGCATAATTAATTAACGTACAGAAGAAAGAAAGGATTTCAAATATGACTTCAACTATGATAGTAGTAGTAATTGCAATTATAATAGCTTTAATATTCGATATAATAAATGGCTTCCATGATTCAGCAAATTCAATAGCAACAATAGTTTCCACGAGAGTATTGTCGCCGAAGTTTGCAGTTTTATGGGCGGCTTTTTTTAATTTTGTCGCAATGTTTATTTTTGCACCAAAAGTAGCAGGCACAATATCGAAAATTATAATTATAAACTCTAATGATCCCGCATTCTTGTGGGTTGTGTTGTCAGGATTAATTGGTGCAATTGCTTGGGATTTAATAACTTGGTTCTGGGGAATTCCGACAAGCTCATCCCATGCGTTAATCGGTGGATTAGCAGGGGCGGGCATTGCTTATTCTGGGATTAATTCAATTCGCTGGTTTAAATTAGAAGAAGCAATGGTTTTTATACCATTAGCACCGTTAATTGGTTTTGCTGTTGGATTTGTATTTATGGTTATTTTATATTGGATTTTTCGAAAATGGCATCCAATGAAAGTAGATAATTTTTTCAGAAAAGGTCAATTATTTTCTGCGGCGTTATACTCATTAGGGCATGGTGGAAATGATGCTCAAAAAACTATGGGTGTTATTCTTGCTTTACTTATTGCCGCAAGATTAGTTGGTGAAAATACTACTTTATCCCTCGAACATTGGGATACACTATGGATAATTCTTGCTTGTCATATAGCGATGGCTATTGGTACAGCATTAGGAGGCTGGAAGATTGTAAAGACAATGGGAATGAAGCTAACAAAGCTTAAACCTGTTCATGGCTTTGCCGCAGAAACTGCTGGTGCCGCTACTCTTTTTCTTGCTACAAGCTTAGGAATTCCTGTTTCTACAACTCATACTATTGGTGGTTCTATTATTGGAGTTGGTGCTACTACTAATTTAGCAGGGATTAAATGGAAAACAGCCACTAAAATTGTTGTTGCTTGGATTGTTACTATTCCTTGCTCTGCAATTGCAGCAGCGCTGTTCTTTTATTTAGTTAAACTTATTCACCCCGGATTTTAATTCTATTTTTCACTTGTATTTATATAAATTGCTTGACTTTCAAGAAATTGTATTTATACAAGTGAAATAAACCTATTCAAAAAAAATGCACTTTGCCAGTATCTGTTTGAAGAAAACCTGTGGCTAATTGCAACTGCTCGTTATTTATGTAATTTCTGATTAGTTCACTACTTTGTAAAAGCATTTGCTTTTGATTTTGAATATTTTCTATAATTGCAAAGTTTAATTTTTCTTCGGTTGTTTGAAATGTTTTTAAATTTGCAGTATCAATTGCAGGTTGAATGCTTTGCTGGATTGAATTTATAAAAAAGGATTTTTCTGCTTTATTAAAAGATGTTTTAACTGCACCGCAATCGGAATGACCTAAAATTGCAATTAGTTTGGTCTGAAAATTTTGAATAGCAAATTCAATAGTTCCAATCGCTATTTTATCGAGTATATTTCCAGCAATCCGCACAACAAAAAGCTGCCCAATTCCTTCATCAAAAATAATTTCAGGAGGTATTCTTGAATCAGAGCAAGTAACAACAATAGCATAAGGTCGTTGTTCTACCATTGCGGCTTGTAGTTGATGCTTCAAGTTATGTTCTTTTCTTTGATTATTTATGAATCGAGAGTTACCTTCTTTTAGTAAATTAATTAATTGATTTCCCATAAAACGACATTATTACAATTGCATTAAAATAGAATCAATTTGTTGGAAAACTTCTTCCAAAGTTCCTGTACCGTTAATTTTTGCAACTAAATTTTTATTAGTATAAAAATCAATTAAAGGTGCAGTTTGATTGTGATAAATTTGCAATCTTTTTAATATAGTCTCTTCTTTGTCATCGTCTCTTTGGTAAATATCGCAAATACCTCTATCGCAATCTGCTGGGTTTGGAGGAGGATTAAAAACAATATGAAAAGTGCGATTACACGTGCGACAAGTTCGACGGCCTGAAAGCCTTGTTACTATTTCAGTATCAGGGACTTCAAGGAGTAAAACTTTGTCTAATTTAACATTTAAATTGGAAAGCAAAACATCTAAGGCTTCGGCTTGGGGTATTGTTCTCGGAAAGCCATCAAGGAGAAAACCGTTTTTAAATTTAGGATCATCAAGTTCCTCTTTAATCATATTTATAATTATGTCATCTGGAACAAGTTTACCAAAAGATATAAATTCATTTGCCTGTTTGCCTAATTCTGTTTTTTCTTTTACGTTTAACCGCAAAATATCTCCTGTGGAAAGCTGTATTATACGGTATTTACTATAAATTAATTCAGATTGCGTGCCTTTCCCCGCACCTGGAGGACCAATAAATATTAAACGCATAATTTTTCTATATTTATTTTATAAAAACTCCAAATTACAAAAAAAAATAATAAAAATCAAAATATTTACTAAATATATTTAATTAAATAATTTAAAAAAAATAAGATATTTAATTAGGATATTGGTAATATAACAAGATATTTATTAAATATTTTTATTATGTTCAAAAATCATCTTTATTATAAAATAAAATAAATCGGATTAATGAAAAATAATTAATAATAATTAATATTAATAATTAATAATATTTCTTAATTTTGTAAGTTAAAAATTTCCAAAAAATTAAAAGGATAAATTATGAACATATTAGTTTTGAACACGGGAAGTTCATCTTTGAAATTCCAGATCATTAAAACCGATTTGGAAATGATTGAACAAGGGACTGATGAAATGCTATGTAAAGGATTGGTTGAGCGTATAGGAAGTCAAGCTTTAATATCCTTCCAAGTAGTAAATAAACCACAATTTAAAACAGCTTTACCTTTGAAAGACCATAGAGCCGCATTAAAATATGCTTTAGATTGGATATTAAATCCTGAAACACAAATTCCAGGTGTAGAATCATTAACTGATATAAACGCTATCGGTCATCGTACTGTTCATGGAGGTGAACAATTTACAAATTCAGTTAGAATTGACGAAGCGGTTATAAAAAGTATAGAAGATAATATTGATTTGGCTCCATTACACAATCCTGCGAATTTAAAAGGTATTTATGCCGCAAAAGAAGTTTTTGGTAATCAAGTACCGCAAGCTGCAATTTTTGATACTGCATTCCATTCCACTATGCCAGAAGTTTCTTTCTTATACGGAATTCCTTATCAATTATATCGTAGATTTAAAATCAGAAAATATGGTTTTCACGGAACTTCTCATAGATATATCGGTTATAGATACAGAAAATTAGAAGGGTTGAGAAGAGAAGAAGTAAACATAATTAGTTTACACCTTGGTAATGGGGCTTCTGCTTGTGCAATTAAAAAAGGAAAATCTGTTGATACTTCTATGGGAATGACACCGCTTGAAGGATTAATGATGGGAACAAGATGTGGTGATTTAGACCCTTCGGTTATAGAATTTATTGCACATAAAGAAAATTCTACTTTGGAAGAAGTAATGCAATTGCTCAATAAACGCTCAGGACTTTTAGGTATTTCTGGACTTACTCATGATATGAGAGATTTAGAAGCTGAATGGAACGAATACAGAGACCGCCGTGCTAAATTAGCATTAGATATGTTTGGCAATAGAATTAAAAAATATGTTGGGGCTTATTATGCTACAATGGGTGGTGCTGATGCTATTTGTTTCACTGCTGGAATTGGTGAAAACTCCCCTACTATCAGAAAAATTGCTTGCGAAGGATTAAATGTTTTGGGTGTTGAAATTGATGATAAGTTAAATGAAGAAACCATTGGTGGGAAAGAATCTATTATCAGTACTCCTACCAGCAAAGTTAAAGTTTATGTTATTCCTACAAATGAAGAATTGATTATCGCTCGTGATACTTGTCGTATTGTATTAAATGCTCCTTTACCATAAATTTAAGGATTGAAAAATGAACGGTAGTAATTTTATTCAAGAAATGCTTAATAAAGCAAAAACTTTAAATAAAAAAGTTGTTTATCCCGATGCCGCTGATGCTCGTTCTATCGAAGCTGCTGGTATTTTATTTAAACAGGGAATTGCTAAACCTATCTTGACAGGGAATCCCGCTGATATAGAAAAAGTTGCAAAAGAAAACAATTTATCCCTCGATGGTATTGAAATTATTGATACTAATTATTCTATTTGGCTTGATGAGTTTGCTAATACTCTTTATGAAAAAAGAAAATCAAAAGGAATGACGTTGGAACAAGCAAAAGAGCAGGTAAAAAATCCTTTATATTTTGCTGGGCTGATGTTAGATTCAGGCAAAACTGATGTCGTGGTTGGTGGTAATGTGTCCTCTACTGGTGATATTTTACGTGCTTCAATTCATACTGTTGGTGTTGCCGAAGGTATTTCTATTGTTTCAAGCTACTTTTTGATGGTATTTCCTGACAAAATTTATTGTTTTGCTGATTGTGCTGTTAATCCACAGCCAAATGCTGAACAACTTGCTGATATTGCCATTTCATCTGCACGAAATTTTAAATCTGTTGCTGGAATTGAACCTGCTATCGGTATGCTTTCTTTTTCAACTAATGGTAGTGCTGAACACGACGATGTAACAAAAGTTAAAACTGCGACTGAAATTATCAAGAAAAAAGCTCCCGATTTAAATGTTGATGGTGAAATGCAATTTGATGCCGCCGTTGTGCCAGCTATTGGACGTAGGAAATTCCCTAATTCCGAAGTTGCAGGTAATGTTAACGTTATGATATTTCCTGATTTAGATGCTGGAAATATTGGTTATAAAATTACTCAACGACTTGCAGGTGCCGAAGCTGTTGGACCTATTGTTCAAGGATTACGTAAGCCTTATTGCGATTTATCTCGGGGGGCTAGCGTCGATGATATGGTTTCTGTTGCTGCAATCAATGTTTTGATGTCTTAATATTTTTTATATTATATCTTTTATATCTTAAACTAAGTCTTTTAATAAGCAAAAATAATTTTATTTAATGTTTATCTAAAAGACTTTTTTGTTTTTATCAAATTGCTTTTGTTACTTGATGCGTGGGTTAAATGTTCTAAAAAATAAAAAAACCCGCCAGTGTAAAACTTTCGGGTTTCCCTTGTGCTCTCTGGGGGACTCGAACCCCCGGCCCATTGATTAAGAGTCAATTGCTCTACCAGCTGAGCTAAGAAAGCATACAAAATTACGAACTTTTTTATTATTGACAAAATTATTTTTTCAGGTTCTCTACCTTTTACTTTAATACCAATATCTTATAAACTTCCTCTTGCCCGGGGGTAGACGCAATAATAAAATATGTGCTTGTTGGTAAGTTCTCATTAGGGATTTTAAAATCATTCCGATTTTGGGATATATTAGATTTAAAACGCTCATTGCCGAATAAATCTACGAGTGTTATTTCTATTTGTGAATTATGTGCATTTAAATTTATTGTTACATCGGTTAAATCTTGATAGATTGAATTTATTATTGTTCGATTTTTGTGAGTAGTTAAATCGGTATTCATCTGTAAATTTACTTCACATCGTGAATCTGATTTGTAAATTGAGTGTGCCAAATAGCCATGCAATTTAATTAAATGTGGGGAACATAAAGAAACCATTTCCAAAGTATCATAATACACATCGCTATAATTTGGAGTTAGAGGCTGAAAATCTATTTCAATTTTTACCGAATCTTTTGCTGGAATTATTATAGGAAATTGAGATTGTGGTATAGAAAAATGAGTGTTATTGTGCAATTGCAATTTTGTCAAATTGTAAACAGAATCCGTTGTATTATATAAAGTAAGATATTGCACCGAATTTAATGAATATTCTATTGAACCAAAAAAGATGCTATCCGAAGGCATTAAGCTTAACGATTTATCTTCGCTTATTGGTCCCAAATAATCTTCTATGGTGCGGATATTCCCTGTACTATCTGAAACAGTAAATTTGTAATGAGCTGTATAATCAGGATTTTGTAAAGTTATTTTGATTTGAATTTTATTATTATCTAATCTTGAAAAAGTAATACTACAATTATCGGAAAGCAAAATATTTGGGTCAGACACCCCAGAAGTAATTTGTCCTATATCTTCTATAACATAAGTCCGTTCAATGCTGCACGGATTATTAATAATTGAAGTAATTGATGGTGGTGTATCATCTTTTGGAGCAGGTATCGATATCCCAAACACCGCAACAAAGCCATCGGTCAAGCCTATTGGTTTCTTACTAAAAGCATTTGACGTAGTCGCTAAATTATTGCTTGAGGTTTGTCCTGCTATGACAAAACAAGAGTCAATTAAACATACAGAACTTGAATAATCATCACCATTGCCGCCAAAATAAGTAGAATAAATAGGGTTACCATTAAAATCTAAAATAATTGTATAAGAATCATAAGTTAAAAAATTATTAATACTACTATTATAAGCATTTCCAAATATTGGGATGTTTGAACTTGATGTTCGAAAATTCACTGCAAAATTATTCTTAAAAATGAATAAATCACTATGAAATCTATCAAAATCGCCGTTACTTGTAACTTTACCTTCCACTGATGAGCCCCCAATATATGTACCCCAAATCATTGAACCGTCAGGATTAAGGGACATAACATAAGCATCTTCTTCGCCTGAATAACCATTATTTATTGGACCTTTGATTTGTAAATTATTACTTGTTGTAAAGCCTACAACAAAAATATTATTGCTATTAGTATCCACTCTTATATTGCTTAATCTGTCAATACCAGAACCACCATAAAGTTCGTCCCAAATTACATTAAAATTTTTATCATACTTTCTAATAAAAGCATCTAAAGAACCGCCTGAATAAGATGTATTTAATTGAGAATTTTTTGTTATGTAATTCGGAATATCAGTAGTACCCCCAACAATAATATTGTCGTCATTATCGATAGCAATAGCTTCAACAAAAATATCAATTTCTTGATCTGATGGTTGTCCAAAAAGATATGTTGAATAAATTTTATAGGATTTTGCATCTACTTTAACTAAAATACCGGCGTATCCTCCTGGATTATTTTTCTCCAAAGCATCAGGAGAAAGAAAAAAACTTTTACTTGTACTTCTGCCGACAGCATAGCAATTCCCCTCTTTATCAAAAGACATTTGTAGTAAAGCATCATAATTTTCACCTCCAACGACTGTTGAAAATAATACTTTGCCTGTATTACTAAATTCAGATATAAAGCCATCACTATTACCCATAGCGGTCAAAGAGCTGTTTTTTCTGGGAAAATCATTAGAGGATGTTTCGCCGCATATCCAAATGTTATTATCTTTATCAATTTGTAAATCTTGTGGATATTCAGTCCCTGAACCTCCAAACATTGTTGCCCATATGATTTTTCCATCTACAGTTGATTTAATAATGAATAAATCAAATGAACCTGCATTTTTTGCCTGATAACAATTTGGTGTTACTTGAATTGTTCCATTCGTATAACCTACAATGACTAAATTGCCGTCATTATCAAAACGTACAAAACTTGCATTGTCATCTGATATAGTACCAAGATAAGAAATAAAATAGGGATTAGAAAAAGATTGCAATAAATTTGTTTTATTTTTCTGAATTGTATTAAATTTGTATTTTATGTTTGTTTGGTTATATAAGTTTGAATTACTTATAATAAAAATGATTAAAATATAAAACAATTTTCTCATTGTTTTTCACTTTTTTTGCAAATTAATAAAAAAATAAATATGCGCACAAAATTATTCTATATTAGAAAAATTAAAGGTTTGTTTTTAAAGTTCAAACTTCATAAAGTATTTGGCTTTTTGAATATTTTTATGAAAAATTTATTATATCTAAATTACTTTTCTCAATGGAAAAGCAAACACGACAACGTTAAATTTAATGATTTTTATTCATTAAAATTTGGACCTGGGAAAAGATATGATTTATATGATTATTTATTAAAAAATGAATTAAAAGACAATACCAATATTAATTATCTCGAATTTGGTGTAGCTTACGGATATACTTTTAAATGGTGGGTCTCAAATATTCAAAATAATGAAGCAAAGTTTTATGGTTTTGACACTTTTGAAGGTTTGCCAGAAGATTGGCATCTTTACAAAAAGGGAGAAATGAGTCCTGATGGCAAATTCCCTGACATAAAAGATAATCGTATTTTATTTATTAAAGGTTTATTTCAAAATACTTTATTCCAGTTTTTGAAAACTTTTAATGATGATAAAAGAAAAGTAATACATCTTGACGCAGATTTATATACTTCCACACTTTTTGTTTTAACAAGTCTTGCTCCTTATTTAAGGAAAGATGATATACTCATATTTGACGAATTTGGGGTTCCATTGCACGAGTTTAAAGCTTTTACTGAGTTCGTTCAATCCTATTATATTGATTATGAAGTTCTTGCTGCTGTGAATAATTATTTTCAATTAGGAGTTAAAATTACAAAAGTTCCATTTTAAATAATCCAATTAATAAAAGCTTATAAAATTATTGAAAAATTCTGTTATTCCTTGAAAATTCAGTAATTTTGTAAGTTATATTAATTGATGTTAAAGATGTCTCTTCTTGATGATAATAGAATAGTTACAGCAATATTAGAAGAGGAAATGCAAAGTTCTTATTTAGATTATGCGATGAGTGTAATAGTATCAAGAGCTTTGCCCGATGTGCGAGACGGATTAAAACCAGTTCATCGCCGTATCCTCTTTTCAATGCAAGAAATGGGTTTATACTCAAATAGACCATACAAGAAATCAGCCCGACTTGTGGGCGAAGTATTAGGTAAGTATCACCCTCACGGCGATGCATCGGTTTATGAAGCAATGGTTCGACTTGCACAACCTTGGTCGATGCGTTATCAACTTGTTGATGGACAAGGAAATTATGGCTCAATAGATGGTGATAGTGCAGCTGCAATGCGTTATACGGAAACTCGTATGTCTCAGCTTGCCGCATACATTTTAAAAGATATAGATAAAAATACTGTTGATTTCCAACCTAACTTTGATGAATCTTTAAAAGAACCAAAAGTATTACCAAGCGTCGTCCCAAATTTACTCATAAACGGGGCGAGCGGTATAGCAGTTGGTATGGCGACAAATATTCCGCCACATAATTTGCGTGAAGTTATTAATGCAATCCAATCTTATATCAAAGAGCCAGATATTACAATTGACGAATTGATGCAATATATCCCTGCCCCTGATTTTCCAACTGGTGGGATTATTTACGGGACACGTGGGATTGTTGATTGTTACCATACAGGTCGTGGGCGTATAGTTCTGCGTGCAAAAACGGAATTTGGTGAGACCAAAACAGGTAAACGGCGTATTGTTATTAAAGAATTACCTTACCAAGTAGTAAAGAAAACTTTAATTGAAAAAATAGCAGAATTAGTAAAGGCAAAAGTAATTGAAGAAATTTCGGATTTACGTGATGAATCGGATCGCAACGAAATGGTTCGTGTTGTTCTTGAACTAAAAAAAGATGCCGTTCAAGAAGTAGTTTTAAATAAACTTTTCCAACATACGACGATGCAAGTTACTTTTGGTGCAATAATGCTTGCTTTGGTAAATGGCGAACCAAAAGAACTAAACTTAAAAGAATTAATTGAGCAATTTATTTTACATCGTGTAGAAGTAATTGTTCGTAGAACTCAATATGAACTTGACGTTGCCGAAAAAAGAGCGCATATATTAGAAGGTTATATAATAGCATTAGACCATCTTGATGAAGTTATAAAAACAATCAGGAATTCAGCGAACCCTACAGAAGCAAGTATCCAATTGCAAGAAAAATTTGGGATGACCGAAATTCAAGCAAAAGCAGTATTAGATTTGCGATTGCAAAGACTTACTGCCCTTGAAAGAGATAAAATTTTAGAAGAATATCGTGAACTATTGAGAACAATAGAGCGATTAAGAGCCATTTTGGCGAGCAAAGAATTGCAGATGCAAATTATTTCAGAAGAATTAGAAGAAATCAAAAATAAATTTGGCGATGCTCGTAGAACTGAAATAATGATAGATACGACTGAAATTAGGATGGAAGATATTGTTCCCGATGAAGAAGTAATTGTAACAATTACGCATCGTGGCTTTATTAAGCGAACTCCACTAACTAATTACCGTAAGCAAAATAAAGGAGGCCGTGGGGTTAGTGGAGCAACAACTTCCGAAGATGATTATATTGAAATGGTATTCCAAGCAACCAACCATAATCATTTGCTATTCTTTACAGATTCGGGTCGTTCTTATAGTGTTCGAGTATTTGATTTGCCAGAAGGTTCAAGGACATCAAAAGGTCGTGGTTTATCTAATGTAATTCCATTGCAAGAAGATGAAAAAGTTACAGTAATTTTGCCTGTTCAAGAATTTAAAGAAGAACATTTCATATTTATGTGTACGAAATACGGTATAGTGAAGAAAACAAGTTTATCGGATTTTGCAAGAATCCGTTCAACAGGTATAATAGCAATAAATTTGAAAGATGATGATAAATTAGTAGCGGCACGTATAACAACAGGCGGTGATGAAATAATAATAGGTTCAAAGCACGGTCAAGCAGTCCACTTTAAAGAAACAGATGTTCGTCCAATGGGTAGAACCGCCGCTGGTGTTTTTGGTATTAGATTACGAGGCGACGATTACGTAGTTTCTATGGTTTCTGTGAGTTCACCTGAACAACAAATTTTAATAGTTGGCGATAAAGGTTATGGTAAGCGTGCTAATGTAGAAGAATTCCGTATGACGAATAGAGGCTCGAAAGGTGTAATTTCAATGAAAACTACTCTTAAAACAGGAAACGTTATTGGAATTTTAACTGTTATGGAAAGTGATGAAATAGTTGTTATGACCCAAAATGCTGTTATTATCAGACAAGCAGTTAAAAACATTAGTTTGCTCGGTAGAAATACTCAGGGCGTTAAGCTTATACGATTAGATAAAGGAGATACAATCGCTGATATTACCGTTATTCCGAGAGAAGAAGAAGAGGAAATAGATACTAATGAAAACTCAGATAATCCTATTTTCGATAATAATGAATAGTTAATTATGATAAAGGGATTAAAGAATTTTTCCAATTATTGTATATTTATTGGATTTTCTTTAATCCTTTCATCTTTAACTTTGCACTCCCAATTCGAACGCAATAATATACAGAACGAATTAAGACCTTCAACAGACAGTACACAAATCCCCAGAACCGATACAACAAAATTTAAAATGGATACAGTTGGTTTATCTAAACCATTCAACAATTTTGGTGCTATTGAATTAAGTAAGCCTAATTATTATAAAAATATTACAAAAAAAGATATTGTCTTTGATACTTATTACACCATTTCGGACATATTAAAAAACAGGCATATTGGGTTTCCGATGTCTTTGGGATTTTACGGAATGAATAATACATTATATCTTTTAGGTGGGAATCCGCAAGGATTAAATGTGAGATTTAATGGGCTTTCACAGAATGAATTTGAAACAGGAAATTGTAATTTATCATTATTTCCATCGGAAGCTTTGGAGAGTATAGAACTATATTTAGGTTCAGATGCAGTAATTTATGGAGATAATTCTACAGGTTCATTGCTGAATTTGAAAGAAATTGAGCATAACACGTATTTACCATATACTAAATTATGGTATTCACAAGGTAGTAGCGATATGATAGCGGCAGACGGAACATTTTCACAAAATTTTGCGAAGAACTTCAATATAGATATAGGTTTCCGTAGTTTCAATAGTCCAGGTGGATACCAAAACCAATGGATAAACTCATGGAACTTACGGGCAAAAGCAAGGTGGAATATTGATAATTTAACAAGTATTTCGCTCAGTGATATTTTTAATAATTATGGAATTGGTGAAAATGGTGGAAGTAACCCTGCAACTTCGCCCAATATTTTTGATGAAGTGTCGGCAAATCCTTTATTTCTTAACACTAATTCCCGCTTATTTAAACATAATTTACTATTAACATTTTACAAGTCTCTCGATTCGAGCCGAAATTTTGTTATAAATTCTAAATTTGCTTATATGAATTCTGATAAAGAAATTAACGATGCAAATAGTTTAATTACCTCCCCATCTGATAGTATTCCATTTGTTAAATATACTGCTATTTCTTTTGCAAATAACACAAATGTTGAAACTGATATTGGCTTTTTTCATTTAAATACAGGAATAGATTTAAGTTACGATTATTATAGGTCAAATTTAAATACATCTGACAGTTTGAATAATGCGTTTTTAGTAGGCAAAAATGACTTTACAAATATTTCATTTTATGGATTAGCTAAACTTTCAATTCTTAAAAATTTAACTTTATCGGGTGGCTCTCGCTATGGGAATGAATTTGGGAGGAACGTTCTTTCATTTGGTGCTAAAATTCAATGGAATTCCCAAGATACTACTTTCTTGCAAACACTTTTTTTCGATTTATCAAAATCAGACAGAATACCAAGTTTAATTGAAGGATTAAATTTAGACAACGAACATCACTATTTAGCATTTGCCGGTTTGACTTTTAATATTGGTCAAAGCAAATTTGATATATTAGGATTTTTCCGTCAAATAGATTTGCCAATTTTATTTTCATTTGCCAAAGATTCAAATCAACAAGTAATTAACGCCAAATTTTCCAATGGTTCGAACGAAAGAATTATGGGCGTTGAAATTCAATATTCGGGCAGTTTCTTAAACAAAAAATTAATAGTTGAAAGTTTCCTTAAATCTTATAATAGTCAAATAAATTCAGAGACACAAGCGATTTTCCCTAATATATATGCAGGAATTAAAACGTATTATATAATTTCTGTAGGTAGGAGTATGATGCGGTTAGGTTTAGAATATGAAGCCTTGTCTTCTTTTGAAGGATTAAATTATATGCCGATTTACGATGGTTATTCTCTAACAAATACAAATAGTGGTTTTATGGGTAATGGTCTTAATTTTTTTGCAGAAGCCAGATTAGGCGATACGTATGTTAGAGCAAAATTTGAGAACATACTTGGGCAAGGTTATTATTACACCCCTTACTATCCTGAGTTGGGGTTCCATTTCCAATTTTCGTTTAGTTGGGCATTTTTAAATTAAATATTTTTTGACTTATTCATTAAACACATTACCTGTTGATAATTTAACAAAACAATAATAGATAATAGATAAATATAACAAATTGCTAAATTCAATTATTAAAAAATTGTTTCGTCTGTAATAATCAAATTAAGGGGTTAGTTGTGTTTAGATTCGGGAATCCTGAATATTTATATTTATTTATAGCAGTTCCGATAATAATATTCTTGTTTATATTATGGAGAATTGATAGGAACAAAAAGCTCAAAAGGTTCACAACAACTGAAACATTAGACAAATTAATGGTAAGCAATTCGAAGTATAAACCGTACGTAAAATTAGTTACAAGTATATTGCTTTTAAGTTCTTTAATTTTAGCATTGTCTGATCCACAAATAGGTTCAAAAATAGAAAAAGTGAAGCGTTCAGGTATAGAAATAATGTTTGCCTTAGATGTTTCCAATTCGATGTTAGCAGAAGATTTACAACCGTCGAGATTAGATAGAGCTAAACAAATATTAAACAAATTTCTTGATGAGCTAGTAAGTGATAAAGTTGGATTAGTAGTATTTGCTGGCGATGCGTTCTTACAGATGCCTTTAACGACAGATTATTCAGCAGCGAAATTAATGATTTCAACCTCTAATACTGATTTAATCGGAACACAAGGTACTGCTATTGGCAAAGCAATAGATATATGCCGTGCTTCGTTTAGTTCAGATAAAACAATTCATAAAGTTATTGTGTTGCTGTCAGATGGTGAAAATCATGAAGACGATGCTGTTACCGCCGCTAGAAAAGCATCTGATGAAGGAATTCGTATTTTTACTGTTGGTATGGGTACTGTTGCGGGGGCACCTATTCCTTTAAAGGCAGGAACTAATGATTTCCTTAAAGATGAAAATGGGAATGTTGTTATTACTAAGATGTCGCCCGACCTAATGAACGATATTGCAAATGCTGGCAATGGGCGATTTGAATTAGGTAGTGCCAAATATTCCGATATTGAAAAAGTATTAAAAGATATTTCTGGACTTAAGAAAAAGTCGTTTGATGATATGATATATACAGATTACGACGATAAATTTCAATTGTTCCTTTTAATTTCAATCTTTTTAGCGGTAATAGATCTATTCATTTTTGAAAAACAAAGCCCAATTTTATCTAAAGTAAAACTATTTGAAGGAAAATAAAAATGAAAAATACAGCAAATATTTTAGTTTTCTTTCTGCTTTCACTTGTTTTTTCGGCGAATACGTTATTAGCTGAGAATGTGGAAGATTATGTAAAAAAAGGAAATGCTTACTATAAAAATAATAAATTTAAAGAAGCGGAAGTGCAATATAGGAAAGCACTAGAAGCCAATCCTAATTCAAATATTGCAAAATATAATCTCGGGACTTCTTATTATAGACAAGGAAACTTTGATGAAGCACTGAAAAGCTTTGATGCAGTTGAACCAAATCATTTTGATAAGAAGAATTTAGCTAATGCCTACTACAATTTAGGTAATTCCTATTTAGAAAGCAAAAAATATCAAGAAAGTATAGATTCGTATAAAAAAGCTTTAATTAATAATCCCAAAGATTATGATACAAAATATAATTTAGAGTATGCCCGTAAAATGTTACAGCAACAGATGCAACAACAGAATCAACAGAACAAACAGAATCAACAGAACAAAGACCAAAATAAGCAGAATCAACAGAATCAACAGAATCAGCAGAACAAAGACCAAAATAAGCAGAATCAACAGAATCAACAAAACAAAGACCAAAATAAGCAGAATCAACAGAATCAACAAAACAAAGACCAAAATAAGCAGAATCAACAGAACAAAGACCAAAACCAACAGAATCAGCAACAGCAACAACAAGACAAGCAAAAAATATCAAAGCAAGATGCAGAAAGGATTTTGCAGGCTTTGACAAATGAAGAAAAAAATGTCCAAAAGAAATTAAAAGCAAAAGCTGCTGTTAAAGGAAAATTAGAAAAAAATTGGTAAAAAAAAATTGGTAAAAATAAATTTATATCCGTAGAATTTGCAACAAATAAGTTCCCAACAGAAATTTGTAAAATATTTATTCGTCATAATTTTTGGTTTTAATTAATTATTCATTTGTATAATTAAGAAATAAAAAGTCAATGTCAAAAGTTCGCATATTAATACTTATTTTCATGCTTTTTAGTGTGAAATTATATTCTCAAACTTTTAGAGCAACAGCAAATCCAGATGTTGTTTCAGTTGGAGACAGATTGACTGTAACATATTCCATTGATGCTGATGGTTCAAATTTCAGGGCACCGCATTTTGATAATTTTAAAGTATTGATGGGACCATCACAATCCCAAAATATTCAGATTATTAATGGGCAAATGACCCGCTCTTTATCGTATAGTTTCATATTAGAAGCAACAAAAGAAGGAAAATTTGTTTTGCCGTCGGCAATAATAACAAGCAATGGTAAGCAAATTTCATCAAACACAGTTCAAGTTATGGTAACTAATCCAAGTCAAGCCAAATTGGAGCAGATGAAAAAAGATAAAGAACAAAATCAAAATTTAGAGAATCAAGCCAAAGAAATAATAAATAAAAATTTAAAAGTAGTTGTAAGTGTTGATAAAACAACTGTTTATGAAGGTGAACCTGTTGTTGCAACATACAAATTATATTTACATCCACAATTAAATGTATTACAGCTTACACCAGATAAAGTACCGCAATTAAATGGATTTTGGAACCAAGAGATTGATTTAGGAGACATTAAATATGGATTAGAGCAATTAAATGGTACGACATACAGAGCGGCAGTGATAAAGAAAGTCATATTGTTCCCTCAACAAAGTGGCAATTTAACAGTAGATTCGTATAGTTTTAATACGGCTGTAAGACTGCAATTACAAAACCAAAGAAGACAAAGGTCTCGGGACCCGTTCTCAAATTTCTTTGATGATTTTTTCAACGACCCGTTTTTTAATTCATCATATAAAGATTTTCAAACTGTTGTAACTTCGCCATCAATCCAAATTAATGTTAAGCCTTTGCCTAAAAATGCTCCTGTTGGTTTTACTAATGCGGTGGGAGATTTTACTGTTAATTCTTGGCTTGATAAAGCAAGTGTAAAAACAGGCGAAGCTGTAACTTTGAAGCTCAAAATTTCAGGTCAAGGAAATATGAAGTTGATTACTCCGCCGAAACTTGATTTGCCTTCAAATTTAGAAGTTTATGACCCAAAAACAAATGATAATACAAAAGTTACACAAAATAATATTAGTGGAGATCTAATTTTTGAATATGTTATAATTCCACAAACGCCAGGAGATTATAAAATTCCTCCATTCCAATTTTCATATTTTGACTTAAATTCAAAACAATATAAAACTACGCAAACAAACGAATTAACTTTGAAAGTTACACAAGGAGACTTACAAAGTTATTCTGGGAACGAAGTCAATAAATCAGATGTTCAATTGCTTAATCAAGACATAGATTATATTAAAACAGATATTGGCACCAATGTATCGCAAATGGCTTCATTCCCATCAGTTTTGTTCTTGATTTTATTTATTTTGCCAATTATTCTATTCATTTTATTTTTAATTTGGAGAAGGAAGCAAAAAGAATACTTAGAAAACCAATCTGCTTTTCGAAAAATGAAAGCAAAAAAATTAGCTAAAAAAAGATTGGAAACTTCGCACAAGTATTTGCAAGAAAGCAATTTCGATAAATTCTTAGAAGAATTAACCCGTGCAATGTGGGGATTTTTGAGTGATAAATTCTCAATAGAAACATCAAAACTTACACGAGAAAATATCGGAGATGTTTTACGCTCCAAAAATGCAACTGATGATACTATTAATAGTGTGATTGATGTACTTGACAAATGCGAATTTGCACGATATGCTCCATCTCAATTTAATGATAATATGCAAAGTCTTTATTTAACAACTGAAACAATTATTTCTGATTTGGAGGAGAAATTAAAATGAAAAAATTAGCGATATTGATTATTTCAGTCTTTTCTATATATTCGGTATGCTTATCTAATGATAACTATCAAGAACTTTTTAATAAAGCTAATCAGTTATATAATAGCAAAAACTTTATGGGAGCTATAAATGTCTATAATAAAATTCTAAAAGAAGGTTATGTCTCGGCTAATGTGTATTATAACTTAGCAAATTCATACTATCGTAACAATCAAATTGGAGAAGCAATTTTATATTATAACAAAGCGCACAAAATTAATCCAGAAGATGAAAGTATAAATTTAAATTTAAAAATTGCAAACCTAAAAACTGTTGATAAAATTAAAGAATTACCAAAGTTTTTTCTTACTAAATGGGTTGATGATATTACTCATAATATTTCTGTGGGTAGTGTATCATTTTGGACTATTTTGCTTTGGATTGTTGGATTTATCTTCCTCGCAATCTTTTTAATCTCACAATCAATATTAATCAAGAAGATAACATTCTTTTTATCAGTTGTCTCCTTTATTTTTGCAATTTTATTCTTTTATGTTACAATAGAAGCACAGAACTTTCAAAACAGCCGAAATGAAGGTGTAATATTAGTCCCATCAGTGTATGTAAAAAGTTCACCAGATGCAAGTTCCCTTGATGCTTTTATTTTGCATGAAGGTACGTCTTTTAATGTTTTAGACCAAGTTGGCGATTGGACAAAAATTAAAATTCCAAGCGGAAATATTGGTTGGATACAAAGCAATTCTTTTGAAACTTTTTGATGGAACTATGAATAAAACAATGCGGAAATTATTGCATCACGAAATATTAGCAGAGCGACTTTCTGTTGAAGACACAAAAACAATTAAAAGACATCCCATTTCATTGATGTTGCATAATATAAGGAGTTCTTATAATGTTGGTTCTATATTTCGTACAGCGGACTCTGCTTTATTAAGCGAAGTAATCCTTTGCGGTTTTACACCTCATCCGCCTGCCAAAGAAATTTCTAAAACTGCTTTGGGAACTCTTGAAACAGTTCCTTGGAGATATGAAAAAAATATTCACGATGCAATTATGCTCGAAAAAGCAAATCACCGTAAAGTAATCGCTGTTGAACTTACTAATAAAAAAAGAGATTATTCATCGCTCCAAATATATGAGTTCCCTGTAACTTTAATTTTAGGGAATGAAATTGTTGGAATCGATGATGATATACTTGAATTATGTGATGATGCTATTGAAATCCCTATGTATGGCTTAAAACATTCGCTTAATGTTTCTGTCGCCGCTGGTATTGTTGCCTTCGAATCTGTAAGGATTTGGAACTCCTTTTTACAAAATTATTAAATTTTAAAGATTATGTCAATAAAAATTGCTATACCTGACAAGATATATTTAAAACCATTAATCAATAATTTCCCTGAAGTTAAATCAAAGTTTGACTGTGAATTAATTTTCAAAGACGAAAATGAAATTATTGATTTGCTTAAAAAGTCAGAAATTGATATTGGATTTTTAGACCCATTGCACTATGGCAGGCTAATTATAGATGATGAATTTGATTTGCTATCTTCAACTTGTTTTTCAGCAAAAGGTTTTACAAAATTTGCTAATATATATTTTAAAGAAAATTTAGTGGCTATACATAAATTAGCAATAAATCATAACGAAGATTATATTGCAACTATTACTCAAGTTTTACTTGAAGATAAATATAATTTTGATATTAAAATTGAACAATTTAAAGATGTCCTAAATTATATTCCGCAAGAATGCGATGCTGTTTTAACAACTACTGACAAAAAAATTTCGGAACATTCACTTGATTTAACTGAAGAATGGTATGATAATTTTGAATTTGAATTACCGATAGGGTTTTGGGTAACTGCTCATCAAGAAGACACAGAATTATTTAAGTTTTTAACCAATGAAATATTTGATAAAAATTTAAATAAAAAAGAAGAAATTACAGAAGAAGTACATACTCAAAATGCACATTATGAGAGGTTTGGTGAAATTAATTACCAATTTACTGATAACACAGAAAAAGCGATTGATGACGTTTTGGAAATTTTATATCAACTTGGTTATTTAGAAGAAATTACAGATACTAGAATAATTTAGGATAAACTAAAATTCAAATTTATTAATATCGTCTAATACAAACTATGAAAATTATAGACGAAATAGACAAGCCATTGCTTTTAGCTCCAATGGAAGGAGTTACCGATTTACCTTTCCGAATAATATGTAGAGAACTTGGTGCCGATGTTGTTTTCACTGAATTTATCGCAAGTGATGCTCTAATAAGAAATGTAGATAGATCTTTCAAAAAGATGAAAATCGTGCAAGAGGAAAGACCCGTAGCAGTGCAAATATTTGGTTCAAAAATTGATGCAATGGTTCAAGCGGCAAAAATTGTTGAAGATTCTGGGGCTGATTTTTTAGATATAAATTACGGATGTTGGGTAAAAAAAGTTGTAAATAACGATGCTGGTGCCGCTTTTATGAAAGAACCTAATAGAATGGCGGAAATGACTAATTCTGTTGTAAATGCTGTTAAGATTCCAGTAACAGTAAAGACAAGACTGGGTTGGACTCGGGATAATATTAATATTTTAGAAACATCAAAAAAATGTGAAGATGCTGGCGCTAAAATGATTTCAATTCATTGCCGCACACGCGATATGGGAATGTTAGGAAAATCTGATTGGTCTTGGATACCAAAAGTAAAAGCAAATTTATCTATTCCTGTTATTTTGAATGGTGATGTTACTTCGGCGGAAGAAGCGAAACTTGCTTTTGATACAACTAATTGTGATGGTGTAATGATTGGTCGTGCGGCAATTTCTAACCCATTTATTTTTAAACAATCTCGTGAAATTTTAACATATAATACAATAAAATCATATTTTGATGTAACCGAAAGATTTGCTTTGTGTAAGAAGCATTTGCTTTTAAGTATTGAATATAAAGGAATAGAAAAAGGCATAATTGAGTTTAGAAAATACTATTCAGGATACTTAAAAGGGTTATATAACGCATCAAAAATTAGACAAAATTTAATGTATTTAACTAATTATGATGAAATTATTGATGAATTAAATAAATACGAAGACTTTTTATTAAATGAACTTGCAAAAGGCACTATAATTGATATTTAATAATAAAATTAAAGGTTAAAAATGAATAATTATGAAGTTGACTTAGCTGTAATAGGTTCAGGACCGGGTGGTTATGTTGCGGCTATAAGAGCATCGCAATTGGGATTAAAAACGATTTGCGTTGAAAGAGCTGAAATTGGCGGTATATGTTTAAACTGGGGATGTATTCCTACAAAAGCATTACTAAAAAGTGCAGAAATGATACATCATATCAATGAGGCTGAATCTTTTGGATTAAAAGTTAATGATTTTAGCTTCGACGTTCAAAAAATTGTTGAACGTAGCAGAAAAGTTGCTGACAAAATGAGTAAAGGTGTTCAATTCCTTTTTAAAAAATACAAAGTTCAATCTGTCCTGGGAAATGCTTCAATAAAAGATGCTAATAATGTTGAAGTCAAAGATAAAGATGGAAATGTTACAGATTTAATTACTACGAACAATATTATTATTGCAACAGGAGCACGTCCCAGAATGTTCCCCGGCATTAATGTAGATAGAGAAAAAATTATTACTAGCCGTGAAGCAATGTTGCCAACAAGAACTCCTAACTCTGTAATTATTATGGGTGCTGGGGCTATTGGTGTGGAATTTGCTTATTTTTATAATTCTTTGGGCAGTAAAGTTACTATTATTGAAATGATGGATAGACTACTTCCAATTGAAGATGAAGAAGTTTCAAAAGAATTATTAAGACATTATAAAAAATATGGAATAAATGTTTTAACTAAAACAAAAGTCATATCTGCCAATTCCATTCCTAATGGTGTTGAAGTTAAAATACAAAAAGCAGATGGAAATGAAGAAATATTAATTGCGGACATTGCTTTGAATGCAATTGGTATTCAAGCAAATATCGAAAACATCGGGTTAGAAAATGTTGGAATTGCACTTGAAAGGAATTTTATTAAAGTAAATCAATTTTTGCAGACTAATCAGCCAAATATTTATGCAATTGGAGATGTTGCAGGTGCGCCTTGGCTTGCCCATAAAGCGTCAGCTGAGGGTATTGTTGCGGCAGAACATATTGCGGGACACCACACAGGAGGCGTCGATTATAATAATATTCCAGGCTGTACTTATTGTATTCCGCAAGTTGCAAGTGTGGGTTTGACCGAAGCAAAAGCAAAAGAACAAGGGTATGAAGTAAAAATAGGCAAATTCCCATTTTCTGCAAATGGAAAAGCAACTGCAATTGGTGATACAAGTGGATTTGCTAAAATTATTGTTGATGCTAAATATGGCGAAATTTTAGGTGTTCATCTTATTGGTCCAGATGTTACGGAATTAATTGCCGAAGCAGGATTTGCTCGCTCAATTGGTGCAACTGGCAAATCTATATTTAGAACGATACACGCTCATCCTACTTTAAGCGAAGCTTTGATGGAAGCCGCCGCTGTTGCTTACAATGAAACTGTAAATCTGTAATATATATCCAAAAAACTGCTTTTACTCAATAAAACTTCCGAAGTTTCGTCGAACCTTCGGAAGCTTTTTATTATATCTTATACCCTTTGTAAATTTAATTAGGATTTTTGTTATTCTGAATGTAGTGAAGAATCTAAAAAAATGCGATACACCTCGAAGGTGTGGCGCATCTGGGAACAAAGACATCCAAAGGTTTTTGTTAATATTATTTAAATAAATTCGGTAGGAAATATATTTAAATCAAGAAAAAATAATAGTCTATAATAAAGAAGATATATTTGAGAGTATTGTTAAAGAGCAACAAATGCCTTATCGCTATAAAATTTACAGGGATAAGAGAATTCTTTTATTTCAAGGTGATGTTAGAAACAGAGATGTCTTTGATAAAGAATTTATTGATTTAATTATTATTTCTTCTCCTTACAATGTAGGTATTGAATATAATTCAAATGATGATGAACTAACTTATGATGGATATTTAGACTTTACAAGATTATGGGTTAAAAATTATTACGATTGGAATAAATCGCAGGCAAGATTTCTGTTGGATATCCTACTTCATAAGAAAAAAGAAGGACAAAAAAGAAGGACAAAAAAGTGCCGGGGCAGATATTACAAAAATTGTTCAAGAAGTAGGTTGGAAATATCATTCAACAATTATTTGGAATGAAAGAAATATTTCGAGAAGAACTGCTTGGGGTCCTTGGTTATCAGTATCTGCATCTTATGTTATTGTACCAGTAGAGTTGATATTAGTTCTTTATAAAGATGAATGGAAAAAGTAAAATCTCGAAGAAATTATTATCTAAAAGTTGTTGATCCCGAAGGATTCGAAGCCATCGAAATAATCAAAATCAAAATAAATGGAATAGTAGAAAGAGAAGGATAAATGGAAGATAGAATACAAAAAACTATTATAAGTAAATTTATTTACTTAAATAACAAAGATGAAGCTCATGAAAATGAAATTGTAAAATTAATGGAAGAAATTGAATTTGTGTATCATTCAAAATATTTAAATTCTAATGATTTTTATTATCAGAAAATTAGAATAATTTATAATTATTTGAATTCTGCATTTGATAAAGTTAAAAATAAAAGAGTAAATAAATCAGTAAATTTAGATGTAAACAAAGAATTTATTTCAATTCTTGAAAATGATATTGATGGAGTTGATTATAATAAAGCAAATATCGAAGATTTAAAAAATTATTCTGTCTTTAATAAAATTGAAATTAATAAAGAAAATGTCGCCTTTTTTCTAGAAAATTTAATAATTCCAATGATAATTGACGATTCAAGAAAGTTAGAGGATTTTCTTGTTAAAGAATTTGAGTATGGTTTTGATAAGGATAATGTACATCAACAATATAATATTGGAGGTTTATTATCATTAAAGACAGACATTGATATTGGGAATGGTCAAGTAGGTATTGAAGTGAAATTATATAATGTTCCAAATGCTTCTGAAATGGAAAGAGCAATTGGTCAAATAGTTTATTATAAGAATAGATTTTATAAAGTCAATTTAATACTTTATATATTGAGTCATTCTGATAAAACTCCCAAAATAAAAGAATTAATTGAACTGATTGAAGAATTAGGAGTACAAGTAATCTTTAAAAAATCTTTAAAAATATCTCTAAATAAATTTAAATAAAATAAAATTTAAAGATTTTCAAATTAAAATGCAGTTTTTAAATTATATTTACAGAAAATAAATAATAAGTATTAAACTAAATTAAAGTGAGAAATCGAAAAAATCATATTAGGAGAGTAAAAGGTAAAAAAATAATTGCAAAATAGATTTGAAGGTAAATTTATCGTGGATAAAGTCATTTCTATTGATACAAAATCTAAATTGAGATTTGTTTTTTGGGATAAGGATATTGGTTCTCTTGATGATAAAATTGGTGAAGCTGAAATTAGTTTTGATGAATTATCGAAATTAAAATTAAACGATAAAATATCTTTGCAGACTTCATCACAATTAAATAAATGTATTATAAGATTAGAAAAAAAATAAATTAATAAAAGCCCTCCGCAACCCGTAGAACTTTTTGTTTATTCTGCCATTTTATCGTTTATCTGTTTTCCATTTTCGATTACAAGAACTTTTTTTCCCGAAACCGCTTCTTTAAAAATATTTTCGAACTCGAGTTTAAGTTAATTGAAAATTGATGAAAGATTTGGATTTTTTAACAATAAAAAAACAGCAATTCCCAAACTATTTATGAGAATTGCTGTATTTTTTTAATTCATTTAATTTTATTTGCAAACTATTGCTTTGTAGCCATAGTTAATTATCCCAGACAAACCTTCTTGCATCATTTTGCGGAATATTAATTCTACTTTTGCACCAATTTTTATGTCCTCGAATGCTGTATCGGTAATCATGGCAGTAAGCCTTGCACCTTCTTCTGTTTCAATAATAGCAACAGCATAAGGATTTACCAATTTGAATTGGTCAGAAGGAGTATGAACAATTGTAAAGGAAAGAATTGTCCCTTTTCCAGATAAATTGATTTTTTCAAAGTTTCTTGTGCCTGAAATAGGTGAAATATATCTATTTGGCAAAGAAATAAATCCATCATCGAATTTTTGAGCTTCAAGTCTAAAACGATGTGGAATTTCACGTGTATATCTTTGTGAATTAGCCATTATAATGCCTCCAAAATATGAACAACAGAACTACCACCACTACCACCCATATTTTGGGTGAGACCTAAACGAGCGCCCTCTATTTGACGCTTTCCAGCCCGTCCTTGTAATTGCAAAGTTGCTTCAATTAATTGAGCAACACCAGTTGCACCAACGGGATGACCTTTTGCTTTTAATCCACCGCTTGGGTTGATAACCACTTTACCACCATAAGTTGCTTCGCCATTTGCGATTGCTTTACCTGCAGTTCCATATTCGAAGAAACCAAGTTCTTCGGCAACAATGATTTCGGCAATTGAGAAACAATCGTGAACTTCAGCAAACTGAATATCTTTTGGAGTAACGCCCGCAGCTTTATAAGCACGTTCTGCGGATAAACGAACAGCGTCGATACGTGTTAAATCTTTATGGTCGTGCAATGCAATTGGACCAGTTGCGGCACCAACACCTTTAATTTTTATTGGTTTATCTGTAAATTTATGTGCGATTTCGAGCGGTGCAAGTATGATTGCGGCTGCTCCGTCTGTGATTGGCGAACAATCAAGCAAACCAAATGGGTCTGCAACTTTTGTCGCTTTCAAAACATCTTTCAAAGTAATTTCAAAAGGATATTGAGCATAAGGATTATGAACGGCATGTTTATGGTTTTTAATTGGAACGGCGGCAAGTTCTTCACGAGTAAGACCATAGCGTTGCATATAAACTTGTGCCATCATCGCATATAGTCCGGGAAAAGTAACACCATTATAAGCCTCATATTCTTGGTCAGCGGCAGTAGCAAGGACAAAAGTTCCATCATCTGCATCCCACATCTTTTCAACTCCACCAACCAAAACTATATCAGAAGCGCCTGAGGCAATTTCATAATATCCCATACGAACTGCCTGACTTCCTGATGAACAAGCAGATTCAACACGAGCAGCAGGCACACCGACTTGGCCGATATAATCTGCCATTACGGAAGCAAGATGTTCTTGATAATTATAAAGTCCACCGGACATTGCCCCAACATAAAGGGAATCTATTTTATTGATTTTTGCATCTTCCATTGCTTTCAAAGCAGCTTCGGCGAAAATATCACGAACATTTTGGTCCCATAATTCGCCAAATTTTGTAAGTCCAATGCCAACAATTGCAACTTCTCTCATATTACCTCCTAATAGTTAAATTGAATTTTTTTGCGGTATGCAACGTATTGACCGTAAGTCAAATACATTCTGTTATTTTTCAGCTGTTCCCAAATATGAGGAGCTTTGTTTTGTACATCAACAATCTTATCTGTTGCTTCAAAAATGAATGCATCACTTCCTGCACCAGAACCAAATGAAACAAGTAGAGCTTTTTCTCCCGGTTTCAATACGTCTAAAATCGCAGAAAAACCTGTAATAGATGAACCAGAATAAGTATTCCCCATTAAAGAGACAACTAATCCTTGTTGCATTTGTTCAGGAGTAAATCCCATAATCTTGCCAGCTTTTCGAGGAAATCTGCCATTAGGCATATGGAAAACGGCATGAGCAAAATCAGATGCCTTCAAATTTGCTTTTTCCATAACAATACGAGTTGCATTCAAAACGTGTTTGAAATAAGCGGGGTCGCCAGTAAATCTTCCGCCATGACGTGGATACATCTGTGCTTCACGTCTCCAAAAGTCTGCTGTATCAGTTGCAAAAGAATGAGTTTCAATTACATTAGCGATAACATTTTCTGCTCCGAAAATGAAAGCGCTGCCACCGGCTGATGCAGCAAATTCCAAAGCATCGCCAGGGGCACCTTGTGAGGTATCCGCACCGATACCCATGGCATACTCCATATTGCCCGATTTTACGTGGCTATATGCAACGAACATTGCTTCGCTACCTGCTTTGCAAGCAAATTCAAAATCTGCCGTATGAACATTAGGTCCAATACCCAAAGCATCTACGAGAATTGTTCCCGAAGGCTTCACCACGTAAGGATGAGACTCTGAACCGATATAAACTGCACCGATTTTTTGTGGGTCAATTTGTGCCCTTTGAACGGCATACTTTGCGGCTTGAACTGCAATTGTCAATGAATCTTCATCACGACCGGGAACAGTTTTTTCCGTAAGCAATAACCCGTTTTCAATCGAAGAGGCATCATCACCCCATTGATCGGCTATAGTACTGATTTTTATGCTATATCTTGGGACATAAGAACCATAGCCTACTATACCTACCATACACACTCCATATATTTAATTTAAAAAATTATTTAAAAAAAGTTAAAAATTAAGGAACATATTATCTATTTTTTATATCTTTATATAAAATATAAAGCCTAATCTATATTTATCTCTAATCTTTCCATTATATTTTAGCCTATCTATTTAATTTTATATAAGGGTACATATCATTTAAATCAGGATTTTTTCTTAGGACTTCTTTACTTAGATTTGAAAAATTAGATGCAACAAATCCTGACAAACTAAATCATAATTTCAAACAATTAAAAACACAAAAGTAAAAAAGATATTGTTTGTTTAGTATAAAACTTCCCTCTCTTTATTCATCGAAACAACCAACTTGCCGTGCGATTACAAGACGTTGGATTTCGCTTGTTCCTTCGCCTATTTCAAGTAATTTAGCATCTCGGTAATATCTTTCTGCTTCGTATTCTTTGATTAAACCATAACCACCGAGTATCTGTACAGCGTGATTTGATGCTAAATGAGCAAGTTCGCTACAATATAATTTTGCAATTGCT
Organism: Bacteroidota bacterium; assembly: GCA_021780815.1. Taxonomy (GTDB): domain Bacteria; phylum Bacteroidota; class Ignavibacteria; order Kapaibacteriales; family UBA2268; genus GWF2-33-9. The sequence goes on along the minus strand of JAJXYC010000018.1, from coordinate 78,432 downwards.
CCTTCTTTTGTAATTTTTACTCCTTCGTTTGCCATACGACAGGTTTCATACAAGTAATTACGTGCGAGTTCCAAGCCAACTTCAATGTCAGCAAATTTAAAAGCTGTTGCTTGGAAAGTAGAAATTTTTTCACCAAAAGCTTTTCTTTGTTTTGCGTAGTTCAAAGCATAATCAAAAGCACCTTGCGCTAAACCCAGTCCCATTGATGCAATTGAAAGCCGTCCATAATCTAATGTTTTGAGCATTTGTTTAAATCCATCACCACGCTTGCCAAGCAACGCTGATTTATGAACTCTCACATTATCAAGGAAAATTTCGCTTGTATTGGAGGCACGCCACATCATTTTTTTGTGAATTGGCTTTGCAATATAGCCAGGTGTCCCATTTTCAACTAAAAAGCAAGAGTATTCTTTCCGTCCATCAGGTCGTTCGCCTGTAACAGCAAGAATAGTAGAGCCAAGAGTGATTTCAGTTGAGGCATTAGTAATAAATGTTTTAGAGCCATTCAATATCCAATAATCACCATCTTCGACAGCGGTTGTTTGTGTGTTCCCTGCATCTGAGCCAGCGTTTGGTTCAGTCAAACCAAATCCCCATAGTTTTCCGCTGGCTAATTGCGGAAGGTATTTTTCCTTTTGTTCATCGTTACCGAAATAATAAATTGGACCTACACCCAAAGAATTATGTGCCGCAACTGTTGCCGCATTCGAACCATCAACACGTGATAGTTCTTCTACGATAATGATATATGAAACGTAATCGAGTGCTGTTCCTCCATATTCTTCTGGGATAAATGCTCCCATAAGTCCCAATTCAGCCATCTGTTTTGTTAATTCTACTGAAAAATGTTCAGTTTCATCGAGTTCTATGGCAACTGGACGAATCACTTCTTCCGCAAATTTCCTTACGGTTTCCCGTAACATTACTTGCTCTTCATTTAAGTTTCTATTTAATGGCATAATTTTTTTAATAGTTAATTGAAAAATAAAATTTAATAATTTCAATTTTAAAAAAAGTAATTTAAAAAATTTTTCTTAATTTGAATTATTTAAAATACAAAAAAATAAAATTTGATTTGTTTTATCATAAAAAATGGGTGTTGATATGGATTTTTTATTAACAGAAGAGCAAAAGATGCTCAAAGATATGGTTTCAAAATTTGCACAGGAAAAGATAGCTCCCGTTGCAAGTGAAAATGAAAGGAACCACCGATTTCCAAAGGAAATCATAGAAGAAGCAGGCGAATTAGGGTTGATGGGAATTGCTTATCCCGTAAAGTATGGTGGCGCAGGAATGGATTATGTGTCCTATTTTCTTGCTGTTGAAGAAATATCTCGTTGGTGTGCTTCGACAGGTGTTATTATTTCAGCCCATTCTTCATTAGCCTGCGATCCAATTTATAGATTTGGTACAGAAGAGCAAAAACAAAAGTATTTGCCTGATTTACTTTCGGGTAAAAAAATAGGTTCATTTTCTCTTACGGAATCAAGTGCTGGTTCTGATTCAAGCAATACAAGAACAGTTGCCCGCAAAGATGGTAAAAATTGGATAATTAATGGTTCAAAATTGTTCGCTACAAATGGAAACGAAGCCGATGTCTTTATTTTAATTGCAAGAACAGGCGAGGATAAACATAATCTTTCTGCTTTCATTGTAGAAAAAGATATGCCCGGCTATAAAATTGGGAAATTGGAAAAGAAATTAGGCATTCGCTCATCTTCAACCGCTGAAATTATATTAGAAGATGTAGTTGTGCCAGAAGAAAATTTATTAGGTGAAATAGGCAAAGGTTTTAAACTTTCTATGATTACATTAGATGGTGGAAGATTAGGTATTGCTTCGCAAGCTCTTGGTATAGCTCGTGCTTCAATAGAAGATTCCATTAAATATTCACGAGAAAGAATACAATTTGAACAGCCTATCGCTAATTTCCAAGCGATTCAATGGATGATTGCGGATATGTGGGTTGAATATGAATCAGCCTTACTTCTGACTTGGCGAGCTTCTGTAATGAAAGATAAAGGGATGAATTACAGCCGTGAAGCAGCTATGGCAAAACTCAAAGCTTCTGAAGCAGCAATGTTTTGTGCAAACAAAGCTATTCAAATCCACGGTGGATATGGCTTCACAGAAGATTTCAATGTTGAACGTTATTATAGAGATGCCAAAATTACTGAACTTTACGAAGGCACAAGTGAAATACAGCGTTTAGTTATCGCAAGAAGTTTGATTGGAAAAATTTAATATCTTTTTTATTGTTGTTCCATTCTTACTACTTAAAAAAAAGATTTTCTTTTAACTTTACAATTATTTTAAAGGGCAACTTTTAATGAAAGATTTACATATTTTTGTCTTTTTTGTCTTTACTTTTCTGCTCGGTAATTTGGTTAATGTCTTTGCAGAAAAAGCGGATGACATTTTAGGACAGTGGTACACAGAAGGGAATGAATCTGTTGTGGAAATATTTAAAAGCAATGGGAAATATTTTGGTAAAATTGTCTGGCTTAAAGAGCCAAATCGCAATGGTAAACCCAAAGTTGATGAGAAAAATCCTGATACTAATTTAAAAGAACGCCCTATTATCGGATTATTAATTTTAAAAGATTTTGTTTTTGATGGTAGTAACGAATGGAACAATGGTAAAATATATGACCCAAAAAGTGGGAAAACATACAGCTGCTATATAAAATTCGAAGAAAAAGATAAATTAAAAATTCGTGGTTATATTGGAATTTCCTTATTAGGAAGAACAACTTATTGGATACGGAAGAAATAAGATTTATTTTTCAAGAATTACAAAATCTACTCGGCGATTTTTCTGACGACCTTCTTCTGTATCATTGCTTGCAACAGGTTTAGTTTTTCCATAACCGACCACATTAATTTGTGTAGATTTAACACCACTACTAATTAAATAATCTGCAACTGCTTGTGCACGTTTTTCTGAAAGAATTTGGTTATCTTTTGTATTGCCAACATTATCTGTATGACCTTCTATTCTAATCTTTTTAATAGTTCCGCTTTGCAAAAGTTTAACTACTCTATTAAGTTCAGGTTTAGAATCTTCTAATAAATCAAATTTCCCAAAATCAAAGAAAATATTATTTAAATTAACCTCTTCGCCGACTTCAATAGGTACAAGCATTAAATCTTTATTTACTTCTTTATATTGAGTAATTTTAGTTAAATCTATATTTTGATTTACCGAAATAAAGCCTTTGCTTGTCGCCAAAAATCCATATTTTTTACCGGAAGGGAGAGCAATTTTGTAATTTCCTGTTGAATCGTTTGACCGAGCAACTCCAATTTCTTGACCAGAGGGTAATTCTTCGTAAACAATTCTTGCCGCAATAGGTTGGTTTGTTTTGCTATTCAATACTTTGCCTGAAATTAATACAACAGTTTCCGGACGAAGAGAATTTGGTAGTTTTATTCTATAAATATCTTCACTAAAAGGCTTATCAGTAGAAGAAACGAAATAAGCATATTCGCCAGAAGCAGGTACCGAAAAGTAAGCATCCCAATAAACACTGTTAATTTTATCTCCAAGGTTTACAGGTTCAGACCAATGTTTCCAGCCTTCACCAATTCTTTTAGTCATGAAAATATCATTGCTTCCAAATCCGGGGTAGCCATTACCAGAAAAATATAAAGTTCTTCCATCAGAAGCAAGAAATGGCGATTCTTCATTTGAAGGAGTATTAATTCCAGGGCCTAAATTCATCGGCTTTGTCCAAGTTCCATCTTCCTTTAAAAAACTTACATACAAGTCGTGTTCACCATAAGTTGTATCAGAAACAATAGAGAGTAATAGAGTTTTACCATCACTTGCTAAATTGTAACTATTTTGCCTACTTTTGGTTATTAAATTTTCAATTTCAACTTTTTCAGGATAAGACCAAGCCGAGCCAATTCTGTGTGAAATGGAAATTCCCGAAACAGGCGGAGCATTTTTTCTATATACATTTCCCAACAACAGAGAATTATTATCAGGAGTTACTGAAATAGCAAAATTATTATACGCATCATTGATTGGAGGTCCGATATTGATAGGCTGTTGAAATTCATTTGTAAATGGGTCAAGCAAAGAATACCAAACATCTTGTTGCTTTTCAAAGCCATAATTATCTGGGTGTCCTTCTCTTGTAAAATATAAAGTATTACCATCAGACGTAATAATAGGCGCTAATTCTGAATATGGAGAATTTACGTTTTTAAGAGGTTCGGGCTGACTTACGAATAAAGCTTCAGGGCTTATATTTATTTTAGGTTCTATTTTTGCGGTATCGCTTGAAATGCCTATTGCGTCAATTTGCGTATCATCATAAAACGATGCTGTGTTGAATTCAATACGAACAACATTAGCAAAAAAATCAGCATTAGGAACTAATATATTAAAAAAACGACCTTGCCCTCCAACAAAGGGCACAGGGTTATCGTTTGAATAAATTTCCCTCTTCTGATTTTTTTTATTAATTAAAATTACTTTGGCGATAGAACCAGGATTGTAATTTTCGCACACAACCACTTGTTTTACTAATATTGTCGTATCGTAGGCAACCGTTATATATTGATTTCGCTTAATGCCATATTGGATAGTCCAAGAAGAAGCAGATTTTCCAAAATTAGGCATAACGTTATATTTACCAATTACGCAATAAGGAGAATTGGCTACCGAAGTATTATTTTCATCAGAAAATTCAATAACTTTACTTGCCCAAAAAACAGTTTGAGCAAAAATCTTCATATTTGAAAATACCAAGAAAACAATTCCCAAGAGGAAAAATATCTTATTTGTTTTTGAAGTTATAAAATGCAATTTTATTTTCATCAAATTAGAAATTTATTTCTTTCTGAATTTTGAAACGTCAATTCCATATTTACGTATTTTAATGTGCAAAGTTTCACGACTAACCCCAAGCATAGCAGCAGATTTACTAACATTGCCATTATTGATTTTAAGAGTATTTTCAATCTTTATTCTATCAACTTCTGCTAAATCTTCTTTTAAAGAGCGAGATGCTGTTGTGTGTGGGACATAATTTTGATTATGGTTACGAGAACTGGAATTAATGATTTTATCTAAATGAGTAATTTTAATTTCATCTTCGGTTATTGTTTGTAGAGCGACTTTAATTAAACTGGTAAGTTCTCTAACATTTCCTTTCCAGATTCTTTCAGAAAGGAAATCTAATGCAATCTGTGAGAAATACTTATTATCGTTGTAATCTTGGTTGTGGATTTGTACCAAGAATTTTATTATATCAGGAATATCTTCGGCTCTTTCATTTAAAGGAGGAATGTTTATTTCACATTCACGCAACCGATGATAAAGTTGTTCACGGAAAACTCCTTCGTCCATCATCCTTACCAAATCACGGTCTGTGGCAGAAATAAATCTTAAATCAATTTCTTCGGTTTGAACTGAGCCAACTCTGCGAATTACCTTTTCATCAACGGGGATAAACAAATTTGATTGTAAATCAGGGGATAAATCTCCAATTTCATCTAAGAAAATCGTTCCGTGAGATGCTTCGTGAAACAGTCCTTTCTTTGATTCATTCGCTCCTGAAAATGCACCTTTGATATGTCCAAAAAGTTCACTTTGAAATAAATCGCGTGGAATATTAGGAATATCAACTGTAATAAATGGGTTCTTATGTCTCCGACTTGCTAAATGAATTGCCTTTGCTACAAGACGTTTCCCTGTCCCAGTATCACCTGTAATTAATATATTTAAATCAGTTCGTCCAAATCGGATAATGTTCTTGCCTATTTCTATCATTGAACGGCTTTTTGCTATTATTCCACAAGAAAGCAAAAATTTCCTAATTTCTTCGTCATCTTCTGAAAAATCTTTTAACATTGAACTTTCTAAAACTTCACGAATCTTTTCTTTGTTTAAAACAGATTTCTCAATAAAGTTTACTGCACCTAATTTTGTGGCTTTTACTGCTGTTGAGATAGTCCCTTTACCTGAAATCATCACAACAGGTATTAAAGGAAAATCTTGTCTTATGATTTCTAACAAATCAATGCCTGTCATAGGGTCATCTTTGGAAAACTCTATATCAAACAAAGCCAATCCTATATTTGCAGAATTCTCTTTTATATAGCTTAATGCTTGATTCGTAAAATTAAATATCTTTGTCTGATAAGAAAACGATTGAACAATATCGTCCATTGTAGAGCAAAATTCAGGATTATCATCAACAATCAATACTTCCATTTTCTTCTTTTTGGCTGTTTTAAATTTATAAAATATCTCAATTTATAAAATATTAAATTACGAAGTTTTTTTTTCATAACAAATTTTAATAAAAAAAATCTAATATTCTTTATAAAGTAATTTAAATATTTTCAAATAACTTATAAATTTTATTGTTTTTGTAGAGTAAATTTAATTTATGTTTGCAATAAATTATCTTTTTAAATTGCATAAAACCAAAGCATCAAAATTGTAATTTTATATCCAGTTCTTTTAAGTTTAAAAGTATAATAAAGTATAATAAATTATTTGGAACTATCTATTTATTGTGGAAAATTTTTTAATTTTGTAAAATTAAAATTAAAAAAATTACTATTATATTTTTGTGTAAGGAAGTAATATGAATGAAGGTACAATCATCCAAGTAATTGGTCCAGTAGTAGATGTTCAATTTAGTGAAGGGAATATACCTGCTGTATTAAACGCTTTGCAAATTCCGAGAAAATCATCAGAAGGTAATGATGAAACTTTGATATGTGAAGTGCATCAACATTTAGGAGAAGATAGAGTTCGTGCAGTAGCAATGGATTCAACCGATGGATTGGTTCGTGGAATGGGAGTATTTGATACGGGTGGACCTATTTCAGTGCCAGTTGGGCTTGATTTGCTTGGTAGAATGATGAATGTAACAGGTCAACCAATCGATGGTAAAGGCGAATTAAAAGCAAAGGCATATTACCCTATACACCGTTCAGCTCCAAAGTTTGAAAACTTGAGTACAAAAAGAGAAATGTTCGAAACAGGAATAAAAGTAATTGACCTAATTCAACCATTTACAAAAGGTGGAAAAACGGGTTTATTTGGTGGTGCTGGTGTTGGTAAAACAGTTGTTATTCAGGAACTTATCCATAACATTGCAAAGTTCCACGAAGGTTATTCTTGTTTTGGTGGAGTTGGTGAAAGAACACGTGAAGGAAATGATTTATATTTGGAAATGAACGAAAGTGGAGTTATAGATAAAACCGTACTTGTATTTGGACAAATGAATGAACCACCAGGAGCTCGGTCAAGAGTTGCTTTAACAGCATTAACAGCCGCAGAATATTTGCGGGATGAAGGTGGTCGTGATGTGCTTTTATTTATTGACAATATATTTAGATTTATTCAAGCTGGTTCAGAAGTATCAGCTTTGCTTGGTCGTATGCCATCGGCTGTAGGTTATCAACCAACTCTTGCTACCGAATTGGGCGAATTGGAAGAAAGAATTGCTTCTACAACACGTGGTTCAATTACTTCCGTGCAAGCAGTTTATGTGCCTGCTGACGATTTAACTGACCCTGCACCAGCAAATACTTTTACCCACCTTGATGCTAAGACTGTACTTTCTCGACAAATCTCTGAATTAGGTCTATATCCAGCCGTTGACCCTCTGGATTCGACTTCTAGAATAATGGACCCATTAATTATTGGTCAGGAACATTATGATACAGCTATCTCTTGTGTTCAGATACTTCAAAAGTATAAAGACTTGCAAGATATTATTAATATATTAGGAATGGACGAATTAAGTGATGAAGATAAAACTACGGTTTATAGAGCACGTAAAATACAGAGATTCTTCTCACAACCTTTCCATGTTGCAGAACAATTCACTGGTTATGAAGGGAAATATGTTAAAATTGCTGATACAATAGCAGGGTTCCGTGCTATTCTTGAAGGTAAAGTTGACCATATTCCAGAAGATTTATTCGTTTATGCTGGTACTATAGACGAAGTTATTGATAGATTTGAAAAACGTAAATAATTGTATTTATTTGTATTTATTATAATTAGTAGTAGATAGGTTAAAATGGATGAAAAACTTCTTGATATTGAAATTGTATCACCACAACAGCAAGTGTTTAAAGGTAAGGCTCAATTGGTGAATGTACCAGGTGCGCTTGCACCTTTCCAAATACTTTTCAACCATGCTCCAATTTTTTCTACTACTGATATTGGAATTGTTAAAATTGTAAGTTCAAATAATGAGCAATTATTCTTTGCTGTTAGTAGTGGTTTTGTTGAAGTCGCCAATAATAATGTCTCTATCGTTGTTGAACAAGCTTGTAGTCCTGATGAAATAGTAGAAAAAGACGTATTAGATTTAGTAGCAATATATGAAAAAGAAATTGATGCTTTGGATATTCACGAACATATACATAAGGACACAATCTTAAATAAAATTCAATACGAGAAGACAAAATTAAAATTACTTTCTCATAAGAAATAGAAAATTTAAAATAAAGTAAAAATGTATAAAGATAAAATTATAAGTGATGCATTCACTTACGATGACGTTTTAATTTTACCAAGATATAGCGAAATTCTACCTCGAGATGTTGATGTAACAACAAAATTAACCCGTGAAATTACTTTAAATATTCCTATCATTAGCGCTGCAATGGATACTGTTACCGAAGCCAATATGGCTATGGCAATAGCAAGAGAAGGTGGTATAGGAGTTATCCATAAAAATTTATCAATCCGTAGGCAAGCAGAAGAAGTTGATACAGTGAAACGTAGCGAAAGTGGTATGATCATCAAGCCTATCACTTTGTATCCTGAGAATACCGTTGCCGATGCTTTGAATTTAATGGGTAAATACCATATTTCAGGTATTCCAATAATTGAAAGTAATGGGAAATTAGTTGGTATTGTTACAAATCGTGATTTGCGATTTAATCCCGATTTAAAAGATAAAATTTCCCGTATTATGACAAAAGATAATTTAGTTACAGCACCAATTGGTACAACACTTGAAGATGCAGAGAAATTGTTGCAAAACCATAGAATAGAAAAACTACTTGTTGTCAATGATGATTATATTTTAGGAGGTTTAATTACTTTTAAAGATATACAAAAGAAAAAACAATTCCCAAATTCAGCTAAGGATAAAGAAGGTAGATTATTAGTGGCAGCAGCAATTGGGGTGGCGGTAAATACAATTGAAAGATGCGATGCATTAGTAGAAGCAGGAGTTGATGTAATTTTTATTGATACGGCACACGGCTTTTCGTTAGGAGTGATTGATACATTAAAGAAAGTTAAAAAGAGATATAAAAATTTACAAGTTGTAGCAGGCAATATTGGTACAGCCGATGCGGCAGAGGCACTTATTGAAGCAGGGGCAGATGGTTTAAAAGTTGGTATCGGACCTGGTTCAATCTGCACAACAAGAATTGTTGCAGGTGTAGGAATTCCGCAACTTTCTGCTGTGATGGCAGTTGCAGATGTTGCTTCCAAAAAAGATATTCCTGTAATTGCTGATGGTGGAATAAAACAAACAGGTGATATTCCTAAGGCATTAGCCGGTGGTGCTAATTCTGTAATGATAGGCAGCTTGCTTGCCGGGCATGAAGAAAGTCCCGGCGAAAAGATTATTTATGAACGTCGTGCTTATAAAATTTATCGTGGTATGGGGTCAATAGATGCTATGAAAGAAGGTTCTGCGGACAGATATTTCCAAGATGTCGAATCAGACCTCTCGAAATTTGTTCCAGAAGGCATCGAAGGACGAGTACCTTTTAGAGGTAATGTTAATGAAACTATCTATCAATTAATTGGTGGCTTGAAAGCTTCTATGGGTTATACGGGCTCAAAGAGTATATCTGAATTTAGAAAAAATGCTCATTTTGTTCGTATTACTCAAGCAAGCCTTGTGGAATCGCACCCACACCATATTTCTATAACTAAAGAACCACCTAATTATTATTTATAATGGATAGCAATTTATTATTTATAAAATTTATTATCCAGGTAGAAAAGTATTTTTTAATATAAAATAAATGGCAGTCTATGGCAAAGAAATTTACTCTTAAAAATGAAACTATAGCTGAAGAAGTCAAAAATGACGTTTCAACTACAAAAAAGCGCATTGTTAAATCGACGACTAAACAGAGCCAATCGCCAGAAATAGCAGAGCCTGTACAATCGGGAAAAATATCTGTTCCAGACGAATCTCCTATCGTTATTTCCGAAGAAGCAACTAAAACTAAATCTAAAAAACCTGTTTCTTCAAAAAAAGATGCGACAAACATTGTAACAAAAGACCTTAAAGCAAAAAAGACTGTTCCAGAAGATATTTTAGTTGAAGAGCCAAAGAAAAAAGCAAAAACTTTAGACGAAAATGCTCCTTCACAATCTAAAAGTAAGAAGAATGATGGGGCAAAATTCACAGAAGAAATTTTGCCAGATGAGAAGACAGACAATAAAAAAATTGACGAGCAGACTAAAAAGAAATTAGAAAAGATAAAGCAACAACCCTCTGCTAATAAACCACCATATCCTGAAAAAATAAACTACAGATTAAGTCAGCTTTACTTTGCTTTAGATTTTGAAAAAGTTGAAGGCATTTTTGTGTCGTATTTACCTAATATTAGATACCTCACTGGATTTTCAGGTTCATCTGCATATATGTTTATATTTAAAGATTCCATACATTTTATTACTGATGATAGATACGAAGAACAAATAAAAACAGAATTATATCCATTACCAAATTTGCATACACATATTGCCAGAGATATTTGGGATTATGTTGAAAAAGTAGAATTATTAAAAGGTTTAGATGCCATTGCTTTTGAATCTGATAGAGTATCTTATTATGAAGCAGTTGAAACACGGAATAAATTAAGACCTGTAAAATTTAAACCAATTCCGTCTGTAATTGAGCCTTTCACACAAGCAAAGGCGCCAGAAGAACTTACTTATATCAAAGAAGCTTGTACAATCGCTGAAAAAGTTTATGATAAGATGATGAACTTTATTCAACCTGGTATGACAGAAAAAGATGTGGCAATTGAAATTGCATATCAAGGGCGTAAATTAGGCGCCGAAGGCGATGCTTTCGATATTATTGTAACAAGTGGTTCTCGTGGTGCATTAGTGCATGGACAACCAACTGATAAAAAAATTAGAAAAGGTGATATTGTCATTATGGATTTTGGATTTAGAGTAAATGGCTATTGTTCCGATATCACACGTACAATTTGTGTAGGTGCTAAGCCAACTCGTGAACAGAAAGCATTATATGCTTTATTACGAGAAGCAGAAATGAAAGCTATTCGTGGAGTACTTCCAACTATGAATGGCAAAAATTTAGATGCTTTGGCTCGTGATGTAATTAAAAACGCAGGCTTCGGCGATTATTTTCAGCATTCATTAGGGCATGGCTTGGGATTGGTGCCTCACGAAAATCCTATTATTACTTTTAGATTAGATAACCAAATTATACCAGAAGATGCTGTTCTAGCTATTGAACCGGGAGTTTATTTACCCGATAAATATGGTATGAGAATAGAAGATAATATTTTTGTTACTAAAAACGGGGCTATTATGTTGACCAATGCGCCCGACGAACTTCCTTATATCCTTTAATTTTTTATTTAATTTAGTAAGAACGCAATGAAAAATTTAATTGTATTTTCCTCTCCCAGTGGGGGAGGAAAGTCTACATTAGTTAGAATGATTTTGAAAAATTTCTCTAATTTTATTTTATCGGTTTCTGCAACTACTCGTTCGCCAAGAGAAAATGAAATCGATGGAACGCATTATTATTTCCTTGCTTCTGATGAATTTAAGAAAATGATTGTTAATAACCAATTGATTGAATGGGAAGAAATTTTTGGTAATTATTATGGTACTCCAATAAGCGAAATACAAAAAGTTGCAAATAATAATAAATGTTTGATATTTGATATTGATGTTAAAGGTGCTATCTCTGTTAAAAATAATTTCCCAGAGGAAACCCTTTTAATTTTTATTGCCCCACCATCTAATGATGTTTTAATTAATCGGTTATACGGAAGAAAAACCGAAACACAGGAACAAATTAAAAAGCGAGTTGATAGAATAAATTTCGAACTATCTTTTATTGATAAATTTGATTTTGTTGTTATTAATGATGATTTACAAACTGCTTTTAATGAAATTGTTAGCATTATAAAAGAAAATTGTAATTGTTTTGAGAATATATAACCCTTAACAATTACAATTTCCTTAATAGATTGATTATCTTATCTTTTATTTATTCGTCTTCTTTATCAAGACTTTCGGAACTAACTTCACTATCTTCTATCTCGTCAACATCTTCATCAGAATTTAACGGATCATATTCTTCTGTTTTTATTTTTGGGGAATAACTTTCGGCAGCTTCAACTTCTCTTTGTTTGTAATAATCTTCAAAGGATATATCATTAGTTGTGGAGAATCCTATTAACAAATCGAACAACTTCTTATTTTTCAAATTTTCTTTAATTTGATTATTTCCTTGTATAAGTTCGTGAAGTTGCTCTACACTTACATCTGGAAGAGATTCTTTGTTTTTTTCAATAAAATCATCAATATCATAATCTTCAATTTCAATGGCTTCTTTTTTGATAATTTCATTCCGTATCATATCCCAGCGAGCATAGTTCTCGGCAGTTTTTCTATAAGTTGTTCTTAAAGTTGCATCTAATCTTGTATCTTCTTTTTTGATATTATATTGCTTTTTTAAATTTTCAACTAAAATATCTAAGGCATTTTCAATTAAAGGTTCAGGCACAACAATATGACTATTTTGTTTAGTAATTATATCCATTAATTGATTTTCAATTTCTTGACGAGATTTATTATCCCAATAATCTTGAATTCTAAATTCTATGTCTTTTCTTAAATCTTCAATAGTGTCAAGTTTTTCATTAGAATATTTTTTTGCCAATTCATCATCAAGTGCCGGAGGTGTAACACGTTGAACACTTTCTATATTAATTTTTAGTTCAGGTTCATCAGGTTTTTCAGCACTTTTGAAGTTAAATACATCGCCAACTTTTTTGTTTAGAAAAGCATTTCTAAAATCAGCAAAGAATTGTTTATCTCTTAAATAAATTGATTGATGGTCGTGATTGTGATGATGTTCATCGTGATGATGGTCTGCTTCTGCATCTTCTTTTATCGGTTCAACGCCAACATTTACAACATAATCGAGTGAATCAACGCTATCATCATCTTCGTATTCAGCATATTCTAAAGCAATTTGGTCAAGTTCTTGTTCAATTTCTTCGCTTGTTGTTATATGAACAGGTTCGTAAATAGTTAAATCTTGGTAATTGTTTATTTGGAATTCTGGTACAGTTTGGAATTCAATTATATATTTTGCTCCATCATCTTGATGTTGAACATCTTTTAAAATTGGATTAGAAATTAGACTTAAATTATTATCTTCTGCAATTTTCGGGAAATAATCATTAACAATATCAACATTAACTTCTGCTTCAATTGATTTGCCATATAGTTTTTTAAGCATCGCAACTGGAACTTTTCCTTTACGGAAGCCGGCGATAGCAACTTTTTGTTGAAGTTCGCTATAAGCTTTTGTAAAGAAAGGTTCAGTTTCAGAATTTGTTAAAAATAGTTCAAGTGTATTTACACCAGATTGGGAGAAATTAATATTTTTTTCCACAAAATCCTCAAAGAATTAACAAATAAACACAATTTAAATAAGTGCGGTCGGAGAGACTCGAACTCTCACGAGTCGCCTCGCTAGATCCTAAGTCTAGTGCGTCTGCCAATTCCGCCACGACCGCTCGTTTGTTCTTTTATTTACTTCAAAAAATTCAAAGAATTTTCAAAAATAATTTATATAAAATACAAAATTACGAAATATTTATCAATAAATAGGTTAACAAGATAGTATTTTTTATTAATTTTGTAGATTATAGTTTTTGCAATTTATAGATTAATATTTTTTATATGGAACACGAAATTTCCAAATCTTATTCACCTGAAAATATTGAACTTCGGTGGTACAATCAATGGTTAGAAAACAACATTTTTAAAGCAGATGAAAAATCTTCAAAAGATTCATATAGTATTTTAATGCCACCACCCAATGTAACAGGTATTTTACATTTTGGACACGTATTAAATATAACTATACAAGATATATACATTCGTTGGAAAAGGATGAATAACTTTGAAGTTTGCTGGTTCCCTGGCACTGACCATGCAGGAATTGCGACCCAAGCACGTGTAGAAAAAGAATTAGCAAAGGAAGGAATAAGTCGCTACGATTTAGGGAGAGAAAAATTTGTTGACCAAGTGTGGCAATGGCGTGAAAAATATGGCGGAATTATTCTTGAACAAATGCAAAAACTTGGAGTATCTGCTGATTGGAGTAGGACACTTTTTACAATGGATGAATCAGCGAGCAATTTAGTTCGTGATGTTTTTATTAAATTATTTGATGAAGGATTAATTTATAAAGGCAAAAGAATAATAAATTGGTCGCCGCTCTCACAAACAGCACTTTCAGATGAAGAAGTTGAATACAAGGAAGTAAAAGAACATCTTTATTTCTTAAAATATCATTTTCCAAATAGTGAGGAACATCTTATCGTTGCAACAGTTCGTCCAGAAACAATTTTTGGAGATGTCGCTGTTGCAGTAAATCCTAATGATGAGCGTTACAAGCACCTTATAGGTAAAACTGTAATAGTGCCTCTTGTAAACCGTGAAATACCAATTATTGCTGATGAATATGCAGACCCAGTATTTGGAACAGGTTGCGTTAAAATCACTCCTGCACATGACCCGAACGATTTCCAAATTGGCGAAAGACATAATTTACCTCAAATTAATTCAATTAATCCAGACGGAACATTAAATGAAGTTACAGGTGAATATAACGGAATAGAACGTTTTCGTGCAAGAAAATTAATTGTTGTAAAACTTGAAGAACTTGGTTTGCTATCAAAAGTTGATGATTACACTCATAATGTTGGATTTTCTCAACGTGGTGGCGAGGTTATTGAACCATATTTGAGTGACCAATGGTTTGTTAAAATGCAACCACTTGCTGAAAAAGCTTTGAATATTGTAAAAAGGAAATATATTAGATTTTACCCAAATCATTGGGTTAAAACTTTCGAACATTGGATGGAAAATATTCGAGATTGGTGTATTTCAAGGCAACTTTGGTGGGGACATCGTATCCCTGTATATTATACAGAAGATGGTAGTTTTGTTGCCGCTAAAAATGAAACAGAAGCAAGAAATAAATTAAATTTAAAAGAAGAGGTACCGCTACGTCAAGACGAAGATGTTTTGGATACTTGGTTTTCTTCTTGGCTTTGGCCTTTAACTACTATGCGATGGCAAATGAATGATAATGAAAATGAAACAGTAATGAAATTTCTTCCAACAGATTTACTCGTTACTGCACCAGACATTATATTCTTTTGGGTCGCAAGAATGATTATGGCTACTTTATATTTAGTTGATGAACTGCCTTTTAGAGAAGTTTATTTCACTTCCACAATAAGAGACGGCAAAGGGAGAAAACTTTCCAAATCTTTGGGTAATTCTCCCGACCCATTAAATATAATTGCTAAATATGGTTCTGACGCTGTTCGCTTCACTATGGTTTATCTTTCTCCATTAGGACAAGATATTAAAATGGATGTGGACGTTAAAGCACAAGATATCCCTTCTATGGAAATTGGTCGTAATTTTGCAAATAAAATTTGGAATGCCGCACGATTTTTAAAATTGAAATATGAGCAATTAGATTTTTCAAATATTAATATAAAATTTGATGCTAAAAGTAAATTTTCTTTTGCTGATAAATGGATTGTCTCCAAATTACATTCTGCTTTAATTAGAGTAAATGAATCACTGGATAATTATAAATTAAATGAATTTACTAAACTAATTTATGATTTTATCTGGAAAGACTTTTGCGACTGGTATCTCGAATCTGTAAAAGTAGCATTTTCTGAAACTTCTAATGAACAAGATAAATTTATTGATATTACTTTTGCTTTATCAATTTTTGAAGATATTTTATCTCTAATACATCCTGTAATGCCTTTTATTTCAGAAGAACTTTGGCATTTATTGTTCCAGAAAGGGAATGTTGAAAGTATCTCAAAACGACCTTTCCCAAAAGGATATAAGATATTAACATCAGAAACAGTAGAAAATACTTTCGAAATAATCCAATTAACAGTAGAAGAAATCCGTAGTTTGCGTTCATCAATAGAAATTCCGCCATCAGTGTCTTTGCCTGTTTATTTAAATATTCATAACAAAGATATTGAAAAAGCTTTTCGTTCTATACAAAAACCTATTGCAGATTTAGCAAAATGTTCTGAGGTTAATATTAATTCCGCTCAAATCCCAAAGAACATAATTACAAGTGTTATACGGGATATAGAAATTAGTCTAGTTTTAGATTCAAAGATAGATTTAGATAGTGAAATAAAGCGATTGGAAAAGGAAATATCTAGATTGAGTAATAATATCCAATCAACAGAGAAAAAACTATCTAATGATAAATTTTTAGCAAATGCAAATCCCGAAATTATTAATTACGAAAAAGAAAAATTGACAAATATGATAAGTTCAAGGGATAAAGTTCAAAATAATTTAGAAAAAATAAAACAAATTACTAATTAGGTAAATCTTCAATACAATATGCAGAAAGAAGAGACAAAGAAACCTGAGTGGGTGCCTCAAAATAATAACGAGGCATTTGCTTCTTTCCTTACTTCATCTGAAAACAAAACAGAAAAGAATATTATTCAAAAACCTCAAAAATCAGTATCCCTTTCAATAGAAGATTATGAAAAAGGAATTTTACTTAGTGATAGAGTAATCCTTTCAAGAGCGATTACGTTAATTGAAAGTAATTCTGCACAACATACAGAAATTGCTCAAAATCTCATTGAGAAGATTTTGCCTTATACCGGGAAATCAATACGAATTGGCATCACCGGTTCACCAGGTGTTGGTAAAAGTACATTTATTGAAGCATTAGGTAAATATTTAACTGGACAAGGGAATAAAGTTGCTGTTTTAGCAATAGACCCATCGAGCACAAAATCCAAAGGTTCTATACTTGGAGATAAAACAAGAATGGAAGAACTTGCACGAGATAAAAATGCTTTTATCAGACCTTCACCGTCGTCGGGAACATTAGGTGGAGTTGCTCGAAAAACACGTGAAACTATGTTGCTTTGCGAAGCGGCAGGTTTCAATATAATAATCATAGAAACTGTGGGCGTTGGACAAAGTGAAGTTACTGTGCGTTCAATGGTTGATTATTTTTTAGTCCTTCTTTTACCCGGTGCCGGCGATGAATTGCAAGGAATTAAAAAAGGGATTATTGAACTTGCTGACGGTATTATTATCAACAAAGCAGAAGGTGATAATTTTTATAAAGCTCAGATAACACAAGCGTCGTATAGAAATGCTTTACATATACTTTCGCACTATGTCCCCGATTTTATACCTACTGTTTCAATTGCTTCGGCTATAACCAACTTGGGAATTATCGAATCTTGGGCTGAAATTGAAAAATTTTTGCAAATAGTTCAACAAAATAATTTCTTCCAAAAACAAAGACAAAAGCAATTACTTGATTGGTTTAATTCTCTTTTAAATGAAGCCATTCATCTATCATTATTTAGCAATTTATCCATACAAAGTAACATCAAACAAATTCAGCAAGACATATCCGAACTAAAAATAAATCCAGTTAAAGCTGTAAATTTAATTTTAAAAGATATTTTCAAAAATTAATTTCATATATAATATTTTTTTTAATAATTTTTTAAATTTTTCGTTTAAACTAAAAATTGATTATTGAGATTTTTTTTATAATTTATAGAATTAAAAATTTGCAATTGAGAAAATTATGGCAATAATTGAAAAATACGAAGATTTTGAAAAAGCGACTTGTATTCTTTGTGGTGAAGATTTACTGAAATTAGAAAATCCAATAGAAACAAAATGCGATTATTGTGGAAAAGTTGGCACTGCATCACACCAATGCGTAAATGGTCATTATATTTGCGATACTTGCCTTTCCATTCCCGTAAATAGTTTTATTAAAAAAGTATGTTTGGATTATACAGACGTTAATGCAATTGATTTAGCAGTTAAAATAATGAATACGCCTATAATCAGGATGCACGGTGCCGAACATCATTTTCTTACTCCTGCTGTTTTAACGACAATAGTAAATAATAGAACAAATAAATTTGGCAATTTAGAGGAAACCTTAAATAAATTAGACGAAAAAATTCAAAGAGAAGCACCTCATCAATGCTCGTTAATTGCAGGAACTTGTGGTGGAGCAATTGGTTCAAGCATATTTCTAAAAATGTATTTAGAAGGAGAAGAATCAACTGAAAAAATAAATGAATTTTCAGATTTTGTTAAAAATGAAAGTATCAGACAAATTGACGAAATCGGACTTTCTCGTTGTTGCAAGAGAGATACTTACATCTCATTGCGGGTAACATCTAAATTTTTAAATGATAATTATAATCTTAATTTAATTATCTCTGAACCTAAATGCACGTTCTCTTTAAGAAACAAATCTTGTGGTAGAGAAGATTGTCCATTTTATAATATTGGGTTTTCCCTTGTATAATTTTTTATTTTTATTAAAGGAGTTTTTATGATAAAAAATGTTGGAACCATTGATAAATTCATTAGACTCACTCTTGGATTTATCTTATTAATTGTGTCAGTGATTATGGGAGTAAATTCTACTCTTTCAGTAATCTTTTTGATTTTGGGTATTGTTCTAATCACGACATCTATTGTTGCATTTTGCCCTTTGTATTTACCATTTAAAATAAATACAAGTAAAACAAAAGGTGATACAAAATAATAATTAAAACAACTTTATTGTTTTAAATCGACCAATTTAAAAATTCCAGAATCAACAGATTCAAAAGAAAATTCTTTAATAAGCTTTTCGTATGTCCAAATTTCATATAATTTGCCATTACGAAAAGTTTGTTTTATATTATCAGGCTTTCCATAAAGAATGTAAATTTTTCCTTTATCGGATGCAGATCCATTTCTTTCAGAGAAAGTACCATAATTGAAATATGCGTAATCTACCCTTTTGTAAAATTGAACCATTGCATCGTTATATACTACTTTTGGATTAGGATTAAACTTTTCCCATACTTTAATTAAATTTTGAAAAGATTCAACATTATCCCCAGAAGTGATTTTATCCATTTCATCTTCATTTAAGAAAATACGGGAGATTTGTTGGGCAAATCTTATATTTTTCAAACTTAAAGGTTCGTCGTCCCAGACACAATTAATGTTAGCAACAAGTGTATCTTTCCAGTTATTCGTGATTTTAACTTCATATTCACCAGGCACAAAATTATTATTTGGAAAATCTAAATAAAATAAAGTGGGATTTTCATTAAAATTGCTTCCAGCAGAGACCTTTGTCTCTGCATTTTCGGCAATATCAACAGTAATTTGATTATTTCCTTTATCAATAACCGATAAAGAATTATTTTCAGCAGGAATTAAATTGCCGTCATAATTGGAATTATTTGCCCAATAATTTGATTCTTCTTTTTGAATTTTTTTGATTTGTATTTTATTTGCCGTTGTAACAAACTTCGGATTTAAAGAAAAATATATCCGTATTGGATTGGCAGAAAAATTCAAAGCATTATTTAAAATAATTGGCGAATAATTGTTATTAGCATCTTTTTCTGTAAACAAATACGAGAATTCATTAACTTTGTTCTGTGTAGTAGTTTTATTAAGATAAATTAAATTAGTTTTCTCTTGATTTTTAGTGTTATTATCAATAGCGCGTACTGATAAATTGTAATTTAGGTTTGGAATATCAAACTCAAAAAAACCTTCACGGAAATTAAAATTATATGTATTTTCTTGTGGTTTTGGTGATGAAATTGTATCTGTAATAATTTTATGTAAACGAACAACTCCGTCAACATCAGCAAAAGAAACTTCTAATGTATAACTTGCAAAATAACTACCTTTATTGTTTTGAACGAATAAGTAATTATTTAAAGGAAGTTTGTAGAAAACATAAAGTTTTAAAGAATCGTTGTCTTTGTTTTGAGAAACAAAAGTTGAATACAAACAAAGTTTATTCGAATAAAATGAATTTGACACATTCAGAACATCTTTTGGCGAAGCCGCATTTAATCCACTTTTCAATATTAGAAAAACAGATATTAAAAATAATACTTTAAATTTCATTTAAATAACTCCTTCAACTTCTTCTAAAAATAACTTTAAAATTGTAAGAGCGGCAAATCGGTCTAATGTTTCTTTCGTCTTTCTTTTACTCTTTTTGATACCAGTTTGCACAATATTTTCCGTTGCTTTCTTTGACGAATAACTTTCATCAAATAATATAATTGGTAAATTTATTTTTTTTTCTATACTTTCTTTAAATGCAATTATTTCCTTCTGCAAATCGGATTGAATTTCTTTTTTACCAACAGGATAGCCTAATATTATAAAATCGCAATTTTCATTTATTATTATTCTTTTTAAATTTTCTAAAGTTTTTTCACCTTCGTTTTGCAAAGTAATCAATGGATTTAAAGAAATATGGTATTTGTCAGTAGTAGCTAAGCCAATCCTTCGCATTCCATAATCAATTGCTAAAATTTTTTTATCTTTTATTTGTAAATTAATTTGTTCTTTGTTAAATTGTAATTCTTCAATCATACTTTTATGAAAAACATTAAAGACGAAATAATAAAAAAATCAATTGAACTTGGAATAAGCGATATTAAATTCACAAGCATTGAAATTGAGCAAGCGGCTATAACTCGTTATCAACATTGGATAGATAGCAAATTCCATTCATCAATGCACTATTTAGAGAATAACTTTGAAAAACGAACAAATGTGCAGTTAATTTTGGAACAAGCAAAAACTGTGATTGTTTGTGCTTTAAACTATTATCCCGGAGATTATTCAACAAATAATAAAGATTTCGGCAAAGTTTCTCGGTATGCGCAAGGAAAAGATTACCATATTACTTTTAAAAATAAGCTTGCATTACTGGCAGAATTTTTACAAGAAATATCGCCCAATTCCAACTCCAAAGTTTATGTGGACACAGGTGCTATATTTGAACGATATTTTGCAGAAAAAGCAGGAATTGGTTGGCAAGGTAAAAATGGGAATATTATTTCTCCCAAAATTGGCTCTTACTTCTTTATTGGAATTATTATCACGGACGTAGAATTTGAAACGGATTTACCTATTAAAAATCATTGTGGTACATGTAATTTATGTTTGCAAATTTGTCCAACGCAAGCAATTGTATCTCCTAAAATTATTGATTCTAACAAATGTATTGCATTTTGGACTATTGAAGCCAAGCCATACCAAGAGATTCCTTCTACAATTGCCGATAAAAATCAAGATTGGCTTTTCGGTTGCGATATTTGTCAAGAAGTTTGTCCTTGGAATAAAAAATTTGCCAAAGTAACACAAATTCAAGACTTTATTAATCCAAATAATTCCTTAATTAGTTTAACTGATATTATCCAAATGGAACAAGAGGAGTTTTCATTAAAATTCAAAGATTCGCCTATTAAAAGAACAAAATTAGAAGGATTAAAAAGGAACGCCTTTGCTTTAATCCACAGCAAAAACAGCAAAACCTAATTTCTGTAATATAATTTTCTTTTCACTTTGTATATAAGAGCCTTCATTTAAGAGCATAAGATTATTTGCAAAGATATAGTTTGATAAATCTATTGTTTGCTTTTCTGCATAATTTCCAACAAACAAATATTTCACATATTTATTTTGCGAAGAAAAAGATAATACATTTTCTCCTAAATCTATAAGTTCTATGTTTTTTTTGCCTAAAAGCGATTTTCTAATTTCAACAAAATATCTAATAAACTCATTTAAATTTTCTGTATTAAGCCAATTTAAATAGCTTTCAGAAAAAAGTGCTAAATCAGAAGGAGTAAATTGGTTTTGTTCGGCAGAAGTAAAATCTAATCCTGTATTGACAGGTATTTGTTCAAAAAGTTCAAAGCCATTATGGACAAAAGGGATTACAGGCATTAGAGCAATCATTGCAAAACAGAATTTTGAGAAATTACTATTATAATTTTTATTATATCGGGTGTTCTTATTGTCGCTATTGTTCGCATTGTTTTGGAATCGCTTTGTTGTGCGGGGAGTATTGTGATTTTCGGGCGTACCAAAGAAAGAGATAGCAAAATCCTCGTTTTCAAAGTGTTGCACAATTGCTTTCATCTTGGAATAATTATAAATATCAAAAGGTAAATATCCGACAACAGCATTAAACCCTTTTTCTTTGGATTTTTGTTCCACAGAAAAATTTTCTTCAAAGAAAAGAAAATCTTTTGATTTTTCCTTTGCTTTATTTATAATATTTTCCAAAAGTTTTTTGGGTAAAGCATGCCCCATATCTACCATCACCCCATTGATACTAAATTTATCAATATAAAAAGGTACAATCCCTTCAAGATAATCCCAAAGATGTTGTTGAACTTCTCCATTTTTAATTAACTCATTATCATACATTCTTACAGTGTTATAAGCAATGTAATTAAATTCGGGATTATTATAAAGTTTTAAGTATGTAACATCATCCCAAATAGGTTGTTTGTCGTCAGGTGGCCAATCGGCAAACGCATTTGGAACAATTGCTGTTGTCTTATCTGCATATTGCCCAATAAATTTCCCTTTATTCAAAATTACTTTTTCAGGTAAATCCCTAAATAAAGCAATATAATTTTGATTTGGAACCGATAAATTGGAAAAGTCTTTATCAATTTCTACTTTTGCTTTAATTTTTTGTAATGTTTCTGTTTCAAAAGTTGGGGGCAATAATTTATTTGAAGTTTGCAAAAGTTTTTGTTCATCAACCCAATAAAACCAATCGGGATGTTCTGGGATTAAATCATTATCAATACTTGCTGTCCTAAAAACGAATTCCAATATTACTTTAATACCCATCAAACGGCAAGATTCTACCAGTGCCGCAAATTCAATGTCTGCTGATAAACCAAGAAATGGTTCTGATAAATTTTCATCTAATTGATAATGATTTTTAATTGCATAGCATGAACCTAAATTCCCTTTTTTCCGATCTATTCCTATCTTTGTTATTGGGAGTAAGTATAAAACATTAACACCAAGAGATTTTAAGTAAGGCAATATAGATATAGTTTTTAAAAATGTTCCTGTCTTTTTAAAAAGAGAGTTCTGTGGATTTGCTCTTTCTTTGATTGATAAAAATTTAGTGTAATCGAAAGCTGTATTTAAGCGTATAAATGAGTTATAAATTATGGCATCTGCTATTTCAAAATCCTTTTGTATAGGAGAATTTTTTATAGCAAATGTTTCAATTGTATTAATTTGGTTTAAAAAAAAATCAATTGGGTTGACTTTGACTACGTTGTTTCCCGTTTTGCTTAAAGCAAAATTAAGCCATAAAGCAGGAACAGAATATCCGCAGTCTTTGAATTTATCTTGCAAATTAACAAGTTTTTCTTTGACTAAATTAAGGTTTTTATTTTGTTGCTGAATCAAAATGCTGTTCGTTTAATTCTTTAATATTTTGACTATTCATTAAATCTAGAAAATCCTTTTCTGATAAAACGGAAATATTCAATTCCAAAGCTTTTTGTAATTTTGAGCCGGGATTTTCACCAACAACCAAAAAATCTAATTTCTTTGAAACAGAAGAAAAAACTTTTCCGCCATTGGCTTCAACTAAATTTGATGCTTCATTTCGGGTTAAAGAAGATAACTCGCCCGTAAAAAGAAAAGTTTTACCATCTAAGAAACTGATGCTATTATTATCTGTATCCTTTTCAGCATGAAATATCAAATTATACGATTTTAATCTATTAATAATTTCAATATTTAAAGGATTTGCAAAAAAATTAACAATAGATTCGGCAATTTTATCACCAATTTGGTTTATTTTTCGTAAATCATCTGTACTTAATTCCATAAGATTGTTGATGGAGCGAACTTCTTTTGCAAGAATTTTTGCGGCAGTTTCACCCACATAACGTATTCCTAAACCAAATAAAACATTGATGAAAGGTTTTGTTTTTGATTTCTCAATTGCATTTAACAAATTATTTATACTTTTTTCTTGCCAGCCATCTAATTTTAAAAGCGAAGCTTTATGTTTATGAAGTTCATAAATATCAGCAATATTACTCAAAAACCCTAATGAAACAAGTTCATCAATAGATTTTTCTCCTAAAAATTCAATATTCATAGCATTTCTTGAAGCAAAATGCTCTATTCTTTTTCTGATTTGCCAAGGACATTCAGGATTTAAGCAATAATAAGCAGATTCTTCTGGATATTTTGTTAAAGGAGTTTGTTTTTCACAAGGACAAATTTTAATAAATTCAAAAGGTTTAGAAGCAGGTGAACGCTTTTCAAAATTAACTCCGACAAGTTTAGGAATAATTTCACCACCTTTTTCGACATACACGTAATCTCCTATCCGGAAATCATTCTCTTTAATAAAATCTTCATTGTTCAGTGTAGCACGTTTCACAATAGTTTCAGCTAATTCTACAGGTTCAAGTTCAGCAACAGGAGAGACAATGCCTGTTCTTCCAACTTGATATGTTATATCCAACAATTTCGTTTCTGCTTGTTCCGCAGAGTATTTAAATGCGATTGCCCATCTTGGGAAACGTGAAATATAACCCAATTTCTGTTGTTGTTCTATTGAATTTATCTTTATAACTAATCCATCAATATTATACGGCAATGTATCTCGTCTTTCTTGCCATTCATCAATATATTGCTTAATTTCATTAACAGAATTACATAGTTTGGAATATTCATTAACAGGAAAACCCATTGTTTCCAACAGATGTGCATTACTTTGCAATGAAATTAATTGAGTATCATTGGTCAGCAAATAATAAGCAAAAAAATTCAAAGGTCTTTTAGCAACTTCATTTGAATCAAGTAATTTCAAAGTTCCAGAGGTTAAATTGCGAGGGTTAGAGAAAGGCTTTAAATTTGCTTCAAGTTGTTTGTTATTCAATAAAGTAAAATTATGCCGAGTCATAAAAACTTCGCCACGGACTTCAAATTCATTTACTTGAAAATCTTTTGGTAAATGTATTAATTTTGGAATATCTTTGATTTGCAAAGCATTTAAAGTAACATCGTCGCCAGTAAGTCCATCGCCACGAGTTAAAGCAATGTTAAGTTTATTGTTGATATATCTTAAACTTAGCGAAACGCCGTCAAATTTTAATTCAACAAAGTACTTAATTTCTTGATTAGGTAAAAGTTGTCTGCAACGTTGGTCAAAAGCAATAATTTCTTCGATGGTATAAGTATTTTGCAAAGAAAGCATAGGGTAATTATGAGCAGATTTCTTAAAAGATAAAATTTTATCGCTCGGGACACGTTGGGTCGGCGAATCTGGGTCGTAAAGTTCAGGGAATTGTGCTTCTAAATCTAACAATTCATGGTATTTTTTATCATATTCAAAATCTGATACAATCGAAGTATTTTGAATATAATATTGTCGGTCATATTCTGTAATTTCTTTGCGAAGATTATATAATTTCGCAATCAAATTATTTTTGTCCATCATATAAAATATTAGAATATAGAAAAAACATTAAAACGAGTTAGAATCAACATTTTGAAAAATATCTCTTACCACATTAGATTTAATTGTTCGCATAACATATTGTCTTGTGGTTTTATAATCCAGAGATAAAATTTTATTTTTAATCTCCAACAATAAAGATGGAGCCATAGAAAGTTCATCTACATCCATGCCTACAAGAAGTTCAGTAGCCAAAGGGTGTCCTGCCATCTCACCACAAACAGCAACAGGAATTTTATTTTTATGAGCGGCAGAAATGGTAAAATCAATTAATCGTAAAATACCAGGGTGAAAATTATTAAAAAATTCGGAAAGCAATTCATTTGTTCTATCAGCGGCAAGCACATATTGAGTTAAATCATTAGTACCAATACTAAAGAAATCAACTATTCTTGAAAGTTCATCGGAAATTAATGCCGCTGCCGGAGTTTCAATCATAACGCCCATAGGCATATTGTCATCATAAGAATAACCTTTTGCGGCAAGTTCTGCTTTGCATTCTTCAATTAAATTTTTGGTCTTCATTACTTCGTCTACTGAAGTAATCATTGGAAGCATAAAACGCACATTCTTAAATTTTGAAGATCTCAGAATAGCCCTTATTTGATTTTTAAAAATTTCCGGTCTGGAAATTAAAAAACGTATTCCACGAAAGCCAAGTGCGGGATTAGATTCTTTTAAGATTAATTCATCTGTATATTTATCACTTCCTACATCAAAAGCTCTCAAAGTAACGATTAAAGGAAAAACTGTCTCACATATTTTTTTGTAAAACTCATATTGCTCGTTTTCAGAAGGAAATCGCCCTTTTTCAATCACCAGCGATTCGGTCCTAACAAGTCCTAAACCTTTTGCCCCATCTAAAATGGCTTGTTTAACATCATCAAATGTATTTACATTTCCCCATAAAGTAATTTCTTTGCCATCTTTTGTAACAGCAGGCAAATCAATTATCTCGCCTAATTTTTCTTTGTATGTCCGAATTTGATTTATTTTTTCTTGATAAAACTTCAATAAATCAATATCTGGATTTACAAATATTTTCCCCGAATACGCATCTAATATAATATTCTCGTTGTTATTGATTAATCTGGCAGCATAGTTTGTGCTTACTATAGCAGGTAAATTATATGACCTTGCTAAAATTGATATATGGGAAGTAATACCTCCACTTTCAAGAATAAAGCCAACGATTTTCTTTTCAAGTAATTTTACTAAATCCGACGGTGAAAGACTTTGGGCAATAATAATAGAATGTTCAGGAATATCTAATATTTTTTCTTTTTGTGTTAATATTTGAATAAATTTTTTCTCAATATTATCCAATTCAACGATTCTTTCTTTAAAAATTTCATCATTTGATCGCCGTAAAAATCCTTTATTGGTCTCAAATTGCTTGACAATTGCAGATTCTACGGAAAATTTATTTTTAATAAAATTGATTATTTCATCTGAAAAAATTGGGTCTTGCAAAATCATCAAATCTGCTTGCAAAATACCAATTAAATCTAGCGCATTTTTTGGAACTTTCTCCAATGTCTCGTTTAGCTCATCAATTAATAATTGTTGAGCATTGATAAATTTGCCTATTTCTTTTTCGATTTCAGATGGTTCAATAAATTTTTGAGTATTATAGAATACTTCAGTTTTTAAGATATGCGATTTGGCAATAACAATACCACTCGACGCTGGTATCCCAACTAAAGAAAGTTTATAAGTTCCTGTAATATGTTCGTTAAGGTCCAAATTAAATCCTTACAATGGTTCACCAAAACCGTCATTAATTAATTCACAAATCGCATTTACAGCATCTTGCTCATCATTCCCTTCTGCCTTTATTGTAAGTTTCGTCCCTTTTGAAGCTGCCAATGTCATCACTCCAATTATACTTTTAGCATTCACGTTTATTCCTTC
Source organism: Bacteroidota bacterium (assembly GCA_021780815.1). Lineage (GTDB taxonomy): Bacteria > Bacteroidota > Ignavibacteria > Kapaibacteriales > UBA2268 > GWF2-33-9. The sequence goes on along the minus strand of JAJXYC010000018.1, from coordinate 50,830 downwards.
CTTTTCAATATATACTTCACTTTTAAATTTTGCCGCAACTTTTACAATCATTGAAGCAGGTCTGGTATGCATCCCTGCTCTATTTTTTATTTCTACTTCTTGTTCAAACATAAGCTTACAGTTTTAACAATCCTTTTTTACCAATATCTTTGCGGAAATACTTTCCTTCAAAATCAATTTTTTCTATTGTTCTATAATTTTTCTCTAAAGATTCGGCAAGATTATCTGCAACTGAAACAACACAAAGAACTCTACCGCCGTTTGTCAATATCTTATTTCCTTCTTTTTTCGTTCCCGAGTGGTATATTATTGAATCACTTTGCAAATTATCTATCCCAGATATTTCGTATCCTTTATTGAATTTATCAGGATATCCTTTTGATGCTATAACGACACAACTGGCAAATTTATTTTCTATTAACGTGATTTCTTCTTTTTTTATGTTCCCTTTTGCTATTGAAAAAAGTAATTGGGCAAAATTCCCTTCAATTAATTGCAACACTGCTTGGGTTTCTGGGTCTCCAAATCGACAATTAAATTCAATTACTTTTGGCGAATCATCGGCTATCATTAACCCAGCATATAAGCAACCTTTAAATTTGCGACCAGATTGTTTCATTGCCTGTAAAGTAGGTTTAATAATCTCTATCTCAATTTTTTGCAATACATTAGAATTAACAATCGGTGCAGGAGAATATGCACCCATACCACCAGTATTTTTCCCTGTATCACCTTCACCAATTCTTTTATGGTCTTGTGATGATGGCAAAATAACATAGTCATCGCCATCAGTTAAAACAAAAATACTGGCTTCCTCTCCTTGTAAATATTCTTCAATTATAATTGTGTCCCCCGCTTCTGCAAAAGCACCATAAAAAATTTCCTCTATTGTTTGCTTTGCTTCTTCAAAATCTCCTACAATAACAACCCCTTTACCGGCGGCTAGACCATCTGCTTTAATAACGATTGGATAAGTTAAATCTGTAATGTAACTTATTGCAGAATCCATATCTTTTTTATTAAAAACCGAAAAATTTGCCGTTGGAATATTGTTGTCTCGCATTAAGTTTTTAGCAAAACTTTTTGATGATTCAATTTCAGATGCTTTTTTACTTGGACCAAAGACTATTATACCTTGCTCTTCCAAAAAATCAACAATGCCCATTGCCAAAGGTTGCTCTGGACCTATAACAACAAAATCTATTCTTTCATTTTTACAAAATGTTGACACTTCTATAAAATTATTTATGTCTATTTCTGCAAGTTTAGCAAAATTTAATATTCCGGGATTACCCGGTGCCGCATATAATTCTACGTCGCCTGAATTTACCAATTTGTCGGCTAAACAGTTTTCACGACCACCTGAGCCAATTAATAATATTTTCATTTCTTTTTTATTTTTTTAACTATTTAATAATTTACAAAAATAATATTTAATTTTAATCTTTTTGGTTAATTTACAATTTAATTTTAGTCAAAGTGTCAAAACATTTATAAATTTTACATTTTGAGAAAACATTTATGAAATTAAAACTTTCACTATTTATTCTTTTTTTTATTGTATTTAACTCTGTTCTGTTTTCCGATGATAATAATAAATCAATTTTTGTACCGGGTGAATATTGTGAATATGAAGTTTCCTTTTTGGGAATTGGCTTAGGGAAAATAACAGTAGAAACTATCAAAACAGAGCAACTTAACGGCAAAACAACTTACCATGCAAAAGTTACTATGGATACTTATCCGGGAATTCCATTTGTAGATTTACATAGTGTTTTTAAATCATGGATGGACCCATCACTCGGTTTCTCCTATCAATTCGTTTCAAATAGCAAAGTTTCTGACGGTTGGGATTACAATAAAATAATTTTTGATTATCTTAATAACAAAATTATTAATCGACACTGGTTAAATGATAGTTTAGTTACAAATCAAGAAGTATCATTTGATAAAAAAATTAATGATGGTTGCTCTTTATACTTCTTTGCACGTCAATATACAAATTTAAAGAAAACAGTTTATGTGCCTACTTTTATTGATGGTGTGTTTTATACAAGGTTAAACTTTTCAGGCAAGATTGAATCTGTAAAAATTAATGCTATACCTTATCCAGTGAGAACAATTTATTTTGACGGTAAAGCCGATTGGAAAGGGATTTATGGCATGAGCGGTAAATTTGAAGGTTGGTTCTCTGATGATGATGCAAGAATACCAATTAGAGCTTATATGAACGTTTATGTTGGTAAAATCAAAATAGAATTAATTAAATACAAAAGAGATGGATGGGTGCCACCAAAAGGCAATTAATTGATATTTAATTTATAACTTTTTATAATTTGATAAAATTTGTGAATAAAATGGATACAAAAGCAATTAAACATATTGCAGAACTTGCACATTTGAAGTTTAAAGATGAAGAAATTGAAAGCTTTGCTATTCAATTTTCTGGTATTATTAATTATGTTTCTTCTGTTGAAAAATTGAGTTTAGAAAGGATAGAACCTTTAACACGTCCTTTTGAAGCACAAAATGTCGTTAGACAAGATATGGCTCAATCTTCAATACCAAAAGAAGATGCACTTTTGAATGCTCCAAAAAGAAATGAAATGTTCTTTAAAGTTCCAAAAGTAATTGAATAGCAAACTTAAACAATTAATTTTTTAATTAATAAAATTATGCAAAAGTATATTGCAATAATTCCTGCAAGGCTACAATCAACACGATTACCTCGTAAGCCATTGGCGGATTTATCAGGTAAAACTATGCTTGAACGTGTTTTCCTTGCTGTTAATTCTGCTAAATTGCTTTCTAATGTAATTATTGCTACCGACAGCTATGAAATTGCGAAATTATGCAAAGAAATTAATGCTAATTTTGTTATAACTGACCCTGAATTGCCAAGTGGGACAGATAGAATTTATCAAGCTTATAAACATTTTAATGAAAAAGCCGACGTGATTATTAATATCCAAGGCGATGAACCTTTTATTACCGCTCAATTAATCGATGACTTTATTCTATTTCTAGAAAATCAAAAATTTGATGTAGGAACAATAATAAAACGAATTTCAAATAATGAGGAAATTGAAAATCCATCTGTTGTCAAAGTTGTTATAAACCCTCTAAATTATGCACTTTATTTTTCTCGCTCCGCAATTCCCTTTTTAAGAGACATACCAAAAGAGCAATGGTTATCAAATGCCGTATTTTATAAACACATCGGTATTTATGCTTATCAAGAACAATCTTTATCCCAATTTGTAAATTTAGGAATATCCTATTTGGAAAAAAATGAAAAGTTGGAACAATTGCGACTTTTAGAAAATGGTTCTAAGTATTTATGTTTTGAAACTACGCAAGATTTATTTTCAATCGACACTTACGAAGATTTAGAAAAAGCAAGGAAATTATTTGCCCGGCAATAAGCAACCTCTTTATTTTTAACTGTATCGCTTATTCTTTTGTTGTTCTGAACAAAGTAAGGACAAGGTAAACGTGGATAACATCGCCGAAGAAATATGGACGGTAAGAACTTTATATTTAATAAAACAAAATTGTTTTTATCTTGAACTTTTGCACGAATTGGTGAATAGCAAAATAAAAGAGGCTGCCTTGCGGGACAGCCTCTTGCTTTATTTGAGATAAGGAGACTTAGAATTTGCCGAAATCATCTTCATCAAGTTTAATTACATCAGTTGGTTTTATGTTGAAATCATAATCATCTTCGGGATTTACATTTGTTAATTTATGTTCTGGCAAACCTTTATTTGGTTTATGAGCAAAAGTTTTATGTTTTGGAATAAAATCTTCGTCATCAGCCAGTTTTGTATCTTTTGTTTTGAATCTTTGGACGATTTCTTTAAGTAAACCAGCTTGACCGGAAAGCTCTTCGCTTGCGGAAGCACTTTCTTCTGCGCTTGCGGTATTAGTTTGAGTAACTTTATCAATTTGAGATAATCCTTCATTAATTTGAGCAATTGCCTGGGCTTGCTCATTCGATGAAGTTGCAATTTCGGAAACAATATCAGCAGATTTAATAGCACCATTGCGAATTTCTTCTAATGCTTCGCTTGTACGATTTACAATTAATATACCATTATCAACTGCTTTTCTGGTATTGTCAATTAATTCAGCAGTCTCTTTTGCCGCTGTTGCGCTTCTTGCCGCAAGATTCCGGACTTCTTCCGCAACAACAGCAAATCCTTTGCCATGCCGCCCAGCACGTGCTGCTTCTACTGCCGCATTAAGGGCAAGTAAGTTGGTTTGGAAGGCTATTTCATCTATTACTCTAATAATTTTTGAAATATTTTCACTTGCTGAACTTATATCATTCATTGCTTTTACAAGATGTTCCATTTGGCGATTACCTCGTTCGGAATATTCTTTTGCTTCGTTTGTTAGCAAACTTGCTTGATGGGCATTGTCTGCATTTGTGTTTACTTGTGATGCAATTTCCCCCATTGATGATGTTATTTCTTCAAGTGATGCCGCTTGTTCGGTTGCACCTTGTGAAAGTGCAGAGGATGCATCGCTTACTTGCATTGCGCCTCGGGATACCTCATCAACGGTCCGCTTAACTTCGCTAATTAAATCGTTCAAACTTGTTAATGAATTGTTTGTTGCTTCTTGCAATTTTTTTAATTCACCTTTGAAATCACCATCCATTTGTTCAGTTAAATCTCCACCTGCCAATTTTTGCATTACTTCTATTTCTTTAGTTATTGGTCTTATTACATTATCTAATGTATCATTTACTCCTTGTACTATTGCTCGGAAATCGCCTTGATGTTTGCTTGCATCTGCTCTTGTATCTAATCGGCCTTCTCGGGCTGCTTCTGCTAACATTGCTGCATCTTTTACTAAAAGATTTACTGCTGTTATACAACCATTCAAGTTGTTTTTTATTTCATTGAAATCGCCATAGTACGTATCTGTGATGATTGGAGGAATATCACCTTTGCTTATTCTATCTACATATTCTGCAGTAACATTAATTGGTCCAACAAAAGCGTCTATCAGATCATTTACTCCACTTACAAGTGTACCCCAACCACCGACAAAAGCGCTGGCATTACCTCGTGTATCTAATCTACCTTCTTTTGTTGCTTTTATTAGTCCATCTGTTTCTACTAATAATCCGTTCATTACATTTATACAACCATTCAAGTTGTTTTTTATTTCGTTGAAATCGCCTTTATACTCTTCTGTGATGATTGGAGGAATATCACCTTTGCTTATTCTATCTACATACTCTGCTGCCACATTTAATGGTCCTATTACATTGTCTAATGTGCTATTCACACCTTGGACAATAGCACGGAAATCGCCTTGATGTTTGCTTGCATCTGCCCGCACATCTAATTTGCCTTCTTTTGCGGCATTAGCCAACATCGTGGCATCTTGAACTAATGCAGATAAGCTTTCAACAATAATTTTAACTGATTTAATTAATACATCATTTTCAGAACGTACAGTTAATGATACATTTAAATCACCTTTTGAAAGAGAAAGAATATCATTCGCAATTTTTTCAGTAGATTCAATTAATAAATTGATATTATTCTTGATTTCATTGAAATCACCATTGTATTTATCTGTTATTTTTGGAGGAATATCGCCTTTGCTTATCCTATCTACATATTCTGCCGTCATATTCATTGGTTTGATTAAAGCATCTACAATAGAGTTTAACCCTTCAACCAAATTTTTATATTCACCTTTGAATTTTTGGGCATTAGCACGATAGTCAAGTTTGCCATCAAGCATATTGTTTGTGAGTACACCGATTTCCCCAGTGATTTCTTTCAAAGTTTTTGTAAGAGTTTCGCTTGCATCAAGAATTTGTTTTGTTTCATCTTTAATTTTAGTATTGGATTGAATGTTTAAATTACCATTAGCCATATCATTGCTTTGTTTTGCCGCTTCGTTAATAGATTTGCCAATGGAAATAGTAATATAGAAAGTAAAGAAGAGTACGATTAATAAAGCACCTCCCGCAAGAACAAATGATAAAGTAACTGCTGAATGGAAATCCGCCTCGCTTTGGGCGTAATCGTCTTGGGTTCTTTTAATTTGTCTTTTAATTTCACTATTCATAAATTCAGTGTATTCTTTCAAAATTGGCTTTAAATCATTTTCAACAGTTTCGTAAGCATCGTCATAGCTATTATTTTCTAAATAATACAGAACAGTATTAAAAATAGGTGCCCATTTTTCATCAATTGCAAGCAATTGTTCTAATTTTTTTTGTCCTTCTGCATTCCATTTTACACCTTTTAATTTATCAATTGCTTTTTTAGTGCTATCTCTACGTAAATTAATAATCTTTAAATGCTCTTTAGTAGAAACCGGATTTTTTTCCGTAATTGCAAAAAGCATATCAATTGCATTTTGGCTTTTAAAAGTAGCGGTAGCATTAAAATTTTCAATTTTTACTAATCTTTCGGTAACCAAATCTTTCATATTTTGGTTAGCATTGGAAAGCAAGGTATTCATTTGGTAGGTAAAGAAAGCCACAATGGCTACCATTATTATCCCAAAGATAATTAGTTTTGTTCTAATTTTCATTAATTTATCTCCTTAAAATTATAAATATTCAACTTATCCCAAGTTATAAATGTTTTAAAATTTCATCGACTTCGGTTGAGCGAAGCAAATGGTTAATGTCTATATTAATGAATTTAGCAAATTGGACCAAAGCATCATTTTCTTCGTCGCTGATTTTATCACTAAACAATTTCCCGGAAGCATTAGCAATATACATTCCGAGAGCAACAAGATGATGTTTAAATTGTTTCACTTCAAATTCATTTAAATTATTTACAAGGATATTATCGGTAAGTCGGAGTTTTTCTTTAAGTTCTTGCGTATTATATTTTTTAGAAGATACAGAATTAATGTATTCATCAGGGTTATCGGGCAGAATATTATTCATCAAAATGCTTTTAAAAGCATTTTTTCTTTTAGCAAATTGGATAAAAGCCTCAATTTCTTTTTTATCTAATTTGCCATCAGCACCGCCGACAGAATTTAAAACAATAGCAGGAGTCTCGCAAAGCAAGTTCCATTCGTTTTCTTGAAATATTTCTTTCATAGCATTTTCCCACAAAATTTAGATATAAAATTATTTAATTCCAATTCAGAAAAAAAGTTAAATAAAAATGTTAAAAAATAATTTGTTAATTTAAGAAAAAAAATATAATTATAATCGTCTTTTAAAATAAAATTTTAGGAAATGGCAAAAAAGAGCAAAAAAATAGAAATAAAAAAAGCGTTTATAGAAATAAAAAAAGCGAAGCATAATAATTTAAAAAATATAACAGTAGAAATACCAAGGAATAAAATAACAGTAATCACAGGATTGAGCGGTTCAGGTAAATCTTCGTTAGCTTTTGATACACTTTATGCAGAAGGTCAGCGGCGATTTGTGGAATCTTTGTCGGCATATACACGACAATTTTTGGAGAGGATGGAAAAACCGGATGTAGAATATATTTCAGGATTGCCGCCGGCGGTGGCAATACAACAAAGACCACCAGCCCGTAACCCTCGTTCTACTGTTGGGACCAGTACAGAAATATACGATTACTTACGAGTGCTTTATGCAAGGACAGGTCATACATTTTGTTATAGTTGTGGAAAAGAAGTAAAAAAAGATTCGCCCCAAGATATTGTAAATAAAATAAAAACATTTCCCGGAGGTAGTAAGTTATATATTTTATTTCCAATTTCACCTCAGACAAAAAGTTTAAAAGAGGAATTAAAGCGATTAAAAGAATCAGGTTTTTTCCGTGCATTAAAAAAAGGTTCAAATGAAATAATAGATTTTGAGCAACAAGAAATACATAGCAACTTATTAAATGAAGAATTATATATTCTTTCGGATAGAGTTGTATTTCAAAATAATGACGACACAATCAGCAGAATAGCAGATTCAGTAGAAACTGCTTTTGGAATGGGTAATGGACGAGTGATTATTCGGGACATAACAAATAATAAAGATTACAAGTTTAGTTCAATATATGAATGTTCTGATTGCGAAATAGTCTATCAAGAGCCTTCACCACAATTATTTAGTTTCAATAATCCGCTTGGAGCATGTCCTCATTGTCAAGGTTTTGGGCGAACAATTGGTTGGGATGAAGGTTTAGTTATCCCCGACACTTCTAAAAGTTTTGAAGAAGGAGCAATTCATCCTTTAAGAACAGATTCGATGCAAAGTATTCTTTTTGATATACTAGGAAATTTAAAAAAATTAGGAATACCAACAAATAAGCCGTATATGCAATTAAGTGAAGATGAAAAGAAAATTGCTTGGGACGGCAAAGGTAAATTTAAAGGGATTAATGGATTTATTCAATATGTAAATGACAACAATCATAAAGTTCAATATAGAATAATGGCGGCACGGTATAGAGGTTATACAACGTGTAAAATATGCGGTGGTTCAAGAATAAGAACTTCTGCCAGACAAGTATATATTCAAGGGATGAATATTCCCAAATTAATAGAATTACCAATAGATGAGGTATTACAGTTTTTCCAAGAGCTAAAATTAAATGAATATGAAAGTAAAATTGCCACACAAGTTGTCCAAGAAATTATACGTAGATTAAATTTACTTGTGCAAATAGGTTTAGGTTATCTGACACTTTCACGAATGACGCAAACAATTTCAGGTGGAGAATACCAGCGGATTAATCTAGCGGCGGCATTAGGTTCATCACTTGTCGGGACACTTTATGTTCTGGACGAACCAAGTATAGGTTTGCACCCACAAGATACAGGTAAACTTATTTCAATTTTAAAGAAGATGCGGGATATTGGCAATACAATAGTAGTTGTAGAACACGATTTAGATATAATTAGCGCCGCTGATTATATAATTGAATTAGGTCCAAAATCTGGATTTGAAGGTGGCGAAGTAATATTTTCTGGGACAGTTGATGAACTCTGGAAGAGTAACCAATCAATTACAAGTGATTATTTAAATGGCAGAAAAAGGATTCAATCTTTTAGTAAGCAAATTCCAAGTAGCAGAAAAATTATTATACATAATCCAAGAGAAAATAATTTAAAGATGCCTTATGTAGAATTTCCGTTAAATTGTATTACCGCTGTAACAGGAGTATCAGGTTCAGGAAAAAGTTCTCTTGTTTTTGATGTGCTTTATTCAGGAGTGAAAAAATTAAGGGGTGAAAATACAGGTTTTATTAGCCATTTTGAAAAAATTACAGGGACAGAATTTATTAATTCAATTGAGATAGTGGATCAATCTTCTATTGGAAAATCCTCACGCTCAACACCTGCAACATATTTGAAAGCATTTGATGCGATACGTGAGATTTTTGCAAATACCCAATTAGCAAAGCAATTTGGATTAAAACCAGGTTATTTCTCGTTCAATGTTCCGGGTGGTCGTTGTGAAGTATGTGAAGGAGATGGATATGTTAATATTGATATGCAATTTTTAGCTGATGTTAAACTTGTATGTGAATCTTGTGGAGGTACTCGTTATAAAAAAGATACATTAAATTTCAAGTATAAAAATAAATCAATTGTAGATGTGTTAAATATGTCGGTTGATGAGGCAATGGAATTTTTTGACGATGAGCCAGCTGTAACGAAGAAACTATCAGTTTTACAAGAGATAGGATTAGGTTATTTGAAGTTAGGGCAACCAGCAACAGTTCTTTCGGGCGGTGAAGCTCAGAGATTGAAAATTGCAGAATTTTTGAATTCTCGGACATCATCAAATAATTTACTGATTTTTGATGAACCCACAACAGGGTTGCATTTAGATGATATTGCAAAACTATTTAACGCTTTCCAAAGACTTGTAAGTGAAGGTCATTCTTTAATTATTGTTGAACATAATTTAGAAATTATTAAAAATGCAGATTGGGTAATTGATTTAGGACCAGGTGCTGGAAAGCAAGGGGGCAATTTGCTTTTTGCTGGAACTACGGAAAATTTAATTAAAACACAAACTCCTACTGGTGTTTATTTAAGAAATTATCTTGAAAATATGAAATGAAAAATTATAAGACAATAAAGGTTACCCATTTTTTTATTTTGTCTATGATGTGTATATTTTTCCCAATTACTAAGTTATATTCAAGTTGGGACAATTCATTGTTATCATTTTTAAATAGTATAGAAACTGAGAAATTAAAGAATCATCCTTTTATTAATTTTTGGTATGGTGAGAGCAAAGCCGATAATTCATTAATAGTTTCTGATAAAAACGGAAATAATTTTTTTTCTCCAATGTTTGATGTGGGTTTTGAATATGGATTTACCAGGTACAAATACGACCACTCTTTAGATAAATTGTATTTAATTGATGGAGAAACAGCTTTTTTAGAAAATGTAAGTTCCCATTTAAAGCCAAAATCATTAGGCTATTCAGGATATACAATTGATGGGTGGAAATTTGGTTTCTCAATGTTTGATGGAATAGGTAATGAAAACAATTTAATGAATATAGATTTTTCAAATAAATCTACGTTTTCGTGGAATAGATTTGATTTTGAGCAATACCCCCAAGATTCTGCTTTATTATATAAATTTAAGCCGTATGATATCCAATATAAATTTGGCTGTGATTATTCAACATCTTTAACTTTGCCGTTGTTAAGTTTTTTCCATATTGAATTAAATCAAGAAAATTCGTTAATTTATCCAAATTTTGATTTTTCAAAATGGGTGTCGTCGTTTTTGATTGAGAATATAATTAATAGATGGAGCGATCCATTTGATGGGTATTTCTTTGAAAAATCAGGGAAGAATTATTACATATATAAATTTATTTATAAAACTTTGCTTTCGTATATAATTTATGAAATAAAAAAGGAGCAATCTTTTGCTCCTTTTTCATCGGAAAAACCGTTTAGTTTTAGGTCAATTAAATTAAAGTTGGTATTTATTGCGGAATGATTTCCCAGTACATTTCTTTTCTTAATTTAGCAATCCATTCGTTATATTTAGATACTCTTTTATATTGTGTTGCTTGTTGTTGAAGTAAAGCAAAATCATCTTTTAAAGATGGTTTGTGTTTTGGAATAAGTTTTTCACGGAACAAAATTTGGTAAGAAAAATTGTTTGCATCAGTATTAAAAGGGATAGTTTCGGTAACTTGACCATCACTAATTTTTGTTATAGCATCACGAACTTGATAAGCAAGTGCATCAAGAGGAAGATTGCCTATATAACCACCAAAACCTTTTGTTTCATCGTCATCGGAATATTTCTTAGCTAACCGCTTGAAATCATCTAATGAATGAACATCTTTCTTTAAAGAATCCAAAAAACGTTTTGCAATTTCTTTGTCTTGTTCGCTTTGACCAAGTTTAAATAAAATATGACTAATAAGAATTTGGTCATTTTTTTTGTCTCTAAGCTTTAAAATATGGAAACCAAGAGGAGTTAAAATAGGCAAAGATACTTCTCCGACCATAAGATTAAATCCTGCTTTTTCTAATTCAGGGAGGAATTTACCTTTTTGTATCCATCCTAAATCGCCACCATCTTTTGCTGTTGAGGCATCATCGCTATATCTTTGGGCAAAATCTTTAAAGCTTCCACCAGCAATAATTGAATCTCGCACTTTCATTGCCAATTTATAAACTTCTTCTTGCTTTTGTAATTTTAAACTTACTTTTTTTGTAATTCTATAAAGTGAATAAGTTTCAGGTACTTCTTGTAAAGAATCTTTGAATTGATTATAAAAATCTTCTACATCTTTGTTTGATACACTTAATTGAGCAAATTCTTTATCAATAATTTTTGATGAAAGTAATTTATTACGGATTTCATCTCGGAATTCGTTCTTCATTTTAGGGATTGACATACCATAAACTTGTTCAACACGTTGTTCTGAACCAAGTTGAGCAATACTTTGTTCTAAAAACATTTGCCAGCGTTGGTCTATTTCGTCATCAGTTACTTCTATTGAATCTAATTTTGCCTTTGCTACAACTAATTTTTCGTCTATAATATTGCTTAAAACATTTTTATATAGAACTTTATCGTCAAGTTTAATTGAAGGGTTCTGTTGCATCATAAAAACTATTCTACCTTTTACTTCGGAATCAGTAATAGGTTCATCACCAACAATTGCAACAATTCTATCAACTGTATCGCCTTTTTTTAACATTTGTGCAGTTGCAAAAAAGGTAAAAGTCAAAGATAAAACTATTAATAAGATTATTTTTTTATTTTCCATTTAATTCTTTTTTATTGAATTTCAAAATTTCATCAACGTTCTTTTTGTTAATTTTAACGGGAAAACGTTTTTTTAAAGATTCCAACCAATTATTTAATAATTGTTTCTGGATTTGGTCTTGCATTTTTGAAGCAAAATCAGGGATTGCTTCTTCAAAGGTTTTTTGTCGAGGAGCAATATATTTATTAACTTTAATTACAGAGAAACCATTATCAATTCCTTCGGGCTTTAAAATCATAGGTTCTTTTACATTTTTATCATAAACCAATTTTGCAACTTTATTATTGAAAGCGCTAACAAGTCCCCATTTACCGCCTTTTTCACGATAACCTGAACGTTGAGTATATTCATGAGCTAATGTATCGAAGTTTTCACCTTTTATAGCCCTTGAATAGATATGATTTGCTACGGAATCAGAAAGCACGTAAATTTCAGTAATATCATACATCGGGTCAGTAAAATATTTCGATTTAGTTGAATCGTAATAAGTTTTAGCTTTTGTTGAGTCAAAAGATAATTTATCCCATACTTCCATTGTTTCTACCTTAAATAACAATATACCATCATTAAATTCAGAAAGCAACTCTTTGAAATCGGGGTATTCTTGTTCTAAATTTTTTGTTGCATAATCAACTTCTGTTGGTTCAATAATTTTATCAATTGCTCTTTTAATTCCTTCTGGATTAGTTGAATAGCCACGAAATTGTGGGTTAGTGGTCATTTCTTGCACAAAATTGCCGATAGAATATTTTTTATTGCTAATTTCAAAAAGTTCCTTATCTAAAAGAGATGGAGGGAGGCTGTCTGCCCAACTTTTAGTAATATTGCTTCTGTTTGTATCAAGGGATTTCATAAATTTGTTGTAGTTATCGCTAATGATTTTAAAGTTCATAACTTTTGCAAGAGAATCTAAATAAGCAATTTTATCTGAATCAAAATATTGGCTTTTATAAATCTTTCTAACGTCATCTTTTTCTTTTTCTAAATCAATATCTTTATGAGCAAATCTTTTAACAATATGTTCGCCAAAATCAGTATTAATTATATCCGAGACTTCACCATCTTTTAAAGCAAACAAAGCATCAGCAAAGTTTGGATTTAGAAGTCCTTTATTTTTCTCAAAACCAGTTGAACGAGAATACCAGTCATCAAAGCTACCGCCATTTTGAGCAGAATATTTATCATCGGAATATTTTTTAGCCGCTTCTTCAAAAGTAATTTTACCTTGTCTAATATCTTTTAACACTACGATTGCTTTTTCTTGATTGTTAGCAGATTTAGAAGCGGTGGCAACAGAGTCCGCACTATTCTTTTCGTTTTTGAAAAGGATTTGTCCACCCATAACAAGGTATCTGGGTTGCTTATCTAATAATTTAACAATAAAATATCCATAAGGGGTAGAAATAATTTTAGGATAAACTTCACCCGGTTTAATGGAATAAATTGCATTTTCTAATTCTCTATAAATTTTACCTGATGTAATCCATTGGTCAACAACTCCACCTTTTTCAGCGATATTTTTATCATCACAATAATCTTTTGCCACATTTGCAAAATCTTCACCAGATTTTATCTTTGCCATCGCTTCATTGATTTTCTTAAATGCCGCCGATGTATCTTTTGTTGGTCCTTGGGTGAATGTTGTAAAAATAATTGCAATTTTATTTTCAAATTTTCTTCTTTCAAGCATTAAATTAACATTCGGTTCAGTTAAAACTTTTTCAAACAAAAAGGATTCTGCTAATACTTTACGGTTTTGTTCACTTTCAGATTTAATTGAGCTATCTTTATCTAACCCTTTTGATAAAGCATCTAAAACTTTCAATTTATAATCAGCATATAAATTGATAAAATCCATCAAACTATCTTTATCTAACATATAAAGATGTTGTTTTTGTTTTGTTACATTTTTTTGATATGCTTTATCAAGTTGCTCGTAAGTGATTTGGTCTTTTCCAACTGTTAAGATTGGTAAGTTCTTAATTTTACTTATATCTTCTTGTGAATAGGCGTTAACCCACATCAAACTAAACAATAGCAAAGGGAGCAATGCTTTGTACATTCTGAAATTTTTCATTTTTTCTTTAAAATTTTTAATTAAAATAAAATTAAACAATTGTTATTTAAACAAAATTATGACAACAAAATTATTAAGTCGTTTAAAACTAATCTTTATTACTTAAAAGACTAAAAATTTGGTTAGCAATTCTATAAATACTTCCTGCGCCGATTGTAATCAATAAATCATTAGGTTTCAACAAATTCATTAGGACATCAGGTAAATCATCAATTGAAGGGACATAAAGGACGTTTTTATGCCCATAGTTCTTTGCTTGATTAGCAATCATTTCTCCCGTAACACCTTCTATTGGTTTTTCACGGGCTGGATAAATGTCAGTTATAATTACAATATCAGCATTATCGAAGGACTTAGCAAAGTCTTTGTAAAAGGATTGGGTACGAGTATAAGTATGCGGTTGAAATACAGCAATAATTCTTCTATCCCAACCTTTCCTTGCCGCTTCAAGAGTAGATGAAATTTCTGTGGGATGGTGTGCATAGTCATCAACGACCATAATTCCTTTGACTTCGCCTTTTATATCAAATCTACGATAAACTCCTGTAAATTCAGATAGAGCTGAACTAATTATTTCATAGTCAATTCCCAATTTCCTTGCAACAGTAATAGAGGCAAGTGCATTTTTAATATTATGAAGTCCCGGTACACATAAATTAATTTTAGCAACTAAATTACCATTTTCATATAAATCAAAAGAATTATAAATGCTATTATTGACAATATTTTGTGCAGTGAAATCATTATTTCTAGATAGACCATAAGTATAAAATTTCTTATTTAAAGATGGGACGACTTCTTTGACACCTTTATCATCAGTACCTAATGCGACAAAGCCATAGAAAGGTACTTTTGAAGCAAATTGCGAAAATGTTTGCAACAAATCATCAATATCTTTATATATATCCAGATGTTCGGCTTCAATATTATTAATTACCGCAATTGTTGGAAGTAATTGCAAAAAAGAGCGGTCATATTCGTCCGCTTCTACAATTGTCCATTCACCTTTCCCCAAACGTGCATTAGTACCACCGAAGTCTTTTAATCTTCCACCCACAATTACAGTTGGGTCAAAGCCTGCTTTAATTAAAATAAGTCCAATCATTGAAGTGGTCGTCGTTTTACCATGAGTCCCGGAAACTGCAATACAATAATTTAAACGTGTAACTTCTGCTAACATCTCTGCTCTTCTTATTACAGGAATACCAAGTTCTTTGGCTCGCAGAGTTTCAGGATTTTCATTTACTTTTACTGCACTTGAATAAACAACGGCTTCCGCACCTTCAATATTTTCTGCTTTATGACCTAAAAGAATTTTTGCACCTAATTTTGATAGGTATTGTGTGTTCTCATTGTCGTTTAAATCAGACCCCGAAACAGCAAATCCTTGATTAATCAATATTTCAGCAATTCCACTCATTCCTATTCCGCCAATTCCAACGAAATGAATGTTCTTTATAGTTGAAAACATATAAGTATAAAATTTTAAGTAATTAATAAAATAATTATTATAATTATTGACAATTATATAATTACAAAATTAACTTAAAAAATAATAGTTGGTATTTCTGTCAGAAAAAATATCGTTAAAAGCATTAATTGCTTTATCTCTACTTTCTTTCGGATTTATTTCTGCCGAAATAATGGTTTCTTCTGATGGCGTTGCTAAATTAAGGACTTCCCCATTATAATCAAAAATAACCGACATACCATTAAAGAGCAAAATTTCGTCTCTTCGCTCTTCCGAACCAACTCTATTAGCGACTACTAAATAAACGTGGTTATCTAATGCTCGGGCAGGCATAGCATGATGCCAAATTCTTGTAACTAAATTTGAAGGTGAAACTATCAAATCAGCGCCATTTAAAGCAAGAGTACGTGCAGCTTCTGGGAATCGCCAATCGTAACATATCATTGTTCCCAACTTTAAATCAAAATCTGGATAATAAATAGTAAAAAAACCTGTATCTCCAGGGGAAAAGACAAATTTTTCTTTATAAAATAAATGTGTTTTTCTATACACTTTGGAATATTTTTTATCTGGGAAAACAATTGCGGCTGAATTATAAAATTTATCGTTTTTTACTTCGGCAAATCCATAGACAATTATTTTATTTAGTTGTGTGGAAAGCTTTTGAATTAAATTATAAGTATCTCCTTCAAAAGGTTCTGCAAAACGACCAAGTTCATCTTTCTTTAAAAAGAAATAACCTGTGGTTGCAAGTTCAGGGAAAACAATTAAATCTTCTTTTGATTCTTTAATGAAATTAACAATTTTTTCTAAGTTTTTGTCTTTGTCAAATAATATAGGGTGAAATTGTACTGCCGATACTTTCATTTTATCCTCTTTTTTTTATTCAAAATTAACAAATTATATCTTGTAGTAATTACAATTACAAAAAAATTTTTTTTACATATATTTTCTTGAAAAATATATGTAAATTTATATTAATAGATATGTATAATTTTCCCATCATAAGTTCTTTATTATAATAGCAATCATTTCCAGTATTGACAACATAATAGTCAAAAAAATTTTATTGGAATTATTGTCCCTTAAAAATAAAAATATTTGCTTGTTTTTTTGAATTGTTTTTTTAGTAATTTTGCTAATATTTGTTAATAAGTATTGTTAAATTCAACAAACGATTTATGCCAAAATCAATTCATATTGATGAAATACAAGATGGGATGATACTCAAATCTCCTATTATGAATAAGTTTGGTCAAATTCTACTTGGCTCAGGAGCAAGTGTCAAAGAAACACATAAAAAAATGCTAAGAATGTGGGGAGTTGAACATATTGTAATAGAATCTGAAGAATCTAATAATGAATATATATTTAATGACGAAATTTATGCTCTTGCTAAAAGTAAATTTTTTAGAACAATTAATTGGGAACCAAGGAATAAATTAGAAGAAGAATTGATTGAATTAGGAATAATTACTAATGCTTTAATAATTCAAAAAGAAAAATGATGAAAGATTATCAGCAATTGATATCGCAAATCAGGGATTTTCCAACACTACCAACTATATATAGTTCGTTGTTGGAAGCTATATCTAATCCATTATCTACTGTGCAAGATGTTGCTAATATTATTTCAAAAGATCAAGCGGCAACAGTGAAATTAATTAAAGTTGTTAATTCGCCTGTATATGGAATCAGTTCTAAAATTGATACTGTTACTCAAGCAATTTTTTATTTAGGGTTTAATGAAGTTAAAAATTTAATTTTAGCTTTATCCGTTTTAAAGATTTTTGGCAATACACATACCTTTAATTATTTCAATATAATTGATTTGTGGAAACATGCAATTGCTGTTGGAATTATTTCACGAATGTTAGGACAAACAATTGGTCAAAAAAATATTGAAAACTACTTCATTTCAGGGCTGTTGCACGATATTGGCAAATTAGTTTTCTATAAATTAATTGGAGAAGATTATGCAAAAATTTTACGTTACAATTTTGATAACAATTTAAATTTACTTGAAACTGAAAGACAAAATTTTGGTATTACACACGAAACAGCAGGCGAGATGATAGCGGCACAGTGGAAATTGCCACAAAATTTATCTCATATTATACATAACCATAATACATTTCGCACTAAGGAACAAAACAATTATATGTTAGCGTGTGTACATTTAGCAAATATTATCGCAGATATTATGCAATTAGGGAATAGTGGTTCCCAAGCAATTTCTCAACCAAATTATGAAATATGGAACTATATTAAAATTCAGCCAGGTACTTTTCTTAATTTGTTCGATGAAATTACTGATACTTTTAGTAAATCTATTGAAATTTTAACTGTTAGTAATTAGTGGAAAATAATTATTCAATATCAAACAACACCGTAATTTTTTTACAGGGAATAGAGGAATTTGCTAAAAAGAATGTTTCTTTTGCAACGTTTAGAGATTTGTTAAAAACAGGTCTTTCTGTATTTACCTCGCTGTACTTTTTCAAATGTGCTCGTTTTTATTTATTAAATCAAGATTCTTATGAATTTGAATACTATATAAGCGAACCTGAATTTATAGAAGAGAAGAATCTCCTTGACATTGCAGGAAAAGAAGAAGTGCTAAATTTAGTGTTAACATTAGGCAAAATCCAATCATCTTATAATGAAAAATTAGAAAAGTATATATTATACATTCCATTAATTTCTATAGATGGTGTTTTGGGTATAGTTCTGCTGGAATCTTCTTTAGTTCCCGAAGAAATTGATATTTTAACATTTAGATTTGTAAGGTTTTTTGCGTCATATTTAGCGAATAGTATTAATACATTTATTGTCAAAGACAACGAGAAAAAATCACAAGAAATATTGGGACAAGTTGTAGCATTAAAAACTTTAGAACTAAAAGAAAGCCATACAAAACTGGGAGAAAAGATTAAAGACTTAACCTCAAATTTGTCAATGCTAATACCTCACGAAATTCGTACGCCAATAAATCAAATTTTAGGTTCGACAAATTATCTAAAAAAATTTATTTCAATGCTTGAAATTGAAGATGTAGAAGATGTTCAAGAAATTTTAGATGATATAGATAAATCAACAGCAAGATTAAAAAGATTAACCGAAAATTATATTTTTTATTCAAATTTAGTAGTAATTTCTACCAATTTAAATGAAATTGAGAAATTAAGAAATGATGTAACTATAAGTGCTTCTTCTGTTATTTATGATACAGCAATGACGAAAGCTTATTCATACAACAGACAAGAAGATTTTGTAATTAATTTGGTAGATGCGGACATTGCTTTAAATGAAAGTTTTTTTATAAAAGTGATTGAAGAAATTACTGATAATGCTTGTAGATTTTCACCTACTTCTTCAAAAATAATTCTTTCATCTTATAACGAAAGCAATTATTACGTTCTTTCTATCAAAGATTCCGGAATTGGAATGACAGAAGAAGAAATATCAAATATCGGTCCTTTCGTTCAATTTGATAGACATTTATATGAACAACAAGGTTCTGGAATGGGGTTGACTATTGCTTTAAAAATCCTTAATATTCACGGCTGTCTTTATGATATAAAAAGTAAAAAAGGCGAATTTACTGAGTTTATTATTAAATTCCCTGTATCGAGGAAATAACAAGTATTATTTTACCAAAAAAAACTGCTAAATATTATACTATTTCATTTTTTTTTCTTAAATTTCATTTTTATTTATTGCATTTGTTATGAAACTGCCTAATCATTGGAATATTCAAGATTTTTTTAGTTTGTTTAATGATAAAAGATTTAATTCACTCAAAATTCGTTTTATTGCTGAAAGGTACAACGATTACGAAGACTTTCTAAGCAAGCCAATGTCAAATTTACTCCCATTAGATTTGAATGGGAAAAAAGTACAAAGGACTTATCTCCCTGTTAATCATATTGAGAAATTATTGGAAGATTGCAAGTTAAATAATATAAAAATAATTTCAATTTGGGATGAAAATTACCCGCCGTTGTTACGAAATATTACTCTTCCTCCTTTAATTTTATTTGTAAAAGGGGATTTGAGTAACACCAAAAGAGCAATTTCAATTGTTGGAACGAGGCAAAACACTTTATATGGAAAATTAACTGCCGAAAGATTTGCTTCTTATTTCGCCAATCAAGATGTGATTGTAGTAAGTGGTTTAGCAAACGGCATTGATAGCATAGCACATAAGACTATGGTTTCAAATCATGGTATTACTTATGCAATAATTGCTTCTGGAATTGATAAGATTAGTACTGAATATCAGAATAAATTATCTAATGAAATTGTGCAATCTGGTGGAGCAATTATTTCAGAATATCCTTGTGGTGTAGTGGCAAAACCCAATTATTTTCCTGTTCGCAATAGGATTATTAGTGGCATAAGTACCGCAACATTAGTAATAGAAAGCGGCGTTAAAAGCGGAACATTAATTACTGCAAAATTTGCTTTTGAACAAGATAGAGCAGTATTTGCTATTCCTGGGAATATTTCCGCAGAAAAAAGCAAAGGGGCAAATGATTTAATTAAGAACAATATTGCTCAAATTTGTACAAGCCCTGAACAAATTATGCAAGATTTAGGCTGGGATAAACTTGATTTTTCTGAAAACAATACAATTGAACATAAATTTGAAAATGAATTTGAAAAAGTACTTTATGATTTAATTGATTTTGAACCTATCCCAATAGATGATTTAATTGAAAAAAGTAATTTCGATATTTCTCAAATTTTAGTTACTCTCTTAAATTTAGAATTCAAAGGGTACATAAAGCAATTGCCGGGAAAATTATTTATAAAGGTATAAAATGACTGATTACAAACAAAAGTATAGTGAATTGCAAGAGTTAATAGAGAATCAAATTGCAAACTCTTTCCTTAATATTGAACAACCTGACAATTTGTATATCCCAATTCGTTATTTTTTAGAAGCCAAAGGCAAGAGGTTACGTCCAGTATTAACTTTAATAGCAACTGGAGTGGTTGGTGGCGAAATAATGAAAGCTTTACAAGCCGCTGTTTCTCTTGAATTTTTACATAATTTTACTTTAATTCATGACGATATAATGGACAAATCTCCAATCAGAAGAGGTCGCCCAACTGTCCATACAAAATGGGACGAATCGGTGGCAATCCTTTCAGGGGACCTTTTGCTTGGTATTGCTTTTCGTAAAATTATAGAAGATGTTCCATCGGATTATTACAAAGAAGTTTTGCTTACTTTTACTGATGCTTTTGTAGAAGTTTGCGAAGGACAAGGGTTTGATATTGATTTTGAAAATAGAACTGATGTATCTTTCGAACAATATTTGTTAATGATTGAAAAGAAAACTGCTAAATTAATTGAAAAAGCAATGCTTGTTGGTGGATATATTGGCAATGCAACTCCTAATCAAATTGAGGCTTTGAAAATTATCGGACAAAGTTTAGGGATTGGCTTCCAATTGCAAGATGATTTATTGGATTTAACTGCATCAGTAGATAAATTCGGGAAAGAAATTGGGAAGGATATTCGGGAAGGGAAAAAAACTTTTTTAATTTTACAATCCAAAGAGCTTTTTAAAGATGATTTGTCAATTAATTTGCTTAATAAATTTTTTGCTAATAAAGGATTGCAAGATGAAGAAGTTTTTGAACTAATTAATTATATGGCATCTTATGGGGTTATGGCAAAAGCAAAAGAGCAAATTAATTATTATTTTAAAAAAGCAATGACAAATTTAGAAAAACTACCCAATAATGAATACAAAGATTTGTTGCGTTATGTTATTGAAAAAATATTGCAACGGGAATATTAATAAGTTTACAAAAATGTAAAATATGTCTTTTCTTATCTACAATACACCTTATAGCAATTTATTATCTCAAAATAAAAATTTTGGGAATATTGGTGATTTGATTAAAAGTTCTATATCAGAACAAGCAATTGAAAATTTAATAATAATCGTTCCTACAAAAAGAATTGTTCGTTATTTAGAAAACGAAATAATAAATATATACTTTAATTTACACAAAAAACCAATTGCGAAACTTCACATTTACAATCTTGATGATTTTGTAACATTAATTTTCGAAAAATTATTTGGTGCAGAAAAATATAGATTTGTTAGTGATGCTCTGAGACTTGTTTTAATTGAAGAAGCATTAAAAAATGCAGATTTAAAATATTATAAGTTTTCTAAGAATAGAATAAAACTTGAATTGATAAGAAAACTTTCCGATTTAATATATGGAATTCGTCAAGATGGCTATTCAAGTGAACAAGCACAAAAAGAACTTGAATTAGATGAAGTAGAAAATTATCATATTTTTGATAAAAGGAAAAATAATGATATTATCAAATTATTAATAACTTACGAAGAATTGCTTGGCGATAAACTCATAGATAAACCTATTATGTATCGCTTGCTTAATAATTTTTTAAAAGCAAACTTAAATAGCATAGATCTGTTCAATGAAGCATTTTGCCAACTATTTTCAAAAGAAGCGATTATTACTGCGATAGGTTTTAGTGAGTTTAAAAATCCAGAAGCAGAGTTTTTTTCTTTAATTAGTCCAACAATTATTCCAGTTTCTTTTTTCTTTGATTATTCAGAAGCAAATGGTCCTTTATTTGGGAATTTCCAAGATATTATTAGAAATTTCATCGATATTGGTTATAAATCTTTGTCAGATGATGATTTTGTTGATTTTTCAGATGAGAATAATAATGATAGTGATAATTATTTTTTAAGAAAAAATTTATTTAATTATAATGTTAATGCTGTAAATCCAAATTTCTCAGATTACATAACCATCTTCAAATCTACAAATATTGAAGATGAAGTAAAATACATTGCTAAACTTGTTAAATATTTAAATCTAAAAGAAAATATTCCATTAGATAAAATTGCGATTGTAAGCCGAAACCCAAAAGAATATTCAGAAATGTTCCGTGATATTTTCAGGAAAGAACGAATACCCGCAAATATATCAGACCGATTTATTTTGAAAGATTCGCATATTGTTAATTTGATAATAGAAATTATTAATTTATTTACAAGTAATTTCAAAATTGAGCAATTAGAAAAGGTTTTGAAAAGCAGTAATATTAAAATTGATTTTGATATTGATTTTCAAAATTTTGCTGATGTATTACAAGGTCTAAAAATTAGCAAATTTTATTATTCATTCAAGAAAAAATATATTCCCGACCGAGTTGCAAATTTTGAAAAGCATATTTCTTCTTTATTATTAAGTAATAGATTAGATTATCATCAAAAGAAAAATTATGAAAATTGGAAACAAAAAATTAAAATATTTAACGAAGATTATAAAAAATTAGCCCAACTTTTTGATTATATACCCAAGAATATGAATATTAAAGAATTTCAAGATATTGTTCTTAATATTATTAATCAATTTAAAATTAAAGATGCATTAAAAGAAAAAGTCAAAAAGTCATTAAAAGTAAAAAACTTAACTTATCAATTTGATTATTTTTTAGCATTAGACGAAATTGAAAAAGAAACAACAGAACTTGATAAATTTGTTGAAATGCTCAAAGATATGGTAACTACTTTTGAAGCAAGATTTACCGGAGTTGGAGCAAAAATAGAAGATTGGTTAGAAAGATTAAAGATAGCCATTGCCGATGAAAGATACCAAATTCAGGAAAAAATAGGCTATGGAGTTACTATTACTTCAATTGAGCAAATTAGGATGTTACCTATACAAGTAAAAATACTTTGTGGCGCAAATGATGGCATTTTCCCGTTAGCGTATGCCACAGAAAATATGCTCGGGAAAGAATTGCTCCATTCCCGAATTACTCATTTGCAGAGTGAAAGAATGACTTTCTATCAATTTTTATCTAATAATAATTTATTAAACCTTTCAGCAAAACAGCGAGTCTTTATATTTTATCCTCAAACAAAAGGTAGTGAATTCCTTTCTCCTTCGCCTTTTTTAGAAAGTATTATTAAAATTTCAGATTTAAAAAAGAAAAATAAAATTATTAGCATTAGCAATGCAAAAGATGACCAAGATATATTAAAACAATATCCTTGGCTAAATGCAATTACAAACAGAACTGAATTTATTGATTATATAATCAATTTGAAATTAAAAAATGTTGAAATTAGTGAATTATTATCAAAATTTAATGCTAATAATGAAATTATCACGATAAAAGAAATAGACAGGTTGTTGCAAATCATTCAAAGGGAGAACAGCTCAAAAATTGTAATGGATAGTGAGCAAATAGATGAACTCTATGGTCATTATTTTTCAATAAGTGAATTAGAAAAATATGCAAAATGCCCATATAAATATTTTAGTGAAAATATTTTAAAAATTACCGCACCAGAAGTAAAAGATTTAAAAATCAGTTATTTAGAAGAAGGTAGTTTGTTACATAATATTCTTTTTAAATTTTACTCTTATTGTTTAAAGAATAACGAATCAGTAATCAATTTAACATTAAATACCAAAAATAAACAACAAATTACTTTGCCGGCAGTTTCACTTGTGCCTTCCAAATTAAACCAGTATTCAACAATAATACTGGAAATGATAAAAGAAGAGTTAAAAAATCCAATTTATGACCATCCCTTTATTTCGTTGCAATTGAAAAATTATTTAGAAGCAAGTCCTGCAAAAAATAAAATAATTCGATGGTTAGAAGCTGAATTGCAGAAAATATCATCTGGTTGGAATTTTTTACCTTTTGCTTTTGAAGAGCAAATATTTACAGAATTCGATAAAGATGATTTTACAACAACTTGTTTAGAGGCAAATCCTGAAATATCGGCATCTTACAAACCAATTAAAATATTAGCAAAACCTGATAAAATTGAAATCTCAAATTGTACAAGCAATGACTTGCCGGATTATTATGTGGCAATTACAGATTATAAGCTTTCTTCATCAAGTATTTCAAACAATATAGATATTATTGAGAAAAAAAATTCATTTCAGATGCCCGTATATTTAAAAGCAATAATAAAGAAATTTTCTGAAACAAACAATGTAGATTTAAAGCCAGCCTTTGCTGTTTATTATAAAATGAACGAAGAATACAACGTGGACAAGTCGACAAAAAACTTTGCCTTTGTTTTGCTTACTATTCCTGATTTAGTCCCTGATAATTTTAGACCCAAACGAAAAACCAAAGATTTGTTGCTGTTAGATAATACAACAATTGATGAAATTTTAGACAATACTTTAAAAGAAATTTTTGGGATACGTGAAAAAATTATTCAAGGAGTATTCCCTATTAAGCCAGATTTGCAAAATATTTGCAAATACTGTGTTAATGACATCCTTTGCAGAAGACGTGTTGAAATATAAAAGAATAACCGAGTATTATTTATTGGCGCCAAACATTTAAAACTTGTACTGATTTGACTTTCCTGATATTTAATAAATTCATAATCATCATATTTAAACTTTTAATATCATTAATAAAAACTTCAAACACTCCTTCAAAAGTATCTTCTTGCTCATTTGTATCAATTTTTGTTTGTTTAATATCCGAATCGCCGATTGCCAAAGTAATATCTTTTAAAATATGAGTGCGGTTGTATCCTTTAATTAAAATTTTTGCATAAAATCCATTATTAAATACTGCTAAAGTTTCTTTTGTTGGCTGTTCAATTTGAGTATTTTGGAATTCAGAACTTATTTCAATTGTATTAGTTCTTGCTACCCAATCATAAAAATAACCAATAGAGCGATAATCTGAAATATAATTTTTCCAAAGCATCTTTAAAGTTGGTGTTGGTGAACGCAATATCTGTATTGTTTCATTTCCTGATAGTTTATAATCGAAATCATAAATTTTATCGTGAATACGAGCACCCCCAAAATAATAGCCGGTCTCTTCTGAAATAGCAAATGCAAAATCAATGGCTGTCGCATCTTTTGGGAGGAAAACTTGATTTTGGTTCACTGAGTAGCATACAATTTTGTCGTTAAATAAGTTCTTATCAAGTGAATCCCATATATCTTTAATTGCAATTTCACCTTTTTCTAAAATTGCATATTCCATCCAATTTGACCATAATTCTAGTTCATTATCTGAAATATCTAATATTTTTTTCTTTACACGCTTTTCCTTAATTGGTATTTGTATAAAATTTTGTAAAATATCATGGTCTTTTTCCCGCATAATAGTTATATCCAGACTATCGTAATTTTCTTTTTTTACACGGATTTGCACCGTGTCAAAATCATATTCTCCTAAACTTTGCTTTCCTTCTTGATAATTAGATACATTGCTATGTTGGAAATGGGTAATTAATAATGATGTTACCTTGGCAAGGTCTGACAAATTATCTGTTGGTACTGAAATAATACAAATCACATAATCTGTTAATTGTTCTATATTCTTAAAATTGTTTGTTAAATTGTATATTTCATATTCTCGCCTGTGGTAAAGATTTATTAATGTCCCGGAAATATTTCCCGCTTGAAGAGCTGTATCTATATCATTTTGATATTGCGTTAATCTTTCTAAAATATAACTTTCTTTACTTTCAATAATTTCACGGATTTTTTTAAATAATTCTTTGTCTTTGAAATAAAATGATAAATCTTGCAATTCAAGTGCAATTTTATTAAAACCTAATCTAAATGCAAATCCCACATAAAATTGCAATGTTTCATCAGAAACATTTTTTTGCTTTATTACCGCTTTTTCATCTTCGCCAATATAATGCAAGGTTTTCATATTATGCAGTCTATCCGCAAGTTTTATGATAATGATATTTTGATTTTTTACAAATGTTTGGAATAATTTCCTATGAGTAAAACATTTTTGAATTTCTTTGCTTTTTAAAATTGCATCTACATCTTTTGGGTTATATTTTTTACTTAGTTCAAATTTGAAATTTTCATTTTCCTCAATTAGCCTTTCATGTGAAATTTTTGTTAATGCTTCAACTATTTCGGCAAGTTCAGAACTATTAAATTTTTCTACAATCATTGCTTTTGTAACTCTATCGTTTTTGCCTGCTGTATCTTCGATTGTATCGTGTAAAAAAGCTGCTGCCAGATAAATTTCATCATAAATATTGAATTTTTCAATTAAAAATAATGCTACCCAAAGTGGATGTGTATAATACGGCTTTCCTGACTTTCTTTTGTCTCTTCTATGATAAAAGACTAAAAAAGCAAAGGCTTTAAACAAAAACCTAAAATCAGCATCAGGTTTGTACTTCGATAATATATATTTAAAATATTCAAAATCCTCTCTTGGAGATTTCCCGAACGAGTCGTTCTCATCATACATTAATTCAACATCTAACTGTTTGTTGAGTTTCATTTTTTATTCTTTATTCATTCCTTTTAATATTAACTTAAAAGACTATAAATTATTTTAAATTAAGTTACAAACAGAATAAATATAAATAACCATATTTATATATGGTTATTTATCGTAAGAAAAAGTAAATTGTGAATGGGATAAAAATTAATCAAAGCAATTTTTAATTAAGACATGCTATAACTCTATAACTTTTATATAATTACTTTCGTTTACATTGTCGTCGGATAACCCTGTAACAAAGACAATCAAATCACCTTCTTTTGCAATATCTTTACGTTTTAATAATTTCAACAAAAAATTATGAGCATCAGCATCAAATTTGTCTCGGATATATTCTAATTCATCACTTAATTTAACAGGAATTACTCCCCAAATTAAATTTAAATAGGCTAAATTGGTTTCATCAGTTGTTAAAGCAATAATTGGAATATTTGGGCGATTTTTTGCAATTTTTCTTGCAGTAAAATCCCATTTAGTTGCAGTAATAATAGCTTTTGCATCAATATTAGAAGCAAGTAAAACAGTTGATATAGCAATAGAATCAGATATATTATTAGTGTGGCTTTGAAAATTATGTCTTAAATTTAAGTAGTTTAATTTTTTTAAAGCATTGATTTCCGTGTTGAATATTATTTTGTGCATAAATTCAACAGTTTCAATAGGATATTTTCCAACACTTGTTTCGCCACTTAACATAACGGCATCAGTACCATCAAGGACAGCATTAGCAACGTCGCTTGTTTCTGCTCTCGTTGGGATTGGGTTATTAATCATTGATTCAAGCATTTGTGTAGCGGTAATTACAGGTTTCCCTGCAAAATTTGCCTTTCTTATTAATTCTTTTTGCAGTAAAGGAAGCTCTTCCAAAGGCATTTCTAATCCTAAATCGCCACGTGCCACCATAATCCCATCGCTTTCTTTAATTATCTGGTCAATATGTTTAAAGGATTCAGCACGTTCTATTTTTGCTATTATAGGAACTTGTCTTCCAAATATTTTCATCGCAGTTTTAAGTTCAAATATATCTTCTGCTTTTTTTACAAACGATAAAGCTACAATATCTACTCCGTTTTCTAACCCGAATTTCAAATCCTGCAAATCTTTTTCGCTCATCGATGGGGCATAACTTTTGGAACCGGGGACTATAATTCCTTTATTATCTTTTAATAATCCCCCTTTTACAACTTGGGTTATGATTTTGTTCCCTTGTACGCTCGTACACTTTAAAATAATATAACCATCATCAAGTAAAATAGTATTACCTTTTTTTACTTCGGAAGGTAAATTCTTGTAATGTGTCGAAACGATTTTACTGTTTCCAAATTCAATTTCGTCTGTAGTGATGATAAATTCAGTGTTTTCTATAAGTTCAACACCACCGTTTTCGACTTGTGCTGTTCGTATTTTAGGACCTTGCAAATCTTGCATAATTGCAATTTCAATACCTTCTTCCTTTTCGATTTCTTTAATTGTGTCTATTACTTGTTTGTGAACAGATTTTTCGCCATGCGAAAAATTCAACCTTGCAACATCCATTCCTCTTTTGGCAAATGCTTTTAATGTGTCCTTATCTGAACTTGCGGGACCGATGGTACAAACAATTTTTGTTTTTGCTGTATTCATTTATTATTTAATAATTAAAAAGTAACTCCAACTAAAAGAGTAAAATAAAACTTTTGATTTTCATCTGTTGTTTTACCTATTAAATTCATATAATTATATTTTCCTTCAACATTTAAGTCTAAAAGTCCAAGACTTATGTCAGTTCCAACACCTAATCCAAATCCAAAACGGCTATCTGTTGGAGTTGTTGAAATTGGAATTGATTGACCTGCAATTTTTGATTCTACAGAAGTATAAATATAATTATAAGCAATTTCGCCAGTAACATAAGGGCTAATAAGCGATTTAAAGGGATATAAATTTAATCCAGCCGCAATTGGGATTACTTTGGTAGCAGTTGAAAGAGTTGCAAGTTGCTTGCCTGTTTGCGGGTCAAGGACTTGAATTTCACTTTGTGGGAAGCTATTATAGCCTAAATTTCCAACAAATGAAAAGTTTGAGTTTAAAGGCATAGAAAGTTTGATACCTACATGGTACCCAGTTGAAAGTCCTTGAGAAACTAAATTTGCTAATGAATTTGTTGACCATTGCATTGTATTTTGGTTATATACTTGGTTCATTTTGCTATCTGGTGTTGCAATACCTGCATTAAAACCAAAATGCAAAGTTCCTGCTTTTGCGTTAAAAATGTTTAACAATGTTATTGTAATGGCAATAAACAATAATTTTTTCATTTTTTCCTCATTTATTAAAAATTTTTTCTTAATTTTCTATTTTTTGGAGCTATTATGTTAAAACGTTTAAGTGTAATTACGATTTTGTTTGCCTTTTTGTTTAACGGCATTGCTTTTTCTCAAGCAAAAGAGATGCCAACGAATATTGGACTGTTTGGTGGTCTGGGCTTGAATATGCACTCTACCAGCTTTGCAGGTTCAGTAGATTTTCCCCCGTATAACATTAGTGCTACTTCTCTCGGTGGATTTTTCGGAATAATTGGCAACTTCCCAATTAATGAAACTTACACAATATCTGGTAGGCTTGGTTATAATAGCCTTTATGGACAGATTAGTAGTACATCGAATCAATCTACATCAACTGTTGATGCACATTACGATTATATTGAAATTAGCCCTATTTTACAACTTCATAATCTAATTTCAAATGTGCCTGTATATTTCTTGGCTGGTTTAGAATTAGGTGTACCAATGAATATGAAATATGATTTGACCGTAACAAATCCTCTGCAAATTACAACTTTAACAAATGTTGACGTACCTGACCAAAAATTAACAAGAATTGCAATCGCACTCGGCGCAGGGTATATAGTCGATTTGACAAAGAACATATTTCTTATGCCAGAAGTATCGTATCGCTTACCTTTATCAAAAGTTTCTAATAATGCTGATTTTCCTGATTGGAATATTAGTCAACTGCGACTTGGTGTAAATTTAACATTTGGACTTTCAAAATACGAAGAACCTGTTACAGAAACAAAAGAAAATTACTATATGAATGTAGAAAATCCACAAATTAGCTACTACGACGAAAAAATGAACCCACAACCAGTAAATAAAATTAAAGTTGAAGAAGTTCAATATACTGAGCTTTTTCCACTTATCCCTTATATTTTCTTCCCAAATGGCGCATCTGTTCCAGCAACAGATACTCAAGTTCTTTCCGCTCAAAATGAAACAGGTGAATTTAGCATTTCAAAACTTCCACCAGATGCTATGAAAATTAATTCTTACACATTGGATATCATTGGGTCAAGAATGAAGGATAATAAATATTCAGATATTACAGTTACTGGTACTTTGAATTCAAAAGAATTAAAAACTAATAAAAAATTAGCAAAAGAAAGAGCTGATTTTGTGAAGAACTATTTAGTTGGTAATTATGGAGTAGATGCAAGTAAAATCAATTCTATTGGAGGAGGTTTCCCAACAAAGCCATCTAATAAAAATGATGCTATGGGTGATATAGAAAACAGCCGTGCTGAAATAACTTCAAAAGACCCTGAAATATTAAAACCAATTATTATTAGTGCTGATAAAGAAAGAGTTACAACTCCACAAATAATTAACTTTAATGTTGGAATTAGCACAAATGATACTATTACTTCTTGGGACTTAAAATATTATCAAGCAGGCAATGAAATTTCAAGATTTGATGGCGAAGGTATGCCCAAAAATATTTCTTGGCAAATCGGACCAAATCAATTAGAAGATTCTCAAACTCCTGTTGACTGGGAATTTACTGCAAAATCTAAGAATGGTTTAAGCAAATCTATTGATGGTTCTATTCCTGTTGATTATTTCTCTTTTTCACGGAAGAAAACTGAAAATTTACCTGATAAAATCATCTCTAAATTTAGTTTAGTACTTTTTGACTTTGATAGCCCTGTTTTGAGTGAACAAGACAAATCTATTATTGATAAATACATTATTCCTGCTATTTCAGCAAATTCAACAATACAAATTTATGGTTATACTGATATAATCGGCGACCCCGATTATAACAAAACATTAGCAACAAAAAGAGCTGAAAGTGTTCATAAGTATTTGGAAAGCAAGGTTAAAAATGTTCAATATCAAATATTTGGAGTTGGTGAAAGTGTATTAATTTTCAATAATAACTTAACAACTGGAAGACAACTTTCGAGAACAGTTCAAATTTATGTTGTTACTCCGAAAAAATAAAATTCCCATCTATTAACTTAAAAGGCTGTTCTAAAAAGACAGCCTTTTTTTATTCCTTGTTATTTTGAGCAAAGTTGAAAAATCAATAAAAAAAGATGGACGCCACCTCGCAAGGTGAAGTCCATTTGAAAAGGAAAAGCTATCGGAAGGTTAAAGATTTTGTTATTAATGAAATTTTACTTAATTACAAAAATATTGTAAATTAGTTAGCAGCGGCAGATGAAGTTGCCGCAGGAGAAACTGTCCTGGTTTTTAATTCATTGTCGAGTAAAAACAAGCTCGCTTTTGATTCCCCAGCTAAATGCAATTTATCCAATATTTCACTTGTATTTTTTTCTTCTTCAACTTGTTCATCAATGAACCAGTTTAAAAAGCTAATTGTAGCATAATCTTTTTCTTGATAAGCAAGGTCAAGTAACCCGTTAATCCAACCTGTTACTTTTTGTTCATGTTCATAAGCATCTTCAAAAGGCTTAATAGAATTATTCCATTTTATTTCGGGAGCTGGAATTGCTCCTAATTCAACTTTTCCGCCACGGTCAATAACGTAATCAAAGAATTTAAGAGCGTGAGTAAGTTCTTCTTCTGCTTGCACTCTCATCCAATTAGAAAATCCGTTTAAGTTAGTAGCGGCATAATATGCAGCCATAGATAAATATAAATTGGAAGAATACATTTCACGAACGATTTGTTCATTAATGGCTTTTTGCAAACTTTCCTTTATCATTTTGTACCTCGAATTAAATTAAACATAAAATATGAACGTAATTTTATTTAAAATATTCTTATAATTTGTTTATTTAAATACATTTTCTAAAATAAATGATTGTTCTGCTATATGAATTTTTGAAGAACCAGTTGCAGTCGCAGGACTTGCAGGTCTTCCGAAATACTTAATTTGTTTATTTATTCCTGTTATTTCAATAAATTCTTGTACAATATAATTCCAATAACCTTGATTTTTAGGTTCTTCTTGGAACCAAACCAATTCAATAGCATTGCTATATTTCTTTAAAATTTTACTGATTGCTTCTTTATCTAATGGATAAAGTTGCTCAATTCGTATTAAAGCAGTGTCGATAATTTGCTTTTTATTTCGTTCTGTTAATAATTCATAATATATTTTGCCTGTATGGAAGATGATTTTTTTGATATTATTAGGTTCATTAATAGTCAAATCATCGATAATTGGCTTAAATTGTTCATCAGTAAAATCTTCCAATTTAGATATAGCCAGTGGGTGTCTTAACAAACCTTTCGGAGTGATAATAATTAAAGGGGTTTGTTTCTTTAAATATAATTGTCTGCGTAAGGCATGGAAATAATTTGCAGGAGTTGAAAGATTTGCGACGAGCATATTTTCTTCAGAACAAAGTTGCAAATACCTTTCAGGTCTTGCGCTTGAATGCTCTGGACCTTGTCCATCATAGCTATGAGGAAGCAACAGAACTAAATTGGAAAATTGTCCCCATTTAGATTCGCCACAAGATAAATATTGGTCAACAATAGGGACAGCATTATTTGCAAAATCGCCAAATTGTGCTTCCCACAATGTTAGTCCATTTGTCGCTATTACACTGTATCCATATTCAAATCCTAATACAGAATATTCGGATAAAGGACTATCAAATACTTTGAATTTCCCTTGATTTTCACGAATATGATTTAAAGGTATAAAAATATCTTCATTAGTGGAATCAATGAGAACTGAATGTCTTTGGCTGAAAGTGCCACGTCGGGAATCTTGCCCAGATAATCGCACATCTTTATTTTCTAATAATATTGCTCCGAAAGCTAATGCTTCGGCCATTGACCAATCTATTGCAGTTCTATCGTTGAAAACCATTTGCCTACGCTTTTCTAATAAAGTTTTTATCTTTGGATTTATATTAAATCTATTTGGATATTTGGTTATTTTATCTGTTATTTCTTGTAATATCTCTTTGTTAGATGAAGAAATAATATTGCCTGACAAAAGGACTTCTTTTTTTACAGGGAAAATTTGAATGTTTGATTCTTGTTTATTTGATTTATAATTATCAAAAGTATCTTCAATCTCTTTTAAAATAGAAGAATAAGTATTTTCAATTTCATTATTAGTAATAACTTTTGCTTGCAATAATTGTTGAGCATAAACTCTGCTAATGGGTTGCATTGCACGGATTTTTTTATATAAAAGAGGTTGTGTGTAAGTAGGTTCATCAGATTCATTATGCCCATACTTCCTAT
Source organism: Bacteroidota bacterium (assembly GCA_021780815.1). Lineage (GTDB taxonomy): Bacteria > Bacteroidota > Ignavibacteria > Kapaibacteriales > UBA2268 > GWF2-33-9. The sequence continues at coordinate 17,239 of JAJXYC010000018.1, read as the reverse complement.
AACATAGCAAATCAATAACAATATCGCTATGGAAAGTTTGTCTATATTTAAAAGCAAAATCAGCCACCCAAACAACAGCTTCGGGGTTGTTGCCATTGACATGCAAAATAGGTGCTTGTACCATCTTTGCAATATCTGTTGAATAATATGTTGAGCGGGATTCTTCGGAAGTGGTTGTAAAACCAATTTGATTATTCACAACAATATGAATGGTTCCACCAGTTCTATAACCTTCTAATTCAGATAAGTTCAAGGTTTCCATCACGATACCTTGCCCTGAAAATGAGGAATCACCGTGGATAAGTATTGGTAATACTTTATTGAGATCACCATTATAAAATTTATCTATGAATGCTTTTGCCATTCCTTCAACAACAGGATTAACAATTTCCAAATGACTTGGATTAGCGGCAAGCAAAACATCAAGTTCTTTATTTGATTTAGATTGAAATTTACCAGAATAACCAAGATGATACTTCACATCACCTGACCCAACATAGGCATCATGTTCTAAATCGCCTTCAAATTCTTTAAATATTTTGATTAATCCTTTTCCTAAATTATTTGCTACAACATTTAATCGTCCCCGATGTGCCATTCCCAATACAACTTGCGAAATATCATTTTCGGTAGAATTATTTAACAATTTATCTATTAATGTAACAAGTGTTTCACCTCCTTCTAATGAAAATCGCTTTGTTCCAATAAATTTAGTGTGTAAGAAATTTTCAAATATTTCGGATTTTGCTATTTTCTTAAAAAGTTCAATTTGCTCATCTTTTGGGATATTGTAATTACTACGAGTGTTTTCGAAATATTTCTTTATCCATTCTTTCCGTTCAAAATCTTGGATATGCATAAACTCGATACTGCTTTGATTACAATAGGAATCTTTAAGTAATTCAAGAATATCACGAAGTTTCATCTCGTTCTTTTCCCAAACATCATCGACGTGAAAAACCCTGTCTAAATCCCAAATAGTAAAGCCGTAATAAGATGGGTCTAATTCAGGATAAAAATATACAGCACGACCTAAAGGGTTAGTAGAAGCAAGCAGATGCCCACGAACTCTAAAAGCATTAATCAATTGCATTACATGCGAGGTTTTTTCTGGATAGTCATCTTTATTTGAGAAAAATGTAGAGTTGTCTATTGACCAATAGAAAGGCTCATAAGGAACATCCATTGAGTAAAATATTTGTTCATAAAATTTATCTCCACCAGTAATTAATTTGTGTAAATATGCTAAAAATTCAGCAGATTCCGCTCCTTGAATAATTCTATGGTCATAAGTACTTGATAAAGTAACAACTTTGGATACTGCTAAATTACTTAATGCAGCAGGATTGAGTGATTGTAGCTCAGGCGGGTATTCAATTGCACCAATACCTACAATTAATCCTTGTCCTTTCATTAATCTTGGTGCTGAATAAGTTGTTCCAATCATACCAGGATTGGTGAGGGAAACGGTTGTATCCATTAAATCAGCAACATCTAATTTGTTGTTCCTTGTTTTTTCTACTAAAATATCGTATTCTTCAACAAATTGAGCAAAAGTAATTTTATCTGCATCTTTTATATTTGGGACAAGTAAAATTCTTGTTCCATCACGGCGGGTTATATCAACAGCAACACCATAATTAACAGATTTTCGTATTAATCTGTGTGGCTTTTGATTTATAACAACATAAGCAGAGTTCATATTTGGGAAACGAATTAAGGCACGAACAATAGCCCAAGAAATGATATGGGTAAAAGAAACTTTTTTTCTGTGATTTCTATCAAGGTGGTTGTTTATTGTTCTACGGTTTTCTTCAAGTGCTTTAACAGGAATTGTTCTATATGAAGTTGCTGTTGGAACAGACACGCTTTCGTCCATATTTTCTGCTACCCGTGCAAGAACTGTTGTTAGCGGTTCAGCAATTTCGTATTTTTTAACTTTATAATTTATTTCTGATTTTATTGCGAAATCTTTATTCTTTATATCTTGTTGTTTAGCAGTTTCTTGATAAAATTGGTCTGTTCCCACAGTTCCTTTTTTTATATCTTGATTTAAAAGATTATTGTAACCATATTTTTGTGAGAAGTAATCTCTCCAAGTTTTAGAAACACTTTGAGGATCTTTTAAGTATTCAAAATACAATTCATATTCAAAAGCTTCGTTTGGACTAATCATTTTTTTTACTTTGCCAAATATTTATTTTAACATTTATATTATGACAATTAAGATATAATTCTATTTTATAAAATTTAAAATTTTAATTAATCGGATAAAAATTGTTTATTTATTTGAAAAAAGATTTTAATTTGCATTTCTTTGAAAAAGTTAAATGAAAGAAATAGTTTACCATACAAATTATAAATTAGAAGAAACATATTGGTGGTTTCAAGCAAGAAACAAAATTATTGTAGATTTAATACGCAAATATGGGAAAATCAATGAGCAAGAGCAAATTTTAGATGTTGGTTGTGGTACTTGTGGCTTTGCCAAAGCTTTATCTCAATATTTTTCAGTTGTCGGATTGGATACTTCGCCACTTGCTTTGGAATACTGTAAAAAAAGAGGTTTAAACAAACTTTATCTATCTTTGCTGAAAGATTTGCCAAAAGATGAATTAAACATTAGAATTGTTACAGTTCTAGATGTTATAGAGCATATTGAAGATGATAATGATTTTGTAAAGGATATTTTCAACGTATTACCCAAAGATGGGACATTGTTCGCAACAGTGCCTGCTTATAAATTTCTTTGGAGTATTCACGACGAAGTCCACAAACATTTTCGAAGATATAAAAAAAAAGATATTGTGAAAATTATTGAGAATGCTGGATTTGAAGTCCAATTTTCAACTTACTTCAACACGTTTTTGTTCTTACCAGGGTTACTTAAAAGATTGGTAGATAAATATATTAAACCATTTAAAAATCAAGAATTTGCTGTTGAGATTCTTCCAAAGCCAATAAATTACATATTTCAAAAGGTATTTGAATTGGAAAAATACTTTATTCCAAATATTCCTTTTCCTTTTGGTTTATCAATTTTAGTTATTGCAAAGAAAAAGTAATTTAGTTAATTTTGTTTTAATAATTTTGATTACAATGACAAAAGATTTAAAAAATCAACACAAGAAAGTTGTAGAAGCAGAAAAAACTACTCCCAGAATAAGATTAGAAGAGCAAAAATCTTGGACAAGTTCTCCTTATCTTGCAATTGCAGTATTTCTTTTAACCACAATGATTTTTTTTGCTCCGCAACTTTTCGGAAATGCTTATTTTTGGGAAGATTTTTTGGAATATATTTATCCAACACAAACATTAGCAGCTAAGGAATTTGCAAAAGGAATAATTCCCTTTTGGAATCCTTATACTTTAAGTGGTATGCCATTTTTAGCAGACATTCAAGTTGGCTTTTTTTATCCATTTAATAGGATAATGGGCTTGTTTTTGAATTCAAATGGTATGTTGCCAATTTGGGTTGTGCAATTTATTGCCATTATGCATTTTTTTATTGCTCAAATAAATTATTATATTTTTGCACGTTATCTGAAAATTAGTTTTTGGGGAGCAATTCTTGGGGCAATTTCGTATTCTTTCGCATTTACAATTGTGCTCCATGTAATTCACCCGATGATAGTTTTCCATTTAGCGTGGTTTCCTTTGATCTTTTATTTCTTCAAAAAAGCATTAGATAATCATAGCATTAAAAATGGTGCTATTGCGGGATTAATTTTTGGCATAACTATGCTTTCTGGTCATCCGCAAGTAACTTTTTATTTTGCTTTTATCCTTGGGATTTATTTCTTATGGGTGATTATCCCTCTTATTTTTAAACGTAACTTAAATAATCAATTTTTAAATAAAACGTTACTCGCTGGAATTTTGACTTTTATTCTTGCTGTTGGTATTTTTATGATTCAATTTTTACCAACAAATGAATTAGCCAAATATTCCGTTCGTTCCGTTACTTCTTATGAAAAATCCAGTGAAAACTCTTTGCAATTTAAACAAGTATTCACTTTGATTCATCCGAAACTCTTTGGTTATTATGAAGCAGATAATCAAACAAATTATCCAATTTCTTTAACTGATGAATATGATGGCAAAGAAGCCCCAGTAAAAAATTATTTCTATTGGGAAACTGCTATGTATTTTGGTATATTCCCACTTGTTTTTGGGTTACTTGGAATTTTTGTTTCTAAAAAAGATAACTTTAAATGGTATTTAATTACGATTATAATATTTGGTTTTTTGTATGCTTTAGGAAAATATTTCCCATTGCATAAACTATTTTATTATTTGCCATATTTTGGAACATTCCGCAATCCTGTAAGAATGTTTACTTTTTCTGTATTCGGATTAAGTTTGTTTGCTGGATTTGCTTTTGATTTTATATCTGAAAATTTTAAGAATAAAATTGTCCTTAAAAACTTCCTTATAATTTCTGGCAGTGTTCTAATTATTGCTTTTTTGTCGCAAATTGGCATTTTACAATCAATTGTATCTGTTCCCAGTGAATTTGCAAGTATATCTTCATCAATGACAATTACACCTTTGATTATTACTCTATTTTTAATACTTTTGGGCTGGATGTATATCCAAAAAATATTAAATGTTCATATTGCAGGGGTATTATTTGCCATACTTTTATTTTTTGATTTGTATTCACAAGGAGCATCATTTACTCAGAGCAAAAATAATATAGAAGCACAATATATAATTAATCCACAATTAAAAGATTTATTGAAAGCACAACCCACAAAAGATATTTTTAGAGTGAAAACAAGAATTTATAGCCCATCATATATGGCGGTTAAACGTAATCAAGGGATGATTGATGAACTTTATATGTTAGAAGGATACAATCCGTTAGTTTTAAAATTAGCAACAGTTCCTTTCCCTTGGGATAACTCATTGCAATTACAAAATGTAAAATATGATTTAAAAATAGATTCTCTCCGTGGTAGTGTGTCATTTTACCAAAGGACAAATATGTTAGGACCTGCTTGGTTAGTTTCGTCTGCCAAGTATGTTCCCGACGACAGCTGTGCTGATTATTTTTATCAAAATCCAACTGATTTTTCGAAGGAAGTTCTCGTTAATCAAAATGATATTAATCTTTCAAGATACAATTCTGTCGATTCCTTGCCTCTGAATTTAGTACAATGTATTGAATATACAGAGAATGAGCAAAAATTTAATGTGAATTCTCCGAAGCCAACGATTATGGTATTTTCAGAAATTTACTATCCAGAATGGGAAGCAACAATTGATGGCAATCAAGTTCCAATAATTTTAGTCAATCATTCTTTGAGAGCTATAGAAATGCCTGTGGGAAAACACCAAGTGTTTATGAAATACTCAACGAAGCAATTTAACTTTGGAGCAATTGCTTCTTCATTGTCATTGCTTTCAGCCATTATTTTAATTGTGACTTTTAGGAAAGAAAAATAAAATTTACCAATAAATTAACTTAAATATTTTTCTAAAAATTTATTAATTATTTTAGGATTTGCTTTTCCTTGTGTTTCTTTCATTACTTGTCCAACAAAGAAGCCGAATAAATTATTTTTCCCATTTTTGTATTTTTGGACATTATCTGGATTTTCGTCAATGATTTTTTTTACAATGCTTTCGATTAAAGCATCATCTGAAACTTGGACTAAGTTCTTTTCTTTAATTATTGCATTTGGGTTTTTTCCTGTTGATATAATTTCAGGGAAAATGTCTTTTGCGATTCTGCTGGAAATTTTGTCCGAAGCTAACAATTCAATTAATTCAGATAAATTATTAGCAGATAAATTTAATTCATTTATAGAAATGTTCTGTTCTGATAAAATTCTTAAAACTTCTGTTTGTATCCAATTACTTACTAATTTGTTCTTGTTTTTATCAGGTTGAGAGAAGCATTTTATGGTATTTTCATAAAAATTGGCTAGATCATAATCATTTACTAAAATTGTAGCATCATAATTATTGATTGAGTAATCTTTAATAAATCTTTTTTTCTTTTGTAAAGGTAATTCAGGCAAAGTATTTAAAATTTCATTTTGAAATTTATCTTCTACAAATACTTCGACTAAATCAGGTTCAGGGAAATAACGATAATCGTGTGCCATTTCTTTGGTTCTCATAACTCGTGTTTGATGCTTTGCCGCATCCCAAAGACGTGTTTCTTGATGAATTATATTCCCTGATTCAATTTCTTCAATTTGCCTTTGAATTTCGTATTCAATTGCTTTTTGTACATTCCGAAAACTATTTAAATTTTTGACTTCAGTTTTAGTCCCAAAATTTTTTTCTCCACGTAATCGAACAGAAATATTAGCATCGCAACGTAAAGCACCTTCTTCCATATTAGCAGTAGAAATTCCAAGATAAAGCAATATTTGCCTTAGTTGTTCAAGATATTTATATGCTTCATCGGCTGAACGGATATCTGGTTCACTTACAATTTCAATTAAAGGAATTCCACATCGGTTAAAGTCTAATAAAGTATCAATATCAATATCGTGAATTGATTTTCCAGTATCTTCTTCCATATGGATACGTGTAATACCAATCTTTTTTGTTGAAAATTCATCAAGTTCAATTTCTATAAATCCATCATAACATATTGGCTGATCATATTGAGAAATTTGGTATCCTTTAGGTAAATCTTCATAAAAATAATTTTTTCGGGCAAATATTGAAGATTGTCTAATATGGCAATTTGTTGCTAATCCCATTTTGATGGCATATTCTACTAATTTTTCATTTAAAGTCGGTAATGCTCCTGGATGCCCTAAACAAACTGGACAAGTATTTGTGTTTGGCGTATCTCCAAATTTGGTTGAGCAAGTGCAAAATGCCTTAGATTCCGTTAATAATTGCGAGTGAACTTCTAATCCAATTATGGCTTCATATTTATCTTGATTGTACATTTTTTGTTTATTCTTTATTTTATACTACAAAATTAAGGAAACTCAATTATTTATATGTAAATTATATGTAAATATGTCAAGAAAAAGAAAAACTTTTCCCAAACAAATATTTTTAAAATATTATTTTTAGGAAAAATTAAGAAAAACAAAATAATATGAAAGATTTATTACATATATTACTTGATATTCTAGAACTATGTAGAAATGGTAAGTTACAGTAACGAATATTTCATTTCTCCTGGGAATGTGTAATCAGGTTCATCTTGCACTGTTAACATCTTTGGATTCAAAGTTAATATTATTTTTTCAACTTGCGCATTAACAAAAGAGTTCCATCTTTGGTGGTCAACAAAATTATATCTTTCTCTAATTCCTTTTGTTTGGTATTCTTCCATTTTACTTGCAACTTCTGGCGGTATTGCAATGTTTTTATCCCAAGTAACAGAAATTGTTTTTCCAGTATCAATGCGTTTAAAGATAAATTTTAATTTTGAATCATCAACACCTAAATTATTGTCTAAGAACATTTTTCCAGTTCCAGTAGTGTCGTCAGCGGCACGAGGGAAAGCATCTAAAACAACTGAAAAAACTAATGCAGCATCATCATATTTAGGAACTGCTACTAAGAAATTTTCACGGGTGGGAATTTCATCGCTGTATAAAGATTTAAGGGCTTCTTTAACGATATAAAATGAAGAAACAACTGTAGGACAAATGTGCCCAGTAATTTTAGCTACATCAGATAATGAAATTTGTATAATATTTTCATTTTGCCTAATACCTATTTTCAAAGCATGTGGGTCAAATATTCTTATGTAACCAGCTTTTAAATAAACATTTTTTAAATCATCGATGAAATTTTGCATAAATTAAGTCCTTTTTGCTGTTAGGACGAACTAATAATATAATTAGTTTTAAGAAGTAAAATATTTTATAAAAATATAATTAATTAGTAATTTTTGAGATTTTTCCAAAGCGATTTTAACCTTTCTAATACTTTTATTTCTTTTCCTTGATTGGAAGGGAAGTAGAATTGTTTTGGTTTAAAATTAATTGGGAAATAATTTTCGGAGACAAAATGGTTCGGGAAATCGTGAGGATATTTGTAATCTTTTGCATAACCTTCTTGTTTCATTAATTTTGTTGGGGCATTACGAAGATGTAAAGGAGGCAACAAATTTGGATTATTTTGCAATTCAGTACGAGCTTTTTCTAAAGCAAGATAAGAAGCATTAGATTTGGCACAACTGGCTAAGAAAGTAACGCCATTTGCTAAATTAATAGATGCTTCGGGCATACCAATTAATTGTACTGCATTAAAAACAGAAACAGCAACTGTTAAGGCTAAAGGTTCGGCATTGCCAATATCTTCGCTTGCAAAAATAACCATACGGCGGGCAATAAACAGTGGGTCTTCACCTGCTTCAAGCATTTTTACCATCCAAAGCATTGCCGCATCTGGGTCTGAACCTCTTAACGATTTTATGAACGCGGATATATTGTCATAATGATTTTCTCCTTTTTTATCGTAGCTAATTACTTTCCTTTGAGATGCTTTTTTTATAATTTCTTTGTCGATTAAAATTTCTTCTTCTATATTTTTTTTTGTTATATTGAAAGCACTTTCAAGAATATTAAAAGCAATACGAGCATCACCAGCCGATAATTCATAAAATAATCTATAATCTTCTACTTTAATTTTATATGCTGATAAAATTTTGTCTGCTTTCAATGCTTTATCTATTAAGAAAACAATATTTTCTTCTGATAATGGCTGTAAATGGTAAACTTGTGTTCTGCTAATTAAAGCAGGATTAATTTCAAAACTTGGATTTTCAGTTGTAGCACCAATTAAAACTAATGTTCCTGTTTCCACTGAATGCAAAAGTGCATCTTGCTGTCCTTTATTAAATCTGTGAATTTCATCTATAAACAAAATTGTTCTTGAGTTAAATTGTGTGTTATGGTCTGCTTTTTGGATTACCTCCCGAATTTCTTTTACACCAGATTCAACGGCAGATATTCTTATAAAATCTGCATTTACTTCATTAGCAAGACAAAAAGCAAGTGTTGTTTTGCCACAACCGGGTGGACCCCAAAAAATTAATGAAGGTATTGTTCCTTCTTTGATTAAAGATGAAAGAGGCGATTGTAAGCCGATGATATGTTCCTGACCTACGATATCTCGTAAGAACTGGGGTCTCATTCTTTCAGCAAGAGGAGCTTGATTGCTTCTCATTGCTGGCGATTTGTTGAGGAATAAATTATCCAATCTAATTCAATATATTTTAAAATAAAATTTTATGCTAAAATTTTATTAGTATGTGATTCTAAAATTGGTTCAGATTGATTTTCAACGCATTCTTTTGTAATTATAACAGATTTTATATCTTTTTCGTCAGGAATTCGGAACATTATAGGAATTAACAATTGTTCAACAATACTTCTTAAAGCACGAGCGCCTGTTTTGCGTTTTTTTGCTTCTTTTGCAATTGCACTGAGTGCATCATCTTTTACAATCAATTTAACATTATCGAGTTCAAACAATCTTTCATATTGCTTAATTAAAGCGTTTTTGGGAGTTAGTAAAATATTAATTAAAGTGTTTTCGTCAAGGTCGTGTAAAGAAGTGATTATGGGCAATCTGCCAACTATTTCAGGGATAAATCCATATTTAACTAAATCGTCTGGTTCTGCTTGTTTCAAGAGCAAATAAGTTTCATCTAATTTTTGAACGGGTTCAGCAGTAAAACCAATTGCAGATTTGCGTAAGCGATTTGCTATAATTTTTTCTAATCCTTCAAAAGCACCACCAACTATAAACAAAATATCTTTTGTATTAACATAAAGCAAGCTTTGTTCGGGGTGTTTTCTGCCGCCTTTTGGAGGAACTCCTGAACGAGTTCCTTCTAATATTTTCAAAAGGGCTTGTTGCACCCCTTCACCGGATACATCTCGGGTAATACTTGTAGATTCGCTTTTCCTTGCAATTTTATCAATCTCATCTATAAAAATTATTCCTTTTTCTGCGGATTCTATATCATATTCAGCATTTTGGACTAAATTTAAAAGGACAGTTTCTACATCATCTCCTACATAACCTGCTTCAGTAATAGTTGTTGCATCGGCAATTGCAAAAGGTACTTTCAAAATATTAGATAATGTCCTTGCGAGCAATGTTTTTCCTGTTCCTGTTGGTCCCATAAGCAAAATATTGCTTTTTTCAATTTCTACATCATTGAAATTTTTCTTTGTCAAAATTCTTTTGTAATGGTTATATACTGCAACTGATAATATAATTTTTGCCTCATCTTGTCCAATTACGTATTGGTCCAATTTTCGCTTAATTTCGGAAGGTTTAGGCAATTCTATATTATTTATTTTTTTCTCTTCTTTTATAGGTTTTTGTTTTTTTAAGATTTCTGAGGCGTTCTCAATGCAAATATTACAAATTAAAACTCCATCGGCTCCTTTTATAAAGCTTTCAACTTCGTTATGAGTTCTACCACAAAAAGAACACTGCACATTTTTTGTCGATTTTGGCATAAATAAATTTCCTTATCAAATAACTATTTTTCTTTTGGAATATCGTTAATACTTGTTAAAATATTATCAATAATTCCATAATTCATAGCTTCTTGTGAAGTTAAATAATAATCTCTATCAGCATCTTTGCGAATTTGGTCAATAGGCTTTTTGGTATGTTTTGCGATAATTTCATACAAAGTTTCTCTTGTTCGAATAATTTCTTTTGTATAAATTTCTATATCCACAGATTGACCTTGTGTTCCACCGGAAGGTTGGTGCATTAAAATTCTTGAATTAGGTAAAGCATAGCGTTTTCCATCAGCACCGGCAGTAAGAAGAAGTTGTCCCATAGAAGCGGCAAGACCTACACAAATAGTGCTTACATCTGGTTTGATAAATTGCATAGTATCGTAAATAGCAAGACCGGCAGATACGCTACCGCCTGGTGAATTTATATACAAAGAAATATCTTTATCTGGATCTTCACTTGCTAAAAATAATAATTGCGCAACAATTAAATTTGCTACATAATCATCAATTGCACTTCCTAAAAAGATTATACGTTCTTTTAATAATCTTGAATAAATATCATAAGAACGCTCACCACGATTTGTTTGTTCAATTACTATTGGAATTAATTGATTATTCATTTTTTTTCTAATTTTAATTTAATAATAATTTTTAGACGAAAACAAGTAATTTACATTTTTTTTCTATGGAAGTTAAATTAGAGAATTTTATAAGTTATCGATGATTTATCGATGATTCAAGGTGATTGAAGTTATATACTGTTTTCTTTTTATTAGCGAGCCATATAAAATAAAAACCCCCGCACTTATACAATGCGGAGGAAAAAAATAGGAGGGTTTTATGAAAAAAATAATTTTTTCCGTTAGTTTACATTTTCTGAAGGATAGACTGATATTCTTTTAGTCTTTTTGTCTTTCCATTCAAACTTAACATAACCATCAATCAATGAAAAAATAGTAAAATCTCTACCGAGACCAACATTTTCACCTGGATGGAATTGTGTACCTAATTGACGAACAATTATATTGCCAGATTGGACAAATTCTCCGCCAAACTTTTTAACACCACGACGTTGGGAATTAGAATCACGTCCGTTTTTAGATGAACCGCCACCTTTTTTATGTGCCATTTGTCCCTCTTAATTTACTTGTATATCTAAAATTTCAATATTCGTATATTCTTCACGATGACCGTTTAATTTACGGTACCCTTTACGTCTTTTCTTATGAAATACTAATACTTTCTTATCTTTGAAAGTATTTAATATCTTTGCTGTTACCTTGCCTGACAAATATGGTTCACCAATTTCAACTGTTTCGCCATCTTTGACAAGTAGAATGTTTGAAAATTCTACTAAATCTCCTTCATTTCCTTTCAATAGTGGCACATTTAACTTTTTAGTCTTTTCAACTTCAAATTGTCCACCTGCGATTTCTACTACAGCTAACATTTTTTTACTTTTACATTTTTACAGAAAACAAAATTATAAAAAAGATTTGAAATAACAAAATTATTTGAAATTATTTTTATGGTCATTTTTCTTTATATTTTTCTATTTATTTTAATTTATAAATAGTTATAAATATATTTTGTTTTATTTTATATTAATAAAATCTTTTATTTTAGAGAACTTGGCCGGTCCTATGCCTTTTACGTTCATAATATCATTAATTTTCTTGAACTTATTGCTATTTCTATAAGCAATTATTGCATCAGCAGTTTTATCTCCAACACCGGGCAACCTCATTAAATCCGTTTTAGAAGCAGTATTAATGTTAATTGATACATTTTCACCTGACTTCAATTTCTTTGAATTACTTGCAAATGATGAATAATTATTGTTATTAAAATTACTAATTTGCTCATCATTTGAAACTTCATTATTGGATAATTCTCGTAAAGTATCATTTAATTGAACACTATGCTTTGATTCTATGCTATCAAGAAATGTAAAAAAACTACTATTAATTATTAAATCTTTTGTTGAATTATTTTGGTAATTGCTTGCAATAGAACCAATAACAAGTGCTATTAAAAATAAAACAGAAACGTATAATTCTCCGTTTGTTACCTTAAAAATAGTCTTAATCTTATTTTTAAAATTTTCCATAAAAATTATATTTTTGGGAAACTCTAAAATACGAAAATTTTTTAATTAAAAGAACGTATCTTTGACTTTTTCAAAAAAATCTTTGTGCTTTTTTGAATTTTTAATGAATTTAAAATTTTCACTTTCAGATAGTTCTTGCAAAAGTTCTTTTTCACGAGCAGATAGTTTTTTCGGAATAACAACATTGATATTAACAACAAGGTTCCCTTTTTGATTGCGATTAAGATAAGGAATACCTAAATTTTTCAGAACAAATTGTTCATTAGGTTGAGTACCTTGTTCAATAGTAATTTTTGTGCTTCCATCTATAGTTGGTATTTCTATTTCACCACCTAATGTCGCAAGAGTTAATGGAATAGATAAGTTATAATGAATATCATTACCTACTCGTTTAAAAAACGGGTGCGGTTTTTCTTCAAAAATAATATGCAAATTGCCGGGTTTACCACCACGTTTTCCGGAATGACCTTTTCCTTCGATAGTCAAGTAATGTCCTTGCTCAACACCAGATGGGATATCAACATCTACTGTATGTTCACCTTCTACACGACCTTCACCACCGCAAGCAGGGCATTTTTCCTTAACAATTTGTCCACTACCTTGGCAAGTAGGGCAAACTGTCACGTTAACGATTTGTCCAAGGAAAGTTTTTGTAACTTGTCTAATTTCACCTGCACCATTGCAATGTGGACAAGTTTGATAACCTGAACCATCTTTTGAACCTGTTCCTTTGCAAGTATCACAAACGTGAAAAGCTTTAACTTTAACTTTTTTAGTTACACCTGTTGCAATTTCACCTAAAGTTAAAGGCATACGCATTTTAATATCTGCACCTTGTTCTCCGATAGATCTTTTACGTCCTCTTCCTGAAGAACGACTTCCTCCAAAAAAATCATCAAAAATACTTCCGCCTGAAAAAATATCGCTGAAGTGAGAGAATATATCTGAAAAATCATTAAATCCTTGTCCCCCATAAGCTCCTTTGACACCATCAAACCCAAATCTATCATACCGAGCTTTTTTGTCTTCATCACTTAAAACTTCGTAAGCTTCTGCGGCTTGCTTGAACATTTCTTCGGCTTCTTTATCATCAGGATTCCTGTCAGGATGATGCTTCATTGCCATTTTACGGTATGCTGATTTAATTTCATCAAGGCTGGCATTCCTTGAAACTCCAAGCACTTCATAATAATCTTTTTTTTCCATAATATATTTTCTTATTTCTTTTTTCTTTTTTAATTTATTCTGTTTCTTTTGATGTAGCTACTTTTGAATGTCTTAAAATTTTATCTTTGTGTCTATATCCTTTTTGAAAAACCTGGACTATTTTACCTGCTGGTAATTCACTGTCCAAAACCATTAAAGCATCGTGTAAATTTACATCAAAATCATTGCCGATTTCATCGCCTATTTCTTTTACACCCTCGTCTTCTAATAATCTTTTAGCTTGTTGTTGAATCAAATCTAAACCAGTTAAAAGCGATTCTAAATCTTTGCTCTTCTTTGCCGATTCTGTTGCTTTTTCAATATTATCGTATAAATTTAAAAGCTTATATAATAAATCGGCATTTGCAAATTCTATTAAATCTTCTTTTTCTTTTTGAGTGCGACGCTTATAATTTTCAAATTCTGCTACTTTCCGAAGTAACTGGTCTTTCAAATCATCTCTTTCTTTGACTAATTCTTCAATCCTTTTTACAAGCTCATTCCAATCTTCTTCATTTAAATTTAATTTGCTTTCTTGTTTTGTATCTTCTGTATTTTCTTGGTTAATTTGAACATCAATCATATTATCTCCATCTTTGTTTATTGTCTGTTCTTTTTTTTCTTTATTCTGCTTAACATAAGTATTGTAAATATCCTTTGCAATGTTTCCTGATTTTTTTAACCCTTTCTGCATAATTTAACCTAAATATGTCAAACATAAATATTAAAAATTTACTCTTTAAGACGAAAAAAAATAAATTTTCCTTTAATCCTTTTAAAAACATTAAAATAATTTGTTTTTTAGATTTTATGGTATAATATTTGATATTGTATTTTTTATTACATAAATTTGTGTTTGTAATTTAATATTTAAAATATATTAAAAATTATTGTTTATTTGTGTGTGCGAATTATGAAAAATAAAATAATAACTGTTTTAGCCTTATTTGCTTTAATAGCAATACCTAATCCTATAAAGATAAGTTCTCAGCAATTAGCAAATAAACCAGAAGATATTACAGAAGCAGAATCAGTAGCAAAACCAAAAGTAGAAAAAACAGAAGAATCAAAAGAGGATAATTTGTACTATAATAAAGGTGTGCTTGCTGCCGAAAATAAAAATTATGATGAAGCAATTGATGAATTCACAAAAGCAATTGCAATTAATTCAAAAAATATTTTTGCTCTTTATGGGCGGGCTACTGTTTATTATGAATTAGGCAAAAAAAATGAAGCGTTAAAAGATTTAAATAAAACATTAAAACTCGATAAAAATGATGAGAAGGCTTTGTCTTTGCGAGCTGCTATTTATCAACAGCAAAATGAATACAAAAGTGCAATAAATGATTACGAAGATTTAATTAAATTAAATCCAAATTCAGATAATTATTTTTTAAATTTAGGATATTGCTATCAATCGGTAGGAAATAAAGCCAAAGCAATTGACAATTATTTAAAAGCAGAAAAATTAGGAAATTCCAACAATGAATTAATAATAAATCTAATAGGTTTATTATACGAAACCAAAGATTATACACAAACTTTAATTTACATTTCAAAAGCTTACGACAAGAAGATAGTAAATAGTAATATTATAGGTATTAATTTGGATATTTTGCTTTCACAGCAAAAATGCGACGAAGCAGAAACATTATTTGAGAAGCAGAATTCATTAATAGATGCGAAGGGTGAAGTACTGCAAGGTATTGCCAATTGCTATTTTCAACAAACTAATTATCAAAAAGCAAGCGATTTATTTATTCAATCATATAAAACAAATCCAGAATTAATAGAAAGTGTCTTTAATTCCGGAGTTGCTAATTTGAAAAACAAAAAGATTGATAATGCACTTTCAGATTTTCAATTGTTTTTAGATAAGACAAAAGACCGTAAAGATTTAGATAATCTCAGGTTAGATGCACAAAAACAAATTGATTTCTTCCATAAGAAAAATGATACATTAGACAAACATTAGATTAGATTCATCTCCTTCCCAACTTTAATAAAGGCATTAATTGCTTTATCAATATGTTCTAATTCATGAGCGGCAGAAAGTTGCACACGAATTCTATCTTTGCCCTTTGGAACAACAGGGAAAGAAAATGCAATAACATATATACCATTTTCTAATAATTTATCTGCAAAATCAACAGCAACTTTAGAACTATTTTCATATTTACGGAACATAATAGGAGTGATTGGATGTTCGCCCGGCAAAATATCAAAACCTGCATCGGTTAATGCTTTACGGAAAATACGAGTATTGTTTTCTAATTTATCTCTTAATTCGGTGGTAGAAGTTAATAAATCAATAGCTTGAATTGTGGCTTCAACAACTGCCGGTGCTACAGTGTTAGAGAATAAATAAGGTCTTCCTTTATTTCTGAGCCACTCTACAACTTCCTTACGGGAAATAACAGCACCACCAGAAGCACCGCCTAATGCTTTACCGAATGTAGTTGTGATAATATCAATTCTGCCCATAACATCATTATATTCGTGAGTACCACGACCAGTTTTCCCAATGAATCCCGTTGCATGGCTGTCATCAACCATTACAAGAGCGTCGTATTTATCGGCTAAATCGCAAATTGCTTTTAAATTAGCTATATCGCCGTCCATTGAAAATACTCCATCAGTTGCAATAACTTTAAATCGAATTCCTGCCGCATTTGCTTCTTTTAAACAACGTTCCAAACCTTTTGCCATTTTCCCAGTAGAAGCATCTTCTTCTTCTACATCTCTCATATCGTTATGTTTGTAAATCCAACGTTGAGCTTTGGCAAGACGAATGCCATCAATGATTGAAGCATGGTTCAAAGCATCTGTAATTATAGCATCTTCTTCTGTAAATAATGGTTCAAACACTGCTCCATTTGCATCAAAACACGATGAAAACAAAATTGCATCTTCTAATCCTACAAATTCGGCTATCTTCTTTTCTAATAATTTGTGTCTATCTTGTGTTCCACAAATAAATCTTACTGACGATAAACCAAATCCACGATGGTCAATTCCTTGATGTGCCGCTTCTATTAATACGGGATGTGAGGATAGACCTAAATAATTGTTAGCACAAAAGTTTAATACTTTTTGTCCTTTTACTGTAATCTCTGCGCCTTGTGGACTTTCAATTATTCTCTCATGCTTATAAAGCTTTTGACTTTCAAGGTTAGTCAATTCTTTTGCTAAAAAATCAAATATTTTCCTTGACATAATTTTTTTTCTCCAATATTTTGAGATTGTTTTTTCTATTTTGTTAATTTCAATAAAGTAAAATTAACAATTTTCTTTTTAATATTAAGTTTTGATAACAATTTGCTTTAATAAAAAAAGAAGAGGCTGTCTTTTGAAGACAGCCTCAATTTGTTATTTTACAAAAAGAATTAAATTACTTAGTTACAACTACTTGTTTCGTAACCGAAGTTCCATTGTAAGTAACACG
>JAJXYC010000013.1 GCA_021780815.1 Bacteroidota bacterium | reverse complement strand
ATAAGTGTAAGTTTTTTCATAATATTACCTCTAATATTTTTTAAAAATATTCACAACTTTTGCAATTTTATCAAAGTAAATTTAAGAATTTTTTTTGGAAAAATAAACATTATTTAACAAAAATAATTAAATATTTGGATTTGTTACACGAATTTTTCACTGAAATATATTTTCTAATAAAAATAATTAAATTTAACTTTAACGTCTTTAAATAAATAATTATCAATATTTAACATTTTTTTAATATAAAAAGAAGATATAAAAATGAAAAAATTACTTACATCCGTACTAGTATTAACTACGATAAGTTTTTTTCTTACTGCAAATGCGGCTTTATCGCAAAACAGCAATTACAAAATAGTAAAAAAAATTAGTTTAAGTGAACAACCAAGATATGACTATCTATCAATTGATGAAAAGGCTCAAAAACTTTATGTTTCAAATTCTACATCAGTTCACATTATTAATATTAAAACATTAAAATCTATTGGCAAAATTGATGATTTAAGTGGTGTTCACGGAATAGCCATTGTATCAGATTTAAACAAGGGGTTTATAAGTAACGGCGGTAATAATACAGTAACAGTTTTTGATTTATCTACTTTGAAAATAATTCAAACCATCAAATTAAACGAAAAAAAACCTGATGCAATTGTTTATGAGCCTTACACCAAAAGAATATTTACATTCAATGGTGGAAGCAGTAATGCAACTGCTATTGATGCCAAAACTAATAAAGTAATAGGCACTGTTGAACTTGGAGGGAGCCCTGAGTTTTCTTGTTCAAATGAAAAAGGCAAAATGTATGTAAATCTTGAGGATAAAAGTGAAGTTGTCTGCTTTGACCCGAAAGATTTAAAGGTACTTTCACATTGGAAACTTGCACCATGCGAAAATCCTTCTGCAATGGCTATGGATATTGCAAACAATAGGTTATTTATCGGTGGAAGGAACAAATTAATGGTAGTAGTAGATGCTTTAAGTGGAAAAGTAATTCAATCATTACCAATCGGAGCAGGAGTTGATGCAAGTGCATTTGATAATTCACAAAAACTTGTATTTTTCTCAAACAGAGAAGGAACAATTACAGTAATCAAAGAAGAAACAAAAGATAATTACAAAGTAGTGAACAATATAAAAACAATGGAAGGAGCCAGAACAATGGCTTTAGATAAAGTTAATCATTTAATTTTTACTTCAACAATTATAGATACGCAAGAAAAAGATGGCAAGAAAGAACAAACTTTTGGAGTTCTGGTACTAGATAATAAATAAGTTAGAACTATGAATAAAAAAACTGCTTTAAATAAAAGCAGTTTTTTTATGTTAAAAAATATTTGTGTTTATTTTCTGAGTGATAAATCTTTTAGAATTTGACGATAAGCATTTATATTGCGGGACATCAAATAATTCAAAAGTTTACGTCGCTTACTTACAAGCATAATCATTCCACGACGCGTGTGAAAATCTTTTGGATGTTTTTCTAAATGTTTTGTTAAATCAGCAATTCTTTCAGACAATATTGCAATTTGAACTTCTGATTTCCCCGAATCTTTAGGAGTATCCCCAAATTTTTCAACAAGTGTTGCTTTTCTTTGTTTAGTTATCATATTAAAAAACCTAATTGAAATAATTTACAAAATTAACAAATAATTTTAAATTAACAAAAATTATTAGAAATTATTGTTTGTATAAAACATAAAATTAAAAAAATAAACCCCAAAAGCATTCTTATTAACCTTCGGGGTATTTTTATAAGTACTATTAGAAATCTCTAATTGTTAAACCATTAAACTTACAATGTCCTATAGTAATAATCTTTGTCTTATCATTTTATTTTTGATTAATTGGGACAATTTTAGCATTTAATTTCCAATCTTCGAAAAGTCCTTTTAATTTGTTTTCAAATTTTTCTTTGTATTCAGCAAGCCTAATTTCAAGAACTTCCTTATTTGTTGCCGGTGCAGATATTAAAACCCATTGGTCTTTAATATTTTTGTCTCTTGATACATCCGTTATACCTAAATTATACAACACTTTTAGCATTATTTCATACTCTTCTTTACTATTAGCTACTCCATATTGTATCCACCAATAACAAGGAGGTCCAGCACAAGGTAATTGTTCTGCTTCTTTTTTTTTTATTTCTTCCTCTTGAGTGTAAATATCATAAACTATTTTAGGTATTTCGGCTTTTGCTACTTCAACTTTTTCAACTTTTTTGGAAGTCTCTTTTTCTTTCTTTACAATCGCAGGTTGAGAGTGAATTAATTCCCCACATTCATTTCTGATGTAAAATCTCTCTTCATCAGGTTTATTTTGAATTAAATCAACATAGATCATTGCTCTTCTGCTATATGGAATATTGCAAGGTTCAAAATCGCTTTCTGGATATTTTTTATTTAGTAATTCAATTCCGTATATTATTTATTACCAAGTTATTTTGCTCTGTTACCAAGTTATTTTGTGAAATTATAACCCTTTTCCGTTACCAAGTTATTTTCTTACAAATACAGCAGACTATCGGCAATATTCCAATAATCTGCTATATCTTTTTGGCGGTTTATTCCACTCTTAAAAATTCATTATCAATAGTTCCCTCACCTCGTTTGTAGAACCTCTTGCAACGGAATATCTTGTCTTTACTTCTTCTATCCTAAAGTCTTGAAACAAGTTTCGTATCTCCTCTACATCGTTAATAGACATTATGAACTTTCCTTTAACATCTTTCAACAATCCACTCAATTTACTGAAGTCGTTCTGATCGAAGATGCCTTTGCCATAATAATTTTCACATCCCCAGTATGGCGGGTCAAGGTAGAAAAATGAATTTGGACTGTCGTAATGCGTTATAATCCAGTCGTAATTCTTGTTTTCAATATAGGTTTTAGACAATCTTCTGCGTATTTCACGAAGACTTTCTTTAAGTTGATACGGTTTAATATTCGGTTTCCGTTCTCTGCTTATCGACCATGATGGGTGGTCAATTTTGCAAGCATAAGCAGGGGAATTATTAATGGATGTCCGATTACAACGGGTGCATCGTGCCTTGCATCAAGCAATTGATTGTTGTATTTGGCAACAATCGTTTCAAGGTCGCTTTCAGTCCAGTTTTTCGTATTTCCGTTTGCATCTGTTTGCTCTCCTGTTCTGAAAACTTCCTTCCATCAATATTTTAACATTAGAAATTTCCTTTTTCGTTCAACCACCATCGCAAACTTAAAGGAATCCCTTGCACTGCTAAAAGCACTCAATACATGTACTCAGTGCATGTAATTTTACATTTTTTGTTTCTGGCTTGAATTTTGCTTGTTATCCTAATTTTAGGATTTTTTTTACTTTGAAAAGATTGAAAAATGGCGATTAGCAAATCAGAAATAAAGGAACTAATAAAAGTTTTGGGCTTCAAACCTGTGGAAGGAAGCCACGAGGAATACATAAAAGTATATCAGAATCATTCGAATTATGCTATTAAAGTCATCTTTGAAACTGAAAGAATTGATTATGGTAATTTGATTCAAAAGGGAGATGAAACAACTTGTAATTTCGAAAACAGCGAAAATTTTGTAGTTCTTGAATGTGTAAATAGATTAATCGAAAAAGGATACAAACCCGAAAATTTATCTCTTGAACATAAGTGGCCCATGGGAAGAAAAGAAAAGGGAAAACTTGATATTTTAGTTTCGGACAATGAAAAAAAAACTTTTCTTATGATCGAATGTAAGACTTGGGGTGATGAATACGAAAAAGAAAAAAAGAAAATGCTTAGAGACGGAGGTCAGTTATTTTCTTATTTCCAGCAGGATAAAGCTGCACAATATCTTTGTCTGTACGCTTCGAAACTAAATACTGAAATTGAATTTAAAAACGATATTATCAAAGTTGATCCACAATGGAAAGAATTAAACAATCAAAAAGAGATTTACGAACATTGGAATAAGAATTTTAAAGATAACGGAATATTTGAATCGTGGGCAAACCCCTACGATATTGAAATAAAGGCTCTGACAAGAGGCAGGTTGAAGGAATTAACAGAAGAAGACAGCGGACGCATTTTTAATCAATTTGCAGAGATTTTGAGGCATAATATTGTTTCAGACAAACCAAATGCTTTTAATAAAATATTTAATCTTTTTCTTTGTAAAATAGTAGATGAAGATGTAGAAGAAGACAAGGAATTAAAATTTCAATGGTTTGATGAAGATACAGAAGACGATCTCCAATTAAGGCTTAATGATTTATACAAATTCGGCATGGATAAATATCTTCATAAAAAAGTTACGGATTTTACAGACCAGGAAATTGACGATAAACTTTATGGTGTTTCTACTGAAGAAAAACAAGGTATCAAAGATTTATTTCATAAACTAAGATTAAGAAAAAACAACGAATTTGCATTTAAAGAGGTCTTTGATGATAAGTCATTTAATGATAATGCTATTGTTGTTAAGGAAGTAGTAAAATTATTGGAAGATTATCAAATTAGATATTCACACAAACAACAATTTCTTGGTGATTTTTTTGAATTACTTTTAAACACAGGATTGAAACAAGAAGCAGGTCAATTTTTCACTCCTGTTCCTATTGCCAAATTTATTGTTTCAAGTATTCCAATTAAGGAACTAATTCAAAAGAAAATCAAAAATTCAGAAGATGATATTTTGCCTTATATAATTGATTTTGCAGCAGGAAGTGGACATTTCTTAACCGAGGCAATGGATGAAATTCAAAATATCATAGATAATTTCGATATTAAGAAACAAAAAGAATCAATTAAAAAGAAGTTTTCAAGTTGGAAAACAAATTCATTTGATTGGGCTGATGATTATATTTATGGAATTGAAGCGGATTACCGTCTTGTAAAAACAGCAAAAGTAAGCTGTTTTCTTAATGGTGATGGCATGGCTAACGTTATTCATGCTGACGGGCTTGATGGATTTAAGTCAAGTTCTGATTATCAGGGATTATTAAAAGAAGTATCGCCCGACGATGCTAAGGATAACAGCCAATTCGACATTTTAGTTGCCAATCCTCCTTACTCTGTTGCAGCCTTTAAAAATACATTGAAAAAAGGCAATGAATCATTTGAACTTTTTGATAGATTAACAGATAACAGCTCAGAAATTGAATGTCTTTTCATCGAAAGAACTAAACAATTATTAAAGTCGGGTGGATGGGCAGGTATTATTTTACCAAGTTCAATTTTAAGTAATTCAGGAATTTATACTGATGCAAGGGAGATAATTCTCAAATATTTTAATATAATTGCAATTACTGAATTTGGCTCAAATACTTTCATGGCAACCGGAACAAATACAATAACAATGTTTCTTGAGAGAAGAAAAAATACAGAATGGAAAAATATTAAACAAAGAATCGACAGTTTTTTCCAAAACCCGAAAGAAGCCACAGTTTCAGGAATTGAAAATGCTTTTTCAATTTTTGTCAATTTTGTTTACAACGATATTAGTCTATCTGATTATATAAGTTATGTAAATAAAAATCCAAACGAAACAATTCAATTAGAAGAGCTTTATAAAGATTATCGCTCTTGGTTCAATTCACTTACAGAAATTAAAGACCTGAAAAGCAAAACCGCTTTCAAAGCAAAGACATTAGAAGAACAAAAGAAAGAACTTGAAAAGCGATTTTATGAAAAAACCTTTGAAAAAGAAAAAGATAAAATGCTTTACTTTTTCTTAACTTACACACAAAAAACTGTGATTGTTAAGGTCGGTTCAGGTCAGGCAGAAAAAGATTTTCTTGGATACGAATTTAGTAACAGGCGAGGTCATGAAGGAATTAAAATGTTCCGTGATTCCGAAGGCAAATTGACAACAAAATTATATAACGAAGATATTTCTTTAAGCTCCGATAAATCTAATTTTTACATTTACAATGCTTTTTTGAAAAATCAAGTTAATATTGATTCAACCATTTCAGAAAACGTATCTGAGCAGAATCTGATTGATTTAATGGATTTCAAAAAAGTTCAGTCTGAAAAAAGCATCAATATTTCAGTAAAAAAAAACTTTAAATTAACATCAGCATTTCAATTTTTAAAACTTGGGGATATTTGTGATGTTAGAGACGGTACACATGAAAGCCCAAAGTTTGTTCAAAAAGGTTTTCCTTTAGTTACTTCAAAGAATATTACAAGCAGTAAATTAGATTTATCAGATATCAAATATATTTCAGAAAAAGATTTCTTTGAAATAAATAAAAGATCTTTAGTTGAAAAAGGGGATATATTATTTGCTATGATAGGAACAGTTGGAAGTCCAGTAATTGTTGATACTGATGAACCCTTTGCTATTAAAAATGTTGCATTATTTAAATTTACAAATAACAATCTTCTAATTAATAAGTATTTAAAAGAGGTTTTAAATTTCCATTTGGTAAAGGAACAAATTGATTACGAGCAAAAAGGTAGCAATAGATATTTTGTGTCTCTATCTATTTTAAGGAATTTATTAATCCCTGTTCCTCCCATAGGAATTCAAGAAAAAATTGTAAAAGAAATTGAAGAAATAGAAAATAAAGAGAAAGAAGCGAAAACAAAGATTGAGGAAATGAAATTATCAATTCCGTTTTTGTTTAACTCGGATAATAGAACTATAAATGTTAAATTTTCAGATATTGCAACTTTAGAGTATGGTAAAAGTTTGGCAAAAAACAAAAGGATTTTAGGTCAATATCCTGTTTATGGTTCGAATGGAATTGATGGTTTTCATAACGAATTTCTAATTGAGTCACCATGTATAATAGTTGGTAGAAAAGGATCAGCCGGTAAAGTTAATTTTGTTGAGCAAAATTGTTATCCAATTGACACAACATTTTTTGTCAAATTTGAAAAATCTAAAATTCTAATTAAGTATTTATATTTTATTTTACTTGAAATGGATTTAGAAGCTATTGCAAAAGGTAAAGGTATTGGTGTCCCTGGTTTAAATAGGAATCTTGTAAATGACATTAAATTATCAATCCATTCTTTAGAAAATCAACATAAAATTGTCGATGAAATCTTGAAAATCGAATCAGAAATTTCTAAACTTGAAAATTCAATAAAAGATATAGAAAAGCAAAAAGAAGAAATTTTAAAGAATTACTTATGAAATATTTTTAATTAATTCGGGAATCAACAATATTAATCGTCACCTTTTTCTTTTTCTGTTACAAAAGCGACTTTTTTCAATGGTGGAAAAGGCTCTGACGCACCTTTGACTGCAAACCAAATTACTTTACTAAATTCATAATCTGGGACTTTATCTTCTTGTGAAAAATCAAAAGTTTCAGACTTCTTTTGCCAATAATTCATTGACGTATTCAATTCATTTAAATCAACATTACTTTTTATTGCATTGTAATCAGAAGTGTCTGCATTGTAAGTAAAGCTTCTCCACAAAGGAGTTGCCGCCGCATCGTATTGGCTCATAGGCGGAAGTCCTAGAATCAATTCCATAGTTCGTAAAACAGAAGAAGTTGTATAAATCGTATGGTCAACAAAATTCCTTTTAACATAAGGACCAATAATATAGGCAGTACTTCTGTGAGCATCTACGTGATCAGGTCCATTTTGTGCATCGTCTTCTAAAATAAATACGACACTTTCTTTCCAAATGGGAGTATGACTTAAATGCTCAACGAACAAGCCAACGGCTAAATCATTATCCGCAACATAAGCAAAAGGTGTCGGTACTCCTTTTCTAAGACCTGCTGTATGGTCATTGCTATAACGAATTACATTAAAACGAGGAACCGCATTTTTGTTTAGCAATGAATCAAAGTCTCTTTTCCATTGATAAAAGCGAGAAGTATCTTTTATAGATAAATCCCAACCAGCAAAATAATGGCAAAAATGACCATTTAAAGAAGGGATATTGGGCTTTTGTTTATCTATAAATTCACCATATGAGCGATAGCTTACTCCGTATTTTTCACATAAGTCCCATAAGAAATACTTGTTATTTGCAATTTTCCTTCGTCCTTCGGCTTCATAATCACCACCTCGTCCACCATAACTCGTAGGCCAAGTTTTTTCTAAATAATCATTGGCATAAGCCCCCATTGACCAGTTATGACCATCTGCACTTACTTCTGCATCGCAATAAAAATTGTCCAGCAATACAAATTCATTTGCAAGAAAATGTTGATTAGGAGTGTATTTTTTACCAAATAATACAAGACTTGTATCACCATTACCTTCCGGAATATCTCCTAATACTTGGTCATAAGTTCTATTCTCTTTAATAATATAAAAAACATATTTAATTGGTGAACTGCTCCCAACTCTGTTTGGAATTGGATTATTGTTTTCTCCGTCAGCAATTTGCAATTGTTCTTTTCTATATGGCACATTTTGGTAAACCACTTTTTTTAAAATTTCCAACATCTTTGCATTAGGTTCAGGTATAATACTCATAGTACCTGTAAATAATGAAGCTATATATTGAACAGTAGGTTGTTTATCTTTACTACCTTTTTGGTATTCAACTTCTTCCTGCTTATTCGCTGGATTTGGACCCCCTGGGTTTGCCATTGAAGAAAATCCTTTACCATTTGCCACAAATATTGTATTGCCAACAACTCTTACACAGGTAGGATACCAGCCTGTTGGAATATAACCAAGGCTTTTAGAATGTGTCGGATTGCTAACATCAAAAACCGCCAAACAGTTATTATCTGCATTTGCGATATACAATCTTTTATTATTATCACTCAAAGCAACACTATTAGAAGTTGAACCGCTTGGCGAATCGGGAAAAAGTGCCGCTTCAAGAGTTTCTACAACAGTTTTCTGCTTTACATCAATTACTGAACAACTATTATCCAACGAATTTGCAACAAATAAGAACTTACCATCATTTGTTAAGCACATATCGTTAGGATGGTCTCCAACATTAATTGAATGCGATAATTCCATTTGTTTTGTATCAAATATCTGAACTTGATTACATCCCCAACATGAAACATAAAGTTCGTTTTCATTAGGTGAAAGCAAGCATTGATAACCTTCTCCACCAAGATGTAATTGCTTTAATACTTTTTTTAATTTTAAGTCCACTATGTAAAGCGAATTATTTTCCTTTGTAACTACATAAAGTTTTGTTAAATCCTTTGTTAATGCAATCCCAGTTGGTGAAATTTTATTTGGCAATTTTGCACCAAGAATAATTGAATCAGATAGGACTAATTTCTTATTTAAAATTTTATATTTTAATATCCAATTGTCATTACCACCAGAAGCAAATAAATATTTCCCATCTGACGAGAAAGCAACTCCTAACCATGATTTATTAATAGATACACTGTCTGTTATTTCCTTGCTTTTTAAATCAATTAATTCAATTGATTGATAACTTTGTCCATTATTTGTAACTGCGGCAAATTCTTTATTATGGGAAATTGCTACGTTTAAAGGCAAATCACCTAATTTAATACTTTTACCAATTGGAGTAATTCCCCAACCATTCGGTAAAAGTATTTTCTTGGCAATAATTTGGTCAAAAGTTTGAGATTTGACGATTGAAATTGTTAGTACCAAAAGTATAAAACCAATTATTTTTTTCATCTTGGCATATTGTTTTAATTATCATATTAACTTTCTTGCTGTTGATTTTCCCATTTCAACTAATTTTTTATTTTATCTATTATAAAACACTAAATTACTGATTTTATTTTATTTACCAAAATATATTCGTTCTTCTATCCCAATAAATTGGGATTCCCGCTTTGCTCCTACCTCTGAGGTAGTCATAACTCATAGACTCCCCCATAAGATCAGTATTGGTAACGATACACTATCTTTGGACTTTCTTCTATATTTTCAATCACTCATTTCGTTGTCATTAGTCATTGTTTTCTATCAAACTTCTTTTACTTCTATAATAATGCTTTCTAAAATTTAATAAATTAATATGATATATGACGATATCAAATAAAAAAAGTTACAATTAATTTTTAAATAGATGTGTCCCTCTTCGGAATTAAGGTACATCTCGTAGATTCTTCGCTTTGTTCAAAATGCCAAAAGGGAAAAAATAGAAAGATAATAAATCAAAAAAATAATTTGACTAAAGAATATTAATTTATTTAAACAAAATATTTCATTTTCTTTTGTTATTTATCTTATTGAATTTTATAAGAATAAATTGTTTTTGAAATCAAGAATAATTAAAAAAAAATAATTTAGTTAAATCATATAAATTGCTTAATTTTGAATTATTATTTTGTACAAAAATAAAATTTTATCTTTAAAAAAAACATATACATTAAATATTAAAATAAAATAATTAGATATGCAAACTGTAAACGAAAAAATTGAAGATTTGAAGCAGAGAAAAGAAAAATTTACTCTTGGTGGTGGTGCAGATAAAATTGAAAAGCAACACCAAGAAGGAAAACTCTCATCACGAGAAAGATTATCCGCACTTTATGATGATGGTTTTTACCAAGAAATTTATTCCTTGGTTGAAAATATTGGTAGTTCTGCGGAATTAGAAAGAAAAACAATTCCCGGAGATGGAATTGTTTCCTCTCTTGGTGCGATTAATGGCAGATTAGTTTTTGCTGTTTCCCAAGATTTTACTTCTATGGGCGGTAGTGTTGGAAAAATGCATGCTTGGAAATTTTGTGAAATGATGAAAAAAGCATTAAAAAATGGTACTCCTTTTATTTCAATAAATGATAGCGGAGGAGCAAGAATACAAGAACCTATTGATTCACTAAACGGATATGGCGAAATTTTCTACCATAACACTTTGCTTTCGGGTGTCGTTCCACAAATAGCAATTATAGCCGGACCATGCGCTGGTGGTGCCGCATACTCGCCTGCATTGATGGATTTTATTATAATGGTTAAAGGAACGGGCAAAATGTTTATTGCTGGTCCTCAAGTAATCAAAGAAGCAACAGGTGAAATTATTTCTGCAGAAGAACTGGGCGGCGCTGTTGCTCAAGCCACTTATAGCGGTAATGTCCATTTTATTGCAGAAAATGATATTGATGCTATGCAACTTACACGTAAGTTATTAAGCTATTTGCCCTCAAACAATACCGAAACAGCACCATATTACGGCACAGGCAAACTTGATGTTTCAGAAGATTTGAAATTAAACACAATGGTCCCTGATGACCCACGTGAACCTTATGATATGATGGAAATAATCAAAAAAGTTTTTGACACTGATTCAATTTTAGAAGTTCAAAGCCATTTTGCTCCTAATATTATTTGTACATTTGCGAGGTTGAATGGTCGATCTGTTGGAGTAGTGGCAAATCAACCAATGCAAAAATTTGGTTCAATTGATATTGATGCATCAGACAAAAGTTCGAGATTTGTGAGATTTTGTAATGCCTTTAATATTCCAATAATTACTTTCGTTGACGTGCCCGGCTTTCTACCAGGTGTTGAACAAGAATTTGGAGGAATAATTCGACACGGTGCAAAAATGTTATTTTCATTTTCTGCTTGCACTGTCCCTAAAATCTCAATCGTTGTTCGAAAAGCTTATGGTGGCGCATATTTAGCAATGAACGCAAGAAGTCTCGGAGCAGATAGAGTTGCATCTTGGCCCACAGCAGAAATCGCAGTTATGGGTGCAGAAGGTGCTATTTCTGTCCTTTTTAAAGATAAAATTAAAAAAGCAGAGAACCCCGAAGAATTTAAAAAAGAACTTATCGAAAAATACAAAGACAGTTTTGCATCACCTTATCCAGCTGCTAAATCTGGTTTAATTGATGATGTAATTGAACCAGCACAAACAAGACAATATCTTTCAATTTGTTTGGAATCATTGAAAAATAAAACTGAACTAAGACCGCAGAAAAAACATGGTTTAATTCCAATGTAACAGGAGATTTTTATGTTTTACAAAATGTTTATGAAAATTAAAAATAAAGAATATGAAATTGAAATCGAAGATATTACCGATAAAAAAGAAAGTAGTTACGAAAGCTATAGCAAAGGTGTAATTAATAAATTTTCTAGACCAACGAGCAGCAAAACTAAGTTCAAAAAAGATAAGGAGTAATTTATGAGTCCATCATTATTAGAATCTGTTAATTTGCTTTTTATCGGCTTAACTGGAGTCTTCGCATCTTTATTCTTCTTCTATATTTTAATCGTAGTTATAGGGAAAATCAGTTCGTATTTCAATAAAAGAAAAGTTGCAAAGAAACTTAGAAATGAACCCACAAAGAAAAGCACAACTGTAACAGATGAAATAGATCCCGAAATAATTGCGGTAATTGCAGCATCGGTTTTTGCTACTTTGCAAACAAAAGTTAGAGTTAAATCAATTCGATTTTTAACGGAACCTGACGATACATCATGGTCCAGAATTGGACGTTTATCGTTGATTGATTCACACCACATAAAAATTAATAAATAATTGAAAATAAAGGATGTATAATATGAAAAAATTATTAGTAACAGTAAATGGTGCAACTTATGAAGTTGAAGTTGAATTAATAGAAGAAGAAGAAACTTTAGAGAATTTGAAAGAAATAGTTCCACAAATGGGCAAAACAAGTGGGGAAACAGTAACCGCTCCATATCCATCGTACACCCGGTCAACAACTCAACCTACAACTACGATGACTGATAATGTATTACGTTCACCAATGAACGGCAAAATTATGACAATAAAAACTACACCAGGAGATGTTGTAAAAAAAGGACAAATTATAATTGAATTAGAAGCAATGAAAATGAAGACCAATATTTTTGCACCTGTTGATGGTAAAGTTAAAACTATTCTTGTTTCAACGGGAATGTTAGTAGAAAGTGGTCAAAAGTTACTTGAATTCGAATAGAGGAGAAAATGAATATAATTGATTTTTTCAATAAATTCATGCACGGAATGGGCTTTTGGAGTTTAACTTGGGGACAAATTCTAATGATGGCTATTGCTTTGCTTTTGATGTATTTAGCAATTAAAAAGAATTTCGAACCATTGTTGCTTTTGCCTATTGGATTAGGTGCTTTTTTAACAAATTTACCTGGAAATGGCTTGTTAGATTTGCCTGTTGTTCAAATGGTAAATAACTTGCCTGAATTTCAATCAACAGGTGGATTGTTTTACTGGCTTTCGAAAGGTGTAACTCTGGAAATTTTCCCGCCGCTTATTTTTCTCGGAATTGGAGCAATGACAGACTTTGGTCCTCTTCTAGCAAATCCAAAGACTTTCTTATTAGGTGCAGCAGCACAATTTGGTGTTTTTGCAGCACTTATATTGGCTGTTATGCTTGGATTTAATTTAAACGAAGCAGCAGCAATAGGCATAATAGGAGGTGCTGATGGTCCTACTGCCATTTATTTAACTTTGAAATTAGCACCGCATTTGCTCGGTGCGATTGCCGTTGCCGCATATTCTTATATGGCATTAGTTCCGCTGATTCAACCACCAATAATGAGACTACTTACAACAAAGAAGGAACGGGAAGTTGTAATGCCACCTTCAAAACAAGTTTCTCGTAAAGTAAAAATTATTTTCCCAATTCTTGTAATTCTTTTTGGAACTTTAATAGTTCCACCAGCGGCACCTCTTTTAGCAATGTTAATGGGTGGTAATTTGATGCGTGAATCCGGAGTTGTTGAAAGATTGACTAATATGGCACAAAATGAATTAATTAACATCATCACGTTCTTTCTTGGTGTTTCAGTTGGTTTGACAATGACCGCCGATTCATTTTTACGACTTGAAACTATAAAAATTATAGTTTTAGGTGTATTTGCTTTTGGATTTTCAACTGTTGGAGGATTACTACTTGGTAAAATGATGTATAAATTGACTGGCGGCAAGATAAATCCATTAATCGGTTCAGCAGGTGTTTCGGCTGTACCAATGGCGGCAAGAGTAAGCCATAATGTCGGTCAAGAGTATAACCCTGATAATTATCTTTTAATGCATGCTATGGGTCCTAATGTTGCAGGTGTAATCGGTACAGCCGTCGCTGCAGGTGTATTAATTGCAATTTTAGGTCATTAAATTAATTTTTTTTAATAAATCCCTCCTTTAAAGAGGGATTTATTATGTTCATAATCAATGTATTATAAATTTTATTTATATTTTATATTGCTGTGTTATGTGCCAATTATTTCAGTATCTATACTAAATTATTTTTTCCATTTCTTGCAATTTATTTCCTCCAACTTGCTCCCTTTCAAAGGCAAGTCCTGTCGGGTTTTTAAATTTAATTCCTGCTTTTTTTATTGCTTTTATATTTTTACAATCTTAACTGTTTTTATTAATGTTTTATTTCCACTTTTTCAAGGTAAGTGCAAATAACTAATATTTCACCTTGAGTCTTCAGACCGGTAAACAATCTCAAATGAGAAACTGCGTTAAAAAACTAATTAGGACAGTACTAATTTCTTAACGCAGTAAGTAAAAAAATTTTTATTTATTGTGCTAATTCTTTTGGATTAGGTCCATACTGATTTTCTCCCATTTTGCTATCAAGCAACATCAAGACAAGTAGCCATATTGAACCAATGATTGGAATAAAGGCAATTAACAACATCCAACCAGATTTTCCAACATCATGGAGCCGCCTAACTCCAACAGATAGGCTCGGTATCAACATTGCTAAAATATACAGTATATAAATAGGACCAATTCCCAATTTTGCTATACCAAGTATGTTGTCTAAAATCACCGCAATCGCCGCAAAAATAATATTGAATAAAAAAAACATCCAATATTCCTTTCTTCTTGCTCTGCCAGTAAAATCAGCATAGTGGCTTAATACGTACAAATACCAGTTCATAGTAACTCCCTTTCCCCTACTCGTTTGGCTTTTCAGAATACGCCCCGTTTTTTGTGTGTGGTTTCTGGACTCCACAAATTATTTAATTATTATTTGTTTTATAACCATCAACAATTATTTTGCAAAAATAAATAAAGTTTATAAATTAACAAAATTATTTTTAGTTTTCTATGAAATATTTATTAAATTATAAAAACAAAAAAAAGTAAAAAATTCTAATTATAAGTTAATTCTTTTCTATTGATTTCATTTCGAAAGAGTTTCCGCTATTTTGATGCAATGAGACTTGTCCTACTTTGGACATTTGAGCAATTTTAATTAATTTAGCTGCTCGTTCAGATTGCAACAAAAACGCTTCTAACTTTGCTTCTATAATCTGAGGATAAACATTTCCATCAGTCTCAATAGTTAAAAAAGGAATACGTGCTGCACCATTCCAAATTTCTGATAGTTGGAAATTTGGTTTTGTATTGTTCATAGCTCTGATTTTACTATCAATATTTAATTCAGGCACAGTTACAGCTTCGGTAATTCTAGTCGGCATACAGCCAAAAGGTCCAACATTAATTATACCAGCATAATCAGATAGCCCATGGGTTAAAGTTGCTCCTAACACAATGCCTGGCTCACCTTTATAATCAAGAGGTAAAATATGTTTTGCATTTTCAACCATTTCGGCAATATGATTGCCTTTGTACTCATAATATCCAGATTTGACAAGTATTTTTTTGATTTTCTTTTCAATTCTTCGCATATAAGTGTTTCTTATCTTTCTCTCTAATTTATTTCGTAAAGATTGTTCAGGCTCGAGTAGCTGTTTTTCAAGTAAATAATCCACATAAAATACCCATTCAGAGATATAAGAATCTTTCGTTACAAATCCTCTTTTAGCCAATGCCTTGTTTAACCATTTATGAGAAAATCCATCTCGCCTTACAAATATTTCACCCATTAAACCAATATATTTGGAATCGTGAATATTAATTTTTGAAGGAACTTTCTCATTTATTGCCTGTGCTACAAATTTTAAAGCATCTAAAAATCTTTTTGGATTTGTTTCCATAACTTTATTTAATTCTTCCATTTGCGTATTGAAAAAAGCAAGTCCGTCATCAGGATTTAAAGCATTAGCAAGGATTGCAGAACGCACATCATCTAATACATCGCTTGCAAGAATAGATTGAATTCCTCTTACTGCAAAATCTTCGCCAAACCCTGCAAATCCATCTTCATTCATTAATGTCATTTGGGCAACTTTTGTCCATCTCTTTTTACGAATAACATGCCTTAAAAAAACTGGGTATTGTCCTAATCTACAATTTCCCGCCCCTTGGATATTAAAGAAAGCAATATATTTTTCCCCATCCCATTCATTTTCAACCCATTTAATTAAACTTCCAGCTAAAATAAGTAAAGGTAAGCATTCTTTCCCAGAAGCAATAGAACGTCCTATTTTCAGCGTCTCCGTATCGGCTTCTGGTAGTGCTATGGCATTAAAACCTAAACTTCTTAATGCCGATGCAAATAATGGAGCTGCTATATCACCCATTGAAGGAATTAATATTTGTACCTCTTTGCTACTAATCGGAATTTCTTTTCCTTCTGGAGTAACAAAAAATCCAACACCTTTCACAGATTTTAATTCTGCAATTTTAAATTTTTGTTCGTTATTTGTTATATTATTGGATATTTTAAGGTAATTTTCTACAATATCTAAGAAAGCATCAACTCTTGTATTTATTCCAGCATCGGCAGAATGACTATCTAACTCTAATGTTAAATTAGGTTTTGTCCCCATTAATTCACGAAAAGTAGTAATTATTAAAGAATCAGGACCACAAGAAAAGTTTGAGATATAAGTTGCAAACAATTTTGGATTTTTGGAAATAATTTTTGCTGATTTGAGAATTTTTTTACCACCTTCCCAATACATTGCATCGTCAATCTCTTCAAATCTATAATCGAGCATATCGTAAGGTATAATGTAAATACCTCGAGAGGCAAATTTTTGCGGTATTCCTTTATTTGCAATTTCATTAAATGAATTATATGTCCTTCCTAATAAAACGACACCATACGCATCTTCTTTTTCAATCTTCTTTAAAACTTCCTTGCCAATTTCTACTAATTCCCTTTGAGATAAAAGTAATTGCTGCACAGCAAATTTATATGCTTCCTTGGCTTTAATTTCATCATCAATACCTATTTGTTTAGCAACTTCTACAAAAATATTTTCTTGTGACTCCCAACCTTTTGCAAAGTTTAACTTTGGCGAGATTATTTTATTTTCAATTTTATAATCTTTATACGCTTGTTTAAGAAAAAATGGTTCACCTTGAACGAAAACACAAGTTGAATTAAAATCCAATCTTTCATTTTCTGAACCATAAACATACATTTCATATATATTGGGTACAAAAAAATAATCAGGGTGCTTTTCAATTAAATTTTGAAACAATCCTAATGATAATTGTGCAGGATAGCAGAACGAGGTTAATTCCCTTTCGTATCCACGTTCATCAAATTGGTCAGATAATATAACACGAAAACCTAATTGTGTAAAAAAATTATAATATAACGGATAAAGTGTGTGGGTATGAAAAGAAAAATTAATTCCGATTGTTTTTGTATTATCAGGGAAATTAATATTTTTTGCATATTTATGAAATATGACATCTTCTCTTATCTTTACAAAATCATATTTTTGAGCATCAAACTTTTGATTTTGAAGTAAATTATAATATTTATTGCATGCACCACCAAATGGATATTTTTTGCCATTAATTGAAACTAAATTAATTTCACAAGCGATGTCACAATGTTCTTTCCCACCTTTACAAACAAATGGCTTTAAATAAGTTACTTCTCGTAGAATTAATTCACTTAAATCAACTTCCATTTGATTAAGTAATCCCAATTTCTGCTTTTCAATTACTTCCAAAGCAACACCAAAAGCTCCCATTAAACCGGGTTCTGGCGGTACAATAATTTCTTTGTCCGTTAAAGCCGCCATTGCAATTGGTATTGCTTTATTGTAACAAACACCGCCTTGCATAAATATTTTCTTTCCAACTTGACGATTACCTTTAACTCTATTAACATAATTCAAACAAATTGAATATACAAGCCCTGCCACCACATCTTCTTTTGAAATGCCTTCTTGCATAGCAGTTTTAATATCACTACTTATAAAAGCGGCACATTGGTCCGAAAAATTTGGTGGATTAGTAGACTGCATTGCAATACCTTCGATTTCTTGAACTTTAACATTTAATGTTTCATACGCTGATTCTTCAATAAACGACCCTGTACCTGCTGAACAAGCTTCATTCATAGCATAATCAGCTGGCACTTTGTTTACTAAATAAGTATATTTTGCGTCTTGTCCACCTATTTCAAAAATTGTATCTACTTCGGGGTCGAAATAAACAGCCGCTGAAGCATGAGCAATAATTTCATTGAAAATTGCAGGAGTTTGAGCGTGCAATCCTGCTATATGCCTACCCGAACCTGTTGTACCTATCCCAACAATTTTAGTCCCTATTGGTATTTGATTTTTAATTTTTATATAACATTTTTTTGCTGCTGCTATTGGGTCTCCGTGCGTATAAAGATAAGCATCTGCAACTATTTCATAAGTTGCTCTATTGACTAATACTGCTTTCGTTGTTGTGGAACCTACATCAAGTCCTAAAATTAATTCATCTTCTATTTTTGCTTTACTTTTGTGAATTTGCTTAAATTGAACTTTATTTTCATAATTTTTTAATGGCTTATGAAAAGAAAAAGAAAACTTATTATCTTTAAATAACTTACTATAATCAATAGTATAAAGAATTTTATGTTTTAATCCCCACGTAGCCGCACCAAGTGCTTCAAAATAATCTGCTTCGTCTGGAACAACTATTTGATAATCTTTTTTCAAAAAATCTAAAACGACTGAATTATGAGTTACTCCACCAATTACAAGAACCTTCCCAGGATTTCCTTTACTCAACAATTCTTTAACTTTATCGGCAATCATCATTGATAAACCTGCAACAACTTCGCTTTTAGGCACACCTTTGTTTAGGGCATGCGTACAATCAGATTTGGCAAAAACAGAACAACGCCCCGAAACACGATGTGGCTCACAATTTTTGGATATACTTACTGCATTTTCAATGGTTAAATCCATTCTCCGTATCTGTTGCAAAAAAAAGTCACCTGTTCCAGAAGCACATTGATTCTTAGTTTCAACTGAATTTATAAAACCTAATTTATCAATTTTATAAACTATGAAAGATTCTGCACCTAACGATGCTATAGTTTCAATTTCATCATACTTTTGTTTTAACAATGAATAACCCGCTTCTGTCGCTTCGGCTTCTGATATATTTGGCAAATTAATTAAGTTCCTAAATTTCCGTCCTGTTACTACTACTGGTAAATTTGAAGCATTGATTTCTTTTAATTTTGTCTCAAAAATTAATTTCGGATTCCCATTATGAGCATATTTACCAATTAAACTATAATTTATTTTGTTCTGCAAAGTCAATTTTGCCAATACAAAGGATATATTTGCTGAACCTAAGGAAATTCCAATTATTTCTTGCATAATTTTGTATAAATAATTTTTCAAAATTATTAAAATTTTTACAATAAAGTTGATTTACTTAAATTTCATTAAAAATCAATATTTAACTATACTAAATTAATTAAAATATTTTCATTGTATAATCGTATATTTGCAAAATTTAATAAAGAAAAAATGATAACGAATTTCTTTGATAATATATGGTTTTTAATTATAGAAATGTCTCAATACCTACTTTTAGGTATGACATTTGTGGCTTTGTTAAATATGTTTTTTAACAAAGATTTAATTTCAAATCATATTGGCGGGAACAATTTAAAATCAATAATCAAATCTGCACTTTTTGGAGTTCCTTTGCCTTTATGTTCTTGTGGAGTTGTTCCAACTAGTGTTTATTTATCAAAAAATGGTGCTTCAAAACCCGCAGTGATTGCTTTTCTAATTTCTACTCCTCAAACAGGAGTAGATAGTATTATCGCAACTTATGGAATGTTAGGTCCTGTTTTTGCTGTTTTCAGACCTATTGCCGCTTTAATTATGGGTGTTCTAGGTGGGAGTGTTTTTTTGTTTTTTAATAAAAATAAAAATATTATTAATGAGACAATTAAAGATGTGAAATTTGAATTTCAAGAAATTGAACTACATGATAACTTCTACAAAAAAATACAAAAATCAATCAAATACGCTTTTGGAGAATTTATTAACGATATTTCTACTCAATTTCTCATTGGGTTAATTATTGCAGGACTTATTGCTACTGTTATTCCAAATAATTTCTTTTCTGAAGCCGCTTTTCAAAGCGAATTTTTATCAATGCTGCTAATTATCTTGTTTGGCATACCAATGTATGTGTGTGCTACTGCTTCAATTCCTATTGCTGTAACCTTGATGATGAAAGGGCTTTCTCCCGGTGTAGCATATGCTTTTTTGGTTGCTGGTCCTGTTAGTAATGCCGCTTCTATTACAATTTTATCTAAAATTTTAGGTAAAAAGTCACTTTCATTGTATTTATTTATTGTTGTTATCATGACTTTATTTTTTGGTTATCTACTTAATTGGATCCATGCAATTTTTAATATTAATCCTCATACTTTTATGATTCATAATCATATTCATAATAATTCTTTTTCTTTTTGGCAATATATTCTAGCCCTTATTTTTATTTCGCTATTATCTTTTTCATATTACAATAAATTATCTATTAAAATTAAAGAAAAATTCAAAAAAGGAGTTCCACAAATGCAAAAATTTAAAGTAGAAGGTATGAGTTGCTCTCATTGTGTAATGAATGTAGAACGAGCAATACGCAGTGTTGAAGGAGTAGAAGATGTAAAAGTATCTCTTGCCGAAAATTCAGCGGCAATTAAAGGTAACTTTGATTTAAATAAAATTAAATCTGCTGTTGATGCAATTGGTTATAAGTTCATCATATGAAGTTTTTTGATACCCTATATAAAAAAACTATTTAAAAAGTTCTAAAGCTTCCGATAAGTTTTCTTGCTGTGTTGCTATTCTGAACATCGTTCAGAATAGCATTTACACTATTTTTTACTCTTATAATTGATTGATTTTACATAATTTATAAATTTGTAAAATATTATTGCGCCTCATCTAAAATTATTTTATAGATTTAAAAATAAAGATATTAAAAATTTTTATAACTTAAAATAATTTGTTCTTTCAATTTTATTCAATAAATCTTCAATAATTTTTAAATTTATTTAAAATGAATCAAGAAAATAAAACAAAATTTTTGTAAATTTCCGAATTTATTTGTAATTTGCTTTTTTATCATTTAGAAAAGATTATGAATTTTATTAATAAGAAATTTAACTCGTTTATCAATCCATTATTTAATAAACTCCCTGCTGAAAAGAAATCTTTTGAAAACTTTGTTAAGTATTTAATTGAATTAAACCAAAAAATCAATTCGAACGAAACTGAAGAACATAATAAGAATTTACTGCGTGATTTTCTTAATTCGACGATGAATTTAAACTATGGGCAAAACTATAATATAAACACAAACGAGCAAATCGACCTCGCCATTCATACTGGAAATTCCTCCGATTCACCTATTGCTGTCATCATTGAAGTCAAAAAGCCCGATAATACTAACGAAATGGTTACTGCTAATAATTTTTACAAAAAATCATTTTTTGAATTAATGCTTTATTATTTGCGTGAAAAAATAATAAAGAACAATCATTCGGTTAAATATTTGATTATTACAAATTTAATTGATTGGTATATTTTTAATTCTCACGATTTTGAGCGATTGTTTGCTCGGAATAATAAATTAGTAAATGACTTCAAAACTTGGCATAGAGGTGGTTTTGATTCAGCAAGGACAAATCTTTTTTATAATGAGATTGCCGCTGAATTCCTCAAAAATTCAAATGATGATATCGATTTTGTACACTTTTCTCTAAAAGATTTTTCGCTTAATGAATTTCAACAAATTGACATCTCTCAAATTGATTTGCCTGATATTCAAAGGGATAAACTTATTGAACTTTATAAGCTTTTATCCCCCGTTACTTTGCTGGGTGTTCCTTTTGCTAATGACAGCAATTCTTTAAATAAAGATTTTTACGATGAATTGCTTTATATTCTTGGATTGGAAGAACAAACAGAAAATGGCAAAAAAGTTATTAATCGTTTACCGCCTTCAAAAAGAATTCGTGGCACCGTCATCGAAAATACTATTGAAATGATTTATAGCGAAAGTGAAGAAGAAATAGATGATTATATAATACAAAATAATTTGACCGATACAAACAAAGAAGAAGCAATTTTTAGTATTGCTCTTGAACTTGTTATTACTTGGTTAAATAGAATATTATTCCTGAAATTGCTCGAAGGTCAATTAATTGGTTATCATAATGGCGACATAAATTATAAATTTTTAACAAAAGAAAATATAAAAGATTATGACGAACTCAACGAGCTTTTCTTTGATGTGCTGGCTGTCCCGATTGATGAAAGAAATGATGATATTAAAACAAAGTTTGCAAATATCCCTTATTTGAATAGTTCTTTATTCGATAAAACTGAATTTGAAAAGAAAATTTTAAAAATAAATCAACTTAAAGATAGATATACAATTCCAATTTACCCGAACACAGTTCTTAAAGATGATAACGGGAAAAATATCGCTGGGAAAAAGAATACTTTGGAATATCTTTTTGATTTTTTGGATGCCTATGATTTTTCAAATATAAGTAAAGAAAAAATTCGTGAAAAGAACAAAACGCTTATAAATGCCTCCGTTCTTGGATTAATTTTCGAAAAAATCAATGGTTATAAGGATGGTTCGTTCTTTACACCGGGTTTTATTTCAATGTTTATTGCAAAAGAAACAATTCGCCAAGTAGTTTTACAAAAATTTAACGAAAAATACAACTGGAATTGCAATGATTTCGACGATATTTCCAATTTTATTTTTTCAAATAAAAATAAAGTAAACGTTAAAGAATATAATTCATTAGTGAATTCAATATCTATTTGCGACCCAGCCGTTGGTTCAGGTCATTTTTTAGTTTCTTGTTTGAATGAATTGATTGCTTGCAAGTCGGATTTGGGAATTTTAGCTGACGAAAATGGTAAAATTTTACCAATTAATGTGCATATCGAAAACGATGAACTCATTTTGACTGATCAGGAGGGCAATTTATTTGAATATATTCCTAAAAATCTGCTCTCGGCTTACATCCAAAAGTCAATTTTTTACGAAAAGGTAAACTTAATTGAAAATTGTATATTTGGCGTAGACATAAATACAAAATCTACACAAATTACAAGGCTCCGACTTTGGATTGAACTTTTAAAAAATACTTTTTACAACGAAAATAATTTGCTGGAAACCTTGCCCAACATTGATATTAACATTAAAGACGGTAACTCGCTTGTTAGCTACTCCTCTCTCGGTGCAAATTCTTTAACTTATCGGGATAAAGAAACAATAAAGAATTATAAAGAACACGTTAGACTATATAAAAATACTACGAATAAAGATAAGAAAAAAGAATTATTAGTAAAAATTGAAAATGATAAAAATAACATTAAAGGGTTTATTATCTCCACATCTGAACTCGAATTTAAATTAACTTCATTTAAAGCGGAATTTCATCAAAAATTTGTGGTCCCTGAACAACTGCTAACAGAAATGAATTCTCAGCAAAGAAAATCGCAAGAAAACCAAAGAAAAAATCTCCTTGAAAAGATAAATAAAATCGAAGAAGAAATAAAACATATTAAAGAACTTAAATTTGATAAAACTGCTTTTGAGTGGGAATTTGAATTCCCTGAAATTTTAGACGACTTTGGCAATTTTCTTGGCTTTGACCTCGTTATGGGCAATCCGCCTTATATTCAATTGCAGAAAGATGGCGGTAAATTGGCTAAAATGTTCGATAAAATGAATTATCAAACTTTCTCTAAAACTGGTGATATTTATACTCTTTTCTACGAAAGAGGTATCACTTTGCTTCGACAAAATGGTATTTTAGCTTTTATTACTTCCAATAAATGGATGCGTGCCGGATATGGCGAAAAATTGCGGGATTTCTTTTTAAAATATAATCCTCTTATCTTAATTGATTTGGGTCCTGGTGTTTTCGAAAAAGCTACTGTCGATACCAATATTTTATTAATTAGTAAAAGCAATAATTCTAATAATTTGCGAGCGGTTACTATTAAGGATAATTTAAAATCTAATATTAATTTTTATAAAATTCTCGAGCAAGAAGGTGTTATCCTTAAAAATCTTAATAAAGATGCTTGGACTATTTCCAATGACATTGAAATGAGAATTAAAGAGAAGATTGAAAGAATTGGCACTCCTCTCAAAGATTGGGACATAAATATTTATTATGGAATTAAAACTGGTTTTAACGAGGCATTTATTATTGATGGAAAAAAGAAAGATGAATTAATTGCCCAAGACCCTAAATCTGCCGAAATTATTAAGCCAATTCTTCGTGGTCGTGATATTAAAAGATATAAGGCAGAATTTGCTGATTTATGGTTGATTAATTCTCATAATGGTATCAAAGAAAAGAATATCCCAAGAATTGATATTGTCAATAATTACCCTGCAATTTATAATCATTTAAAGAAATATGAAAATAAATTGATTGAAAGACAAGACAAAGGCGACCATTGGACAAATTTAAGGAATTGTGCTTATCTCGAAGAATTTGAAAAGGAAAAAATAGTGTGGAATAGAATAGCCAGTGAGAAAGTATTTTCATTTGTACCTGAAAATAAATTAATACAGGACAGTATGCATTTTATTGTTGGTAATAATTTAAAATATTTATGTGGTATTTTAAATTCAAAATTAATTAAATGGTTAATGAATTTAGTTATAGGAAAAGCCGTTGGAGGTAATGCTGGCAATTCAGACAATGTAAAAGGTCTATTTATTCCAAAATTTTCTCAAATTACTCTTGAAGAACAGCAACCTTTCATTGATTTAGTAGAAATTATTCTTGATAAGAAAGAAAATGCTTCGACTGGCTCAGCACCCGATGCTGATACAACCGCCGAAGAAAGAGAAATTGATATGCTCGTTTATAAACTTTATGATTTAACTGATGAAGAAATAAAAATAATTGAAGAAAAATAAATGAAAAAATACAATCCCGATATTCACCACCGTCGTTCCATCCGTTTGCGTGAATATGATTATTCCCAACCCGGTGCGTATTTTATCACGATTTGTACACAAAACCGGACATGTTTGTTTGGCAATGTGGTTGATGGGAAAATGGTATTGAATGATGCAGGGGAATTTGCCCGGAAATGTTGGATGGAAATACCAAATCATTTTCCCCGTGTAACGTTGGATGAATTTGTAATAATGCCAAATCATATTCACGGAATCATTATCATTAACGTAGGGGCAATTAACGTACGGGCGATTAACGTAGGGGCGAAAGATTTTTCGCCCCAACAAATACCAATTAACAATAATCAGTCGCCCCAACAAATACCGAATAACGTACGGGCGATTAACGTAGGGGCGAAAGATTTTTCGCCCCAACAAATACCAATTAACAAATATCATTCGCCCCAACAAATACCAATTAACAAATATCATTCGCCCCAACAAATACCAATTAACAAATATCATTCGCCCCAACAAATACCAATTAACAAATATCATTCGCCCCAACAAATACCGGAATCATTTCAATCCCCGTCCCGTTCCATTGGTTCCATCGTCCGTGGATTTAAAATTGGCATTACCAAATGGTTTCGCCAAAATACCGATATATATAATATCTGGCAACGCAATTATTATGAACATATTATACAGGATGAACAGGCATTAAACGTAATTCGTGAATATATTATCAATAACCCGTTAAAATGGGAATTGGATAAAAATTATATGAAATAACGTACGGGCAATTAACGTAGGGGCGAAAGATTTTTCGCCCCAACAAATACCAATTAACAAATATCATTCGCCCCTACAAATACCAATTAACAAATATCAGTCGCCCCAACAAATACCGAATAACGTAGGGACAAATAAAATAAAATATACCCTAAAAGGTATAAAATGGTTGATTGTAAATTATTTTGCACCATAACGGGTATAATTCAATTAGATTTATTATTTTTGTACCCTAAAAGGTATAAAAAATGACATTAAGTGAATTTGTAAAAGAGAAAAGACGTATAAACAGTCTTACCCAACAAGATCTTGCCGAGAAGGCTGGTGTTGGATTACGCTTTATACGTGAGTTGGAACAAGGTAAGCAAACCTTAAGGCTCGATAAAGTGAATCAATTACTTAAACTGTTCGGCTTTGAAATTGCTGCCGTTCCATTGAATCGAAAGGATTTGTAGAATATGAGAAAAGTAGAAGTCAAGATGTATGATGAAACAGCCGGGTGGCTAATTCAGAACGATGAGGGATATCATTTTTTTTACGATAAAAAATATCTGTCAAGTGAAAATCCCGAACCGGTGAGCCTAACACTACCGTTACAAAAAGGAACATTTAGTAGCAAAACACTTTTCCCATTTTTTGACGGTTTGATTCCCGAAGGGTGGTTGTTAGATATTGCCCAAAAGAACTGGAAACTTAATAGCCGTGATCGTATGGGGTTGCTTATGGTATGCTGCAAAGATTGTATAGGAGCAGTAAGCATATTTCCGACAAATGAGGAGGATACATAATGGAACGTTGTTTATACTGTTATCAACCTCTTGAACTTAACGAAGGGTCTTTCCATAAAAAATGCAGTAAAAAGATTTTTGGACAATCAACACCACCACTGTTGCCTTTTAGCGAATCTCATATTGAGGAATTTGCAAATCAGGTTATAAGAAAAAGTATTGCAGTTACGGGCGTTCAACCAAAGATTTCTTTGCATCTTGCATCAGAAGAACTTAAAAATGACCCAAAACGATTTACAATTGTAGGATTGTGGGGAGAATACATCCTTAAACCTCCCACCGAATTATCCCCACAATTACCTGAAATAGAAGATTTAACAATGCACTTGGCAGCAATTGCAAATATTAAGACTGTTTCACACAGCCTTATCAGTTTACAATCTGGGAAATTAGCATATATTACAAAAAGAATTGATAGGGTAAAAAATAATAAATTGCACTTAGAAGATATGTGTCAGCTTACGGAACGACTTACCGAGGACAAATACCAAGGTTCATACGAGCAAATAGCGAAAACAATCAAAAAGTTTTCATCTAATCCTATGTTAGATGTGGTAACATTCTATGAGCTAATAGTATTTTCATTCCTTACTGGTAATGCAGATATGCATTTGAAAAACTTTTCGCTTATTAAGCATCCTGTTCAGGGTTATGTATTAGCTCCTGCTTATGATTTGGTTGCAACTGCTCTTGTCAATCCGTCCGATGATGAGGATTTAGCATTAACCCTTAACGGTAAAAAGAAAAATATCAGACCTATAGATTTTAAAGAAGCATTTAGCAAA
Organism: Bacteroidota bacterium; assembly: GCA_021780815.1. Classification (GTDB taxonomy): domain Bacteria; phylum Bacteroidota; class Ignavibacteria; order Kapaibacteriales; family UBA2268; genus GWF2-33-9. The sequence goes on along the minus strand of JAJXYC010000013.1, from coordinate 340,375 downwards.
AGTGGTTTAAATAGTAAACAGCAGGAAAATATTTTCAAAAAGATGCAAAATGCCAAACAGCATTGGATGGATTTTATTGATATAAGCTTTGTCAGCCCGGAAATGAAGCAAGTATATAAAAAACTTATTAACGAAAGATTGACAAGAATGGAAATGTAACCTACGCCGGAATTACGGGCAAATAATGTACGGGCGAAAGATTTTTCGCCCCAACAAATACCAATTAACAAATATCATTCGCCCATACAAATGCCGAAAGACAAATTTAAATAAAGAAATCTAATAAACATTTTTTTTCTTAATTCATTAGATGTAATAGTTTTAAACTCTGTAGGCAAGAAATTATAATAATTTTGTTTTAGAAACATCTACAAATTCAGGTTCAGTAATAAGATCTATTTTATTATTTTGTAAAGTGGTGTAAACGTGTGTTGTGATCCTAAGGGGATTCGAACCCCTATTGCCAGCGTGAAAGGCTGGTGACCTAACCATTAGTCGATAGGATCTTTTTTTACTTTTTCAAATAACAAGAATTCAAAATTACGAAATTTTTCTTAATTTGCAATATTAATTTTACAATTTATGAAAAAAAGTTTTCAACATATTGAAAATAGCCAAGTAAAAATATGCGCAATAACTGGCGGGATTGGCTCTGGTAAATCAACTGTGGCAAATTATTATGAACAAAAAGGGTTTCCAGTAATTCGTACCGACAATTTAGCGAAGAATATTATGGGAACAAATTCTAATGTAATAAATTTGTTAAAACAAGAATTTGGCAATGAAATTTATATTAATAACAAGTTGAACTCTAAATTACTATCTGATAAAGTATTTAATTCAACGTCGCAGAATCAATTAGAAAAATTAAATAAAATAGTTCATCCAGCAGTAATTGAAGAGATGATAAAAGAAATTGAAATTTTAATTAATAAAGGGAACACAATTATCTTTGTGGAAAGTGCGTTAATTTACGAAGCAAATTTAGAAGAGGGCTTTGATTATATAATAGTAATTGATGCAAAGGAAGATTTAAGGATACAAAGAACATCTAAAAGGATGCAACTTTCCGAGGAAGAAATTCGTATTAGGAATAGAGAACAAATTTCCACAGAAGTGAAAAAGAACTTGGCAGATTTTGTAATAGAAAATAATGGACAAGTAGAGGAATTACTCTCTAATGCTGGGTTTATATTAGATTTGATAAAGATGGCATAATTATTTCTATAAGTTTTCAAAGTAGAATTATTTGACAAATTGACATAGATTTGTAACTTTTTTTAAAAAATTTTGTCTATATTATATAAAAAATAACTAAATTTGTAAAATGCAAAAAATGAAAGGAGAAAATCAGCAAATAATTTCTACCCAAATAACAAAATAAATAAATTATATGATTAGAAAATCATTAAATAGTCTTGAAAACAAGGAAGTTCCAAAAGAACAGGATATTGTTGTTTATGGAAATTCTTCAATATTTAACGAAAACCAAAATGGGGGAAATATGGAATTAGTAATGCAAATTGAAAATCTCTTTCGTAATGATAGAAAGAAATTTTTAGGATTTATTCGCCAAAGAGTACGTTCACAAGAAGAAGCCGAAGATATTCTCCAAGATGTTTTTGCAAACTTGTTAACTGCGGCAGTTCATATACAAAAACCTATTGAAAATGTTTCATCGTGGATATTCACAGCAGTTCGAAACAGAATTATTGATACTTATCGGAAAAAAAGAGCCGAAACTTTTTCTGAAATGCAAACAGCAGAGCAAGTTGATGATGGATTAGACCCATTTGAAAACTTCGTTAGCGATTTGTATAATACTCCTGAAACTGATTTGCTCCGCAAAACAATTTGGGATTATGTACAAGAAAGTTTATCCGAACTTCCCCAAGAACAACGAGACGTTTTCATTAGAAATGAGTTTGAAGGTGTTTCTTTCCGTGAAATGGCAGAAGAGACAGGAGTAAATATCAATACTTTGCTTGCAAGGAAAAGATATGCAGTTCTACATCTTCGCCAAAGATTAGAGGAACTTTATTATTCGGTGAATGAAAATTAAACTATATATATCGTAAAACAACAAATCCAATACTTTGTTTTACGCTCTTTCAAATAAAAAATGAAGAATCTTATATTTAAGCTTCTTCATTTTTATTTAGCGACATAATGTCATCAAAAATGTCGTTTTGTCGTCAAAAATGTCGTTTTGTCCCTAATAATCAAATAAATTTTTGTTTATTCCATTTGTTTTTTTACCCTACTCAATTTAATATTATATTAAAGTAATTTGGTCATTAAATTAATGATAGTAGAGTTTAAACTATAATTTTTTTAAAATATATACGTTAAAAATCTTTTTAGCAAAAACTAAATACACAAAGAAGAATAACACATTATGAATAAATCAAAAGTGTTAGTAGCAATGTCCGGTGGAGTAGATTCCTCGGTAGCTGCGGCATTAATACAAAAGCAAGGTTTCACTCCGATTGGTGTTACTTTTGGCACACAATTAAATGATAAGCCTCATTGTTATTGTTATTCTGAGTTTGATGCAAAAAAAATATGCAACCAGATTGGAATTGAGCATTACTTTGTTGATTATTCCGAATATTTCAAAAAAGAAATAATAGATTATTTTGTAGATGAATATTTGCAAGGACGCACTCCAAATCCTTGTACAAAATGTAATCCTTTAATAAAATTTGGCAAATTGCTTGAATTAGCAAATTCATTAGACGCTTATTGGATAGCAACAGGTCATTATGTCAATTCAAGGTTTGATAAACAATTAAACAGACACCTAATCTCTCGTAGCTACAACAAAAGAAAAGACCAATCTTATGTACTTTGGGGATTGAAAGAAGAGCAAATAGCAAGAGCTATGTTCCCTATTAGCAATTTAACGAAAGATGACACTCGCCAAATTGCTAAGGAATTTAAATTCGAGATTCATAATAAAATGGAATCACAAGATGTATGTTTCATCCCCGCAAATGATTACAAAGATTTTATTTTAGAAGAAAAAAATGAATTTTTAAGCACAATTCCAGAAGGTTATATTATTTTTAATGGTAAAATTGTTGGAAAACACAAAGGATATCCATTTTATACCATTGGTCAAAGGCATGGATTAGGAGTCTCAAATCCCGAACCTTTATATGTAAAAAAAATAATCCCTGAAACAAATACTATTGAAGTTGGTTTGCGTACAGATATTAATAGCAAAGGATTAGTTGCTAACTCTGTAAATTTAATTAAATATGATACTTTATCTAAAAAACAACAATTCTTTGTAAAAATTAGATATAATGATAAAGGCAAAGATGCCGTTTGTTTTATTAATAATTCTGGAAAATTAGTTGTAGAATTTCTTGAACCTACCGATTCAGTTGCACCCGGTCAAAGTGTAGTTTTATATGAAGATGAGGATTTAGTTGGCGGTGGAATAATTGAAAGTGCAATAAATTAAAAAATTGGTCGTTAGAAATAAAGTCTATTTCGTGAAAGTAGTCTTACAAAAAAATACCATTCTTTGAATACACTTCTGTGATTTAAAGAATGGCATTTTATTTTATTTTAAAAATAACAAAAAATAACAAAAAAATTATAATCTTTCAAATCTTGCTTGGAAAAATCTCAAATAAGCAGGTTCATAAACCATTTTAAGTCCTGTTGCTTTTTCACGATGTTTATAAAGTTCAATTACTGAATAAGCAACAACATCAAGATGAGATTGAGTATAAACTCTTCTTGGGATAGTTAAACGGACTAATTCCAGTCTTGGCTTATTTTCTTCGCCTGTTTCTTTATTTCTCCCTGCGGAAACAATACCTCTCTCCATCGAACGAACACCAGATTCAATATACAAATCAGCGGCAAGAGCTTGTGCAGGATATTGTGTTTGTGGTAAATGTTCATAGAATTTTCTTGCATCAAGAAATACAGCATGTCCACCAACAGGTTGAACAATTGGGATGCCTGCTTCAATTAATAAATCTCCGAGGTATTGAACTTGTTTAACACGGAATTCGATATTTTCTTGTTTAACCATTTCTTCAATTCCACGTGCCATTGCTTCCATATCACGACCAGCAAGCCCCCCATAAGTATGCAAGCCTTCGTACACTACAACCATATTTCTTAATTCGTCAAAGACATCGGGATCATTGATAGCAACAAACCCACCAATATTTGTATAGACATCTTTTTTACCAGAAACAGTTGCCCCATCAGTATAGCTACAAAATTCTCTCAAAATTGCTTCGATTGATTTGTCTTTGTAGCCTTCTTCTCTTTGTTGGATAAAATAAGCATTTTCTGTAACACGTGTAGCATCAAGAATAACACGGATATTATATTTATGAGCTAAGTCATGAACATCTTTGATATTTGCCATAGAAACTGGTTGTCCACCAGCCATATTTACTGTTGCTCCAACAGTGATATAAGGTATCTTTTCTGCACCTACTTTATCAATTAAAGCTTGGAATTTGTTTAAATCAACATTACCTTTAAAAGGTAATTCAACAGATGGATTATGCGCTTCATCAATAATTACATCTACGAAAGTTCCACCTGCTAATTCTTGATGTTGACGAGTTGTTGTAAAATACATATTGCCTGGGACATAATCACCTTTTTTAATCAAAGCCTGCGAAATTAAATGTTCTGCACCACGACCTTGATGTGTAGGAACAACGTACTTATAATTATAGTACTTTTGAACATTTTCTTCTAAAAAGTAGAAATTTTTACTTCCTGCATAAGCTTCATCACCGAGCATCATTCCTGCCCATTGATAATCACTCATCGCATTTGTTCCGCTATCTGTCAATAAATCAATATAAACATCTTCCGAACGAAGAAGAAAAGTATTATAACCAGATTCTTTAATTTTAACTTCACGATGTTCTCGTGTTGTCATTTTTAAAGGTTCTACGACCTTAATTTTGTAAGGTTCTGCCCAAGGTTTTCTTGTAAAAGCCATTGATTTAAATCCTTATTTAATTTTTAAAAATTTGTTGTTTAGTAAAATTAAAATTACGAAAAAAAAAGCATTAATTGTCTTATTTATAATTACAATCTAGAACTTTATATTTTATATATATAAATCAATTAATTTTATTCCCATACAACAGAATCATAATAATCAATTGGAACAACAAACATTGCTTTACCATTGTTCGCAATACGCATTTTTAAAGATTCTTCTAAATACTCTTTTAAATAATCTTTGTTTGGATTAAATAAATCTGTATGAACGCCAAATAAATTCAGAAATGAAAGATTTAAGTCAAAAAGATTTTGTTTAGGAAGTTCTACAACATCGTAAGATTCATCTTTTTTTATTCCTGCTTTTTGACAAGCTATATTAATCGCATCTTGCAAATTGCCAAGTACATCAACCAATTGTTTTTCTTTACCTTCTACCCCACTCCAAATTCTACCTTGTGCAACTTCTTTTACTTTTTCAATAGGCATCTTTCTACCTTCTGAAACTTTTTGAGTAAATGCTTGGTATGATTCATCTATATAATTTTCAATAATTTTTCTTTCATTGTCATATAAGTCTCTCGTAGGCAAACCAATTCCAATTAAAGGAAACTGATAAGAATAACCTAAATCTGCAAACTTCCCAACTTTAACAAAATCAGTACCAATACCAATTGAATCTTTTAATCCTTTATCATAAATCCAACTTGAAATAACACCAATTGAACCTGTAATAGTTAGCGGAGAGGCAACAATTGTATCAGCATACATTGACAGCCAATAACCACCCGAACCAGCAACAGCTCCTTGTGAAACAATTATAGGTTTTTTCCCCTTATTTTGCCGCATTACTTCGGCAATATAATCTGATGCAAGAGCATCGCCACCGGGTGAATCAACTCGCAAAACAATCGCAGATATGTTTGAACTATTTATTGCCCATGTTAAATCTTTTACTAATGTTCTTGCTTTAATTCCAGCATCCATAGCACATTCGCCTATTGCATAAATTATTGCTATTTTCTTTGGTGTATAACCCCATTTATCATCTATTGGCTTAGGTTGGCCTAATACCATTTTTGCATCAACCAACACTATTTTATTATCGTAATTTGAAATGATTTTTGAGCAATCTAACCAACGACCTGTTGTATCTATTAATTTATTAGATTTTGCTTCTTTAGCTGAATAAAGGAATGTTCCGTTTACAAGATTGTTAAATGTGTCTTCCGAAATACCTCGTGAGGTCATTATATCCTTTTTAACAACATTATACCAATCATCTACTAATGCTTGACGTTGCTCTTTATCTGCCTCACTCATTGTTTGACGTGCAAAATTTTCATACGCTGATTTATATTTGAAAAGCCGTATTTCATCAAATCCGATATGAATGTTATCTAACATTTTTTTGTAATAACTACGCCCTAATATATATCCTTCTAATGATATTGTACCAAGGTCATCCATTATAATTTTGTCGGCAACCGATGCAAATTCATAACCATCAATTCCTAATCTATCCACAAAAATTATTACACTTTTGCCATTTGATTTAAAATCTTCTAACTCTTTACGAATTTCCCAAAGTAACTCTTTATTGGCACTTGTATTTGTAAAATTCACTACTATACCACTAATTGATTTATCTTTTTTCGCTTTATGAATTTGTTGAATTGTGTTATACAAAGTCAATGATTTATCAAATAATATGTTACGCTGATACTTTATTTCACCACTCAAATCAAGTTTCATATAATTCCTTTGCGGAGTTAAATCTTTAAAAATTGTTCTATCCAAGGCACCAATACGGATTGAAGCTGCCCCATTACCTGTATTGCCATTTTTATCCATCAATTGATTTAAAGAAACTCCCATATTACCAAAACTTACATCTAAACCTACTGAAAATGATTGATTAGAAAAATATCTCGAATTTATACGAATGCCATCTACTAATTCCCAGCTTATACCTGCACCCCAAAGTGCTTGGTCTATACTTTGATTATTAAACATTGAAGCATCTGCAAAAAACGCCAGAGGGTATTTATCCCCAAAAGGACGCACCGCAATATCTGCAACATTTTCAATATCATGCCTATCTAACGCATAAGTTTGCATCCCACCTATCGATAGATATTGATTAGGACGTATCAACACTCCCCAACCTAATGTGTTGCTCCGATTAAAATATGCTTTATCTCCACCTACAAAACCATAGTTAATACCAAGTGCTATTTTATCTGCGTTAAGAATTGCCACTGAATAACGATAATCCACCACGTAATGAGAAGCATCTCCTGAACGTATTAAACCAAATCCCGAACCTTGGTCACCAAAAAACAATCCCCAAGGGCGATTCCCATTTACATCTTTATTCCAATATGAAAATTGCATATCGGCACCTTGTAAATAAGACGTTACTGCTGGATTTTGATACCCATACAAACCAAATTTGAATGCATCGGGAGACGTTTGCAACACGGGAGATAACTCGTAATATGTCAAAAAACTATGTTGTGCTTGCAAATGAGTAGTTAGCACTACACAAAAAATAAGGAATAAAACCTTTTTCATATTAACTCCATAATTAAAAATGTCATATAAATTGCTTGTTATAAGGCATTACGAAATTATTAAAAAAAAGTTTATTATTTCCAATAAAATTTTCCACACTTTTATTTGTATAGAACAAACATTTTGTAAAAAACAAGTAAAAAGTTGCATCTAATGCAAAATTTTTGTTTTTTTTACTTATTTAAATTTTTTTTACTTATTTAAAAATATTATTTATCTTTTTTTTATTATTTTGCATTTATTCATTTGCAAAAAAAATTAAAAAAAAGGAATCACTTAACAAAAATTTACATAGCGTAAAAACTTCTAAAAAGGACGAATTCTATACTTACGCAAGAATTGTAATAAAGAAAAAATAAAAAAAGGTCAATTTATTTAAAATAAATAAGTTAAATTTGTTAAATTTGTAAACTTGAAAATAAAAAACAATAAATAAATAATAAAATTACCGGAGAAGAAAGTATTTATATTCATAATGGAAGCATTACAAAAGCATATTTCAAACAATCTATTAAGAGATTTTTCAACTCTTTTTAGTAGAAGTGAAGTTCTTCGTTGGTTTAAAGACGATTTTAAGTCAATTAATATAAAATTATCAAGATATAATTTAATTAATCATTTTCGAGAAAGAACATATTTAGATATTTTAAAAAAAGTTTATAAATTATTAGAAGAAAATTATCCAAATGAATATATTATTAAAAATGAATTTTTAAACAATTGGTTAAGACATGAAATAGGAAAGTCTTTTTCATTAATTTTTAATGAATTTCGATTAGGTAAAGCTATAGCTGACCTATCAATGTTTAATGGGGTCTCAAAAGCTTTTGAGATAAAAACAATTTTAGACAATGAATTTCGGCTATCAAACCAATTAAATGAATATAAAAAATTATTTAATGAAGTATATATAATTGTCCCAAAAGAATATTTACATAAATACAGTAAATTAGATAATGATATTGGGATAATCTCTCATGACTATAAAAATAAGGAATTTCAATTAGAAAAGTCTTCAAAATTTAATAATGTTGTTGATGTTGATATATTAATGAATGTTCTTCATACTAAAGAGTATATAGGAATTGTCAAAGATTATTTTCAATTTTTACCTGAAATGAATTCTTTCAACCAGTTTAAAATTTGTAAAGAAAAACTATCTCAAATTCCTCATGAAGATTTAAACAATATCTTTATCAAATTTATGAAAAACCGCAAAAAAAACAATATTTTTTTTAATAAATCCAATAGTGAATTTAATCAAATTTCACTTTCATTAAATTTTAATAATTTAGAAAAAGATTTCTTAATTTCGAAATTACAAAATAAAAGGTTATAAATATGTATTTTCCATATTTGAGAGCAAGACAGTTCGAATTAATAGCACTGAGAGAACTTGTTTTAGAAAAGGTGTTACAAAACAAAATCATACCTGTTTTGGAACCAGTTAAAGAGAGTTTCAGTAATCTAAATTTAGCACATAAAGTGTTCCAAGAAAATAATTTTAAACCCTTCCTTATTGTGAATCCTCTTGAGGGCGAATTTTCTGGTGATACTGAATTATTTCTTGATTATCTTAAAAATTTGGAAAATTGCCATTATCTACCTTCTTTTCATTACAAAGATAATTTTGATTATATAATTTCAAAAATTAAGGAATATCATCTTTCGGAGTGTTTAATAATATGTTTTGATAATTTTACAGATGAAAATAATCTAAAACAATTATATGATAATACAAATGTAACTAAAATTATGCTTCTTGACCCTAATAAAAACAGAAACTTAGACCGTAAATTGAAGGGATATAATAAATTCTACATTAGATTAGATGATATTTTTGAAAAGCAACAAAAGAATGCAGATTTTTTAGAAATTCAAGCACATAAATTCTCAGAAGAACATTTATATTATAAAGCAGAAAATTATAATGGGTTTTCAGACTTTACTATTTTACCAAAAGAATTTATTGAAGGAGGAATGCTACCAAGGGCAGTTGTGATACATTTGACCTATATAAATGCTGCTTCTAACAATGAAATATGGATTCGACATTTCACATCAGAGTCTAACGACACCAATTCTAATGTCCAAGGTAAATTTGCTGAAGCCGCTCAAAAAGCTATTCAATTTTGTGAGACAAACGGATTTAGAAATTCAGCAATAGATGAATTGAAAAATTACTTAAATGAAGCTCGCTATCCAGGTTTAGGTACTATAAAAAAAATCTCGATAAAAAACCACTTATTAATAATTAGTAAATTTTTGGATTCAATATGAAATTTGTTTGTACAAATTGTTTTGCTGATGAAGAAATTAATAATTTTATATTATCCCAAAATAATATTGGGAAATGTAGTTTTTGCAACTCCACAGATATTGAAGTGATTAATATTGAAGAAATATTTGATTTTTTTAATGAATTATTAAGCAACTTCAAATTAAAAACGGATGGAAAAAGCTTAATATCCATAATTCAAAATAATTGGAATTTGTTCGAGGGAAATGATATAGGAATAAAAATTTTAAATTATTCAATTGGAAAAATTAGTAAAAATTTTCAAAATGCTGAAGTACTTGTTGATTTTAACGATGACATCATCGAAAATGTTAGTTATTGGAATACTTTGAAATACAAATTAAAATGGGAAAAAAGGTATTTAACTGAAATTGCATTTATTGTTGAAGACTTAGGATGGGATAGCTTTTTTTCAAGCCAAATTCAAATAAATAACAAGGATAGATTTTATAGAGCAAGAGTACATTCGAATCATAATTTAGCAAAATTTAAACCCACTGAAATGTTTTGTCCTCCAAAAGAAATAACAACAGCAGGTAGAGCAAATCCTCTTGGAATTCCTTATTTATATTTATGTGATAATAAAGACACACCACTTTATGAAATACGAGCAACATATTTAGATGAGGTGTCAGTTGGTACTTTTAAATTAAATAATATTCAAGATAAAATAAGTATTTCAGACTTTACAGAAACACCAAATTTATATTCTCCTGGCTTAATAAATCGTATTATTAAATCAACATTATTAAAACAAGAAATAAGCAAAGATTTGTCAAAACCCATTCGAAGATATGATTCTGAAATTGATTATGTCCCAACACAATTTATCTGTGAATTCATAAAAGAAATAACAGGTGTTTATGGCTTAAAATTTCAAAGTTCACTTCATAAAGAAGGTAAAAATATAGTAATTTTTGACCAAAAAATTATGAAATGTACAAAAGTTAATAAAATTAAAATTACAAAAATAAATTTAGACTCAGAAAATTTCGAATAACCTAAATTAATACTTAACTATTAAAAAATTTAAAATTTTGAAAACATCAATGAAAATTGAACAAAAAGAAATGATTAAAATAATTTTTTGTATATAACATAAATTCATTTAATCCCACGAATAAATTTTTTGTTGTCTATGGTTTAATTTGCCCGATTTGTCAAAAAAAAATACCCTATTTTGATTTATTTTATCTGTTTTATACATAGTTACAAAAAAAATGATTAATTTTGTAAATTCCTTTCTATTAAGAAACAAAAAAGTGCAAATAAATCCGCACAAGATAAAATATCAGGAAAATTTATGAGTATATTCAATTCATTAGAGTTAAACCTCGAAATTAAAAGAGCTTTGGAAGATTTAGGCTTTGAAGAACCAACTCCTATCCAAGCCGAAACAATACCACATTTACTAACATCAAGCAGAGATTTAATAGCGTTAGCACAAACAGGAACAGGCAAAACGGCTGCTTATGGAATTCCTTTAATACAATTATTGGATGTTAATTCTCTTCAAACACAAGTTCTAATTCTTTGCCCAACTCGTGAATTATGTATGCAGATTGCAAAAGATATTTCTTCATTTTCAAAATATATGAAAGGATTGAATGTTACTGCTGTTTATGGAGGTGCCCCTGTCGAAACGCAAGCTGGTAAATTGAGAAAAGGCTCTCAAATTGTTGTTGGAACACCCGGTAGAGCATTAGATTTAATAAAATCAAAGAAGTTGAATGTTAGTAATATTCGATGGGTAGTGCTTGACGAAGCTGATGAAATGTTATCTATGGGTTTTAAAGATGAATTAGACGGTATCCTTGCCACAACTCCTGCTAAAAAACAAACGATGCTTTTTTCTGCCACTATGCCTGAACCAATTAGGACCATTACAAAGAAATATATGTCGGATCCTGCCGAAATTACTTCGGGAAAAATGAATCAAGGTGCTGATAATGTTATACATAATTATTATATGGTACATGCTGACGATAGATACGAAACTTTAAAAAGGATAGCGGACATTAATCCAGATATTTATGGCATTATCTTTTGTAGAACAAGAAATGAAACTAAGGAAATATCTGATAAATTAATTAATGATGGTTACAATGCAGATGCTTTGCATGGAGACTTGTCGCAAGCTCAAAGAGATATTGTAATGAATAGATTCCGTGATAAATATTTGCAGTTATTAGTCGCAACTGATGTTGCAGCAAGAGGACTTGATGTGAATGACTTAAGCCACATAATTAATTACAATTTACCTGATGATCCTGATATATATATTCACCGAAGCGGGAGAACAGGAAGAGCAGGTAAAAGTGGCATTTCCATTTCTATTGTCCACTCTCGTGCAGGTCATCAAATTAAAATTCTTGAACAAAAAATAGGGAAACCTTTTACCCACGAGCTAGTACCCGATGGTCGTGCTATTTGTGAAAAAAGATTATTTAATTTAATTGATAAATTTGACAAAGTTGAAGTAGATGAAGAGCAAATCAAACCTTTTCTTCCTGATATTCTTAGCAAATTCAACGATTTAAGCAAAGAAGAAATTGTCAAAAAATTTGTTTGGGTTGAATTTAATAGCTTCCTTAATTATTACAAAAATTCTTCGGACCTTAATGTTACTGTCCATAAAGAAAATAATAGAAAAAAAGATACAAAAAATAAAGACAACGGGAGGAATGATAAAAACAATAGAAGCGATAAAAACGAAGGCTATAAAAATAGAAGAAGTAATTTAAGTTTTTCTAGATTCTATATTAATATTGGTTCCAATCAAGCGATAAATCCTGTTAAATTAATAGGCTTAATTAATGAAAGAATGAAAGCGAAAAATATAGAAATTGGACAAATTGAAATAATGAAAAAGTTTTCTTTTTTCGAAATTGACAGTGAGTTTACTTCGCAAGTATTAGAAGCATTTGAAAGAGCAAGTTACAAAAATGAACGTCTTATTGTTGAACTTGTGAAAATTCAAAAAAAGCAATTTGAAACAAAAAACGATAACAAAAATTTTTACGAAAGCAATCAAATCTCAAATTACCACGATAGAAGAAAAAGTATTGAAAAATTAAAATCTAAAAAGAAGAGACATTAAGAAAAATCTTATAATTTAAAAATATCAAAAAAATATTCTAAATGTATAGAATATTTTTTTTTGATTATTTATTGTTTTTTTTGATTATTGTTTATTTTTGTAAAAAAATAAACGAGGGTAAAATGCAAAAGAAATTAATTTATTTTGTACTAGTTTTTTTATTAACAATCCCCTTTTTTTTATATTCACAAGAACGTCAAATACCAATTGATTCTACAAATAATATTTTTATAGTTGATATTGAACTTGAAAAATTACTAAATCTTTTCCCCGAAATAAATGGTTTCAATGAAGCTAAACTATTTCAAAAAACCGATTCAAGTTACATATTAGAAATTATTTATTATGAACGAAACAATTTGATGCGAAAACAACTGAACTATTCTCAAAGCCAACTTAATAGCTTAAGAAAAAAAATTGCTTTTCAACTTGCACATAACAATATTAAATTAAATTTAAACCAAGACGGTAGAGTCTATTTGATTACAGGGACTACTTTATTGTCCATTTACTATGGCATCAGTTTAGCAAGCATTTCAAATGCAAATGCAAATGTATCGGGAGCAATTGATTTGTTTACAATAGGAGCAGGATTTTTCGTCCCGTTTTATCTTACGAAAAATATCGAAGTAACTTATGGAATGTCAAATTTGGCCGTTGGATCTGGTGCAGTAGGTTTAGGTATAGGTTATTGCTTGAATGATTTGGCTCACATTTCCTTTGAATTAAATGACCAATATATTTTGCCAACATTAACCAGTGTTTCTGGCATCTTAGGCGGCTATTATTACGCAAAAGAAAATAAAATTACTGAAGGCAAAGCTAATGCAATTGTGGATATGTCTTTATTAGGAGCACCATATTTAGCAGGTATATCATACACATTAATTGGTGATAATATGACAAATAATCAAATATCTGGTAGCTTCTTGCTTGGTTCAATGGGTGGTGCATTATTAGGGAATACTTTAAGCAATAAATACGATTATGCTCCTGGCGATGCTGAAGTATTTTCTACATCTACACTTTTGGCTACGGCAGAAACGGCTGCTTTGCTTGCTGTTTTGAAAACACAAGATGCTCAAACTGCTGTTGGAATTATGGTCCTTGGTGCGACTTTTGGTGGTTTGCGAGGGAATTACCTGGTTAGTGATGTTAATTTTTCTGATGCACAAGGTAATTATTTAGCACTCGGCGCTCTTGGTGGCGGTTTAATTGGAACAGGAATTAGCCTAATTGCTTTCCAACATTCAAATGATAACGACGTCCGTTTTATTCCTTTGATTGTTACTTTGGCAGCTGAGTTAGGTTTCGATATCACTTACAACTCTATTGTTAAAAGCAATATGTTCAAAGAATCAAATAGCACAGGAAAATTAGACTTCAATTTTAATCCTTTAGCACTTACAAATAATGTTCGAGAAACAAATAAATATTTGCAAAATCAAATTCCATTCTTTAATATAAGTTATCAATGGTAAAGTTATGAAATCTTGATTTTTTATTAAAATATTTTCATAAAAGTGCATTTATTTTTGTTTTTTGTAAAAAAAAATTTGCATTTCTCATTTTTTTTACTTACCTTTGTGGTAAAGAAATTTAACAAACAAAAAAATAAAGGAGTAGCAAAATGAATAAAGTATTATTTATATTTTTTCTTTTTTTATTTAGTGTTCCTAAATTAACAAGTCAAACAGTCCCTTGCGATAGCAGTTACCCTTATTTAGCTTATGAGTTTGATTACTTGAAACAATATCCTCCATATTCTATGGAAATGCCGTATGATGTATTATTAGCATACGTCGCTTTGGATAGCATAAGTTATTATAGTAATGATTATGCGGCTAAACTATTTTTAGAAAGACAAACTTTTAATGATACTCTCAAAACAATAATGAAATATTTTTATAAAATGGTAGATTTTGACCCTGTAAGGTATCAAGAATCTCGCATTTATAATGACCCTCATATCCAATCAGTATCAATTGGAATGAGCCTAAAAGACTATATAGAAACAACAGTAAAAAAACTATCTCCCTATTCTAAAATTGATTATCCTCTTATGCGTTCAAACTATATACTACACGTTAAAGTGAAGGGTATCATTGATGAAAGTGATTCTTCAAGACCTTTTCCTATAAGTAGTTTTTATCAAATAAAATGCCAGATACTTGATACTATAAAAGGAAAACGAATTCCATTAATGCATTTTCCTGCTAATCAAGGAGGAATTATAAACAATTCAAAATCTAATAATAAATCAATTCAACAATCAATTTTACCTGATTCAGCTTTTGTTTTTGATTATACACCCGGATGGTCAGGTGGACTTTGGGATGACGATGGAACTCCAATAATTAAAATTGATGGTGAATATATTGTGTTCTTAGATGGTTTTGTGATTTGTTATAATAAAGAAAAATCTTATTTTGAATTTAGACCTGCTTGGCCCGAATATAAAAGTTTTTTGTTTTTCCCGATCAAAAATGGCAATATAAATGACAATTCAGATTCATTCGGATTTGGGAAAAATATTTCTGTAATTGAATGGAAAAATAAACTTAGACAAAGAATAAATGAAATTTTAAACTACTAAAAGGGGAAAAAGTTATGAAAAAAATTATCTTTTTACTCTTAGCTATGTTTTTATTTTTTCAAATGAAAGATGTTTTTGCTTGTGGTGAGAAAATTAATTGTAGTAATCAGTCCCGATTGTATCAGTTCTGTTGTAATGATAATAAAATTCGTACATTTTGTGCCATTGACCCAGCTAATTTTGATGGTTCACCTTTTTATACGCATTTATACCCGTTCACTTTACTGAAATTAAATTCAAATGCTCTTCCTTTATGTTTAGAAATTGATACCGAAAATCCTGGACCAAACACAATAATACAAAGTAGCATTTGTGGTGGAGGGGTCTGCAGTTCAGGTAATATATATAATCCTGATGATTTATTTGATGATATGAAACAAGCTGAAAAAATGTGGAAGTGTATTTGCGGTTGGGACGATAATTCTTGCGGGTGCACCGTTAAAGTAAGCTTTGTTGATATTAATAGACAATATAAAAATTTAAATTATCAAATATTTTCTGACCCATATCATCAATATGGGACGAATTCAGTAGAATTAAGTCAATTATTAGATAAAAATGATATTGATGAAGGACGTAATGTTGAAGATGTAGAAACCATTGATAGTTGCGAAATAAAATGTAATGGTTTACGTATTTACTTGAATAATACACCTGAATATACGAGACGTGATATAAACAACCCAGAACCTACAAATACATATAGATCATTTTATGTTTCACACTCAATAGTGGATAATTGGGATTATAATTATTGGGGCGATAAAGTACCATCATCACCGAATCTTAGAACAGTATTAGCTTATGAATTAGGACAATTATATGGTTTTGTTGAAGGTCGTGATTTAAATGGCAACGATTGTTCATCTGGAAGTTTGTATTCTTTAAATCCAGATTTACATAATCCGCTTGAATATGCAGAAATCTCTGATGAAGAAAAATGTGCCTTTATTTCATTGTACTGTCCTGAAATTAATAGTGTAAATGAAAACAATAAAAATTCAAAAGATGTAATAGTTTTTCCAAATCCAACCACTGGAAAGATTACTTTCCAGTTTAATGCAAATGATATTTATTCAAATGCTGTTATTCTTATTACCGATGTTTCTGGAAAAATAATTAGTAAGACAAACATTCAAGAAATCTACGTGGGAGAAAATAGTGTTGTTGTTGATAACTTGAATCTTGCATATGGCACTTATTATTTTCAAATTGTCCTAAATACTCAAATATTTAAAGGTAAATTTTTAATTCAAAAATAACTTGATAAAATGAAAAAGGATTATATTATATTGTTGTTGTTAACTTTTTTTGGAGTAATTGAGTTATACTCGCAAAAACCACCTTGCGATACGACAAGAACCCAATTATCTTATAGGGATTATAAATTATTAGATTATCAAGTTCCGCCAGTTGATGTTGAAGATATGCCTCAATATGTAAAAGATGCTTATTTAAGATTTGATAATTTATCACAAACAACTAATCATAAAGAATTTCAAAAGTTTCTTGATTCACAAAATGGATTTACAGATTCTTTAAGAAAAATCATGGCAGATTTTTATAATATTATTGATTATGACCCAATTCTATTTATGTTTTATCTTTGGAGTAATAAAGCAAGAACTTATTCTTTCCCCCCTGGTTCGAGTTATTTCCCATTGATATATGCAGTTAAAGGCAAATCAACCACCCCTTTTTTAGATTATGCACTTTTAGATAACGATTATATTTTCCAAGTAAAAGTTCTTGATAAATTTATAACCGATAATCATTATATCATTGTAACATCAGAAATACTTGATACAATTAAAGGTAAGATAATTCCAAATTGCAAGGATATAACTTACAATGACACTTCAAGTTTTAAAGAAACACTCCCAAGGAAAAAAATTGCTAAACCAGGAGAATGTTTTCAATTCAATATGCAAAACCAACAAGATGATATCTATGGTAATGTTTATGCATATCCTTTTGATGAATATATCGTTTTTTGTAGTGTTTATGGTATATGTGGTGGTCCAGGTCATGTGGATACTTCCGATGTCTTCACTTATTATGGCACTTTCGAACGGTATTATTTAAATAACTATTACAAACAAAACTTTCACTATGATTTACTGCCTGTATCAAACGGAAAAGTAATCGACCCGTCTAATACATGGGGATATGGAGATTCTTGTGATGTTACTTTGTGGAAAGAAAAAGTTCGGCAAAGAATTGATGAAATAAGATATGCCAGACCTTCATCTATTCAAAATAATTCTTACTCCAATGAAATTAGCATATTCCCTAATCCTACAAGCTTAACCTTGAATTTCCATAATCTTCCCCAAAATACTTGGAAATACGAAATTTACAATAGTATCGGCATTAAAGTCAGTGAAGGAATAATTAACAATAATATTGATATATCCAATTTGAAAATTGGCGTTTATTATATCAAAATAAATTCTTTAACCAAACCTCTTAAATTTATTAAATACTAATAAACTTTAAGTTTTTAATAAATGCTTTTTTTTCGATTTAATTTATAGAAAAATATTATCAATATTTGATAGACAATTATTGATAGATTTAATTTTACAGAGTTTTAAAATTAAATTTATAGTTGGAAAAGTAAAAAAATATCAGTTGAAAAATATTATCTTATTTTTATTTTCCTTAAATTTGAAAAATCAAAAAGCAATAAAGGAAAAAGAGTTTATGCCAATAGAAAGAAGGAATTTTGTAAAATCGTTAGGTTTACTTGCTGGTGCATTACCTTTCGTTAAAGGTAATGTTTTCGCCGAAAACAAGACAATCCAAAATCAAAAAGAATATACACTTTCGTCGAGTCTTAATACAACAGATGAGGATTTTTGGAATTGGGTTCATTCTTGTTATACAGTCAATCCGAATATTCTTAATTTAAATAATGGCGGAGTAAGTCCTCAACCGAAAATTGTTCAAGACGCCTTTGAAAAATATTATGAATTAAGCAATGAAGGACCATCATATTTTATGTGGCGAATACTCGACCAAGGACGAGAACCACTTCGCCAAAGACTTGCTGATTTAGCAGGAGTTTTGCCAGATGAAATAGCCATAAATCGTAATACCACCGAAGCCTTAGATAATGTAATTTTTGGACTTAACTTTAAACGTGGTGATGAAGTTGTTTTAACGAAACAAGATTATCCAAACGTCATTAATGCCTTTAAACAAAGGGAAGAACGAGACGGTATAGTCTTAAAATGGATAAATTTAAATTTGCCGATTGAAGATGACGATACAATCGTCAAAGCTTTTCAAGAACAATTTACAAACAGAACAAAACTAGTCAACATTACACACATAATAAATTGGAATGGTCAAATACTGCCAGCACGCAAAATCGCAGATGCGGCACATTCACAAGGAATTGATGTTATGGTTGATGCCGCTCATACTTTTGTGCATTTAGATTATAAAATCTCTGATTTAGATTGCGATTATTTGGGAACAAGCTTGCATAAATGGCTTTGCGCTCCTTTTGGTTCGGGTATGCTTTATGTAAAAAAAGACAAAATTAAAAATATTTATCCACTTTTCCCAAATCCTGAACCTAAAAGTGATGATATCCGTAAATTTGAAGCACAAGGAACTCGTAATTTTGCCACTGAACAAGCAATAGGAGAAGCAATAAATTTCCATCAAATTATTGGTGCTAAACGTAAAGAAGAAAGATTAAGATTTTTAAAAAATTATTGGGCTGAACGTATTTTAGAATTTCCAAAAGTCAAATTACACACATCGTTAAAACCTGAATATTCTTGTGGATTAGCTCTTTTTTCAATAGATGGGACAAAACCCGGCGACGTCGCAAATGCTTTATTTGATAAGTACAAAATTCATACAGTGGCTATTGAATGGGAAAATATTTCTGGAATACGTGTAACTCCTAATGTTTATACTCGTTTACAAGATTTAGATAGATTTATTAATGCAGTAAAAGAAATAGCGAAAGCCTAATCGATAAAATAAAATTTTGCTATTAAAAAAAAAGTTAGTAATTTTGTAGTCTTGAAAAAATCAAGGCAGAAAAGCAAGGACCTGTAGCTCAGTTGGTCAGAGCAACGGACTCATAATCCGTCGGTCGGGGGTTCAAGTCCCTCCGGGTCCACATCTACAATTCTTAATTATTCACTTAATTTTTCACCCCTACAATTATTAGTAATTTTAATTAGTCTTTTAATTTATTTAAGTTTTTATAGAATGTAATTTCTATTTTTCAAGAATTATTTTCTATATGAATGACAATTATTCTTCGATGGAGAACGGAAAAAGTAAAATTATCGTGCAATATCCGTCTAAATTACTTGTAGCATTCCTCTAATACAATCTTATAAAATTTTATTGAAAATTTGTCAAAATTAATTCAAAGAATATCCATTTAATAAATAGCAAGAGAACTTGGTATGAATGAAAGAGCTATGGTAGATATTTTGAAAAAAATATTCAAAATATTTGATTGTTAATTTATTTTTTTTGTAAATTTGCTAATATTTTTTTTGCCTTGAAAATTTATATATATAATAAATTTCTTATTTAAATTAATAATGTATTAATAACAGAGAATCTAATTTTACTGAAATTATATTTATAAGTTTTTAAAAAATATTACTTTTGTCCATTTATTAATAATAATTAATTTTCGTGATATTTTAATTAGTATTAATTTGGCTTTAATTAAAAAATTATGAAACAATTTAGTTATTTAAAATATATTTAGGAAAAAAATAAAATGAAAAAATTTACTTTACTTTTTGCTTTAACAGCAATTCTTCTTTTTTCGAAAGCATTTGGTGAAATGGACCAAATTGAAAAAGCATCGAAGATATTAAAAGCATCGAAACTCGAATTTATAGAGAATAAAGGGCAAATCGCAGACCAAAACGGTAATGTCAACTGGGATGTGCTTTTTATATATCAGACCGAGTATATATATTTTGAAGTTGCATATTTTTCATAACACATAAATATTTCTTAATTTTGTTTTTTTCTATAGAAATTCTGTGATATTTTCAAAATTTTCCCGTAATTATTGGATATTAAATTTAATGCAAATGGTAGAACGATTAGCCTATTGGTCTGTACTTTTGCAAATGCCAATTTATATTGCACAAAAAGATGTAGCAGGTGGCTTACATTGGTCTCATATAGAAAAAGGGTTTATCTACTTCTGGTGGGCATTAGTGCAAAATTTAACTCCGCTTTTTTCAGGATATATTGCTGATAAATTTGGGCGAAAGATTATTTTACGTCTGTCTTTTATTATAATAATTTTGGGTTTCATTTTTATGAGTGTTTCAAAAGACTTTCTCCCCTTTTTCCTTGCTACCTTAACTCTTGGATTTGGTCTTGGCAGTTTTAAACCGATTATTCAAGGTTCAATAGCCGGTGAATTAAACGACGAAATTTCTTCATTCGGCTGGGGATTATATGTAATGCTTGTAAATCTTTCAGTCTTTTTAGCACCCCCTATTTCCATTTTATTGAAAAGTTACAATTGGTCTCTACTATTTTGGGGCAGTGCAGTTCTATTTTCTTTGAATTTTATTTTCATTTCATTGTACAAAGAAAATAAGAAAATAAAATTTAACAATATTCATTTCGGAATATTCTTTAAAAATTTATTTAGTTCAGAATTAATCAAATTCTTGCTTTTTATGTCAGGGTTTACAATTGTTTATATGCAATTTTACGAAACTTTGCCAAACTATATTTACGATTGGGTAGATACAAGCTCAGTTGCAAAATGGTTACATTTACCTGAAAGTATGTTGATGACAACACCAACTGGCAAAATGATTGCTTTTGAATGGCTATATAATTTAAATACAGGTCTTATTGTTTTATTTGTTACACCAATTGCAATAATTTTTCATAAATTTCGAATAACAAAAGTAATTAGTTTTGGAGTATTAATCGCCTCAATTGGTTTAGGATTTTGTGGTTTCTTTTATGTTGGCTCTATTGTAATGCTGGGATTTGTAATTTACACATTTGGCGAGATGATTGCTAATCCGAAATTTACCGAATATTTAGGAATATTAGCCCCGAGAAATTTAGAATCTACATTTTTAAGTTATTTAAATATTTCTTGGGCAATTGGACTTGCTGGTGGTGGCTTATTAGGCGGATATCTTTACAATGCTTTTGGAGAAAAAGCAACATTAGCAAAAAGGTATTTATTTGAAGTCTTACATTATACACAGAAAATTGATTTAAACCAATCTATAAACAAAATACAACAGATTACAGGCGATTCGCAAGTAGAAATAACAAAAAAATTGTTTAATCAATACTCACCAGAACTAATTTGGTTACCATTTATCTTATTAGGTGTTTTGTCGGCTGTATCTCTTTTCTTACTTAACAATAAACCAAAAGAAAGCATTAAATAATCTTTTGAATTGCAATAAATATGGAACAAATATACATTGCTTATTTTGAATCAATATATTTTTGTATAAACAGTTCCATTGAATTTATTTCAAGAGCAACTAAATTTCCAAAATTTGGATTATAATCTTTGTAAACACAACCACCATCGAGATAAATTATATTTTTTTTAAGCGATTCTTTAATATTTTGCAATGATTTTGGAGTATGTCCAACAATCAATTTCCTATTCCCAATCTTTTTTTTATTAATCTTTTCAGCACGTGTCCAAAGCATAGAATAATAATCAGAAAATGGGTCATCAATTTTGGTATTTAACCCACCGTGGGTTAATACAAATTTATCAAGCAAAAAGAAAGGTTTGCAACTTGCAAAAAAATCCAAATATTTCGCAGGTATTTCAGGAGGATAATTGATTTTAAACGATTTCAAAGTATCGGCACCGCCAATTTTTTTCCAATTTTCAAAATAATTATAATCATTTAATGCTGAAAGAAACGCATCCTCGTGATTTCCTAATAAGAAATGAACTTTATATTTTTGTTCTTTCAAACTAATTAAAAAATCTAAAGTTTGCTTAATTCTTTTACCTCTATCAATATAATCCCCTAAAAAATAAACTTCATCATCTTTTTTTATTTTACATTTTTTTAACAAAAGAGATTCTAATGTTAAAAGGCAACCATGAACATCACCTATAACATACTGTTTACTTTTACTCTTTTCTTTGCCCATAACTAAAAAAATTTATTTTTATTAATATTTCTATAAAGCAATTATTATAATTTTAATTAGTAATCGTCCTAATAATAAAATAAAGCAAAATTAACTCAAAAAATAAAATTAATTAACAAAACGAAATTAATTTGCAAAAAAGAATAAGTTACTTATGGAAAAAGCCCCAATAATCGCCGCAATAGATGTAGGAACAAATTCATTTCATATGGTTATAGCAATAGTTAATGAGAAAGGAGTATTAAACATCATTTCACGAGAAAAAGAGATGGTTCGTTTAGGTTCATCAGGAAAAGATATGAAATATCTCCAAGAAGACGCTATCAATAGAGGTCTTGAGACAATGCACCGCTTTTCAAAAATTGCAGAAAGTCATAATGCCATTATTCGGGCTGTTGCCACAAGTGCTGTTAGAGAAGCTTTAAATAAAGATGCTTTTACTAAAAAAGTTAAAAATGAAATTGATGTTGAAATTGAAGTTGTTTCAGGAATTGAAGAAGGGCGTTTAATTTATTTAGGGGTAATTCACGCATTACCATTATACCAAAATAAATCGCTGGTAATTGATATTGGTGGTGGCAGCACAGAAACAATTATTGGAACAGGTGAAATTATTGATTTTGTTAATAGTGAAAAAATTGGTGCTATACGGCTTACAAAACAATTTTGTGAATCTGGAATTTATACAAAAGAAACTGTCACCGAAATTAGGGAATTTATATTGGGTGAATGGTCTCCAATACTAAATCAAATCAAAGACATTGGTTTTAACAAAGTTGTTGGTACTTCTGGAACCATCGTTTCACTATCGACTATGGCATTATTGAGGAACAAACAAGCAATTCCCGATTTATTAAATGGTTATACACTTTCCGCCAAAGATATTTTGGAAGTTATTAAACAAATTACCAAAGCAAAGAATGTTGATGAAATTGCTAAAATTCCTGGGGTAGACCCAAAAAGAAGCGATATTTTACTGGCTGGTTCGTTAATTTTAGAAGTATTTTTAAAAGAACTAGAAATTAAAGAAATTTCAATTTCTCCTTATGCTTTGAGAGAGGGAATTGTTTTTGATACTTATGAAAAACTCAAATCTATTGAAGAACTACATCACCTGACAACTTTACGATTTGAAACAATTAAAAATTTAGCAATAAGATATGGGATTTATAATGCACATGCCAAACAAATAGTTGAATTCTCATTAAAATTATTTGATAAATTATCAAGTTATCACCGATTAGGAGAGTATGAGCGAGAAATATTAGAATGTGCCGCACTTTTGCATGATATTGGCTATTGGATTTCACATGACCAACATCATAAACATAGCTATTACATAATCACACATAGTGATTTACCCGGATTTACTAATGATGAAGCCGAATTAATTGCTAATATTGCTCGTTTCCACCGCAAAAGTCTTCCTAAAAAGAAACATATTGAATTCTCAAAATTAAATAATACCCAACAATATATTGTTAAAGTTTTGTCTGGAATTTTACGTATTGCAGAAGGAATTGACCGAAGACAAAAACAATACGTTCAAGATTTGATTATTACTGTTAATGAAAATAATAATGAAATTGAAATAAAATTACTCCCTGCCAATATTAAAATTGATATTGATATTGAAATTTGGGGAGCAAAACGTCGTAAAGAATTATTGGAAGAAGTTTTGAATTTGCCAATAAATATTTTATAAAAAATAAAAACTTGGAGAAAAAATGTATAAGATTGTATTTTTAAGGCACGGTGTCAGCCAATGGAATATAGAAAATCGCTTCACAGGTTGGACTGATGTGGATTTGACTAATGAAGGTGTACAAGAAGCCATTGATGCTGGCAAACTATTAAAAGGTGAAAACTTCACTTTTGACATCGCTTTTACTTCAGTTTTAAAAAGAGCAATTAAAACACTTAACTGTGTCCTTGAAGAACTTGATTTACACTGGATTCCAGTTGTTAAACATTGGCGATTGAACGAACGGCATTATGGTGATTTGCAAGGATTAAACAAAGCAGAAACCGCTGAAAAAATTGGTGAAGAGCAAGTTCTAATTTTTAGACGAAGTTATGACGTTCCACCACCCGCTCTCGATAGAAATGATACTCGTTTTCCCGGATATGAAGAAAAATATAAAAATCTTGATTCCAAAATTTTACCATTAACAGAATGTTTAAAAGATACTGTTAAACGTGTTCTACCTTTTTGGAACGACGCAATTGTTCCACAAATTAAAGATGGGAAAAAAGTATTATTAGTTGCTCACGGCAATAGTATTAGAGCATTGATTAAATATCTGGACAATATACCCGACAAGGAAATTGTCAATCTCAACATACCAACAGGAATGCCGCTTGTTTATGAATTAGACGATAACTTAAATCCAATAAGACATTATTATATCGGCGATGGAGATAAAATAAAGAAAGCAATTCAATCTGTTGCAAATCAAGGTAAAGTTAAAAAGTAGTCACCGTGCTACTTTTTAACTCTTTTAGTATTTTTTTTTGCTTTTATAGGCTGTTTTAATACTAATTTACTTCTTTTGGATATTGAAATATGCCTTTCATTATGCAGAATTCCTTCACAGAGCCAATTAGCAATTGCTTGTCGGTTATTTTTATTAATAAATCTTAGTTGGTCTTGCGGATTCTGTAAATTGCCAAGTTCTATATAAACCGAAATAACAGGTGAGCGCCGAAGCATATACAAATTTCTATCTGTAACATTTCCTGAATAACCACGTCCAGGCTGTGAATTATTATATTTCTTTTCTAATGTTTCCATTAAAGTTTCTGCATATTTTTTACTTAAACTATCACCCGGTTTATGGTAAAAAAATACATCTATTCTTTGTTCAGTTTCACGAGAATCAACGTGAATTACAATTAACCTTTGCTTTTTTTCTGGAAATTTAGATGTTAGTGAGTTAATATAATCGATTCGTCCTTGCAATCTTTCCTTTTGGTCACCAGTGATTAACTTACCCGTCCCAAAATACTCATCAGTATTGTTTTTTAAATATTGTTCATCCCGAATCCCATCTGTTGAATCAATAACTACCATAAAAACTGTGGCATTATGCTCTAAAAGATTATGAGCTAGCCTTAAAGTTACATCATAAGCATATTCATCTTCTGTCAATTCTTTTCCATCTTTATATCCAATTGCCCCAGGGTCTGGTCCGCCATGACCTGGGTCTAAATAAAAAACACAACCCGTTAGTAAGTCATCTAAATGCTTTACTTTCTTATAAGATGGACCAAATAATTTAGTATTAAATTTGTAGTTGCGTTTTCCATTTAATTTTACTTTCTCTTTTGCTTCCACAGTTTTTGTTTTGCCTTCTAATTTGTCTTGCTCTTTCTTTTGGACAAATTT
Source organism: Bacteroidota bacterium (assembly GCA_021780815.1). GTDB lineage: Bacteria > Bacteroidota > Ignavibacteria > Kapaibacteriales > UBA2268 > GWF2-33-9. Next base: position 314,259 of record JAJXYC010000013.1, on the reverse strand, counting down.
GTCTTTATTTTTTATATTTTCTAAATAACTAAATGGAACCCATAATGTATGGTCTATTTGGTACGATTGTTTTTTTAATTTTTTCGAAACAGATAATACATTATAATCTTGAATTTTTTTTGCTAAATCATAATCGTCAATTGATAAGCTTGAACGAATAGTTGTTCCATCAAATGTTAAAAGCAAAATAGGCATTTTGTATTTTAAATGTGTAAAAATCTGATTATTTTTATCAACTTTCTTGTCGTTTAATTTCAAGAATAACCTTATGTAATCAGAATCCACAGGAAGTCCATACTTTTTTAATAACGTGATTAATCCCTCACCTTTTTGAGGTTTTACTTCTAAATAATCTTGAGCAAATAAATTAATAAAGAAGAGAAAAAATAAAAGCGAAAAAAATGTCTTTTTAATATATCCCCCAATTCAAATTATTAATTATTCAAAATTAAGTAATTTTGTTTTTTAAAAAAAATTTAAATGACAAAAACAAGAAAAAAATCTTATAGAAAATATATTTTAATAGTTTTTATTATTTTTTTGCGAGCAAATTTCCTTTATTCAAGTTCTGATGTTAAAATTAAATTGGGAATTGATGTATTAGTTGAACACAATTTTAGTGAAATTTCCGGAAAACGAGTAGCCCTTTTCACAAATTTTTCAGGACGAGATAGCAAAGGCAATTTAACATTAGAAATTTTAGCAAACTCAAAAGTTTGTACTCTTACGATGATATTAACACCAGAACACGGACTTTATGGGAATAAATCTGCCGGCGAAAAAGTTGAAAATAGTTATTATTGGAATATTCCAGTAATTTCACTTTATGGAGGTGGGAAGAAAATACCTGCTACTTTATCCGATAAATTTGATGTTATAGTTGTTGATATACAAGATATTGGAGTTAGAGCATATACTTTTATAAGTTCTTTATATTATTTAATGCAATCGGCGACAGAATTAGATAAAGAAATAATAATATTAGATAGACCAAATCCACTCGGTGGAGTTTCTGTTGATGGGAATATATTAAATTTAAATTTGCGATCATTTATTGGATTAATCCCAGTCCCCTATTTGCCCGGATTAACAATAGGCGAACTTGCTTTGATGATGAAAGATGAAGATTGGATTAATGAAAATAAAGTAAAAAATTACGAGATTAAATTAAAAATTATAAAAATGGAAGGCTGGCAAAGATGGATGCAGTGGGAAGATACTGGTTTAAATTGGGTCCCAACTTCGCCAAACATACCATCAGTTGATGCCATTCGTGGTGCAGCAATGCTTGGCTGGATTGGTGAACTTGGCTTGTTTAGTGTTGGAATTGGAACAAATTTACCATTCCAATACTTTGGCACTCCCGATTTTGATAACGACTTTTTTTCTACTTTCGAAAATTTAGAATTTAATGGTGTTAAACTACTACAAACTGAATTTGTTCCAGTTTATGGGAAATATGCAAATTTACTTTGTAAAGGGTTTTTACTGCGTTTTGAAAAAACTAATGATTTCACTCCATTTACCAATGGAATAGAACTGCTTTTAAAATTACGCTCAATTTATCCTCAATATTTTAATCTAGAAAAAATTGAACAATCAAAAAAACAAATGTTTAACAAAGCAACAGGTAATGAACATATTTTTGAACTTCTTTTTAACAAAGGAGGCAAAGAAGAAATTATGAAAGAAACAACAAATGGTTTGATTGAGTTTCTAAAACTACGTAAAAATTATTTGCTTTATTAAAATTACTTTTTCTTAACTCCAACTATTATAGAAATTTTTCTTGACGAAGTTGGGTCATATTTACGCATTAAATTTTTCCCTTCAAAAATAAAAGTTGAAGAACCGCCGCCATCTAGATTCATCGCATCATAAAGTTTCAAATACTTTGCTATTTTTGATAAATCGTTCAAATTAGCTCCATATTGCTTTAATTTTGAATTTGTCCCTTCGATAGTAATAAAATACATCTTTGTTTTATTTGCATTATAACCTAAGAGTGTTCTGGGTAATTGATAATATATAAATCTTTTTCCGAAGTTTCCTTCTTCTTTTGCCTCTTGTTTTGCATTACCTTTACGAACAATTCTCGGCGTACCTGACACACCCAAAACAAAGCGATGGTCTTGTTCAGAATTCGTTTCAAAAGTAAATTTCAACGTATCATTGATTTTTGGCAATACATCATCAGGTAAATCTTTACCAAATGATACTACCACACAGTTTTTAGGACATTCAATTGCTGAATGTTTTATTTTAGAAACAATTCCACAAAACGTTTTATTAATCGCCTGTGGTTCTAACAATTTCACGAGAACTTTTGGAAGATTTTGTTCGATTGATTTTTCCCTTTCACTTGCTTTAAATGTATTCATAAAAGAAACTGTATCAAAGGGATTTTCAGTGGAATCTTCGCCCATATCTGAAAGTTCTATTTGCCATTGATTATATGCTGATTCTAATGCTCTTGCTGTTGCCGTTGTACGAATAAAGGGAATTGTATCGCCAGCAAAATGATTATAATAACTAATCCCTGATGAATCATATCTTTTATCAATAAAATTAATATTGTATTTTCTATTATTTAAAACAAACGACCCTGAAATGCCAAAATTATCAATAAATGGAACATCGGCGGAATCAACAAAAAAACTGCTCCAATTTTTATGCTTATTTATTTCGAGAACTTCACCATCTATGATTGTTGGACCAATTGGGCTGTTAGAATATGCCCGCCAAAAATTCCCATTAACACTTATTAAGATGCTGTCTTGATGTGTTGAATTGTAATCATTGACATAAGTAGGCAAGCTTTCTAAATCGTTAATGTTTTCACCCGCCTTTGATATAAACAATTTTAATTTGGAATTATGTAAATCAAACTCTGCAATATGCACGTTAAACCAACACTTCCCATTTCCCATTAAGATTTGTTTATATTCAAGCCCATCTGCAATTTGTTGTTCTTTGAGCAATTGAGATTTTTTAATATTAATATTTACAATCCTGACAATTTTATGTCTTTTCTTTTTCTTCTTATGTTTTGCTTCTGAATTATTTGTTATTATTAAAAACGAAAAAAAAATAATTAATAAAAACTTGGCAGTAAAATTAAATTTTTCTTTATATTGCATTTTCAAATTTTGTAATTTTGTTTTTTGTAAAATTAATAAGAAAAAATAAATGGACTATCAAACAATAATATTTGAAAAAAGAAGTAATTATGGAATAATTACTTTAAATCGCCCTGATAAGTTAAATGCTCTTAATTTTCAATTATTTACGGAGCTTGATACTTTGATTAAAGAAATAGAACTTGACGAAAACATAAATGCTTTAATATTAACGGGAAGTGGCGATAAAGCTTTCGCCGCAGGCGCCGATATTAAAGAGCTCAATTCCTCAAATGTGCGTTCAGGAAAGCAATTTTCAGAATTTGGCTCAAAAGTTATGTTACGTTTGGAACAATTACGAATTCCTGTAATTGCAGCAATAAATGGGTTTGCACTTGGTGGTGGTTTGGAGCTTGCTTTATCTTGTCATATTCGCTTCGCAAGTGAAAAAGCTAAAATGGGACAACCAGAGGTAAATCTTGGCATTATACCCGGTTATGGCGCTACACAAAGGTTACCAAAAATTGTTGGTAAAGCAAAAGCTCTTGAATTAATAATTTCTGCAAAAACTATTGATGCACAATACGCAAAGTCAATTGGTCTAGTAAATAATGTTTTTCCAAATGAAGAATTACTACCAAAAACTATTGAATTTGTTGAACTCGTTCTAACAAAAGCACCTCTTGCTGTTTCTGCCGCTGTTGAATGCGTTAATGCAAGTCAAAATTTAGATTTACAAGAAGGTCTTACCTATGAATCTTCCCGTTTTGGCGATATCTGTGGAACACAGGATTTTCAAGAAGGAACATTAGCATTTTTAGAAAAACGTAATCCTAATTTCTGCGGCAAATAATTGAATTGTTTTAATGGACTTTTTTTATAATTATATATTTTTACCAATAGCTCTTCTTTTTGTAAAATATTTAAAAAAATATAACAAAAAATTATTGATAAGAGAATCAAACGTATTTAAATCTTGGGAAAATTTAAAAGATTTACCCGATAATAAAATACGAATTTGGTTCCATGCGGCTTCTATGGGTGAATTTGAGCAAGCAAAGCCTGTAATTGAACTATTAAAAAAAGAATTGCCCGATATTTTTATCATTGCTTCTTTTTTCTCACCTTCTGGATTTAATTCGCAACAAAATTATAAATTAATAGATAGAATTTGCTATATCCCGCTTGATAAAAAACAATGGGCAAAGCAATTCATCAATTTAATCCGCCCCAATTTTGCTGTTTTTGTCCGTTATGAAATTTGGAGAAATCATCTCCTTGAACTAAAAGCTCAACATATTCCTATTTATTTAATAAATGCTACCAAACCTTCAAACAAATTTTTTGCACATTCTTTTATTGCACGTAGATTCATTAAATCAAATATGCACTTATTCAATAGAATCTTTACAATTGGTGAAAGTCACTCAAATTATTTTGTTAAGCTAGGCTTGCGATACAATGTCCATACACTTTCTGATACACGCTTTGATAGAATTTGTAAATTTGTAAAAGAATCAGGAAATTTTCCAATAATTCCTAAATTATTATTTGATGAAAATGAATTAATTTTAGTAGCAGGAAGTATCTGGGAGCAAGACGAAGACATTCTTATTCCTGCAATTCAAAAAGTAAAAAAGGATTTAAATGTCAAATTGAGAACAATTTACGTCCTCCATGAACCAACAAAAGAAAATATTGAACGATTAACTAATAAATTAGGTAATTACGTCCTTTTTAGCAAACTTGCAAGTCATTTAAAAACACAAAGTTGCCATATATTATCTGAACAAATCAAAGATAGCGACATAGTAGTTGATTCAATAGGTTATTTGTTGAGGCTATATGGTGTTGGTAATTTTGCATATATAGGCGGTGCCTTCGGCGAAGGGGTTCATAGTGTTACTGAAGCGGCAGGCTATGGTTTACCAATTGCAACTGGTCCAAATCTTACTAAATCCACTGATGCTCAAATTTTAAAACAAATGAGCGTTCTAGCATCTGTTAAAAATGCAAACAATTTGGAAAGATGGATAAAACAAATGTGTATTAACACTTCATTAAGATTAGAAACAGGAATAAAAGCAAAGGATTATATCTTCCAATCTGCCGGTTCAAGCAAAATAATCGTTAGAAGAATATTACATAAATTAAAACGAAGAGGCATTATAAGTTAAATTTTTATTTACCTTATAATCGGATAAAACCAAACAATTTTATTTAAATTTTAACATAAACAAATTAATTTATTAAATATCTTAAAATTTGTTTTAAAACGTCTAAAAGAAAAAAGAAAGAAAGAAATGGATAAAGTACAAGTAGTAATATTAGGAATATCTGCAACACCCGGTAATAATGCATTTGCTTTAATTTTAAAAGAATTAGAAGGCAATAATCGCTTACCAATTATTATTGGTGCTTTTGAAGCACAATCTATTGCCTTTGAATTAGAAGGAGTAGAACCCCCAAGACCACTTACTCATGATTTATTTAAAATTATATTTGATACGTTTGGATACCAATTGAATGAAGTTTTTATTGACAATCTCGATGAAGGTACATTTCATGCAAAATTAATTTTTGAAAACGAAGGCATTCAAATTGATTGCAGACCAAGTGATGCAATTGCAATTGCTGTTCGTACAAACACTCCAATTTTTGTTAATGCGGAAATTATGGAAGAAGCAGGCGTTACTCCTATTCAAAATGAACCAGAAGGCACATTTCAAAATTTTCAACAACCAGTTCCTAAAGCAGAACAACAACCTGTTCATTCCAGTGGTAACAAGAGATTAGATGTACTGCAATCTCAATTAGATAAAGCTATAAAAGATGAAAATTATGAAGCCGCAGCAAAATTGAGAGATGAAATTAAGAAAATTTTGGAAAGTTCATAATTTTTTCGTAATTTTGTATTTCTTATAAGTTCTTAAAATTTGGAATTCAATACGCCGGGGTAGCTCAGTTGGTTAGAGCAATGGAATCATAATCCATGTGTCGGGGGTTCAAATCCCTCCCTCGGTACTAAATAGTTGAAAAATAAAGATAATTAGATTTTCGTGGGACATTTATGGTGTGAAATTCTATAACGACTCTAATTTCTCGATAAAAAAATTACTTGACAATCCTTCAAGCATTAAATCAAATTTCATTTCATATTTAAATGGTTTTTCTGAAAACATACAGAAAATAATTGACAAATTTAAGTTTAGAATTGAAATTCAAAACATTGTCGAAAAAAATTTACTTTACTTAACTACTAAAAAATTTTCTGAATCTACCATAGACTTTCACACTGATAAGGTAACAGATTATGATATGGGTTATGTTTTTGAGGAACTGATAAGAAAATTCAGCGAATCAACGAATGAAAATCCCTGAGAACACTTCACCCCTCGTGAGATTATTCATTTAATGGTGAATTTGCTAATTTCAAAAGATAAAGATAATCTTTTAAAGAAAGTCAAAATTACTACTGTCTATGACCCCTGCCTGTGGTACCGGAGGGATGCTCACTGTTGCAAAAGAAAAAATAAGCGAATTTAATCCAAAAGTCAAGATTGGATTATTTGGACAGGAAATTAATGATTCTACTTACCACTTTCTAATGAAAGCAAGTATCCAACCCCTGTGATTGTTTTTAAATATATTGGTTTTGCAGGGTCATCTTCAATCTTCTTTCTGATTTGACCGATGAAAACTCTGATGTATTGAGTTTCATCAGAAAATGGGTTTCCCCATATACTTTCAAGGATTTGCTTGTGAGTAAGGACTTTATCTGAGTTAGTTGAAAGAAGTTTCAGTATTGCATATTCTGTTGATGTGAGATTTATAAGCCTACCACACTTTTTTACAGTTCTGGAAGTATAATTTATTTCAAGTTCCCCGATAGTTTGAACTGGCATGTCTTGCACCACTTCCTTATGCCTTAATGCCACTCGTATTCGTGCTAACAGTTCACCTGAATGAAATGGTTTAGTGATGTAGTCATCAGCACCTGAATCAAGTAAATGAATCTTATCAGTTTCAGAATTTCTTACAGAAAGAATAATAACTTGTACCGAACTCCATTCTCTTATTTGCTTTAAAACACTCAATCCATCTTCATCAGGTAAATTCAAGTCCAATAGAATAAGTTCGGGTTTCAATGAAGCAGCCAATTGAACACCGCTTTTTCCGGTGTCAGTAGTAACAATCTCAAAATTGTTTGCTTCTAAAGTCAGTTTCAGAAGATTCCTTATTTGAGGCTCGTCATCTATCACCAATATTTTAGTTTTATTACTCATATAAGGGTAAAACTATATCAAAAATCAAGCCATTCGGTTCATTACTTCTTACCGAAACAGTACCCCCATTAGCTTCGATAAAACCTTTTGCAATAGAAAGCCCCAAACCTGTCCCACCTGCTTTAGTTCCCGGTGGTCTATAAAATTTTTCAAAAAGTCTGTTTATACTTTCTTTATCTAAACCTTCCCCATTGTCAGAAATAGAAATTTTAATATTTTTATCTAATATTTCAGATTTGATAGTAATTGTTGTACCTTCCTGAGTATAGATAAAAGCATTGTGCAATATGTTAAATAACGCCTGACTGATAAAACCATAATCTATCATTGAAGTTGGATTTATTGCTTTTAAATCCATAATAAGTTTATGATTTTGTCTGACATCTTTAAGTTGTATAAGTGCTTCAGCTATTACTTCATTTATATTATAAAAATCTTTATTCAACTTCAGCTTGCCTGATTCTAACCTCGTTATATCAAGTAAATTTTCAACAAGTATATTTAATCTCTTTGATGCCAAATAAATTTCATCAGCAAAATTTCTTACTAATTCCGGTTTGTCTGTAATATTGTTTTCAAGCAGGCTTGTTGCTGAACCTGAAATTACTGCAATTGGTGTTCTGAACTCATGTGATATAGAATCTAATAATGTGTCATAAAGCTTTTTCGATTCAGTTTCAATAAGTATTTGTTTCATCTGTTCTGCTGTTTCTTCATTTTCATAAACACCTGCTAATTGAGTTATTATGTTATTTATAAGATTCTCTTCTTCTATTGATAGTTTTTGATTAAGTAAAAGACAAATTATACCTATTTTCTTTCTGTTTGTTATAACTGGAAAATATTGACCAATCGCATCTGGTAAATTGTTAGTAAATTTCCCAGCTATGGCATTTTGTTCCAAAGACCATTTAGCAATACTTATTTCTTTTGGTTCAAAGGAGAAAAGGTCACGAGAACTTATTTGATGTTCAGCATTTTCATCAATAAATATTGCATTTACTTTGAAATTCAAATCAATATGTTTTAATGTGGTTGAAATTGCATCATATTTGCTTTTGATATTTGACAATTCTTTGGTGAAGTTAAGTAATGCAACTGTACTCTTTTCTCTTTGCTGAACTAATCTTTGCTGTTTTCTTATTCTTGTAGCAAATAGACCAGATGTTATAGCAATAACTAAATTAAGCAATAAAGTCAAAACATCATGCAGTTTGCCAATTTCAAAAGTAAAAATTGGAGGGATGAAAAAGAAATTCCAAATTAGTGCATTCAAAAGTGCCGAAAACAGAATGGCTCCCTTTCCAACATAAAATGGCATTATCAAAAGGTTAAAAAGCAAAATAAGACCAACCGACTGATAGCCTATGTACTCTCTGAATGGGAAACATATTAAAGATAGAACAACAACACTTGTTGCTGAAATCAAGTATTCTCGTAATGGAGATGTAAAATTTACTATTTTATGTTTCTTTACTTTTTTATTTACTTGTTGTGGTCTTACAATATAGATGTCAATCTCGCCACTTTCTTGTATCAATCTGTCAACGTAATTGTCCCGTTTTATGAAATTCAAAAAATTGTATTTAGCAGGTTTTCCAATTATTATCTGTGTTACATTATGCCTTCTGGCTATTTGTAATAAACCTTCAACAAGGTCAGTATCTGTTGATGTAATCACTTCTGCACCAAGTTCTTTGGCAAGTCTTAGATTTTTTTCTAATTGTGATATTGACTTATCACTTTCCTGAATATTTGTTTTTATATATACTGCGTACCATTGGGATTTCAAAGCATAAGCCATTCTACGCGTCCATCTTATTAGTTCAGCCGAAAAAGGACTTGAACCAACAGCCACCATTAACTTATCCCCAGCTTTCCATGGACCGACAATATTCCTTTCACTCATGTAATCAACAAGGTCGCCTTCTACTTTTTCAGCTGTAAATCTTAAAGCCATTTCTCTTAGAGAAATAATATTCCCGGTTTTAAAAAAGTTTTGTGAAGCTAATTTCGCCTTGTCTGGCACGTAAACTTTTCCTTCTTCAAGCCTTTTCAATAACTCCTCAACCGGAATGTCTATTACTTCTATATCATTAGCCAATTCGATAATAGAATCTGGAACGGTTTCTTGTATTGGAACTCCTGTAATTTGCTCAACTGTTTTACTGCGACTTTCAATATGCTGAATATTAATCGTTGTCAAAACATTGATTCCATTTTCAAGAAGTTGTTGAACATCTTGGTATCTTTTTGAGTGAATTGAACCCGGAATATTTGTATGAGCAAGTTCATCAACAAGAATATAATCTGGTTTGAGTGTTAAAGCTTTTTCTAAATCGAATTCTTCAAATTCAAATCCTTTGTAAGTTAATTTCTTTCTTGGCAGGATATTCAAACCTTCAAGTAATGCAGATGTTTCCTTCCGACCATGAGTTTCAATATAGCCCACCAAGACATTATTTCCATTCTTCAAAAGCTCTTTTGCATGTAATAACATAGAATAAGTCTTGCCAACTCCGGCACACATCCCAAAAAAGATTTTTAATTTCCCACGAGATTTCTTTACCTCATTTTTATTGATATTTTCGAGTATCTCTTCAGGTGTTTTCATCTTAAATTCCATCTAATTGCAAATTCAACTTTAATACATTTATTCTATACTCACCAAAAATATTAAAATCTGGTGGTTCTATTAACGTTTGAATAAGTTTATTCAGTTTATTTTTTTGCTCTAACGAAAGATGTCTGTATTTAGTTATACGTTCCACCTGAAAAAAGGCTGTTTCAGGTGAAATATGTGGGTCAACTCCGCTTCCTGAAGCAAATAATAAATCTTTAGGAATTGAATTAATAGAGATATTTCCGTGATATTTCCTGATTGTATCTGCTCTTGCAAGTATTTGATCTTTCAAAGTATCCCCAACAGGATTCAAATTACTACCCCCCGACGGCATCGGATTATTGCCAATCGCCGAAGGACGCCCCCAAAAATATTCTGGTTTAGTGAATTGTTGTCCTATTAATTCTGAACCAACAATTTTGTTATGTATAAATAACATTGAGCCGTTTGCTTTATTGGGAAAGAACAATTGAGCATATCCGGTTATTGCAAGGGGATATATCAATCCAGTTATTACCGTCATAAGTAAAAATATTTTTAATGCTATTATTATGTTTTTCATATTATTCCTCTTAAACTATTCTCAAAAAATTAATAATAATATCAATAAGTTTTATTCCGATAAATGGAACAATGAGCCCACCAAGACCATAGATAAATATATTTCTTTTCAACATATAAGATGCGCTTTGTGCCTGATATTTAACACCTTTCAATGCCAGTGGGATTAAAGCAATGATTATCAATGCATTGAAGATAACAGAGCTAAGAATAGCACTCTCAGGACTGACTAAACCCATTATGTTTAATTTGGACAACACACCGTTACCGGCTCCAGTAACATAAAGGGTACTGAATATAGCAGGTAGTATGGCAAAATATTTTGCCACATCATTAGCAATGCTGAATGTCGTTAATGCACCTCTTGTCATAAGTAATTGTTTTCCAATTTCTACAACTTCAATAAGTTTAGTTGGGTTACTGTCAAGGTCAACCATATTCCCTGCTTCTCTGGCGGCTTGAGTTCCCGTATTCATAGCAACTCCAACATCAGCCTGTGCAAGTGCCGGAGCATCATTTGTTCCGTCTCCTATCATGGCAACAAGTTTACCATTTGCTTGTTCTTCTCTTATTCTTTTAAGTTTATCTTCAGGTGTAGCCCCTGCAATAAAATCATCAACTCCGGCTTCTGCCGCAATAGCAGCTGCTGTTAATGGATTATCACCAGTAATCATTACAGTTTTAATGCCCATTCTTCTTAGTTGCTCAAATCTCTCTTTAATTCCACCTTTAACAATATCCTTTAGTCTTATTACTCCAAGAACTTTAAAATAATAGCAAACAACTAACGGTGTAGAACCTCCCTTTGCAATATCTTCTACTATTTTATTTATTTCAATTGGATAAACACCACCTTTCTCAACAATATATTTTTTAATTGATTCAGCGGCTCCTTTACGTATTTCAATATTTTTGCCATTTTCAATTAAATCTACTCCACTCATTTTTGTTTGAGCTGAAAAGGGTACAAAACTCAATGAATTTTCATCAATATGCCTCCCTCTTATTCCATATTTTTCTTTAGCTAAAATTACTATTGACCTTCCTTCTGGTGTTTCATCTGAAAGTGAAGAAAGTTGAGCAATTTCTGCAAGATATTGTTCGGCAACTCCATCAGCAGGAATAAATTCTGTTGCCATTCTGTTACCTAATGTTATTGTACCAGTTTTATCAAGTAATAATACATCAACATCACCTGCGGTTTCAACTGCTTTACCACTCTTGGCAATTACGTTTCTTTTGGTCAATCTGTCAATTCCACTAATACCTATTGCTGATAGAAGACCACCGATTGTTGTTGGAATCAAACAGACCAGCAAAGAAATTAGAATTGGTATTGTGAGAGTTGATGGGTTATTTCCAAATTTCAAGGCATAGAGTTCAAACGGTTTCAAAGTAAAAACTGCTATTAGGAATATTATTGTCATTCCGCTTAAAAGTATTGTCAGGGCTATTTCATTGGGTGTCTTTTGTCTTTTAGCTCCTTCAACAAGAGCTATCATTTTATCTAAAAATGAGTCTCCCTGTTTTGAAGTAATTCTAATAAGAATTCTATCGCTTATGACTTTTGTGCCACCTGTTACTGCACTTCTGTCACCACCACTTTCTCTTATAACAGGAGCTGATTCACCAGTTATTGCAGATTCGTCAACACTTGCAATTCCTTCAATAACCTCACCATCAGAAGGAATTAAGTCTCCTGTTTCACATACTACAATGTCATCTGGATTCAATTCACTCGATAGAACCTTATTTTCAATATTATTGACCAGCAATCTTGCATAAGTATTGGTTCTCATTTTCTTTAATGTATCGGACTGAGCTTTGCCTCTTCCTTCTGCAATAGCTTCAGAAAAATTGGCAAACAGAACTGTGAACCAGAGCCAGATTGAAATTTGAAAATTAAAACCTGTGAATTGAGTAAAAGTAATAAGAGTAGTAATAACCGCACCTATTAGCACAATAAACATAACTGGATTCTTGACTTGTTTTTTAGGATTCAATTTGATAAAGGAATCTTTTATTGCTGTCTTTATTAATGACTTATCAAACATTGATTTTTCTTGTTTCATTTTGCACTCCTTCAACTATTTAAGCATTAATAATTGTTCAACAATAGGTCCCAAACTTAAAGCTGGAAGAAATGTCAATGCTCCAACAATGAGTATGATGGAAAACAAAAGAAAGCCAAACAAACCACCATCAGTCTTGAATGTTCCTTGAGAAATGGGTGTTATATTTTTAATCGAAAGAGAACCTGCTATAACCATAACTGGAATAATCACAGCAAAACGACCAATCAACATCCCGATTCCGAGCATAATGTTGTAAAAAGGAGTATTTGCATTTAATCCGGCAAAAGCAGAACCATTATTCCCAGCCGCAGAAGTGAAAGCATAAAGTACTTCTGAAAATCCATGGGCCCCTTTTTCATAAATACTGCTTGTCCCTTGTGGAAGTAAGACAGAAATTGCTGTAAAAACCAATATTACAAGACTTGGTGCTAATATTGCAAGAATTGCCATCTGAATTTCTTTTGCCTGAATCTTTTTGCCAAGATATTCAGGAGTTCGACCTATCATTAACCCAACAATAAATACTGTCAATATGACAAAATTTAAAATTCCGTACATTCCAGATCCAACACCGCCAAAAACAATCTCGCCTAACATTATGTTCAGCATGGCAACCATGCTTGAAAGTGGCATCAATGATTCGTGCATTGCATTGACAGAACCATTAGAAGCCGCTGTTGTTGATGTTGACCAGATAACACTGTTTGTAATTCCAAAACGTGTTTCTTTGCCTTCCATATTTCCTGCAATGCCTATGCTGTGATTCATTGAATATTCTGAGAATAATGATATTGAAAGACCAATAACCAAAATAGTAAGCATAACCGAGAATATAACCCACCCTTGTTTTGTTGAACCTACTATTTTACCATATGTATAAGTAAGAGCAGATGGAATTAATAAAATTGACAGAACTTGAAGAAAATTGGAAAACGGTGTCGGGTTTTCAAAAGGAAATGCTGAATTCGCATTAAAAAAGCCACCACCATTTGTACCCAATTGTTTTATAGCTATTTGTGATGCAGCAGTTCCTGAAGGTATTATTTGTTTAATCCCTTCAAGAGTTGTTATTTCAGTATATTGATTGAAATTCTGAACAACTCCCTGCGAAACAAGAACTATTGCAAGAATTACACTAAGCGGAAGTAAAATAAATAAGGTAGAACGAGTTATATCTACCCAGAAATTTCCGAGCTTATCATTCATTTTATTCTTAATCCCTCTTGTAAGAGCAAGAAATACAGCAATTCCGGTTGCTGCACTTAAAAAATTCTGAACAGTTAAACCGAGCATTTGAACAAAATAGCTTAATGTTGTTTCACCTGCATAAGACTGCCAGTCTGTATTAGTCATAAAACTAATGGCCGTATTGAAAGCCAGCGTTGGTTCAACATTTGACAGATGCTGAGGATTCATTGGTAAATATGACTGAATTAACTGAATTAGAAATACAAAACCAAATCCGATACAATTAAAAATGAGAAGTGAAATTAGATATCTTTTCCAATTCATTGAAGTATCAGGATTAATACCAATTAATTTGTAAATCAAGTTTTCAATTTTCCCAATCAATCCAGTATTTGCCTTTCTATCAAATATCTTAAACATGATAAGCCCAATAGGTTTTGTCAATGCAATTAATGCAACTAAAAACACTAAAACCTGCAAATAATCTACCCAATTCATTTCTGCCTCCTAAAACTTTTCTGGTTTGAAAAGGGAATAAAACAAATATCCCAGTATCAGAACAGATAATATTAACAATGCAACTAACATACAATTTCTTCCAATTTTTTACATAATCATTCAGCACAAAATTATCAGTAAAGATATAAGTAAGAAATAAAGAATAGGGTTGTATGTATAAAGAGTGTATAAAGAGTGCAAATATACACGTTAAGTGTGCATTTTGAAGCAGATTAAGAAAATAGGATAACTAACCTTTTTAGAAAAAGGACTATCTGAAACCTGTTATACAGATTCCAGCTCGCCCTTACATTACTTTGACTCAAGAGGATTTGGAAGAGATTATAAATCAAATTTCATTATTGTTTTAAATGCCCTTTAAGTTTTCTCAAATTTATACAAGTATCTGTTTCAGATTCTAATTCTAAATTGGGCTTAAGTAAAGATATTTTGCTGTTTCATTGATGTTCATAAACGGTTTACCACCACTGCAATTCAAACATTTTTTTTACTTCTTCTTTAATGAATTCTTTGACATCTTTTGGTATTTAGTTAAACATTCGATAATTACCAAAAAGATACCATAACCTTCCCAGCCTTCGCTCTTAGCTCAAGTATTTTCTCGTCATAACGTGCGTTTGCATTATGGCAAAAGTAATAGGCATCTTTAGCTATAATTTTTTTGGAAAAATTCAAAAACTTGTATCTTTATTTCTCAAAAATACTTATTTTTGCAGAGATTGATTTTTTGAATTTTTAGAGTAAAAGAAAAGAAAATGGATAATAGAATAAGGGAGATTTTTAGTGATAATCGTTTAATAACCAAAATACAGGATAAACTACCAAAGTTATTTCATATTGCTGAACTTGAAAGTTCAAGAGCAGGTAAAGTCGGCATGGAAGTCGGTAGCCTAAGAGAGAGAATATTAGTTGCTTTGATGGTTTATAAATTTGGAGAAGAAAATGTATAAACTGAAATCCCCATAACTGAATCTGAAATTGACCTAAAAGTATATAACAACCCAATATCCATAAAAACAATTACTGAAACAAGTTTTTCAGGTGTAAAATTAATCTGGACTGTTGATGCAGAAAGTGTTTTGAATTTTAAAAATAATTACAAACCTGGAAGCGATATGATTTTTGTTCAAATAAACTGGAATAATTTAGGTGGATTATTCTATATTCCCAAGGAGGTACAAATTGAAGTTTTTAATAATATTGGAAAAGATAATTATATTAAACTTCCTAAGGCTGGAACAAACCCCAGAGGTGCAGAAATTACAGCTTTAGCTTTGAAAACTTTAGTGAATCATAACAATACTTATAAAATTCCTATCGAATGGAAAAAAAAATAATTAACTTTAATGCTTTTGATAGATGGGTTGAATTATGGCAACAGGATTGATTTCTAAAAAGAATGGTACTGAAACTTCAAGTTTCGGCACAAATGGAAGAATTAATCATGATTCTTCTAAATTCTACAATTCAAAAATGTATGAAGGTTTTAATTCAATTTCAAATAATAATGCAAGAGAAAATGAATTCCCCAAAGATATACTAAATACAATAATTTTAGGAAATGCAGAGAAAATGGAGCAAATTCCTGACAATTCTCTTCATTTAATGATTACATCACCTCCATACAATGTAACCAAAGATTATGATGAAAATCTTAGTTTAAAAGAATATTTAAATTTATTGAAAAATGTATTTATTGAAACTCATCGGGTTCTAGTTAATGGTGGCAGAGCTTGTGTAAACATAGCAAATGTTGGAAGAAAGCCGTATTTACCTCTTAGTGATTTTATTTCTCAGATGATGTTAGAAATTGGATTTAATATGAGAGGTGAAATTATTTGGAATAAAGGTGCCGGTGCCGGTGTTTCAATGGCTTGGGGTAGCTGGCAGTCTGCTTCTAATCCTGTTTTAAGAGATGTTCACGAATATATTTTGATATTTTCTAAAGGAGATTATCAAAGAAAAGCAAATGGTAAAGAAAATTCAATTACAAAAGAACAATTTATGGAATGGACTAAATCTATTTGGACAATGAATCCTGAATCTGCAAAAAAAGTTAAGCACCCCGCCCCATTCCCAGAAGAATTACCTTACAGATTAATTCAATTATATTCATTTAAAGATGATATTATATTAGACCCCTTTATGGGAAGCGGTACAACAGCAATTTCTGCTCTAAAATCAAATAGAAATTTTGTTGGATATGAAATAAATAAAGATTATAAATTGATTTCTGAGAAACGAGTAAATAATTATTTAAATAAATCTCCATTAGAATTCAATATTAAATCAGAGTAATATAAAATTCTTCAAGATTCCTCCTAACTTTCTTTAGAAAACTGAATCATTTCTCAAGAAAAATTGAATAATTCTCGAGAATCTTGCTGTTTTTCTTTGGAAATATCTTAATTTTGCATGGAAACCTTGGGGTTTTCTTTAGAAACTTGGAGATTTTCTTTGGAAATATTGTAATTTTCTTGAAATTTTTTCTGTCATTCCCTCGAAAGAGGGAATCCATAAGGGAGTTATGAACCAGTACTATGTCTATATTATGGCAAGTAAAAGAAATGGAACTCTTTATATTGGAGTAACAAAGGATTTAATTCGAAGGGTCTATGAGCATAAAAATGATTTAGTCGAGGGTTTTACTCAAAAATATGCAGTTCATTTACTGGTTTTCTATGAAATTCATAATGATATTAATAATGCCATTCAAAGAGAAAAAAGATTGAAAAAATGGAATAGGGCTTGGAAAATCGAATTAATTGAAAAAGAAAACCCCGAATGGAATGATTTGTACTATGGATTGATATAAGATGGATTCCCACTTTCGAGGGAATGACAAAGAGAAAATTAGTGTCATTCCCTTGAAAAAGTGAATCCATATAGTGAAAAAGATAGTGGATTCCCACTTTCGTTGGAATGACAAAAAATATTTTATAAATAAATTTTGGAGAATCTTGATATGTCAAACTATTTTCCCTCAAAAGACGCTGATTTTATTGCGTGGCTTGCAAATTTTCAATATTGGGTAAAAGCCAGAAGAGGCAGTAAAACCAGCGGTGCAAGCAATATTGCGGTGGTAAATGCGGGTGGAGTGGTTATTCCAGTGCCTCCTGCTGTTTAATTATTTAGGGAAATTTTTATGAAAAATGAAAAAATCCATAAAAGCATCTTACGAGCAGGTAGCCGTACATATTTTTTTGATGTAAAAAAGTCATCTACAGATAAACTTTATTTGGATATTACAGAAAGTAGAAAACAGTCTGATGGAACTTTTGAACGTCATAATATCATGATTTTCCCGGAAGACATTAAGCATTTTAAAAATGAGATAATAGAGATTTACGATAAGTTTTTTTCAAATTTATAAATCTTTAATATTTTATTTTTTGCTATCAATATAAGTAATTCGAAGCCCTTCCACCCCGAAGGGCTTTTTAATAACTCTGCCCAAATGACCTAAAGTAGATCGTTGTGCGATTATGACTTCTTTTGATGTAAGATTAGATAGAAAGTTCAACACTATTTGAAGAATTTTTCTAATTTTCACCTATTTCCATATTTTTATAATGAACTTGAATTTATCAAATATTAAGCCTTTAATAAGATTACTTTTTTTGCAAAAGACTATAAAAAAAATAAAAGATTCAATTCAGATTAAAATAGTCGGATTTTAATTTCGTTAATAATTTAATTTTAAATTGATATGTTAAAAATTCCAAAGAATATAGAATATGCCTTAATGGCTATAAAGACTTTAAATGATAAAAAGTCAAATACTTTTCTTTCCGCCAAAGAAATATCAAAGATTGCCGGCATACCATATCAATTTACAGCAAAATCATTACAAAGATTAATGAAAATTGGATTAATTCAATCTCAGAATGGTGCAAATGGAGGTTATTCATTAAATACAAGAATTAATGAATTAACATTGTTAGAATTTTTTGTTGGAATGGGCGTTTACCCATCAATAATAGATTGTCTTGATACTTTAAATCACAAAAAACTTAAAATAGATACAAGTTTTTCATTTGATGAACAAGTAAGTAAATTTTGCAAACTAAATGGAACTTGTAATATTCAAAAACCATTATTTGAAATCCAAAAAAAAATAGAGATTCTTTTAAAATCAATAAAATTGAGTGATATACTATGAACACAAAAGAGGCTATAAATGGCTGAGCAAGAAAATAATTTAATAGAAAAATTAACCCAAAGCGAATACAAATATGGCTTTGTTACTGACATAGAACAAGAATATTCGCCAATTGGATTAAACGAAGAAATAATAAAGTTCATATCGGAAAAGAAAAAAGAACCTAAATTTATGCTTGATTGGCGATTAAGAGCGTATAACCACTGGAAAACTATGAAAGAGCCAAATTGGCAAAAAGTTAAATACCCACCAATTGATTACCAATCAATTTATTATTATGCGGCACCAAAAAATTCATCTAAGCCAAAAAATTTAGATGAAATAGACCCAGAAATTCGTGATACATACAATAAATTAGGTATCCCGTTAGAAGAACAAAAACTTCTTGCAGGTATTGCCGTAGATGCTGTAATGGATAGTATTTCAGTTGCAACGACTTTCAAAGATAAATTAGCCGAAGTGGGAATTATTTTTTGCTCAATCAGTGAAGCAATTCAAGAACACCCAGATTTAATTAAAAAATATTTAGGTAGTGTAGTCCCTTATACAGATAATTACTTTGCCGCTTTAAATGCCGCAGTTTTTTCTGATGGCTCATTTGTTTATATTCCCAAAGGGACACGTTGCCCAATGGAGTTATCAACATATTTTAGAATAAATGCCTCTCAAACTGGTCAATTTGAAAGAACTTTGATAATAGCAGATGAAGGATCTTATGTAAGTTATTTAGAAGGATGCACCGCTCCAATGAGAGATGAGAACCAGTTGCATGCCGCTGTTGTTGAACTTTTTGCCCATGAAAATGCAGAAATTAAATACTCAACAGTTCAAAATTGGTATCCTGGCGATAAAGAAGGCAAAGGAGGTATTTATAATTTTGTTACAAAGCGTGGAATCTGTGATGGCGATAATTCAAAAATATCTTGGACACAAGTAGAAACAGGTTCTGCTATAACTTGGAAATATCCATCTTGTATTTTAAAAGGAAATAATTCCACTGGTGAATTTTACTCGGTAGCAATGACAAATAATTATCAACAAGCAGATACAGGTACAAAGATGATTCACCTCGGCGACAACACTCACAGTAGAATTGTTTCAAAAGGTATTTCAGCAGGTTTTAGCGATAACAGCTATAGAGGGCTTGTCAAAATAAATAAAAAAGCAAATAATACTCGCAATTATACACAATGCGATTCTCTTTTAATTGGCGATAAATGTGGTGCTCATACATTCCCGTACATTGAAGTTGAAAACAACACAGCAATTGTGGAACACGAAGCGACAACCTCTAAAATTTCAGATGAAGCAATTTTTTATTTAAACCAAAGAGGCATTACTACCGAAGACGCTGTTGGGATGATTGTCAATGGTTATGCTCGTGAAGTTATTATGCAACTCCCAATGGAGTTTGCAGTGGAAGCTCAGAAACTTTTGCAAATAAGTTTAGAAGGAAGTGTCGGTTAATTAATTGATTTATTTTAATTTAGAAAAATATAGGAATTTTATGTCTTTATTAAAAATTCAAAATTTAAAAGCTAATATTAATGGCAATAAAATATTGCATGGTATTAATTTGGAAATTAATCCTGGTGAAGTCCATGCAATTATGGGACCAAATGGTTCAGGTAAAACTACTCTTGCCTCAGTGCTTGCTGGAAATAAACAATACATTGTTACTGATGGAACTATTGAGTTCGATTCAAAAAATTTGTTAGAGATGGAAACAGAAATTCGTTCACGTGAGGGTTTGTTCTTAGCTTTTCAATATCCCGTTGAAATACCAGGTGTAACTAATATTAATTTTTTAAGAGTTGCTCTAAATGAGCATCGTAAATATAAAGGTTTAGAACCTTACGAACCAGCAGAGTTCTTAAAATTAATGCGTGAAAAAGCAAAAATTGTGGAAATTGACCCAAAATTCTTTTCTCGTGCTGTTAATGAAGGCTTTTCAGGTGGTGAGAAAAAAAGAAACGAAATTTTTCAAATGGCTATGCTTGAACCTAAACTTGCTATTTTAGATGAAACCGATTCGGGGTTGGATATAGATGCCTTGCGAATCGTTGCAGACGGTGTGAATGCTTTAAAAAATAAAAATAATTCATTTTTAGTTATCACACATTATCAAAGGCTTTTAAATTATATTGTTCCTGATTTTGTACATATTTTATACAAAGGTAAAATTGTAAAATCCGGTACTAAAGAACTTGCAATGGAATTAGAAGAACGTGGCTACGATTGGATTAAAGATGAATTGTCATAATCACATTATCATTTAACTTAAAGGAAATAAATGTCTTTCAAAGAATATTTAATAAATAATTTTGAAAATATATTAGCAAAATATAATTTTCAAAACTTAGAGGAGCGTCGCACTACTTTTAAAGAATTTGAAAAAGAAGGGCTCCCAAATTTAAAAAATGAAGATTGGAAATATACCCCAATTAATTTTCTTTATAACAATGATTTTGAATTAATTGCTAATCCACAACTTGATATTACATCTTTCACAAAAAAGAAAAGTAATTCTTACATCCCTGAAAATTCAAATATATTTACTTTTTGTAATGGAATTTTTGCAGAAAATGAATCAATTAATTTGGGAGATGTTAAGTTAGAAATCAATGATGATATTTTTAATAACATTAGCGATAATTTCCCAGATGGTCAAATGAAAGCCTCTTTAAACAACGATATATTTTATAAAATAAATCAATCATTAGCACCCAAATCAAATAAAATCAATATAGTTTCAAATTCTAATCCAACAACCATTATACTTGCCGCATCTGGAGAAACAAGCAACTCATTTGTAAATTCAAAGTTACACATTTCAGTTGATAAGAATGTAGAAACTTCAATTTTTATATATTACTTAAATACAAATCAAAAAAAAGTATTTATAAATCAATTACTTGAATTTGAAATAAAAGAAAATGCACAAGTAAAAATATATATGATTGAAAACGATGATAACTATTTAATCAACAATATTTCACTACAACAATTAAAAGATAGTAATTTGCAATTTCATATCTTTTCATTAAGAGGCAATTTCATTAGGAATTTTATCAGAAATAGCTTAGATGCCACAGGAATTCAATCCGTAATATACGGACTTTATTTGCCAAATGGTAATGATATCATAGATAATCATATTTTAATGACCCATAATAAGCCTAATTGCCATAGCAATCAACAATTGAAAGGTATAATGCAGGATAAATCAAGAGGAATTTTTAACGGTAAAATTCTAGTTCAAAAAGATGCGCAAAAAACTGATGCTTATCAATCAAATAAAAATATTTTAGTTACCAAAGATGCTTCAATATATACCAAACCCGCACTTGAAATATATGCAGATGACGTGAAATGCTCTCACGGGGCAACTTCTGGCTTTTTACAAGAAGAAGAACTTTTCTATTTAACTTCACGTGGTATTGGAGTTGAGGAAAGCAAATCTCTCTTATTAAAAGCATTTGCAAACGAAATTATAGAAAAAGTAACAGAAGAAAATTTAAAGTTATGGTTACAAAAAGAAATTGAAATACTTATATAAGTCTTTTAATCGGCAGTAGGAATTGGCTTATTATTTTTAACAGAAAGCGAATCCGAAGTCGGCTTTCTATCAATATGAAAATACTTCATTAAAATATCTTTTGCAATAGGTGCAGCAACAGCTGCACCAAATCCTGCATTTTCAACAATTACAACAACTGCAATTTCAGGTTTTTCCATAGGAGCAAAGCAAACAAACCACGAGTGATCTTTTCCACCTGGATTTTGTGCTGTACCTGTTTTACCACATACTTTTATTCCTGGTAATGCGGCATCTATACCAGTTCCACCAGGCACATTAACCACATAATACATTGCTTTATGTATTATATCAAATATCCAATCATCAATTGGAAGTTTGCGTGTTTGATAAGAAACTTTTTCTCGTTGATGAGTAAATTGATTTTCAATCTCTCGCACTATATGGGGCTGGTTAATAACACCACGATTTGCCACAGCTGCAATATATTGAGCCATCTGAATTGGAGTTACGTTTATTTCACCTTGACCAATGCCAAAATTTAAAAGTTTTCCAGCATAAGAAGTCTCGCTTTTATCAAATTTTTTAAGCCATTCTTTATCTGGAAATACCCCTTTACTTTCATTTGATAAATCTATGCCTGTTTGTTTCCCAAAACCAAACAAATTTCCCCATTTGCTAAAAACATCAATTCCTTCTTTTAGTGCTAATTGAGAGAAAAATGGGTTACAACTAACTTGTATAGCGTTTAGAACACTTATGTTACCGTGATTACTATGGCACTTTACAACTCTATTTCCAAAATGGAAACCACCCCCACAATAAAAAGTTGAAGTAGGAGAAATCACTCCTTCTTGTAAACCTGCAATAGCCATAAGCATTTTCCAAGTAGAACCTGGCGGATAAGTTCCTTGAATTGCCCTATTCATAAGTGGATGGCTTGGGTTTTGGAATAAATATTCTGCATCTTCGGGCGATAGTTTACCATTAAAAATATCCGGTGAATAATCAGGTTTACTTACAAGAAAGCGAATTTCGCCATTTCTGGGATCTATTCCAACAATTGCACCTCTTTTCCCGTCCAATAGTTTTTCAGCATAATATTGTAAATCAAAATCAATCCCTAAATATAAATTAGCCCCACCAATTGGTGCTTGATCTTGGAAACCTAAATCAAATATTTTTTTTACTCGCTCCCCTTTTCGATTAAAAGCAACAATTTCATAACCTTCTGTCCCTTTCAATTGGTCATCATATTGTTTTTCTAACCCAACTTGCCCAATCAAATCACCCGCTTGGTAATAAGGATAAGTTTTTAACTGCTCATCACTAATTTGTCTGATATATCCCAATATATGAGGCATTCTCACAGAATCTTGATAAAGACGCTTTCCTTCTATCTCTACTGATACTCCGTTTAAAAATTCTTGATATTCTTGAACTAAAGAAACAGTCTCAAAATCTAAATCATGTGAAACAACATAAGGGGTATATTTTTCAAATTTTTTCTTTAACTCAAAAGCCTTTAAAATTAAATTTGTATCTAAATTGCTAACAATGGAAGTTAATATCTTAAACGAAATGGAATCGAAACTTGCTGGTGTTATTGTAAGATTATAAGATGCTTGATTATGCACTAAAAGTTTCCCATGCAAATCGTAAATTTGACCACGAGGAGGAATTAACCTTATCTTTTTTATTGCCTGCGCTTCACTAAATATTTTATATTTCTCACTTGATATTAATTGCAATTGGATTAATCTACCTAAAAACAATAGAAATATAAAAACGAGAAGAAAATTAAAAAATTTAACTCTTGAAGGGTCGCCAAAGTTTAATTCCGTGCTTGAATCATTAATTATCTTTCTATATTTCATAAAAAACCTCAAAAACCAACAAATCTAATTAGATAACACATCGGTATTTTCTGTATTATCACTTACACTAATAGATTTCATCTTTTTATATGATATTTCAATAAAGGCACTGCTTAATGCAAAAACAATTGTTCCATCTCTATAAATAAATTGCGAACTCGTCATATCCGCCGCCAGTAGAATAAATAAACCTATAAATCCAGCTATTGCAATAAATTTATAAAACATTTCTTCTGATTTTATCTTATAAATCACCAATACAGATTTAATTGCAAAATAGAAATAAAAAGAAAAGAAAATTAACGCCATTGGAATACCCAGCCTATAAATTATGTACAAATACCCGTTGTGCACTGTTATGGTTCGGGCTTCTACTTGTTCAATAATATTATAAAATACAAACGGCTTAAAAAAGCCATTTCCTTGTAAAGGATTTTCTTTTATTTTGTGAAAAAGAGCATTGTATTCAACTAATCTCACTCTCAATGATACATCCTTTTTCCCTTGTTCCGATGATTCCAATCTGTTTTCAATAACTTTAAAAACAATCTGGGCTTTATCTTGGAAATAAGTCGTTATTACAAAAGTAATTATAATTGCGGCTGATAATGTGGTAATAGATAGTAGAATTTTTTGCTTAAATGGTAGGAAGAATAAAAGAAAAACAATTGAAAAAAGCACTAATACCCAAAATGCACGAGAAAAAGTTGTAATTAACGCAACTGAAGTAATTGAAATAACAATAATAATCCAAAGCCTTGAAATCATTTTTTGTGGGAATAAAACAAACATAATACCCGTTATTATAGTAAAAGTAAATATAGTTTGATTTATTCTCACAGCAGTAACGATTTGATAAGCGTATTGTATTCCTTGACTAATACCAACATAATAATCATAGAATTGCCCTAAATCATCTATTAAAACGGTAAAAGAAAGATTATATAGAAGTAGCTTTAAGTCTTTTTCGTTGTTAAAATTTTCTCTAATTGGAAAGTAATATAGAATTAAAAATATTACTACGTATTCTCGCATTGTATCAAGAAATTGAACACCATTTAGCATAGATAAAGTAACATTTCCTAATGCAAGAACAAAAAAAAGAATTAAAAAGAAATCTATCCTATTGCGAAAAATATTTTTCTTTTGAACAAAAATCGTCCAAAATAACCAAAAAACAAGTGTTCCAAAAAAGAATACTGCTGAAAAAATATCCACAAAAGAAATACCTTCAACTCCCGAAGAGCGAAAGTAAATTGGAGACAACAATATTACCGAATGAAGCCAATATTTTTGGAACTTATTACTTTTTAATTCCATCCTGTTCGTATAATTTTAACTGAAGTTTAAGTTCTTTAAAATAATTAAATATAAATATCAAAATTATACCAAGAACCAATGTACCAAAAGTAGAACCAGCAATAATATACGACCTTCTGGGTTTATCTTTTTTATCAGATGGGATAGCTTTGTCCACAACAAGTAAATTTTGGATTTGTTTAATTTCATCACTATGAATTTTTTCAATCATTGGAATTAAAAAAGACCTAACTTTTGTGTATGTTTCAAACTCCGTATATAATCTCATATAATCTATTGCAACACCAGTTGCATTAGATAAAGAAAAATTACCTGCATAACCTGGTTTGTTTTCCATATCACTTACTTGATGTGCAACTTCTTCCGATAATCGCTTATAATTTTGTGCTACTGGGTCATTTTCTCCAAAATTCTTTTTATAATATTGGTAGAAAATATCATATTTGATCTGTTCAGATTTAATATCTGCAAGAGACTGTGCTATACTTTGCCCTTGTTGTTCTGGTGAAAAAAGTAAAGTCTTTTTAGTAAAAAGATTTAATCTTGCCCCCAAATCACTTAAAGTACTATCAATTGATTTTACTCTTTCATCAAAATATTCTTTACTCAATTTTGTATCTTGTCTAAAAACATCCATAAAATGAGCATTGGCAATACCAACGTATGCATTTGCCATTTCTGCCGCTCTATTTCTATCTGTATCCCAAATAGTAATCGTATAATTACCTTCTTTTTCGTATGTTATTTCTAAATTTTCAAGAAACGCTTCTCTTAATTTAGATATTTGTGATTTTGGAATATTATAAACTTTATCTAAATTGAATCTATTTATTAATGAATCAACAACAGTTCTACTATTGAGTATTACTAAATATGAATATGCATCACTACTGGAAGAACCAGACATTTTTGTAATACCAAATTCTTTCAGCGCTGAAGACAAAACAGAACCACCGCCAGATGATTCTTGACTTGAGGTAGAAGGGACTAAATTACAACCTGATGCGTACCACTTTTGCAAATTAAAAGCTACAATCGTTGAAATTATTCCCCCTAATAATGTTAAAATAAGTAAAAATTTCCATCGTTTAAATATTACAAAGAAAAAATATGCGGAATCGTTTAATTGATTTTTTTCCATACCTTGAAAATTTTTTAAAAACAAAATTTAATTATTGTAAATACGAAATTACGAATAATCTCTTGTTTTGCTATGAATATTAACAATTTTTGTAATTTTAAAGTTCTTGATTGTGCAGAAATATAAATATGAATAAATTTAAACTTGTTTCAACTTACAAACCTTCGGGTGACCAACCAAAAGCAATTACAGAACTAACCGAAGGAATTCAGCGGGGAGATAAATTTCAAGTATTGCTTGGCGTAACAGGTTCAGGCAAGACATTCACAATATCTAATGTAATTGAAAAAGTTCAAAGACCTACATTAGTCCTATCTCCAAATAAAACACTGGCAGCGCAACTTTTCAGTGAATTCAAACAATTTTTCCCTGACAATGCTGTTGAATATTTTATTTCATATTACGACTATTATCAACCAGAAGCTTATATGCCAGCTTCGGATACATATATTGAAAAAGATTTTGCTATTAATGATGAAATTGATAGATTACGACTCCGTGCAACAAGTGCATTAATTGAAGGCAGACGAGATGTGATTGTGGTAGCATCAGTGAGCAGTATTTATAGTATCGGTAAAAAAGAAGAGTTCGAAAAATTCCTATTTACTTTAAGAGTTGGAATGGAAATTCCAAGAAAAAAATTATTATTAAGATTATCTGAATTGCATTATAATCGGAATGACAACGACTTGCAAAGAGGTTCTTATAGGGTGCGGGGCGATATTATTGATATTGTTCCTGCTTATGAAAATAAAACAGCAATTCGCATAGAATTATTTGGAAATGAAATTGAAAAAATATCAACTATTGAAATTTTACGAGGAACAATTTTAGAACTGCACAACGAATACACACTCTATCCAGCAAAATTGTTCGTAACATCCCAAGAAATGTTAGACAAAGCAATGAATAATATAAGAGAAGAATTATCTGATAGATTAAATGAATTACGTTTACAAGAAAAATACGTTGAAGCACAAAGGCTTGAGCAAAGAACACTTTTTGATTTGGAGATGATGCGTGAAGTAGGTTACTGCTCTGGGGTAGAAAATTATTCAATGCATTTATCAGGTAGAAAGCCTGGCGAAAGACCAATTTGTATTTTTGATTATTTCCCAGAAGATTTCTTATTGGTTGCTGACGAAAGTCATATTTCAATACCACAAGTACGAGGTATGTATAATGGTGATAGATCTCGTAAAATGAACTTAGTAGAATTTGGCTTTAGACTTCCATCAGCCCTTGAAAATAGACCATTAAAATTTGAAGAATTTGAATCCATTTTAAATCAAGTAATTTTTGTAAGTGCAACTCCCGGAGATTATGAATTGGAAAAATCAAATGGAGTTTTTGTTGAACAAGTTATTCGCCCAACTGGTTTATTAGACCCAAAAATTGAAATTAGACCTTTAAAAAATCAAGTTGATGATTTAACTTTTGAGATTCGTAAAAGAGCAGAAAAGAAACAAAGAACATTGATTACAACTTTAACTAAAAGAATGGCAGAAGATTTAGCAGAATACCTCCAAAGTTTTAATACAAAAGTTGCTTATATACATTCAGACGTCGATGCTTTACAAAGAGTAGATATTATAAGAAATTTAAGGCTTGGAGAATTTGATGTGCTTGTTGGTGTAAATTTATTGAGAGAAGGCTTAGATTTGCCCGAAGTATCATTAGTTGCTGTTCTCGATGCTGATAAAGAAGGTTTCTTACGTAGCGAACGTTCATTATTACAAATTGCAGGCAGAACTGCAAGAAATGTTGAAGGTCTTGTAATTTTATATGCAGATAAAATTACAAATTCAATTCAAAGAGTGATGGACGAAACAAACCGCAGAAGGCAGATTCAAGAAGAATACAACCGAATTAATAAAATTAATCCTAAAACTGTTTATAAATCAATAGAAGAGATTTTAAATGCCACTTCTGTTGCTGATATTCATAATGCAAATTCTGCTCGAAAATCTAAAATAATTGAAGAAAAGCAAAACCGCAAAGCTAAAGACCCTATGTATGATATATTAAATAAAAATCAACTTAATGAATTAATTGAACAACTTTTCCAAGAAATGAAGAAAGCCGCAAAAGAACTTGATTTTGACCGCGCCGCTGAACTGCGTGATGAAATTAATTATTTAAAGCAAAAATAATAATAACATCGTCCAAAGTAATTGCTGATAATTTGAAACAATTGATATAGATACTTCCTTAAAGAATTCAGTCATCTTATTTTATTTTATTGTTACTTTTTGTTACTTGCTATAATATTTTATAATATTAACAAAACACTCTAATTATTTTGATTATTTTATTTAATTGCTTTTTTATATAAATTTTTTCATATAATAATGTTAATAATTAATTACCATTTATTAATTTTAAATTTTTAACTTTTGAGAAAATAGAAATTCATAAGAAGAAAAATGATATATAAATCAGATTGCAAATATTTTCGTGGTGATGTTCCTTGTAAACCACATAAAAACAATGGCGTACATTGTGAAGATTGTCCTTTTTATCAACCAACTGAAGGACGACTTTTAATAATTAAATTAGGAGCAATTGGTGATGTTATTCGAACAACTCCTATTTTGCGGAAAATTAAACAAATACACCCAAACTATGAAATTTGGTGGCTAACATATTCACCCGAAATACTGCCTGATGTTGTTGATTACAAATTAAATTATACATTTGAAAATCTTGTTCTATTGCAAAATGTTCAATTTGATTGGTTAATTAATTTAGATAAAGATATGCAAGCATGCTCAATAGCAAGTATGATTGAAGCATATAAGAAATCAGGTTTTTGGTTAGAAAATGACAAACCTGCTCCAATGAATAAAGCGGCACTCCCTAAATTTTTAACTGGATTGTTTGATGATGTTAGCAAGGAAAATACGAAGTCATATCCCGAAGAAATTTTTGAAATTACAGGTCTAAAATTTGAAGGTGAAGAATATATCTTAGATGTAGATAATACAATTGATTTTAATATAAAAAACGATGGGAAAAAAATTGTTGGCTTAAATACTGGTTGTGGTGCACGGTGGACATCTCGCTTGTGGTCAGAAGATAATTGGATAAAACTTATTAATCTTCTCCAAAAGAACAATTTCTATCCTTTACTTTTGGGCGGAGAACAAGAAAATGAAAAAAATATAAGATTGTCAGCAGAAACAGGATCTGAATATTTAGGTTATTTCCCTTTAAAAAAGTTTATTGCACTTGTAAATAAAATTGATGTGCTTGTTACAGGAGTAACAATGGGCTTGCATATAGGAATTGGACTGAAAAAAAATATTGTTTTAATTAATAATATTTTCAACCCAAATGAATTTGAATTATATGGACGTGGGGTCATTATCCAACCTGAAAAAGAGTGCAAATGTTATTATAAAGGACAATGCACAAACAAAGATTATTTTTGTTTGGATTATTTATATCCAGAAACTGTATTAAATGCTGTTATAAATCAAATTAAATAAATAGCAATACACTTTATATTTAATTTATTTTTGTGCTAATGTGCTTCAAGCCAATTTTTGCCAATTCCTATTTCAATTTTGACAGGAACTGCTCCTAAAATTAGAGCATTTTCCATTTCTTGTTTTAAAACTTTTTTTACTTCTTGTTCTTCTTCCGTAAATAAATCAATAATAATTTCATCATGAACTTGTAAAAACATCGTACTTCTAATATGTTTTTCTTCAAAAGATTTAGCAATATTAATCATAGCAATTTTAAACATATCAGCGGCTGTCCCTTGTATTGGGAAATTTATTGCCGCCCGTTCAGCAGATGCTCGTAAATTATGATTTTTAGAATTTATATCATTAAAATATCTTCTCCTATTCATTAATGTCTCAGCATAACCTTTGTTTTGAGTTAATTTCAATGTTTCATCAATATATTTTTTTATGCCAGGATATTTTCTAAAATAATTCTGGATAATTTTTTGTCCCTCATTCCTTGAAATTCTTAATCGCTGAGATAAACCAAAAGCACCTAATCCATACATAATACCAAAATTTACCGTTTTTGCAATTCTACGCATATCACTACTCACGTTTTCCATACTTATATCAAATAACTTACTTGCCGTAGCAGAATGAATATCTAATCCGTCTTGAAAGGCTCTAATCAAATTGTCATCTTGTGAATAATATGCCATTATTCTTAGCTCAATTTGCGAATAATCCGCCGATAATATTAAGTTTTCAGGTCGTGAAGGTATAAAAGCAGAACGAATTTCTTTACCTTGTTCTGTTCTAATAGGAATATTCTGCAAATTAGGTTCAGTAGAAGATAATCTTCCTGTTGATGCAATTGTCTGATTAAATGAAGTGTGAATCTTGCCGGTTTCAGGATTAACCAATTTTGGCAATACTTCTATATAAGTTGATTTTAATTTTGTTAGTTGTCGATAATCTATAATATTTTCTATTATTGGACTTGTTCCTATTAATTCAGTTAAAACAGAAATATCTGTACTAATCCCAGTTTTTGTCTTTTTAATAACTGGTAAGTGCATTTTGTCAAATAAAATTTCAGATAGTTGCTTCGGAGAATCTAAGTTAAATTCCGTACCCGCTTCTGTATAGACATTTTGTGATAATTGTGCTATTTTTAAATTTATCTGTTGTGAAATTGTTTTTAATGCCTTTGTGTCTATTTTTACGCCGTAATGCTCCATATTAGATAATATCGGAATTAAAGGAAATTCAATTTTATTTGCCAATTCTTCTTGATTATTTGATTTTATCTTATCTAATAAAACAAGATACAAATCTTTACTTGTTTTAATTCTTTGCAGCAAATATCTTGCGAAAAAATTATTATGCTCAAATTTTAAATTATTTGTGCTTTCTTTCTTGTTTTGATAACTTTTATGAAAATCACTAAATTCCTCAAAATCTCGATTTAAATATCTTTGGTAGATAGCCTCCAAATCATGTTTGACATCAGGATTCAAAATATAAGATGCAATCATTATGTCAAACAATTTTCCTTTGACGTTTATTCCATAATTCAATAAAATAAACATCTGGTTTTTTAAATCAAATGAAATTTTGCTGATATTATAATTTTCAAAAATATCTTTAAATAATTTCAGATTATAAATTTCTTTATTTTCATATTCTGAATTGTGCATTGAAAATAAATCAAAAGATTGCGTTTGGTAAATTTTTTGATTTTCAAATTTAATCAATGAAAAACCAGTGTTGTTGGTCCAAATTGCAAGTCCAATAGGAACAGCATTTTGACGTTGGTAAGAATTGAAAATTACCTCAAAAACAATTTCTTTCTCATTAGAAATTTTATTACAAAACGACTCTACTTCCTTTTTATCAATTAATATTTGAAAATCAATTATGTTTGATATTGGAATTTCAGTTTTATCATTAATTACAAAAGTTTTATCTTCAATTAAATTTTGTGAGAAAATTGCTTTGTTATGCCAATGCTCACGAATTTTGGTAAAACCAAGTTCTTTGAAAAATAAATCTAATTCATTAAATTGTATTTTTTTACGTGCAAGGAAATCATCAGAAAAATCAATTGGTACATTTAAATCCAAAGTAACCAATTCTTTTGAAATGAAGGCGTTTTCTTTATTTTGGAGAAGTTTATTTTTAACAGAAAGTTTATCAATTTTATCTATGTTGTCATATAAATTATTTAAGTTACCAAATTGCTGAATTAAAGGAATAGCTGTTTTTTCACCAATACCTTTAACACCTGGTACATTATCGACGGCATCTCCAATTAAAGCCAGCACATCAATAATTTTATCAGGTGCAACACCAAATTTATCTAAAACACCTTGATAAGATATAACATCAAAATCGTTACTTGATTTCATAGAAGGTCTGAGAATAGAAACGTTGTCATTAACAAGTTGCATATAATCTTTATCGCTTGTCATACAAAAGACAAAAGTATCATCTTTGCCCAGCTGATGTGCAATAGTTCCAATAATATCATCGGCTTCAAACCCTGCTAATTCAATTTGAGGAATTCCGAGCAAATCAATCAAAGTTTTAATTCTGGGCATTTGAGGCACTAAATCATCAGGGAAAGGTGCTCTGTTTGCCTTATATTGCTCAAACTGAATATGTCTAAAAGTCGGTTCACGTGTATCAAAAGCAACAGCAATAAATTCTGGACTTTCTTTTTCAATAAAATTAGTAAGTATATTAGTAAAACCAAAGACAGCACCAGTTGGTTCTCCGTTAGGTGATTTAAAATTTGCTTGCGACAGTGCGTGATATGCACGGAAAACAATAGACATCCCATCAATTAAAATTATCTTTTTCATAAAATATATTTTTATAATTTCTAAAAATACAAAATAAATTTCAAAATAATTAATTAATTTGCAATTTTATTTTTTTAATTTTATAATAAATATATATTAGGAGTATTTTATGGCTTTTGATTTTGAAATGGTAAATAATTTTTACAAAGCATTACCAAATAAAATAGCAAAAATACGTCAAAAAATCGCAAGACCTTTGACGATGGCAGAAAAAATTCTTTATACACATCTTTTTGATGAAAACTTCACAAAAGAATATGTTCGTGGAATGGACTATGTAGAATTTCGTCCAGATAGAGTTGCGATGCAAGATGCAACAGCACAAATGGCATTGTTGCAATTTATGCAAGCAGGCAAAAAGAAAGTGGCTGTTCCTTCCACAGTACATTGCGACCATCTTATTTTAGCACAAAAAGGAGCAGAAGAAGATTTAACTGCCGCTGAAAAGATGAACAGCGAAGTATATAGTTTTCTTTCATCTGTTTCAAACAAGTACGGTATTGGCTTTTGGAAACCGGGTGCAGGAATAATTCATCAAGTTGTATTAGAAAATTATGCATTTCCAGGTGGAATGATGATTGGGACAGATTCTCATACTCCAAATGCTGGCGGATTAGGTATGGTGGCAATTGGTGTTGGCGGTGCTGACGCAGTTGATGTGATGGCAGGTATGCCATGGGAACTTAAATTCCCTAAATTACTCGGCGTTAAACTAACGGGAAAATTGAATGGTTGGACTTCCCCAAAGGACATAATCTTAAAAGTCGCTGGTATTTTAACTGTAAAAGGTGGAACAGGCTTTATTGTTGAATATTTTGGTGAAGGAGCAGATTCTATTTCTGCTACTGGGAAAGCTACAATTTGCAATATGGGTGCTGAAATTGGTGCAACAACTTCACTTTTCACTTATAATTCCAAAATGAGCGATTATTTGAAAGTTACTGGTCGTGAAGATTTTGCAGAACTTGCTAACTCTGTTGCTGAACATTTAACTGATGACAAAGAAGTTTGGGAAAATCCTGAAAAGTATTTTGACCAAGTTATTGAAATTAATTTAAGCGAATTG
Source organism: Bacteroidota bacterium (assembly GCA_021780815.1). Lineage (GTDB taxonomy): Bacteria > Bacteroidota > Ignavibacteria > Kapaibacteriales > UBA2268 > GWF2-33-9. The sequence continues at coordinate 280,459 of JAJXYC010000013.1, read as the reverse complement.
AAGCCACACATTAACGGACCTTTCACTCCGGACCGCGCATTCCCAATCGACGAGTTTGGAAAAGCCGCAAAAGAAAATGGCTGGCCTCTTGAATTATCAGCAGCATTGATTGGCTCTTGTACGAACTCCTCTTACGAAGATATTTCTCGTGCCGCATCTCTTGCTCAATATGCGTTAGATAAACATTTAAAAGTAAAATCTTCTTATAACATAACACCAGGTTCTGAACAAATTCGTTATACAATTGAACGTGATGGTTTCATCAATATATTTGAAAAAATTGGTGGTGTTGTTCTAGCTAATGCTTGTGGTCCTTGTATCGGTCAATGGAAACGTGAAGGTGCTGAAAAACAAGAACCTAATTCAATTATCACTTCATTTAACAGAAATTTCGCTAAAAGAAATGATGGCAATCCTAACACTCATGCTTTTGTTGCTTCCCCTGAAATAGTTACTGCTCTTGCTTTTGCTGGACGAATTGATTTTAATCCACTTACTGATACTTTAATCAATGAATTAGGTGAAAAAGTTAAATTTGATGAGCCAAAAGGCGAAGAATTACCACCAAAAGGTTTCGCTGTTGAAGATTTAGGTTATCAAGCTCCTGCCGAAGACGGTTCCAATATAGAAATTAAAGTTGCATCGGGTTCTGAACGTCTACAACTTCTTGAACCTTTCAAAGCTCCAATTTTTGATGAATTTAAAAATCTATTATTACTTATTAAAGCAAAAGGGAAATGTACAACAGACCATATTTCTATGGCTGGACCTTGGCTACGCTTCCGTGGACATTTGCAAAATATTGCTATGAACACTTTAACTGGTGCTATTAATTTCTTTAATGACCAACCTAATAAAGTTAAGAACCAATTAACTAATAATTATGCTGGCGTTCCTGATGTACAACTTGAATACAAAAAAAATGGTATTGGTTCTATTGTCGTTGGCGATGAAAACTACGGCGAAGGCTCATCTCGTGAACATGCCGCTATGCAACCTCGTTTCCTTGGTGTTAAAGTTATACTTGTAAAATCATTTGCTCGTATCCACGAAACTAACTTGAAAAAACAAGGTATGCTTGCTTTAACTTTTGCTAATAAAAACGATTATGATAAAATTCAAGAAGATGATAAATTTGATATTCTTGGATTAGATGAATTTACTCCGGGCAAACCTTTATCTATTGTTTTAAATCACAAAGATGGTTCACACGAAACAATAATTGCAAATCATACTTATAATGATTTGCAAATCGAATGGTTCAAAGCAGGTTCTGCTCTCAATTTAATTAAAATCAAAGAAAATCAATAAAATTTAATTAATTACAACAAACTTTCAACAAAAACAGGTTATCTTGCAAAAGATAACCTGTTTTTTATATTAAAAAGGTATAACCTAAAAATCTACAAATTTAGAATTTTTATAATTTCCTTTTGAATATCACCTGCAACATGCACATTGCCATTGTCATCAAGAAATACGTCAATTTCACTACGGAAGCCAATTTTTTCGTGCTTTAAGTAAATTCCAGGTTCAATGGAAAAGCACGAACCTTTAACTAAAAAGCGTTCATCTTTTGTTTCTAAATTATCTATATGTGTGCCGTTACCGTGAACTTCTTCGCCAATATTATGCCCGGTACGGTGAGTAAAATAATCAGCATATCCAGCATCAACAATTACTTTCCGGCAAACATCATCAACATCACAGCCACGGACAGATTCATTGTTTTGCATTTTTTGCCTAACATAATTCAAAGCTGCATCGCGTGCATCAAAAACAATCTGTAATATATCAGTTATTTTCTTTGGTACTTCTTTACCAATAAACCCCATCCAAGTAATATCGTAATATATTCCGCGTGGTTGATTGAGTTTTGCCCATAAATCAAGCAATACTAAATCCCCTTCTTTCATTTTAAAAGTGTTGCTTGGATTTGGTTCAAAATGTGGGTCAGCTGCATGTTCATTAATAGCCACGATAGGACCATCTGAAAAGACCATACCATTTTTAGTCATAATATCTTGCATAAATTGCTGTATTTCGTATTCAGTTGGATTATCCCCGGCTTTTATCCTTTTTCCAATTTCTTTGAAAGTTTCATTTTTAATCATTTGCATTATATCCCCTGCTCGGTAATGCGAAAGTCTATCTGCCTCAGTTAAATATGATTCAAAAATACTTACCAAATCAGCGCTCGTTGCAACTTCAATTCCAAAACTACGAATTAAATCAACTGTTCCTCCATCAACAATTGAAACATAAGGTATTGCATTATTGGGTGAATATTGCATCGCAATTCTTTTAGCCGTTCCCAATATACTCTTTAAATGGTTATGCTGTTCTTGCCAAGGTAAATAAATAAACTTTTCACCTACAAGATGGTCAAGTTGTGCTGATTCTATTTTATGCACTAATTTCTTTGGCTCACCTTTAGCCGGAATGTAATAGAACCATCTCCGTGTGGCTAATTTGTTCTTGTCAATATCTAATATTCTTCCTGCAATTGCATCACGATTATGAAAATCATAAAATAGCCACCCGTCCAAATTTAATGACTGCAAAGTTGTTTGAATTTTTTGTAAATCCATTTTTTCTCCTTAATTTGATGTTTATGAAATTCTGTATTTATTAAATTGCTAATTTAAAAATAAAAAAAAGACTATCAATGAAATCTTTAATTAATTTGCTCAGAACATTAACAGAATCTGTTCAAAGCAACAATCTCGAAATTATCCAAGAAATTTGTAATTTCTTACCGTTTGGATTATATATTAAAGAACTTGAAAACTTTACATACGTTTTTGTAAATGATAAATTTTGTGAAATCTTTAAAAAAGAAAAAAATCAAATAATCGGTAAAGATGCATCTAATTTAATTGTTAATAACAATTTAAATTTGAATTTAAACTTCAAACCTAATGATTTAAAAAATTACACAAAAAAATTCTCTTTTATAAAAATCCTCACAACCGAAAATATTTTTCTTTCGGTCCTGCATTACTTCGATTTAATTCTTGATGAAAATGGCATTGAAAAATATTCTATTGGAATACTTTTTTTAGATGAAAGTAATGAAAATATTGCTAATATCACTTTGAAATCAAGTCTTGGCGAAAACTTTAAATTAAATGAACTCATTGAATCAGTAACTTTACCAGCTATTGTAATAGATTCAAGAACTAACAATTTACAAATATTCAATTCTGTCTTTAAAAATACTTTTAATCAGCAAAGTGATGATTTGATTGGTCAAAATATTGCAAACATATATTTATCAAAGAATTCAAAATTTTTGTTGCACTATAAATTAGTTATATCCCATTTTTTAAAGATTCATGAGAAAGTTATAGAATTTGAACAAGAAAACGGGAAAAAAGAAAAATTTTTATGTATCTTTAATAACTTGCAAAAATATAATATGGTGCTTATCATATTTCTACCTTTAACAGAAAGTAATGATAAAATTGATTATTTAACCAAAAGGGCAAATAAATTAGAGGAGATGAAATTAATCAAAAGCAACTTTATTTCACTTGTTTCACATGAATTTAGAACTCCTTTAACAAAGATTATGCTTTCCGCCGACTTGCTGTTGAATTATTCCGAAAAGATGTCTTTAGCCGAAAAGAACGATAAATTAAAAGAAGTGAAATACACAATTTATGATATGATGAAATTAATGGAAGCAGTAATTACTGTCTCTAAATTAGAAACAGACGACTACCAAATTATGAAAGAAGAAATCGGTATAGCACCTTATATTGCGATGTTGGTTGATAATGTAAAATACCAGTTTATACATAAGCCGATAACTTTTGAAAGTGATTTAAAAATAAAAGATTCAACTTTATATACTGATTTAAATTTATTCGGAATGATTTTTACAAATATTTTAAATAATTCCGTAAAGTTTTCTAATGAAAATGACATTATACAAATAAAAGTTATATGGCAGAATGATGTATTTCAAATTGAAATATCTGATAACGGCATAGGTATTCCTTATGATGAAATTCCATTAGTTTTTAATAGCTTTTATAAAGCAAGTAATAATATTAATATTCCCGGTTATGGATTAGGACTTTATATTGCAAAAAAATGTATGGATATTCTTGGTGGAAGCATTAAAATTGACAGCAAAGAAAACATAGGAACTAATGTAACAATTAAATTACCAATGCGGCAAAATGCAGTGAATATTTAGTTGTCCCTCTGCTAATCTGTTAAAAAAATAAAACAAAAAAGGCTGCATAAAGCAGCCTTTTAATTTTGAATGAAATTCAAACTATTGAATAATGATTAATTTCTGTGTAGTAACACCAAATTTAGTAGATAAATTGATGAAGTACACACCACTTGTTAATTTCAAACTATTAGCATTAATTGTGATGTCATAAGCACCAGCAGCATAATTTGCATTTTCAAGTGTTGTAATTGTGTTTCCATACAAATCAGTTAAAGTAATATTAACGTTAGTGTAAGCAGGAACACTAAATGTAACTTTCGCAGAATTACTTGTTGGATTTGGTACAGGTTGAGAAAGCATTACATCACCAGCAACAATTTCTTCAACACTTTGGATACCTTTCGGAGTAACTGTTACAACAATTGGTTTTGAAGAAATCTCACCACATTCATTTGTAACTGTACAAACATAAGTACCTGCATCAGTAAGTTCAGCATAGTTAAATGACAAAGTTGTTGAATTTGAATCGGTTAAATCTACGCCATCTTTAGTCCATTTTACAGTTTGAACATTAGTAGTGCTATTAACATTAACAAACAAAGAGAATTTAGCCCCTTCCACTGTATTTATATCAGTTGATTGATTTGCAATTACCGGTTTAGTAACAACATAAACAGAAGCGGCATTGGAATAAATTTGATAACCTTTATCAAGAATATCAACAACTAAGCTATAGTTTTGAAGGTCAGAAACATCAGTATTTAAAATAGTTAATGTTGGAGTATTTGCACCAGATATTTTATTGTTGTCTGTTAATCTGTAATTACCTTTCATCCAATAATAAGCAAGATTATAATTATTGTCATTTTGGACAGTTGCAGTAAGAGTAACATCAGTACCTTCACAAACACGTTGGTCTTTAGGTTGAGTCGTAATAGCAACATCAGCTTTCCCGAGCATAATATTGTTAGTCGTTGCAGTTCCACAAAGTGCAGAAACTGTACAAGAATATTGTTTAGTTAAATCGGAAGCTTGTACTTGATTAAATACAAGTCTTCTTGATTGAGTACCTTGAATTCTATTGCCATCTTGCATTGCAACACCATTAGCATACCATTGGTATTTAAATATATAATTTGGAGGCAATCCATTTGCAGATGCATCAACTTCAAAGTAAGCTTGACCACCAAGATTTACAAAGAATGGTTGAGGTTGTTTAGCAATAGAAGTAGGACGTGCAACATAAACCACTATATCATCAGTTTGTACTGATTTACATCTTGAATCACCATAAGCATTTTTTGAGCCCGAAACAATACAATAATAAATACCAGTATTAGAATAATCAATATTTGCAAAATAAAGATAAGGTAAAGTCGCACCAGGAATTAATACACCATCACGATACCATTGATAATTTAAGTCTGAACCTGTTGCAACTACTTCAAGTGTTACTTCTGAATTTTGGCAATAGACATCGCTCTTTGTGCTATGGTCAATGATTGGAGTATCAAATATTCTTACATTGCTTGCAACATTAACAACAAATGGGTGTTCATCTGAAAATATTCTAAATTGTAAATCTTTCCCAGCATAAGTTGTTCTTTGTACCATCCAAGTAAAATGTCCTTCGCTTGCTGGATAACCAGCAACAATAGTTTGCCAATTTGCACCACCATCAAGTGAAACTTCAATAGACACAGTTTCTACTCCATTGTAATCCCAAGTAAAATCAAAGTCTCCATCATTGCAAATTTCAGAATAATCACTTAAATTTAAGAATTTTACATAAGGAGTATAGAAAGCAAATCCTTGTGAACCTTGACTTGGATTATGTGTATCTACACCAGCCCAAATAGCATCATCATCTGTCCAAACAAATTTTTGTGTACCATTTTTATCAAATAATGCAATTTTTGTTATTCCATTTGGTAAGTTATTCGGGACAAAAGTTCCCCATGCTGAATTAACATTGTCCAAATCAGCAAAGTAAGCAGGACTTTGATGAGGAAAACCAGGAGTAATTAATGTCGCACCGTCATCTTGGATAATTGTTGCAGTCAGAGGATTGCCATTAGCATCATAAAATACTAAATAATCTTTTGGATTTAAACGGCTATTTGGATCATAAATTCCAGTAACGTCAGTTGATGTAGTACCAAAACGTTCTGATAATGATGTTTGTACTGAAATATTTCTGCTGATTTTTTCACCAAATTCATTTCCAAGTTGAACAAGCCAATTTAAAGTATTACCTACATTAAAGCGGGAGTTTGTTGTAGGAACAATGTTTACCCAAATTGTTTTAGAAGTTTCACCAGGACCAGTTTTGAATGTAGAACGATTCATTGGATCGGCTAAATTCACTGCCGCAGAAGTATACAAATATGAATCACTTGCATAATCATAATAAATATTATTTCCTGCACCAAAATTATTAGGGTCAGTAGTTTCAGTAGGTAATACATTTGATGTTATATAAGTATAAACAGTATTTTCTACTAATCCATCAAATTTGACTAAAGCATATTGAGGCATTCTGCCATTTCCTGCTGGTAAGAAACTGCCATCTCCTTTAACATATTGAGGAACAATAATATCGGTAAATATAGGGATATTATTTACTACGACAGTTACACTTTGTGGATTAGTCATTCCTGGTACCGAAGCAGATAATACATAAGTTCCAGAAACTGGGAATATTATATCATTAAAAGTTGCAACACCTGCTACAGCTTTTGGAGTAGTTGTTCCTATTAATGCACTTGGTCCAGAAAGTACTGTTAAAGAAATTGGCATATTGTCATAATATTGATTTGGAGTTCCATCTGCATTCTGTGTTTGGACGGAAAATGTATGATGTACAACTCCAATAAAACCTTTTGGATAAAGGTTTACTAATTTTGCAACTGTTGGAGCATCTTTTACATATAAACCTTCTTTATAATAACTTAAAGCATCGCCGGAAACCACTTCAAATTTAAGTTGCATACCTTCTGCTTTTGAATACTTTAAATCATTAAAAATGACAGAGTTTGTACCCGCAAGTATTGTTTGTTGCATAGTTCCAGCAAGAGTTCCATTTCCATAATACAAAGAAACCTTTACTGTTGTATTTGAATTAACATATTTAGGTATTCCATTGTCGTCAGTTGAACGCAAAGTAACTGAAAAAGGAATATTAACCATTGGATTAACAGGAACTACACTTGAAACACTAAGTTTAGTAGGATTTCCAATTAAAGATTGGCTTGCAACTGTAATATCATCAAGTTTATATCTTGGTCTATTTCCACCACCACTAACTTTTTGGTAATAAACCCAACGGATTTGAACAAGTGATTGATTTTCCAAAGAACTTGGCAATACAATGTTAGTAAAAGATACTGCTGATGCAGGAGTAGAAGAACCCATTGTTAAATAATCAGTATTTTGATATTCAACAAGATTATTATTTGCATCATAAATATCATTCCAAGAACCAGTAGAACCTATGCGGTATTGCATACGAATAGCATATTGCCTTGAAGAAGTACCAAGTATATCAACAAAGCCACCAGTCCAAGAAACTTTTATTTGTGTGCGATTTGTTGTTTTAAATGCTAAAACAGCTTCGCCTACCCAACCTTGGCCTGAATTGGTGCTACCAGTATTTACAAATCCAATTCCATCTGCATTACGTCCTTCAAAACGTGAAGCAGAAGTTAAATTATATGCAGCTGTCCAATCTTTATCAAATGCAGCTGTAATTCCAGGGTCAGACGTTGAGTTTGCATGGAACATCATACCTGTCGGATAAGTTCCTGCCGAATTAGTACTGTTCCATTGCGATAGAGTGTAATCACCTGTGGACAAGTCATAAGGTGTAGGGTTTGTTTGTGCATAAGAACTTATTCCAAATGCAATTGCAAACAATAAGATTAGACTTGTTTTTGTCAATAATTTTTTCATATAAAACCTACATATTAAATTAATAATTTTCACTTTTTCCAAATTCTAAAATTAATAAAAATTCTTCAAAAATCAATGAAAAAAAACGAAAAATATAATATTTATTATACATAATATTATACATTTTTGCTTTTTTGTCTATTGATGTGTAATATTTTACTCAATTTTTATATTTTCTTTGAAATTAGCACCTTTTTAAAACTTAAAATTAAGAAAAAAATAGAGATAATCAATATTATTCCACCCCAAAACCAATATGGCAAAAAAAGTGCTTCTTGAATTACATAAGTATCTGAATAATATTGTTTACCATTTACAACACCTCCATTAGAAAATAAATAGCTGATTGACAAAAATAAACTCAATATTGCTTCAATTCCAAGAAATTGCAAAGTTCGTTTTTGGAATTGTAAATTTGTTTTTAATAAAATTAATAATAAAGTTACGCCAAACAATGCAATAATAATCGCACCAAAAATCGTTCTTATCCAAATTATGATTGACAGCAACATTAAAATCACGAGAAAAGATAAAAAGAACTTAGTAGTTTTTGGATTTTTAGATGAAATAATCATAAGACTTCCAAACATAGCGGGTCCCAGTGGTCCAGCGGCGGCAACAATAGCATTTCCTATTCTCCCTAAAAACAAATTACCATAAAAATAGGCTACACCAGAACCATCTAAATTTAAATCAAGCTTTTGAAAAGTTCCCCCCAGAAGAAGTGCAGTTAGTCCGTGAGACATTTCATGAAACCAAGTTCCTAAAATCGTGAATGGGTAAAGAATATATCTACCTGTTTCAAATTGCCACATTACTGCTGTAATAACCCCAAATAAAAGTACCCAAATTAAATTTTTATCTTTATCAATTTGAGTAATTTGATTTTGTTGATGGATATTAATTTGATTTTCCATAATTACTTCATTATTATATTTTCCAATTTAATGATAAGCCGAGCAATCTTGTCGGACCTAAATTACCTGGCATATAAGTGTAATAATAATCCAAAAGATTATACACATTAAATGAAACTTGTAAATTCGTATTTACAAATTTAGCTAAATTTGCTGATAGAGAACAATCTACAACGTGAATCGGCACTCTTGATTGTGCATCTTTAATTTGCAACATAATTTGTTCATCAATATTTTCCACTTTACTAGAATATCGGTAGCTTAAATCAAAGGAAAAAATACTGTAACTATAATCAATTGAAGTTTTCGCACTAAACTTAGACCTATATTTTAAAGTCTGATGCAAAGTCAGGTCAATCGGGTCAATATAAGTTGTTGCAATATTCAAAAATAAATTTTTCTGCAAAAGAAAATTCAAAGATAAATCTACACCTGTAATTCTTGCAGAAGTAGCATTTTGAAACATAATAACGGAATAATCTTGCGAAGAAAAAGTAGCTTCAATCAAATTTTGAAAATTATTAATAAAACCTGATACATCAGTTTCAAAAGGCAAAAAGAAATCTTCGTTATGATAACTAAATCCAACTTCACCTCCAATACTTGTTTCTGGTTTTAAATTTAAATTTTCCTGGACAGAGAAACCTTGATAGGAAATATTTGCAAATCTTTCGCTAATTGACGGTGCTCTAAATCCTTTTCCTACGGAAGCTCGTAAATTTAAATTATCGTTCACTTTATAATTTAAACCAAATTTTGGAGAAAATTCAGCATTGCTATTTGCAGTCAATACTTTTTCGTAATCATACCTTAATCCAAGGGTGGTAATTAGATTTGAATTAAATTTACTTTCAATTTGTGAATACATTGCAAATATCTTTTGATTTCTCAATCCATAAGAAAGCGAATTAACATTATTATTTGAAAAGCTCAAACCCGATGTTAAAGTATAATTCCCAAAAGAAGTAGTAATTTGCATATCATTAAAATTTTGAAAAGCGTCGGATTGGCGATAATCAGCAGCATTTGTAGGATATGTGTTGTAAAATTGAGTATAGAACAAACTTGATTTAAAATTAAGAAAAGTATTGTTGCTTAATATTTGGTTGTAAAGCAAAGCTACAAGAGCTTTATTACTTTGTAATCTAATTGAAGTATTAGTATTTGCATGAGGTTTTGTGGCACTATCCAAACTATTCCAATATACCCAATCTGCTTGATTTGTCGCATTTTGAATAATATACATATTCAAATCGCTTGCTTCCGAAAAAGCATATTTCATTTTTGCAAACAGACCAAAATCCTTGCTATCATTGTAAGAACGGTACCCTTCATCTTTTGAAACATTTCCTGACAAAATTGCAGAAAACTTTCCAGAACCGTTAGAAAAACCTGCTTGAATAGTATTTTTCGTAGTTAAACTATTTGAATAATCCCATTCTTGGTATCTTGGCTTTGTGTATATCCCGCTAAAAGTACTTACAAAACAATGCCAATCTGTTTTAATATCAGAAGAAACTAAATTTATCACACCACCTATTGCACTTGTTCCATACAAAGCAGAACCTTCACCTTTAACCACTTCAACTCTTTCAATTTCTGTAACAGGAACAAAATCAAATTTCATATCCCCATTATCTCCTGAAAGAAGTGGAATTCCATCAATCATCATCAAAGTTCTTGTTCCAAGACCAAAGTCAAAACCATCTGAACCTCTGATGCTAACATTTTCATCATATACTTCTAAACCGGGAACCTTTTTTAAAACTTGCTCAAAATTAAGTTGAGAATTATTAATAAATTCATTCTGTGAAAGTACCAATGAAGAACTTGTTACCTCTTGAATGTTTTGCAATCTCCTATTAGCTGAAATTATGATATCTTCTGTTTTAAAAATTTTAGGATTTAATAAAATCATCAAATGTATGTTTGAATCTAAATTAGCCAGACTAATTTTTTTTGTTTCATAGCCAATCATTGAGCAAATTAGTGTATAATTCCCCTGTGGAAGTTGCGATAAAGTAAATTCCCCATTTCGGTTTGCAATAGCACCAAACCCTGTTCTATCTAAACGAACTGTTGCTCCACTTATATTTTGTGCATTAGTTGAATCTACTATATTTCCTGATATAGTGTATTTATTTTGCTTGCAAAACAAAGCATTATTATTTAAAATAAATACTAAAATTAAAGAAAGAAAATATAATTTAAATAAATTCATCATCGTTTCTCAGAAAGGTTGTTTGGGTAAATTATTAAAATCCACAGTAATATCAATAAAATAAGTTTTCCCGTTTTCAACTAATAAATATGTAGCAGAATCTTTAGTTTGAGAATAAAGTCCAACCACACGCCAATCAAGTAATCCACCAAATTGTTGAACAACTGCAATATATTTTAATTCCACTGGGGCATCTTTGATTTCCAAAGAGAAATTAGATGAATCAACAAAAAAAGGAAGAGTTTGCATAGTGTAGTAAGCATTCCCTTGTAAAACTTCTTGCACAACATTTGTAGGTGGAAAATGTTTAAAAGCCACTACTCGTAAATCTTTTAAAGAATCAGCAGGGGGCCAATCCTTAATTGGATTAATATAATGAATAACTCCATTAACATAACTTGTCTGTGAAATTTCAGGCTTTAAACCTGAATCACAAGAGGTGAAAAACATTAAAATTAAAAAAAAAATTAAATAATTTTTCATAATCCCCAATTATATCAAAAAAGGAATGGAAATTCTTTTCCATTCCTTTTGACTATCAACAAAAATAATTATTTTGCAAATGACTTAAATTTATCATTTTATTTTTTAATAGTATATTTATCTAAGAAATTGAAAACTTCCGATGACCATAATAAAAATTCCTGTGGATGGGAAATAAAATGAGTTTCATTTGGGAAAATAATAATTTCAGAAGGAATTTTTTTCAATTGAGCCGCTGTAAACGCTTCCAAACTTTGAGTATAAGGAACACGGAAATCATGTTCACCCGTTGAAATTAAAATTGGAGTGTTCCAATTTTCTACATAATTGTGTGGTGAATTTTTTTCCATATTTTCACGGTTTTTAGGAATCCAATAAGGACCGCCGAATTCCCAATTTGGAAAGAATAATTCTTCAGTTGAACCATATTCACTAACAATATCGAATAAACCACCGTGAGCCACAAATGCTTTAAATCTATTTTGGTGATGACCTTCTAACCAATAAACGGCATATCCACCAGCACTTGCTCCAATAGCAGCTCGTTCATCTTTGTCCACATAAGGTTCTTCTGAAAATTGGTCAGTAACCGATAACAAATCACTCATAGCTTTACCACCCCAATCTTGACTAATGGCATCATTCCAATCTTGCCCAAATCCAGGCAATCCACGTCTATTTGGTGCAAGCAAAATATATCCGTGCGAAGCAAAGGCATTAAAGTTCCAACGATAATGGAAGTCTGGACTTACCATACTTTGTGGTCCGCCTTGACAAAATAATATCATTGGATATTTTTTGGTACTATCAAAATCTGGTGGATAAATTACCCAAGATTGAATCTTTTTACCATCTTCGGCTGCAAACCAACGAGATTCAACTTTTACTGGTCTAATATATTTTAAAACTTCATCATTTAAATGCGTTAATTTTGTTTCTTTACCTGTAGCTAAATTCATTGAATAAATTTCTAACGGATTATTTACATTAGTTTTACCAAATATTAATGTTTTACCATCTTTTGTAATATCTAATCCTCCACCGTAATTCCAAAAACCTTTTGAAAGACGTGTCCAATATTTAGTTTCAATATCAAGGGCAAATAAACCATTTACTCCCGAATCAGTAGCAACAGCATATATTTTTTTGCTATCAGGTGACCAGACATATTCTTCTACCCATTGGTCTAAATTTTGAGTTAATTCAGTCATTTCTTTTGTTAAACGGTTATAAAGCATTATACGGATTTTATCGGATTCAAAACCTGCTCTTTGTTGACTTGCAAAAGCAATCCATTTGCCATCGGGTGAATAACTTGGAACTTTATCGTAACCAGGCATTCCTGCTGTTAAATTTTCTGTCGTAAAACATTTTGCAGAGGAATTTGCTTGACAAGGCTTTTCTTGTGTGCATTTACATATATTATTTAAATCAACAATGTAAATATCTGAATTTGTATTTATCGCATAATCACTATCTTTTTTAGCTGTATAAGCAAAATATTTGCTATCAGGCGACCAACAAAAACTTTCAACACCATCAAACGGTTTCAAAGGTGTATCTACATCTTCATCTGGCACTAAATCAACAGGGTTCCCACCTTGAACAGGAATAATAAAAGGATGCATAAATTTTTCATCAGTCCATTCATCCCAATGCCTAATTGGCAAAGAATGATAAACCCGTACATTTGCTTTCGGATATTGCGGATATTTTTCGTTAATTGTTTTGTGTAGTTTCACATCACAAGTGAAAGATATATGTTTACCATCAGGAGACCACAAAATATTAGACACATCTTCGTCCATATTGGTTAATTGCTTTGGCGTTCCCTTAGGAAAATCCATTGTGTAAACTTGAAAAATCCCTGTTTTATTAGAAATAAATGCAATTTGTTTAGAATCAGGTGACCAAATCGGACTCATTTCCTGCTCTGGAGTTTCTGTTAATCTATAATTTATGTTACCATCAATAGAAGTCACCCATAAATCTCTATACAACTTATTATCTTCAATTGATGGAGTTGCAACCACATAAACGACCCATTTACCATCTGGCGAAATTCGCATCTCAGAAATTCTTTGCATAGAATAAACATCGGTAGGTGTTAAATTATGCAAAACTTGATTAACTTTGTTTGCTCTGCTTAATTTTTCATTTGCTTCTTTACAGCCTGAAAAAATCAACATTGATAGCAAAATAAACGGAAAAATTTTGTTGAACATTTTTTTTACCTTTTAAATTTTTATTAAATAATTTATAATTACAAAATTATTGAAAATTAGTTCAAAATATTAAAAATCAGATAATTTATTTATATATACTTTTCTTTTCCTATATAAGAAAAGCATTAATTAGATTAAAATTTAATATTTTTGTAATAATTAAAATTATATTAATTATCTAATTATCTACTATTGAAAAATTGATATAAAATGAATAATTTTTTAGATATTGCAATAGAACAATCAGAACTAAGCATAGCAAAAGGTGGCGGACCTTTCGGCGCAGTAATTATTAGAAATAATGAAATAATCGCTGTTGCTCATAACACAGTTACAATTGACAATGACCCTACGGCTCATGCCGAAATCAATGCAATAAGAATTGCAAGCCAAAAATTAAATACATTTGATTTGCACGACTGTGAAATTTATTCATCTTGTGAACCTTGTCCAATGTGTTTATCTGCAATTTATTGGGCTAAAATTCCTGTTGTTTATTTTGCAAATACTAAAAATGATGCTGCATATATTGGTTTTAGCGATAATTTTATTTATGAAGAATTAAATTTACCGCCAGAAAAAAGGAAACTTAAAATGGTAAAATTAAATGAACCAAAGGCTTTGGAAGTTTTTCAAATGTGGCAAAAATCTCCTAATCAAACTAAATATTGACAAAGATTATTCGAATATTAATACGGGAAATTATGAAAAAATATTTATTATTTGTGGTTTTAATTCTTTTAACATCTTGTAAATCCTATTACAACGAACCAAAAGAAATTCAATATGATTGTGTTCTTGAATATTCAGAATTTTTTGTATCTATTCCAGAAATACTTGCAGATGAAGGATATCAAATTAATAGCGTTGATACTTTACGTGGTTTTTTAATTGCCGAAAAAAAAATTGAACACAAAGGGAAAGAAACAATTTTAACATTATCCATCAGACGTAGCAAAGATAATAACACTTGTTTCATTACTCCGTCATCAATAACTTTACCAAGAGAAAAAAATCAAATTAAATATTACGACGAAACTCACATTACTAAAAAATTAAAAAAAGATTTGCAAAGAACATTAAAAAGAATAAAATATTTTTGCAAAGGTCCTTATTTCCCAAATCAACCATAAGTTTATATGTCTGAAAAACCAATCAAAATATCTGAACTTACTGATTATATTAAGCAAATTCTTGAAGAGCATTTTTTTTCAGTTTATGTAGTAGGCGAAATTTCAAATTACAAATTTCATTCTTCCGGACATCATTATTTTAGTTTAAAAGATGATAAATCTCAAATATCTTGTGTAATATGGCGGAATACTCCTATTCGCTTAAAGTTAGAAGATGGTATGAAAGTTATTGTACGAGGTACATTAACAGTATATCCACCCCAAGGAAAATATCAAATTGAATGCCTAGAAGTTGTACCAGAAGGACGAGGAGAGTTGTACATAACATTTGAGAAATTAAAAGAGAAATTAGAGTTAAATGGATATTTTGATATTTCCAGGAAAAGAAAAATTCCGACATTACCTATGAAAATTGGTGTGGCAACTTCACCAACAGGGGCAGCAGTGCAAGATATTATTTCTACTATACAAAGGAGGTTTCCATTAGCAGAAATATATTTTAGACCAACATTAGTTCAAGGCGAAAACGCCTCTAATGACATTGTCAAAGCAATTGAGCAACTTAATCAGTATAATTTAGATATAATTATAATTGGGAGAGGTGGCGGCTCAATTGAAGATTTATGGTGCTTTAATATGGAAATAGTTGCCAATGCTATATATAATTCCAAAATTCCAATCATTTCGGCAGTTGGGCACGAAACTGATTTTACAATTTCCGATTTCGTTGCTGATTTAAGAGCGGCAACTCCAACAGCCGCCGCAGAACTTGTTACTCCTTTAACTGCTTTTGATTTAAAAAATTCTTTGGCTAATTTAAAAGCCCAAATGACTTTTACTATTTCTTCAACAATTACTGCTCATCAAAAAAATTTGGAAAACATCCTTGCATCAAACTTTAAACGTACCATTGAGCAACGCATCAAAATTTTTGAGCAAAAATTAGATGATAGCGAAAATCAATTTACTTTTTTAATGGATAGTAAAATTAAAAATTTTGCTAATAAAATTGAACATTATTGGCTAACATTAGAAAACCTGCATCCCGAAAAACCATTTGATAAGGGCTTTGTTTTGCTCCAACAAAATGGGAAATATTTAAAACCTAATAAAATTCCCAAGCTTGACAAAGAGTTAAACATCATTAGAAAAAATGATGTCATCAAAACAAAAGTAATGACAATAATTAATAAAATATTAAATTAAAAGGATATCTGAAATGACATTTGAGGAAAAATTAAAAAGAATTGACGAAATCGTGAAAATTTTAAATTCTGGAAACGAAGCATTTGAAAATCAGATTAATTTATATGCTGAAGGTATTCGTCTATTGAATGAATGCCGAGTATTTTTAGAAAATACAACAAAAAAAATAATTGACATTAGTAAAGAAGATGCTAATGCCAATTAAAAGTAATTTAAAAGAAAAAATATTTTACTATTCATCATCAATATTGTAATCGGTATCTTCTTCGCTATTAGAATCTTTTTGACGACGATTTTCCAAAACAATTAAAGTTTCAGCTACTATTTCTGTAATATAGTGAGTAGAACCATCTTTTTCGAATTTGCGTGTTTTAAGTGGTCCTTCAATAAAAACCCTTGTGTTTTTCTGTAATAAATTAGCCGCTTTATTTGCCAATTCTCTCCAAAATACAACGTTGTGCCATTCTGTAATGTCAACGATTTCATTGTTTTTTTCTCTGATTGTACTATGCGTAGCCAATCTAATGCTTGTAACGGGAATTCCTTGTGGAGTAGAGCGTAATTCAGGATTATTACCAACGTTACCTAATAGTGTTGCTCTGTTAATGCTTCTGAAAGTCATTGTTTTTCCTTTTATACAATTAAAAACTATCTTTTATCAATCGGTTTTAAAATTTATCTTTTTCTGTTAGCAAAAATAAGAAAAATAATTCAAAAAACAATAAAATTTTAATTTTTTTATAATTGTTGTAACATTTTTTTTGCAATTGGTAAACTTTCGTTTTTATCTTTCTTTTTGATTATTTCTTGATAAATTCCTCTTGCCTCATCGATTTTTCCCTGTTGCAACAAACTTTCTGCTAATTTTACTTCTATATTTCCTTTTTGCGCATCTGGAACTTTAATTAAAATATTTTTATAATATTCTTCTGCCTTTGCATATTCTTTGTTGGCAAGATAATTTTCACCTAAATCAATTATCTTAGAAACTTCTTCTTGATTTATATCAGATTTTTCTGGTTCTACCTTCGATAATTTTTCGTTGTTAATTTTATTCTTATTCTTTTTATCTAAATCTTGCTCTTTTGTTGATTTCTGCCCGTTCATAACTTTTAAATTTTTCTGTTTACTTGCAGGAGAAACTGAACGGACTTTCTTTGCATCTTTTTTCCCGATTGCTTGATTACTTTTAAATTTTTCAATCTCTTCATCAGACATAATATAAGTACCTTCAATAACCTCTTTTTGTAAGTCAGAATTATCTAACTTTGTTGTTGGGTTAATCTTTTTTTTCTCATCTTTTTTGGTAGTACTTGGATTTTCACCTGTAATTATATCTTTTGGTTGATATGCTTCACTTGTAGAAATAATTTGCTTGATTTCATTCAATTTACTGTTAATATCTTGAATATTCGTTTTTATTTCTTGAACTTCATTTTCCATAACCTCTTGCTTATCTTGTATCATCTTCATTTGTTCTCTTAAAGTAGGTAGCCTTTCTTCACTAAAAGTCAAATCATAGTTGTTTTTGGAGGTTTTATCTGTTTGAGGTGCTTTATCAGATTTATTCGCTGATTCAACTTGTTTGCTTTGTGTTCCAGTTTCTTCTTTATTACTGGCAACTTTATTATTTTTTTTTATATTTAAATTATAGCCAACACTTTTTGGTGTTGTACAAGAAGAAAATGTAAAACCTACAAAAATGGATAATAATATCCATTTGGCGAATATTGTTTTATTAAAAGATTTTATGTTGAAATTAATCATTATGCAAGTTCCTTAATAATAAATAAAAAACAAAGATTTTATTTCTATTTTTAAATTTTACCTTAATTTCGTAAAATAAATATGCCATAAATTAGAATTTTAAAATATACATTAAACAAATAATTTTTCTTCACACAAAGAAATCAAAGAAGTATGAAAATATTAGTTTTTAATTGGCAAGATATAAGAAACCCTTCCGGAGGTGGTGCAGAAGTTCATTTGCACGAGATTTTTAGTAGAATTGCAAAACTTGGTCATAAAGTTGTACTTTATGCTTGTAAATTTCAAGGTTGCTTAAATTACGAAGTAATTGATGGTATTGAAATTCATAGATTTGGTAGTAGATCTTTGTTTAATTACTATGTTCCATTCTTATATAAAAAAGCAATTAAAGAAGATAATTTTGACATTGTAATTGATGATTTAAATAAAATTCCCTTTTATATGCCTCTTTACGTCAAGAGACCACTTTTGGCAATAAGCCATCACTTTTTTGGCAAAAGTATCTTTAAAGAAGCAGGGATATTGCAAGGTTCTTATGTATATTTTTCTGAATATTTAGTTAATTTCATTTATAAAAAAACTCAATTTGCCGTAGTATCTGAAAGCACAAAAGACGAATTTATGGAACGGGGTTTTAATCCTACAAACTTTGAAATAATATATAATGCTATTAATCAAGAGCAATTTCCCTTTGAACATAATCAAACTGAAAAAGACACATTCCGAATTGCATATTTTGGTAGATTAAAGAAATACAAAAGTGTAGAACAATTATTTTATGCTTTTGCAAGATTTTATAAAGAGCATAAAAATTCCAAATTAGAAATTATTGGTAAAGGCGATTACCAACCTTATTTAGAAAAGTTGTCACATCAATTAGGCATTGAAAAATGCACAGTTTTTTATGGTTTCGTTTCAGAAAAAGAAAAAGTAAGAATACTTTCAGAAGTTGATTTAGTAGTAAATACATCGCAAAAAGAAGGTTGGGGAATAACAAATATTGAAGCAAATGCTTGTGGAACACCTGTAGTTTCAGCAAATGTTCCAGGACTCAGGGATTCCGTTAACATCGGCAATTCAGGTTTATTATATGAATATGGCAATATTGAAGATTTAAAGAAAAAAATAGATACTGCTTTGATTGACGAAAACAAGAAACAGCACCTTCGTGAGGGTGCTGTTTCTTGGGCTAGATCTTTTTCTTGGGATATTTCTGCGGAAAAAATGATTTCTTTATGCCAGAAAATCATTGCAGGTTGATTAATCTAATTCAATTATTATAACGCTTTTTTTACAGCGGCATCTAATTTTTCAGCATAATCAGCACCAACACCAGATTCAGCAAATACAACTTTTCCTGCTTTGTCTATTACATACATTGTTGGAATACCATCTACTTTATATGTTCCAGCAACTTGGTCGCCATTCAATAACAAGTGATAAGTGTAATTGTTGTCTTTCATAAATTTGATTGGATCTGCATTTTCTGAAATATTTACACCAAATACAACAACACCTTTGCTTTTGTATTTATCCCAAAGTTTTTGGATATTTGGCATCGCTTGTTTACAAGGACCGCACCAAGTTGCCCAAAAATCAAGAACAACTACTTTACCACGTAATTGACTTAATGTTACTTTGCTTCCATCTTTATCCAATAAAGACCAATCTGGAGCAATTGAACCTGTTGGCAAAAGCCCTGTTCCTTGTTGGTCATTTTGAGTATCAGAATTATCCATTCCTTCGTGTGGATTATCATGCGGATTATTCATCTTATCTTGCATCGCATCTAAATCTTCATACTTAAAATTCACTGTATCTATTGCTTGAGCAAAAAGTTTATTATCTAAATTTGTATTTAATTTCAGATTACTTACTGTATATTCTATTTCTTGAAGTGTTTTGTTGTTTTTATCAGTAATATTAGAAGTATATTTTACCATTAATTTATTATCGACAGAAAAGAAATAGTTGTTTTCAACTTTATATTCACCATGTCCTTCACCTTTTTGAAGAACTTGGTAACATTCCTGACCATTTACATTTGTTTTGCCTTTGAATACTAAATTTTTAGCATTTGCATTAATTTCAGCAGTATCAAGCTTATTATTAATTATCATATAAAAGTTTTGACCTAATCTTTCAGCAAATTGTGGGGTCATACTTTCTTTTTGGCTTACAGAAACTTTTTTTTCTTTCAAATCTGTTACAATAAATTTACTACCATCATAAGTAATGATTGTGCTACCTGGCTCTTCAATTCGATATTCCATTGGAAATGAACTATTAGGATTTGTTAATTTCTTAACATAAATATCAGAAGAAAATGTTTCATCTCCTTGCTGCCCTTTGTTAGTAACAGTAATTTTAAATTGTGCGGTCGTGTTTTTCAAAGCCGCTTGATTTGATTCTAAAAACAATTTAGTCGGATCTTTTTGGCTACTACAACTAAAAAATCCTAATACAAGAAAAATTGATAAAGCAATTTTTGTAATTTTCTGCATAAGTTTATCCTTTAAAAAAATAATAAAATACAAAATTACAAATTATTTAAATATAACTAAATAGTAATTAATGAATAATTTTGTTTCTACTTAACTTTCTATTATTGTTGTTAAAATTGACAAAGCTTTTATTGCGGCTGTTTCTGTCCTTAATCTGCGATTTCCCAAATTCCATTTGATTAAATTTCCTTTTTTAATTAAGCTAGAAATTTTTCTTTTTTCTTCGCTGGCTAAACCACCTTCTGGACCAACAATAATCAAGAACGAATTTAAACCGCTTTTAAAATCCACATTATTGATTTGACTTAACGGCGTATCACCTTGTTCATCTAAAAGAATTACAATTGTATTTGTAGAAATTTCTTTTAAAAGAAGTTCAATACTTAAAAACTCTTTAATTTCCGGTAATACTGAACGTTTAGATTGTTTAATTGCAGAAACAGCTTTGCTTTTCAGCCTTTCAATATTTATTTTATTAGGTTGCGAATATGTACATTGCGAAAGTAAAATTTCAATAATTCCAATCTCGGTAGATTTTTCTATTATAAATTCTAATCTGTCTTTATCAGATATTTTACAAATCATTAAAGAAATTTTTCTTGTCAATTCTCCCAAATTATCAAAAAATTCAAGTGGCATTAAACTCACATTCCAATCTTTATTATAGTGAATAGAAACAATTGCAGAAAGTCCCTTACCATTAGTTACCATTACCCTATCATTTTCTTTTAATCTTAAAACTTTAAAGTGTTTCTGTTCGCTTTGTTCCAAAATTAAAGGAGCAAAATTCTTTATCATATCAGGTTGATACAAACATTCCATAAAAAATAAGAATATAATTTTTGAAAAAATATAAATTTACAAACTAAATTAATTAATTAATCCTAAACGAAAAAAAATATTGAAAAAAATAAAAATAAGAGTAATATTTAAAATGATTTTCGTAAATTTGAATTCTTTAAAAATTCAAAATATAATTTTGTTCATTAATCAATAAGGATACAAATGACAAAAGCAGAAATTGTCGATGAAATTTCAAAAGAAACTGGTTTAACTAAGATTGAAACCAAAGCAGTAGTAGACGGCGTATTAGCAACAATTACAAACGCAGTCGCTTCAGGAAAGCGCATAGAACTCAGAGGATTTGGAGTATTTAAATCCAAAGTTAGAAAACCAAGGATGGCTAGAAATCCAAAAACAGGAGCAACAGTTCCATTATCAGAAAGAGCAGTTCCTGTTTTTAAACCATCACCTGATTTTTTAAAAAAAGTGAATGATAGTATTGCTTAATAATGTTTTAGGCATTTTTTTTATTAAACTAAAATTTGGAGTGCGATATGCCTTGTGGAAGAAAAAGAAAACGCCATAAAATGGCAACTCACAAGAGAAAAAAAAGATTGCGTAAGAATAGGCATAAAAAAAGGAAATAATTTGTTGATAATTTAATGAAGAATATACCTTTAAACGTTGACTATTCATTTTTTAAATCTGAACAAAGAGTAAATAAAATCAGGCAGGTGCTTGAAAAGCGTCAGCCTGATTTTACATTAGTACTTGAAAATGTTCACGACCCCCACAATCTTTCTGCTGTTTTTCGTTCAGCAGATGCTGTTGGGGTCTTTGAAATTTGTTTACTTTACCATTCGGGTCAAACAGTCCCTAAATTGTCAGAAACAAGCTCAGCATCTGCAAGAAAATGGGTTTATCATAAAGATTTTTCTTCTGTAAAAGAATGTTATAATTATCTTAGAGAATCAGGGAAAAAAATCTTTACTACCAAACTAACTGATAATGCCGTAGATTTGTATGATATGGATTTAACTCAGCCTCTTGCACTTGTCTTTGGCAATGAGCATATAGGGGTTTCAGACGAAGCTTTTGAAAATGCTGATGGCAATTTCTTAATCCCTCAGGTTGGAATAATTCAAAGTCTAAATATATCTGTTGCTGCCGCAGTTAGTTTATTTGAGGTTTTTCGTCAAAGGAAAAATGCTGGTCTGTACAACAAACCCGCCTTTGCATCACAAGAACTTGAAAAAGAATTTCAAATTTGGCTAAGAAAATAATCCTTACCTTCAATCCTTTTATCAGCATTAATGTGCTAACGCTTCATACATTACATCTTCAACTGTAACAGGATATTTTACACCTTTTTGTATATTATTGTATAACGTATCAATGATTGAGTATACTGGAACACCATTTCTAAAATAATATACTTCTGGAATATCATTTAATTTAATGATATTTGAATATGGGTTTGGATTTGTCCTTGAACTCATCGCATAAATTTCATAATCATTTTCTGAAAATTTCAAATCCATCAAAATTTTAAGAACTTGTGCAAATTCTTTTTTTTCTGTTGGACAAGAACATGAAGCACGGGCAAAAATTACAAATTTATCCCGATTTGTATCAAGTAAATTCTTGATATTATTTTCAACAACAGAATCAGGTTGGTACGTAGCAAAAAGTTCATACATCCAAGTATAACCTGGTGTATCTGACAATTGTGTTACCGTCATTTTTACTGCATCAGGTTCGGCGGGATTTGAATCACAACCCAAAAAGAAAAATATAGGAATTATGGCAATTAAAAATAATTTTTTCATGTTTTGTTAAATCAATTTTATTTACAAATATTTTTAGAAATATATCTTTTACAAAATTACGCTTTTTTACTGGTTTATTTTGTATTATTTTTAATAAAAATATAAAAGATTTTCTTTACAATTTATTTCTTCACAAAGGAGTATTATTTTAGTTTGTTATGATTTTATTAAATATTTATTCATTAATCTTAATTTTGAACTTATTTTTTTAATAAAGGAAAATAATTATGCAAATTATAGATAAAACTCAAATGTTGAGAAAACCTGATTGGTTAAAAATTAAATTGGAAAGAGGTCAAGACTATTCACTCGTTCAAGACCAATTAAAAGCAAGTGGATTAAATACGATTTGTTTAAGTGGTAATTGCCCAAACAAACATGAATGTTGGAGCAGAGGAACTGCTACAATAATGATTCTAGGAGATATTTGCACTCGTCATTGTAAATTTTGCAATGTTACATCTGGTCAACCTTTACCACCTGACCAAAATGAGCCTGTCAAAGTTGCAAACTCAATCAAGGCATTAGGTTTAAAGCATTGCGTTCTAACTTCGGTTGATAGAGATGATTTAAGCGATTACGGAGCATATCATTGGGCAAAAACAATATTAAAAATCAAAGAGCGGAACCCGGGTATAACTATTGAAACTTTGATTCCTGATTTTAATGGTGATTTATCTCTTGTCCAGAAAGTAATTGAAGCAAGTCCAAACGTAATTTCACATAATTTAGAAACAATAGAAAGGCTTACACCAAAATTGCGTTCCAAAGCCCAATATCAAAGAAGTTTATTGGTCCTAGAACATATTGCCAAATCTGGATTAATTGCAAAATCAGGCATTATGGTCGGCGTAGGCGAAACTGATGACGAAGTATACCAAACAATGGACAACCTCCTTGCAGTTGGATGCCGAGTTATGACTATTGGTCAATACTTGCAACCAACATTTAAACATTATCCTGTTCAAGAGTATGTTCACCCTGACAAATTTGCCGAATATAAACAAATCGGAATGGAAAAAGGCTTCCAATATCTTGAAAGTGGTCCAATGGTAAGGTCTTCATATTTTGCAGAAAAGCATATAAATGTTAGTTTAAAATAAAATCAAGTATGAATAAAGTAATTTTTAATGATTTAGGATTAATTAAGTACAAAGATGCCTGGGACTTCCAAGAGAAGTTGCATTCAGAGCTTATGCAAAAGAAAATAACAAAAAGTATTGATTATTCAGATGAATCTGAATATCTTCTGTTTTGTGAGCATCCAAACGTTTATACGTTAGGCAAAAGCGGCGATGAGAACAATTTGCTAATAGATTATATTCAATTACAAGCACAAAATGCTGAATTTTACAATACAAATCGTGGTGGAGATATTACTTATCATGGTCCCGGTCAAATAGTTGGTTATCCAATTATTGATTTGGACAAACATAAAATTGGAGTAAAAAAATATATTTCAATTCTTGAAGAAAGTATAATTAATTTGCTCGAAAATTATCAAATTAAATCTGAAAGATTAGAAGGAGCAACCGGAGTTTGGTTAGATAGCCATCACCCAGGGAAAGCCCGAAAAATCTGTGCAATTGGTGTTCGTGTTTCCAGAGGAATTACTATGCACGGATTTGCTTTCAATGTAAATACTGATTTAAAGTATTTTGACTATATTAATCCTTGTGGTTTTATAGATAAAGGTGTTACTTCTTTATCTGTTGAGTTAAATCAAACGATAGATTTCAATTTAATAAAATCACAATTAAAAGAAATTTTGCTCCAAAATTTAAATTTAACAGAATAAAATTTTTACTCTATTTTAGATAAATAATTAATCTGTAATTGTTAATATTGCAAAAATTTGCACGCTTTTTGCTTAGCAATCATAAAAAAAATGGACAATATGGATAAAGAAATAACTAATTTAAAAGACTATAAATATTTTTTAAATCGTGAAATAAGCCTTTTAGATTTTAATGAAAGAGTCCTATACGAAGCTATGGACACCAGCCATCCATTACTGGAGAGGTTGAAATTTTTATCAATTTTCACATCAAATATTGATGAATTTTTTATGATTCGTGTTGCAGGTCTAAAAAGCCAAATAGCATCAAACGTCAATGAACTTTCTTATGATGGGAAAACTCCACAAGAACAGCTCAAAGAAATTAGAAAAAAAATATTACCGATGTTTGAATTACACTCCAAAATATTAATGGAAGAGGTTTTACCTGCACTCAAACATTATGGAATTGAAATTCACAAATATAGTTCAATCACAGAAAGTGAAAAACACTTCTTGAAGAAATATTTTAATGAAAACGTATACCCTGTTCTTACTCCGTTAAGTTTTGGACCAACAAATCCATTTCCTCAATTAATAAATCGTGCATTAAACATTGCATTCATATTAAAAGACAAAAATAAAGGTAAAACTGATACAAGATATTCATTTATACAATTGCCCAATTTTCTCCCTCGTTTTGTTAGGATGCCACATAAATCAGGCTTTCATTTCATTCTTTTAGAAGAAATTATAAAAGCAAATGCAAAAGAATTATATCCTGGTTTAGAAATCGAATCAGCTTATAATTTCCGTGTAACAAGAGATGCAGATATAGAAATTGCCGAAGACGAAGCTGGAGATTTACTATCGGAAATCTCTGAACAAGTTAAATTACGCCGCTGGGGAATGGCACCAGTTCGTTTGGAAGCAGGACATAAAATGCCATCAGAACTATTAAACTTTTTAATTGATTATTTGGATTTATCCAAAGATGATGTTTATGTTCACAACCGACCTTTAAATATACCCGATTTTATGGAACTTGTTAAATTAGATATTCCTGAAATCAAAGATTCGCCTTTTGTCCCACGAGTTATAAAAGATTTTTTATCTCCCAAAAGTGGTGTTTTCAATGCAATTAAGCAAAATGATTTTATCATACATTTACCTTATGATTCTTTTTCAAATTCAGTTTTACGATTACTTAACGAATCGGCCTCTGACCCAGATGTTGTTTTAATAAAAATTACTTTATATAGAACTGATAAAAGTTCCCCTGTAATTGAATCTTTGATGAGAGCCGCCGAAAATGGTAAAAATGTAACTGCATTTGTCGAACTAAAAGCAAGGTTCGACGAAGAGAACAATATAGTTTGGGCAAGAAAAATGGAACAATCTGGTGTTCACGTGGTCTATGGAGTCCCCCATTTGAAAACCCATTGCAAAATTGCATATATTGTTCGAAAAGAAAGTGGCAAACTGCGACAATATGTTCATTTATCAACTGGTAACTATAATCAAGTTACAGCTCGCCTTTATACAGATATTGGCCTATTTACAGCAGACCCTAAGTTTGGCAAGGATGCGGCACAATTGTTTAATTATCTTACAAGTTATTCGCACCCAAAAGAATGGCAAGATTTTATTGTTGCTCCTATTAACTTATATTCAAAATTAACTGAATTAATAGATAGAGAAATTGAAAAATCTACCCCTGAAAATCCGGGTTTAATCTTGGCAAAAATGAATCAACTGGCTCATAGAGAACTGATCCCTAAACTTTATCAAGCTTCTCAAAAAGGCGTACAAATGAGACTATTAGTTAGAGGTGTTTGTTGTTTGAGACCTGGCATACCAGATGTAAGCGAAAACATTGAGGTTCATAGTATTTTAGGAAGATTCCTTGAGCACAGTCGTATTTTTTATTTCAAAAATGGTGGTGATGAAGAAATTTATTTATCGTCTGCTGATTGGATGAGCAGAAATTTACATAATCGTGTAGAACTAATGTTCCCTATTAAAGACCATCAAATACGTAAAATTTTAATTGATACTTTACATTCATACTGGAAAGATAATACTAAATCTTGGAATTTAAATAACGATGGCACTTATTCTCAAATTCAACCTGCTAATGGAGAACAATCTTTTTCCGTACAAAAGCATTTTCTTGAAATTGCTTCTAAAATTAATAAAATGAAAGGAGATAAATGATTTTCAACAAAAAAGTTGTCGTTGTTCTACCTGCATATAATGCTGAATTAACTTTGGAAAAAACTTATAAAGAAATACCTTTTGATATAGTTGATGATGTCATTTTAGTCGATGATTGTAGCAATGATAATACTTCTGAACTTGCAAAAAGAATTGGAATAAAAAATATTTTTAAGCATAAAAACAATTTAGGCTATGGTGGAAACCAAAAAACTTGTTATAATGAAGCAATTAAAATTGGTGCGGATATTATAGTTATGCTACATCCTGATTATCAATATACTCCAAAATTAATTCATTCTATGGTATATTTAATTGCTAATGGAGTTTATCCCGTAGTTTTTGGCTCTCGCATATTAGGGAAAGGTGCTTTGAATGGTGGAATGCCATTCTACAAATATGTTGCTAATAGATTTTTAACTTTATTTGAAAATATGTTAATTGGACAAAAATTGTCTGAATATCACACAGGGTTTCGTGCTTATTCCGCCGAAGTACTAAAAAACATAAATTATAACAATAATTCAAACAATTTTATATTTGACAACCAAGTTATTTCACAAATTTTCTTTAAAGGATACGAAATTGCTGAAATTACTTGCCCGACTAAATATTTTAAAGAAGCATCATCAATTAATTTTTGGCGAAGTTCAAAATATGGCTTTGGTGTTTTGAAAGTTTCGTTCTTGCACTTTTTGGCACGTACTGGAATTTATAAGTCAAAATTATACAAATAAAGAAGTGAAATTGATTTATATTCACTCTTATAATCGGATTAAATCTTCATATTTTATAAATACATTTAAATTTCTTATATCTTCGTATAACTTAATTGCACTTTCTTCATTTATTGTTTCAAATTCAAATTCACTATTTACCTTACTTTTTGCTAAATCAAAATCAAATTTTGTAATGATAATGTCATTAAATTGCAATATTAATTGGGAAATTTTACTAATTAATTTATAATTTTCCGTAGCAATAAATCTTATTTTAAATTTCGAAATACTATCTACATATTTTTCGAAAACTATATCAACAGGTTGTTCTTCAACAATTTGATGATTATGATTAGTTAAGAATTTGAGCCCTTTTTGAATATCATCATTGCGAATTCGTTTATCACGCTCATTTTTAAACAATTTATCAACAAGAAAATCAGTAAAAGATTCTAAATCTATATCATCTTCGGCAATTGCTAAATAAAAATCAGCAATAGACTTAATATTAAATTCTAACAAAAAGTCTAATAATTTTTTATCATTAATAAATATTTTACGCTTTGCTTGCTCTCTTTGCCATTTATCTTTACCCCGATTTTCTTTATTACGACTTTCTTCTTTGAAAAATCTATCTAATTCACTAATTGCTCTGCTTGTAATAACAAAATTATACCAATCTTCTGTTGGTTTAGCATTATTAGAAACTATAATTTCAACTTTATCACCATTTCGTAATTTATACTCAATTGGCACCATTTTGCCATTAACTTTAGCGCCAACAAAGTGGTTACCAACTTCCGAATGTATTTTAAATGCAAAATCAAGCGGGGTTGAATTAATTGGCATAGTTACAAACTCATTCATTGGTGTATAAACATAAATTTCATCTGAGAACAAGTTTGTTCTTACTTTATCAAGGATATTTTGAACATTTGCCATATCAGGGTTTTCAAATATTTCCCGAACAACCGACATCCACCCTTGAATTTCTTGTTGCTCTAAAATTGAACTTTTATTAATATGGGTTTTATATTTAAAATGAGCCGCTACGCCATTCTCTGAGTAATCATGCATACTTTGAGTTCTGATTTGAATCTCTACTACTTTTCCGTTAATTCCAAAAACAGCAGTATGAAGCGAACGATAACCATTCTTTTTGGGAACATTAATATAATCTTTAAAGGTTTCTGGTACCGGTGGATATATTGATGCTAAAATCCCATAAACATAATAACACATATTTGCATCTTCTGTGTTGAGAATTACTCGTATTGCAAATAAATCATAAAGTTCATCAATAGGTTTTTGTCTTAGATGTATTTTATTATAGATTGAAAAAATATGCTTTGCTCTACCTGTTATCTCGTAAGTAATTTTTAATTTCTTTAAGAAATCATCTTTGTCAAGCCTTTCAATTAAAGGTTCAATGAATTTTTTTATGTATTCTTCTCTTGCTTCTTTGCTTTCAGCAAGATAATCTGAAATAGTTTTATATTCAATCGGATTGAGAACTTGAAAGGCTAAATCATCTAATTCCCATTTTAAATTTCTTAGACCTAATCTATTGGCAAATGGAGTATATATTTCAAATGCCTCACGAGCAATTCTCTGTTGTTCTTCCTCTGTATAAAATTGCACATTACGCATATTTGCAAGAGTTTCTGCAAGTTTAACTAAAATTATTCTAAAATCAGAAGATAATGCAACTAAAAATTTTCTGTAACTTTCAATTTTTTCAGGCTCATATAATAAATTTATATCAATATTTTTGATCTTGTGTAATCCATCCACAATATTAGCAACAACTTCTCCAAACTCTCTTTTGATAATTTCGTAATCATATTTATCATTTTCTTGCCAAATATCGTGTAAAATTGCTGATATAATTGAATCTTCATCAAGAGGTATTTCTTTTGCTACAATCATAGATACTTCAAGTGAATAAGCGTATCTTGGAATATTGTTAATATAAATAGTATCTTTATAAACATCATAATTTATATCAAATGCTCGCTTTAACCTTTTGGTGTCAATATTTATATTATTTTCTTTACACTGATTCAATAAAATATTAAAATCTTCATCTGGATTTATTCCACGAATATTTTCAGGCAATTTCTTTTTTGCAAAAATATTGAATGATTTTGTTGACATAATTTAAGTTAGTCTATTTTAATTTTTCCCAAATTAAGAAATATTGAGATTAATTACGATATTGTCAAAGAATTAATTTAATTAATGGGTTTAATTTTAACTGACATCTTTGTTTCAGACAAAGTTAATTGTCCACAAGCGGCTTCAATATCACTCCCAAAAGAATCTCGAGTAATTGAAACAATACCGTTTTCTTTTAATTTATCAGAAAAATTTTTAATTTGCTCTTTTGTAGCAATTTTAAGATCTTTTGACAAATTGGTTTGTCGAATAAAACTAATATCATTAAAAGGAATTATATTAACCCTTGAAGGAACTCTACGAGCAATTTTCACCAATCGCTTAACGTCTTCATCTGTATCATTTAAACCAGCAAATAAAATATATTCATAAGTAATAGGCATTTTAGTAGATTTATAATAAATTTCCACCGCATCCATTAAATCTTCCAAAGGAGATGATAAGTTAATAGGCATTATCTGATTGCGTAATATATTGGTTGTAAAGTGCAAAGATATTGCTAATTTGACTGGTCTATTCGTTGTTGCAAGTTGTTTTATTTTATTAGCAACCCCAGCAGTTGATAATGTTATCTTTTTCCGTGAAAATAATTCATAATTTGGGTCTGTTAAAATCTCTATTGCTTGAACAACATTATTGTAATTCAATAAAGGCTCCCCCATTCCCATAAATACAATATTTGTTAATTTAGTATTTAGATGTTGCTCTACTAAAAAGATTTGTTCTAATATCTCAGAAACCTGCAAATTCCTTTTAAATCCTAACTTACCTGTTGCACAAAATTCACAACCAACTGAACAACCTGACATAGAAGAAATACAAAGAGTTTCTCTTTCAATTGATTCACTTGTATCATCATACCAAGGCATATAAACTGATTCAATTAAATTGCCATCTTCTAAAGAAAATAAAAATTTTATTGACCCATCTAAAGATTTCCTTACCGTCTTTATTTGCAAAGATGTAATTTCAAATTGCTCTTCTAAATAATCTTTGAGATTTTTTGGCAAATTTGAAATTTGAGCAAATGATGTACGCTTAAATTTAAAAATTGCTTGTCTAATCTGTTCAGTTCTATAAGCTGGTTGATTGAGCGATACCATTATATTCTGTAAATCTTCTAATTCAACATTTTTAATATTTTTTTTCATTAAAATCACATTTAATATCTTGTTATATCTTACTTCAAGACGATTAATTAATAAGTAAATTAGAAATCAGAAATGATTAAAAGTATTCTTTATGCCACAAATTTAACATTAACAAAGAATAAATTTGTTTGCTAAAATTGCGTTTTCCACTTTTATGCAAAGTAAGTATTTTATTTATATAATCAGGAGAAAAAATTCCATTTTTAATAAAATCCGAGTTCAAAAGTGTTTCTTTTGTAAAATTGAACCATTCATTTCTTAGCCATTCATTAACAGGAGCGGCAAATCCTTGCTTTTTCCTATTAATAATTTCATCAGGAATAATGTTTGCAGATGCTTTTTTTAATAAGTATTTAGTAGTTTTTTTATCAGGTATTTTTTTCTTAAATTCTAATGCAAAACTCATTTCAACAATTCTATGGTCTAAAAATGGGACGCGTGGTTCAATACTGTTAGCCATACCCATTTTATCCACTCTCATTAAAAGCATTTCTGGTAATCGTTGAGCAAATTCAGTAAATGTAGCACGTAAAGAATAGTCAATATCAATAGATGAATTAAAAGCAAATTCATGTAGTTTGTCGGCGTAATGCGGCAAAGACTGAATATGTTTACGATATTTATTATTAAATAATTCATCTTGCTCAATAGTAGTTAAAATCGGCATCCCACTCCAATATTGTTCCCAATTATTCGCAGATTTACGAAAATATTCTAGCATCTGATATTGGTTAGTTTTTGAAAGCATTAATTTTAACAAATGATAAATTCCTTTTTTCATAAAATCAGGAAAAGAATCGTATATTTCCCAATAATTCTTATTAAACAAAATTTCTCTTAACATCCAATTATAACCAATAAATTGTTCGTCGCTTCCTTCTCCAACAAGGACAACAATCGTTCCTTCCTGACGGGTTAATTTGCTCAGGAAATAAATTGGAATACAAACAGGGTCTGCATTCGGTTCATCATTATGCCAAGCAATTTTATCGAGAACGGGAAATGCCATATTGCTATCAATAATAATTTCTCTATGATTGGTTTGGTATAATTTAGCAACTTTATGAGCATATTCTAATTCATTATACTTAATCAAGTCTTTAAAGCCAACAGTAAAGGTATCAATAGGTCTATCCATAAATTCAGTCATTAAAGCAACATTCAAACTTGAATCTATCCCTCCACTTAAAAATACACCAAAAGGAACATCGCTCATCATCCTTATTTTTATGGCATCTCTTAATAATGTTATTATCTCTGCTTCTAATTCTTCTTCATCCCAATTGTTATATGGGATTAAGGAACTAAAGGTATCCCAATATTGTTTAATAATTATTTCTCCTGTCCTCTCCACCTTTAAATAATGAGCCGCTGGAAGTTTGAGAATTTTATCGAATAATGTAGATTGATAACTTGTAGCTCCTAAATTTAGGTAAATTGGCAATTCATCAAAATTTACTTCTGGCGAATATTTTTTATACTTTAAAATTGATTTGATTTCTGAACCAAAAACAAAATTCCCATCTTGAAAAAGATAATAAAAAGGTTTAATTCCAATTCTATCACGGCTTGCAAAAAGTTCTTGTTTATCTTCATCCCAAATTGCAAATGACCACATTCCCAACATTTTTTTTAGAATATTTTCACCCCATTCTTGATAACCGTACAAAATGGTTTCTGTGTCTGTATTAGATTTATATCTATAACCTTTTTTGATTAATTCTTGTCGGATTTCATTATGATTATATATTTCTCCGTTAAATACAATACTATACTTTCCGTCAGATATAGACATCGGCTGGTTACCATTTTTACTTAAATCAATTATTGCTAAACGACGGAAAGAAAAACCTGCTTGTTTGCCTTTTGAAATCCATTGCCCATCAGAATCAGGTCCTCTATGAACAATTTCATCACTCATCTCTTTCAATAACACTTCTGTAATTTCGTAATTACTTTGTGCTGTTTTTATTATTCCTGCTATTCCACACATACATTTCTAAAAATTACAAACTTACGAAGTATTTAAAAATAATTATTGCAAACTCAAAAACAAAACCTGTTTTTCAATCTTAAAAATTCTTTTTCGTTTATATTTTAGTTTTTATACAAAAATTTATTCTAAATTTAGATAAAATTCTTAATTTTAAATTTAAAATAAAGTCATTTCACAAATTTGAAAATTAATTAAGGTATTATATATGAAAATTAACGATGTTATTAAAATTGAAGAAAAAGAAAATTACTTCTTGTTTAATTTAACAGGTAAATTTGTCGGAGAAGAAGAAACTGAAATTCTAAAAAATGCATTAGAAGAATTCTCCAAAACAAAAAACAACAATGTTGTTTTAAACTTCGATTTTGTCTTATATTTTAGTTCTCTTGCACTTGGAGTTTTGATAAAGCAAGATGAGAATTTTTCAAATAAAGGTGGTAACCTTGTTATATGTAATGTTCCTCCTTTCTTAGAAAATATATTTGTATTAACAAAATTATCGAGTGTTCTAAATATTTTTAAAACTCTTCCAGAAGCTGAGCAATTTCTTTTGAGGAATTCTCATAAATAAATAAATTTTTATAAAGTAAATAATTTCAAGGTAATGAAACCTCAACATATCAATATTGAACTTGGCGAAATAGTTAAATCTCTTGGTTACAAAGTCAGAAAAGATACAGGTAATTTCCGGAGCAATAATTGCATTATTAAAGAAGAAAAAGTGATTGTTTTAAATAAGTTTGCAACAGTGGAATCACACAATAAAACTCTTGCCAAAGCAATAAATCAAGAAGATATTGTTGGAATATTCATTAAACCAGTTATACGAGAATTCTTGGATTCGGAAGAAAAGTAATAATGTATTTATTTACTTACTTAAATTTTTTTTACTTTACATCAAATCCCAAAATAAAAAAGAGACTATCTTGTACTTAGATAATCTCTTTTTCATTAGAATATCATCTTAAATAAGATGATATTGCAAGTTATTTAGGTTGCCAATAGCAACGTTTTGGTGATTCAATTAAATTTTCTGTTTTTAATTTTTTCATCGCCTTTTCAACTTCTTTTTTATCGAGTCCAGTGGCAGACTCAATTTCACTATTGCTCATTGGTTTACCAACTTGTTTCATAGCATTTAAAATAACATTTGTTGACTCCATTTTCGCTCCTTTTAATTTATAAATAAAAATTTAAATTATTCCCAAATAGGTTCACGACCTGGTGTCCAAGGTGCACCAATTCTTTGTAACTCGTTTTGTATTGGTAAAATATCGTTATTTACTAATTTCTTCAAATCAGAAATTAATTGTTTTAATTCTTTACTAATAATATCATAGCTCATTTCAGCAGTTCCTGTTGGTGCTGAATCAATGTCCCAAACAACCCAAGTAATATATCCTAGCCTATCATTAATTGAAGGCGTTTGATTTTCATTTTCTTCTGCTATTGTAGAATTACCATATAATGTAACACGTAAATTTTCCAACTTGTATTGAATTGTTCTAATTTTTTCAATAAGTTTCAAATCAATATTTGCTGAATTCTGCACTGCATTGTTCATCAGTTTCACATTTTTAAAAATATCGTTGAAA
This sequence comes from Bacteroidota bacterium, assembly GCA_021780815.1. Lineage (GTDB taxonomy): Bacteria > Bacteroidota > Ignavibacteria > Kapaibacteriales > UBA2268 > GWF2-33-9. The sequence continues at coordinate 245,615 of JAJXYC010000013.1, read as the reverse complement.
TATTCATTAGTAGCAGTAACAGCTTGTTGAAGTTTAGCAACTTTCTTTTGGAAATCAACTAAATCTTTGCGATTTTGAACAGGGAATGAAGAATGTCCCAAATGCTTAACTTCAAATTCAGATGGTCCTGCAATTTGAGTAATATTTCCATCTAAATTTTTACTTAAAGTAACTGAATATTTTCCGGGCAAAACAGGGAACCCAGAAAAATGGTCAGGGTCAGTATTTTCAGCTACTGGATTTGTATTTGGATAACGTAAATCCCAAGTAATTCTATTAACACCTGCTGTTGCTGGTGCAGTCAATGTTCTAACTAAATTTTTATCAGAATCATAAACATTAAAAATTAATTGAGGTCTTTCCTCCAAATTTTCCTTCCAAAGTTCGTTTAAACTTGGATATGATGCTACTTCATTTTTTTCGTCTGCTTCTTTTTCTGCCTTTATTCGCAAATCTTTTTTGGTCTTATATCCTTCTTTTAAGTAATAAGTAAACGTTGCACCAAAAGGAGGGTTTTGTGCTCTATAAAATGAAGAACCATAAGCCTCTTTAGCACGAGAATCGTCCATAATAAACATCTTTGCATCTTTAACAGGGAAAATATATGCTTCTTTTTCTAAATTGTCCTTATTTAAATCCCTTAAAGGTGCATAATTATCAAGGATATAAACACCTCTTCCAAATGTTGCAACAACTAAATCATTTTCACGTTTTTGAATATCTAAATCGCGAACATTAATAATTGGAAACCCACCTTTTAATTGAAACCATTTTTGACCACCATCATTAGTGAAAAATAGGCCAAATTCAGTTCCTACAAAAAGTAAATTAGGATCTACAAAATCTTCGGCAACTGTATAAACTGTTCCTCTTTCTGGTAAATTTGAGGCAATTGATACCCAAGTTTTCCCTTGGTCATTACTTTTGAAAATATATGGTTTGAAATCACCATTTTTATGGTTATCATAAGATACATAAACAGTGTTTTCATCAAATTGAGACGGACAAATATCGCTAACATAAATTAGTTCAGGTAAACTATTAATTTTGTCGTATTTATTCCACGTTTTACCATCATCATTAGTAACTTGAATTAATCCATCATCAGTACCAACAAAAATTAATCCTTGTTTCTTTGGGGATTCAGCAAGGGATACAATATTACCATAGAGTGAAGTTGAAGCACTTTTAGCGACTGCATCAACATTCCAAATCTTACCCATCAACTTCAACTGATTTCTATCAACTTGACGAGTTAAATCAGGGCTAATTTGTTCCCAAGAATCGCCACGGTCAGTTGATTTAAAAAGAACATTCGCTCCAATATACAAAGTTTTATTATCATGGGAACTTATAATATAAGGACAATCCCAATTCCAGCGAAGCATTTGCCCTTCTTTTGGTTGAGGTTGAATAAATTTCATTTCACCATTACGTCTATCAAAACGTCCAAGTCCACCATATTGAAATTCAGCATAAACAATATTAGGGTCTATTGGGTCAATTCTAGATTGATAACCATCACCACCAATAGTTTGGAACCAGTCATCATTTAAAATTCCACCGCTATTATTTGTTTGTGAAGGACCGCCCCAAGAGTTGTTATCTTGTGTCCCACCATAAACATAATAAAATGGTTCAGAATTATCAGCTGTAATACGATAAAATTGTCCAACTGGTAAATGCCCAAACCAACGGAAGTTTTTCCCGCCATCATAAGTTTCGTATAAACCACCATCACCACCAATCATGAAATGGTCAACCATATCTTTGTCAATCCAAAAAGCGTGGTCATCAACGTGCCTATATTTTAAACCAACTCTTTGCAATGTTTTACCACCATCAAGCGAATACATAGTATAAGTATCAGGTAAATAAATCTTATCAGGATTATATGTGTCGCAAAAGATTTCTTGATAATATTGAGCAGAAACAGATTTCCATGGGTTTCTCTTTTCCCAACTTGCACCTCGGTCAGTAGAACGGAACAATCCGCCTAATTCACCAGATGCTTCAACAAGAGCATATACGTAATCTGGATTTGCAGGTGAAACGGAAACTCCAATTCTACCTAAATCTCCACCTGGTAAACCATTTGTTAATTTATTCCAAGTTTTACCGCCATCAGTAGATTTATGCAATGCACTACCAGGACCGCCATCAACTAAAGTCCAAACTGCTCTTGCCCTTTGATAAGATGTTGCATAAATTACATCTGGATTACGTGGGTCATAAGCAATATCAGAAACTCCAGTCCATTCATCAATTTTCAGAACTTGTTCCCAAGTTTTACCACCATCAATAGTTTTATATAATCCCCTATCTCCACCTGATGCCCAAAGTGGTCCTTGTGCTGCAACATAAACTACATCAGAATTCCTTGGATCTACTACTATTTTCCCAATATGCTCCGAATTTTTCAATCCCATATTTGTCCACGATTTACCATCATCTAACGATTTATAAACCCCATCACCATAAGCAACACTTCTTTGACTATTGTTTTCACCTGTACCGACCCAAACAATATGTGGATTAATTGGGTCAATAGTAACACAACCTATTGAAAAAGAGCCTTCATTATCAAAAATAGGCTCAAATGTTATACCTGCATTTGTTGTTTTCCAAACTCCACCAGATGCAACTGCTACATACCATATAGATTTATTTTGTGGATGTACAGCAATATCAACAATTCTGCCTGATATTGCACCAGGACCTATCAATCTTAACTTTAATCCTGATATTGTTGAACTTGTAAGTAATTCCTTTTCCTTTTTGGATTCATCTCCACTCTTTTCTTTTTTTGAAAAACTGGGTGTTACTAATATGAGCATCAAAAAGAAAAAGGAAATTAAACGAGAATACCGGCTCATTTTAATTTCCTTTGTATTAGTTAATAAAAGTTTGTGAATATTATTTTTTAATAATTGTTTATATATAAATTTTATATCAAAATCTATCGTAATGTATGTTGATTGTTGTGCATTTTTCTGCATTTTGAATTATATCTCCAACAAATCGCATTAACATAAAAGACAAAGTTAATGAAATTAATATTGTAATTACCAATTTTAAAATTTCTTTTTTTAACAAAATTAAAAAACCAAATAAAATTAATAACAAACTAATAAAATAAATATATTCAATTGACTTTAGATAATAAAAGCCTAACTTATAAAAAATCGCTGTAACCCCGACAGATATTAAAAAAATACCCCAAAATATTGACTTATTTTTCATTATTGTAACTCCTTTTAAAAGAATTAAAAATTAAAAATATTCCAAGAAATACTAAAACCCCACTCCAAATATAAGCAAAATCAAAATCTGGCAAAAGTTTATCAAATAATATTATTATTCCAATAGCCATTAATGTTATTCCGCCTAACATCTTGACTTTGGACTTTTCAGAATATTCCACATCAATCGGTTTATCTGAAATATTAGATTGATAACTATTTTCATTTTCATTGGCAAAAGAATAAGATTGTTGCTGACTTTGTTTAAAAAATCTTTCAATTGGCTCTTTGGGAGTAATTATCCAAAGAATTATATAAGCAATAATACCAATTCCTCCTGTAAATAGCGTAACAACAAAAAAGATTCTTATAAAGATTGGGTCAATATCAAAATATTCACCAAGACCACCTGCAACACCACCTAACATTTTGTGTTCTCTGCTTCTATATAAGTTTTTCATAGTTATTCTCCTTTTCTCTTTATTTAAAGCATTGTTCTTAAATTCTTTTACGTAAGATTTTTGCTTTATGTTTCATTTTTATATTAATTTTGTAAAAAAAAATTATGAAAAGAATTATAATTATCTTACTGTTTTTTGTTGGTTCTATATATTTAAAAGCAGAAGACAACACAACACACTTCAAAGTATCTTTGTCAGAAGATGCTGAATTTGGTTTAGTCCCGGCAGCAAAAATTTGTTACAAATTAGATGATAACCTAGAATTGCTTTTCTACACTACTTTCTGGGATAAGAAGCAAGTTGATGATACATTAGGGTCAATTTCTTATTCACCTGAGATTGGTGCAGGAATTTCGTTCAAATTATTTGACGATTATTTAGCAGTTGCTCCATGTATTGGAATTGGGAATGGCAATTATCATTCAGGAGGTGGACGAGATGTAGTTCTTGATTATATAGCCGCAAATCTTATTTTAAATGGGAAAATTAGCGACAAAATTTCTTTTGAAGCACAATTTAATAATAGATTGCATGCTCGCAATGTTGCTTACATTAGACCTAAAATTAACGAATATCAATGGCAAGTCAATCCTGAATTTATGCTATCACAAAAACAAAAATTAGGGGTTTATATTGACCAATATATTATTGATAAAATTTACTGGACAAATTCAATTACATATACCGAACACTTTTGGGTAGGGCTTTCTTATAAAATTCAAAGCACAAAAGGTTCACTTTGGTTTTCTACGGGGATTGATATGGTAGATTATTTTGATAATGGTGTTGCAAGTTCCGCAAAATCATTAAAAGATTATTATAAGATTTTAATAAATATAGATTTATAAAGATTTTTAAACAAAGAAACTAACAATTAATTTATTAAAATTAATTGTTAGTTTAAAAATTATTCGTAATTTTGTAAATATAAAATCGCAGAGAGGAGCAAATGGCAGCTCGTCGGGCTCATAACCCGAAGGTTGCAGGTTCGAGTCCTGCCTCTGCTACTTAAAAGATTACCCTAAATAAGGGTAATCTTTTTTTTATTTCCATAATCTTACCACTCTAATTGTGCAAATTACGGTGAATAAAAGAATAAAAAAAGATTATTCAATAATAAAAAACTCAGTTCTCTTAAAGAAAAGAAAACTGAGTCAAAATCTTGAATGAAATAAAAAAATTTACAAGGCTACGATAAATCTTGACCAACAAATGTAATCAAAGCAAGATGACGAGCATACTTAACAGCTCTATTCATTTTGCGTTGTTGGTAAGCAGAAAGCCCGGTAATACGTGCAGGTAAAATTTTACCTTGGTCATTAATAAAACGAGTAATAAATTTCACATCGAGATAATCAATGACTTTTTGTCCCTTAATAGGATTTGTACGTTTTTTGAAAACTCTTTGCTTTCCTTTTGCATTGGTTTCAGGTTGTAATGGAAATATTGGGTTCATTTCTTTTTGCCCTCCATCATTTGTTTGGATTTTTCAAGACGCTTGTTAAACCTATCAACACGACCGGCAGTATCAACTAATACTTGTTTTCCTGTAAAAAATGGGTGGGATTTGGAATCAATTTCCAAAACCATTTTATCTTTTTTATAACAAGAACGAGTTTGATAAGTAGTTCCGTCAGTCATAACCACATCAACTGTATGGTAATATGGATGAATTCCCTTCTTCATATTTGTACCTTATTTTGTAATTTCAACTTTATCAACTGATGCAATATCGTCAAGTTTGACGAAAGTTTCAAGGAAATGGGTATTTCCATCTTCCCCTTTAAAGCCTTTAATGATTTTTACAGTAGGCTTTTCATTTAATTTTTTCTTTTTTGATTTGTCACCAAAAGTTTGCTGTTTTGCCATAATTTTTCAAAATTTTAGAATTACAAAATTACAAAATAATTTCAAAAAAATAATAAAATTTTAACAAATAATTTTACTTCTCAAAAATAATCTTTAATTTTGTTTATAAAAAAAATCCGAAATTCTAAAAAAACAATGAAACGTTTATGAAACAAACAAATTATTTTATTCCAACATTAAGAGAAAATCCGAGTGACGCAAATATTCCATCACATCAGTTAATGTTAAGAGCAGGACTTATTAGGCAATTGGCATCTGGTATATTTTCATTTCTTCCTATGGGGTTTAAAGTTTATCAAAATGCAATAAAGATTGTCCGAGAAGAGATGAACAAAATTGGAGCTCAAGAATTTCTTTTACCAGCACTCAATCCAATCGAAATATGGGAACAAACTGGACGAGTTGAAGCAATGGGTGATGTGATGTTTCATATTAAAAATCGTGAAGGTTTAGTTTTAGCACCTACACACGAAGAAATTATTACTTATCATGCCGCACATCATATTAAATCTTATAAAGAATTACCTCAGATTTGGTATCAAATACAAACTAAATTTAGAAATGAACCAAGACCAAAATCAGGTATATTAAGAGGTAGGCAATTCACAATGAAGGATGCTTACTCAATGGATGCAACATTGGACGGCTTAAATATAAGTTACCAAAAACATTACGAAGCATACTGTAATATTTTCAAAAGATGTGGTTTAAAATATTTTATCGTAAGTGCTTCAAGTGGTGCAATGGGAGGACGTGAAAGTCAAGAATTTATGTTAGAATCAAATGCTGGCGAAGATTTAGTAGCTATTGATGATAAAGATTATGCTTCAAATGTGGAAGTTGCATCTTCTATTATTGAACCGCTTCAAAGAATTGAACCAAGCCAACAATTAGAAGAATTCCCTACCCCAAATGCTAAAACAATTGACGATTTGGTTAATCAATTTGGTCTTGACGAACGTATTTGTGCAAAATCTGTTGTTTATATGGTAGAAAGCAAACCTATTTTAATTTTAATGCGGGGTAATGACCAATTAAACGAAATAAAACTTTCTTCTATATTAGGTACAACACAATTTCGCCCTGCTGAACCTAACGAATTATTTGACCTTACTGGTGCAAATGCTGGTTCAATAGGTCCAATAAATTTAAAAACTAAAATTAGAATCATTGCTGATAATTTACTTAAAAATGCAAATGGTCTTGTCTCTGGTGCTAATAAAGACGGTTTCCATTTTAAAAATATTGATTTCAACCGTGATTGTAAAATCGGAGAATTTTACGATTTAAGAACAGTAAAAGAAGGCGAAAAATCTCCTATTTCCGATAATCCTTTAAGAATTGTTAAAGCAATTGAAATTGGTCATATATTCAAACTTGGAACTAAATACAGCGAGGCTCTGGGTGCTAAATTCTTAGATGCCGATGGAAAAGAAAAGCCTATTATTATGGGAAGCTATGGAATTGGTATTGAAAGAATTATTGCATCTTACATTGAACAAAATTACGACCAAAAAGGAATTATTTGGAACAAAGCACTTGCTCCATTTTTAATTCATTTAATTACTTTAAATCCAAGTAAATCAGATTTAGTGAAATCTACCGCCGAACAGTTATATCTTGATATACAAAATTATGGTTTTGAAGTGCTTTATGATGACCGTAATGAATCAGCAGGAGTAAAACTTAACGATGCCGATTTAATTGGGATACCTTTACAAATAATTGTTGGGAACAAATCTTTGATAAATGGAGAATTAGAAATAAAAGTTCGCAGAACAAATGAAAAATTCAATATTAAAATAGAGAATTTTCAACAAGAATTAAAAAATATTCTTGAAAGGATTGATTAAGTATGGGTAAAGCGGATTTGCATACACATACTTCATTCTCAGATGGTATGTGTTCTCCTGATATTTTATTTAGAAAAGCCAAATCAAGGGGAATTACACATATTGCCATTACTGACCATGATACTATTCATAATATTTCCGAAGAAATGGAACTTGCCCGACAACATAATTTGGAATTTATTACAGGTTGTGAAGTTAGTGCATTTCAAAACGGAAAAGATTACCATATTTTAGCACTTAATTTTGTGTCCGACAACAAAAATTTTATAGAGCATTTTGAAAATTATGAAATTGAACGGCAAAGACGGGCTGAAATTATTTCAAAAAAATTTGAAAAACTTGGCATTAAAATTTCTATGGAAAATATTTTGGAACAATCAGGTAAATCCCCTATTGGTCGTCCACATATTGCCCGAGCAGTTGTAAAAGCAGGTTATGCACAAGATCCCAAAGAAGTCTTTTCTAAATATCTTTATGATAATGGTCCCGCATATGAGGCAAAATCAAACCTTTCAGTAAAAAAAGTTGTTGATTTAATCCATTCGGCAGGCGGTGTAGCTGTATTAGCCCACCCCGCCTATTTTTTTTCCATCGATGAACTGGAAAAAGTTGTTGCCGATGAAATTGATGGTATCGAAGTAAATCATCCTCTGCATAATGATGAAATGCGAAAGTTTTATATTAACTTTGCAACAAATTATAATTTATTAATTACTGGTGGTTCAGATTTCCATGGAATAAACGATGATGAAAAAAATTTAGGACAATCTTTTATTCCATCATCTTATTTAGAACAAATCTTTGATAAAACAAAAAAAATCCGTTCAAGACCAATCTTTAAGCATATCTGGTCTAAACTTTTTAGTTTTTTCTAATGCTTTTTCAAATTTCCAGTTTTCAATTTCTTTATGATTGCCTCCCAATAAAACATCAGGGACTTTCATACCTTGAAATTCAGCAGGACGTGTATAAATCGGAGGCTCTAATAAATTATCTTGAAAAGAATCAAATAATGCACTTTCAGCATCGCCAATTACACCAGGAATTAACCTCACCAAAGCATCAATAAGAACTAGGGCTGGTAGTTCTCCACCTGTCAAGACATAATCACCAATTGATATTTCCCTTGTAATCAATTTATCACGAACTCTTTGGTCTATACCTTTGTAATGTCCTGCTAATATAATTAAGTTTTCTTTTATGGATATTTCATTAACAATATTTTGATTTAAAAGTTCTCCGTCAGGCGCCAAATAAATTATCTCATCATAATCTCTATTTTCTTTTAATTGTTCAATACATTTAAAGATAGGCTCACAACGAATAATCATACCAGCACCACCACCAAAGGGATAATCATCTATTCTTCTGTACTTATTATCAGCATAATTATGAAGATTGTGTAAATCAATTTCTACCAAATGCTTTTCTTTTGCAATCCTAATAATACTATAATTCATATAATCTTTAATTGAATCTGGAACGGCAGATACCACATCAATATGCATTTTACTCATCAAATATCCTTCTTTTTTTCACACTTTTCTGTTGTTTATCTTTCGGTTTAAAAATTGCTAAGTCCATAATTCCATCAATCAAATCTATAAATATTTGTTTCTTCTTTAAATCAATTTTTTTCACAACATTTTCCGCAAATGGGATTGGAAGTTCATATTCATCATTCTCTACAATCCAAACTTGATTTGCAGGATTAATTTGAACATCTTGAATAATACCTATTAACTCACCTTTTGCAATATCATATACTTCAAAATTCATTACTTCTTCTGGCAAAATTGTTTTTGGACTAGATTTCTTTAAATCATCTGCTTGAATAAAAACAGCCATTCGCACCAAAGATTTAATTTTTTCTGCACTTAAAGTCTCTACAAAAAGTAATTTAGCATACTTTTTGTAAAAAATAATTTCCTTAGCTTGAAAATTTTGCAAAAATTTTTTTGAATATCCAATATATACAGGTATTTCGTGTTTGATATTCTTCAATTCAATCGGACTATCAGAAATAGTAATCTCTGATTTTTGAAAATTAAATGAAGAAACTACGCCTAAATAAGTTATATTAATTTCATTTTCTTGATTATCCATAAATTGTAATTATAAGATTGAGTAATATATTTAAACAATTAAAATTTTAAAATTATTGATATTAAATTTTTTTTTAGTAAATTACAAAATTAAAACATTTAAGTTCAGATATGAAAAAATTAGCATTAATATTTTTAGGAATCTTAATATTAACAAATTTATCGTTAATAGCAAAAGAGAGCACAAAAAAAGTAGAAAAAAAGAAGTTCACATTCCAAGATGCAATGAATTTTAAATACATAAAGAATCAAATAATTAGTTATAAAGGAAATTGGGTCGCTTATGAAGTCAGCCCAGACTGGGGTGATGGTTATACAACTTTCGTTTCACCTTTTGACACAAACAAGAAAATGACGATAGAAAGAGGCTCTTCCATTGCTTTTAGTAATGATGAAAATTGGTTTGCTTGCTTGATTAGACCTAAATTAGTAGATATAGAAAATGCAAAAAGTCCGAAAGATACACCCAAATCAAACTTAAGAATTGTTTCAACTGATTTCCAAAAAGTATATGATTTTACAAAAGCGAGCAATTTTACTTTTTCTAAAAACAGTAAATGGCTTGTTTACACAAAAGATGAAGAAATAGAAAAAGATAAAAAATTAAAATTTAAGCCAATTGGCAAAGATATTGCTCTTGTACATCTTCAATCAGGAACAGAGATTCTTATTAACAATGTTAATGATTATAAATTTGATAGTTTAAGCCATTACTTTTTTTACACAATATCATCTCCTGATGGTAAAAAAGATGGAATATATTACCGAGATTTAGAAGCAAACTTTGCTCCTGAATATGCTCTGAAAAAGAAGGACACTACTTTATTTTCTAATTTAGCATATTCTGATAGCACTAAAACACTTGCTTTTTTGGAAAGTAATTTAGAAAAAGATGGTTATCCAAAAGAATGCAATCTAAATATTTGGGTTGTTTCCAATGGATTAGATAGAATCGCAGAAGATGTAATAACTAAAAATCAATTACCCAAAGATTGGTTTATCTATTACAAAAATAATTTGAAATTTACAAAAGACGGCAAAAGGCTATGGATTGGTATCAAACCAAAAGATGAAACATACGCCATTGAAAAATATGAAAGGAAATACAATGATACTACATTATATAATTTAGATTCGTTACAAGCTAATGCAAATCTTTTATTATGGCATTATAAAGACCCAAAGATTATATCTAATCAGCAAGTCGAATGGAATAATATAAAAGATAGGACTTATCCATCTTTATTTAATATTGCTCTTAGAAAATTTACTCAAATTGCAGATAAACAAACCAAAGAAGTAGAAGAATGCGATAACCCCGATTACACAATTGGATATGACGAAAATCCATATTCCATACAAAGCACTTGGGAATTTGATAAATTTGACCTGTATAAAATTGATTTAACAACTGGTAAAAAACAATTAATAACAAAAGAATTACAAGAACCAGCAAATTTATCCCCAGATGGTAAATATGTAGTTTTCTATAAAGATAGTGTATGGTATATATATAATACCGAAAATGATACACTTAAACCAGCCAGTAAAGGATTACAATTTCCTGTATATAATGAAGAAAACGATGTCCCTGATAAAGCTGGGAGTTATGGATTTGTAGGTTGGTATAATGTTAGTCAAAGATTCTTAATTAATGACCGCTACGATGTATGGATGTTAGATTGTGCTGAACCAAGAAACAAAATTAGTCTAACAGCTGCATACGGTAGATCCAATAAAGTCCGTTATCGTCTTATCAATACTATTACAGACCGTGATTATTTTAAGTTCGGTGATACTTTAATTGTTTCAGGATTTAATACTGTAACAAAAGTTAATAATTTATATTATCAAGATTTTAAAATCATAGGTCCAGAAAAATTAACATTCTACACAGATAAATATGTTAGTTTTAAAGCAAAAGCAAAAGGTAGCGATGCTGTGATATTTTCAATTGAAGATTTTGCTCAATTCCCTGATTTACATTATAAGAAGCAATTTTTTAAACCTTCTGATTCAACTTGGCAAATAACAAATATCAACCCTCAAATGAAAGATTATTATTGGGGATCAACTGAACAAATAAATTGGAAAGATTCGCAGGGAAATGATTTACAAGGTTTCATAATGAAACCTGAAGATTTTAGTGCTAAGAAAAAATATCCTGTGATTATTCATTTTTACGAGAAATTTTCTGATGAGATGCATCGCTTTCAAAGACCAACAATTAATCATCGCCCAAATCCTATTATATATTTAAACGATGATTATGTTGTTTTTTATCCTGATATAGTTTTCAAAGTTGGCTACCCCGGATATTCTGCTGTTGATGCTTTAGTAAGTGGTTCAAAGAAATTAATTGAGATGGGAATTGCCGATTCAAATGCAATTGGATTACAAGGACATAGTTGGTCTGGTTACGAAACTGCATTTATTATTACTCAAACTAATTTCTTTAAAGCTGCTTCTGCCGGTGCACCCGTAGGGAATATGACCAGTGCTTATAATGGCATAAGATTAGGTAGTGGACTTGCAAGAGAATTTCAATATGAAAAACAACAAAGCCGTATTGGCGGCAATTTATGGGATTCTTTGAGTAATTATATCAAAAACTCTCCTGTTTTTGAAGCTCAAAAAGTTAATACTCCATTACTAATTGAATTTGGCAATATTGATGACGCTGTGCCTTGGGAACAAGGTATTGAACTTTATCTTTCGTTCCGTAGATTGAATAAACCTGTTTTTATGCTTGAATATGAAAATGAACCGCATATTTTAAAGAAATATTTCAATAAAGTGGATTATGCAATCAAAATGAAACAATTTTTTGACCATTATTTAAAAGGTGCTCCCGAACCAGATTGGATGTTAAAAGGTATTCCGTATCGAGGCAATTAATTGAAAGTTAGACTTGAAAATATTAGCAAATCTTTTGAAAAAGGGAAATCTATTTTAAAAGATATTTCGTTAATGATTGATGATGGCGAATTTTGTGTATTTCTCGGTCCTTCTGGTTGTGGCAAAACAACTCTTTTGCGCATAATCGCTGGCTTGGAAAAAGAAGATACAGGTACGATTTTTTTTAATGATAAAGTTATCAATTCATTAGAACCAAAAAATAGAAATATAGGTATGGTATTTCAAAATTATGCTCTATACCCGCATCTTAATGTTTTTGATAACATCGCCTTTCCTTTAAAAATTAGTGGTGAAAAAAAAGAAAAAATTAAAGAACGAGTACTGCAAATTTCTGAATTCATTGGTCTCAAAGAATATTTGGATTATAAACCAAAACAACTTTCAGGTGGTCAAAGACAAAGAGTTGCATTAGGAAGAGCTATTTCACGTTCGCCTCAAATCTTTTTATTTGATGAACCGCTATCAAATTTAGATGCAAAGTTACGCATGCAAATGCGAACAGAACTTTATCAATTACACAAAGAGCTTGGTACCACGTCAATTTACGTTACTCATGATCAAGTTGAAGCTATGACAATGGGCGATAAAATTGTTGTTTTAAACAACGGTATAATTCAGCAAATTGGTTCTCCTTTTGAAATCTACGAAAACCCTTCTAATCTTTTCGTAGCTACTTTTGTTGGTAATCCTCAAATTAATTTATTTACAATTGATTCACTCAATTTAAATGACGATTCTAGTTCTTTGAATCAGAAACTTATATTGAATTTTTATGAATCCCTAAAAGAAATATTACAATCTAATCCAGTAAAAATTGCTATTAGACCCGAGAATATCTTTTTAAAACCTGTTTTCCCGCATTCTATATTTTTAGGAAAAAGAAAAATATTAACAATTGAGTATATGGGTAACGAAACTATTGTTAATTTTGAATTTAACAAAGAATTAAAATCGTTTAGAACTAATGAAAAAATACATCTAAATCAAGATGAATATATTGATATATACTTAAACCAAGATAAACTAATTTTTTTTGATAATAATAACAACAAAATATAAGAACAATTATGGACTTTTCAGTAAAAACTATCGCATTTATTTTTATCTTTCTTGGAGCAATTTCTTATTTATATTTTAACTTAGTAAGGCTTTATGAAACAATTAAATTAGGAACTCCATTACGACAAAGAAACACAAAATGGAAAAATTTTAAAAGGTTAATCCAAATTGCTTTGGGACAAACAAAAATATTTAGAGACAAAGATGCAGGCTGGATTCATGCAGGAATTTTTTGGGGATTTTTAATATTTCTTTTTTCCGCTTCCGAATCAGTAATTCAAGGTTTTAATCCTTCATTTTCTTGGAACTTTTTAGGTTATTTCTATACTATAACTTCATTTTCAACTGATATTTTTTCAATAGTAATACTTTTAGGAGTAATTGTTGCCTTTTATAGAAGATTTGTTTTAAAAATTTCTCGTTTACAAGGCGATAAATCTGAAAAAATTGATGCAATTTTAGTTTTAACCTTTATTTTAATAATCACATTAGGGTTAATCTTACAAAATGCATCCAATTATTCACTTTGTGGTGCAGAAGAATATAGTTACAAACCAGTATCTCATTTATTAAGTAATTTTATAAGTTTCCCTTATGCTCAAACATTATATGAATTGGCTTGGTGGATACACATACTTGCAATTTTTGTATTTATGAATTATTTGCCATTTTCAAAACATCTTCATGTTTATACTTCCTTGTTTACAGTATATTATGGTTCAGACACAATTCCTGCAAAATTGAATCCAATTAATTTTGAAGATGAAAGTAATGAAAAATATGGCGTAACAGAAGCAACTGATTTAAATTGGTTAGCAATACTTGATGGTTATAGTTGTACTCATTGTGGACGTTGCACAAGTGTGTGTCCGGCAGTTTTGACAGGCAAAGTATTAGACCCAAGACAAATTATAATTCAAATCAGGGCAAGAATGGACGATATTGGACCAATCCTAATCAAAGAAAATGGAAAAGATCCTATTATTAATCCTTCTCAAAGAAACAAAGAAGAACAAAATATTTTGGATAAAAAATTCATATCTGATTATGAAAACTTTGAAGCAATTTGGCAATGCACTACTTGCGGCGCTTGTATGCAAGAATGTCCAATAACTATTGAACACGTTCCTTCCATTATTGAAATGAGACGAGGTTTAGTGTTAATGGAATCGGAATTCCCGCCATTATTACAGAACACATTTTCAAATATTGAAAATTCCGGTAATCCATGGGGATTTTCGCCAGCCGACAGAGGGGAATGGGCATCTGATTTGAATGTTCAAATTGCTGCAGAAAATCCAAATTTTGACTATCTGTTTTGGGTAGGCTGTGCAGGTAGTTTTGATGACCGTGGCAAAAAAGTTAGCCGTGCTTTCGCTCAGCTTTTACAAGCGGCAAATATTAATTTTGCTATATTAGGTAATGAAGAGCAATGTAACGGAGACCCCGCAAGACGTTCTGGCAATGAATATCTTGCGGATTCTTTAATCAAAACCAATATTGAAATTTTATCTAATTATAAAGTTAATAATATTATCACGACTTGCCCTCATTGTTTCAATACTTTCAAAAATGAGTATCCAGACTTTGGTTTTAAACCAAAAGTTGTTCACCACACTAAATTTTTAAATGATTTAGTGAAACAGGGAAAATTAAAAATGAAAAAGTCGGAAGATAGTAAAACACTATCTTATCACGATTCTTGTTATTTAGGGCGATACAATCAAATCTATAATGAACCAAGAAACTTAATCCAAAATATTGAAAACTTTACCTTGCTTGAACCTTCAAGACACAAAGACAAAGCACTATGTTGCGGCGCAGGTGGCGCACAAATGTTTATGGAAGAATCACAAGGCAAAAGAATTAATATTGAACGTACCGAAGAATTAATTTCAACTAAACCTGACATAATTGGAGTAAATTGCCCGTTTTGTAATATTATGATTTCTGATGGTGTAAAAGCATTAGAAAATGAAACGGTAGAAATTAAAGATGTTGCCGAAATCTTATTTGAAAATTTAGATAAAGATATATATCCAAATATTGAATTTAAAAAATAGTAATATTTTTACTTTTTATTTTTTTTAATCGTTAATATCTTTATTGTTGTTTATAATTAATATATTTGTAAATATTATAAAAGTTTAATTTGTGGAAAATCAGAAATCATTTTTAGTTACAGCAAGGAAATTTAGACCATTAGTTTTTAAAGATGTAATTGGTCAAAGCCATATTACTCGGACATTGATGAATGCAATCAAGCAAAATAGAGTTCATCATGCTTATCTTTTTAATGGACCAAGAGGAGTTGGCAAAACAACAACTGCCAGAATTTTTGCACGAGCCTTAAATTGCACCAATTTAAAAGATGGCGAACCTTGCAATGAATGCGAATCTTGTAAAAGTTCATTGGAAGGTCGTTCATTGGATATTATTGAAATTGATGGCGCTTCAAACAATAGCGTGGAAGATGTCCGTAAGCTAAGAGAAAATGTGAAATTTCCCCCTGTCCACGGTAGATACAAAATGTATATTATTGATGAAGTTCATATGCTTTCTACAAGCGCTTTTAATGCCCTATTAAAAACATTAGAAGAACCACCCGAACATTTGATTTTTGTTTTTGCAACCACTGAACCACACAAAGTACCCGCAACTATTATGAGCCGTTGCCAAAGATTTGATTTTAGAAGAATGGAAATTGAAAATATAATTTTTCAACTTAAAATAATCTCTGAAAAAGAAAACATCTCAATTGACGACCAATCACTTTATGCAATTTCTAAAAAAGCTGATGGTTCAATGAGAGATGCGGAAAGTATTTTTGACCAAGTAGTAGCTTTCACAGGAAAAGAAGTTAATTACCAGTCTCTTGCTGATGCTTTGCATTTAATAGATGAAGACTTCTTTTTCGATATTTCTGAAAGTATCTTGAAAAATGATATTGAAAGTATGTTTAGATTTGCTTCCTTGGTTTCAAGTAAAGGCTATGATTATATTGAAACTATTCAAGGATTATTAGAGCATTTTAGAAATATTCTTGCTGTTAAAATTGCAAAAAATACTTCTTTCATCACAGCTTCAAAAGTTCTACAAGAAAAATATTTGACACACTCACAAAATTTTGAAGTTAGCGATATTCTAAGAATTATTCAATTTATTTCTAATTCTGAACAACAATTAAAATTTTCACCACAACCCAAAGTAAGATTTGAATTAATATTAGCACAACTTGCCTCTATGCCTAAATCTTACAGTATTAATGAGTTAATCGATTTTATAAAAAAAAACAATTTAATTTCGGAGAATAATACTAATCAATTACCTCTAAATAAAGTTAGCCAAAATACAATTTTACCTTCTGAGAAAAAGCAGGAAGATCTTCAACCTATTTCTATGGAAGAAAAAGAAAAAATACGAGTAACGGAAAATGCTACCGAAAATAAGCAGAAAACTACAACAAATATTAAAAGTGAAATCAAGAATAAAATAATTTATGCTCAAGAACTTGAAGAAAAATGGCATTTCTTTGTTTTAGAATATGGAATTTCAGAGTATAATTTATCGACTCTTGGCAATTTAGAAGTAGAATTTGAAGATAATAAAATTATTTTATTCTTTGATTCAGAAATTGTCTTTAAGAACTATTCGTTAGAAGTCAATAAAAACAGCTTGTTGAATTTAGTTGATAATTTTTATTCTGGCAAAATTAATATTGAATATCACCTTTCAAGTAAAGGCAGTAACGTACAAAATAGCTATCAAGAAGAGCATTCTAAAAAAATAAATGATAATTTGGATACTAAACAAATTGTAAAAGAAAAAACTACAAAAAAAAATAAATCGTCAAAAATAAATGACACAAATTTAACGGAATTAGATAAAGAAATTATTAATATTTTTGATGCAAAATTACAAATGTAAACACTCAAATAAAGGTTGAAAATATGGATTTACAATTAGAACAAATCGCCCCGAACTTTAATGCAACTGATGATAAAGGAAACGATATTAGTTTATATGAATTTAAAGGGAAATGGGTAATCTTATATTTTTATCCCAAAGACAACACATCAGGTTGCACAAAAGAAGCATGCTCGTTTAGAGATAATTTTTCAGAATTATCTGCATTAAATGCCGAAGTAATTGGGGTTAGCCCTGATTCGGTAAAGTCTCATCAAAATTTTAAAAATAAATTTGACTTAAACTTTCGATTGATATCCGACGAAAACAAAGAAATATGCAATCTTTATGGAATTTTAGGTGAAAAATCTATGTATGGCAAGAAATATATCGGAGTAGTACGTTCAACATTTATTTTAGACCCGCAAAGCAATATTAAATGGATAAAAAAAAATGTAAAAGTAGAGGGACATATAGAAGAAGTTAGAGCCGCATTAAATAAATTACAAGAAAAATAATGGTTGATACACATGCACACATTTTTTCTGATGAATTCAATGAAGACATTGGAGAAGTTATTCATAATGCATTTGCTGAAAAAGTTGAATACATAATAATGCCTGCCATAGAATCAAAAACATTTGAAAAAATGTATAATTTAGCTATTCAATACCCAAATTTGTTCTGTACAATAGGAATACATCCTCATAATTCTAATGAATTTTCACAACACATAATTTCACAAATTGAAGAATATGCAATTAGACCAAAAGTAAAAGCTATCGGAGAGATTGGTTTGGATTATTACTACGATTTTTCGCCCAAAGAGATTCAAAAAAAAGTGTTCATCCAACAAATTGAATTAGCAAAAAAATTTGACTTACCAATAATCGTCCATAATAGAGAAGCAGATAATGATATTTTTGAAATTTTAAAAGAACAACAGGATGGATTATTGAAAGGAGTTCTACATTGTTTTTCAAGTGATATAAAAATGATGGAAAAAGTTATTGAACTTGGCTTTAATGTTTCCTTTACTGGCAATATAACCTTTAAAAAAGCAGATGCTTTACGAGAAGTAGTAAAGCAAGCTCCTATTGATAGAATTATGTTAGAAACTGATTCGCCATATATGTCGCCTATTCCTTTTCGGGGTAAAAGAAACGAACCAAAATATTTAAAATATATTGCTGAAAAAATTTCAGAAATTAAATCAATAAATCTTGAAGAGGTAATTCAAATGACAACCAAAACAGCCAAAGTTTTTTTTAGGTTATCAATATTTGTCCTTTTTGTTGGGCTTTTATTTGCATTTACAAATCTTTATGCCCAGCAAGATTATGAAGATACAACTAATATTCAACCTAAACATGAATATATAAATAAAGTTCTTGGAATTGGTTTTGTTCTTGGAACAAATACTGTTGTCGATACTTATAAACCAAGCGACCAAGATGTTTCACACGATGGACTTTTTACTTATGGTGGAAATATTATATACCATCCATTAAGTTGGACATTCATTCAAGCATCTTATTTGCATTTTGAAGATAAAAAGCCAGCTATTGATGCACCCGGTATTTTAGACCCAATTAAAAGTAATTTATACGAAGCTGCAATCGGCTTTATTGCAAATCCTTACAGCAGAGTTAATTTCTTTGCTCTTACAGGAATTTCATATACCAATAAAACTTCTTCCAAGTACAACTTTCTTACTAATAAAAAAACTATTTTGATAGATAATAAGTATGGTATGCTCTTCGGTTTAGGATTTTTTGCAAATATACCTATCAGTGGAGCAGGTCTTTTTGTTTTAAATGCTGAATGGAGATTAAACTTTGTTACTGGCTCAACAAAATTAGATTACGACCCAAGATACAATTACACTGACCCAACAAACTACAATAAACCAAGTGAATTTACTAGTTTCTTCTCAATTCCACGTTTTGGAATAATCTGGTATCCTCCACTTTTTTAATTTCACACAGAATAAAAAAATATTGTTATAATCTTTTAAATATCTTCTATTATTTAGTTGAATTAACAAACAGAATTAATTCCAAAATTTCTTCTCTAAATAAGGAAATTCTTTTGTTAATTCACCTGAATAGTAAAAATCAAAACCTATACCTCCAAAAGTGAAACTTTGTCCATGGACTTTCACTTGTGCGCCTCCAACTTGCGGGTTAGGCTTGGGACGAGAACCATTAAAACCGATATTAAACAAAGTTGTAAGAATTTCCGGACGATTAGAAATATCGTAATTCATCTTTTTCCATTGGGTTTGGATCTCCTTTAAATAAAGTGCGGTATATAAATATTGATAAAAGTGATTTCTAACATTGACAAATCTATAATATCTGGAACTATCAGTGAGATTTTTTACATCTCCAAGTATATTTTCATATTTTTTACCTAAATAAAATATTGAAGTAGAATCAATTAAATTGCTTTCAATACTTTTTGCTGTAAAATCTTTAATTCCTGTTATTCCTAATGAAAAATTATTTTCTACTGAAAGAATTTTTAAAGGTCCAATTACTTTTTTATATATTTCACGGTCAGAATTAAATAAGCGAATTTGTTCACCAATTAGACAACAAACAACTATTCTTGGTTCAACTCCTGCTAAATATGAAGCACTATCTATCATTTTTTTGTCTTTGGTAATTGCAATTTTTAAATCATTCCATTCTGGAATATTCATCCACTCATAAATATTTTCTAATGTATCTTTAGTAACTGGTTGCTCATACAAACTTTGCATTGTGCTTAATAGATGAATATATTCATCTTGATGCTTAATATGAGAAGAAAAAGCATAAAGTAACTTTGAAAATATATCTTTATCTTGTAAATTTGAGACTGCATTCAAAATTACTTTTGCATTATAAGGATAAAATTTGCTTAGAACAAGCAAGTTCAAATAGTTTTTTGCTAATTCTGGGTCTAATTTATTTAAATAAGTAGAATCCTTATTATGACTGGAAAAATCTTTTTCCGCTATTTCTTTATATAACCTATCATTGACATCAACATTGCCTGGGTCATCAGTTATATGGAATTTAACAGCAAAGTATGCAGTAGTTAAACCAAATCCAATCAATGCAAATATAATTATGAATACGTATAAAATAATCTTGAAAATCTTTTTCATAGTTTTTTTTACTTTTGCTTTAATTTTAAAACTTAACTTTGTTAGTAAATAGATTGCTGAACATTTGAAAGATAAACTTTTTTGAATTAGCAATTTTGCTGAATACAAAATTAATAATATTTTTTTGAATGACTTATAAAATAATATGGTCTATCTCATACGTAGGATATAATGTAATTTCAAAGTGTAAACAAAATTAGACACTTTTATCATATTTGATAAAGAAGCAAATTATTCACTAATACAAACAAACAAAAGTTGATGCTATTTAGTTTTAAATTTCAATTATTTGCGATTATTAAAAATTAAGGCATAAAGTAACAAAAGCAAACTTACAAAAGTTGTAAAATACGGTAACCAATCACCACACTTGACATAAAATGATTTCCCAGATAATAAAGGCAACATCATTGCTTTTGCGCCAGGCTTATATTGAGGCAATTCCTCTAATGAATTACCAAAAGGCGAGATAAATCCAGAAATACCACTATTCCCAACCCGAGCAATGTATCTACGATTTTCAATTGCACGAGCACAAGCAATTAAGTAATGTTGACGTGGTCCAACTGTATGGTCATACCAAGCATCATTAGTTATTATTGACAAAATATTAGCCCCTTTTTCGGTAAATGTTCTAACGTAATTAGGGTAAATTGATTCAATACATATTATGTTACCAATTTGAATTGTAGAGGAATCAATTGATAATTTGAAATTCTTTGCACCTTCGCCAATACTCCAATTTGAAATGCCCACTCCCCACATAAACCATTTTGCCGCAAATGGAAAAAGTGTCCTTAATGGGAAATTTTCTGCAAAAGGTGTTAGTCTTGTTTTTCTATACGTTTGTGGTTTCTGCGATTTTGAATATGTTTGATTATGCTCAATTAAAATAGACGCATTATAAGTCTCATAAAATTGAGTGCTATCAAAAGGAAATTGTTTTGCCCATTGCGATGGTTCGGAGTTCTTGGGATAAATATAAAATTCAGCAATACCTGTTAATAAATTGACATTTCTTTGATTAACCCAATTTGAAAGAATTGAAAGATTTTGCAACGAATTTAGTTCTAAATATGTGTATGGAACTGCTGTTTCACTCCAAAGAAATAAATCAACATCACCATTTGAATTTAACAAAGAATCTGAAAGTTTAAATTGTAGTTGAATTTGGTCAATTGCAGAGTTACTCCACTTTCCCCAAGGATTGATATTTGGTTGGACAAGTCCAATTGTAATATGTTTGTTGTTTTGCAAATTTTTGATGTAATCAAATTTTGGTAATATGAATATCGTGTAAAAATAAGGTAAAAATAAAATTAATGCCAGAGATAACAAAGAAATGGCAGTTTGTTTTGATTTTATAATTAAATCTAAAAAATTTATAGGTTGTGAATCGTTATAAATAATAATCATTTTTAGAATAAATAAATTAGCTGATAGAATCAAGAAACTACTCCCCCAAATTCCAGATATATCAATAAACTGTATCCAGTATAAGTTTGTCATCTGTGTGTAACCAATTGTAAGCCAAGGATAACTTAAATCAGTTAAACTGTGCAACCACTCAAAAGAAGAAAAAAGAAAAGGAAAAGCAAATAAAGCCATATTTTCCCCAGCTCTCTTTCTTATCGTAAAAAATAACCAAAAAGGAAAAAAGAAAAAGAAAGGATGAAAAAAATCAAGTGCTAATCCAGAAATTAACAAATATGGGTCTGTCTCTTTGCTCCAACTCGATATCCACCAATTCGCCCCAATGTGATAAATAAAAAAAGTAATATAAATTAGGAAATAACGGTTTTGATATATTCCCTTCTTGTACAATACAAATAAAAGTGGAACAAATCCAACAAAAGCAAAAAAATTAAAAGGAAGAGGTGGAAATGAAAGTGCAAGTAAAATCCCAGAAATTACTGCATAAAACAAATCTTTCTTTTGCTCAACAAAAAATAATCTTCTGAAAATCTTCATTATATACTTTTTTTATGTTACAAATTTGTTTTCAAGACAAAATTAAAGCAAAGTTTTAAAATAACGTAAAAAAAATCATTAATTAGTTCTTCAATGTCTATATTAGTTCTTCAATATCTATAAATATTGTGGAAAACTCTAAAAAACTAATAAGTTCATATCAACGTCTAATATCTTTAGAAAGAAAGTTAGGTAAAACAATGGATGAACAATTTTCCGAAAGAATAAACGATGTCTTAAAATATTCGAGAGAAGAAGCTTTAAGATTAGGTCATGATTATGTTGGAACTGAGCATTTACTTTTAGGTATAATACGTTCTGGTGATAACATCGCATCTATAATATTGCAAAAACTGGGTGTGGATTTAAACGACATAGTTAAAGAAGTAGAAAACATAGTAGGTCCGGGTCATGCAATTACAACGACAAACATACCTTTAACGAAACAAGCCGAAAAAGTAATTTATGTAGCTTCATTTGAAGCAAAAATATATAAATCAAAAGTAATTGGTACAGAACATTTACTTCTATCTTTATTAAGAGATGAACATTATATTTCTTCACGAGTATTAAACAAATTTAATATTCAATATGACAAGGCAAGCAAAGCTTTAGATATGATATTATCAGGTGAAGAAGTTGATGAACCAGAAGAGAATGAAACGCATATTCCTAAAATACCGCTAAAACAAAGTTCTTCGACAGAAAGAATTAAAACCCCTGTGTTAGATAATTTTGGTCGTGATTTGACTAAATTGGCAAGTGAAAACAAACTCGACCCAATTGTTGGCAGAGAAAAAGAAATAGAAAGGCTGTCACAAGTATTAGCCCGTAGAAAGAAAAACAATCCTGTATTGATTGGAGAACCAGGTGTAGGAAAAACAGCCATCGTAGAAGGTTTAGCAATAAGAATTATTGAAAAGAAAGTATCTCGTGTATTATTTGATAAAAGAATAGTTCAACTTGATTTGGCTTCCTTGGTAGCTGGTACAAAATATAGAGGACAATTTGAAGAAAGAATGAAAAGTCTTCTAACCGAATTAGAAAAAGCAAAACACGTAATAGTTTTCATAGACGAATTACATACGTTAGTTGGTGCAGGTGGAGCTTCGGGTTCATTAGATGCTTCTAATATGTTCAAACCTGCCTTAGCACGTGGCGAAATTCAAGTAATTGGTGCAACAACTTTAGATGAATACAGGCAATTTATTGAAAAAGATGGTGCATTAGAAAGAAGATTTCAAAAAATTCTTGTAGAACCCCCTTCAAGCGAAGAAACTCTAACTATATTAAAGAATGTAAAAGATATGTATGAATCGCACCATAACGTTGCATATTCTCCTGAAGCGTTAGAAGCTTGCGTTCGTTATTCTGAAAGATATATTTCCGATAGAATGTTCCCAGATAAAGCAATTGATGTACTTGATGAAGCAGGCTCACGAGTTCATTTGGCAAATATTGATGTCCCAGTTGAAATTATGAACCTTGAAAAGAAGATCGCAGAAGTAAAAAAACAAAAAACTGACGTCGTTAGACAACAGAACTTCGAAGAAGCCGCTCAATTACGTGATTTAGAAAAAAAATACCAACTTGATTTAGAACTTGCTTTGCAAGAATGGGAACTTGCTTTGTCTCGCAAATCTTTCCCAGTTACTGAAAACGATGTAGCCGATGTTGTTTCTATGATGACAGGCGTCCCAATGAATAAAATAGAACAAACTGAACAAAATAAATTATTAAAATTGGAAAATGAACTGCGTCAATATATCGTAGGTCAAGATGATGCAATTGTTTCTCTTGCAAAATCAATTAGAAGGGCTCGCTCTGGGTTAAAAGACCCAAAGCGTCCAATTGGCTCTTTTATGTTTTTAGGTCCAACAGGGGTCGGCAAAACTGAATTAGCAAAAGCATTAGCAAGAGTTATGTTCGATACCGAAGACGCTCTGGTGAGAATCGATATGAGCGAATATATGGAAAAATTCTCTGTTTCCCGTTTAGTAGGAGCACCTCCCGGTTATGTTGGATATGAAGAAGGTGGTCAATTAACTGAAAAAGTGCGTAGAAAACCTTATAGCATCGTTTTGTTAGATGAAATCGAAAAGGCTCATCCTGATGTCTTTAATATTCTTTTGCAAGTTTTTGATGACGGTATTTTAACTGATGGGTTAGGTCGTAAAGTTGATTTCAAAAATACAATTATTATTATGACTTCAAATGTCGGAACCCGTCAAATTAAATCTGGTGGAAAAATCGGCTTTAATATCGAAACTGCCACAAGCGATTTTGATAATATGAAATCAGGCATTGAAGAATCAGTAAAACAACTTTTCAATCCTGAATTTTTAAATCGTATTGATGATACTATTATCTTTAAAAAGTTAGAAAGAGAAAGCATTTATACAATAATTGATATTCAACTTGCTGAAATGATGAAACGATTAAAATCAAATCAAATGTCAATTGAATTAACACCCGACGCTAAAGAATTTTTGGTGGATAAAGGATACGATATAAAATTTGGAGCAAGACCTTTACGCCGTGCTTTACAAAAATACGTTGAAGATGAACTTGCTGAATTAATTATCCGTGGTGAACTTAAAAGTGGATTTAAAGCAATCGCTCAATTAAATGATACTAAAACAGCCCTTTCTTTCACTTTTGAAGAATCGCCAAATGAATTGATACTTGACGAAAACTTATTAATCAATAAACCTGAAGATAATGCTTCCTTAATAATTCAAAATATTAATAAAAATTAAGTGCTTTATAAAAAAATTATAAAAAAAGTGCCATTTTGATTGCATGATAGAAGTTTCTCTTCATCAGCACCCAAGATGGCACTTTAAATTTTTATTATTTTTATTATTTTATTCTTACTTTACTTCTGATGATATTTTTGAACTATCAGAAAAAGTCATAGATACAGGGAACCATAGAACTTGTAAATCTTTACCATTACGAATAAGTTCATCTCTTTGATTATCTTTATCATGGAAAAATGGATAAACAAATCTTCTGGTTTCATTTGGTTTAATTACATTACCATCTAATACTTTGTTTAATTCTATCGGATATGCCTTTATAATTTGATTAGCAGTTGTGAAAAACCGCAATTGACCTGTAATATCTGTGATGTTCTTATTACTTTCATTTTTTATTTCAAATACTAAATAATCATAACTTTTACCTAATGTGTCCATTGGTTTAAGACCAAGATATTTAATTTTATGTTCCATCAACATTTCAGCTTTTGCAAAAGTAGAAATCATCAGATTATAACTTGACAATTTTATAAAATTATCTTGTCCTTTAATTAGTTGTTCTACTGTTTTGCCAACAATTGAATCAGATTGAAGACCTAATCTATTAATTGCTCCGATAAATAATTCGGCATCTTCTTTTGTCATCTTGTTTTCTTGTTTTATTTTGTTTGCCAAATCGTATAGATTCTCTTTTGTAATTTTTTCTTGTAAATATGAAGATTTCGGGTGCGATTCCGAACAAGACCACATTAATGTTAGCATCGCAAGAAAGAATACACTACCAATAATTTTTTTGAACATTGTTTTTCCCTTATTTTGTTTTTAAATAAATTATTAATAAAATACAAAATTACTAAATAAATAATGATTTTAATTTAAATTATATTAAAAAATAACATTATCGAACCAAATACTTTTTCAGGTATCAAACGAGATAAATTTGACAAAAAGATTTTAAATTAGTCCAGACAAACAAAAGAGAAAAGGTTAAGTGTGAACTGCCATAAAATTTTATTAAACTATCAATTTGGTATCTGATAATTTTGATTAATTTTTATAAGGATAAAAATATTTTCACAAAGAATAGATTTTTATAACAATTTGTGTTTTTTTGTTTTAAGAGTAAAATTTAAGGTACAAGTTGATGATGATTTTTCAATTTCAATACAACTTTCAGAATAAATTTCTTAATTAATTTGTAAAATCTTCTGTATTTGAAAATTAATTTATAATTTTACATTTTATTTAAGTGAAATTTGTAATGCACAACGGAAATTTTGTATTAATCTTACATACTCATTTACCTTTTGTTCTACATCACGGTGTAGCACCTCATGGGGTTGATTGGTTAAATGAGGCGGTAGCAGAATGTTATATTCCTTTATTGAATGTTTTTAACGATTTATTGGAAGAAGGAATTAAAGCAAATGTAACGTTAGATATATCTCCAATTTTAGCAGAACAACTTGAACATCCAGATTTTAAAAAGATATTTTTATTATATTGCGATTCAAAAATTGAAGCGGCAAGAGCAGATAGACAAGATTTTAAAAAATGGGGTTATGATTTACATCATATTTGGCTTACTGAATTTTGGGAAAAATGGTATATAGATAGAAAAAACGATTTTTTGCAAAAATATAATGGTTCAATTGTCCAAGCACTTCGTGAATTGCAAGACAAAGATGTAATTGAAATTATGACTTGTGGAGCAACACATGGTTATTTGCCATTATTAGGTTATGATAAAAGTGTAAATCTACAAATTAAAGTTGCTAAAGAAAACTATAAGAAACATTTTCATAGGGAAGCCAAAGGGATTTGGTTACCTGAATGTGCTTATCGCCCTGCTTATAATTGGCAATCATTGATTCCCGTTGCTCCTTTTAATAAACCACATTTTCGTTTAGGACTTGAGGAATTTTTACATCATCATAAATTAGATTATTTTGTAACCGACCAAACCTTGCTTGAAAGCTCAAAAGCAATTGGTGCTTTTGATTTTGAAAGAAAATTTTTCAATAGTATCCTTTCTCCATATTTCCAACATACACCTGGAAATTTTGGTAAAAATCCATTAAGGGTTTTTTTAGTCTCTTCTGGGGACCAAGTCCAAAATGGTTATGCTTCTATTTTTACACGACACAAAGATTTATCTATGCTTGTTTGGAGTGGTAAAGTTGGTTATCCCGGAGAATCTGATTATTTGGATTTTCATAAAAAACATTTAAATTCAATGCTTCGTTATTGGCGTGTTACCGATGTGAAAATTGATATGATGTACAAATCACTTTATCATCCTGATTGGATTTGGGAAAAAATAGATTTACAAACTCACCATTTTATTCATAATTTGGAAAATACAATAAATTACTACCACAATACAACTGGTAAGTTTGCAACACTGACAACACCTTTTGATACAGAATTGTTTGGACACTGGTGGTTTGAAGGACCTGAATTTTTACGTTCATTAATTCGTGGTATTTCACACTCACCTTGGGTTAAAATGGTTAAAGCATCTGAACAATTGAATATTGTACATCCACAAGAAGTAATTTCTTTGCCCGAAGGTTCTTGGGGTGAAAATAACAATCACGATGTTTGGATAAATGATGAAAATAAATGGACTTGGGAATATATCTACAATAACGAAAAAAGATTTAATGACTTATTACAAAAAATTGATATACAAAATATTAATATCACAACAAGCAGAATTTTAACACAGGCACTAAGAGAACTTATGCTCTTACATTCTTCTGATTGGCAATTTTTAATTCATACGAAATCGGCAAAAGATTATGCAGAACAGCGATTTTATTTCCATCACTCTGATTTTAACCGATTATGTGATATTGCAGAAAAACACATTGCTGAAAATATTATTACAGAAGAAGATGCCTTATACTTATATGAAATAGAAGAAAGAGATGCAATATTCCCAGAATTGCAACTTTCTTGGTGGAATAATTTAACATTTCAGGAGTAAAAAATGGATAACCAAACAAGAACTAAATATATCAAATCAATTGCTATACTGGGAATTTTTAATGGAATTGGAGCAATTTTGTTTTTAGTCGCTTTTGCAATTTCCAAATTCCAAGTTTTTCTTTGGAGCGGACTATTTGTATTACTTTTTACATTAGTTGCTCTTTTTTATTTATACAAAAAAATAACCAAAATAAAAGATTAATAAGTAAAACAATATTTTTTCTTGCTATAATTAATAAAATTTAAGTTAATACTTCTTTTAATTAATTAATTTTGCAGTTTAATAATTTAAAGATTTTGCAATTGAAAAGAATACTAATATACACAAGCATAATAATTTTAACTTCATTATCATTTTGGGGATGCAAATCAACAAGTTCAAAAGCAACATATAATAGCGACGAAGAAATATATTTAAATGGATTAAGATTATTTCAAGAAAAGGAATATAAAGAAGCAACATCGATGTTTGATTTGCTTTTAATTCAATATCCCGCAAGCAAATATGCTGACGATGCCCAATATTATATGGCTGAAATTAATTTTGTTAATGAAGAATATATTCTTGCCGCTTTTAATTATAATAAATTACTCAGAAATTACAGTGCCTCAGATTATTCAAAAATTGCAATGTATAAATCTGCACTATGTTATTTTATGCTTTCCCCTGAATTTGAAAGAGATCAACACTATACCAATGAAGCAATAAAAGCATTCCGTGATTTTCAAGCACTTTATCCCAGCGACTCATTATCCAATGAAGCTTCGCAAAAAATTATGACTTTACGAGAAAAACTTGCTAATCGTGATTATTTTACTGCCGAACTTTATCGTAAACTTGATAGTCCCCTATCTTCCGTTATCTATTACAATGAAGTTATTAGCAAGTACAACGATACTAAATTTTACGAACCTGCCTTCTATGGAAAAATAGAAACATTGTATGAAATCAAAAAGTTTGAACAGGTCAAAGCATTAATTCCTATATTTAAAACTACTTTTCCAAATGGGAAATATTTAGATAAAGTTTTGGAAATAGAAAAAGAAATTCAGAATTAATTTATTTATTATAATTTTCATTTCTTATGTTGCAAAAAGATAAAATTTGCGTTCTTACACTTGGCTGTGTAAAAAATATTGTTGATAGTGAAAAATTGCTTGGTTATTTTGAGGCTAAGGGTTTTCCAGTAACTGACAATCCAAATAACACTGATATTCTTATAATTAATACTTGTGGTTTTATTCAACAAGCAATTGACGAAAATGCTAATTATATTAATCTTGCTTCAAAAATGAAACAAGATGAGAAATTAAAAAAGTTATTTGTTGTTGGCTGTTTTTCCGAAAGATTCAAAAAAGATTTTAAAAATCGATTTCCTTTAATTGATAATTTTTATGGGACTAATTTTCATAAGTCTATTATAGATGATATTACAAAAAGTAAAACTGAACTTATAGGTGAAAGGCATTTATTAACTCCAAAACATTATGCCTATTTAAAAATTCAAGATGGATGCGAACACAAATGTGCTTTTTGCTCAATACCGTATTTTAAAGGTGGTTTTGTATCCGAAACACCTCAAAGTCTAATCGACGAAGCACAAAATCTAATCAAAAACGGCACAAAAGAAATTATCTTGATTGCACAAGATACAACATCTTATGGAATAGATTTTGCCAATAAGCAAGTGTTGCCCAAATTAATGGAACAAATATCCGAACTTGATGGTTTGCATTGGTTACGTTTAATGTATGCTTTCCCGAGAAATTTTCCATTAGAATTATTGGATTTAATCGCAAAAAAAGATAACATTGCAAAATATATTGACTTACCAATTCAGCATATATCCAGCAATGTTTTAAAATTTATGGGGCGTGGAATGACCAAACAACAAACATTAAAATTGCTCTATAAAATTCGTGAAAAAGTTCCTCAAATTGCTATAAGGACCACTTTAATTGTTGGCTTCCCTAATGAAACTGAGGAAAATTTCCGAGAGTTACTTGAGTTTGTTACAGAATTTCAATTTGAAAGGTTGGGAGTATTTGAATATTCAGCAGAAAAAGGAACGCCCGCTTTTGCTTACGGAGACCCAATTCCATCTGAAATCAAAAAGGATAGATTAAATCAAATAATGCTTGCCCAACAAGAAATTTCTAAAAAGAAAAACAAACAGATGGTCAATCAAGAATTAGAAATAATTATAGATTCAAAGCAGGGGAATAAATTTATCGGTCGTACTACTTTTGATGCACCTGAAATTGATAATTCCGTAATTATTTATAAAAAGAATTTGGAAATAGGTCAAATTTATAAATTTAAAATTTCAGGCGCATCGGAGTATGATTTAATTGTTAAATAATGAATTTTTTGTTTCAAAAACCACAACAATCGCTAAAGAAAAATCCCAAACTCATCTTTTTGATTTTTAGAACGAGATTCATCAGCAATTTTTTCTTTAAAGCTAATTAATTTATTATAAATTGTTTTATCACTTGTAGCAAGAATTTGCATTGCAAGTAAAGCTGCATTTTTAGCACCGTTAATAGAAACAGTTGCAACAGGAACACCCGGTGGCATTTGCACAATAGAATAAAGAGAATCTATACCATTCAATGTTTTAGTATGAATTGGAACTCCAATGACAGGTAAAACAGTAAACGCCGCAGTAACACCAGGTAGATGCGCTGCACCTCCTGCTCCTGCTATGATTACCTTTAATCCCCTCTCAGTTGCTGTTTTGGCGTAATCCGCAAGGTCTTCTGGTGTTCTATGCGCTGATATAACTTTCACTTCGTAAGACACTGAAAATTCTCTACATACATTTACAGCAGATTCCATTATTGGATAATCCGAATCACTCCCCATAATTATACCTACTTCAACTTGGTTCATCTTTAACCTCTTTTTTTATTAATAAATTCTTTTAATATTTGCTATTTCAAATTAAATTTAATAATTATTTATTCATTCATAATTAATCTATTTTACAAAAATAATAAATTTAAATTTAAATACAGAAATTTATATTAAAAAACGTTTTTATTAATATTTCTTATTAAAATTAATAATTTTGTAAAATAAGAAAAATGAAAATAGCAAAAACTGCAATTGCAAAAACAATAAATTAAAAATTTGATGTTTTGTACAAACTATTACTTATTTGATTATATCAAAATTAATAAAAAGAGAAATAACAATATGGACACAAGAAATGAATTAATTCAAATTGAAAATGAGCGTTTTTTACAAACTTATAGTCGTTTACCAATCGTAATTGAAAATGCAAAAGGCTGCAGAATAACTGATAAAGACGGTAACACTTATTTAGATTTTTTAGGTGGAATTGCAGTTAATGTATTAGGTCATTCTCACCCAAAAATTCTTCAAGCAATTAATACACAAGCACAAAGATATTTACACTTGTCAAATTACTTCTATCAAGATGCACAAATTGAATTTGCAGAAAAATTATATTCTATAACAAAGTTCCCAAAGATATTTTTAACAAATTCAGGGACTGAAAGTATAGAAGGAGCATTGAAACTCTCCCGTAAATGGGGAAGTTTAAATAATAAAAAAGAAATTCTTGCCTTCTCAAATGGGTTTCATGGAAGAACTTATGGAGCTTTATCTTTAATGGATAACCCTATATATAAAAATGGAATGGGACCATTTTTAGAAAATATTAAAATCATCCCATATAATTCAATAGAATCTCTGATGGAAAATATAAATTTAGATGTTGCAGCTGTTTTCATTGAATTTATACAAGGTGAAGGCGGAATTTCATCTGTTTCGCAAGATTTTATAAATCTATTAATTGAACTTAGAAAACAAAATAATTTTTTAATTGTTGCCGATGAAATTCAAGCGGGAATGGGACGTACAGGTAAATTTTTTTCTTTTGAACATTTTGGTATTACTCCTGATATTGTAACCTTATCCAAAGGACTTGGCGGTGGATTGCCACTTGGAGCTATATTGGCACAATCTCATCTGGCAAATGTATGGGAGAAGTCCCAACATGGGACTACTTTCGGTGGAAATGCTCTTTCTTGTGCTGCCGGCAGTGTAGTATTAGATGAAATTAGTGGTGGATTACTCAACGACATACAAGAAAATGGAAGTTATTTAACAAAGAAACTCCACGATTTAAAAAATAAATTCCCTAAACTTATTCTGGAAATACGGGGATTAGGTTTTATGCAAGGGTTAGTTCTTTCTTTTGAAGCAAAAAAATTGGTAGAAGTTTTGTTGCAAAATAAAGTCATTTCCAATGCAACACACACCAATGTTTTGCGTATCGTGCCTCCTTTAATTATTTCTAAAAATGATATTGATGAATTTATTAGTGCTTTAAATACTTCTTTAGTGAGTTTTTAAATGAACTTATTCTCAATTTTATTACTTCTGGCTTTAATCTTTTTATTTAGATTTTCTATTTTCTTTATTGGTGCAATTAAAGAATGGAAAGTCAATAAAAAATATATTGCAAAAAATCAGAAATACAAAGGCTTTGTATCAGTAATTATTGCCGCAAAAGATGAAGAAAAAAATATTGAAAATGCAATTCTTTCTATTGCAAAATCAAATTACCCAAGAGAAAATTATGAAATTATTGTAATAAACGACCGTTCAAGCGATTCTACACAAAAAATATTAGATAATCTTCTTAAAACAGTTACAAATTTAAAGGTTTTGCATTTAACCAACAATAACCCAGATACAAATTTAAAAGGCAAAGCCGGTGCTATTGATGCTGGAATTTCCATTGCCAAAGGTGATATTATATTAATGACTGATGCAGATTGTATTGTTCATCCAAATTGGATTGATTCAGTTTCATCAATTTTCAATAATCACAAAGTCGGCATAGTTCTTTCTTTTACTTTGATGAAAACCAAAAGATTATTTGATAAAGTTCAAGCATTAGAATGGTTATATTTACATACAATGGCAAGTGGAGGAATAGGAGTAAATATGCCTGTTGGCTGTTATGGTAATAACTTAGCAGTAAGCAAAGAAGTGTATCAAAAAGTTGGCGGTTACCGTTTTATTAAATTTTCTGTTACAGAAGATTTTGCTCTTCTTCGGGCAATTCATAAAGCAGGCTATACCGCAGTTTATAACTCAAATACAAATAGTAGCGTTACTACTTTGCCTGTTGATACATTTTCTGATTATGTAAGTCAGCATAGGCGATGGGCAATTGGTGGGTTAGCACTTGGTTGGATTGCTGTTTTATTTGTTATTTCTACAATTTCAATTTGGTTAGGTTTTACTTTAAGTTTGGCTTACAACATACCTTTGGTTGCAATTGCTTTTATTGTGTTAAGAAATATTGCCGATTTTACAATTGTTTTCCCGTCTCTAATTAATTTTAGACAAGGAAAACTCATTTTAATTTCACCAATTGCATTGCTCTTCTTTATGCTATTTGAGTTAGTTCTACCATTTTTAATATTTAATAAAAAAGTTGTTTGGAAAGGACAAACATTTTCTTTAAAGAAGTAATAAAGATATAATGGAAGAACGACATAAATATTTTATGCAAATTGCTTTAAATGAAGCAAAAAAAGCAGAACAAAAAGGAGAAATACCAATTGGCGCAGTTATTGTTCTAAATGATAATGTTATAAGTAAAAATCATAACCGGGTGGAAGAACTTTCTAATTCAACAGCACATGCTGAATTGCTTACTATTCAAGAAGCTATAAAAATCATTGGATACAAACATCTTCTTGATACAACTTTATATGTAACATTAGAACCTTGCTCAATGTGTGCTGGTGCAATTGTATTAGCAAGAATTAAAAGTTTAGTCTTTGCCGCTCCTGATCCTAAATCTGGCGCTTGTAGCTCAGTATTAAATATCGTGCAAAATCCGAAATTGAACCATAGAGTTGAAATTTTATCAGGGGTCTTAGAAAATGAAAGTAGCCTATTATTAAAAACTTTTTTTAAGCAATTACGTTCAAAAGACAATGAATGATGAACAAACAAAAAATGATTTTATAAATAAATTTTTGCAACCCTCAGATTTAGAAGTAGGTTTATACATTGTCCCTACTCCAATCGGGAATCTGCAAGATATAACTCTGCGTTCTTTAAATATATTACGTTCTGTTGATTATATTGCTTGCGAAGATACTCGTTCGACCGATAAATTACTTAAATTTTATAGTATACCGGTTCCTAAACTTTTTAGTTATCATAATTTTAATGAAACTGAAAAATCTCAATATATTATAAAATTAATTAAAGAAGGGAAAAAAGTTGCACTTGTTAGTGATGCAGGAACACCTTTAATTTCTGACCCAGGATACAAAATCGTTCAACTAATGATTGAAAATAATTTATATTTTGAAGTATTGCCCGGCGCTAATGCTGTTTTACCTGCATTAATCTTTAGTGGCTTCCCTGTACATTCTTTTACTTTTCTCGGCTTCCCACCACAGAAGAAAAACAGAAAAAAGTTCTTGGAAAATCTCAAAGATTTAGATAGTACTATAATTTTATACGAATCTCCATTTAGAATTAAAAAACTAGTCCTCGAACTTAAAGAAATTTTTACGGAGAATCAAAAAATTTCTATCTCAAGGGAAATTTCAAAAAAATTTGAAGAAACGATACGTGGAACTATTAAAGAAGTTTATGATTTGGTCAATAAAAAAGAAAATCTAAAAGGTGAATTTGTTGTATTAATTTCAGGAGAAAGATGTTTATAACATTTGAAGGTATTGACGGTAGTGGAAAATCCACTCAAATTGAATTGCTATCAGAATATTTATTGGAAAATAGGATTGAATTTATTTCAATACGTGAACCTGGTGGCACTGACATAGCCGAGCAAATCCGTAATATTTTACTTGCATCAAAAAATGAAATGAATGGAATTACTGAACTGATGCTTTTTGAAGCGGCAAGAGCAGATTTAACCGAAAAAGTCATTTTACCTGCTTTAAAACAAAATAAACTCGTGCTTTCCGATAGATTTTTTGACTCTTCCACCGCTTATCAAGGTTATGGTCGTGGATTAGATATACAAAGCATTGAAAAATGCAACCAATTAGCTACACAAAACTTGCTACCTGATATTACTTTTTATTTACACCTATCCCCCGAAATTGGAATCTCAAGACGTAAGCACAAAGATTTAGATAGAATGGAACAATCGGGGCTTGAATTCTTCAAAAATGTTACTGATGGATTTCTTGAACTTTGCGTAAAATATCCTGAACGTTTTGTTTTTATAGATGCATCTCAATCAAAAGAAGAAATTTTTCAAATTATTCTAAATATTATTTTAGATAAAATTAAGTAATTCTATTATTTGTTTGGATAAACATTTTCGATACTTTTTCTTCTATTTGAGCAAATGTTTCATTTTTTTTGTGAAAGTAACCTTAATTTCTCCATTTTTAACAAAAACTGCAATGTTCATTAGAACATTATTTTAGATACCCAACCAAATTAATAAAATTAATGTAATCGTCAAGAAAATTATCAACAATCTAATGCCTGATTCCAAATAATTAAATTGTGATTTAGAACAATAAATCCATTAATACTCCAAGTTGCAATTTATTTATTTTTGCTTGTTTCTCTAAAGTTATTAATTCTTCTTTAATTTCTTGCCAAAGATGTTTTTTGCCAACTATAAATTTTGATATTCCAAATAAATTCTCATCATTACTTTCAATTTCAATTTCTTTAATAATGGCATTTTCTGCATTTAAATATACTTGCAGTCGCAAATCATCTTTCAATACAACATTTTGAAATTGATAATTTCCTAAATAACCATAATTCCATTCAAAAGTTTTATACTTTTCATCAACTAATTGATTAATGTTTTTAATATCAATTTTGTTTAACACATACTGTTGTATATCACTGGAATAAATTAAAAAATTCATATAAAGCATAGTCAAAAATTCTTCAACATCCCATAGAACTTTTGAAAAATTTGAATTAGAAATTAAATTGCTTTGATGCTGTTCTACAAATGAAATTAAATTCATAACATTTGCTCTTCTTGACTTCACAGAATTATCAACAAATTTGTTCTCATCTTGCTTTAACGAATTTGAAAGATTTTGCAAATCACTCGAGAATAAGATTGTTCCATGGTGAAGAATACGATTTTTGAAAGTATGTTCGGCATTCCCTGAAATTTTAACATCATTAACCACAATATCACTTTTATTGGCTAATTTAGCGGAAATACCTAAATCATTCAATAACTTGATAATAGGTTCAGTAAATTTAGGAAAATCTGATAATTTCTCACTTTCGCCGTTTTTAATAAAAGTGAAATTTATATTTCCTAAATCATGATAAACCGCTCCCCCACCCGATATTCTTCTGATTACAGGTATTTTATTATTTGCTACATATCGTGAATTAATTTCTTTCAGAGCAATTTGATGTTTACCCAAAATTACCGATGGCGAATTCCTATAAAAAATAGTAACTGGTTCTTGAAATTTGGAAAAGAAATACTCTTCCAATGCAATATTGAAATAAGGATTGTGAAACGTGTTTAAAATCAAAAACATAGTATAATGTATAATTAATTACTTACTTATTAGATTAAGTTTAATTTGATAATTAAACGAAAATATCAAAATAAATATTTCCAAAAACAAAATTAATTTACTTTCAATGCGTATTTTTGAAAAGTTAAAAAAGGTAAGAACAATGAAAAGATTTACTTTACTATTTACAGGATTAATTTTAGTAACTTATTTTTCAACTGCCCAAATCTTTCAGAAAGTAGAAACACCCTTTGAACAAGTGCATAAGGTCAAATTTTTACAAGATAATTTAATGGTTGTTTTAGGCGATTCTTTGTATATTGATATTTGGAATAGTTCACCGTTCATACCATATTTTGGCTCTGGCTTTTATACAAGTTCTGATTTTGGGAAAAATTATCAGGGACCATATTTAAGCGGATATACTTGCTTTGATGTAACAAAATCAGCAGAATCGGATTATTATGCTGTAACAATGCAATTAAATCGCTCGTCTATACTTCGTTCACAAGGCAGTTATTCAAATTGGGATTTAACACCTCTCATAGAAGATACTAAACTTATGCAAAAATTAATAATAGGTTCTTATAAAGGGAAAGAAAGATACTTTGTAACGTCTATAAACACTTCCGAAGGTTTGACTATTTCTGATGATAGTTTCGCAACAACTAATTTTTCAAATCTTTTATCTACAATTAACGATTTGAAAATTTCACAAAAAACAGGAGATATTTTCATTGCATCGGATAATTCAAATTACGGAAGAATAGCAAGGAGTACTGATGGAGGCAATACTTGGACTAAAGATGTATCAGGATTAGAAGGATTAAGGATTTTATGCGTACAACCTTCTACAACAAATCCTGCTTTTGTGTATTGTGGTGCTGACACAGTTACATTTAATAAAGTCATAATTGGAAAAGGAATTTATTTCAGTAACGATACAGGAAAAACTTGGACATTACTTTCGGCAAAAGGTTTTCGTGTATTTGATATTCAAGAACATCCTACCGAATCTAATTTTATAGCTTCTGCTTGTGGCGAATTAGGTGTTGGTATTTCAGGTATTTCCGGACAATGGTTTGATATTATTTCAGATGGTCTTCCTCAAAATTTTGATGTACGAAATATAGCAATACCAAATTTACCATCGAGTAAAAGTGGTATCCAAGTTTA
Organism: Bacteroidota bacterium; assembly: GCA_021780815.1. Taxonomy (GTDB): domain Bacteria; phylum Bacteroidota; class Ignavibacteria; order Kapaibacteriales; family UBA2268; genus GWF2-33-9. Next base: position 207,597 of record JAJXYC010000013.1, on the reverse strand, counting down.
CGCAGCATTGTTAGATGGTGGTCTTTACCAATCAAATAATATTACCAGTAATATCCCAACGAATTCCAGTAATTTAGCTGTTTCTTCTAAAATTTTTCCTAATCCTGTAAGGAACAACCACTTTTCTTTATTATTTAATTCAAAAGTAAACGAAACATTAAAAATTGAAATAATTAATACACTCGGTCAATCGTTATTAGTTGAAAATATTAGTAACTTAAATATTGGAGATAACGTTATTTCCTTCGAGAGTTTAAGTTTGCCAACAGGCAGTTACATTATGCTTTTGCAACAAGGAAATAATCTTCAAAACATTAACTTTGAAATATTAAAATGAAATATGGACATAAATTCATTAATCGGGGTCTTTGATTCAGGGGTAGGAGGTTTAACTGTTTTAAAACAGCTTATTAGATTTTTACCAAATGAAAAATTTCTTTATCTCGGAGATACTGCCCGAGTACCTTACGGAAATAAATCACAAGAAACAGTAAAACGTTATGCCGAAGAAGCAACAAAATTTTTACTTTCAAAAAATGTTAAAATGATTGTTATTGCTTGCAATACAGTTTCTTCGTTAGCATTAGAAAATGTCAGAAAACTTGCAGGAGATATTCCCGTTGTAGGAATGCTTGATTTTTCGGCTATTGCCGCTTATCGCACTTCACGAACAAAAAACATCGCTGTTATAGGTACAAGAGCGACAATTGATAGTCAAAGTTACGAACAACAATTAAAACAAATTGCAGATACAAAAAAACTAAAAATTTATTCAAAACCTTGTCCATTGTTTGTACCTCTCGTTGAAGAACTATTTCTTGACAATGAAGCAACTAAATTAATTGCATCAAATTATTTAGTAGAATTTTCTGAAAAAAATATTGACACTTTGATTCTTGGTTGCACTCATTACCCAGCTTTGTCAAAAATTATTCAAGATTTATTACCAAATGTAAATTTAATTGATACCGGCGAACAATCCTCTATCCAAGTATTAAGAATTCTTGCTGAAAAACATATTTTAAATAACGATACAATTGATTTTTCTGCTGTTCCGCAAGTTGAATTTTTTATTACGGATTTATCCCCAAATTTCAAAAAAATTGCAGAATTTTTACTTGGTTTCTCAATAGAAAATCCAAATATAGTACAATTAAACAATGACTAATAACTTTGCAATAAAAAAAGTTTTTTTGTAACTATTTCGTCTTGAAAAGTGTCTAAATAATTAAATTTAAGCGTGCAAAAATGCAAATTCAATATAAGATAAAAAATATTCTTCTATATATAATTTTATTTGGACTTGTATCAATTTCACTTTATGGACAAGACGATAAAGACAGAGTTCGTAAAGTAGATTCAACTTATATATTTAAGCCATCGGCACCAGTAAAATTATATAATCCATCAGAAAATATCATAAATCAATCGTTAGGATTAGATGTTGCCTTTTCTAATTCTGGCTTAGGCTTGGGTTTCTTTTACAATAATTTCATTGATAATAACAATATTATATTTGGTAGTTTTTATATTTCAGGAGCAAGAAATACAGATGAATTTGAATATTGGGATTATAATACAGGTCAATGGATAGTACCTAATAAAATTAATAGATTATTTTTAGTGCCAATAACTTTTGGATATTCCCATATTTTATTTGCAAATGCGTTAGCAGGTTCATTTAAACCTTTTATTTCTTTAGGAGTAGGTCCATCATTAATATTTTCCAATCCTTACCAAAAAGGGTGGTTCGAAGCATGGAACTATGCTACAACTTATGTTAGATTTGGTGGTGATGTAGCAATTGGTGCAGATTTTCGTTCATTTGGTAGTTCTGTCGCAAGTTTCAGTATTAAATATTATTATATACCTTTTGGTGGAAGAGGATTAGAAAGTATTCAAGGACTTCCAATGACCGATTTTGGTGGATTAGTTTTATCTTTATCAATTGGTTACGGCTTTTAATTATAATTTTGTTACTGTTAATTTAAAATAATTAAATTTGCTTTTTTAAAGATAACAAAAATGAAATTAAAATTCAAAATATATGAAAAAATTTATTTTACTTAATATAATTATCTTATTTTGTTTTTATTCTACATATTCACAAGTTGCCGTTATTAGTGAATATATGAATCAATCAGGTACTCCTGATGGAGAATGGACAGAAATTTTAATATTAGAAAACAATGTAAATTTATCAAATTATTCTATTAGAGATAATTCTGATACAAATTCTTGGCGACCTGCCGCAGTGTTTAAATCAATACCTTTATGGTCAAATCTTCAAAAAGGCACAATTATAGTCATTATGCACCGTTCCACAGGAACCGTATTAGATGTTGACCCTTCTGATGGTTATATTGAAGTCGCCGCAAACGATCCTAATTACTTCAATACATCTCCAACTTGGGATGCTGACGGCTCATTAAGTATTAACCAAACTAATGATATGGTCCAGCTTTTAGATGCTTCAGGAAATAATGTGCATACATTAGGACATACTGCCAGCGTTGGTTCAAAGCCATATAATGACTTTATGAGTATCAATGGAGCAAAAATAATGTACAATGGCTCGCTTTCAAACGGTAATAGTTTACGTGTTTATCCAGGTGCTTCAATAAGTGATTATGAAATGGGGTTCGATGCTTCAAAACAATATACAGTTGCAAATAATTCTTATTCAAAAGGTTTCCCGAATGCTAACGTTGGTTCAACAAATACAAACCATTTGTTTTGGCGTTCATTAAGACAGCCCGACTGGATAAATTCAAGCGTCAATACCTCCGCCTCTGTTATTGCAAACAAAGTAAAAATTACGTGGAATCCAGCCGCTCCAACTATGAATTCTGACGAAGGCTATATTATTATCCGAATACCAAACAATCAAAGAAATTTAGCAACACCTCCTATTGATGGAAAAATTTACAATACTGGTGATTTTATTGGTTCAGGATCTGTTGTTGGAACAGTTTACAATTTAAATCAAAAAGAATTTACAGATGATGATTTCTCTAATGCAGAATGCGGACAAGACTATTTTTATAGAGTTTATGCTTTTAGATATAATGCTGATAACCAAAAGAAAGATTTTCAGCCAGAAAATGCTCGTGGTCGTAGCTACAATGAAAATAACTTTGCTGAAACACCAACAGTTACAAAATTAAGTCCAGATAAACCTATTATTTCTACTCTTGACAATAGAAATACATTTTGCGAAGGTGAAGATGTTTTTATCCAAGTCAACGGAAATTATACATCTGATATTACTTTCCAATGGTATAAAGATGGATTAGCAATTCCCAACGCAACAGGTAGTAAATTAAAAGTGAATGCTTCTGGACAATATTATGTTACAGCCACAAATTTAACTTCTTTATGTCAAGTTCAATCTGATATAGTTGATATTCAAATTTTACCTTCCCCGCAAGCATTTCTATATATTATTTCTAATCAACAATATATACCAGTCACAAAAGATACAACAATTTTCGTATGTAAAGATGCCGACCCTTCTTTTGACTATCCAAGATTGCATTTAGAAGGAGCAAATACCCGGGAATGGTATTTTGATGGAAAATTGAAAAATGAAGAATTGAATAAAGTTGAAACAATTGCTGTTCAAAAAGGCTCTTATTTCGGCGTTGTTAAAAATGGAATTTGTGCAGACACTACTCCAAAAGTCTTTATTGATTATTTTAATTTAAATTTAGTTTTCAACCCATCTACAGCGGTCTTTGATGCTGATGACTCCCCTGTCCAAACAATTACGATTCAAAACTTATCAAATGCTGATGTTACTTTGTTAGAAAGCAATTTCCAAATTCCGAAGGCTTTTACTTTTGAAAATACTACTTTCCCAATAATAATTCCTAAAAACGGCTCTCAATCTATTCAAATCAGATATACGAGAACTACACCGGGAACAGATATTTCAAAATTATATTTAAATATTATTTGTTCTCAAACTTATCGTCTGAATTTACAAGGAGTAAAAAAAGTTCCCGGTACTGCACAATTATTGTCTATACCTGATACATTAGATTTCGGAACTATAACTACTTGTAATGCTATTAGTGGTATTTCCGAACAAATTACGGTGAAATCAGTAGGAACACTCCCTTTGATTCTCCATTCTCCGATTGTGGATACTCAAGTTTCTTTTGATAACTCGCTTTTCCCAAAAACATTAGATACTAATGCTACTTTGCAATTTAATATAAATATCACTCAAACAAATGAAGGAATTTACAGCGGAATACTTTCTATACCTTATGAAAGTTTAGAAAAAAATCCAAAACAAGATACTATATTAATTCCTTGGACATTAGAAATAGTAAGACCTAAATTAGATTTTTCGCCGACTCTTGCTTGCTCAATTGCTACTTGTTCTGATACAGCATACCAAACTTTAGATATTACTAATAACACAAAAATACCAATTTCAATAACAAAGAACTTTGTTAATAGTTCGCAAGTGTCTATTTTAGAACCTCTTCCGATTTCTTTTAATCCACAAGAAAAGAAGACAATTACAGTCAGAGTTATTTCTAACCAGAATATTAATCTAAATGATGTTTTGGAGTACGAACCTTGTACCACTCAAGACCAAATTTCAATTTCAGCTACAAAAAGTAATATTAGCATAACAACAAATAATTCAAACATTGATTTTGGGGTTGTTCCAGCTTGTTCTAATTCAAACCACGAATCAATCCAAAAAGCAACAATAAATGTTTCTGGTGGTGCAGTAAAAGTTAAAGATATTCAAATACAAGGTCCTTTTGCTTTGGATTTAAATCCAGGAGACATAATTAATTCTACCCAAAACATTACTTTTAAATATCAAGGCACACAACCTGGACAAATGCAAGGAAAAATTACTTTAACTTTTGACCCTTGCGATTACGTTCTAGTGTATAATATTTCTGCACAAGGTGTTGTACCAAATATTACTATGAATCCCGATAGTTTGTTAGATTTTGGATTTGTTCAACAATCGGTTCTTAATTCAAGAACTGTTACAATTACCAATACTGCACCTTTTGAGATTTCTGTTAATATTTCATCTTCATCAAATGAATTCCAAATCTCTTCTGATTTGATTTCACCAATTACTTTAAAACCAAATGAAACTCAGCAGATAACTATTAATTTTAAATCAGATAATCCTGATACATTTTCAAGTGGAACATTAAATTTGCTTATTGAACCATGCGATGAAGTATTTAGCATTAAATTATCTGCCGCTACTGCTAATAATGTTTTGATTGGAAAAATTCAAACTGATATGCCGCAAGAAATAACAGGAAAAATCGGTCAAACCGTTAATGTACCTATTACATTCACTCCTAATTTTAATTTAGCAGATGCGAATATTGGAGAAATTGCTTACTATTTTAGCTATGATGGGGTTTTGCTTTATCCCAAGAATGCAACTCCATTAAATCAAAATAGTTGGATAAACAATAGTTCGGTCGTTTTATCTGAGAATAATATCAATAATTCCATACTAATATATGATTTAAAAGGAAACACCCCTCCAAATAATAATAATTGGTTAAATTTAAATTTACAAGTTTTGCTTTTACAATCAAATTCAGAAAAAGGAAAAATTACTCTTGATAGCGTTATTTTTGTTACAAAATCAAAAATAAGCGTAGAAAACGATTCAACAATAATTAATGTCCCAAAACAATGTGAATTAGAAAATAGAACAATATATTTCGACCAAACAAGTCAAATTCCAATTATACATAATACCAATGACCAAGTAGATATTAAATTTCAAACAATTGCTGATGGCAATGTTTCAATTAATATTATTTCAACAACTGGCGAGATTATGAAAAGCCAAACCTTTACTAACGTGCGACAAGGTGAATATAAGACACAATTAGATATTAGTAACTTACAAAGTGGTGTATATTTAATTGAAATTAAAACTGCTACGAGTGTTTTTGTACAAAAAATTATAATTTTAAGATAAATTTCTTTATTTAAATAAAGAAATTTGTATAATTTGATAGAAAAACAATTGGCTAAACAAATAGTAAAGTATTGTTCCAGAATTTAAAGTTATTTTTTGTCTATTTAAAATTGAACTTATAACTATCCCTATTACAAACCAAGCAATATAAATTTGTAGTGGAATATTATTCAAGATAATCCCACTTTGATTATACCAATGTCCAAAATGCAATTTACTCGCAACAGGTTCAAAGACAAAATCAAAGAAAGTAATTATAATAGCAGAAAGTATTATTTTTATCCATTTTTGACGTATAATCTTTTGAGATAAATAATAAGCACCGAATATAATCAAAGACCAATTTAAAGAAATAATTAACATAGCAATTATTTCAAATCTCAGTATATTAGGACTAAATATCATACCTGCTTTTATTCCTATTGCTTCTATGAAGAAAATCAGTAGAAAAGTAATACTAAAAGTATATATGAAGACTTTTTTGCTCGTTTGTAAATATATATAGTTATTAAAAAATACTATACTTATCAAAAATAGTAAAGCAGTCCATAATAATATTAAATATTCTACGCTTGTTTTTATTTTAAAAAAATATAAAACCGTTAGACCCAAAAAAGTAATAATAATAATCCCATTAATTATTTGGTCATTTTTAATTAAATCTTTAAATTTTTCTATATTCATTTTTAATAGCTAATTAACTTTATAACATTTATATTTGTCTTACAATTTTATTTTTGTTCTAAATTTTTCCCAATTTCATAAAAAATTATCCACAAGCTAACCATTGAAAATGAATAAAAGAAATACTCAATAGGTATTTTAATGAATTTCAATCCTATCACTGTCATCGGACTAATAAAAATCATCTGCGATGAAACTTTTAAATAAAAGAATATAATCAATGGTATAAAAATAATAGAACTTGTAACCCAGATATTTGATTTATTTAGTATTTGATATTTAAAAATTGTATTTAAATAAAAAACTAATGAAACAAGTAAAAGATTTACAAAAATAAAATTATGTTTTACAAAAATAAAAGCAAGTAGGAAAACAGCAATAGCAACTAAGAAACTGTGGTTTTTCGTGAAATTAATTGTTTTTTCTTGCCTGTAAGAATTGGTTGCTTCATAAATTAAAATTACCAAATAAGGCATAATAAGGAAAAATAGTAATTCTTCAATTGGCAATTTAAAAATGTAAAATTTGGTTGTTTGAGCTGCAGAAAATGACAAATCACCACGATTTACAGACAAAATTTCCCATATTAAATAAGATGTGCTTACAATCGCCACAGAAAATAAGTAAGCAAAAAAGTTCTCGTAACACTTAATTTTCCTATTAAATGAAAACAGCAATGCAATAATAAGAATAATTAAATCAAAAGTTAAATATGCAAACATTCTTGCCTCGAATCCTTTATATTTTTTTGTTACCAAAGTTATTTAAACGAATTGCATACAATATTAATTGAGAAACATCCTAAAATAATCTTTTAGGATTTAATGTTTTTCTTATATATAAATAATATAAATAGAATAAGCTATCTTTGCAGGATAGCTTATTTCATATACATAGTATTTCAGATGGGAAAAGACCTAATCTTGCATTTCGCTTTCTGGAATAATCAGTAATTTGCCATCTTCCAAAACTTTCTTATCATCAAAATAAACATTTGGTTTAGTAACAAGTCCATCTATGTGAAGAGGAACATTATTAGTACCACCAAAGGAAACATTGTTTCCAAAAGCAAAATGAACAGTGCCAAGTACTTTTTCATCTTCTAAAATTTCACCACTAATTTTTGCAAAAGGATTAGTCCCAATTCCAAATTCAGCAAGTATTTTACTTGCATTTTCATAACGATTAATTAAACGTCCAAGTAAACGAGATTCACCGCCTTTTCCGGAAATTTTTGTAACAAGACCATTTTGAATTTCTACATAAACAGGGTTACCAAGGATACCAATACCTGCAATAGAAGCGTCAAAAGCTATTACACCATTTGCAGAATTTTCAATAGGAGCAATATAAACCTCACCAGAAGGAATATTACCACTTTCCCCAATGTTCTTTAAAATTCCAGTACTTTGAACAGGCTGTCTTCCCTCAACACTAAAAGTAATATCAGTACCACGTTTGCTTGTAACTTTGATTGTTTTGATATTCGTAAACGAATCAAAAACTCGCCTGGTAATATTAACAACTTTATATGCAAGAGGATTTAAACACCTTATCATCGTGTCAGAAGTAATATTAGGCATAGTACCAACTCTTACCCCTAATTTAGAAGCTTCTATACGAGCATTCGTATGTGTAAGCGATTGAGTAGTAACAGCCAAAACAACATCAACAGATTTCATTAATTCTGCAATTTGCTCAGGTGGCTCTTGACCACTAATATCTCGTTCTCGTATTTCCACATAAAATGCTTCTTTAGCAATCAATAAACCAGCTTCATAAATTGAAAGCCCGATTTCACGCAGTTTTTCATCAGATAAAACAAGTAATGTTTCACCTTCATCTAAACCCATATAATCTTTTAAAGCGATTCTTGCCGCTTTTTGGATTTTTAATAATGGCATTTGTAAACCTTTTTTTTAATAAAAAAAATTGTTGTTTATCATTATTTAATTAAAATGAATTATATAATTTTCATAAGGTATTAAAATACAAAGATAAGAAAAAATTAATTAATAATAAAAAAATTATAAATAATAATAATGATAAAAATTATTATTTTATAAAATGAAGTTGAATATCGTAAGAAATTATGACAAAATTTATTTTCACAAAAATATTAATTCTATAAATTCGTTTTATTATTATTATAAAAGAAAACAAAAAAAATTATAATTAATAAATATATTTAAACAAAATTAACAGTTTTTTAAATAAAATTTGGAGATATTGATATGGCAAAAATTATTGAGTTTGATGCAGAAGCTCGCTCACATTTAAAATCGGGAGTTGACCAACTCGCAAATGCTGTAAAAGTTACATTAGGACCCAAAGGTCGTAATGTAATAATTGATAAGAAATTTGGAGCACCCACAGTTACAAAAGATGGTGTAACAGTAGCAAAAGAAGTAGAGTTAGAAGACCCTATTGAAAATTTAGGTGCAAATATGGTGCGTGAAGTTGCATCAAAAACAAGTGATGTTGCAGGTGATGGCACTACTACAGCAACTGTATTAGCTCAGGCAATTTATCGTGAAGGATTGAAAAATGTTACTGCTGGTGCTAACCCAATGGATTTAAAACGTGGAATTGATATTGCAGTTACTAAAATTACAGAAGGATTGAAGAAAATTTCTCGTGAAGTTCAAGGTAAAAAAGAAATTACTCAAGTTGGAACAATTTCTGCTAATAATGATTTAACTATCGGTGAATTAATTGCCGAAGCAATGGAAAAAGTAGGAAAAGATGGCGTTATCACAGTCGAAGAATCCAAAACTATGGAAACAACTCTTGAAACTGTTGAAGGTATGCAATTTGACCGTGGTTATTTATCCCCTTATTTCATTACAGATGCCGATAATATGGAAGTTGTAATGGAAAATCCTTTTATCTTAATTTATGATAAAAAAATTAGTATTATTAAAGAGATTTTAAGTTTATTAGAAAAAGTTTCACAAACTGGACGTCAGCTGTTAATTATTGCTGAAGACGTTGAAGGTGAAGCACTTGCAACATTAGTTCTCAATAAATTACGTGGTGTATTAAAAATCGCTGCTGTAAAAGCTCCTGGATTTGGCGACCGCAGAAAAGCAATGCTCGAAGATATTGCTATTTTAACCGGCGGAACTGTTATTACAGAAGAACAAGGCTATAAACTTGATGCTGCTGGATTAGAACATCTTGGTACTGCTTCTAAAGTTATTATTGATAAAGATAACTCTACAATCGTTGAAGGTAATGGCTCTCCTGACTCAATCAAAAGAAGAATTAATGAAATCCGTGTTCAAATTGAAAAAACAACTTCCGATTACGATAAAGAAAAATTACAAGAACGCCTTGCTAAATTAAGTGGCGGTGTTGCTGTATTAAAAATTGGTGCTTCTACTGAAGTTGAATTAAAAGAAAAGAAAGCAAGAGTAGAAGATGCTTTACATGCTACACGTGCCGCTGTTGAAGAAGGTATTGTCCCAGGTGGTGGTGTTGCTTATCTTCGTGCTGTTAAAGAACTAGAAAATGTACACGTTCCAAACCAAGACCAACAAATCGGAATTGATATTATTCACCGTGCTGTTGAAGAACCTATTAGACAAATCGTTACTAATGCCGGGTTAGAAGCTTCTGTTATCGTTAATAAAATTAAAGAACATGATGGCAATTATGGCTTCAACGCTTTTTCAGAAGAATATTGTGATATGTTCGAAGCTGGTGTTATAGACCCTACTAAAGTTTCACGTGTCGCATTAGAAAATGCCGCTTCTGTTGCTGGGTTATTGCTCACTACTGAAGCTTTAATTGTTGAAAAACCTGAAAAGAACCCTCCTATGCCTCCTATGCCAGGTGGTGGTATGGAAGGTATGTATTAATAATTTTTGTATTAAGCAATTCCCTGAAATTATTACTTAATACACAGGAATCCATTAATAAACCCCAGTATATTGATTACAATATCTGGGGTTTTCTGTTTTCCACACTTTGTTTACCAATTTCTAATATTTTAATATTAACAAAAAAATCTAATTTTTCTATTAATATTATTTTTTTTATTAAATTATAAAAAATTTTTTTAGCAAATGAAAAAATCGTTTACTTTTATTTTTTTTATATTAATTCACTTTTATTCATATTCACAAAATGACCTTGAAATCAGTCGTGAATTTGGACTTTTTACTTCTACAAATATTTCGGGATATTTAAAACCATTAATAACTTCAATAAATCAAAGTTTAAATTCATCTCTTTACACAAGGGCTGATTATAATAATGGCTGGAGTTTTGGATTAGATATAGCGGCAAGTGAGATGTATATACCCGAATATCAAAAAAACTTTAATGCTGAATTGCCAAAAAAATTTGGGAATACAAATATTGTGCTAACTGCATTAAGTAAAGGTGGAAAGATAACTTTAAATTCAAAAGGACAAGCACTCGAGCCAACAATTTATGGAGGAATTTCTACTCCTATTTTTGCCGCACCACAAAACTCATTCCCACCTGATTCATTTTATAAGTCGGTTGCTTATGCCGAAGGCAACAATATTAATTTGATGAGTGGATTACCTACAATAAAATTATTTTTAGGCATTCCAACACGAACACAAATAAAATTTAGTTTTTTCACTGCATCAGTATTAAATTCTCCTTTAACTTATTATACTATTGGAGTTAATCAAAATCTTTCTAATTTTATTAATATTTTTGATAGAAATTCTTCATATTCACTTGGTCTAAATTTAAATTATAGTTCAATTGTACGAAATACTGGCATTAATATCCAATCTTATGCTACGGGCTTAAATTTTTCAGGAGCAATTGCTGATAATTTATGGTTTTATTCTGGACTATTGTATGAAAATATCAATGGAAATATAACAGCAACAAGGAAAATAAGTACAACCGATGAGTTTGTAAACAATCCTTATGAAGAAGTTCGAAATGGAGACCCATTAATTATTTCTATGAATACTTATACCAATCTTGCGTTTTTAATAGGGCTGTCTTACAAATTAGGTTTTGTAGAATTCCACATAGATGGCACTTGGGCTTCACAACCAATGGTTACTGGTGGATTTGCTTTTACATTTTTCGATACAGGTGAAAAAGTAAAAATAAATCAATCTATTGAAATTCCTAAATTACTTCCACCGCCACCAAGAGAAATTGCACAATTTAAAATTAATGAATATCATTTTAATACAAATCCTATTTCTAAACAGCATATACCAATTAAAGCCGAATTTCAAATTACAAATATAGCAGGCAAAAAAATAGATACATTTAAAATTGAAATTTACCATTCAAAACAAATTAGAGCATTTTTACCTTATATATTTTTCGATGAGAATAAATCTACAATTCCTTTAAAATATAGTCAAATAACAAATACAAAAGCAAATGAATTTTCATTCAAACAACTTCTTGGCAAAAATTCATTAGAAACTTATTATCAAATTTTAAACATCGTCGGGAAAAGGATGCAGGATTATCCAAACGCTTCAATCACGTTAATTGGCTGTAACAGCAATCAAGTATCTGAAAAAAACAACAAGAAATTATCACAAGCACGGGCAGAAATAGTAAAAAAATATTTAATAGATATTTGGAATATTGCTCCACAAAGAATCAGCACTTTAGCAAGAAATTTACCTGAAAAATTTTCCAATCCAAAAGATATTGATGGAATTGCTGAAAATAGACGAGTTGAAATTACATCGAACGATTTTGAAATTATTGTACCGATAATTATTGACGATACACTCCGTTTAATTAAGCCATCTAATTTTGTTGTAAAAAGTGATGTACAATCTCCAACAGAAATTAAAAACTGGGAAGTAAATATTTCTTCAGACAAAGGTTTAATAAATAAAATTGAAGGAAATCACAATATAACAAAAGATTTAGCAATTAATTTAGATAAAGATACCAATTTCGTTAGAAATTTGCCTAACCATATTGATACTTATTTAAAAGTAGCAAATAATGAAGATGTAGAAATTACTCCAATACAACAAATTCCAGTTGAAGTAGCAAGAATTGATTCAAGCATTAATCTATATAATTTAATTTTATTTGATTTTAATTCTTATGAATTAGGCAAAATAAATTCAAAAATTACAGATTACATTAACTCAGACTTAAATGAAGATGCAAATGTGCAAGTAATTGGTTATACAGATAGAATTGGCGATACAAAGCATAATAAAACTTTATCTGAAATGAGGGCAAAATCTACTGCAAATAAATTAAAAGCAAAGAATATTGATTTTATAGGTAAAGGAGAAGATGAACTAATATATGATAATTCTACTCCCGAAGGACGCTTTTATTGTCGTACTGTTCAAGTTTATGTTCATCAAAAAAATAATTAGGCTTATTATGAAAACAAAGATAATTTACATTTGTTTTATTGGCACATTAATTTTTCTACATTCTTGCTATCAAGATACAGTAAATAATTTCAAAACATTTACCATTCAAATACCAATTAATTTTTATGATAAAAGCACAAATAGGAAAGTTCCAAGCATAAGTTTTACATTTTCAAACTTATATAAATATGATGAGTATAAAAATAATAAAGACAAAATTGACCAAGCCGAACTTTATCAGTTCTCTTATTGGGTTGATTCTCTTGTTATTCCAGGTACAAATAAGCCTTTTGACCCTAAAATTGATGAGATGATTTTTGATAAGATTAAATATACTTTAGTATTATTAAAACCAAAGCCTGGATTTTCGCCTGAATCGCAAGACCCAAATGATTTTACTTTAGATAGTTCTTTTACTCCTTTTGTTATTGGAGATTTCAATAATGTAAAAATTTCAGAATACTACAAAAATCCAAAGCATATAGTTGCTTTACCCGAAAAAGAAGCTGCACAATTATCAGTTGCATTAAAGTCAAGACCATATTTTTTTATTTTATCTGAATACTCAAAATATCAAAATCAACAATCAGATACATCTCTTATACCTTATATTGAAGTAAGAACAGATTTGGTAATTAGATTATCAATTAATCTTTGATGCCCTTACTTTGGAAGTTCGGCATCGAAAACAACTTGAAAATTAAATGTCTGGAAATTAAAGTATGGGTAAAAATCAACGTTGATTAGCCCATGAATTTCTTTATTATCATTATCTTTGAAAGCATAAAAGAACATTTGGACATCATTTTGATTTATTAAAATTTTATTTCCATTCTTTAAATCTTTCACTTGCACTTCTATATTAATATTATTTAAACTTAAATCATAAAGTTCATTTTGTTTTGCAGATACAGATAATGAATCTACAAACATTCTAAAAGAAATAACTCTATCAGTTCTTCCGACAAAAAAACTATCAGGGATAGAATTTCCCATTTGCGCATCAAGCCATAAAGCAATTCTGCCATTCGTTGTGTCTATCAAACAATTATTTTTTATAGTATTATAGTTCAAACCCCAAATATACGAATCGCCTTTAAATCCATTAATATCAAAATTCTCAGCAAAATTCCATTTGCAATTTATTGGGAATTTATTATTAACAGAAGAATCAGGTGGAGTTACTGGATTTACTGGCGTTATTTTTACATTTGGGTCAGTTCCTAAAGTATCAGTACACGAAGTAAGATAACCAAAAGCTAACAAAACTATAATAAATTCTATAATTTTAATATTATTTAATAAATTCCTTTTCATTTTGACCTCATTAAAAATGCAAAATAATCCCGTAATAAGCACCGATTTTATTTGACCAATAATAATTATTTTGGTGAAAATACCTTAATGAGCTACCTTCAACTGTGAAAATAAAGCCATATTCTTCTTTTGGATTAATTTCTAATCCAAACATTAAACGACCAATTGGTCCTATCTTATTTAAGCCTAAATAAGTTTGGACAAAAGTTTTGAAATAATCATAATTCAAAATATTCTCTCTTGCTAATAGCCCAAAAGCCGAATAATTGGTGTTTTGTTCATAAATATATTCTTGTTTGTCTTTGTCTATTCCATTGTATTTCTGGTAAAAATATTCTTGCCTGAAATCAATTCCAAAAGAAAAATTCTTATTCAAATTATAAGTTAAATTAATTGAATTATTGTTAAATAAAGGTTGTGATGAGCGTGGCACAGTTGCTTTTGGTAATGACCAAGAATCACCACCTGAAAAAGTTAATGATAAGTTATTCAACCCAAGTTGTTTTATAGAATAACTCGGAATTGGGAAATCTATGTTTTGCATCTTGCTTAAATATATATCATTATTTTTGTTTAACAACAAATTAGTATTTGCTTGTGCACTAAATTTTGAATTTGTTACAGATGTAGGTTCAATTTGATTAATATCTGAACTATGATTTTCTAAATTAATTGGATTTGAAGCAAATTGGTCATTATTATTTTCTTGCTTATCATTATTTTTATTATTACTATTATCAATTATTCTTTTCCCTATTTTATTGCTTTTCTTAATATGATTGTTGTCAATATTATTATTAGAAATATTATTTTGTGATTTATTGGAGTTCAAAGAGTTATCATTATTACTATTTACATTTAAATTTGATATAACTGGATAATTGTAAGCATTATTTTGATTTTGCATAGAACTTTGTTGAGTAAGATTCGACGGTTTAATCAAATTTGAATTACTATTAAAATAATTCATACCAAAATAAACAAGTGAAGAAGTTATAATCAAAGTTAGTAAATTAGATAAAATTAAGGTTTTAAAACTTGCCCAGAATGGAGCTTTAGTAACAATAGATTGAGTAGCAATATTCAAATTTGAAAAAATTGCAGAGGTAGTTTCTACCGGTGGAAACATCGTCCCAAAATCTGATTTGACAGCTTTTTCAATATCTATTAAATTTTTTAATTCTTTTCTTAATGAAGCATTTGCCGCAAGAGAACTAAATAAACTCTCTTCTTCATTGGGTCCAATTTGCCCATCAAAAAACTTATTTAACAATTCTGATTGATTCATTTCAACCTCTAAATTTCATTTTAATTTGATAATTCATCAATAAAGGGATTAAGAAATTCTTTTATTTTTTGTTTCGCACGAAAAACTCTTTTCCTCGCATTTTCTTCCGATATTTCACAAATTTCAGCAATTTCAATATATTCAAGTCCTTCATATACTCTTAAAATAAAAGGTTCTTTATATTTGATTTCTAATTTTTCTATTGCACTTTTTATTATTTTATCTTTATCTTGTTTATAGTAATTAAATTCATCAGCTGTAATCCATTTGTAGTCTTCTGTATTAACATTGTGCTTTAAATCACGTTTTACATTTAAACATTTATTTCTTGCGATTTTAATAAGGTAACCGATTACACTACCATTATTTATTTTTTCTTGTTTCACATTTTGATAGAAATTGATGAAAGTTTCTTGGAATACATCATCAGCTTTCATTCTATCTTTTAAAATCTTATTGCAATATGAATAAATTTGAACTGAATATTTATTGTAAATATCACGAAAAGCGAAATCCGATTTGTTCTTATCATCAGAAATCAGCATTTCAATTATTTCTCTATCGTTATATTCGTTATTCAATTAGCAATACAATTTTATCAGTTATAATTCAAATTATTTACGTTTCTTACTAATAATTATTTACACATAATTATTAATTTTGTTCCAAAATGAGACTAAAAAAATTTTTTTTAATTTTGTCCTAAAATACTTTTTAAAGTGTATTTTGTTTCAAGATGAAAAAAAAACAAACACAATTTTAAGGAGTAAAATTATGAAGACCTTAAGTATCCAAAACAAGAGAACAAGAATTACAATGATATTAGCCATTGTAATATCTTTATTTGGTAGTATAGTATCTAAAGCACAAAATGAAGCGTTCTTTTATGCTCAACCTGACCCAACAGGAGTAATTCATTTTGTTTGGCATTACGATAATACTCAAAAGACTGCCGCCGGATTTGCTATATGGATGGCAAAAGGTGTAAAAAAAGAATTCGTACAAGCAGATTTTACTAAATTTGCAGACTTAACATTGAACGATGTCCAATCTGAAAAGGACGTTATGTTTAAATACGACTACACATTTAATCCTGCATTGCAACCAGGAGAATATTCTTTTGCTTTGCAAATTAACAAAACAGACGGAACAACTATAACTTCTAATACTTTTGTATTGCATATTGGCGACGGTTTCGAACCTCCAAAAGGACAAATTGTTTTTACGCAAGCACCAACAACAATTGCAAACGTAAATGTTTTGTACTCTTGCACAGTACAAGCAAAATATGCAAATGATACATCTTCAACACCACAGGAAATCAATTACAAATTAGTAAAAGGACCAAATGGAATGTCTATCGATGCAAAAACAGGCGTTATCACTTGGACACCTCAACAACCCGGGCATGTTATGGGAGTTATTTCTGCATTTTTAGTTAGCAATCCAAAAATAAGTGCTGAAATTTATTTTGAAATTTTCGTACAAAAATGTGAAACCCCAATTACTGTTACTGGAACAATTACTGATAAAAATGACCAACCTTTATCAGAAGGTTATATTTCCCTAATTCCTACTGATCAAAATATCCCGAATGAAAAACCGTACCCTTCATTCCAATCAGAAGTTGTAAATGGTAGTTATACTATTCAAGCAGATGCTGGTGATTATTATGTTATGCTTTATGACCAGTCAGGACAATACTATATTTATAACAATGTAAAGAACTTTAAAGATGCTCAAACAATAACTTTAACTTGCGGTCAAAATTTAACTTTTGATTGGAAAGTAAATTTAGCTTCTTTCAAATATTATAATGTAAGTGGTAAAATTGTTGACGCTAATGATAATCCTGTCCCTCATTTTGTGGTAAACTTTGAAGTTGTTAATGATAATAATCAAGAAGGAAGACCGGGAAAGATGAGTACGATGGCAATCACAGATTCTTTGGGTAATTACTCTATTTCACTTTCTGATGTTTATCAATATATAGCAAGCGTCAATGTAAATGAACATTCCAACCAACGACCTATAAATTTTGGTAATATTTTGTACTATAACCAAACATTTGACAAAACACAAGCCACAGTTTTAAATTTAACTGGCGATTTAACTGATGTTAATTTTAAATTAATACCAAATCCAAACATTACATATTTCACAGTATCTGGTTATGTTAAAGATTCAAGTAATAATCCTATAAACAATGCAGTAGTATTCTTTGAAGGATTTAGTGATAATGGAGAATATGATAGATATAATTACTTTGACCAAACAAACACTAATTCAGAAGGTTATTATGAAATTAAGCTGCCTGATACATTCAAATATATTGCTTACACTATGGTAGTTGGACCAAATGCAATGGGTTGGAAAAAAGATATGATGCCTTTGTTCTACAACCAAACTTACAACCGTGATGATGCCACTATCATTCAAAAAGACCCGAATTCTACTACTTTATCTAATATTAATTTCACTTTCAAGGCACCACAAAATCAGTTCAACGGTTCTATCTCCGGAGTTGTAATTAATAATTCTACTAATCAACCATTTGTAAATGCTTTCGTCGAAGCTATAAAACTCAGCCAAAATGGATTTGATAAAAATGACTTGTTTAGATTTGGTTATACTGATGCAAATGGTAATTTCACTATAAACAATTTATCCGACGGTAATTACATCTTGTTCGCATCAACTCAAAGAGACACAACTTTTGCTTGTGGATATTATGTTGAAAATGATACTGCCTCAATTAATTTTAGTAAAGCAACTCAAATTACAATTGCAACTGGTAACAAAGTTACTAATATTACAATTAATCTTGCACTATTCACTCCTCCAAATGGTGGTGGAATTGTTAAAGGTATGATTTATAATAAAGAAAATTATAACGAGCAAAACATAGCGGCTTCGGCAATTCCTACTGCAAAAGTTTATTTGCAAAATACTCAAACATTAGCTTCATTTGAAGAAAGTAATGCTGATGGCTCATTTGCTTTAACTAATCTTACTTCTGGCACTTATACGCTTTCAATTGAAAAGGAAGGTTTCCAAAAATACGTACAAACAATTACTGCTGATAATAATTCAACAGTTAATTTAGGACAAATTCTTCTTACTCCAATTGGTACTACTGCTGTTGTAGATAACTCTACTCCTTTGAATTCTAATGATGTTTATCCTAACCCATCAAATGGTTTATTCAATTTAACTTTCAATTCAACAGCTGACAATGTTACCATTAAAGTTTATTCATCTAATGGCCAGTTAGTTAAAATTATTAATAAACCTGCTTCCGTCGGTGAAAATACTGTTGAAGTAAATTTATCTGATTATTCAATTGGAAACTATTTGATTACAATTAGTGATGGCACTACCGTTACAAACACAAAAGTAGTAATTTCTAAATAAACACTTTCATCTTAACCAACAACCAACACAAATAAAGGGGTTATCTCAAAAAGATAACCCCTTTTTATTTGTTTTAATTGAATTTCACAATATCTTTGTACAAGGAATTTTGCTATTGATTGATTTAATCAACCATTTCAATTAACATAGCATTTGCTTCACCGCCACCAATACAAAGAGAAGCAATTCCATATTTTTTATTCAATTTCTTTAAAGCATAAATTAAAGTAGTCAAAATTCTTGCACCAGAAGCACCAATTGGATGACCAATTGAAACGGCACCTCCATTGATGTTCATTTTGTCATAAGGTATTCCTAAATTTTTAGCAGTAATCATAGAAACAACAGCAAAAGCTTCATTAATTTCGAATAAATCAATATCTTGAATATTCATATTAACTTTTTTCAGAAGTTTTTGAATAGCAAAAGTGGGAGCAGTCGTGAACCATTCTGGTTCTTGGGCATAAGAAACATGGGCAATAACTTTTGCAAGAGGTTTCAAACCATTCAATTGAGCATAATTTTCAGATGCAACCACTAATGCAGAAGCACCGTCATTAATTGAAGAAGCATTTGCCGCAGTAATTACTCCATCAGATTTGAAAGCAGGTTTTAAACTTTTAATTTTATCAAAATTTACTTTAAAAGGTTCTTCATCTTTATCAATTTTAATTGAACCAGTTTTAGCAGGAATTTCGACAGGAATAATTTCATCAATGAAATTTCCATTTTCAGTAGCTTCAATAGCCCTTTTATAACTCATTATTGCATACTCATCTTGTTCTTCTCTTGATATATTGTATGTTTCG
Source organism: Bacteroidota bacterium (assembly GCA_021780815.1). Lineage (GTDB taxonomy): Bacteria > Bacteroidota > Ignavibacteria > Kapaibacteriales > UBA2268 > GWF2-33-9. Next base: position 187,731 of record JAJXYC010000013.1, on the reverse strand, counting down.
GAACATAGTTCACCTGCCATACCCATATGTATATTTTTGTAAACATCCCAAAGTCCATCATGAATCATTAAATCAATTAATTCACCATGACCCATACGATAGCCATTACGAGCTTTTTTAAGGAAATATGGAGCATTACTCATAGATTCCATACCACCAGCAACAATAAGTTCAGCATCATCTGTTTTAATAGCTTGGTCAGCAAGCATAACAGCTTTAAGCCCACTTCCACATACTTTGTTTACTGTCATACATTCTACATGAACACTTAATCCTGAATAAATTGCAGATTGTCTTGCAGGTGCTTGCCCTACTCCACCTTGCAATACATTTCCCATTATTACTTCGTTAATTGCATCTTTATTAATTTTTGCTCTCGTTACTGCTTCTTTTATTGCAGTTGCACCTAACTGAGGAGCTGACAAACTTGACAATGTTCCTAAATAAGAACCTACCGGCGTTCTCGCCGCTGATAATATTACACTTCCCATAAAATATTCCTGTTTATAAAATAAATAAAAAGTGATTTATAAAAAAAATAAAATTACAAAAAAAAAGAATTTTATTTACAATTTTTTGTTATTTTTTATTGCTTGTAAAAGGAGGAGTAAAGAAGTGCCAACTGCTCTTTCACGATTTATGCTTCTTTCATTACCAAAATTATAATTGAAAGTCTGCACATTATCTTCCGTAGCAAGACCTATCCAAACTGTACCTACTGGTTTATCAACTGTACCACCAGATGGCCCTGCTATTCCTGTGATGGCAATGCTGTAATTACTTGAAAATATTTCACGAACATTCTTTGCCATTTCAAATGCAGTTTGTTGACTTACTGCACCGTATCGTTCAATTGTTTCTTTGGAAACTTTTAATTGGTTAATTTTTACTTCATTTGAATACGAAATTATACCCCCAAGAAAATATTCGCTTGAACCGGCAACTGCTGTAATTTCGCGCCCTAACCAACCACCTGTACAAGATTCGGCAACAGATAACGTCTTTTTTTCTTGCAATAATAACTGTCCTAAAACTTCTGCAAGATTTTCTTTATCTTCTGACCAAATATAACTACCTGCTTTATCATACAAGATTTTTCTAATACGCTCTATTTCTTTTTTGGCAAATTCAAAATTATCTTGAATAGTCCCGATTCGCAATTTTATTCCTTGATAGCTTGGTAAAAAAGCAAGAGATGATTTTTCTCCTAAAAAGATGTTTGGATTTCCGATTAAATCCGCAAGGTTAGATTCAAATATGCCAGCAACATTCAAAGTCTTATACAAAACTACGTTTTCATTTTTTTCTTCCATTTTCTGCTTTATTAAAGGTAAAATGGAGTTCGTAGTTATATATTTCATTTCGGACGGAACACCCGGTAAAGAAATTATATATTTACCCTCTTTTTCAAAAAGTAAACCAGGTGCTGTTCCAATTTTGTTAGGAAGTAATTTGGCTTTTGATGGAACTAAAGATTGTTGCCTATTACGTTCCGTTAAAGCCCAATTCCTTGTTCTAAAAAATTCTTCAAGGTAATTTATTGTAGTTTTATCTTCAATAAGTTCATCATTAAAGATTTTCAGTAAAACAGGTTTTGTTATATCGTCATGCGTAGGTCCCAAACCACCTGTTGTAATAACAAAATCATTATGCCGAATTTGTTCATTAATCACTTCTATCATTAATTCAAAATCATCACCAATTGTAATATGTTTAGATACAAAAACACCAAGCCTGGTTAATTCATTGCTTAACCAGGCGGCATTTGTATTAATAATTTGACCTATTCGGATTTCATCGCCAATCGTAATTAAAGAAACTTTTAGCATATTTTGTGTGTTTATTGTTTCTTATTGGCTTATTTAGGTTGTTTTTGCTCATCACGAGGAATTATATTCCCATAAAAATATATTTGAACTTCTTTGGTATCAGGTTGATTTGTTGAAATTACAAGACTTCCATTTAATCTACCTTTTTGCTTTGCAATATATTGGATTGTGTATTTCTTTTCAGAATTTGGAGGTATTACATCACCTTGTTTAATATCAAGAGTAGCATCATCAGGGGAAGTTTTCACTCCAGTAATGGTAACAGGTTTATCAGTTTTGTTTGCAAGCTGATAATTAAAAACAGTCGGTTCGTTAACGTAAATAATGCTTTTACCCAAATATTGAGATGGTTCAACTACAACTGGACGATACACAAATGCTTTAAGATACAAGTATGTATCAGCATTTTTAGGATCATTTGAAGTAATACGAATAGACTTTGTTATATCTCCTGTATATGTAGAAATATTCAAAGTAACATCTAAATCAGTTATCTCACCTGGTGCCAAATCATTTTTCTTAATAGGTGCATTTGTACAACCACAACCTGGTTTTACTTCTTTAATTTTAAGAAGTTCTGTTCCAGCATTTTTAATCTTTATTGTTACTTTTAATGGCGAATTTTTTGGGTTAGATTTGCCAAAATCATAAGTATTTCCTCCAACGATTTCAAGCTTAGGTTGAGCAAATACAAAACCTACCGATACGAAGAAAAGCATTAATACTGCAAAATACTTTTTCATTAAACTAATCCTTAATTTTGAAAAAATAATAAACTGGTATTTAAACGAATAAATATCAAATAAAATTTAAAAATAGTAAAAAAATTAGTAAATTTGCTCTGTTTTTAAAATAATAAAATGAAAAACTATAATTTTTTAATAGCAGCTGGTGGAACAGGTGGACATCTTTTCCCTGCAATTTCTGTTGTAGAAGAACTTTCAAAACTTTCAAAAGATTTTTCTTTCCATTTTTGCGGTAGAAAAGATAAATTAGAAGGGAAAATAATCCCTTCTCTTGGTTATCAGTTTCACCCAATTGAAATTGAAGGTATCAAAAGTTTATTTTCAATCAGAAATATCCTTTTACCTTTTAAAATCAAACAAAGTGAAAATATTGTTAAAAAACTTATCAAAAAATATAATATTGATGCAGTAATTGCAACGGGGGCTTATATAAGTTATCCCCCAAGTATTGCAGGAGTTAAAAGTAACGTGCCTTTATTTTTAATGGAATCAAACTTTAATCCAGGAAAAACGATTTCTATTTTAGCAAAAAATGCAACTGCTATTTTCACTTCTTTTCAAGAAACTAAAGATTTTTTTCAAAACAAACCTGTTGGTAAATTGATTTACACTGGCAATCCTATTCGAAATACTTTTGAGAATATTTTAAGTAAAGAAGAAGCTTGTTTAAAACTCAATTTAGACCCGAATAAAAAAGTTGTATTTATCTTTGGTGGAAGTCTTGGCTCAAAAGCAATTAACGATGTTGTTGAAAATAATTTGGATAAATTTATTAATAATGATATTCAAATTATTTGGCAAACAGGTGATACTTATTCCCAAAAGTCAAGTTCTGATTTACCAAAAGGGATTTTACAATTTAATTTTATTGACGATATGGCAACTTGTTACAGTGCATCGGATTTAGTAGTTTCAAGGTCTGGCGCATCTACTTTGTCTGAAATTGCTCTGGTTGGCAAACCTGCAATTTTCATTCCACTAGCTATCGCTTCTAATAACGAACAAGAATATAATGCTCGTTATTTTGAAAAAACAGGTGCTTCTGTTGTATTAAATCAAAACTCAATATCAGTTACTTTATTCAATACAATCTCTGACTTAATTGGTAATCCAAATAAATTAAAAGAAATGGAACTTTGTACCAAAAGGTTAGCTAAACCTCAAGCTGCCTCAGATATTGCAAATTATATTGTTAAATATTTAGAGGGTGAAATTTAAAATAGATTCTTTTTATAGAATGAATAATTTTATTTTTATATTTTGTTAAAATTTTATTTGTAATTTTGATTTTATGAAAATTTTCGAAGTGATTTGATTTTATGGATATTGAAACTAACAACAATAATCAAAAAAACAACTTATCTGTTCCACAAGTATTTTCCACACGAAAGGATTATTATTGGAAAGCATTGAGCATTTATTTAATTATTTTAAGTGCTTTTTTGTTAATTAAAGAATCCATTTCAAATAGCAAAATAATTCATGCAGTTTACCACCCCATTATAATTATCCTTTTATTATTTATTGTTATCACATTTGGCTCTTTAATTTATCAAAAATGGTTTAAACAAGAATTAATATTATCAATAGACAAAATTATTTTTTCTAATAGAGAAAGAACAAGAGCAATTCCTTGGGAAAAAGTGTTGAAAATTTCATTAATTAGAAATCCTTTTAATAAAAATAGAACAACAAGGTTAATTAAATTAAAAATTTCTAAATATCGGTCTATTCGAATAAATCCATCAATATATAACAATGAAAGAGAACTTTTAAGAACATTTTATCAAATTAAAACGATATTAAAGAAATGAAACAAGTTGCATTGCTTTTCTTTGTCTTTTTATTGTCTATTTCAATCAGTTGGTCTAATGTTTCGGTAGAAACTAACAAAAATATTATTGATTCTATTTTAACTTCAGTCTCACATCAATTTCTTTCTCAATTACAAACAACAGGTTTGAAAGAATTAAAGATGACAGCCCAAGATAATTCTAATGATTATTTTTTAAATTTTACTCTCCAAAAAATACTTGACAATTCAAATATACAACTTGAAAACACAAAAGATGAGCCGTATCCGTATTTTAAATTTTTTGTAAGTAACTTTGAAATTAAATATGAAAATGTATCAAATTTAATTTATAGAACTATTGCACTTAATATTTCAATTTTTCAGGTTGAAAAAGATGGTTCAATCAAAGAAATTGTATTCAGCAAAAATACCTATACAGATAAAATATCAGATGATAATTTCCCTTATATAGAAGACAACAATTTCCCATTTACAAAAGGTAAATTTCCACCAGTAAAGAAAAGTTTTTTTGATGAAATCTTTGAACCTGCAATTGTAATAACAGCCTCAGTTCTTTCAGTATTTTTATTTTTTAGTGTTAGAAGCAAATGATGATTTAAATAAAAATGGGTTTAAATCAAAGTAAAGTAATCGTGGTGAGTATCAGTATGGATTTGCAAAACACCTGCTCTCACAAGCCTAATAAGCAATCTTTCAGCTCTGCGATTTGATATATTAACTAAATCAGCAAAATTTTTAACCGAAACACGCTCATATTTTTCAAGATATTCAAATAGTCTCTTTTCTTTATCACCAATACTCAATATTAAAGGTTTATTGTCCGATTGACTTTTCAACAATCTTGTCATTTCAGAACTTGCAGGAACTGAATTTTCTCCAACTCTAATAAATGCTTGAAAATGCTTGTTCCCTTGCTCATCGTAATAATTTAATGCTTTGTATGGTTTTTTATTGCCTTCATTAATTATTACGCAAAGAATATCTTTGCCTTCAATTTCAAAAATTTCAAATTTGGGATAAATTTCAGGAAAAATATAAAAAGAACATGCTTTTTCAACAATATCAATTTCGCTTTTCTCGCTTTTTATTCCCATAACAGAAGCATCATCATCAATTCCAACTAATAAAGTTCCACCTTTTGTATTTGCAAAGGCACAAATTTCTTTGGCAATTTTCTCTGGTGATTTGCACTTACGTTTGAATTCAACAGTAACACCTTCCCCAGACGATAGCATATCCTGAAACTCTTGGAACTTCATCTTTTACATTATTTTCAAATTTAGACGATTAAAGAAAAAAAAGTATTAATTTGAGAGGTAGATTAATTCACGATAGCCTGTATCGTAGCCACACTATCAACGAGTTTCCTTTGTGCCTGAGTAGTAATTTCAAAAGTTAAATTCTCTTGAAATTTACCTTGTGTCAAAGGAGTAAAAATGAAAGAAAGTGTATCTTTGGAATTTCTTTGAATTACTATTGGAAAACCATTTTTAAATTTAAAATAATTGGAAAAGTTTGAAAATCTAATTTTGGAAATAGTTGCAGAACTTTCACTCAAATTATTAATAATAATTTGTCCTTCACTATTTTGGTTTAAAGGGATATTCCCTAAATTAACTGAATTTGCATAAATATATGGAACTTTTGCTTCAAGTAAACCTGTCGGATAAAATATTCCTGAAAATAACAATGTATCTTGATAAATTCCAGACGAAATTCCTTTAAATCCAAGTTGAATTTCCACAGTAGAATTTGCACCTCCTTTTGCATCTAATACAAATGGAACATTTTTATTAAATAATAAAAAATAACTATCATTAAAATATAAAGAATAATCGGTAATAAGAATTTTTGTTGTTAAATTGTTAGAAACGGTCATTGTCATTAATTTTGTTGAATCAGGAAGAACAAAATCAAAATTAACAAATGTAGGATTAAGGCTAATTTGTGGGTTTTTGTATGGTCCATCTTTAATTTCAATATTACGATTTGCAGGAACATCTAACGGTGAACTACAAGAATAAATTAGTAAATAACTTACCGAAAAAATAATTATCAATATTTTATGATTGAAATAGTGCATTTTTTATCTTTTTAATAGTTCATACCCGTAAATTAAAATCCTAATTGAACTCCATATATCAAACCATATTTGCTCGAAGAAAACCAATTGTTCTGGAAATTATAGAACAAATAAGAGTTTTCAAATCCAAGTTGCAAAGCTAATTTTTCATTAACTCTATAAAACAAACCAGTAGATAATTTTGCTAATGGACCGACGTTTGTTCCACCACCAAAAATTTTAATATAAGGGCTTATATTCATAAAACTGCGAACTTCCGGAAAATTATATTGATAACCTAAACCATAAAATTGTGCAGTATATACCTGAGTAATATTTGCCTGCGATTTATCTATTGTTCCTGTATATTGTTGGACGAAATTTTCTTGACCTAATTCAAGGGAAAATGAACTATGTTCATTCACTGAATAACTTAACTCAAAATTATAGTCATTTAGTAACGGATTGCTTAATGGTTCAAGATTAGTTGAAATAGTTGATTTTGAATTAGATTTAAATATTCCTATATTAAATCTTTCAAGAAAATGGACCAAATCATAATCGGGACTTGTTATAGAAACTGAATTTTTATAATTTTCAAAATTAAAATTCCAATCACTTACAAATAAACTTGGTTCTATTGTTCTATGGGGTATTTGAATATTATTTTGTGCATTACTTTGTTGTAAATTTACTTCTTCTGAATTTTGTGAAGAAGCATTTGCAATTTGATTGTCTGTATTAAATTCAGCAATATTTCTGTTCTTGTTCAAATTAGTCACATTAGATACTTTTGATACTTTCGGTGCTTTTTTATCTTCACTTTTTTCAATAGAACTGATTATAGGTATTTTATTATTAAAGTTTGTCGCATTATTGTTTAATTTGTTATTTTGAATCGCTTTATTTGGTAAATTGTTATTAGAAATAACCTCTTGTTTTTGTGTTGCATTAAATTTTACAGGATTTTCTTTTTGATTAATAAAATACCCCATTGTAAATAAAAGCAATGAGACAATAGTAATTGCAAATACGGGGTTTAAAATAGCTTTTCGTAAATATGTTCCAATTGCATATAACATAGATAAAAAGATGGCACTTCTTTGCAAATTAAATTTTGCATAAAGGTTAGTTTTCACAATTTTAGGCGGTTCAAGCAATTCTTGATGGAACATATTCTTTAAAGTAACGAATCCCCTCAACTCTTCCTGAAGCTCAGGATTTTCAGCAAGTTTATTAAATAAATCTTTGCTTTCCTCAGGAGGTAATTCCCCATCGAGAAATTCGTTAATTTTATTTAAATAATCCATTTTATAATTATCTTCCATATTTATCTTGCTCCTTTATTTCCAATTCATTTAGAATAGGTTTTAACAAATCTTTTAATTTCTTTTTTGCTCTAAAAATCATCACAGCAACAGAATCACGGGATATATTCATCAAATCGCTTATTTCGCTATAAGAATAATTTAAGTATTCTTTCATAATTAACGCTTCTTTTAAATTTTCAGGTAATTGATTTATAGCAATATCTAATAATTCTTTTTGTTGTTTATCTTCTAACGATTCTTGAAAGACTGACCATCTATCTCCTTTTATTGGCACTTCTTGTAATACCTTCTTTCTTTGAATATTTAGAATCATATTTTTTGCAATTTTAAATAAATAACTGCTTAAATTTTCTATCGGCTCACCTCTCTGTTCAATCCTTTCAAAAAGATGAACAAAAGATTCTTGAAAAACATCTCTCGCTTTGTTCTTATCCTTTAATAACTTATAACAAAAAGTATATAATTTAGGTGCATGACGACGATAAAACTCATCGAATGATCCTTTTGCTACCTTTTTATCTTGCGAGAGAAATAGATAACTTAATTCTTGGTCACTATATTTTTCAAATTCTGCCATTCTAAATATATATAACACATAAAGCAGAAAAAAATTACAGTTAGGGGCAAAATTTTTAAAAAAAAAGAAAAAAAGGGGGAAAAAAACAAATTTAAATTTGCCATGTCCCTTTAACCGGGTGATGTAAGGTTAAAAACTTCTCGCCACCTTTTAAAATAGCCGTACGAGAAATTTCTCCTCCAATATCTTCGGCAAGGAGTTTAATTTGGTATTTAATCAATGAGCTTTTAACAGAAATAGCATTTTTTTGACCGATATTAAAAAAATCACCAAGTTCCACTTTGGTTTTAGCACCACCGGCAATTTTTGCATATATCATATTCTGAGTACAACCAAATTCAGACATTTTATTGAGCAATGCAGGAACAGCGGTGTCCCCAAAATAACCGGGTAAATCAACTGCTTTTTGTGAATCTGTTTTAGCCAGAGGTAAAGCAACATGCGATAAGCCAACAACATTTTTAGAAGGGCAAAATAAAGCTAATCCAATGCAAGAGCCAAGAGCAAATATCTTCAAATTTTCTTCGGGGTTAGCGGTTACTGCCATTGAACCCATTCCAAGTATAACATTATCAGTCTTTGCTTTCCTGTCTAACACATTAGATGGGAGTTTGTAATCTTTTAATGGCGTTTTTAAATATGAAACATCTTGCGTAACAGCTATTTTTATTTTAATCCATAATTGTGTTATCAATTCAAGCAATCCTTTGGCACCAGAAGAAGGCTTCTTTAAAAAATCAACAGCACCTGCATCAAAAGCATCTTTGGTTATTTGAGAATCTGCATTTGTTAAAGCACTTAAAACTATTGTTGGAATTGGATTATCAGCATTTAATTGATGCAGGAATTGAATTCCATTCATTCTTGGCATTTCCATATCAAGAATAATAACATCTGGCGATTCTCTGTTTATCATATTTAAAGCTAAATAACCATCTGTGGCAGTCCCTATAACATCAATTTCTGCATCTTTTATCAAACCTTTAGATAGTATATCTAACACAAGAGGTTGGTCATCCACTATGAGTACTTTAATCTTCTTATTTTCCATTGCTCTCTTCTCAAAATTTACAAAATTAATAAAAAAAACTATTCTTTTAACGAACCTGCAATTAAACCTTTTATAATTTGTTTTTGGAAAATTAAAAAAAGAATAATTATCGGCAATGCAGAAATTGAAGAGCCTGCCATCAAATGTCCCCAATCAATTGATTGTTTACCTAAATAAAAAGTTAATCCTACTGGCAAAGTCCTATAACTTTCACTATTTGTAAATAAAAAAGGAAATAAAAATGAATTCCAATTACCTAAAAAAGTATAAATACCAAGTACTGTTAATATAGGCCTTGAAACAGGAATTATAATTAAGAAAAAAATTTTCCAAAAACTTGCTCCATCAATTCTTGCCGCTTCCTCTAACTCAATCGGCACTGATTTTAAATATTGCCAAACTAAAAATATTCCAAATGGAGTTACAACCCAGGGCAATATCAATGACCAATATGTATTTATCCATGATAATTTTACCATTAGGCGATATAGCGGTATCATAATTACATGTGATGGAATGATTAATACTCCCAGAATTGACGAGGTAAAAATGGCTTTTCCTTTAAAATTTTTTCTTGCTAATGCATATCCAACCATCATACAAAACAAAACATTACCGAGTGTTACAAATACTGCCACTAATAAAGAATTGAAAAAATAAATATCAAAAGAATCCGATTTCAAAGCATCTTTGTAATTAAGCAATGTAAATTTTGATATAATTAAATGAATAAAATTTGAATATCTTTCAGGATATTCTTTAAGTGATAGCAATAACATCCAAAACATAGGAAATATCATTCCCAATGCTATGATTATCAAAAATAAATAAATTAACAGATTCGCTATTTTTTTCAATTCTCTATCTATAATTTATTTTTAGAAAAACTTGCTAAAATTAAAGCTAAATTGTTTTCTATTGTTTTATATAAACCTACACTTCCGCCATTAAAGATAAAAGCAAAGACATAAATTTTACCATCATTATCTCTTACATAACCGGCTAATGCGCTTGCATCTTTATGAGTACCAGTTTTAGCAAAAATTGCATTTTCTCCATCAGAGTTTTTAAATCTTTTTTCCAGTGTTCCATCTATTCCTCCAATCGGCAAAGAATTTAATAAAACAGGAAAATAATCTTTTTTCATAGATATTTTTAGCAAATTAACAATTACTTGCGAACTAACTCTATTTCTCCGAGAAAGTCCGGAACCATCATTTACTATAATATTTTCTTGTGCTTCGTTCAAAGGCTTTGTCAAACTATCAAGTATTTTTCTTGCTGATTTTGCTAAATTGGCATCATATTTAAAGTTTGCACCATTAATTTTAAATAAATTTTCTGCTAAATAGTTATCACTATTTTTATTCATTTCAGTAATTAAATCTTTTAAAGGTCTTTCTATAAAAGCAATTTTGGTAAGTTTAGTATAATCTATTTTATTGTCTTTCACATTTAGTTTATGGAATGAACCTACAACAGCAATCCCGTTATCTATTAATCTTTTCCTCATTAAACTAGCAACAGTTAATTCCGGGGACATATCAAATTCTTTAATAGAATAGAAAGAATTCGGATTTACTCTACCATTTAAAATTAATTTTTGATAACCATTTTCTAATAAAATTGAATGAACAGAAAGCCTAACGGAATACAGATTACTTTGCAATTGAGTGAATCGCCGTTTGGATTTTAAGTTCTTTAAATATTTCGGATTGTTTCTTAAATTTTTATTATTAGTTTTCTTACTTAATGCTTTTTGTGTACGCAAACTCCTCGCATTACTCATTTTTAAATTTGATTCAATCACAAAATTTGAAGCATCAGGAATAATTTGAATTTTTGGTTCATTTCCTTGTACTTTGGTATTGACATTGATTTTTATCAAATTTTTTTCAATTGATAAAGCCGTAATAGGAGCAACAGGTTCTACTTCGTCCAAATCCTCACTATATCTAAATCTATTATTATTATTGTCAAAGAAAGTTCCATCAGCAATAATGTTACCATAAATTTTTTTTATTCCTAAATTAGAAATTTGCCTAACAAGTTCATCTAAATCCGAAAGCGTCATCAAACAATCACCTAATCCTTGAATATATAAATTTCCGTTTACAACTCCATCACTAATATTTAAATCATCAGTATAAATATTTGTAGATAAGTTTGCATTTTGCCCTAATAAGTTTAAGGCTGTATATGTTGTTAATAATTTAGTTACCGATGCCGGCTTTAAAAACAAAAAAGGATTTTTTTGATAAATAATTTTACCATCATCTGGGGAATAAACACAAACACTAAATTTAGTATTTTTTAAGTTTTTATTGCTTAGAATTGAATCAAATTTATTTGTAAAATAACGTTCTACATTTGAATTATAAGATTGTAATCCCAAGTTAGATTGTTCATTTCCTAATGCAACTTGAAATTGGTTAGTCAGTATAATAACGATAAAAAAGACAAGAAAGCGTTCCAATAACCTTTTTAAATTCAAAATTCCCCCAATTGTATTTTTATAAAAAGCAAAATACAAAAAAAATAACTTTTAGAAATATTTTTTTGTACTTATTTGTACTTAAAAGTTATTTTAATTTAAAATTAAAAATCGTGATATTTTTATTTAATTATTACGGTTTAATCTCGTCGGTAGAAATTTTACGAATATTTTGATTATGAAGTGAATACGGGTTAGCTATAATTTGATTAATTTCATTAACAAATCTTTGGATATCGTCTTGGTTAAAACCTTTTTCAAGCGAAGCAGATTCAAGTGTTCCCCAAATTGGCTCGCCACAGCGAATACAACGTATTCCTTCTTTCATCAAATAATTAATGGCTTCGGGAACAATATTTACTAAATCTTCAATAGTAATGTTTTTGTCAATGAATTGGCTTTCTTCCATAAAACAGCATCAATTAATTTCTTTATTGTTGTTATTATCTTCTTTATTACTTTTTTTCTTTGATGGGAACCCAATAATAAGTCCACCAACAAGTCCATACAATGTAGTCAATTTCCAGTTGGATGTAATAGGGCAATGCCCTGAATTACATCCAATAAAATAATAATAAGCATACCCAATAAGTCCGCCTATTACCCCGGAAATCAATAACAAAATCCATTGTTTTTGACTGAATTTCATTTATTTTGCTTTATTTAACATTGAAAATATCTTCAATTGCTTTAATATAGCCTTCTTTCGGCATAGCCCCAACAGCCATTCTTGGTTGTCCTTCCTTTGGACAGAAAAGAACTGAAGGAATTGAGCGAATTCCAAATACAGCAGCTAACTCTTGTTGGTCTTCTGTATCTATCTTAAAAATATTTACTCGTCCATCAAATTCACTCGACAATTCTTCCATTATCGGAGCAATCATTTTACAAGGTGCACACCAGTCTGCATAAAAATCAATAATACATGGTAATTCGCCTTGAAATTTCCATTCTTCATTTTGTTCGTAATTAAATACCTTTGATAAGAAAGTTTCTTTTGTGAGAAATTCCATTTATATCTCCTGATTAATTTAAATAAAATATTACTAATTAGCAATATAAACGTTTGTAAGATATTATTATTTTAGATAACTTGCAAATTGTTTCAAAAATATTTCTATAAAATTGATGCAAGTAATTGTAAAATAATAAACAAATCAACACATTAATGAATGATTTTACTTAATGTATCAGAAAGAAAAAATTCATATTCTTGCCTGCTAACAACTGCCTGTGATAAACTATCGAGGTAACCATTTGTATCTGAATTATGAGTAAGCAAATCTTGAGCAAGTTTGTTAATTTGTTTATCAACTTCGCTGGAAAAATCATTATCTTTTAAATATTTATCAATAAAAAAAGAAAGATGTGGTCTTAAAAATTCACCGTAATAACTTCTTCTAAACAAAAAAGCCGCAGATTGAATTTGGTAAGAAAGTTCGTTAAACACTTCTTTGCCAAAATGTTCCGAAAAAGCCATTAAAAATACTCGTCCTTGCTCTGTAAAAGACAAATTCAATAAATCATTTTCTGCATTTTCTGAAAATTCATTAAAAAGTGGTTCTAATCTATCAAGGAAATTATGGAAATGTTCAGGTATATTGGAATGATTTTGCTTCACAGCAAAAACCCAAATATCAGATTCTCGTAAAATAGGATAAACTGCATTCATATCATCATCTTGGTCACAATACGGCTTAGGTTGAAATAGAACATCTTCCGTACACCCCAGACAAGCATTTATGGTCATTTCGTGGACATTAATTTCGTTGATGATATGTTCGTTCTGTATTAGATTCTCTTTTAATTTATTTACAATTATTCTTGATGAATAATCTTTATCACTATTGTTTTGCTTATTCTTATCGTTGTAAATTTGTATTGTAGGACAAAAATTTATAAAAGCAATTTTCATATTGTCATTCTCGTTTAATATAGACAAACTTGTAATTTAAAACGAAAAAAATTAATTTAAATTTTGTTAGAATAAGTTTTTATTTTTATTGATTTTTCATAATAAAAAGTGAACAAAAATTCGTTTTTTTTTGTAATTTTGCTTTTAATAAAAAATGAAAAATGAATTTATAGAAAAAGTTTTATACGTGGTTGAAAATATTCCATTTGGGAAGGTTACAACTTATGGAGCGATTGGAAAGTTTTGCGGAACAAAATCTTCGGCAAGGATGGTAGGCTGGGTTCTTAGTAAAAATGCTTTAAATAGAACTTTACCTTTTCATCGTGTAGTCAATAGAGATGGTACATTAACTGGCAAATATCACTTTTTAACACCATTTTTAATGAAAGAATTGTTAATTGCAGAAGGAATAAAATTTTCAGGAGAAAATGTGATAATAAAGGAATATTTTTGGGACCCAAACGAACATTTAATTTTTTAACTAATTTTCAAAAATCATAATTATTAATAAATAATAGCATTAATACATATTAGATATAATCTAAAAACTAAAATATAGAGGAATTAATTTGGATATATTTCAAAAATGCTTTGATTTTAAAAGAGCAGAGGAAATAAAAGCGGTGGGACTTTATCCATATTTTCACCCAATTGAAGAAAATGAAGGACCTGTTGTACATATTGAAGGCAGAAGATTTTTAATGGCAGGGTCAAATAATTATTTAGGTTTAACCGCTGACCCTCGTGTTAAAGAAGCAGCTATAAAATCCATCGAAAAGTATGGTACAGGTTGTTCTGGTTCAAGATATTTGACAGGCACATTAGATATGCATAATGAGTTAGAATTTCGTTTAGCTAAATTCTTAAATCAAGAAGCCGTATTACTTTTTAGTACTGGTTTCCAAAGTGCATTAGGTGTAATATCTACTCTTGTACAACGTGGTGATTATGTGATTTCTGACAAAGAAAATCACTCCAGTATAATGAACGGCTGTTTGTTAGCAAAAGGTGGAATGGCTGAATTCAAAAGATTTAAACATTCTGATTTCGCTGATTTAGAAAATGTTTTGAAACATTTACCTGAAAATACAGGCAAATTAGTTGTTACCGATGGTGTCTTTTCGGTTACGGGTGAAATTGTTAATTTACCTGAGCTTATTCGTATTAGCCATAAATATGGCGCTAAGGTTATGGTTGACGATGCCCATTCCGTTGGTGTAATCGGAAATGGTGGAAGAGGCACAGCCAGTCATTTTAACTGCAACCAAGAGATTGACTTAATATTAGGAACTTTCTCTAAAACTTTTGCATCACTTGGCGGGTTTGTCGCAGGTCCAGAACGCGTAATTAATTATATTAAACATCATTCCCATGCTTTGATTTTTAGTGCAAGTCCTACTCCTCCATCTGTTGCTGCTGCTTTGGAAGCACTTAATATTCTTGAAAAAGAACCACAATTAGTTGATAAACTTCAAAGTAATGTTAAATATTTGAGGAAAAAGTTTGTAGAACACGGCTTTAAAATTGAAGAAAACGAATCTGCAATTATACCTATTATTGTTGGAGATGTAGACAAAGCTTTAACAACTTGGAGATATTTATTTGACCATGGAATATATGTAAATGCTTTCGTTCCCCCAGGAGTTCCTCCTAATATGAGTATGATGCGCACTTCTTTTATGGCTACTCATACAAAAGAGCATTTAGATGAAATTCTTGAAGGTTTCATCGAAATTGGTAAAGAATTAGACTATATTTATAAATAATCTTTTTTAGACTAATGTAAAAAGGCTGTTTCGTAAGTAAATACAAAACAGCCTTTTTTATTATTTGTAATTAAATATTTTAATTTATCAAACTTTCCTTTCTGTGTGCATCTACGACAGCAATTGCAGTCATATTAACAATATCACTTACATCATCACCACGTTGAAGAATATGCACAGATTTTGTTAATCCAAGCAAAATAGGTCCAATAACTCTTGCTCCTCCAATGGAATGCAATAATTTATAAGCAATGTTTCCTGAATCCAAATTAGGGAATATTAATATATTTGCACCATTTTCTTTAAGCTGCGAAAATGGAAATGTATCAGCAATAACTTGTGGATTTAATGCAACATTTGCTTGAATTTCACCATCAACAATTAAATGAGGATTTCTATCTTTAATAATTTTTAAAGCTTTTTGCATTTTCTCAACAGTTTCTCCTTTTGCAGAACCAAAATTACTATAAGATAACAAAGCAACATTTGGAACAACATCAAAATTATGAACAAAATTGGAAGATTGAATAGTAATATCGGCAATTTGTGAAGGTGTTGGGTCCATATTGACAGTGGTATCAGCAAGGAAATATACACCTCTTTTAGTTGAAACTATATATAGACCAGATACAACTTCATATCTTGGATCTTTACCGATAATTTCTAATGCTGGGCGAATAGTTTCTGGATAATGGAAACCTAAACCAGAAAGCATTGAATCGGCATCACCATTTTTAACCATCATGGAAGCAAAATGATTAGGGCTTTGTTTGAATAATTTTACTGCCGCATCATAAGTAACACCCTTTCTCTGTCTAATGTCATAGTAAAATTGAACATAATGTTCAAACTTCTCGCAATTATTAGGGTCAATAATAGTTAAGCCATCAACATCAATATTATTTTTCAGTGCAATGCTTTGTATTTTATTTTTATCACCTACAAGCAATGGTTTTGCAAGTTCTCTTTCTAATGAAATTTGAGCAGCTTTAATAATACGAGGATTTTCACCTTCGGCATAAACTACAACTTTAGTTTTTTCTCCTTTTTCAGCTTTTCTAAATACATTCGACATAATAGAAATAGAGCGACCCATTCTAATATCAAGTTGAGTTTTATAAACTTCAAAATCATCTATTTTAGTTCTAGCAACTCCTGTTTCTATGGCAGCTTTTGCAACAGCTGGGGCAACCCAAGTAAGAACTCTCGGGTCAAATGGTTTAGGAATGATATATTCACGTCCAAATTTCAAATCAGCACCACCATAAGCTAATTTCACAGATTCAGGAACATCTTCTTTTGCAAGGTTAGCAAGCGCATAAGCAGCAGCTTTTTTCATTTTTTCATTAATGGCAGTTGCGTGGACATCTAATGCACCTCTGAAAATAAATGGAAAACCAAGCACATTATTTACTTGATTAGGATAATCTGAACGTCCAGTTGCCATAATCACATCTTGTCTTGCTTCCAAAGCTGCTTCATAAGTAATTTCTGGGTCTGGATTTGCCATAGCAAAGATAATTGGGTCATTATTCATTGATTGAACCATTTCTTTGGTAAGTAAATTGGCGATAGACAGACCAACAAAAATATCAGCACCAACTAATGCTTCTTCAAGTGTTCTTCTTTCGGTCTCAATAGCAAATTCTTCTTTGAAAGGATTCATACCTTTAGTTCTACCTTTGTAAATAACTCCATTAGTATCACAGAAAATAACATTTTCTTTACTCACTCCTAATGAAATATGGAATTTAGCACAAGCAATTCCTGCGGCTCCTGCACCATTATAAACTACCTTTACTTTAGAAATATCTTTACCTGTAATTTCTACTGCGTTTAATAATGCGGCACCACTTATAATAGCTGTGCCGTGTTGGTCATCGTGAAACACTGGGATATTTAATAATTCTTTTAATTTTTCTTCAATATAAAAACATTCAGGTGCTTTTATATCTTCTAAATTAATCCCTCCGAAAGTAGGTGAAATTGCTTTCACTATTTCCACCATTTTCTCTTGGTTATGCTCATTAACTTCAATATCAAAGACATCAATATCAGCAAACCTTTTAAATAGAACACCTTTACCTTCCATAACTGGTTTACCAGCTTCTGGACCTATATCACCTAAACCCAAAACAGCGGTACCATTAGAAATTACTGCAACTAAATTACCTTTGGCTGTATATTCAAATACTGTCTCTGGTTCTTTTTCAATTGTTAAGCAAGGAACTGCAACACCCGGAGTATAAGCAAGAGACAAATCCCATTGGGTTTCACAGGGTTTAGTTGTTATTACTTCAATTTTACCTTTTCTACCCATACTATGGTAGTTTAAAGCATCCTCTGGTCTAATCTTCATACTACACCTATTTGAAATTTTTGTTATTATAAAATAAAATAAATAAACAAAGAAATTTACTTCTTTATTTTGAACTATTATCTGTTATTTGTCTTAACCTTTAATTTTATCAATTACTAACAGTATTTGGTCTGAATCCACTTGTTCCTTTTCTTTAACGTTAATCTGCGTAATTTCACCTGCTATTGATGAATAAAGTGTTGTTTCCATTTTCATTGCTTCTACAATTATGACAGGAGTTGCTTCTTCTATTACATCTCCTATATTTACTAAAACTTTTATAATATTACCCGGCATTGGGGGTTTTATTTCTTCTTTATCTAAAGTTTTTTTCTCTAATTCATAGTTACTTTCAGTATTTTCATCAACTTTTTCAAATTGAAATGTATAGCCATTGACCGATACATATATATTTTTCTCATTATTAAAAAAGGTAATGAAATTTTTTCCATTAACATTTTCAACCATAAATAAATTATCGGAGATTTTCTCTGCCTTAATCTCCATACTTTCGTCGTTTATAACTGAATATATTTTATTATCAATTAATTTACTTTCAATATCATAAAAATTATTATTATGTTTGATTTTCATTTTATCCCCTATTTTTTATTTAAAGAGTTCCCAACTTCCAATTTCCAACCAAGGATTGCTTTCCTTAGTTATATTATTTGTAATTTGTTGGTTACTTTTATTATGTAATACCAACCCTGCCAAAGAGAGAGCTGTTTTTAAATCGTCTTTATTGATTTCAGGCATATTTTGGAAATGCTCATTAATAAAATTAGTATTAATATTTCCTGCAATATATTCAGGATTTTCTAGAACATTTATTAAAAATGGAATAGAAGTTTTAACACCCATAACTACATTACTTTTTAGAGCATTAACCATTCTTTTCCTTGATTCTTCTCTATTTTGCCCCCAGGTAATTAATTTGGCTAAAATTGGGTCATAAAAAATAGAAACATCATTGCCTGTAACAATACCAGAATCATAACGAACACCAATACCAGTTGGCTCTTGCAAGAAGTGAATTTTACCGGGCGATGGCATAAAAGAATTTTCATAATCTTCCGCATATATTCTGCACTCTGTCGCATGCCCAATTTGTTGAATTTCATTTTGCTTGTAAGGTAATTCATTGCCTTCTGCTATATGAATTTGTAATTTGACTAAATCTATTCCTGTTGTCATTTCCGTAATAGGATGCTCAACTTGAATTCTTGCATTAACTTCAAGAAAATAAAAGTTTTTGTCAGGTGCAACCAGGAATTCAACAGTTCCAACATTATCATAATTAGAAGCTTGAATAACTTTAACAGCAGTTTCACCCATTTTTTTTCGCAATTCAGGCGTCATAATTGGCGAAGGAGTTTCTTCAATTATCTTTTGATGTCGCCTTTGAATTGAGCATTCACGCTCATAAATATGAATAGCATTGCCGAATTTGTCGCCAGCGACTTGGAATTCAATATGTCTTGGCGATTCAATGTATTTTTCAAGAAATATTTCATCACTACCAAAAGCTGAAATTGATTCACGCATAGCTGCTTCAACGCTTGACTTTAAATCCTTCATCTCACGAACAATTCTCATTCCTTTGCCACCACCTCCATCAGAAGCTTTAACTAAAACGGGAAATCCAATTTCTTTGGCAACATTTTCAAATTCCTCAAAATCCTTTGAACTTCCTTTCATTCCTGGACATACGGGAATACCCGCCTCAATCATTTTTATGCGTGATTGCACTTTTGAGCCTAACAATTTCATTGATTCCGGATTTGGACCAATAAAAATTAACCCTGAATCTCTAACTTTTTTATTAAATTCGTATTTTTCAGATAAAAATCCGTAACCTGGGTGTATGGCATCACAACCTGTTGACTTTGCCGCTTGAATTATCTTTTCTTGATTTAAATACGATTCCGATGCCTGTGCTGGTCCTATATATACAGATTCATCTGCTAATTGTTTATGCAATGAATTTTTATCCACTTCGGAATAAACTGCAACAGATTTTATTCCAAGTTCTTTCAATGCTTTTATTACTCTTACTGCAATTTCACTTCTATTAGCAATGAGTACTTTTTGTATTTTTACCATAAATATACTTAATTTATTTATCTTAACTAATATTAAAAAAATTTTTTCTAAAAAGCAAAATTACTTTATTTTTCCTAAATATCATTAATATAGTTTAACAAAATTTTTAAATTTTTTGTTTTATCAGATAATTCAACTAATTCGTTGTAAAATTGTTTTAATTCTGATTTTGTCCATAAATAAGTATGTATCCATTCATTCCTTTCAGATAAATTTCCAGATAATCTTATAAAAAATATTTTTGCTTGATAGTTTTTTTGGTCGGGATAAAGATATGAAAGAACATAACAATATATTTTCATTTGCAACTCGTAATATTTCGCTAATTTTTGTTTCTTTGTGTCATTAGTAATCACGTTATTTTTCCAATCCCAAATTTCATATTCATTTGTTGTCGAATTAAAAAGCAAGACATCATAAATTACTTTTAAAATATCTCCACCTAAAGGCATTTGAAGGACAAATTCAAAATTTGCTTTTAATAAATCTTCAAGACGTTCTTTTATAAAAGAAGAATCAACTATATTTATTAATTCATTGATAATTAAAGACTTTTGTTCACCCGATATATTAATATTTAAATCACAAATTTTATTATTAATTATAGATTCTAACTTATTGATATTTATAGTTTTATTTTCATTAATCCAAGATTTAATGTTTTCAATTGATGAATGGATAATTAAACCTCTATCTTTACCTGAAATTTGGTCTGTATATATCGCCGCATCACTTTCATACATTAGTTCCGGAAATTTCATCAAATAACGTTCAACATATTGTTTTTCATCTGCAATTAACTTTTGAAATTTTGTTGCAGAATGATGAACATTTGGCTCTTTTTGATTTAATTCATTTAACATAAACAAAATATCAAAATTGCTATCTTTTGCTTCTTGTTGCAATAGATTTGGTTCTGTTTCTCCACCAATTTCTTGACTTTCCATTTCTGTAATCATAGGAATATTAAAGGTAATTTGTTTTTCTTTATACTCTTTATTAATATATATTTTTAAGGACTGTCTTAATTTATATGTGTTCTTAATTACTATATCATTCAAACCATCAATATTTAATTTCAATCCTTCCATTATTAATTTCATCAATCCTTTGGGAGATTCACGAATAATATTAGCAGTTTCTGTACCCTCAATATCTTTCGCCTGGGTCAGTTTTAAAGTTGACGAAATTACTAACAAATCCTTTGCACGAGTAAGAGCAACATATAACAATCTTTTGCTTTCTTCAAATTCTTTCTGCATTTGAAATTTGACCGCAGAGTCAAGCAAAGGTAATTTGATATCTTCTTTTAGTCCTTGTTCGTTGAAAATTGAGAATTTAAAACATAAACCATTAGTTTCATCAAAAACAATATTGCTGATATTAGGAACACGATGATTTGCATTATATAAAATCACAACTGGATATTCTAAACCCTTTGCTTTATGTATAGTTAAAATATTTACACCATTTTCATTAGAAATTTGATTTTCACTATCACCAGATCCACTATCTTTATATTTATCAATTTCTTGTAATAAATCATTTAGAGTTATTTTCCCTGCTAAAATAGCTTTTTGAATAAATTTTATAAAGTTATTTACATTTGAATATATTACATCTTTAATGATATTGTTTTGAAAAGTAGATAAATAATTAGTTGTTGAGAAAAACTCACTTAAAAAATCTGATAAATTCAAATTCAAAAACTTGGTTTTAACTTCAATTATTAAATTGTAAATATCTTTTAATAAAGAGTATTTATTAACCTGCAACTTTACAATTTCATCATTATTTATGAATAAACTTTCAAATGAACTCCATAAAGACTTATTTTTATTAAAGTTACGAATTTTAAATATATCAAAATCAGATAATCCAAAGAAATTAGATTTTAATAATGCCGCAAAAGTTAAATCGTTATTTGGGTTTAATAAAAACTTAAAAAATACTATAATATCAATAACTTCTTGTGTATCAAAATAGTTATCACTATCATTTAAGACATAAGGGATTTTATTTTTATTGAATTCTTGCAATAAATTTGATAATCCATTTCTTTTACGAGCTAAAATCAGTATATCTTTGAATTTCAATGTTTTTAAGGTATTAACTTTCGAATCAAAAATTTTTGTGTTAGCATTAATTAGTTTTTTAATGTAATTTACAACGTTTTGTGCTTCTGTTGGAGAATCAATTTCATCATCTTCTTCGTTAATTCCATTATTTGTTTCTGTTTCATTTGAATTATCAGAAATATCTTTTTGCTTTTTTGTTTCAATCAAAGTAAATAAAAATTCAACAGAACCATATTTTTCTATTACATTTTTATCGTTTGTAATATCAACAATCTCAACCTCTTTAAATTCTTCAAGATATGGGTTTTTCCTTGCAAATATTAACTCGTTGTAATTAACTGAATATTCAAAGTCATTATTATCCATTAAGTTTGTAAATAAATAATTTACAAAAACTGTATTTACAAGGTTAAGCCTATGACTAATTTTTAACTCATTTAACCCAAATTGAGTTTTTCCTTTAAGTACAAAAGCTTCCCCATTTTGTTGATACATTTTTAAAGAAGAATTTGCTGAAAGCTTGCCTTGTTTTATTAAATTATCATTTATTGACTGAATCTCATCGTAAGTTGTTTTTATAACACGAACATCAGCATTTCTAAATCCATAAATACTTTGCTTTGGATCGCCAACTACAAATATTTTTGAATTATGTATTTCATTCTGCAACGATGGGATTATTTTTTTCATTATAGAATATTGAATATTGTCTGTATCTTGAAACTCATCAATTAAAATATAGTCAAATTCCGCTTGAACTTTCTTTAAAATTTCATCGTTTTGCAAAATTTTGTAAGTTTTCCACAACATATCATTATATGAAATCAACGAATTTTCTTTTTTATAATCTTCTATTTTATCATTAATAATTTTAGAAAAACTAAATATATTTTGTAAAAGAGAATAATATATTTTTAAATATTCTGTTTTTGAACATAGTTCGATAGAAGATAGATTGTTCTCAAAATTTTTCTTATCTTCTTTATCTAAATAACTTTTACAAGTTTTTCTCCCGAATTTTATTTTTACTGTATCGCTCCATAAATTAAATAAATAATTGAGGAAATCTTTTGGATGCTCTATTTCTTTAAAATCAATTTCTTTTAATTTATTGATATTTTCTATAAAAATTTGACTTTTGCCTTCCGAAGATAGCCTTTCAACCATTTGCTCTGGGAAATAATTCAAACTTTCATTATGTAGTTTTTCTGCATACTTAACAACTTTCCGATAGTAATCAGTTTCAAAATCAAGATAGCCTCCTATAAAACCATTTAAACTATTCAAGAGATATTCATAAACATTTGGATTTTCAATAATGAAATACACTAATTTGCTTAACAAGTCATTACTAATAAAATCGAAAGATTCCGCAATATTAAAAGAATAAGATTTAGGATTAGTTAAAAGTTCTTCTAGTATTTCATTAAAATAATTATCAACCAATATTTTCAGTTCAGGTTCATCAATAATATTAAAATTTGGATTAAAACCCAAATCAGTTGAATATTCACTAAAAATATCTTTGCAAAAGCTATGAATTGTTTGAATTTTTGCTGAAGAAATATGCTCTCTGTAATTCATTAATTTTTTGTATTTCATCAAAAAATCAATATCTTCTAACTTGTTTTCTTTTAACTTGTCAATTTCTTCGCTCAGCCTTTTAATTAGCCTTTCTTTCATCTCGGACGCAGCTTTTTTCGTAAAGGTAATAGCCACAACACGATTAATTTTTTCTATATCAAAATCTAAAATTAAATTAAAAAATTTTTCAACTAAAATTGTAGTCTTTCCTGACCCAGCATTGGCAATTACAATTTGATGCCTATCATTAACCAAAGTTGCAAGTTGTTCTTCTGAAAATTCCATTTTCAATATTATTATTATTAAAAAATTACTATTAAAAATACAAATTAAGGAAAATAAAAGAATAGAAAAAATGTTTAATGTTTTTAAAGACTAAAATATTCCCTAAAAAACTAATTTAAAATCTAGAAACTTACTATTTCGTCTTTGTATAAGAAAATTGGTAATTTAGATTATCAATTACTTCAAATAATATATGTAACGTAATCACGAATTAATAATAATTAAGAAAAACAATAATTAACAAAATATATGTTAATTTTGAATTTTGCATTTAATTAATTACAAGAAAATATGAGTACAACAAAGAAAATGACGAAAACATTAGTTGTAGTGGAATCTCCATCAAAAGCAAAGACAATCAATAAATATCTTGGTAATAAATATATAGTAGAAGCTTCTGTTGGGCATATAAAAGATTTGTCAAACTACAAATTAGGTGTAGATATAGAAAATGGATTTAAACCAACATATATAACGATTAAAGGCAAGGCACCAGTCATAAAAAATTTAAAAGATAAAGCAAAAGAAAGTGAAGATGTATTAATCGCAACCGACCCTGACCGTGAAGGGGAAGCAATTGCTTTTCATCTTGCTGACGAAATTAAAAAAGTAAATACAAAAATCCGAAGAGTTATATTCAACGAAATTACCAAAACTGGTATAGAAAAAGGATTGAAAGAAATTCGCCAAGTTGATGAAGATTTGTTTATGAGCCAGCAAGCTCGCAGAGTTATGGATAGAATTATTGGATTTAAAGTATCGCCATTTCTTTCTAATGCACTAATTGGCAAAACTACTGAAATCTTATCCGCTGGTCGTGTTCAATCTGTTGCTCTAAGATTAATTTGTGAAAGAGAAAATTTAATCAATGATTTTGAACCAATTGAATATTGGAATATTTTTGCAGATTTTAAAAATTCTGAAATTAAAAAATTAAAAACTCAATTAATTGGCTATAACAATAAATTAATTAAAAAACCCGATGGTTCAAAAAAAGGCAAAACAGAAAAAGAAACTCAGGAAATATTAAATAAATTATCAAAGTTACATTATATAAAAGATGAAAACGAAGCCGATGAATTAATTAAAAGAATTAAACAAATAAATTCTTTTGAAGTAATTTCAAAAAACATAAAAAAAATTAATAGGAAACCTGAACCACCATTTACTACAAGTACTTTGCAACAAGAAGCGTCCCGCAAATTAGGTATGTCAAATAAAAAGACAATGCAAATTGCTCAAAAATTATATGAAGGTGTTTCATTAGGGAAAAATGGTGAAATGGGCTTGATTACTTATATGCGTACCGATTCTGTAAGAATTAGCCCAGAGGCAATAGAGGCAGTTAGAGGTTTTATCAGTAAATCTTTCGGACAAAATTATTTGCCTGATGTTGCAAATACATATACCACTAAAAATCAAAATATACAAGATGCTCACGAAGCAATTCGTCCAACAAATTTAGAGATTAGTTTAGACGAAATAAGGAGTTATCTATCTTCGGAAGAATTTGCTTTATATAAATTAATATACCAAAGATTTGTTGCATCTCAAATGAAATTTGCAGAGTTAGAGCAAACTTCTATTGACATTGTGGGAGACGATTTAACTTTCAGAGTTACAGGTTCTGCTGTTATATTCGATGGATTTTTGAAAATTTATGAAGAAGGAAAAGATGATGAAAATGTTGATGACGAAAATAGTAATTCTTTGCTACCTCCGGGTATCAATAAAGGCGATAAATTTTCATTACTACTTGCTTCTAAAAAACAGGCTTTTACAAAAACACCAGCAAGATACAATCAATCAAGTTTAATCAAAGAATTAGATGAATTAGGAATTGGAAGACCAAGCACTTATGCAACAATTGTAAGTACTTTGCTCGATAGAAAATATGTGATTTTAGAAAGTAAATCTTTTCGCCCAACTGAACTTGGAATTATTGTCAATGATGTTCTAATTGCACATTTTGAAAATATCTTTAATGTAACTTTCACAGCAAAAATGGAGGAAGAACTTGATTCAATTGCAACTGGTGATAAAACATATTTAACAATTATGCAAGAGTTTTACCAACCTTTTGAGCAAACACTGAAAAAAGCTGAACAAATACATGCGGAAAATTCTGACTTAATTTGTCCTAAATGTGGTTCACCACTTATCATTCGTGTCAGTAGAAGAGGTCGTTTCCTTGGCTGTTCGTCATACCCAGACTGTGATTATACTCAATCACTTCCAAAAATTAATGGTAAAAATGAAGTAAAACAAGAAGAAAAAGCACCTGTTCAAATATATCCTGATGTTAAATGCCCTATTTGTGGCAAAGAAATGGCCGTTAGAGAAGGGAAATTCGGACGTTTTTTAGGTTGCATCGATTACCCTACTTGCAAAGGCATTTTACCATACCCTTCAAATATTAAATGTCCTGAATGCCATGAAGGTCATCTTGTCGAAAGATATTCACCGAAACGGAAAAAGAAATTCTGGTCTTGTTCAAATTACCCAAAATGTAATTATATTACAAATTATGAACCTATTGATAGTAAATGCCCTAATTGCGGCAACTATTATTTGGAATATCATTTCCGAAAAAAAGGCGAGGAATGGGAAAAATATATCCAGTGTCCTTCTTGCAAAAGTATTATTGAAGAAAAAGATTTATAAGTTAACCCCTTAAATTTAAAATTATAGAGGAAATAAACCATAATCTCTATTTCTATTTAAATTTATTAGTCAAATAAAGTCTTAAAAAAACTTTATTTGACTTTATTTGACTTTATTTTTTAAAAATAAAATACACTGCAAAAATTAATAAAGCAAAACCTATAATTTGATTGGTTTTAATTGTCTCATTTTTGAAAATGAAAAAAGTAAAAACACCAAAAACTGTTAAAGAAACCGCTTCTTGTATTACTTTAAGTTGAACAAGATTAAAAGGACCACCATAATCGTGATAACCTATTCTATTAGCCGGAACTTGAAAGATATATTCAAAAAAGGCAATTCCCCAACTAATTAAAATAATAGAAAATAGTGGCAACTTATTCCAACCTTTCATTTCTTGAAATTTTAAGTGTCCATACCAAGCAAATGTCATAAATGTATTGGAAATTATCAAAAGCAATAAAGCAAATAGCCCTTTCATTCAATCACAAAGAAATTAAAAAAAAACTATATAAAAAATAAGTAATTATTACCAATATTAACGAATTAGCCCATTAATTAATTCATCATCAGCAACATTAGGCAAAGTAATTTTTAAATTTGGATTACTCTGCATAGCCCTTTCAATTGCAGTCGTCGCTCCGGAATTTCTTGCCCAACTACGTCTTGAAATACCGTTATTTACATCCCAAAAGAGCATAGCATTAGATCTTCGTTCAGCATCTTTTGAACCATCTAATACAAGACCAAAACCGCCATTAACCACTTCACCCCAGCCTACACCACCACCATTATGCAAGGAAACCCATGTAGCACCACGAAAGCTATCACCAACAAAATTTTGCACTGCCATATCGGCAGTAAAAGCAGAACCATCGTAAATATTCGCAGTTTCACGATAAGGTGAATCAGTCCCTGAAACATCATGGTGATCCCTACCTAACACAATAGGAGCAGTAATATCACCATTGGCAATTGCATCATTAAAAGCTTTGCTAATCTTAATTCTTGCTTCTGCATCAGCATAAAGAATACGAGCTTGTGAACCAACAACAAGATTATTTTTGCCTGCTTCTTGAATCCATTTTAAATTATCTCTTAATTGTTGTTGAATGTCTTTCGGAGCATCTTTAAGCATTTCTTGAATAATATTAGACGCAATTTCATCAGTTTTTGCTAAATCTTTCGGATTACCTGACGTGCAAACCCAACGGAATGGACCAAAGCCATAATCAAAACAAAGCGGTCCCATAATATTTTCAACATAAGAAGGATATTTGAATTTATTCCCATTTATAATGTCTGCACCTGCTCTACTTGCTTCTAATAAAAAAGCATTACCATAATCCCAGAAGAACATACCACGTAAAGCAAGTTTATTAATTGCTTGAACTTGCCTTTTCAAAGAAGTTTGAACATACTTTTTGAATTCATCAGGATTTTCCGCCATCATTTTGTTTGACTCTTCAAAAGTCAAGCCAACAGGATAATATCCACCTGAATACGGATTATGCAGAGATGTTTGGTCAGAACCAAGTTCAACTGCAAAATTAGATTCTGCCATTTTCTCCAATAAATCAACAATATTTCCCAAATACCCTATTGAAATTGCTTCTTTGTTTTTCTTGGCAATTTCTGCACGAGCAAGTAATTTATCCAAATCTTCATAGTATTCCGTAAGCCAGCCTTGCGAATATCTTTTAAACAATGCTTTAGGATTAATCTCAGCAATAACACCTACTGCCCCACTTATTACAGAAGCTTTTGCTTGTGCTCCTGACATTCCACCTAATCCCGAGGTAACAAATACTTTCCCACTTAAATCTTCACCTGTCCGTAATCTTTCTGCATTAAGCAAAGTAATTGTAGTCCCATGGACAATTCCCTGTGGCCCAATATACATATACGAACCTGCTGTCATTTGTCCATACTGAGAAACACCGAGAGCATTAAATTTTTCATAATGGTCTTTTGATGAATAATTTGGAATCACCATCCCATTAGTAACAACCACTCGTGGAGCTTCTTTATGTGAAGGGAAAAGTCCCATTGGATGTCCTGAATACATTGACAACGTTTGTTCATCGGTCATTTCGGCAAGATACTTCATCGTTAAACGATATTGTGCCCAATTTTGGAATACTGCACCATTTCCACCATAAGTTATAAGTTCATAAGGATGTTGTGCAACATCACTATCTAAATTATTTTGTATCATCAACATAATTGATGCGGCTTGCATAGATTTTGCTGGATATATATCAATTGAACGAGCATAAATTTTGTGAATAGGTCTGAAACGATACATATAAATCCTACCATAAATATGAAGTTCCTCTGCAAATTCTTCGGCTAATTCTTTATGGAATTTTGGATTAAAATAGCGTAAAGCATTCTTTAAGGCTAATTTCTTTTCTTCGTTAGTTAAAATATCTTTCCTTTTTGGCGCTCTACTTATATTCGCATCAAACGACTGCATCTCAGGCAAATAATCAGGAATACCTTGTAAAATTTCTTCTTGAAATGATAAATTGTTCATAATACTTTTATAATCATTTTTATTTCACAACATTTGCTAATAATAATCATTGTTACCAAACAGCAAAACTATCCTTTGCCAAATTAATTAAACGAAATGGAACTAATTGGTAAAATTTATTTAAGATAATTTTGTTGTTATAATAGTTGTTATAATAAATATTAAATATTTTTTTAATTCTTATTATACTTGTTTTCTAACTTTTGAATTTCTTCTTCGATTAAATTATTCTTTTCAAAAATTTCCCGTATTTGCTCCCACAAATACAAACCGGAATCGTGTCCATCACCCCAAACAGGCTGAATGCCATAATTCCCAACAACATTAAGTTCTTTTAATTCGTATTTTCCGGGCTTCATTGTATTTAATCCAGGAACGGTGATTCGCTTCTTTCCATCAATACTTGGAAATTCTTCGCCTATACATTCAGCACAAGGACAATTATCTCTTAATGATTGTAATTTAATTGTAAATTTAGATCCATCTTCAAATTCTACAGATATTAAATAAGGTTTTGGTCTGTAAATTTTTTTTGGTTTTTGATTATTCATAGTCTTTATTCTATTAATTTTAACATAATTTCAGGATAATTTGTACCAATTCCAATTACACCTTTATTTATTGCTACGAAAAATTCATCTTTTGAATCAACATCATAAATCCCAATCGGTATATTGTTCTGTTTTGCATTTTCCATAAACTTATCAGTTAATTCAGAAAAAGAACAAATTACAGCATCACAATTTGAGATAGATTGAATTTTTGCCGGCAACAAATCAAATTCGGGAATTTTAATTGCCGCAGTAAGATATTTTTTATTTATATTTTTTATTATTTTAACTAATTCAAAATCGAAAGAAACAAGAACTGTTTTCTGTGAATATTTATATTTTTCAATAGTTTCAAGTATTTTTTGTATTAATAATTCGGGGAAGTAGTTTGATGGCTTAATTTCAACAATTAAATAGGCTTTATTGACAATTAATTGCAAAACATTATCTAAAGTTAAAATACGCTCTTTTGCAAATTCTTCACTAAACCAAGAACCGATTTCGTAATTTTCCAAGTCATTCAAATTTATTTGGTTGATAGATAAATCAGACTGCGAAGTTCTTGTTAAAAAATCATCATGAAAAGCAACAACTTCAAAATCTTTAGTCAAATGAACATCAATTTCAATAGCAGGAACTTGTAATTCTAATGCTTTTAAGTATGCGGCACGTGTGTTTTCAGGAGCAGTTCCAGAAGAACCTCTATGCGCCACTATTAATAATTTATGACTAAACATATATTGCTTTATTGATAACATTTATTTTCTATATTCTGTTTTGTTCTTTATAATTATTTTTTTAATTTTGAATGTTTTAATAAAAACAAAATTAAGTAAAATTTATTGCAAATGAATATTTACTAAATTAAAGTAACAAAAATTCAATTCGTTCGTTATTATATTTAACAGGAATTCTATTTATTTAATTTAAAATTAAAAAAAATTCAATGGGTTAAATTGATTTATGGGATTAACAAAAACTATTTCTTTAATAAAAAAAGCAAACCAACAGAACAAAACAGTGATTGAATTTACTGATGGCGAGAGTCTCTTGTTAAATTTAGATATTGTCCTAAAGTATTCTCTTAAAAAGGGCGAAAAACTTTCAGAAGAACTATATCAAACAATTATTGATGATAACAGTATCTTGGAAATTAAAAAAGTTGCTTTTAATTTTGCCTCTCGAAGAGTTCGGAGCAAAAAGCAAATATTAGATTATTTGCAACAGAAACATTACACACCAGAAGAAATTAATACTTCAATTGACTTTTTAAATGAATATAAGTTAATTGATGATTTCAAATTTGCAAAAATTGCTATTCAATTTTATGCAAATAGAAAAAATTATGGGAAGCACAGAATAGAACAAGAATTACTCAAAAAGGGCATTGAACAAGAAATTATAAACAAAGTCCTCAACACTACAATAGAAAACGATGAAGATGAAGAAAAAATTGCTCAAAGATTAATTGATAAAAAGAAAAAAAATATTTTAAGCAAAAAACCTACAAATCGTTATTCTTATGCATATAACTTACTAAAAACAAGGGGTATTTCGAGCATAATAATTAGAAAAACACTCGGTAAATTTGATTTTAAAGCAGACCAATTAGAAAATCCTGCTGATTTTGAGTAAATTTTAAATTTACGAAATGAACAAAATCAAACTCATAATCGTTTTAGTCCTACTTTCAAGCATTGTGATAATTTCATTTTTAGTTTTTGATTATTATCAAAATCAGGACAATTTAGACCAAATTGAAATAACACAAGCTAACTCTATTATAACTACTATTAATTTAGATTTTCAACATACTCTTGAATCTAATCTTCAATTAGAAGATTTTATTATCAATGAGTTAAATACAGCAGCTGCTCTTGCTGACCATATTAATAATACTGGTAATCCAAGTTTAAAACAAATAAAAAGTATAGCCGATGAATTTGAAATTACAAATATTGAATACTTGGACAATAATGGGAACTTACAAATTTCAAATGCAGATTCAATTCATTCTAAATCACCTTCAAACGAACTTCTTAATTATATAAACTATCTCAAAGATGCGAATGTTTCTTATCTTGATTTAGGCACAATGGAAAATCCTTATACAAACAATACAATGTATTTATTGTTACGAAAAAGAACACAGTCCAAAGGTTTCATATTAATCGGTATTAAAAATCGCAATTTAATTGAATTAAGAAGAAGTTTTGGGATTGGTGCAAAAATTGCAGAATTTCTAAAAAACTCTGATATAAAATATATTATTTTACAAGATAAAAATGGTATTTATGCCGCGTCAGATAACTACTTAGAAACTCCTTCGATTCAAAGTGATCCTTTTTTACTCCATTCCTTCTCTAATCAATCAATGGATACCAGATTTAGTCAATATCGTGGTCAAAAAGTATTGGAAATCATTAAGCCATTTTCTATTAATAATAATGATGAAATCCTTACTCGTATTGGGTTTAGTCTTGTTCAAATAGAAGAAGTTCGGCAAAGTTCTTCCGAAAGAATTTTGTTCGCAGCGATTTTAACCTTCGTGATTTTGGTTGTTTTAATGTCCTATATTTTAACAAGAAAGAAACTTACTACATTAAATATTGAGCATTCAAAAATCAAAGCACATTTAAATTTTATTTTAAGCAATATTGCTGATGGAGTTATTGCATTAGATTCTGAAATGAAAATAATCGTTTTCAATGATGCAATAGCTAAAACACTCAATATTTCTCAAAATGTTGCCTTAAATCAAGATTACTTTAACTTATTTAATATTGACTTGTTCAATGTAAAAGAAGCACTTGCTACTAAAAAATCAATTTTATTAGAAAAAGTTAAATATATTACTATCGATTCAATTGAACGATTTCTTTCCTCAACTACAAACATCATCTTTAATGAAAATAGTCTTGAAACTATAATTATTTTAATTAAAGACATTACTGATCAATTAAAAGTTCAAAAGCAATTAGAAGTTAAAGAACAACAATCTGTTATTGGAGAACTTGCATCAGGCATCGCTCATGAGATACGTAACCCTTTAAACGCAATTAATATTATAATTCAAAGATTTCAGATAGAATTTGAAGTCAAAGCTAACGACGAAGAGTTCCAACGTATGCTCAGAATATTAAAAAATGAAATTAAAAGAATTAATAATATCATTGAGCAATTTCTAAGTTTTGCTCGCCCTCCCAAATTAAATTTTCAGCGAGTAAATTTAAATGAAATAGTTGATGAAATTACTTCTTTGATGGAAAATCAAGCAAAAAAATACAAAATTAATATATATAAAAATTACGAACAATATACTTTTTCAGAAATTGATGCGAACAAAATAAAACAAGTATTAATAAATTTAATACAAAACTCAATTGAAGCAATGCCTGATGGCGGAGATATTGTAATAAGCACACAACAAACTTTGGAACAAACTATTATTAAAATAACTGATAGTGGGAAAGGTATTCCAGAAGACAAAAAGAACAAAATATTTTCTTTATATTATACAACCAAAAAGAATGGCAATGGATTAGGGCTTGCAATTGTTCATCAAATTGTTTCTGAACACAATGGCGAAATTGTTTGTAGTAGTTCTATAAATAAAGGAACAACATTTGAAATTACTTTACCAAACTCACATAATTTAAGTTAGAGTGATTATGAGCAATTTGTTACAAAATTTCAATATTTTAATTATTGATGATGAAGAAAGTCAAAGGACTTTATTAAATGATTTCTTGACAAAGAAAGGATTTAAAATTTTCACTGCGGCAAATGGCACAGACGGAGTTGATATTTGTCAAAACAACAAAATAGATTTAGTTTTAACAGATTACCAAATGCCTGATATTACCGGTGAAGAAGTATTAGAAAAAATTCAATTGATAAATCCTTTAATTCCAATTGTTATTATTACTGCTTTTGGAACAATACAAAATGCAGTAAGATTAATGCAAAAAAATGCTTATAATTATCTTACCAAACCTATAGATTTACTTGAATTACTTGAATTGATAAGAAATTTAAAAGAAACTCAATTTTTAATTAAGGAAAATGAATTAATCAAGCAAACTTTGAGGGAGAAGTATTCTTTTGACTTAATTATTTCCAATAGTAGAGAAATGGAAGAAGTCATCAATACTGCCGGACGTGTAGCAAAATCAAAAGCACCAGTTCTTCTACGTGGAGAAAGTGGAACAGGTAAAGAATTAATTGCACGTGCTATACATTCTTCTTCCGATAGAGCAGAAAAGCCATTTGTTGTTGTTAATTGTGCTGCTTTGCCTGAAACTCTTTTTGAAAGTGAACTCTTCGGATTTGAAAAAGGTGCTTTTACTGGTGCAATTTCTTCTCGAGTTGGAAAATTTGAAGAAGCTGATAAAGGAACTTTATTTATTGACGAAGTCGGCGATATTCCACTTTCTATTCAAGTAAAATTACTCCGTACTTTACAATTCGGTGAAATTCAAAGGCTCGGTAATAATAAAATTATTAAATTAGATGTTAGAATAATTTCTGCAACTAATCGTAAATTAGAACAAATGATACAAAACAATGAGTTTCGTGAAGATCTTTTTTACCGATTAAATGTTGTATCTTTAACTTTACCTCCTTTAAAAAATCGTAAATTAGATATCCCTATGTTAGTTAAACATTTTATTGAATATTATTCTAATTTAAATAACAAAAAAGTAACTAATATTTCATCGGAAGCATTAGATACAATTATGAAATATGAATTTCCCGGGAATATCCGTGAATTAGAAAATTTAATTCAAAGGTCTGTTGTTCTAACACGTGATAATACTATTAAAGTAGAAGATTTGCCAAATTATCTTTTATCAAAAAGTAATAACAAAAACAATATTCTTGATGAAATAGAAATTGGCGATTTAAACGAAAAGGTCGATAATCTAGAAAAGACTTTGATTTTCAAAGCTTTAGAAGAAACTAATGGTAACCAAACCAAAGCTGCCGAACTCTTAAATATTTCAGAAAGAACTTTAAGATATAAATTATCTAAATTAAAAAAATAAGAACCGACAATTTTGTCGGCTTGATTGTTTTTGCGACAAAATTGTCATACTAATTTGCTTAATAGAAAAGCAAGATTTTCGTTTTAAGATATTGATAATAAACGATATAATAAATAATTAAAATTTTTGGTATAATTTTGGTAATATTATTTATGTCCCATTTGGAGGACGAAAAAATGAAAAGGAAAAATTATTTTGGAATTATCATCATTTGTATGCTATTTAACTTTGTGTTAAATTCAAATGCTTTTGGGCAAGAGAAT
This sequence comes from Bacteroidota bacterium, assembly GCA_021780815.1. Classification (GTDB taxonomy): domain Bacteria; phylum Bacteroidota; class Ignavibacteria; order Kapaibacteriales; family UBA2268; genus GWF2-33-9. The sequence continues at coordinate 152,667 of JAJXYC010000013.1, read as the reverse complement.
TTAGCCCAAAATAAAGAAGCGGCAAAAAAAATTGAAAAGCAGTTACCAGTAGCCGATACATCTAGAATAAATACTCCAACCCAAAACTCACCAAATGATGTTTTTATTGATAAAGATGGTGATGGAATTAATGATAACCGATGCGGACGTGGAATGGGTCTACAAAAAAATAATGGGCAACATCAATGTATCCCAAATTCTAATTGTATGAAAGGTGGTCAAGGAAAACAAATGAGGCATGGAAAACGAGGACCAAAAAAATAAATTCTATTGCAAGTATTTTTTTTTAATTTGTGAAAATCTTAAAAATCAATATATAAAAATTATAAAATAACTAATCTCCTTTATAATTTAAAAATATATTGGCGGGCAGAATTTTCCCATTCATATAAATTTCAGGATTCACAACTTCACAAGTTACAAAACGAGTTCTCACACCTGATTCTAAGAACATAGTCAATGTTCTTTGGTGTGCATTTTTCCATTTTCCATCTGTATGTTGGTCGTAAAAGTCTTGACCATTTTGATGGATAATTACTTCGTCAATACCAGTTTGGATAATAGCACGGGCACAATCAGCACATGGTGTCCAAGGAACATATAGTTTACACCCTTTTAAAACTGTACCTCTTCGTGCGGCGTTATAAATTGCATTTCTTTCGGCATGCTCTATCCAATAATATTTTTCACTGTCCTCTCTGCTGGTTCTTTTTGCTTCTCGGTCAATTTCAACGCCTCGTGGTAAAGAATTATAACCAGTAGAAACAAGGACATTATCGGAATCTACAATAACAGAACCTACGTGCGTCATTGGGTCTTTGCTACGCATTCCAATTAAATAGCATAATGTTATATAAAGTTGGTCCCAATCTGGTCTTTTCATCGTTATCTACTTTTCAAAGAATACAAAAATATGAAATTATTGGCAATAAAAACAATAATCTGGTTAACGCTTATCTAAATTTGTAATTCTTTTAAACTTATTTAGAATTACAAATCATTATTGAAAAATTTTATTTTTGATTGATTTTTAATATTTGGTTCTTAATTGGCTCTATATGTTTAAGCAAAATTACCAGACATATTAAAATTGAAATATATGGATAATATTTCAAAGCAAATAAACCTTGAAAGTTGTATTCACTAAAAATTTTATCAGAACGAATAAATAATATCAAAGGAACAAGAGTTGTAGCAAAAGCACTTTTAAAATGAACATCATCTTTAATAATTCTGGCTATCAGATAAAGCAAAAGCCATATAACTGGCACTAATGGCGCTATATAAAGAAATCCGCCAAAGGCAGTGGAAAGTCCCCTACCACCTTTAAATTTAATAAAAGCACTAAAATTATGCCCAATTACTGCAAAAAGCAAGGCAAATAAAGCACAATCAATTGAACCATTAAGAAATTTTGATAAAAATGCTGGGAGCAAACCTTTGCTCATATCAAGCAATAATACTGAAAGACCAATCCATTTTTTACCTGTTACTTCGTAACTATTTCTTGCCCCAATATTTTTTGAGCCTTCTTGTCTAATGTCATATCCTGCAAATATTTTAGATAAAATTAAAGCAAAAGGAATTGAACCTATTAAATAACTAATTATAGCTATAAATATCAATGATATAATCATTTTTTGTCTGCTAATTTAATTTGAAAAAATGATAATATTAATAAGAGAAAAAACAAAAAGTAAGCAATAGCAGAAGCATAACCCATTAGATCTTCTTTATTGAAAGCATTTTCAAATATATAATAAACCATTGTTGTTGTTGAGTATAAAGGACCTCCTTTGGTCATTACCAAAATCTCAATAAACACTTGAAACGACTTTATTAAATCTATCATTAAAACAAAGGCTATTGTATTTCTTAAATTTGGAATAGTAATATAAATAAATTGTTGCCAGAAGTTCGCCCCTGAAAGTTTTGCATTATCATACAAATCTTGCGAAATTGTTTGCATCCCAGCTAATAGTAAAACCATATAATAACCAACGGACAACCATATATCCATTGCTATTATTGAATTTAACGCTGTCGATTTGCTGAGCAAAAAACCCCTTGCACTTGTATGAATATGCAAATATCTTAACAACATATTTATGTAGCCACTCGGAGAATATAAATTTGTAAATATCAACGAAATCACAACAAGCGAAGTGATGGAAGGCAAAAAATATGATGACTGAAAAAAATTCTTAAATCTTGTTATCTTATTATTGACTAACTCTGCTAAAATTAACGAAATAATTAATGTAACGGGAACCGTTATTATTGAAAAATACACTGTATTCCATAATGATTTCCAAAAAAGCTCATCTTGAAACATCCTTATGTAGTTTTGGAAACCTATAAAAGTCGTCTGATTAGTTAATGTTTTGTATTTCGTTAAACTTAAATACCCAGCATAAATTAATGGATAAAGCCAAAATAAAAATAATACTACTATCCAAGGTAGTATTAATAAAAATGTATTTATATTTTCTTTTCTATAATAATTCACAATTTTCATTTTAACGTATTAATTAAAACAAAATTATTAATTTACAATTTAAAAAAAACTATTTTTTAATTGAGGTGAAAATGAAATCATTAATACTTACGATCTTCATTATTGGAGCAATGTTTTTTAGTTCTTGTAATCAAAAGGAAAAAACTATGACTAATACTAATAATTCAGCAACACACGAATTAGTAAAAGAAAGAATTAAATCGTATGCACCTGTTCAAATAACTGCAGATTTATCAAAATTTTCAGACAAAGAAAAGAAATTAATTGAAAAATTAGCAGAAGCAGGTAAAATTGCAGACCAGATTTTTTGGCATCAATCAGCAATAGATGCAGTTTCTGTCAGAGATTCTTTAAGTAAATTAAATAAGCCAGAAGACGAAGAAATCAGAGAATATGTACGCATTAATTATGGTCCTTACGATGTTATATTTGGCAACGAACGATTTCTCCCAGGTGAACCAAAAGTTCGTTTTAGTGGTGCAGGTTTTTATCCACAAGATTTAACAAAAAATGAATTTGAACAATATATCAAAACTCATCCCGACATTAAAGATGCCTTTCAAAGCCAATATACAGTAATTGTAAGGAAAGATGGTAATTTAGTTGCTATCCCTTATCATCAATATTACAAGGAAGTTGTAGCTTTATCTCAAAAATTATTAGAAGCTTCCGTTTTAGCAGATGAACCATCTTTAAAAAAATATTTGGAATTAAGAGCAAAATCTGTAATGACTGATGATTATTTCGATAGTGATATGGCTTGGATGGATGTAAAAGGGAATATAGATATTGTCATTGGACCTATTGAAACTTATCAAGACGCTCTTTTTGGTTATAAAGCATCGTATGAAGCCGTTGTTATGGTTAAAGACATTGAAGCAACAAAAGAATTTGAAATGTTTAAAAGCTTAGTAAGCTATTTTGAAAAACATTTACCAGCAGACCCTAAATTTATTAGAGAGAAATTTAGTTCCGAAACTCAATTAAATATTGTCAATGTTGTATATTTTGGTGGAGATTGCCAAAAAGGAACTAAAACAATCGCCGCTTCCTTACCTAATGACCCAAAAGTCCGAGATGCAAAAGGTGGGAAAAATAATATGTATAAAAATATGATGGAAGCAAAATTTGATAAAATCTTATTACCTATTGCTAATATTGTTCTAGCGAAAGATTTATTACCTTTTGTTGATAAAAAAGCTTTTACTTCATTTGTTACTTTGCATGAATTTTCACATACATTGGGAAGAGGATTTGTTTTTGGCAATGATAATTTGGAAGTACGAACTGCATTAAAAGAAAGATTCTCTGCTATTGAAGAATGTAAAGCCGATATTTTAAGTATGTATAACCATAAAAATTTACTTGATTTAAAAAAATATACCCCTGATTATATAAAAAAAGCACAAGTAACTTATTTAGCTGGTCTTTATAGAAGCATTAGATTTGGAACTGAAGCTGCTCATGCAAAAGCAAATTTAATTGAACTTAATTTTTTAAGAGAAAGTAGGGCTATTGTACAAAATCAAGATGGAAAATACCTCATTGATGAAGATAAGTTCTGGGATGGTGTTAAATCACTTGCAAATGCCCTTTTAACTATTGAAGCTACTGGCGATTACAATAAAGCAGGTGAACTCCTTGCTAAATATGCCGTTGTAACTCCTGAAATTGAAAAAGTTATTCAATCCCTTAAAAACGTACCTCGAGATATTGATTCAAAATATATGTATTAATAGATTACAAATGCACTTGTTAAAAAAATGCTTTAAATTAATAAACTTTCGGAAGGCTTTTATTTCCAGATGTGCCTCGCCTGTTATATGGTGTGTCATTCTGATGGAGCGATAGCGACCGAAGAATCTACAGTAGGGACAGAACTTTGTTCTGTCCCTACTGAGTTCAGAATAACAGATGATTCAATGTCAATTACCTTACCTTAAATGTAGCCATTGTAATAATTGCTAAAATAATAGCTATTATATAAAAGCGAGTAACAATTTGAGATTCATGCCAACCTTTTTTCTCAAAATGGTGATGAAGTGGAGCCATCAAAAGAATCCTCCGTCCTTCACCATATTTCTTTTTAGTATATTTAAAAAAACTTACTTGTATAATAACAGAAATTGTTTCGGCAAAAAATACTCCACCCAAAATAGGCAGTAAAAATTCCTTTTTAAGCAAAATAGCAAGTCCACCAATAGCCCCCCCAAGTGCTAATGAACCCGTGTCTCCCATAAATACTTTGGCAGGATAAGAATTAAACCAAAGAAAACCGAGTGAAGCTCCAACAAGCGAAGACGCAAAAATTGTTAATTCGCCCGAACCTGGTAGATGAATGATTGTTAAATAATTAGCAAAAGTAAAATTACCAGTAAAGTAAGCAATCAAAGCTAACGATATAGAAGCAACTCCGACAGTGCCGATAGAAAGCCCATCTAATCCGTCTGTTAAATTTACTGCATTTGAAGTTGCAGTCAAAATAAAAATAACAGCAGGAATATACAATATTCCCCAGTCAAAATTCATATTCTTTTCAAAAGGCACTGTGGTTAAAGTATTAATTTTGTGAAAAGAAGAAAAGAAGAAATCGGGGAAAAAGTAAACAACACCACCCAGTATAAGCCCAATACTTACTTGTCCAACAATTTTATATCTTCCGATTAATCCTTTTGAATATTTTTTAATGACTTTCAGATAATCATCAAGAAACCCAACTGCTCCTAACCATAAAGTGGTAAGCACAATTAAAATAACAAACCAATTATTAATATCAGCCCAAAGCAATGTCGGAAGAATTACAGAGAGTAAAACAATCAAACCACCCATAGTAGGAGTCCCTGCTTTGTTCACGTGGTTACCAACTTGCTGAAGTTCTTGTTTTGCTTGCTCGCCTATTTGTTTTTTTTTCAAAGCCCTAATTATCATAGGTCCGAACAAAAAGCTTATAAACAAAGCAGTAATCGCCGCAGCAGCAGAACGAAAAGTAATATACCTAAAAACACCAAAACCAGGAGGTCTTAAAGTCTTTTCAATTAATAAAGCAAGATAATACAGCATTTATTACCTTTGTTTTTGATTAAATTTATTTTTTAAATTTTTTAAGTAAATCTTCAATTGCTGATTTATGAACTTGGAAAACCATCATTTTCAATTTAACATAATCTTCATGGAAAAAGTAATAACCTTTTGCCTTACCGTTTCTTGCCCCAGAGCCAGAATCTTTAATTAAAAACCACCATGCTCCATCTTTTATTTCATATCCTACTAAATGAATACCGTGGTCGTCGCTTGTTGTTCCATTGCTAAAACGGAATTGACGAGATTTATCATTAATATACTTACTTGGAATATCCCAATCAGGAATCATTGCAACATTTTCATATGAATACAAGCCAGGTTCGGAAACATCACCGCCAAGAGCAACGCTATAACCTTTTTTAATTGCCCCTTTTATTGCATCCATAAAAGCGTCCAATGGAACATTGTAATAAGAACTATCTTTCCACCAATTATCAGGTACATCGTAAGCAATTTGTTTCCAATAGCCTGGTTCTAATATAGAAATCACATCAACATAATCATCAAGATTTAAATCTACAACTTCATTAAGAAATGTTTTCGGAGTATATTCTTTTCCTTGATATGTAAACTTATCAGGTGGAGTAAGCATATAATGATTCATAATATCTTTTAAAGTTTGTAGAACAACTTCTTCATTCCAAAAATCATTCTTTTTTACATAATCCAAATAATTAGACATTTCTTCGAACATTTTATGTTGATCTAAAAATTTTTGACCTGGAAGTAATCCTGTATATGATTCTTCTGGTACAACTCCATATTTCTTCCATATTCTATTTACAGCATTAGATTGGCTTCCTTCTGCAAACAAAGAATTACCACGTTCTTGAATAAAACGCTTAGCTTTTTCAATAAATTCCCAATAAGCAGTCCACATTTCAGATAGTTTTACTTTTCTATTATGAATACGGAAAATTTCTGATTCAAACATAGAAGTTGTACAGAAGTCCCAACAAGTGTTTGTCCAAGCTTGCGAAACAGGGTCGTTATACCAAACTTTTGTAAACTCATCTATTGATTTAGGAATATCTTTACCCTTAAAATCCATTTTTAGAGTTAGTTGTTTTACTACTGGTTTTTTGAGGAAATCTTCACTAGATTTTTGAATTTCTTCCCAAAAAGGATTTTTGTAATCAATAAATTGTAAGGTATCTTGCTTTAATACTTGTGCAAAAGTAAAAGATGATGCTAGTAAAAATACAATAATAAGTTTTTTAAACATTTTTCCACCAATAAAAAAATCAAAATTAAGCAATTATATTATTTTACAGTATTTGTTCAAATAAACTTTTTTGAAAGTTTGGATATAAATACAAAAAAAAGGCAGGCTTTTTGCCTACCTTTTTTAAATCTCAGAGGAACAGGATTAATTACTTTGTTTCAGTTTTAGCTTTTTTAGCTTTTTTTACTTTTTTTACTTTTTTTACTGTCTTTGGTTTTTCAGCAGGAGTAGTAGCATGCTTTTTAATTTTCTTTGCTTCTTTCTTTTCAACTGCTGGAGCTTCTTTCTTTTCAGCTTTCATTGTTTTTTCTACTTTCTTAGTAGCTTTTTTAGCTGGAGTAGTAGTTGCTGTTTGAGCAAATACTGTCATTGACATTGCTATAAGAGCAATCAACAATACTTTGAATTTCATTTTAACCTCAAAAAATTTTAGTTTAAAAATATTTTTTACAAACATAATTAATTGCAAAAAAGTTATTTAAAATTACAATTAATTTCTGTTACAAAATTAATATGAAATTTTGAAGAAAATCTGAAGAAATTTGAATTTTTTTTAATCTATTATTTTTTAGGAAAAAGTAGTTGTGTAAAGTAAAATCCGTCTTTGTAGGAGTTATTAATTTTAATTTTATAAATTTCACAAATCTTTTTGACAATAGTAAGCCCTAATCCAATAGATTCGGGCGAATCAGATTCTTTATAAAATCTCTTGAAAAAGTTTTTTGTATCATTTTTAGGTGGAAGACTTGTATTGGAAATTATTAATTCTGTGGTATTTTGCTTTGAATCATCAAATTTAATAATAATGTCTCCACTTACAACATTATGTTTAATTGCATTTGAAAATAAATTGTTTAGCAAAATGTTAAACAAAGATGAATTAGCGCTAAATTTAGGCTTATTGTGGGTTGTTTCCTTAGTCTTAACTTTAATATCTTTAGCATTGATAAAGTCCGCATAGAAATCCAATACTGTTTGAATTTCATCTTTTAAATTAATCTCATTTATTTCATAAGAATTGATATTTTCTAATTTATTTAAAAGTAAGATGGATTTATTAATCTTTTCCAATTTAGTTAAATTTCTTAGAGCAATTTCCAAAATAGACAAATCATCTTCGTCCCAATTCATATTCTGGATAAGGAGTTCCAACTTTGCTTTAATTACAGCAATAGGAGTTTGAATTTCGTGATTTAATTCTTCTGTAAATTCTTTTAAACTTTTATATTCATTTTGTGCTTTGTTTGCTAAAAATTTTATAGCGGTATTTAATTTTTCAAATTCTTCAATATTTGACTTATTAAGTTGAATTTCTTCAATACTTACCAAAGAAAAAGCAGAAATTTTATCTAAAGTTTGGTAAAAATCGTTAAAAATTCTACGAGACAAAAGGCGATTAATGAAGAACATTACAATTAAAAACAAGAAGATTCCCGAAAAAATAACAATAGAAATTGATTCAAACAAAGAATTTTTTTCTTTCATAGAAATACGAGCAATAACTTCGTAAGTAGAATCTCCTAATTGCACATAAGAAATTCTTTGTCTAAAAGGTTCATTATCATCACCATTTTCAAAATCAATTAAGACATCTTCGTAGTAAGGCTTTTTAGATTCAATAGAATCTGGATTGATTGGATTTATTTCAATATAAGGAGGATAATTAACAACATTACCCATTTTTACTTCATTTAGTACTTTTGCCGTAATATGCTTAAGCTGTGCATCAGCTTCTTTACGAATGGATTGCTCTATAATGTAAAACAATCCAAAATATATAATTATAAACAAAAATAATGAACTAAACAAAAAATAGCGACTAATTTTATTAGTAAGTTTCATTTGACACTAAATTTATATCCAATACCATAAACAGAGTTAATATAATCTTTAGCTCCATTTTCAGTTATTTTTTTTCTTAAATTTTTTATGTGTGTATAAACAAAATCAAAGTTATCAAAGACACTAGAATCATCGCCCCAAACGTGCTCAACAATTGTTTCTTTTGTTACAACACGTTCTTTATTGCTAATAAAAAATAATAAAATATCGTATTCTCTTTTTGTTAAATCCACTAATTTCCCATAAACTTTAACTTCTCTTTTATCAATATCAATTGTTAAATCAGTAAATTTAATTTCATCACTACCTGAAAAATTTCTTCTCCTTATCAAAGATTTCAATCTTGCATTAAGTTCAGCAAGATGAAAAGGCTTAGTTATATAATCATCGGCACCAATTTCTAATCCCAAAACTTTATCATCTAAAGTATCTTTTGCTGTAATTATAATTATTCCACAAACTGGTTGCTCGTCTTTAATTACTTTTACAATATCCATACCATTTCCGTCAGGTAACATTAAATCAACTAAAGCACAATCATACTCATTATCTCCAATTTTTTGGTCTGCTTCTTTAAAATTATTTGCAATATCAATTATATAGTTTTCTTTGCTCAAATACTTTGCAATTGACTTTGCTAATTCACGCTCATCTTCAATAATTAACAACCGCATAATATTAATAATATTATAAATTATCCAAATAGAACAAATATAAACAACAAATCTGAAGAAAATTTGAATTTCGAATAAAGTATTAATAAAAAAATGGTAAAAAAAAAAGCCGCTTTACATTGCGGCTTTCAATACTGTTGTTTGCTCTTTATTGATTTTCAGATTTTCTATATCTTTTTCAGATAATCTTCGACCACCGATAAAACGTTTTTGATAATATTCTGATGTTAATGAAGCAACTGCTACTCCATATCTTGTTCCTGAGTGCATAAATAAACCATCTTGCAAATAAATTCCAACGTGTGAGGCAAATCTTTTAGAATAAGTGTGGAAAAAGATTAAATCTCCAAATTGTAAACTTTTGATACTTTTAATTGGCTTGCCATATTCAATTTGTTCACGGGCTGTTCTTGGGAGTGCAATACCTGCGGCGCGATAATAAATTAAACGAGTAAATGCTGAACAGTCAATTCCTTTTGTTGTAATTCCGCCAAAACGATATGGAGTTCCAAACATATCCATTGCTTCTGTTAAAAGCATTGTTTTACTAACACCACCATAAGTATATTCATCGTCTGACATAGATAAAAGCAACATCTTGAAATTTTCGGCATCATAAGTAAAATTATCTTCTTTTTCAAGGTCATTCATATCTTCCCCGTATTCACCAATAATTTTATTGTTTTTATCTACGGAAACATCTACTGAATCTGGGTCAAGAGGATTTAAATTTGCAAGTTCTGCAAGGTCTTGATTTTGCCTCAATATATTAATTGACATTTTTTTAGTTGCACTGGGGTTATAATAGCGATGTTTATGAGTAATTTTTTTGCTTCTTCTCTTTTTAGCAGCAGAAGCATCTATAAAATTTATAAATATTAAACTAATTATCAAAATAAAAAATATTGTGTATTTACTGTTTTTAATTGTTTTTTCCTTCATGTCATCTCGCTTTTTTAGTTCAAAAATATTAAAATTTTCATTTTTGCATTTTTACTTTTTGTAAGATAACAAAAAAAAATTTAATAGCAACAAGTTTTTTTTAACAGTGTATAGAAAAATTTACACTTTTATGAAATTATGTTCATAATAACAATTAATTTGACAATATATTACATGTTTCGGTCTTTATTCTGCGTAAATGCTTAATTATCAATCATATAGATAAAAACTTCTTGCAATATTTATTTGCATTTACTTCCATCAGATTAATATTGTTATAATAGTTAAATAACTCAAAATAACTATTATAACTTTGATTTACCAAACAAGGCAGCACCAATCACACCTGCTTTATCAATAAATTTTGCGTGTTGAATATTAATTAAATTTCTAAGATGAGGTAAAACTCTCATACAAGCAGTTTCTCTTGCAGAGTCATATAAAATTTGAGAAGATTTAGAAATTCCTCCACCAATGATAAAATCAGCAATATCTAATATGTTGGCAATAGAAACTATTCCTAATCCTAAGTAATAGCCTGTTAATTTCATTGTTTCGATAGAAAGTAAGTCGCCCAAATCTGCAAAATAAGAAATAGAGGCTACATCAAATTTATTATTCAAAACTATTGGTGAACGTTGGTATTTTCGAGATAAATTTTTTGCCGTTCTAATTATTGCCGATTTACCTAAATACGTTTCTAAAACTCCAGTGCGGTAGGGTGCTTCACTATCAATTTCGTCAAAGGGATTTAAAATTAAATGTCCGACTTCTCCTGCGGATCCATTAGTTCCATGACAAATTGATTTATTTAAAATTATTGCACCACCAACTCCTGTTCCAAGTGTAATATAAACAAAGCTATCTAATGTTTGTCCTGCACCACAAACCATCTCGCTTATTGCAGCTACATTTGCATCATTATCTATTGAAACAGGTAAATTAATCTTTTGGGTAAAATAATCTTTGACATTTAAATTATCAAATTGTTTAATATTTGGTGAAACTATTACTATACCTTCTTTATTTACCACTCCTGGTAAACCAATACCAATACTTCGGATATTTGAATTTGCTTTTAAAATTTCTGTTATTTGATTATTTATTGTATCTAATATCTGTAATCCGCTCAAACTAACTGGTGATTTGATTGATTTCTCATAAATCAATTCATTCTTACCATTAATTACCGCAAATTTGATATTAGTTCCTCCAATATCAATTCCAAGGAATTTATCATCCAAAGTATTATTCATAATAAAACTTATTTTTGCACAAGAGATTTATAAAATTCAACAGTTTTAGGCAAACCTTCTGGTAAAAAGGTCTTTGGTTGCCAACCTGTTAATTTTTGGAATTTGGCAGAAGAACAAACACTTCGTTTTTGTTCACCAATTTTTTCTGCGATATAAACTTTTTCTTTATTGTAATGTGTCAATTTTGCAAGGCTATCGTAGATGTAATCTAAATCTGTCTCAATAGCAGTCGCAATATTAAAAATACCTGTAATTTCTGGTGAAAGAGCAAGAACATTTGCCGCAACTACATCTTCAATAAATACATAATCACGGGTAATTTTTCCAAAACCTGTAAGATAGGTATCTTCATTTTTAAGCATCTTTAAAGCAAAAATCGCAATTACTCCTGCTTCTCCAAACGGATTTTGTCTTGGTCCATAAACATTTGTGTAGCGAAAAATAGTATAATTTAAACCAAAAACTGTATGATAATATTGTAGATATTTTTCTTCTGCAAATTTTGAAACACCATACGGAGAAACTGGTAAATTTTGATGTGTTTCAGTGCAAGGAAATTCATTTTGTTCGCCATAGACAGTTCCTGCCGATGAAGCAAAAATTATTTTTTTCACCCCACTTTTTGAAGCTGAATCAAAAATATTTATTCCACCCATAATGTTTGTTAAAGCATCATTTGATGGAGAAGCAACAGAATGTCTAACACTCATTTGAGCTGCAAAATGTGTTACTACATCAAACTTTTCTTCTTGAAAAACATCAATAATGTTTTTATCATTAATGTCCATTTCGTAAAATTTTGCTTCTTTGGGGATATTAGATTTAAATCCTAATGATAAATTATCAATCACAACTACTTCATGACCAAGTTCAATATACTTGTCTGCTATCGAAGAACCTATAAAACCTGCTCCTCCTGTTATACAAATCTTCATATAATCCTTTCATTTTGAAGCAAAATTACGAATTTATTAAGGATTATTAGATAATTTCGTATTTTTGTAATTACTATTTTTTATATTTTTATTTGAATTTTTTAATTCAATTGGAGATTTATTATGAAAGAATTCGTTTATACTGAAAATGCTCCTGCACCAATTGGACCTTATTCACAAGGTATTATTGCAGAAGGAAAGATGCTCTTTATTTCGGGACAAATCCCTTTAACCCCTTCTGGTGTTTTGCCCGGAAATACTATTGAAGAACAAACTCATCAATCAATTAAAAATATTGAAGCAATTTTAAAACAAACAGGGTTAACTTTATCAAATGTTGTAAAAACTACTGTTTTGATGAAAGATTTATCAGACTTCGGAAAAATGAATGCTGTTTACGAAAGCTATTTTGCCAATAGCAAACCTGCACGTGCCGCTTTTGAAGTTTCTCGTTTACCAAAAGATGCTTTAATTGAAATAGAAGCTATTGCAATTTTTTAGCAATAATTCCTTTTTTTTTAAGTAAAATAAAAGGATTTCTCAATATAAAATTATATTTTTATATGAACAGAATTGTTTTATTTTGTACATAAAAAAAATCGTTATAAAATTTATTTATGAGCATATATCATTTTTAAACACAAAAAGAGGCTATCTAACAAAGATAACCTCTTTTTCTATTTCTGCAATATCTCTTATAATATTTTAATTATTTCAAAATTTTATAAGAATGGTACTTTAGAAACAATTGCTTTAAATTGTTTTCCTCGTGATTCAATCAAAATTTCAGTACCAGGAGCGGCAAATTCTGATGCGACATACCCCATTCCAATTGGTTTATTTAAAGTTGGCGAGATGTTTCCACTTGTAACATGCCCAATTTCATTACCCTTTATAGAAAGGATTTTATAATGATGGCGGGGAATAAATTTATCAGCATCACTGATAAATCCAACTAATTTGCGATTTGGTTTTTCTTCTTTAACTTTCGCAATAACATCACTACCATTAAATTGACCTTTTGATAATTTAGTAATCCATCCTAAACTTGCTTCAATAGGATTAGTAGTGTCATCAATGTCATTTCCATAAAGGCAGTAGCCTTTTTCTAATCGTAATGTATCACGGGCACCTAAACCAATTGGTTCAATCCCAAATTCTTTGCCTGCATCAAAAATAGATTGCCACATTTTTGATGTTACATCGTTATTTCCCATAAAATAAATTTCAAAGCCAAGTTCGCCTGTATATCCAGTGCGAGAAATAATAGCATCAAATCCAGCGATTTTGCCTAATTTGCAATGGTAGTATTCAATTTCTGATAATTTGGTTTCTGTTAATTTTTGTAAAGTATCTAAAGATTTAGGACCTTGTACAGCAAGTAAATTAACATCATCACTTTCATCTGTTAATTCAACATCAAAACCATTTTTGTTTTTAATAACCCAATCCCAATCTTTTTGCACATTTGCACCATTAACTACAAGCATATAATACTCACCAATATTATAAACTAACATATCGTCAACTAATCCGCCGTGAGGGTAAGCCATAGCAGAATATTGAGCTTGACCAACATTAAGTTTTGAAGCATCATTAATTGAAATTTTTTGAATAAAAGAAAGAGCATCTTTTCCTTTTACTACAAATTCTCCCATATGAGAAACATCAAATACTCCAACAGTGCTACGAACAACTTGATGTTCGTGAATTATTCCATGTGGATATTGTACAGGCATAATAAAACCAGCAAATTCCACCATTTTTGCATTATACGATTGATGGATATCGTAAAAACGTGTCTTTTTCATCTTTACCTTATTTTTTAATAATTGTCAATTATATATTTTCAAAATTATGAAAATTAATCTAATGAATCGTAAATATTAAGATAACTTTGATAACGTTCTCCAGAAATTTTACCATTTTCAATCGCCTCAATAACTTTACAATCTGGTTCATGGATATGAGAACAAGGTTGGTATCTGCATTGATTTGAAAACGAAGAAAATTCAGGAAAATAAAAAGGTAAATCTTGTTTATCAAGCCCCCAAATTCCAAATTCTCTTATTCCTGGCGTATCAATCAATTTAAATTCATCGTTATAGCTAAAAAGGCTAATAAAACTCGTGGTATGTTTCCCCTTTTGCGTTTGAGAACTAATTTGATTGACTTTTTGTAATTCTTTTCCAGACAGTAGATTAATCAAAGAGGATTTCCCTACCCCTGATTGACCAATTAGAACAGTTTCTTTACCTTTTAAATAAGCAATTAATTGAGCAATATTATAATTCTTAGCTACTGAAATTGTGAAAAGAGGTATACCATAAGCCCGATAAATTTCAAAGCTTTCATTAAGTATCGAAATCGCTTGCTTGTCCTTTTCTATTAAATCATATTTATTAATACAAATAGCAGGTTTTAAATTATTTAATTCACTTACAATTAAAATTCTATCAATCAATCTTGTATTAAAAACAGGCGACAAAACAGACGATAAAATCAATACATCAGAAATATTGCTAGCTAAAATTTGCTCATAAGGTAAATAGCCATTGGCTTTTCGGGAAAAAACTTTTGTTCTTGGCTCAATTTTTATTATTGTTGCGATAGGAACACCTTCTTCGGTAAAAGAACCTGAATTTGGTTTAATAAGAACAAAATCTCCAACAGCAACAATAGAACTATGAGAATGTTCAGAAACTAAAACACCGCTAATTGTAACATTGTAAATTTGCCCATCTTCGGTTTCCACAAAAATACTTTTAGAAATTATCATCGTAACTCTTGCGTGTAACGAAGAGACAACTTGTTTTTCATTAAGTTTGGTTTCTTTAATTAATATTCTCTTGCCTGATTTTTTAGGTTGAGGTGTGAAGAAAAAACCATCAAATATATCATTATTTTTGTTTTTACTCATAGTTTTTAAAACAAAGAAAATAAATTGAAATATTCTTGAGCTTTTTTGTTCGCTTTTTCAGCAAAATCAATTTGAGAAGAAGCAAAAAGGATATCACGAGAAACATTGATTATGGAAGGATTAAGTTTGTATTCTTTTAATTTATTAAAATCACCACCTTGTGAACCAATACCGGGGATTAAAAAATAATTATTCGGTGCAAGTTGTCGTGCTGTTTTAAATTCATTAATTTGAGTTGCTCCAACAACAAAACCCAAATTATCTTGCTCAAACCATAATTGAGATTTTTCTATTATTATTTCAAATAAATGTTTATCATTAAAGTATAATTTTAAAAAATCATCAGCACCTGAATTTGATGTAATTCCAAGCAAAAAAATCATTTTATCGGTAAATTCAAAAAAAGAAACTAACGAATCTTTCCCCATCAATGGATTGACAGTAACAGAATCAAAATTAAAATGATTAAAAATTGCTTTCGCATAAAATTGTGAAGAATTACCTATATCGCTACGTTTTGCATCGGCAATTGTAAATATATTATCTGGAATGTTGTTGAATATATTTTCTAATGCTTCTAATCCCTTGGAACCAAAATATTCAAAGAAAGCAAAATTTATTTTATAAGCCGAAGCAAAATCTTTAGTTGCATCTATAATTTTCAAAGAAAATTCTTCAATTCCTTTGGCAGATTTAGGGAAAATGGAAGGTGTTTTATTAAAATCAGGGTCAATTCCTACACAAAGAGAGGTATTTAACCTCTCTTGTGATTTTCTTAATTTTTCAATAGCTTTCATAAAAAATAAAAAGTTTAATTTGGCAAACTATTTTTAAAGTTTTGATAATCGTTTTGGAACAAATTAGTTTCACTTGGTGCAGGCACATTATTGCTTTTTAATAAGTCATCAATTTGCGTTTCTCTTTTACTATCAAGAGGATGTGTAGAGAGCAATTCTTCTAAATCACTTGGATTAGTTTGTTGTTGTGCTTGTATCTTTTCAAAGAACAACTTAATTGCTCCGGGGTACCATCTTGAAGTTTGCAAATATTTAAAAGAATATTGGTCAGCCTCATATTCGTCATCTCTGCTATTTTTTAGCAAAGCAAGACCTGTTAATAAGTTTGAGGCAAGTTCTTCTAATGCCGAAGGATTATTACCAAGTAAAATACTTGTGAGCAAACTAATTCCATATTGCTTGCTCATTCTTTTAGAAGCATGTCTGCGTTCCGCATGTGCAATTTCGTGTGCGAGAACGCCTGCTAATGTTGCTTGGTTATCAACAAATTGTAATAAGCCTTTATAAACATAAATATAACCACCTGGCGCAGCAAAAGCATTAACGGTACTTGTATTAATAATTTTAACTTTATACACAAATGTGCTCTTATATTGAATTAAAGGTGATTGAATAATTTCATTAACAATATTTTGAACATATTGTGTATGTTGCGGTGAATTCAAAATAGGATAATCCTTTGGATTGCTAACAATTTCACTATCAAGTTGTTGTCCTAATTGAACATCTTCTTGCGTAGAGAACAGATTAAAATCCAAAGGATTAGTTGAATTATCACAACTTACCAGAAAAAATACAGGTGTAAAAACTAATACAATTTTTAAATAAGTGAAAACTTTAAATAAATATAATTTTTTCATAATTTCTAATTATTTAAATTATTTAGCAAGTGCCACACTTCTTTTTTCACGAATTAAAGTTACTTTTATTTGACCTGGATATTCCATTTCGTTTTCAATACGTTGAGCAATGTCAATTGCCATTTGGTCAGCAGTAAAATCATCAATCTTTTCAGGTTCAACAATAACACGAATTTCACGTCCTGCCTGAATAGCATAAGTTTTTCCAACACCATCGAAGCTGGTAGCAATTTCTTCTAATTTTTCTAATCGTTTAATATAAGTTTCAAGAGATTCGCGTCTTGCACCAGGTCTTGCACCACTGATACTATCAGCTGCTTGGACAATAACAGCAATAGGAGTTTCCATTTCAATGTCTTCGTGATGCGAACCAATAGCATTGCAAACAATTGGGTTTTCTTTATACTTCTTAGAAATTTCGTAACCAACAAGAGCATGAGGACCTTCCGCATCATCAGCACATTTACCAATATCATGTAATAAAGCGGCACGTTTAGCCATATTTACATCTAAATTTAATTCAGAAGCCATAATTGAGGCTAATTTTGCAACTTCAATGGAATGAGTTAATAAATTTTGTCCGTAGCTACTTCTATATTTCATTTTACCAACAAGCCTAATTAATTCTTTGTGCATATTTTTAATACCCAATTCGAGTAAAACGTTATCCCCAACAGTCATAATTTCTTCTTCAAGTTCTTTTCTTGTTTTTTCAACTATTTCTTCAATACGAGCTGGGTGGATACGACCATCAAGCATAAGTTTTTCTAATGCTTTTTTAGCAACTTCTCTACGGAATGGGTCAAACCCTGATATAACAACCGCTTCCGGAGTATCGTCAATAATCAAATCTATTCCTGTTGCTGATTCAAATGCACGTATATTTCGACCTTCTCTTCCTATAATCCTACCTTTCATTTCATCGCTATCTAAATTCACAACCGATACTGTTGATTCAATGCTATGGTCAGTTGCTGTCCTTTGAATGGCTTGAATGATAATACTTTGAGCCTCTTTTTCTGCTTTTTGTTTTGTTTCTTCTCTGATTTGTTTTATTTTATTTGCAGATTGCTCTTTCACTTCATTAATCAAACCATCAAAAAGTATTCGTCTTGCTTCTTCACGAGACAAACCTGATATTTCCTGTAATTTTTGTATTTGCTGTTGATGTAATTTCTTCACTTCTTCTGTCTTACGGTTAATATCCTCTTGTAATTTTTTAAAAGATGCTTCGGTATCTTGGATTTGCTTTTCTCGTTTTAAAATCAAATCCATCCTATTTTCAATATTTTCTTCGCGTTTTTTTAATTGAGTTTCAGAAGCAGTGATTTTCTGTAATTTATTATGCCTTTCTTGTTCAAATTCTGATTTACGTTTATGCCATTCTTCTTTAACTTCAAGTAATTTTTCTTTTTTAATATGTTCAGCATTTTTTTCCGCACTTGTTAAAATTTCTTTTGATTTTAATTCAGCATCATTTATTAATTTAGCAGAAGTTTTTTTACCCACTGATAAGGCAAAGAAATATCCTACAATTGCTGCTACGATTAGCCCAATTAAGCTATAAACTGTTGTTTCCATTATAATAATCCTTTGTTAAATTATAAAAACTAAGTAATTTATTCATTATTCAAAAAACAAAAAAAAACTGCATTATCCATTACTACGTGCTCAAGAACGCTTGTCTGGCACAATTGGGTAAAATTAGCCAAACTATCGCTAGTTTCCATCTAAACCTTTCGGTTGAGGCCTGCTATTGATAATCAGAACTAAATCCCGTATAGAACTACTATAGTTCTTGCATATAATTTTTAGGATAATGCAGCAATTTTTTTGCTTGTTATTTATAAGAACTTCTTATTGTACCAATTTTGAAATTTCATTTTGGACATAATTAATAATACGATTAACTTCATTCGAAATTGACTCCTCATCTAATTTAGCTGTTTCAGATTGATTCAATTGTTCTTCTGCTAAATTTAATGCTGTTAACATAAAAGCAATTTCCCTGTTTGAGGCTGCCGCACTTTTGCTTGTAATCGCTGTAAATCTATTATTTACAAGATTAGCTGCTTTTGCCGTCATTTCTTTATTATTGCCTATTAATTTGTATGTTTGACCACCTATTTCAAAATTGATTGTTTCCTGCATTTCCTTTTTTCAATAATTTCTTATATCTATATTAAAAAATTTTTTTTTGTTTATTTATGTTTTTTTGAATTATCTTAATTAAACGATTTAAATATATCTTTTATTTTTAACATTTTAAGAATATTTCTATTATAATACTCTCTTATCTAATAATAATTTTTTCAAATCAAGCAATTTATTTTTTATTAAGTTCTTTTGCATATTAATATTTGATTTTTCTTCTTGCAAAGAGTTTTCTAATTCTTGCAACTTATCATTTTTTAAATTTAATAATTTTTTTTGTTCTAACAATTCATTTTGTAATTTATTCTCATTTTCACTTACTTCGTGCAACTTAATTTTTAAATTATTTAACTGACTTTCTAAATTCTTAACATTTTCATTAGTAAAGGCTTCCATCGTATTTTGCAAATGATTATAATTGAAATTGAGCTGTTTATATTTTAAATCTAATGTGCTAAACTTCTCTTGTTGATTAATCATTTCATTAGATTTACTGATTAGTTCCTTTTTTAATCTGTCAATTTCATATTCTTTATTTATTAATAAATTACGAGAATTATCTAATTCTATTTCTATTTGTTCTTTAAGTTCAGATAAGTTCTTGAATTCGTTGGATTTAGTTTTTATTAAATTAGTCAAATGTATTTTATCAGAAATGTCTGCTTTTATCTTTTGTTCTAATTCATTTATTTGTTTGATGTTTTCAAAGGAATTGCTTTCAATTTGCTCTAATTCCGTTTGTATTAAGAAAATTTCATTATCCTTTTCAGCAATTGAATTTATTAAACTTTCTTTTTCTGTTTGCAATTCATTTATTTTTTGAACAAATTGTGTTAATTGCTCATTTTTAAATGATAATTCATTCTTTATTTTAAGCAGTTCATTATCATTAATTTTAAGTCTGTTTAAAGTGTCGTTATAACTATTTTCTAATTGGTTTAACTGGTTTAAGGTGATGATATAGTTATTTTCAATTCTACTAAAATTGATAATTTTACTTTCAAGTTGAGCAATATTGTTTTTCAACTTGGATATTTCTTCATCTTTTGTTAAAAGCAAATTATTTTTTTCACTAATTGATTTTTTTGCTGCCTCAAAATTTAATTTCAAAGAATTGTTGTTTTCTAATTGATTTTTTAACTCAACAAATTTTTCTTCCAATTCCGTTCTTTCCACTTCAATATTTTTCAATATGTTATATTGTTCTATTAAAGCATTGTTTTCATTAGTGATTTGCAAATTCTTTGCATTTAAAGCTTTGCTGTATCCATTTAAAGATTTTACTTCTTCTTGGAGTATTAATAAGTTGTTTTGAAGTTTATCAATTAATAAATTCTTTGAAGTTAATTCTTCTTTAATTGAGGCAATCGTAGAAGATAGATTTTGATTTTTAGTAATTAAATCTTTCAGTTGCGAAAGTAATAAATTAACAATCTCCCAAATTTTTGAAATGGAATTTTTTAGTTTTTCACTTTTAATTTCAGATTGGGAAAAATCATTTAACATAATTGATATAAAAAAAAAGTCAAATTAATAAAAAAAAAGAAAAGAAAAAGAAAATTAAGAGAAATTGTTTCAAAAAAACAACACAATTTTATATTTTTCTTAAAGTTGCATGGAATTTTGTTTCAATTTTTGCAATAATTTTCAACATCAATGGCTCAATTTCCGCATCTGTTAAAGTTTTGGCATCAGAAGAAAAAACTAAATTAAACGCAATACTTTTTTGACCTTCTGAAATAGATTTACCTTCATATAAATCGAATAAATTTAATTCTTTCAAATAATTACCACCCAGAGAGTTAATTTCACTAAAGATTTGTCCAGCAGGAATATTTTTATCAACAATAAAAGCTAAATCCCTTAATATCGGTGGGAAAGGCGAAATTTTTTGATATTTTGCTTCTTCAAATTTTAACTCATAGAATTTATTCAATTGCAATTCAAAAATATAAACCTTCTTTTCTATATCATATTGTTTAAGTAAATCTTTGGCGACTTCACCAATAACACCAATATTTTGTTTATTAACCGATATAAATAAAGAATTAGGAGAATAACCTTTTATAGGTTCATCGTTTGAAGTAAATTTAAATTTATTAACTTTCAAAAAATCAAAAAGTTCAGTTGCAATGCCTTTAATATCAAAAAAATCAAAGTTACGGTTTGTTATTCCCCATTGCTTATTTGTATTTTCACCATAAAGAGCAACAATTAAATTTTCCTCTTCGCTAATTTCTTTAATAAAGTTCTTCTGATTTTCAGAAGGCAAGAAAATTTTCCCAATTTCAAAGAATTTAATAGAGCTATTCCCAACCCGGATATTATTTGAAATGGATTTCAAAACAGAAGGCAACATAGAAGGTCTCATAATAGAAAGTTCTTCACCCAAAGGATTGGCAATTTCAATCAAATTATTAGTAAACTGCATAGCAATTTTAGGTTCAATCATATTTTGTGTTAAAATCTCGTTAAATCCACGATTAGCAAAAAAGTTCCTAATAATATTACGGCTTTTAGGTAAAGAAAGTGCGGCAGGTATCCCTTGGGAGTTTGAATCAATTTGAGATACATATTGAGGTTCTATATTATCATAACCATAAAGTCGAGCAATTTCTTCTATAACATCAATTTCTATTTCTATATCATTCCTATAAGAAGGAGGAACTACAATTAAATTATCTTCATCAATTTCTGTAATTTTGAAGTTTAATCTATGAAGTAAATCAATTACTTGAGTTTTTGAAATATAATGACCAATGATTTTGTTAGATTTCGCAATATTTAAATTAATTGAGTTTTTTCCAACAATTTTAGCTTTTACATCAATAATTCCACTAACGATTTCTCCACCACTTAATTCAGCGATGAGTTCAGCAGCACGATTAGCGGCATAATCAATCATATCATAATCAACACCACGTTCAAATCGATATGCCGCCTCACTTTGGATTCCTAATTTTTTAGAAGTTCTGCGGATTGAACTTGGATTAAAATAAGCCGATTCAATTAATACATTTTTTGTCCCTTCGGAAATTTCTGTGTTTTCTCCGCCCATCACCCCTGCAATTGCTATTGGACTATTATTATCACAAATCATCAACATTTCGCTATCAAGAACTCTTTCTTTGCTATCCAAAGTAATGAATTTTTCACCATCTTGTGGATGACGTATTATAATTGTATGGTTTGCTATACGGTCTAAATCAAAAGCGTGAAGAGGCTGATTGATTTCCATTAAAATCAAGTTAGTTACATCTACAATATTGTTAATCGGTCTGAGACCGACTGAATTTAATTTTTTCTTTAACCAATCAGGCGATTCTTTTACAGTTACATTTTTAACAACTTTAGCAGTATATCGAGGATTTAACTCTTTCGATTCAATAATCACATTTACATATTTAAAAACATCCTCACTTGAATTGATTGGATTAACAGATGGGAACGTAATTTCTTTCTTATAAAATGCCGCTATTTCTCTAGCAATTCCAAGATGAGATAAACAATCTCCACGATTAGGAGTAATTGAAATTTCAAAAATCACGTCATCTTCATCTAAATATTCATAAAGAGGCATACCAATTTTTACATCGTTAGGTAATACCCAAATTCCACTATGGTCTTCACTTATTTCTAATTCATATTGAGAACATATCATACCATTTGATTCGTAACCTTTGATTTTTCTTTTTTCAAGTTTTAAACCATTTACAGGAACTATTGCACCAGCAATTCCAATTATCACTTTTTGACCAACGGCAACATTAGGAGCGCCACAAATTACTTTGTGTTGTTCTTTGCCTGTTGTTACTTCGCAATAATGCAAATGGTCGGAACCTTCTACAAATTCGCTTTTTAACACTTCCCCTATGAAAAAATTATTGTATTTTTCCCGATTGTATATAATTTTTTCTACTTCAATTCCTAAATCTGTTAAAACTTTGTCTATTTCTGACGGTGTTACATCAATATTAACAAATTCTTTTAACCATTTCAATGATATTTTCATTTTTTCCCAACTTGATTAAATTTTAAAATATTATAAAATTAAATGAAAAGAATTTCAAAATTAAGAATTTTGCTTATAACTTTTATAATTTAAAACAAAATTAAGTAATTTTTTAAGCAAATATAAAACAATTTGCAATTTTACAATTCCTTTGAATTGCTATAAATACATAAATTCACTAAATATTTCACGAATTGGGAAATTACAGAAATAAGACACAAATTTTTATCAAAATTAAGAATAAATATTCAAACATCTATTTCGTCAAATTAATAACTTTTCAATAGCGTAAAATAATGTATATAAAATATATTGCAGCACTTTTTTTGTTCATTATTATTTTGACAACAGAAAGTTTTTCTCAAACACTCGAAGCACGAAAATATGAACTTGCAAAGAATTATGAACAAAATGGCGATTTAGAGAATGCCGCACGTCTCTACCTTGAATTAGCACAAAACAATCTTAAAGAAGATGCTTACTTGGAAAATTGGGCAAGAACTATAAAAGAACTAAATAAATATACAGATTATTTAGATTATTTAAAAGAAAGAATTCAACAAACTCCAAATCTAATTACCAATATATTGCTTGGAGAAGCTTATTGGTTAAAAGGTTTTCCTAATGAAGCAAATGATGCTTGGGACAAAGCAAAAAAATTAGCAAAAACCAAAGAAAACTTTTTACTCTTAACTCAAAGTTTATTTGATTTAAGACAATATGATAAAGTCAGAGATATATTTTTAGAAGCACGGAAAGAAATGGGTAACCCTAATATTTTTGCTGATGAATTGTCTAAGATTTACACTTTGTTAGGCGACTATAGTAATGCAGTAAATGAAATTTTAATTAATTACAATTTAACAAGAAATATATCATTAACAGAAGGTCGTTTATACGCTCTTATGTTAAACCAACAAGGCAAAGAGACGGTTAGATTAGGCATAGAAAAAAGATTAGCACAAAATCCAAATAATATTGAGCTAATTTATTTGTATGTATGGTTCTTACGTTCTGTTAGTGATTATAACAAAGCTTTTGACGAAATAGTAATATATGATAAATTAGTCAATGCCGATTTTAGAGAAATTTTAAATTTTGCACAACAATCTTTAAATGATAATCAGTTTGACGTCGCTTTGAAGTCTTATTCTTATATTATAGACAATGCAAAAAATAAGAATTTCCCTTCACTTTTAGCTTCTACATTATATGGCTTTGCTCGAACAATGCAACAAAAAGCTATTTTCAATAATACTTTGTCGAAAGATAATTTAAATGAAATCAAAGATATTTATTCAAAGATGATTAAGCAATTCCCCAATACAACTAATGAATATGATGCCTATTACCAACTTGCACTCATTTCAATGAATTATGACAAAGACAATGAAAAAGCCATAGATTATTTAAATAAAATTACTGCTAAATTTGGATTAAATGAAATTTTTGTAAATTCACAATTCACTTTAGCTGATTTATATGCAAAGACCGATAATCTTGATAAATCGCTTAAAATTTATGCACAGTTGCTTAGTGCAATTCCTGCAAAATATTCTTCAAATTATCAAGAAATTGTTGACAAAGCAAATTTCAAAATTGCAAAACTATATTTTTATGAAAATAAGTTTGACAGCACAAATGTGTATTTAAATAAAATAAATATTGCTTCAAACACAACATCAGTAAATGATGCACTTGAATTAAAGAACTTTTTAACAACTAATATCAGTTATAAAAAGGCTTTAGAAATATATTCGCAATCTGAATTCCTTGAATTTAAAAAAGATTATAAAAATGCGATTGATAAATATAATGAAGCAGCTGAAGCAGCCGAACAAAGCGATTTAGCACAACAAGCATTAATGAAAATTGCAAATATTCATTTCAATTTAAATCAATATGAACAAAGTATAGATGATTATAAAGCCATTTTAGATAAATTCCCAAATACTATATTTGATGATTTTATTTATTTTGAAATAGGGAAAGAATATAATTTATTAGGAAGAACAGATGATGCAGTTGAAAATTTAACTAAAATTATTATGAACCATCCAAAATCAATCTACTATGAGGATGCTCGTAAATTAATTCGTGAAATTAGAAATAAGAAAGAAAAATCTTAAAGAACCTTCTATTAAAACTTTCATTCTATTTTTATTAAATTAAGTTTTAGCAAATTTTAATAAAAAACAAATAAAAAACTTGAAATTAATAATTGAAATTAATAAAAAGATTTTAAATTCAGGAGTATTAGAGTTCATCCCAAGGGAAATTTTCTTTAATTGGGATTGCTCGAGGCGGGGTATCCCCTAAAATTGCTGGTGAAAGCGAATTAATAAGATAAACAAGCACACCTGGTCGTTTCAAAGGAGGAACCAATGCCCAAGAAACCGATACACCATGCCCCGAAAATGCTTTAAATGTTAAATCATTTTGTAACTTTATTAGCTCTTGATAGATATTACCTTGCCCAACCTTTAAAACTCTCCTTGCTTCATCTTTTCCATACCAAATTACAAACACACCATTGGTTTCTTTAATTGCTGGGTGATTTAAATCTACTTTAAATAAATCACACCAAACATCACCTTTACATTTATACCACTCTAACATTTATACACCTATATTTTTTATATATTATATACTAAATAAGCAAAAATAATGCCATTTCTTATTTAAGAGATAAATGTGTATCCTTCCTTGTGAACGTTTTTTCTAATTCAGTTGTAATATAATCGAATGCCTCTTGTGGAGTATTGCAATATTTAAATAATTTTAAATCTTTTTCTTCAATCATTCCCTTTTCAACAAGCAAATCAATGTCAATTAATTTCTTCCAAAAACTTTCGCCATAAAGTACAATAGGCAATGGTTTTGTAACTTTGGCAGTTTGCCGTAAAGTTAATATTTCCATTAACTCATCTAATGTTCCAAATCCTCCAGGCAAAGTTACGATTGCTTTTGCTAAATATACAAACCAAAATTTCCTCATAAAGAAGTAATGAAATTCAAAGTTAAGTTCGGGAGTGATAAACTTATTTGGCTTTTGCTCAAATGGTAAACTGATGTTAAACCCAATATTATCACGTTGAGCAAGATAAGAACCAAGATTCGCAGCTTCCATCATTCCAGGACCGCCCCCAGATGTAATAAAATAATTTTTTGTCGATGGATTTTTCGCTAACCATTCTGCTAACATTTTAGATAACTCTACGGCTTCCTCATAATAATTAGTAATATCCTCAATTTTTTCTAATGCCAAAATTTTATTTTTTATCTCTTGTTTGCTCTGATATAAAGATTGTTGCTTTAATTCTGTTTGCAAAAGTTTCATTTTAGCATCATAATGATCTCTTGATAATGTTCTTGCAGAACCATAAAATACTATTGCCCCTTTCACATTCCTTCTTTTTAAATATTGTTCAGGGTAAATATATTCAGCCATTATTCGCATTATTCGTCCATCACTGCTATGGATAAACTCGAAATTGTCATAGGCTTTATTGCTTGTTAATATTTTGTCTTGTTTATTAAATTTC
This sequence comes from Bacteroidota bacterium, assembly GCA_021780815.1. GTDB lineage: Bacteria > Bacteroidota > Ignavibacteria > Kapaibacteriales > UBA2268 > GWF2-33-9. The sequence continues at coordinate 125,906 of JAJXYC010000013.1, read as the reverse complement.
ACTTAATACTCTTATATTATAATTTACAAAATTACAAAAAAACATAAAAAACACCACGTTATGCAATTAGAAAGCAATCAAAGCCTTTATCTGATTACATTAACTATTTTACTTAAATAACAGGTTGCCTTGTTTAAGACAACCTGTTGTTCTATCTTTAATTCTTCAAGCTTATCAGAAGTCCTATCTTGGTTCTAATATATTAACTGGAATAATCATTTCTTCTAATGAAATACCGCCATGTTGGAAACTATCTCTGTATTTGCTTAAATAAAAATGATAATCGGTAGGATAAACGAAATAGGCATCTTCTTTGGCAATATAATTACTAACAGAAATACCTTGTTTAGGAATTCTAATTTCTTCCAAATTCTTAATTAACATAGCATTTCTTGAATCTGTTTTTACATTTTTACCGAATTTGTATCGCAAATTTGTTGATGTATCTTTATCGCCTAAAACTTGTATTCCTCGCATACATCTTACTGTGCCGTGGTCAGTTGTAATTATAACTGTTGCATCTTTTTTTTCTGAAATTAATTTTAAAATAGAGAATAAACTGGAATGTGAAAACCAAGATTTTGTAAGAGAACGGTAAGCGGATTCGTTCGGTGCAATTTCTTTCAAAATTGCATAATCAGACCTTGAATGAGCAATCATATCAACTGCATTAATAACAATTGCAGTTAAGTGATTATTGATATTTTCATTAAATTCCCTTTCAACTTTTTTGCCGTAATCTGTATCAAAAACTTTAATAAAATTATATCTGTTTTTCAATTTAATTTTTTTTCTATCTACCCATGCTTCAAGTAAATCTTTTTCAAAAGCATTTTGCTTATGATCTTCGGTGTTTAAATCAACATTCCACCATTGTGAATAATACTGCTTAATTTGCAAAGGATAAAGACCAGCAAAAATTGCATTGCGTGCATAAGGAGTAGCAGTTGGCAATATAGAAGAATAAAAATTAATTTTAGTTGAAAAATAAGGATTTAACAAATCTTGTATAACAAGCCATTGGTCATATCGCATACCATCAATAACAATAAAAAAGACAGGACCACCTTTTTTTAAAGCTGGTTCAAGATACATATTTAATAGATGCGGTGAAAGCGGCGGATTACCATACTCTGGCTTATCGGTAAGCCAACTTTTATAATTTTCTTCAACATATTTTGAAAATTCCAAATTTGCATTTTTCCATTGGTCAAACAAACTTTGCTCTAAACCTGTATCTTGTATTCGGTCTAATTCAATTGTCCAATCTACTAATTGCCGGTATATTTCTACCCAATCGTCCCAGTTTTGATAAAATGTTATTTTTTGTGATAATTGATTAAATCCTGAAAGAAAATTTTGGATAAAACTGGCTTGTTTAATTTTATCTTCTTCTATAAATTTCTTGCAGGTAAGCAGTATTTGTGTTGGATTTACAGGTTTAGTTAAATAATCATCTATTGATTTACCAATAGCATCATCCATTAAACTTTCTGCTTCATTCTTTGTAACCATAACAACTGAAGTTGCAGGGTCAATTTTTTTTATTACAGGTAATGTCTCTAATCCCGTAAGACCAACCATTGTTTCATCTAAAAACACAATGTCAAAATGATTAGCTTTAACTAATTCAATTCCATCTTCACCATTGGAAGCTATTTCGACATCGTAACCTTTTTCTTTTAATAAAATTATATGAGGACGAAGCAATTCAATTTCGTCATCAATCCAAAGAAGCTTTCCTTTACTCATTTTACCTTCTGTTAATTAATAGAGTAAATTAATTATCATTTTTTATCTTTTATTTTTTCAGGAATTTTTATCAATTGGAATGAAGATATAGTATTCTGAAATATCTTGTTGTAATAATTATATAATGCAAGTGGTATTACAAAGTGTATTTCCACCAGATGTTCTGAATAAGCTATTGCATAGTTCCAATTTATTGATGCTATTGATTTTATATCTTTTTGAACTAAAATTTTATCTAAAATAGATGGATATGAATGATACGTTTTGTTCACACGTTCGGCAGGTTGATATCTATAATACTTTATATTTCCGGCAATTGAATCTTGGATATTTCTCCATTTTTCAATAATGTCAGCAGGTTCGTTTGAACCAATAATCTTTGAAAAATAAGGGATAATCTTTACTTTTATGCCAAGCCTATTATCATAAGTTAAAAGAGAATCAGGATAAAAATCCACAACAATGCTGTCTTTATAAGAATGTTGGTGCATTTTAAAATCTTCGGGCAAAAGAATTGAAAAAGAAGAATCTTCTGGATAAAATGTTTCCATCTTTGCTTTGCTTGGGTCTAATGTTGTACTTAAGTTAATGTCTCTGACCACTTGTTTGTCTTGTCTTGCATATAATGAATCTCCTATGGCATCATAAGCAAAAGCTCTATTGTTATATGCAAGAACATTTAAAGGTTCCCAAGAAATAACTTGTGTATAATCTTTAATAGCGTTTTCATATTTCTTCGCTTTATAATACGAATTGGCTCTTCTATAAATTATATCCGGATTAAAATAATTGTAATCAATTGCATTGTTGAAATCTTTAATGGCATCTTCGTATTTGCCAAGGGCATGTTCAGCACGGGCTTTTTGGAAGTATAATTCGGCATTTGTTGTATCATTTTTATTCGCTTTTAAAAGCAACGCATATCCTTCTTTATCTTTACCTTTATCAAGCAATATTTTGGCTTTATTTAACATTGCTTCTGAAAATTTTGGGTCTATATCAATTGCTTTACTAAAATCTTTGTCTGCTAAACTTGTATCTTGTAAATTAAGATACACTAAACCTCGTAAATTATAAGCATCTGAAACTTCAGGAACAACTTTTATTAATTTATTTAATACTGAAAGTGCTAACTTAAAAGAATCAAGCCTAAAAAGGCACAACCCTTTGTTAAATAAAGCATCTGGATTTGTCTGGTCTTTTGTTAATACTGTATCAAAAACCTTTACTGCATCTTCAAATTTATGTAATGTCATTAAGTTCCTTCCAAATTCTATCTTTTCTGATATAGCATCTTTTGAATAAACATTTGTTAATGAAAATAATGAGATAATTACAAGTAAATATGTTTTAACTAATTTTGATTTTAGTGCCATCTTTAACTGAAATAATTTAATTATTAAAAATAACGAATAAATATAAAAAAGATTGAATTATAACTGAAATAATTTAATTACTCAACATTGCAAGTAAAAATCTATACAACATATTGATTTTCTAATATCTTATTGCAAAAAAGTAAATTTATTCTAATCATATTCACCTGTCTTCCACTCCATTATTTCCAAAAAAATTCTCCTTTACATTACTTAACTTGTAGTGCAAAGGAGAATATATTTTTAATTATAAATTTAAAAATAAGATTTACATTTAAAGTTTAATAAATTTCATAGTCTTTATTTTGTAGATATTTCTTAATTTAACAAAATAAACACCTTTTGCAAAAGAGGTTATATCAATAACTTGTTTAGTTTTCATTTCATTACTTGCAAACATCATTTGCCCAAAAGAATTGAAAATTTGAATTGAATAACTTTCATCTGTAACTAAATTAATGAAATTAGAAGAAGAAGGATTCGGGAAAATTGAAATACCTTCAATATTAGTCTCATTTTCATTAATACTGGTAAGTGGAAGATTGTTTGATTTAGCAATAAAAATATTAGTTGAGCCGTGATTTGACAAAGAAAAATTATCAAACTGCAGAACAGAATCTCCACTCCAATAGCCAGTAATATAGAAGTTCCTTAAAGTATCAACAGCAATCGATGTAATCAAATCATCGCCTTTAGTATTCCCACCCGATTTAGCCCAGACAATATCACCTTTTTGGTCTAATTCTACCAATAATAAATCAGACGCAATTCCTGAGTTAGTGAAAGTTTGGTTGCCAACAGCAATATTAGAACTATTAAAATATCCAGTTAAATAGCAATGACCTGCTTTATCAATGCTGGTTGCATAAGATCCATCTATTTCAGTTCCACCGAAAGATTTTCCCCATAAAGGATTTCCGTTTGCATCAAATTTAATTACGTACATATCTTTTGCTCCTTTATTGGACAAAGAAACGGAGCCAACAATAAAATCAGCGGATTGAAATATACCTGAAATATAGCAGTTATTAAGAGTGTCAGTAGCCACAGAAAAGGAATTGTTATCACCACCGCCTGTTGTACCGCCTATATGATTTGCCCAAAGACAATTACCGCTTGCATCATATTTGACAACAAAAACTTCAAAATTGGATTTTTTTGTCAATGTTATGTTTCCAAAAGTTAAGGTGGTGCTGTTGAAATAACCAGTAACATAGCAGCTACCTGTTCTGTCGGTAGCAATTGACGTTGAATAATCAGAAGCGCTACCCATTCCTGCGTTCGCCCAAAGTACATTACCATCAGGCGAAATTTTTACTATAAAAGCATCAAGCCCACCAGAATTCATTAATATATGGATAGGTGGAGCAAATGTTATTGTAGATGAAGCAAAGTAACCGGTAATAAAGCAATTCCCATCTAAATCTATTGCAACTCCATAAGCCCTATCATCACCACTATCTCCATAACTTTTAACCCAAAGAACATTGCCATTCTGGTCTAATTTTAGTATAAAGATATTGTTACTTAAACTTTGATTGTTCAGCGTTTGTGAATCAAAAGTAATTGAAGTGCTTTTATAAAAGCCTACAACATAAATATTGTCATTTCTGTCAATAGCAACAGAAGTTGCATCTTCGCTACCGTTTCCACCAAAAGATTTAACCCATACTACATTCCCATCTTTGTCATATTTTGCAATAAAAATATCGCCTGAACCATTAGATTTTATAGAATGTGTTTCATCAAATTGCATTGAACCGGGATAACTTCCAACAATAATGGAATGCATAGATGAATCAAGTGCTATCGCTCTTGAATAAAAATACGAGCTTTTCCCTTGTGGAGTTTTTGCCCAAAGCCAATCAGGACTCGCAGACAATTGTTGAACTCCGAATGAAAAAAGCAGCACGTAAAAGAAAACACGTAAAAGAAAAGATTTCATAAAGCCTCATTTTTTTATATTACAGAACAAATTTCTGCAAAAATAATAATATTATTTCAATAACAATAAAAAAACGAGAAAATAATTTCAATAAAGAAAAGAGCAACTCAAAGTTGCTCTCTTCATTAGATTAATTACAGATTTTTACGAATTATTCTGATTCTGAAATTCTTTGCTTTGTTTCGTCAATTCTCTTTTCTTTTTCACTTATTTTTACTTGAATACGGTCAAATTCCTTTCTTACGCTATCTTTAATAGAATCATCATTTGCTTCATTTAACTTAGCTTGTAATTCAGATAATTCTTTTTTATCTATTTCAACTGCTTCTTCAAGTTTTACTAATTTTTCATTTAAATTTTTAAAGATACTTTCTGTTTTGGATTTTTTATCCTTCTTTTGAGATTCAAAAAAGATATTTCTTTTTTCGTCAAGCAAAGCAAAAATATCTTTTAATGCATTATAGAGTTTATTGCGATGATCAGTTTTTAATTTCCAAACACGAATTTCACTTTGTATAGTTAAAAGGTTTTCTCTGATTGTTTTAAAATGTGGATTATCAAGTAATTTTTCTTTTTCGGCACCAATTTTATCAAGCAATTTTTGGAAATTTTCTTCTGAAACTTTTATAAATTCAGTTCTTTCTTCTTCTTGTAATTGGTTGATTTGCTGGAAGATAGTGCGGATTTTGCCATACAGTTCATCACGTTGCTCTTTGGTTAAAGCCATACCTTTAATTGAAGTTTGTGCGGCAATCAAAGTTTCACGAGCTTCTTTAAAAGTATCAGTGCTTGTAGCTATTTTAATAGCATTTTCAACTAATGGAGAAAGTTTTTCATAATTTTCATTAGCTTCTTGCAAAAATGTAGATTTTTCTTTTTCTTGATTTTGTGTCAAGATTTCAAATCCATTTCTTATCATCTGGTAAAGTTCTTCTTGATGGCTTCTTTTTAAGGTCTTGCTTGCAATAAGTTTCTGAGCTTCAATTAAAGATTGTCTTACTTTTGAATGTTCAGTAGTATTATCTATTGAGGCAATTAATTTTTCAAAAACATTTCTAAGTTGCAAGTAATTATCTGAACATTCCATCTCATAATTTTCTTTTTCAGCAATTTGTTTTTGAGAAATTGAATTTAAAGCGTCGGCAATAGTTCTTTTTAAATCTTCTATTGTTGAGCGGGAAATATGTTCTTTTGTATTATTTATTTCTTTTTGTAAATTCATTAATTTTTGACGAGCAGAACGCAAATTTTGCCATTTACTTGGAGTTTTCAATAAATCTTCAATTTTTGCTTTAAAGTTATTGTAGAACTTAGTAGATTCAGCATTAATTTGATTCCTGATTATAGAATAATTTTTTTCTAATTCGTGTAAATATTCGTTAATTTCATTATTTAATTTTGTAAAATTCTCTTCATCTAAATTTAAAGATTGCAAAGTTTTGCTTAAATTTTTTAAAGTTGCAATAGAATTTTTCAAGTTACTATTATCTGGATTTGAATTTTTAACAGCAATTAATTCTTCAAGAATTTCACCTGATTTTTCTTCATTAGTGTAATTTTTGAAGTTTGCATATTGAAAATAATACTTATGAATTGGTGAAATAAATTCATCATTTCTTTTAATAGCAGATAAATCTGCATTATTCCAAATTAAAACAAAATTATCAATATCATTCTGGTCAATATTTTGTTTAATTGAAAAAATTTGGAATTTTTCTTCGTTAATGTTCTCAAACTTTTTGCCTGAGAGTGCACACAATCCATTTTGCCTTTGCAAAATTTCGTTAATTCGTTCTTGAGATAAATCAATTGTAGTCATAATTTCACCTTAGTTTTGAAAATATAAATTAATTATTTTTTTCCAAATTATTTTGTAACTCTTCTATTTTATTATTTTTGTTGTTAAAATTCATATTGCGTAAAGCCTGCATCTTTATATTGCTTATTGGGGGTAATTCTTCGCCCTTAACAATTTTGTCAAGTTCTTCGCCATCAATAGTTTCACGTTCTAATAAAATTTTTGAACCTTTGTGTAAAATATCAATATTTTCGGATAAAATTTTATAAGATTGATTACTTGCATTTAGAAGCACTTTTCTAACTTCCGAATCAATCAATTGAGAAGTTTCCTCACTAAATTCTTTCACATGAGAAAAGTCTCGACCAAGAAAAACTTCGTTTTGTTCAGAATTAAAACTCATAGGTCCGATAACATCACTCATTCCCCATTCGGTAACCATTTTACGAGCAAGTTTTGTAGCTCTTTGCAGATCATTAGCCGCACCAGTTGTGTAAGTGTTAAAAATAATCTTTTCAGCAGTTCTACCCCCGAGCAACATCACGATTTGAGACTCAATATACTCTCTGGAAAGTGAATGCGTTTCTTCGTTAGGTAAATAGGCAGTAACACCTAGTGCTCTACCTCGTGGAATAATTGAAACTTTATGGACAGGGTCTGCATTTACAAGGAATTTTCCAACTAATGCATGCCCCATTTCGTGATAAGCTGTTATTTCTTTTTCTTTATCTGAAATAACCATACTTCGTCTTTCAACACCCATCAATACTTTATCTTTAGCCATTTCAAAATCATACATTGCAACCGTTTGGCTACCCTTACGAGCGGCAAGTAAAGCAGCTTCATTAGTTATATTTGCAATATCAGCGCCTGAAAGACCCGGAGTGGATTTTGCAAGGACATCGAAATTTACATCGCTTGATAAAGGCAATTTACTCGCATGAACTTTGAATATACCTTTTCTCCCATTAACATCAGGTCTATCAACAACAACTTGTCTATCAAAACGACCCGGTCTAAGTAAAGCAGGATCTAACACATCTGGACGATTGGTTGCCGCCATTACAATAACACTAATATTTTGCTCAAAACCGTCCATCTCTACTAATAATTGATTTAATGTTTGTTCTCGTTCATCGTGTCCACCACCAAGACCTGCTCCTCTATGTCTTCCTACCGCATCTATTTCGTCTATAAATACAATACATGGAGAATTTTTCTTTGCTTGTTCAAATAAATCTCTCACACGACTAGCTCCAACACCAACAAACATTTCCACGAAATCTGCTCCTGAAATTGAAAAGAAGGGAACACCAGCTTCGCCGGCAACTGCTCGAGCTAGAAGTGTCTTCCCTGTACCCGGAGGTCCTAATAACAAAACTCCTTGTGGAATTTTTCCCCCAAGACGTTGAAATTTAAAAGGGTCTTTTAAATAATCTATTATTTCTACCAATTCTTCTTTAGCTTCGTCTGCACCTGCTACATCTTTAAATGTTACTTGACTTTCATTCTTATCTAACATCTTAGCCTTAGAACGCCCAAAATTAAAGATATTCTTATTGCTATTCCCGTTACCGCCCATTTGAAAGCGTTTCATCAAATAAAACCATGCCACTATTATTAATACAAATGGTAACACCGAAAGCACAGGTCCCCAAAATGAACTACTATCAACATCATAAGTCCAAGTTATTCCTTGACTTTTCCACAATTCTTCTGTTTTATCATCTACAAAACCAAGTTTTACAGCAAATTCATTGATTTCCTTCGGCTTATTATTTACTGTTATCGTTATTGTTTGTTTTAATTTACCGTAAAAATCTATATCATTACTTTGATTCCTTACTACTTTCGCTGACTTTATCATTCCTTGATTTAATAACGTCTGATATTCTGTATATGTTATTACCGCATCTTTTGATTGATTCTCTTGAAAAAGGACATACATTATAAAAATAAATGAACCAAATAATAACCACACCAAAAAATTTTTTACAAAATTTGGTTGATTCTGATTATTTTTTTTCAAATCATTCATACTGTCTTTATCTTTTTCTTTCTTTTTATTTAGTGGGTTTGGACCCATTAATGACCTCCAAAAACTATAAGTAGAACTTCTTATTTTAAAAGTTTGTAGTATGTGTAATATAAATTATATCTATTTTAATCTATTTTAATCTATTTTAATCTATTTTAATCTATTTTAATTGTAAGACGAAGATTTGTAATTTAAATTATTCTTTTTTTCATTTTTATTAAATACCCTTCAATAAAATAACAAATGGATAACCGAAATTAGATTTTTTATTTGCTATATTACATAACAATTTGCTCTTTGTTACATATTTTTTTATCCTAAATACCTTATTAATAATATTTTTAGCAATTTTTTAATTGATTTATTAGTTGATAAATATTTTGAATTTATTATACTTCCTTAATTAGAAAAGCATAAATTCTTATATTTATAATACTTGCCAATAATTTTTTGAATATATAATTTTTTGAATTTTATTAAAATTACAAAAATTATTGCTAATCCAAAATTTGATACGAGACAATTAATAAATAAAAATAAAAAGACTGTCTTTTTACGACAGTCTTTTTACGACAGTCTTCTACAAAGGATATTCCTAATGTTTTTATTTTTATTTAAACATAGTTACAGAATTTTCTGCCCAATTTAAAATTGGTGAGAAATATAGTCCGAATAAAATTGTAGCAAAGGCTAATACATAAGCAATTGATAAAGGAAAAGCGGGCGCTGAAAATTTAAAGTTATTTTTTGTATCGTCGGCAACAGAACGAAGGAACATATTTCTAAATATTTTTGCATAGTAAAACAACGATACAACACTATTTAAAACACCAATAACAGCAAGCCAAACAAACCCTTTATCTAAGACAGCAGTAAATATATAAAATTTACCAATAAATCCAGCAGTCGGAGGAAGCCCTGTTAATGAAATTAAAAATACTGTCATCAGAACAGCCAGAACAGGTGAACGATAACCTAATCCAATATAATCTTTTAAATCATCACTTCCTATTTTATTAGCAAAAAGTTGTGCAACAAAGAATGCCCCAAGATTCATTATCATATAGAATACAAAATATAATAAAATAGAAGTAATTCCAACATTTGTCATAACAACCACAGCCATTAAAATATAACCAGCATGCGCAATGGAAGAATAAGCAAGTAATCGTTTTACATTTTCTTGCCATAGTGCAACAAAGTTACCAACAGTCATAGTCAGTACAGAAAGAACTGCAACAATGGTTTGCCAATGAAAATTTGAAATAGTATTCCAGATATTTATGTCGGAAGTAGCAGGTAATAAATATAAATCTTTAAAGAATCTAATAAATACAGCAAATCCAGCGGCTTTAGAAGCAACAGAAAGATAAGAAGTAATAGTTATAGGAGCTCCTTCATATACGTCAGGTGTCCAATAATGAAATGGGACAGCAGACATTTTATATCCAAAGCCAACTAATATCATTAATCCACCGATAATTATAGGAAATAATTCAACGTGTCCTGATAAAATTGCAACATTGATTTTTGCCACATCTAAAGTCATTGTAGCACCATACAATAAAGACATACCATAGACCATAATTCCAGAAGATAACGAACCGTAGATTACATATTTCAAAGATGCTTCACTTGCTCTTCTAATTTCCTTTGTATAACCTGCTAATACATAAGAACTCAAACTCAATATTTCAATTGATAAATAAATAGTTATTAAATTAACGGCAGATGCAAGTAAAAACATACCGAAAGTAATACCAACAAGCATAGAATAATATTCTCCTACTTTCCTGTTGTTATCATATAATTCTTTATATGATAAAGACATCACCATAATTAATATAGTAGTTATAAGGAATAGAAATTTAAAGAACGTTGAATATGGGTCCACTACGATAAGTCCATCAAACAATGATTTAGATATTCCTATGTTACCAGAAAGAATAAAACCAGTGATAATAAGACCAATTATTGAAATATATGCGGCAATATTTTTAGATTTTTTAAACATCAAATCAAAAAGAATTGCAACAATAAAAGTAACTACAATAGCAATTTCAGGGGCAAAATAGCCTACACTTGCCATTAAGTTATTTAAATATGATTGAGTAATAGTCATAGCTATTCGTTTTCAGATTATACAAAATATTATAAATGAGCAACTTGCCCTGATAATTTAACAAATTCAATTAAATGATTAACAGAATTAGACATTAATCCAATCATAGCATTAGGATTAATACCTAAATAAATAATAATAATCACTAATGGAACAAGAGCAACTTTTTCAACGAGATTAACATCATCAGTTTTGTAAATTTTATGAGTAGGATCCCAAGGACCAGACCATCTTTCAGGTAATTTACCAAAGAATACCTTTTGCAAAGCCCAAAGCATATATGATGCACCTAAAATAATACCACTACCTGCAATCATTGCATATATAGGATATGTTTTAAATGTACCTAAAAATACCATTGCTTCAGAAACAAAACCACTTAATCCAGGTAACCCAATAGCACCAAAGAATGCTATCGTCATAATTCCAGTATAAACTGGCATCTTGTTAGCAAGTCCACCAAAATCATCTAATCCACGTGTATGTGCTCTATCGTAAATAACTCCAACAATCATAAAGAGCATTGCTGTAATAGTTCCGTGATTAAACATCTGGAATATAGCACCGACCATTCCTTCAGTGGTCATTGAAGCCATACCTAATACAACATAACCCATATGTGAAACTGAAGAATAAGCAATCAATTTCTTGAAATCTCGTTTCCCAAATTTAAATTGTCCTAATGCACATAAAGCACCATAAACAATAGAAACTAAACCAATTACAGCAATCCAATTTTGGAAATACATAACTGCATCAGGGAACATAGGCCAAGCAATTCTTAACATACCATAAGTACCCATTTTTAACAAAACACCAGCAAGGATTACAGAAATTGGAGTTGGAGCTTCAACGTGTGCATCTGGTAACCAAGTATGAAATGGCACACTTGGTACTTTAATAGCAAAACCAACAAATAACGCAGCAAATGCTATTAACCTCCAATTACTACCCATTCCATATAATATAGAACTATGGCTATATTTTGCAAAATCCATCATATCAAACATATTGAATGAACCTACTGCAAAATATAATGCTATCATAACAAGCAGCATAAACACCGAGCCAAATAAAGTATAAAGGAAGAACTTTATTGCGGCATATTCTTTATTTGCACCTCCCCATATACCTATTAAAAAGTACATCGGTAAAAGCATCAATTCCCAAAATACGTAAAACAAGAAAAAGTCAAGTGCTACAAATACGCCCATCATACCAGTAACAAGTAAAAGATACATTGAGAAATATCCTTTAGCAGATTTCTTAATATTCCATGAAGCAAAAGTAGCAAGGAAAGAGACAATAGTAGTTAATAGCACCATCGGCGCTGATATACCGTCTATTCCTATAAAATATTGAATTTTTAAATTACCCAAAAGTGGTAATCCCGATAAATAGATCCAATTTGCACGTTCAACAAATTGCATTGAATTTGGGTCATTCACCCCTGCAAATTTAAGGTTGAAGTTCAAAACTAAAAATATTGAAATTACTAACTGAATAAAAGTAACTCCAACAGTTATCCAGCGATAAAGATTTTGTGATTTTGCTTTTGCTAAATCATCTTCTCCCGATGGAATGAGTAAAATTATTATCATTCCTAAAATAGGTAGGAAAGTTATCCAAGTTAGTGGACCCAATCCAAGAAATGTAAACATCTATCTCCTCCGAACTCTTGTTAACTAATTTAAATAAATAATAAAATTAAAACTACTAAACCTAATACAGTTAGAACAAGGTAAGCCTGAATAGTGCCTGATTGTGGCTTTCTTAAAGCTGTACCTAACCAGCCTGAAATTTTGGCTGATAAATTAACTAATCCATCGATAATATGAAAATCAAAGATACCTGTAATATGACCTAATCCTCTACCAATTGCGGCTACAAAATTAACGATTCCATCAATAACATTGAAATCAAACCAAGCGCCAACTTTTGCCAATCCAATAGTTCCGTTAATAAAAGTTGCTTGATATATTTCATCAAAGAACCATTTATTAAATGAACCTTTGTAGAGCCAGGGATAAAGATTAACAATTGAATCTGGGTCATACACTTTAAATTGGTAATACACAAAGGACAGTATTATCCCAGAAATTGCAACAATTAATGAAAGAATCATAGCAGGAACGTGTGCATGGTGCAAAGTTTCTTTGAACTCAGTTTCAACTTTTGGTTGTGAAACCAGTGTATGAGTAACTAAAAATGCAGGTATTCCTGTTTTATTTAATTCATTACTAATTGTATGTAACCTGTTATTAGATACATTAATATTTTCATTTGCGTTTATTTCTTTTTCAGGATTCATAAAATTCCACATCAAAGAAGCCGGCACAGCACTTTGAGGCGCTTGAGTTCTTTGGTGGAACCAACCTTCATCAGGATTTAGCGGATTCATTGAATAGAAGAACCATAAAGATAGAACCGCTAATATTATCAAAGGTATTGTAATGAAACCATTATTTTCGTGAGTATGTTCTGCTATACTTGTTTTAGGTTTTCCATGGAAAGCAATAATGGTAAGACGAAACATATAAAAAGCCGTAATTGCGGCAGCTCCAAAGCCTGCAATAGGAATGAACCAGTGTCCCGACAATTCTCCAAATGCTAAAGTACCAGCAAGAATTCCATCTTTACTTAAAAATCCAGATGTAAAAGGTATTCCAGAAATAGCTATTGTAGCAAAAAGAAAAGTAATATAAGTAATTGGCATTGTTTTGCGTAATCCACCCATATTTCTAATGTCTTGTGGGTCCATATCGTGATTATGAGCTTTGTGCATTGAATGATGCATTGCATGAATTACAGAACCAGAAGCAAGGAATAATAAAGCTTTAAACCAAGCATGTGTAACCAAGTGCATAAAACCACTTGTAAAAGCTCCAACTCCAAGCCCCATAACCATATAACCTAATTGACTTACAGTTGAATAAGCAAGAACTCTTTTAAAATCAACTTGTGTGATAGCAATCGTAGCCGCAATAAAGGCAGTAAGTGCGCCAATATAAGCAATAAATAATAAGGCATCAGCAGTAAACATTGGATAAACACGAGCAGTTAAATAAACACCTGCGGCAACCATAGTAGCCGCATGGATTAATGCACTAACTGGTGTTGGACCTTCCATTGCATCAGGTAACCATACATGCAATGGGAACTGTGCTGATTTTCCAATTGCACCTCCAAATACAAGTATGCCCATCAATGTCAGCCAAAATCCGCTATTAAACGGCAATATACCTGCATGTATTTTCCCGAAAACATCTTCAAAGATGAATGTCCCATAAGTTGAGTATATTATCATCAAACCAATTAAGAAGCCTAAATCTCCAATTCTGTTTACTATAAAAGCTTTTTTCCCTGCATTTGCAGCTGAATCTTTTTCATACCAAAATCCAATTAACAAGTATGAACTAACCCCAACAAGTTCCCAAAAAATAAACATATTTAAGAAGTTATTAGCTATTACTATTCCCAACATAGAAAAAGTAAAGAGTCCTAAATATGCATAAAATCTTGAAAATCGAGAGTCTTCACGCATATATTCCATTGAAAACAAATGAACGAGAAAACTTATCAAAGTTACAACAATCAACATTATTGCTGTTAGATTGTCTATCCCAATACCTAAGGTAACAGAAGTGTTACCAAGATTAATCCAATCAAATTTATATTGTTGCATAGTTTCGTTTGGATATTGGGTTAATCTAACGAAAGCAACAATAAGGGCAAGAATTAAGTCAATTCCAAGAACTGAAGTACCAATAAAACCACTTGCTCTTCCTAATTTCTTTCCGAAAAATATTAAGAATGCAAAATCTAATATTGGTATCAACAATATTACAATTGACAAATTCAGTAGCATCTCAGGTGTCATATTTATCTTTTAACTTTATTTGCAAAATAAATTAATAAAAATATTAAAATTACCCTTTCAATTTATTAATTTCATCAACATTTACATGGTGATAATTTTGATAAATATTCAAAACAATAGCTAAAGCAACAGCAACTTCCGCCGCTGCAAGGATAATAACAAACAAAGCGGCAATTTGGCCTTCCATATTAAATCCACCAAATCTTGAAAATGCGATAAAATTAATATTTGCAGAATTTAAAATTAATTCCATAGACATTAATACCATAATTGCATTTTTCCTTGTGGCAATACCAAAAAGACCAAGAGAAAACAAAATCCCGCTTATAATTAAGAAGTGTGTCAATCCAATTTCCATATAACTTCCTCCTTTAATTTCCTTTTCTTGCAATCAATGCCGCACCAATAAATGCAATTAATAGTAGAATTGCGGCAACTAAAAATGTTAGCACATACTTTGTTAAAAGCACCGTTCCTAGTGCATCTAAGCTTGAATCATGGTAAATAGCAGTAGCACCTGGCAAATTCCAATTAACTGTGTTGAACATATATAGCAACAGAGTTAATACGGAAAGCGAAACAATTGACGCCCCTAAATAGACCCATTTCCCCGTTTTACCTGAAATCATATCTACATCTGTAATTTTGGTAGTTAACATCACACCAAATATTATCAGGACTAAAATACCTCCCACATAAATCATAATTTGCACAACTGCGAGAAAATCTGCATTCAACAAAGCATATATTCCTGCTACCCCAAAAAATGTAAATAGCAATGAAAAAGCAGAATACATCAATTTTCTTGAAAAAACTACTCCCATCGCAGATATTATCACGATTAAAGCAAAGAGGTAAAATACTATTTGAAATGTATTCATAATTCTTATATTTTATTCATTTTTAGTTTCGGTTGATTTTACTTCCGCAGCTTTTGCGGCTGCTGCTTTTTTAGCTTTTTCTTCTTCAATAATTCTTTTCTTTGATTCAATTTGTTCAGGTGTCATCACACTAAATTTGTAGTATAAATTTTTACGGTCATAAGTCGAATATTCAAATTCTTTCGTCATATAAATCGCATTTGTAGGACATTCTTCGGTGCAAAGATTGCAAAACATACATTTTGCAAAATCAATATTAAATTTATTAACCCATAAAGCACGCTTTTCACCATTTGGTTTCAAATATTCTGGGTCATCTTTGGATACCTTAATTGTTTCTATTTCAATACAATTTACTGGGCAATTTCTCTGACAAATCATACAACCAATACAAAGATCCATATCTACAAACAATCTATTGCGTGTAAAATCAGGCAATCCCCCATCACGAATTGGATTGTATTTATCAGGATATTGCATAGTAACTTTATGACCAAAAAGGTGCTTCAAAGTGATTTTCATTCCCACTAATGCGGTTCCGATTCCTGCAAATATATTAGAAAAATAATTTCCCATTTTCTTTCTTCTTTTTTTATTAAAACTTAATTATGGTTTTATCATTGACCAAAAAGCAACACCTAAAAATGCAACAAATGCAAAAGGTAACATTACTTTCCATGTAATATACATTAGTTGATCTACCCTTACTCTTGGTAAAGTCCATCTTAGCCAAATCTGAACAAAAACGAAGAACATTGCTTTTATGACAAACCAAAACACTTGCGAAATTGGGTCATTCAAAAAACTACCGAATGGCGATTGCCAGCCACCAAAGAACATTACCGTTACCAAAGAGGATACGACAAACATATTAGCATATTCTGCAAAAAAGAACATAGCGAATTTCATTCCACTATATTCTGTATGGTAACCACCAACAATTTCAGATTCACCTTCTGGAATATCAAAAGGTGTACGGTTAGTTTCCGCTAATGAACCTATAAAATAAACTATAAATAATACAAGCAAAAATGGAATAAAGACAATTTTTAAAATTGGTCCATTTCCACCTAAAATATTCCAATCCCAAAAACCACCGGATTGCATTTCAATTATTTTATTCATATTCAAGGATGATGACAAAGTAGCAATCGCAATAATTGAAAGTGCCATAGGAATTTCGTAGCTTATCATTTGAGATGCAGAACGTATTGCTCCAAGCATTGAATATTTGTTGTTTGAAGACCAACCGCCCATCAAAATACCTATCACTCCAAAAGAACTAACTGCAAAAATATAAAATAGACCAACATTTAAATCAGCGGGAATAAATTTGGAACTAAACGGAATTACAGCAAATGCCGCAAAAGAACCAATAAAAACTACAAATGGAGCAGTATTAAACAATGGTCTATTAACATTTGTTGGCGTTATATCTTCTTTTTGGAGTAATTTTATAACTTCTGCAAGTGGTTGAAGAACTCCTTTCCAACCAGTTCTCATAGGTCCAAGTCTATCTTGAACCCAAGAAGCGATCTTTAATTCACCTAATATTGCAACTAAAGCGTAAAGTGTTACAAAACCTAATGGTATAACTGCAATTATTAAGTAAGACCAGATGTTATTTCCAAATAATTCAAGTATAAAATTACTTTCCATAATGCTTTTTGTTTTTTCTTAATCGTTTAAAATTATCTATCAATTTCTCCGAGAACAATATCAACACTACCAAGTATAATTATTAAATCGGCAATCATATAACCTTTTGAAATATAAGGCAAAACGCTTAAATTAACAAAACTTGGAGAACGTCCTTTTACTCGGTATGGTTTATTTTTCCCATCAGCAATAATGTAAAAACCTAATTCACCTTTCGGATTTTCTGCTTTTGTATAAATTTCACCCTTTGGTGCAATTTTCTTTGGGAACGTTGCATGAACATCTTCACTTGCATCAGGCATAAACTTTAAAGCTTGTTCTATAATTTTACAGCTTTCTTCCATCTCATACATTCTTACAATATTTCTATTGTAACTATCACCGACTGTCCCTATTTTACCATCTCCAACACTTACTTCAAAATCAAATTTATCGTAAATTGAATAAGGTTCTACTTTTCTTAAATCATATTTAACACCTGAACCACGTAACATAGGTCCGCTACAACCAAAATTAATTGCAACATCAGCAGGTAAAGTACCTACATTAATAGTTCTTTCAATAAAGATTTTGTTATCAATTAACAGGTTCATTATTTCAACATTAGTTTCTCTTACTTTCCGAATAATATCCAGGACATCATTTTTAAAAGATGGGTAAGCATCTTGCAATAAACCACCAACTCGGATATAATTATAAAGCAATCTACCGCCAGAAAGCTTTTCAAAAACATTTAATATCATTTCTCTATCACGGAATAAAAAGAGAAATGGAGTAAAAGCACCTGCATCCATACCAAAAGTAGCAACAGCTATTTGATGTGAAGCAATCCTATTAAGTTCTGATATGATAACTCTAATAGATTCAATTCTATCTGAAACCTTAATTCCCATTAATTTTTCAATTCCAAGAACATAAGGTAATTCATTATTCATTGAAGTTATATAATCCATTCTATCAATATACGGCACAACTTGAACAAATGTTGAATTCTCACTAATCTTTTCAAAACAACGATGGAGATAACCAATATGAGGAATAACATCGGTAACTATTTCACCTTCAAGTTCAACTTCAAGACGTAAAACGCCGTGTGTTGAAGGATGTTGAGGTCCAACATTTAACCTCATCCTTTCGGTTTCTACTCGCCCAAAATCAATTTCTATTTCTTTTCGTTCAGCCACTTTAATTCCTATCCTGTAATATTATTATTAAATTATTAAGAATTATTTTAAATATATAATTAAAATACATTAATTAATAAGGAACTTTTATTCCATGATATTCTTCTGGTGCTTTATAATCTTTTCTTAATGGATAACCTTCCCAATCATAAGGATTCAAAATTCTAATTAAATTATGATGTCCTTCAAAAATAATTCCATACATATCATAAGTTTCACGTTCATGCCAATCAGCTGAGCGCCAAATCAATTCAACTGATGGAATCACCGGGTTATCTTTTGGTAATTCAACTTTAACCGTTAAACGATGATGAATTTCTATTGAAAACAAATTATAAATAACTGTGAAATTTTCTTTATAGTCAACGCCTGACAAACAACTTAAGTAATCAAACATTAAGCCTTTTTCATCACGCAAGAACAACATTATATCAATTAAATTCTTAGATGAAACTGTAATAAAAGGTTCAGAAACCATCCCATCATCAAAGATAGAAATAACGTCGTCGTTAAATTCATTTTTCAATTTTTCAAATATTTCTTTTGTTGTCATTTGAGCCTCATTCAAACCAATTTTAATGCTTTAATTCTTGTTGAACTTTTTGAAATTCTTGAAATTGTCTTTCAATTTCAACTTGTCTATTATGTATAGCATCAAGGTCTTCTTGCGACATATCTTGTCTTTTACGAAACATTGCTTGATGGCTAATTTTTGACTGTAATTTCACCATACCTTCTAAAAAGGCTTCTGGTCTTGGAGGACAACCAGGCACATAAACGTCAACAGGTATTATTCTATCAACACCTTTTAACACATGGTAGCCATTTTGCCAATAAGGACCACCTGAATTAGAGCAAGAACCCATAGAAATTACATATTTAGGGTCAGGCATTTGTTCATATAGTCTTTTTATTCTCTCAGCCATTTTTAAAGTAACTGTTCCTGAAATAATCATAAAATCGGATTGACGAGGGCTTGGTCGAGGTATAGTTCCAAATCGCATAAAGTCAAAATGAGCGGCATTTACTGCCATGAACTCAATTGCACAGCAAGCAAGTCCAAATGACATATACCAGTCACTTTTTGCTCTTCCCCAATTTAATAAATCTTCAACTGTACCTAATAAAATTCCAGGTCCCACATCGTAAGGATTATCTAATCTATCTAATAGTCCCATTTAATTCTCCTTATTTACTTTCTTTCGGTGTATGATGAGTTCGTTCAATTGCGGTATAACTGGATTTGGTTTATCCCATTCTAAATATCCTTTTGCCCAATCGTATACTAAACCTATTATTAAAATCATTAAGAATATTACCATTGCTATAAATGAATACCAGCCTAATGTTTTATATACAACTGACCATGGAAATAATAAAACCAATTCTACATCAAAAATAATGTAAGCAAGACCTATAATGTAGAACCTGTTATTGAACTGAATCCAAGGACTGCCCATCGGGATTTCTCCACTTTCATAAGTCCTTAATTTTTCTGGTGTTGGATTTTTGGGGCGTACTAACGCAGCTGTAAATAATCCTACTGCTACAAACAACGCTCCAACTATAAAGAACACTAAAACAATTCCAAAGGTTGTAAGATACATAATGTTTTTTTATTTTTTGAAATTTGCTATTCTTATTAATTGCAAATTAACACATTTTTTCTTTTTAAAAATAATTATTAAAATATTTTTTTTTAATTTCGTTTTATTTGTGTTTTTAGTTCTTCTAACTCTATGAATTTTTCATATTTATAAATCATTTGTATTTTTTTTAGACAATCCTAATTTATGAATCAAAATAACAACAAACACCAGTGGTTCGATGGGTGGATTTATTCTTCCTTTATTGCTCCAAATCTACATTTTCTTTTCAATACCTTGCATAATAGCCTCAATCCAAGCACTTCCGTTTTAGATGTTGCTTGTGGAACTGGCTATTTCGGTTTAACTTTTCATAGCTCCTTCAAAAATGTTGTTGGAGTGGATTTATCAGAAACTAATATTAATAAAGCAAATAGCCTAAAAAATAAGCATAATATCAAAAACATCAATTTTATTCATAATAACGCAACAGAATTATCTCAACTTTTTCAGCCAAAAACATTTGATTACGCTTTTATTTCTCTTGCTTTACACGAAATGCCAGAAAATTTAAGATTAAAAGTAATAAATCAAGTTGCTATTGTTTCAAAAGAACAAGTATTCATTGATTATGCCATAGATAAATTTAATTTTTGGACTATTGCTGTAATTCTTTCTGAATTTTTTGCTGGAATAGAACATTTTGCTAATTATCGCAATTACAAAAAAAATCTTGGATTATATCCTCTTTTAGACGCTTCAAATTTAACAATAATATCTGACACACCAATCTTAAAATATAATTTGCGTATGATTAGAACAAAATCCAAAGAAATTTTATAATTTGAGTTTTTTGAAATTTACAAAATTAATTCGGAGAAAAAAATGAATCAACCCAACCAAAATATGCCAAATATAGCAATCATAGGTTACGGCTCAATGGGAAAAACTTTGGAAGAAATAGCAATTAAAAAAGGTTATACGATTTCAAAAATTTATGATATTGATAACCCTTTGACAGAAGATGACCCTATGAATTTTGATGTGGCTATTGATTTTTCCAATGCAAGTGCAGTATTAAACAATATTAAAACTTTATCAAAAAAAAGAAAAAATTTAATTCTCGGAACAACAGGCTGGTACGAACAAATGGAGGAAATCCGTCAAATTGCAGATAATGCAAATATCGGAGTAGTTTGGGGAAGTAATTTTTCAATAGGTATGCAATTTTTTTATCGTATTACACAAAGAGCAGCAGTTTTAATGAAAAAACTTGATGAGTACGAAATTGGAATTATAGAAACACACCATAAATTAAAAAAAGATGCTCCGAGCGGAACTTCTATTAATCTTGCAAAATTCTTTATTAATGAGCTTTTTCAATACGATGGCTATTCTTCAAATCCTAATGATGTGATCGGAAATGGGAAGAAATTACATATAGCATCTCTTCGTTTAGGTGATGTGATCGGTGAACACACTGTAAAAATCGATTCACCTTATGAAACAATTGAATTGGTACATAAAGCAAAGAACAGAAAAGGCTTTGCACTTGGTGCATTAGAAGCTGCTCGCTGGATTAATCATAAACAAGGTTTTTATAGCTTTAATGATGTACTATCAAGTTATTGGGTTTAAGCAATAATATTTGATGAACTCTTAAATTTTAAATACTTTGATAATATTTTTTTAGTAAAAGGGAAATTCTTATCTTATCCTTTTTTTATTTTGAAAGCAAGAGCAAAGTATTTAAAACGAAAAAAATATATTTATTTAATATCTAATTTTTTCTTGATTAAATTAATATCTTTATAAATTTGAGGAAGTTGTGGAATAACTGCTTCTATCTTAAAAGCAGTTATTCTATCTTTAATTGGAGAACCAAAATATATACCTTTTTCGGTAACAGATTTTGCAACACCAGACTGTGCCATAATAATAACATCATCGGCAATTTCAAGATGTCCGGCAATTCCAACTTGTCCCCCGAGACGGTTTCTTTTTCCAATTTTTGCACTGCCAGAAACGCCAACTTGCGCTGCCATTGCTGAGTTTTCTCCAACTTCTACATTGTGAGCAATTTGTATTAAATTATCTAATTTCACTCCATCTCTGATATAAGTAGAGCCAATTAATGAACGGTCTACTGTTGTATTCGCTCCAATTTCTACGTTGTTCCCTATAACAACATTGCCAATTTGCGGTATTTTAGAGTATGAGCCATCTGAATTTTCTATATATCCAAATCCATCTGCCCCAATCACTACACCTGAATGTATAATACAATTATCACCAATTTCGCAATCTTTGTAAATTACTACATTAGAATGTATTAAAGTATTTTTACCAATTTTTACATTCTGCTGAATTGAACAATTGGATTTAATTATTACCCCTTCATCAATACTAACATTTTTCCCTATGTAACAATTCGCTCCTATACTTGCTTTTGCAGACACAAAAGCCCCTTGTTCAATCACTGTTGATGGATGAATTTCAAATGTATTTTGTTCAGGTTCGTTTGCTAAAAAAATTAATTGAACAAAAGAAACATACGGGTTATCAACTTTAATGAAAACTTGATTATCTTTTGGTTGAGTATTATTATTTTTTTCAATTAATACACAACTTGCATAAGTAGTTTTAAGGTATTTTAAATACTTATTGTTGGAAAAAAAAGTTATATCCCCAGTTGAAGAATGTTCAATTCTATTTAAATTAGTAAGTCGCACATCAGTGTAACCTACATATTCAGTTGTGCCAAGTATAGCACAAAGTTCGTTTAAAGTAAAGTTCAACATACAATATTATTTTATATTATAAAAATATACACATATCCACAAAAGAAGAACCAATTATTTTTTTGGAAATACTTCTTTTGGAGGAATTGATTGATTTGGTTTAGTAGTATCAGGACTTTGTTGCTGATTATTTTCAAATTGCCTTTGATCAGGCGATACAGTTCCAGTACGAGAAAC
The DNA here is from genome assembly GCA_021780815.1 of Bacteroidota bacterium. Classification (GTDB taxonomy): domain Bacteria; phylum Bacteroidota; class Ignavibacteria; order Kapaibacteriales; family UBA2268; genus GWF2-33-9. The sequence goes on along the minus strand of JAJXYC010000013.1, from coordinate 102,707 downwards.
TCTTTTCGGTTGTGTAGATTCTTTTCTTTGGTTAGCTGGGTCCTTAGCAATTTTTTCTTCTAATTGTTTTTGTAATTCATCCACATCAACACCTAACTCTTGTAGAACTGCAATCGTCAAATCATATTTAAAATTGACATAAGCAAGCGGTTGAACACTTTGGTCAAACACAATATCAAAATGATGACTATTTGCAACTTTTTGGATAGCGGCAGAGATTTTTTGATCAATTGGGGTCATAATTTGCTTAACCACAGCATCATATTCACCGTTTGGAGAGAACTTAGCACGAGCATAACCTTCGCTTCGTTCTTTCAAATCTTTCAATTCCTTTTCTTTTTGCGCCTTTTCTTCTTCAGTCCAGATTAATCGATTTTTATTAATCTCAAATTCAAGATTTTCAATATTTTTTTGAATAACACTCAATTCACGTTTCCACTCATCAACAAAAGAACGGATTCGCTGGTCTGCTTGCTGTGCATCAGGAAGCTTTGAACGAATTGTTTGTGAGTTAATAAATGCAACTCTTTGTGCATTTAAAATAAATGGCGTTATTGTGGTTACAATTAATACCACTAAAAATATTTTTTTCATACTTATTCGTTTGAGTTTTACAGATTAAAAATCTGTATAAAAAATCAATTATTGCCTCGTTTTATAATATCAAGAACTTTGTATGTCAAATCCATTTTATCATCAAAATATAAAACAGCTGAGTTTGTTTTGTCAAGGACTAAGGTAATTCCTTCTTCTTTGGCTACTTTTTGAATTGCAGTTTTAATTTTTTCACGAATTGGGTCTAAAAACTTTTCACGTGTTTGATTAAGTTCACCATTTTGACCAAACTTTTGGTCTTGATATTGCATCAATTGAGTTTGTATATTTTGAAGTGTTTCTTCTTCTTTAGATTGTTGGTCAGCAGTCATCAATGATTTTTGCTTTTGATATTTTTGAATTCTATCATCAAAATCTTTTTTCATATTAATTAAGGTATCTTGCCATTTTGTACCCAAATCTTTTAATTTTTTATCAGCATTAATTGCTTCTGGCATGTCTTTTAACATTACTTCAACATCAACAACACCAATTTTTACATTTTGAGCAGAACTTTTCCCTTCTGCGAAAGTTTTTGAAAAGCTAAAACTTGCAACAATTACAAGCAAAACAAAGGTTCCTAAAAGTGAGTTTTTCATAAATTTCCTTTTTTTCAATTTTCAAAATTACAACATAAATATTTAATAATAAAATAATTATAAACTTTTTTAATTACTGTTGCCCTAAGTGGAATAAAAATTGCCAACCAGAAGGAGAGTTACCGCCAGTAACAGGATCAAATCCATAACCATAGCTAAATCCAACCATACCAATTGGATTAATTAATAAATGTATCCCAACTCCCGCCGAACGTTTTAAATCAAACGGGTCAGTTTTAGCAAAAGAATCCCATACATTTCCCGCATCACCAAAAGCATAAACATAAATTGGCATAGGGTCTAATGAAATAGCAAATCGTAATTCTGCGATATATCTCGCAAGGACATAACTTCCATTAGTATTACCGATGGTCCTATCTTGATAACCTCGCAAAGGAGTAACTCCCCAACCGCTCAATCCATTTCCACCCATATAATATCTTTCTATTGGTGGAATAGTGGAATCAGATTTAAAACTTGCTAAATAACCCCACTTTGTGCTAATCATAAAAACTAACCTATCTTGCCCATCAATTGTCCAAAGTGTATTAAAAGCATCGTAGCTAAATTCCGTTTTCAGGTAATCTGTTGTTCCAATTCCAAGAGCACCTAATGCAAAATCATTACTTAATGAAAATCTTGAACCTACGGTAGGGAAAAATTGATTATTTACACTAATTCTTGAATATTTTTGGGAAATTGTAAATTCAGAACCTGGAATAAAAAGAGAAGTAGAATCCCCAGCAACAATACTATTATACATTGAACTAAAACTCCAATCACCACGCCAATAATCATCAGGCCATTTAAAGCGACGACCTAAATTTATTGTTGCCCCAGACCTACGCATATTAAAATAATACGAATAACGAGTATCAAATAAATTAAATCCTATTGTTGTAGGCTTATCATTGAGCCAAGGTTCAGTAAAACTTAATGAAAAAGTTTGATATTGAGAAAATTGACCGAATTCCCAATTAAAAGCAAAAACTTGACCTGAACCACCAGTCAATGGTTCTAATAATGAGAAATTATTAAAAGAAAATCCTATTGAACCTGTCAAACCAAAAGTACCAGCAAATCCAACAGAAGCATTAAATGTATCTGTCGAGCGTTCCTCAACATTGTAAATTATATCAACACTAGTATTATCTATTGCTGATGGTTGAACATCTGGTTTCAATTTTTCAGGATTAAAATAGTTCATAACACCTAACGCACGAACACTACGAATTATTGCTGAACGGTCAAAATATTCACCTGGGCGGGTAAATAATTCTCTACGAATAACTTTATCCTTAGTTTTTGTATTTCCTACTATATCGACTTTCCCAATTTTATATCGGATACCTTCATAAACCATTATTGACAAATCAACGGAGTCTGTTCCAATTTTATTTTCATTTGAAATTAAACGAGCTTGTAAATATCCGTTGTCTAAATAAAGCGATGCAGCGTCAGTTTGGTCTTGATTAGCTTCTAAATTCTTTTTTAGCTTCCCTTCGTCTAATACATCACCTTTCTTCAAATCCAGCCTTCTTAATAATACTTCACTTGGATAAACTGTATTACCATCAAAAGTAATATTTCTGATATAATATTGATTACCTTCGTTTACATTTATTGTAATATCTACTTTCCCATTTTGTTCATTATAAACAACTGTATCTTTAAGAATTTCAGCATCGACAAATCCATGATTCTTATAATAATCAACGAGTAGCTTCTTATCATCTTGATATTTTTTATCATCAAATTTGCCCGATTTCCAAAATTCCCACCATTTTTTTACTTTTGTATCTTCAAATGAGCCTATCAAGTCGTCAGCATCAATTTTCTTATTTCCAACAATAGTAATGGAATTTGTTTTAAAATGAGTACCTTCATTTATAAATAAATATAAATCTGCATAATTTTTTACATCGGTAAATCTAATATCTGGTTCAATTTTCGCAAACAGTAAGCCTTCTTTTGTATATAAATCTTTTACTTTTTGTTTAATTAAAAGTGTATCGTAATTAGTAAGTATTTGCCCTTTACTTTTGCCGATTTCTTTTAAAATATCTTTTGTGCTAACTTCATCATTATCTTTGATAACAATTTCATTTAAACGTGGAAATTCTTCAACTTTAATTAAAAGAAAAACCCCTGCTTCTGTAATTTTATCAATCACAATGTCAATTTTATGAAATTGTTTTCTTTTCCATAAATTAAGCAAAGCACTTTGGATTTTCGTTTCATTGACAGAAGTAATTACATCGCCTACTCTCAGACCAGAAAGCGAAATAATAGTTTCGGAGGAAACGAACTCATTGCCTTCCACACTAATCCCTGCAATAATTATAGGTTTTGCTTGCTCATTAGTTTGTTGAGCAAATCCAAAAGAGTAAAATCCATATAAAAATAAAAAAAATAGACTTAACCTAAATTTCATCATTGTTTTCCTGTAATTGCCATATTGGGAAATACATTGTCATTTTTAACTTGTTTAGAAGTTCGACCGAATCTTCTTTCACGATTAATATAATTTTCAATAGCTAAATATAAATCATCTCTCCGAAAATCAGGCCAGTATTTTTCGGTAATAAATATCTCACCATAAGCCATCTCCCACAACATAAAATTGCTTAATCTTAATTCACCAGAAGTTCTTATCAACATATCTACATCTGGTAAATCTTTTGTTGAAAGGTAAGATGAAAAAAGTTTTTCATTTACATCTTCGGGAGATAATTTTCCACTCCTAACATCAAGAGTAAGAAGTTGTATTGCTTGCAGAATATCCCAACGACCACTATAACTTAATGCTAATGTCATTGTCAATCCTGTATTTCTATGTGTTTTCTCTATTGCATTAAAAAGTAAAGTTTGTATTGAATTGGGAAGTGAATTGGTTTTACCTATTGTTTTAATTCTTACATTGTTTTTATGTAATTCTGTAATTTCTTGTCTTAAGTAATATTCCAAAAGAAACATTAAACCATTAACCTCATCAATAGGACGATTCCAATTTTCTATTGAAAATGAATAAAGTGTTAAATATTTCACTCCAATTTGGGAACTTGCCTTGACTATATCTCGGACACTCTCAATTCCCATCCTATGACCTTCTAATCTGTTTAAATTTTTGCTTTCTGCCCATCTACCATTTCCGTCCATTATAATACCAATATGAACAGGTAATCTTCCTTTTGCTTTTATTATTTCTTGATTTGAACTATCTTCGGGAGTTAATTCATCAATCCACATATTCAACCTAATTGATTAATTTAAGTAGAAAAATTGTCTTTTATCTACCTCCATTTTTAACAAAATACTAAATTAAGTAATTTTTCCTTTTCAACGTAATTGCTTAAAAAAAATTATTTTCTCTTATATTTTTTTTTAAAATTATCTTCAAGCAAGTCTCGTTAAATATATGATTTAGTTTAAAATATATGTTACTCCCATCATAATTTAAGAAATTGCAAGAAATGGCATACTCTTTGATAATATTCATATTTTTACACAATTTTATGAATTTAATTCATAAAAGAATAAATTAATCAAAAAAAAGGAATTGTTATGAAAGTTTTTAGTAAGTTTTTAGTTTTTTTATTTATTTTCAACATTCTATGTAGTTTTTCAAAAGCAGAAGAAAACAAATTTGGAATTAATTTTGGTGGTTATGTCAAAACTGATGCTTTTTACGATACTCGTCAAACTTCTAATTTAAGAGAAGGGCATTTTTTACTATATCCTTTGCCTGTCGTAAAGGGTATAGATGAAAATGATATTAATGCAAAAGCAAGTTTTAATATTTTATCAATTCAAACAAGGCTTTTTGGAAATATAATAGCACCAGATGCATTTGGTGCAAAAAATACTGGTTATATTGAAGGTGAATTCTTCGGAACCTCGGACGGAGATGTAAATGGATTTCGTTTAAGGCATGCTTACTTAAAAATGGATTGGGGACAAACTGAACTTTTAATTGGTCAGATGTGGACACCAATGTTTATTCCAGATTGCTTTTCAGGTGTAATTTCATTCAATACTGGTGCTCCTTTCCAACCATTTGCAAGGAATCCACAAATAAGGTTAAAACAGTCATTCGGAAATTTTAGTTTGTATTTAACTGCTTTTTCACAAAGAGATTTTACAAGCATTGGACCAGCTGGTAATTCTTCTATATATTTAAGAAATTCAGGCATTCCTGAACTCAATGCAAAGATTGAGTTCACAGAAAAAAAATCAGATTATAACCTTTTATGCGGTCTTGCTGGTGGCTATCAAACACTTACACCAAGAGTTGCAAATACTTATGGATTAGATGTATCCAATGAAAAAATTACAGGATTTGAAGGAAGTGGTTATTTTAAAATTAAAATGTCGCCAATTGAATTTAAGTTACAAGGATTTTACGGGCAAAACGCAACCGATTTAATGCAAATTGGAGGTTATGCTGTAAAATACACAAACAATGTAAGCCAAATAATCAATAACCAATTAGACTACACTCCTTTGAATGTTTTTAGTGCTTGGTCTGAAATTATTTCAACTTTTCCAACAAATTATGGCAAATTTGAATTTGCTGTATTTGGTGGTTATACTAAAAATTTAGGTTCAAATGATGAAATAATGAAGGACAACTCTTCTCAATATATAATTTATGGAAGAAATCCAAATATAGATTATATCTATCGTATATCGCCAAGAATTGCATTTGATGAAGGTAAAACACGTTTTGCATTTGAAACTGAATACACAACTGCAAGTTATGGAACAATCAACAGCAAAGGTAAAGTAGAGAACGGCTCAAGTGTTTCAAATTTACGTTTATTACTATCTGCTTTTCTATTTTTTTAACATTTAAATTAAAGTTCTTTGTCTTAAAATTTCGAACATAATAATTGCCGCAGAAACGGAGGCATTAAGTGATTCGGTTTTCCCAACACTTGGAATGTTTATAATATAATCACATTCGTTCTGTAAAATTTTCCGAACACCCTTGCCTTCGTTTCCAATTATTAACACCAACGGGAAATCATAAGAAAGTTGAGTATAATTTTTGTCAGATTGCATATCAGTACCAATAATCCAAAAACCTTTTTCCTTCAAATACTTCAATGTATTTAAAGAATTTTTAATAATTGAATATGGCAAATATTCCAAAGCACCGGCAGATGTTTTAAAAGCAACAGGAGTAACCAAAGAAGATTTCATATCAGGTATAATTAATCCTGCTACACCTGATGATTCTGCGGAACGTGCAATGGAACCTAAATTATGCGGGTCTTGTATTTCATCAAGAAATAGCAAAACAGGTTTATCATTTACTTCTAATGCTTCTTCCACCAATTGAAACAAAGGAAGTGCTTGACCAATTTCTTTTAAGGCAATCACTCCTTGATGGTTTTCCAAACTTAAATTTGCATTTTTAAGCAAATTTTGAAATTTACCTTTGTCATAGGTTGTAACAGGGATATTATTCTTTCTAGCAAGGAAATTTATTTGATTTAGTTCATCACCTGATGTCCCATATTGAATAAATATTTTGCTGATATTTGCCTCAGATTTTAAAGCCGCTATAATTGGCTTTCTACCGTAGATATAAAAATTACTCAACTAAAAAATATATTTAAATTTAACAATTATTTCAATTCAGTGGCTGATTTAATCAATGCTCTAACTTTTTCTATGTTTTCAGCTTCTGCATAAAAACGAATTAGCGGTTCAGTTCCCGAAGCACGGATCAACAACCAACCATTATCAACAAAGAATTTATAACCATCTCGTAAATTTGTGCCAATAACTTTATAATCACCAAGATAATCGGGAGTGTTAGTAGCTGCCTTCAAAATTCGTTCTTTTTCTGCAGCCGTTACTTGTTTATCAACTCTTTCAAAAACGTGTAAACCAAACTCTTGATTTAATTCATCAACTAATTCAGAAAGTTTCATTTTTTTATTTAACATAGCTTCAATCAAGAGCAAACCGTTAAAAATACCATCTCTTTCAGGAATATGCAAACAAGTACCTAATCCACCAGACTCTTCCCCACCAATAAGGACACCTCCTTTTGACATTAAATCTGCCGAATATTTGAAACCAACAGGAGTTTCTATTAATTCTAAATTATATTTTTTAGCGTATTTATCCACCATAGAAGTTAAAGAAACTGTTTTAACAATCTTACCACTTAAATTTTTAAAACCATGCAAATACTTTAAAATTATCATATATATTTTATGAGCATCTACAAAATTCCCATTTTCATCAACTGCTCCAAGTCTATCAGCATCTCCATCAGAGGCTAATCCAACATCAAAACCTTGTGCAGTTCTTGCTTTCAAAAGCCCTAACATACTTTCAATTGGTTCTGGATGGTCTAATTCCCCAAATGAAGGATTATATGTTGAATGTAATTCTTCTAAATATGGAAAAAGGTACCCCATTGTATTTATTCCTGCACCAAACATTGGGTCAAATAATATATTAAAATTCTCTTTTCTAATTCCCGTTACATCAATTTTTTCGTTTATATAATTCAAATAAGTTTCTTTAAAATCTTTAAGAATAATAGAACCATCTTTAACATACTCATTTATAGATTTAAGTTTCATTATCGGAGGTTCTTGAATTAAAGCAGGAATTTCTTTTTCTACTTCTGCAATCATTTCAGGAGTTGCCGGTCCACCATAATTAGCTTTTAGTTTATATCCACTATATTCAGGAGGATTATGTGATGCTGTAATAATTATTCCAATGTCGGCATTAAGAAGTTTTGTATTATAGCTTACTTGTGGTGTAGAACAAATTTGACGAGATAAATACACTTTAATACCGTTTTCAGCAAAAACAGAGGCTACTTCAGCGGCAAATTGATTTGATAAAAACCGAGTATCATAACCAACCACTGCTGACAAATTGGCTTTACCTTGTTTTTTTAAATAAATCACTGTTGCATAAGCTGCTATACGAATGTTTTCAAATGTGAAATCACGTGCTATAATTCCACGCCATCCGTCAGTTCCAAATTTTATCATTTTACTCACTTTTTTTATTTTCAAAATTACAAAATATAAGAAAATTTACTTCTAATTACAAAGGAAAAAAATACTGTTAATTTATCGTTTCACGTATTTTTTCATTCAAACCTAAAATTTAATTAAATTTGTAAAAAATGTTTTTCACTAAATTGTATTTTCAATGGAAAAATTTTTTAAATATTCTTTTTTGTTTTTTATTTTTGCAGTTGTATCTGTTCAATTTTTCTCTGGCTGTGCATCTGCAAATTCAAAGGAAAAGTTAATTGGTAAAATTTCAATTAATGATTGGAAAAACTCTTCTGTTTGGAATGAATATATTTATCAAAATTTCTCCATTGATTCTTCTAAATTAGACATAATTCGCCCATTAGTTAAGCAAAAAAAGTTTAAATTTATTTTGTTTGCAAGTATTTATTGTGATGATTGTCTTGAACAAGTTCCTAAAATTATAAAAATATTGGAATTTTTAAAAATTCCTGCTGAAAAATTTGATTTTTTTGGATTAGATGAATATTCAACTGAACCATCAGGATTTTACAAAAATTTTCCAATTAATTCTACGCCAGCACTTTTTATTTTAACCAATCAAAACACAATCATCAATTGTAGTAGCTCTTACAAATGGGAAAATGAAATTATTAAAGGAATTCAACAAATATGACAAAACAAACACAAAAAGCAATAAATTACCTTTTGCTTCATATATTTATGTTATCAATGATTGGACATTATGAAGTCAAAGCCCAATGTGGCTGTATGAGCAGTATTTCTGCTGGTGCATTATCTCCAACATTAGGAACATCAACAACTGGGACAATGCGAGAAAATTTTTTAAGCATCAACTTGTTCAACATCTATACTTACGGAAATAAATACTATCAAGGCTCCAAACTCGCACCACCAGACGTTGTCAATGAATTTTCAAATATTACTAATACTTTATATCTTTCTTATGGTATAACCAAACAATTAAGCCTTGATTTTAATTTTAATTATATTTCACAAAATTCAGTTGATGCACCACCTTTTGTTTACAAAAGCTCGGGCTTTGGAAATATTGGTATTTTAGCAAAATATAATTTTTATTATAATCCAAGAAATGATTTTGAATTTACAGCAGGTATTGGGGGTAATATCCCTATAAAAAAAGCAACAGACACAACATATATTTATTTGCAACCTTCAAACGGATCATTTTCTGGGATTGGTCAAATTTTTTTACATAAAGGTTTCCAAAAAGAAAAATTTAATTTGTATCTGATAAATCGTAGTGAATTTTTTGGATTAAATAATGTAAATTATAGATTTGGTAACACTATTACTACTTCTTTAATGGCAACATATAATTTATCTGAAAACTTAATATTTATAGCTGAACTACGCAATGAATATAAAAACAAAGATAAAAATAATGATTATGTTAATCCTGATTCTGGTTATAATAATTTTATTTTATCACCACAAATCACTTATTTATGGGATAAATTTTCTATAAGTTTAAAATACGATAACAATACTTTTAGAAATTACAATGGTTTGCAAGCATCAAAAAATTATTCGCTTTACTTAAATTTTGGGTACAATTTTAAAATTGATTAAAACCTAATTAACAAAAGCAATCTTTGCAATCTTTTTAGTTTTTGTAATTTATATTTATAATTTAGTAGTTCTAATAATAGTTCTGCTTATAACTGATTAGACAATATTAATACCCCAAAAAGACAAGAGTAAAGCAATATTCAATAAAGTAACAATAATTGCTATTAAATACAACAAAATATTATCTGTTAAGCTATTTGAATACTTTCCCATAACTTTTTTTGAGGAAGTAAGATAAATTTGCAAAAATAAAGTAATTGGCAATTGCATACTTAAAAGTACTTGCGAATAAATAAGTCCATTGAAAGGATCGTTGATAAAAAAAATCGTAATAATTGCTAATACAATAGTTAAAATAATACCGGTTTTTGTATGTTTATCTTTAATATCATAAGGCTCTTTAAAAGAACCAGCAAATATAGTTCCACCTGCCATTCCCGCAGTAATACTTGAAGCAATTCCAGCAAAAAGTAAAGATAAAGCAAAAAGTAAAGAAGCAAAATTTCCAACAAAAGGTTTTAATAGTTCTTGTGCTTTATCTAAAGTATCAACAACGACGTGATTTTGGAAGAAAACAGAAGCGGCAACAATTATCATTGCACTATTAATTGCCCAACCAACAATCATTGAAAACAAAGTATCAGTAAATTCAAATTTTAATTGCCTTTTTATAATTTTATCGTCTTGCAAATTCCATTGGCGACTTTGAATAATTTCTGAATGCAGGAACAAATTATGTGGCATTACAACTGCACCAAGCACACTCATAATTATTGGCAAAGAGCCAATTGGGAATTTAGGTAAAACCCACCCTACTGCTATATTTCTCCAATTGTTATGCGTTAACCATAATTGAACTAAAAATGCAATTCCAATTAATGAAACAAATCCAATAATTGATTTTTCAATTTTTTTGTATGAATTAGTAAATAGGAAAAATAAAATTAAAGTTCCACTTAACAAAGCACCGATTTTCAAAGATAATCCAAAAAGCATTTTCAAAGCAATCGCGGCACCTAATATTTCAGCAAGTGCAGTTGAAATAGAAGCAATAATTGCTGTTGATAAAATAAAAGTGCTTATATATGTCGGTAAGTAAATAGAAGAAGCTTCTGATAAGCAAAGTCCAGTTGCTATTCCCAGATGTGCCGCATTATGTTGCAACATAATAAGCATCAATGTAGAAAGAGTTACCATCCAAAGTAATTGATATCCATACATTGAACCAGCGGCAACATTAGATGCCCAATTACCCGGGTCAATAAAACCAACAGTTACTATTAATCCAGGTCCAATATATTTTAAAAACTTTAAATAGTCACTTTTAGCAGAAAAGTCCCTTTTGAAATAATTTTTAAAATTTTCTTGTATATTTGCCATAATTAGTTATAGATGATAGAAAATATTGTTAAGTTAATAAATTATTCTTAACACTATTATTGATTAACCTCAAGGCGATGAATAGCAATAACAACTTCATTCCAATTAAAGCACTCAAAATCCGCCGCAGTTTTTACTGTATTAGGTTTAGATAAGTTGCTCGGGTCACCACTAAAACGAATTGCTTTCATTCCCAATGCTTTTGCACCTTTGATGTCAGTTTGTTCTATATCTCCAATATGTAAAGCCTCATTAGGTTGAACTTGCAATTCCTCTAATATCTTTAAATATGCTTTGGGCTGCGGTTTCGCTACATTTGTTTCATCGCTAAATGAGAAAGCAGAGAAAAAGTCAAATATTCCTGCTTCCTTTAAAATAATTTTTAATACTGAACCAGGTGTAAAACCTGTATCAGAAATTATTCCTAACTTATATTCCTTAGAAAGTGCAGAAACTGCATATCCTGCATCTTGAATTAAACTGGGGGGAGAAGAAAGTATTGCTGTTTCAAAGCTACGAACAACCTTCGAAATAGCCGCTTCATCTTTTGGCAAATGTAAATAGTCCCAAAAAAATTCAACGGATTCTTTTGGTAAAGGTGTTCGCATTTCTTCTGTCCAAAGTTTATTGAAATACCCCCATGAAGCACTGATAGCATCTTTGATTTCTTTTTCGCTAATATCATGACTTATATCTAATAAAGATGCTTTTATTGATTGATTCCGTATTCTATTTCTTTCAACTGCATTTGTTGAATCAAACAAAGTATTCCAAAAATCTATTGTAATAACTTTTAAACCCATTTTCACTTTTAAATTTAGTTTAATTTTTTCAAATTATTAATACCATCTATTAAAGTTTCATCTTTCTTTGCAAAGCATAATCTCAGCATTGTTTGTCCCTCATCGGATTTTGAATAAAATACTGATGGTGGAATTGTTGCTACTTTATAATTTTCAATTAAAATTTTTGCCGCTTCTAAATCATCTTTAAAAACATTTTTCGGCAATTCAACCATAAGAAAATACGAACCAAAAGGGGTAAATGCTTTAAATCTACTTCCTTTTAATTCATTTATAACTAGATCTCTTTTCTTTTGATATAAACTTTGAAGTTCTGGAATATACTCATCTAATTTTTCAAAAGCAATTGCCATTGCATGTTGCGATGGTGTGTTTACTGCAAATGTGGTCCATTGATGTATGCCGTGAAGAGCATCTATAAATTCTTTATTTGCAATAGCATAACCAATTTTCCAACCTGTAAAACCAAAAGTTTTCCCGGTAGAAGATATTGTTATTGTTCGTTCTTTCATATCTGGCAATGTTGCAATTGGCGTATGTTTGAAATGGTCAAACGTTAGAAATTCATAAACTTCATCAGATACAACTAATAAATTATGTTTTTTTGATAACTCTGCAATAAAATTTAGTTCCTCTTTTGAAAATACTTTGCCAGTAGGATTATGAGGATTATTAATCACAATTAATTTCGTTTTTTCATTAATTTGGCTTTCTAGTTCGTTAAAATCAAAAGAAAAATCAGGTTTATGCAATGTAACAAAACGAGGCACACCACCAGCAAGAATTACATCTGAATAATATGAATCATAATATGGTTCAAATAGAATCACCTCATCACCAAAATTCAATAAAGCATTAAAAGTGCTATAAAGAGCTTCCGTTGCTCCAGTTGTAATTATTATTTCTTCTTCAGTCCAATTTAAATCATAGTATTTTTTTTGATAACTTTTGATTGATTGTTTTAAAGAATGTATCCCATAAGAAGGTGCATATTGATTTTTACCCTCTTTCATTGCTTGATAAGCAAAATCAAAAATCCATTCAGGTCCATTAAAATCAGGAAAACCTTGCCCTAAATTAACTGCATTATATTCAAAAGCTAACTTCGAAATTGTTGAAAAAATCGAAACAGGCATTCCTTCTAGTTTTTTTGAAATAAAATCTTTTTTCATATCTTTATTTAAGTATTTTTATGAAAGTTATTGTCTTTTGATAGACGTTTTTAATCTAATTTTATGAAATTGAAAATAAGTAAGAATTTACGCTGGTTTAATTACAATTAACTTTAATTTGCAGTATAATTTTGCATTGGGAATTGTAAAATAACAGTTGTCCCCTGCCCTAAAACACTTTGGATTCCTATTGTTCCATCCATTCTTTCTACAATCTTTTTAATAATTGCCAAACTCATACCAAAACTTTGAAATTGTTCAGATTCCCCTAAATTATTTGCTTGTTTAAATGGTAAAAATATATTATTTAACTGTGTCTTTGATATACCTTTCCCCGAATCTTTAATTTTTATTAAAGCAAATTTCTTTTCCTTATTATCAAATTCTTCTATTTCTAAACGAATAAAGCCACGAGTAGTATATTTAAATGAATTATCAAGTAATTGCTCTATAACATAAACTAACAAATTTTCATCTGCATTAATTGTAATGTCTTTGCTTTTAATAGAATATGAAAATTCATACTTTTTACCTTTTGCATCATTATTATATTTTGGGCAAAATTTTAAGCATAAGTTATTTAAATTAATTAAATTAAAATCAATTTTTTTATTTTTAGTTTCTAAATCCGCCAAAAGAGTTAAATTATCCAAAATCTTTTGAAGTTTATTTGCTGAATTTTTAATATGTGTTAAAAATTCATTTGCAATGGATTTTTCTGGAATTTCAATTTGCAAAAGTTGTGTAAATCCTAAAATTCCATTAAGCGGCGTTCTTAATTCTTTTCCAATATTTGCTAAAATCATATTTTGCATATTCAAAAAATTTGTCAGCTCCGCAATTTTACTTTCATTTGCTCTATTTTGTTGAATCATTAAGTTATGAAACTGTTCTTCTTTTGATTTTTGAAGTTCTTTTTCATCTTGAATTTTCTTCTGCAAAAGAATTAAGCCCGTCTCCTTTTCTGTAATAGACTTTGTAAGCAATTTCATATCATTGTCTTTCTCAAATAATTGATGTATAAGTTCTTTGTTTTTCTCCATTAATGATTGATATAGAGAAAAGATTTCATTTACTTTTTTCATTGAGTTGAAAACAATATTTTCAGTTCTACTTACTTTGCTTGCTAATAAGTTGTTATCATTTGAAGAATTTGGAACTACTTTGTTGATTAAACATAAATATACATATACCCCTTGAATATATATTTTATATAATTCGAAAGCAAATAATTCATCTATATTTTTAGAATAAGTGAAATTATCAAATTTTCTGTATTCTTCATTATTGGTTATAAATTCTACAAAATTGTTTTGGATTAATTTACTATTTTCAGGAAATAATTCATTAACAAGTTCTTCAAAAAACTTACCAATTACTGCTTCTTTTTTAATATTAAAGAATTGGTTTAATTCCGAATTTGTCCATAAAATTTTATTTTCATTAAACACAAAGATAAATTTATTGAGCATAGATTGAATATGCTCAGCTAAAAACGTATGAATATCATTTCCCATTTCCATTATAATTAAAAATTATTTTCATTAAAAATTATTTTACAATAAATTATATTTCTTAATTTGCAATAATAAAAAACGTAATTTATGATTTACAAATTTAATACTTTTATTTCACTTAAAGTAACTTTAATAATTATAATATTAATTTCATCTCAAATTCTAACTTCTTGCATAAACTTACGAGAGGATTACCCAGATATTAATTATTATAGTTTATCACAAAAAGCAACCGAAGTAAGTAAAATAAAAGCAGAAGGCATTTTACAAGTTCGTTCTTTTACTGGTTCAAATGCACTCACAGACAAGCGTTTTCAAGTAGAAAACAGCAAAGGAGAAATTCAAAAATTATATTATTATAGATGGAATGATAACTTTGCGGAACTTTTTACTTGGCTTACAATAAGCAAATTAAATTTAGAAAAATATTTCGTTGGTGGAGTGGTTTCTCAAAATACAGTTCAAATACCAAATTATATTTTAGAAGGTGAAATTTTAGGGCTTAAAATATATAATGGGACTAATAAGCAAGATGATACAAGTTATGTAGAATTATCTTTAGAAATTAGTTTATTATCTTACACAAAAGACAGTTTGGATTTAGAAATGATTTATTCAAATACATATACCAATAAAGTTCAAAGACCAAGCAATAAAGCAGAAACGATTGCTCCCGCAGTAAATTCTGCGGCAAATAATATTATTGAAACTTTAGCGAAAGATATATTAAAAGAAATCAATCATTAAAATTTAGACATAATAGTAAGATATATGTAGATTTTGCATAATTTGCAAGAATTAAGAAAAAAATAATTGATTTTATATTTTAATTTAAGCATCAAGCATACAAATGACAATAAAATAATTATAAAACAATGGTGAATTGATGGCAGAAAAAAAATTTATCCCTTTTGTATCACCCGAATCAACGATGAGTGAGTTCACATTACGAGCTTTAATCATTGGATTGATACTTGCGGTTATTTTAGGAGCCGCAAACGCATATTTAGGCTTAAAAGCAGGTATGACAATTGCCGCAACATATCCGGCAGCGGTAATTGGTATGGCACTTCTAAAAATCACACGTGGTTCAATTTTAGAAGAAAACATCACTCGTACAGTAGGTTCAATTGGTGAATCTATAGCCGCTGGGGCAATTTTCACATTACCAGCATTTTATATCGCAGGAATTTGGAGACCTTTTTTAACAACAAGTACTTATATTACAGCATCATTAATTTTGATTTTTGGTGGTATTTTAGGTATTATGTTTGTTGCCTTACTTCGTAGAGTAATGGTTGAAGATGCTGATTTGCCTTTCCCAGAATCTGTTGCCGCTTCTGAAATTCACAAAACAGGAAGAACAGGAGGTTCAGGTTCTAAATTTTTATTTGGCGGAATGGGCTTCGGTGGCTTAATTAAATTATTAGTTGAATTTAAAGTATTCCCTGATTTATGGCAAAAATTTTACTCATTCTCAAAACAAGTCGTTACAGGGACTGTTTTCCAAGGACAAGGTGGAATAATGATGAGTTCTCCCGCTGTAAGTCCTGCTTATATGGGTGTTGGTTATATTATTGGACCAAAGCTTGCTTCACTCAACTTTAGCGGTGGAGTTATTGCTTGGGGATTACTTTCTCCTATTATTATGTATTTTATTGCTCCAAATATTAATTTAAACCAGTGGGCAACTCAACTTGCGGCTGCAAATAATATTCCGTTTGCACAAGCTTTAAAAAATGTCAACGACCCACTTTACCAAATTATGTCAGTTTGGAAATACATCGTTCGTCCTATTGCGATTGGAGGAATGCTTGTTGGAGCTATCTTTACATTATACAAAATGCGTAAAAGTTTATTTGAAGGAATTAAACGTTCAGTTGGCGATGTAAAAAAAGCTGCAATTGGTGGCGTTGTTGCTTCGAACAGAACTGAAAAAGATTTACCTTTTATTTGGATATTAACTGGTATTATCATCGTTGCTATTGCTACTTTTTTAATCACTTTCTTTATATTCCAAACTTCATTTTTAGTAGCATTAGTAGCGGCAACATTGATGATTATATTGGCATTTTTCTTTGCCGCAGTTTCAGGATATTTAGTTGGAATTATTGGTAGTAGTAATAACCCAATATCAGGTTTAACTTTAACTGCTTTGGTAGTTACAGCCTTAATTTTGGTAATAATGGGCGTAGATACAAATAGTGGTGGAGTAAAAGCTGTTTTAGGTGTTGCCGCAATTGTTTGTGTTGCCGCAGCTGTTGCCGGCGAAATGTTACAAGACTTAAAAGCAGGACACATACTCGGCGGTACTCCTTGGAAAATGCAAATTGGTGATATTATGGGCGTAATCCTCGCTGGATTAGTTATGTTCTTAGTTCTTTCTTTCTTAAATGATGGCGATATTGCACAAGGTTTAAGAGAAGGGTATGAAGGTGGTTTTGGCAGTCAGAATTTATCAGCCCCGCAAGCAGGTTTAATGGCTATGCTCTCAAAAGGTATTGTCGAAGGTCAAATGGCTTGGCCTCTAATTATCGTAGGTATGTTGATGGGAATTGCTTTTATCTTAATGCAAATCAAAAGTCCTATGCTTGTTAGTGTCGGTATGTATTTACCTGTTGAAACTACATTCGCAATCTTCTTTGGTGGGTTAATGAAAGGTCTAGTAGATATACTTAATGAAAAGAATAAATACAACCCCGCTCAAAAAGCAAGAGTAGAAAATACAGGTGTTTTGATTGCATCTGGATTAATAGCCGGTGAAGCTTTGATGGGTCTAATATTTGCCGGATTGCGTGTTGGCAATATTTTCCCACCAGAAATTTGGCCTGCGGCTCCGTTTATTATTAGTCTTATTGTATTATTTGCAATTGGTGCTTATTTGGTTTGGGTACCTGTTAAAAATGCAGGTAGTCCTGACGAACCAGCTCCACCAACTGCTGTTATGTAATCTCTACTGCTTTATTTATTATAGATTTTATAGAGGCTGCTAAAACAGCCTCTTTTTATCTTCACTTTTTTTTACCTCGGCATAGGTCAAACTAATTTAGTCATACAATTTGTTGCAAATATTTAATAAAAATACTCTCTTCTTGTAACTTTTTAAAGAATTATTTCGTTCTTTTCTTTTATATTATTAATTATTAAATATAATTAAAACAAAACTAATAAAAGGAAATTTTTAATGAAATCTAAACTAATTTCGAATTCAATGGGATTATTAATTGCTTTGATACTTTTATTCAATTTTATGACGGCACAAGAAAATATAGAAACACTTGGAAAAGCCAAAGATAAGGAGTTCCTTCAATTTTGGGACAATTTTAAAGCATTTGTTATCAGTAAAAATGAAGCAAAGTTAAAACAGATGATAAACGAACCATTTTTCCAATATGATGAATGGGCTGAAAATGGAATATTATACAAAAAAACAATTGAGGAAGCAATTACTAAACTAATTGCTCAACAAGATAAGTTTGTAAATTATAAAGATCTAGAAATGAAAAATTTGTCCCCAGATGATGTTAAAAGATATTTCAAAAACAATATTTTTGATGTTGAAGAAACTGAAACAAATCCACAAAAATTAGAGCAAAAAAAACAGAAATACATTGAACAAATGATAGCAACCAAACCATTTTCAATAACAACTTATTCGGGAATTGATAAAGATATGAGGTTTGTTATATATTTTGGAAAAATTAAAGGGAATTACAAGGTAATCGCAATTAAACAAGAGTTCAAAGCACAAGAAAACGAAGGAGATGATGACGATTAATTGTTTTAACTCCAATATTTAAAAAATCAAAAATTATCTCGCACTGGATCAATTTGTGCGAGATTTTATTTTTAGTTTGATTTTTTCAAAATCATCATCTGTTAAGTAATAATGTTTATTGCAATATTGGCATACAAGTTCATTTTGCCCATTCTTTTGCATATCCATCACTTCATCATATTTTAAAGTAAACATAGCATTGATAAATTTTTCTTTTGAGCATCTACAAAAAAAATCAATAGGTTGATTTGCTGTAATTTGAAAATCAAAAGGCAGTAGCGATTTAAATACTTCTTCAAAATTATTGAACTTGTTAAATAGTTCACTTAAACTTGGATTATTGCTTAATGTTTCCAAAAGTAATTTTAATTCTTCTAAATTATATCCGGGAATTGCTTGCACAATAAAAGCAGAAGAGTGAACAATATTTTGTTCATTATCCAAAACTACATCCATTAAAATTGCAGAAGGAATTTGTTCAGATTTATCATAATATTCGGTTAAATCGGTAGCTATATCGTTAGATGTTATATTAATTACACCTGTTACTGGTTCAGATTTATCATATAAAATTCTTGTAACTTTTAAAATTCCATCATTAATCAATTCATCTGTATGATTTATTTGAATTTTAGATTCCGTAGTATTTAAATGCAAATATCCCCTTACTTCACCGTTTTGACTTGCTTCAGCATAAATTTTAGAAATTAAACCTGAACTTTGAATTTCAACAATAGCACGCTCTTCTCCTTTTAAAAAAGAAGCTATAAGCGATGCCCCAGAAAGAGCCCTTGCTAAATAAATTGCCGTAATACCAGATAATTTATGATTTTGTTGAGCCGTTAAAGCAGTTGTTGTGTTTTTAATCAAAGAGGCACGAAAGTGTTGATCATTGGTCATAACACGAATTAATCTATCTCGATTTCTTAACTTTTCTTTTATGTGTTCTTTACTTTTATCCATATTTTTTAATTTTTTAATTTTTAAATAATTGTTTTTAATATTTCAATCGCCTGATTAATAATACTTTTATCTACTAATGAAGATTTTTGCACTTTCTCATTTAAATAAAGCATTTTAGCTTCAGCAAACTTATTTTCAAGCATTTTTGCAGCAGCTAAAATAAAAAGCCTCAATCCTTCATTATCCATATTTTCAAATTCATCATTTAACCAGAAATAAACATTTTGCACATTGTTTTTACTTAATTCAATTTGTGCAAGTCGTAAATGTGTTATTTCTTGTTGCTCGGTAGAAAGTAAAGGCGAATCGTTAATTTCTTTAAAATGCAGAAAAGCATTTTCTAAATCTCCTAAACTAAACTCAGTTGTAGCAAGGTGATATTTTAAAAATATATCATTATCATTGTGTAAAATTTCTTCTTTAAGCAATGATAAATTCCGTTGTTTCTTTTCAGGATTACTTTCTTGATAGCCGTAATGCTCTATAATAATTTCGGTTTCTATTATACTTAAATTCATCTTTTCAATTGCAGGACGAATTTGTTCATGAATTGCACCAGTAAACTGAATTTGCGGATGATTTTTGAAAATTCTTGTGTAATGATGAATTTGAAAAATAGTTTGGTCTTCTTTATTTAAATAATTTTTTATTTTGATACTTAATCCACCAACTTCATCAGGAATATCAAAATTCTTATATTCGGTGAAAGTCTTTAAATCAAGAATTTCATCAGAATCAATAATTAAAGCCCAATTACAACGAAGAAATTTTAATCCAAAATTACGTGCATCAGAAAAATTATTATTCCATTTAAAAAAATAAATTTCAGCACCAAGTCGGGTAACTATTTCAGCAGTTCCATCATCGCTACCTGTATCAACAAAAATAATTTGAGAACAAACACTCAATAAAGAATTAATAGTATTTTCAATACTATCGCTAACATTTTTCCCGATAATGATAGCACCAATAGAATTCAAATTTGACATATATAAAAATTCAAATAAATTAAATAAAATAAATTAAAAATCATAACCAAGAGAGAAAAGATATTGTGGTTGAGACCAACTGAAATACTCATTTCTCCACGCAATATCCATTTTTATAGGTAACCCAAATAAATAAGCACGAACACCAATGCCCGACGACATTAACAAATTGTTTTGATGTATTGTTCCATCATCGTAACGAACTGCCGCAACAAAGTCTTTATCAAAAGCACCACCCATATCAAAGAAGAAAGAGCCCATAATACCTTGCAAAAGTATTGGCACTGGACCAGCAACTAATGCTGTAAATAATGGGAAACGCAATTCAGAATTAATCAAAAAGAATTTATGTCCTTTTACCTCACCAACTGCCCAGCCCCGCAAAGGCATTTCAAATTGCATAAAACCAAAGTCCACAGGGTCATCAAAAGGAATAATACCATTAACAAATTGGCTATTAATCCAATTTTCTGTTCCACCAAGAAAATAATTTGTTGGACTTCCTCCAAAACTACCACCAACAGCACCTCGCATCGCCAATGTCAAATAATTATTGATAATCGGTTGATAATATCTGATATCAGCATCAAAGTTATAAAAACTTACACCACCACCACCTAATTTAGGCGTTCCCATAATTCCAAAATAATATCGTGAACCAACTGCTGGACCAAATATTCCCCATAAAGTATTATCAAAGACATATCTAATAGAAGGAACTACAAGCATCCTTGAAATTGATGGCTCTTGTGGCACTTCTACATTTTCTTTAGAAAGATTCATCCAATTTAAATTGGCTTCTACTCTGCGAAATAAATCAAAAGGTAATGACGCATTAAGAGTTAGTCCGTAATTCCTATAACGATATATGTAGCCACTTGAACCATAGACAAAAGCAGAACTATGGTAAATTGAAGCACTATAATCAATCAAATTAGGTAAATAACTATAACTAACTAGAAATGAACTATTTCTTAAATCAGTCAAAAGGTTTGCCTGTGCATAAATTTGATGATCACCAAGCACATCACTAAAAAGCATCTGTGTTAAACCTTGAAAACCATAAAATGTACTATATCCAGGATTTCCTAATATTATATCAGTAGAAAATTTTATTTTGTAAGGTCTTTCTATAAATTCTTCACTCGTATCTGCCG
This sequence comes from Bacteroidota bacterium, assembly GCA_021780815.1. GTDB lineage: Bacteria > Bacteroidota > Ignavibacteria > Kapaibacteriales > UBA2268 > GWF2-33-9. Next base: position 81,125 of record JAJXYC010000013.1, on the reverse strand, counting down.
ACTGTTCACCTTTTGCTATTGATTGCTGTTCTGCACTTTGTTGTTGTATAGCATCTGGATTTGGACTTACAAAACTTTGATGTGAAAAATCAACTGAAAATTTACCATAATCTGGTAATTTCATTGTTGAATCATTCTTTTTGATATTCCCTTGAATTTCTTTATTTAATTCTTGCACTAAATCTTGGTGTTGAACTAATCCTTGTCTATATTCTGTCAAAGGTAATGTATCTGTATTGATTTTCTTTTCAAATGGAAAGCGAATTAAAAAAATATCATAACCACCATCAATTTGGCCTGAAAATAGAAGTTTAGAAGCATCGGGCGACAAAGATATTTGGGTAATACCAATAATTGAATTTGTAATTGGAGTTGACTTTAATGAATTTAAATCTAAAGCATAAATATTATTAATTCCATTCTTATCAGAGGAATAAAGTAATTTAGATTTATTAGAGGATGCGGCAAGTGAAGTAATATTGAAATTTTGGTCAAAAGTTAATCGCTTAATTTCTTGAGATTTCAAATCAATCGAATAAATATCTTGGCGATTAAAATTTCGCTTCCACATTTTTAAATTTACAGCATCCATACCTATTCTTGTATAATCACCTCTATCAGAAACAAAATACAATGTTTGACTATCGGAACTCCATTCAGGAAAACCATCAGAATAAATATCATCAGTCAAATTTGTTAATTTTTTGGTGGCAAATTCATAAATAAATATATCACTTTGATAAGGCAAAGTAGCAGTAAAAGCCAATTTAGTTTCATCAGGAGACCAAGTAACAGAAGTTATAGATTTCAAATTCCAAGAAAGTTTTTCATAATCGCCTGTATTAACATCAACTATAAAAACTGCGTTTTCACCTCCAGCCTTAGCTGATATTGCCAATTTATCTCCTTTCGGATTCCAACTAATTCCTGGTGTAACAACATTCAACTCTTCAAAATCTTGCTGGCGGAAGCTGCTAACTAATTTTTCAGGTTTACTTTTTTTATCTATTCCTCTAGTGTAAATTGCAAACACACCTTCATCAACAGAAATATAAGCGTATTTTTGACCATTTGGAGAAATGGAAGGTGATGAATTCCAATAATTATGTTCTTTGTTATGGTTTGTTAAGCGTTCAGCAAAATCTTCTGGGTCTTGGAATGTTTTCACATCAGGAAGATACATTTTCTTTAAATCTTTCATCCACTTATCAGAAAATTCTTCAAGCGAAAGATTAAATGTAGATTTAAATGCTAAATCTACATTATGATACGCACTTAATTTATTAATTAATTCACCAATTTTTTCTTGTCCAAAATTTTCAGCAATATACCAGTAAAATATTTGTCCTCCCCGATAGGCTAAATAACCATTAAGTTGATTTAAATTAGGCAATAAATTATTTATTACTAAATCTCGTATATACATATCGGTCAATGTGGTTAAAGTTTTTAAACTTTCCCATTCGGCTAATCCTTCATTCATCCAAATTGGAATTTCAAACATACTGCCACTTGCAGAAAGTGCCGTTTGGAAAGTACCCCCATAGAACATATCATTTAAAACAGCATGTGTAAGCTCATGAGCTATTACATGGCGAAAACTTTCATAGTTGCCATCAAAAGGCAATACTACTCTATTTTTGAAAAGCTCTGTAACACCTCCTACTCCTTCGGGCATATATTCACTTACTGCATTTGATTGCTGGAACTGAACATGCGAATTATATAAAAGTATCGGTATTCGTCTATTAATTGAATAGTTTAAATCAAATTGAAGTCTGTTTAATGCTTTTTCAGCTTCTATCGCACAAAATTCGGCTAAATATTTTGAACCTTTATCGTAATATATATCAAAATGTTCAGATTGAATATACATCCAGTCAAATTTATCATATTGTACTTTATTTTGTCCAAATTGCGCAAAAGTTTTTACGTGTGTCAATAGCAACAAAAAAGAAAATGCAAATAAAAATATTATTTGTTTATTTTTCCATTCTACTTCTGGTTTTGTTTTCATAACATTATTTTATAATCTAAAAAAGTAGTTTTTTATTTTTGACGTTTATACGTATAATCAAGTTTAATTATATTTTGATATTTTTTTTCAACATATCTCACAACTTTTATAACAAATCATAGATTAAATATACTAAACTATCTAATTTATAATATATAATATAAATTTCTGTTTTTAATTTTTTTATTTTTAAATAAAATTATAAATACAAAAAATACCCATTAAAATTAAAAATAGGACAAAAACAAAAAAAGTTCGATAAAACAATAAATTCAGTAGTTAATTGTCTTAATATTGGCATAGAATTTGATGTAAAAAAAGCGATTAGTTCTTATACAAAAAAAGCAAAAAAACTTTTTTTTCAAAAAGAGCAAAAAAATTTGCACAGAACAAAAAGTTTTCGTAATTTTGTATTCTCAAAAATGCGGGAATAGCTCAGTTGGTAGAGCACAACCTTGCCAAGGTTGGGGTCGCGAGTTCGAGTCTCGTTTCCCGCTCAACGACGAGAGTCGCTCTTCTTCTTTTTGCTGCATGCCTTGCCGTCCAATCCCCCCGATGGCGAGGCTTTTTTTATTTACTACTTATAATATTATCCCAAATATTTTTGTAATTTATATTTTATAAAAAAACAAAAACAGAGCAAAAAAATGTATTATTTTTTGTCACCAGATTTAGCTTTTGTTTTAATGCTAATTGGAATTCTGGGGTTATTGTTCGAATTTTCTACACCAGGTTCCATATTTCCCGGTATTGTTGGAACAATTTCGCTCATTCTTTCAATTTATTCTTTTTCTTTTTTTCAAATAAATTATTTTGGCTTATCATTGATATTATTTGCTTTAGTTCTGTTAATTTTGGAAATTAAAATAATCAGTTATGGAATTTTAACTTTATTTGGACTTTTGTCATTTAGTTTTGGTTCTTATTATTTAATTGATGAGGGTAGTAGTATGCATATTTCAATTTCAATCATAATAATATCTGTATTTATATTATTAATTTTTACAGTTTTTTTATTATATCTAGGATTGAAAGCTCAAAAGAGAAAAAGAGTTTCAGGGATTGATGCTCTCATCGGACAAATAGCCATTGTAACTAAACAGATTACACCACTTTCGCAAGGGGAGATTAAATATATGGGTGAGCTATGGCGTGCTTCAAGCAATCAAACAATTGCATCTGGTGAAAAGGTTACTATTATTAAAATTGAAAATCTCACTTGTTTTGTAAATAAAATTAGATCGTAAGGTATGTTAAACACACGAAGAATAATCATTGCGGAAGATGACTTCACTAATCAATTATTAGTGCAAAAGGTTTTAGAAAGAGCAGGCTATATTGTTGAATCTGTTAGTAATGGCTTTGAAGTAATTAAAGCACTTGAGAGAGAAAAATATGATGCAATTATTACTGATTGGATGATGCCCGAATTCGATGGCATTGATTTAATAAGACATATTAGAGCAAATTATTCTAATCCACCTTTTATTTTAATGATGACTGCTCTGGCAAACGATAATGCCAAATTATATGCTTTAAAATCTGGTGCTGACGATTTCTTAGCTAAACCTGTCAATATCAAAGAATTAATTGAAGTTGTAAGAAAAGGAATAGCAAAAGTTTCACAAAATATTCCAAATATTAATTTAACAAAATTATCTCCTAATAAAAAAAATATTCCTCCAATGATTGCAGTTGGTATCGTTGCAAGTACTGGAGGTCCTCAAATTTTGTCTGATATTATTCAAAATCTTGACTTTAATTTAAATGCTACATATTTTATTATCCAACACGGTCCTGAATGGCTTTTAGAAAGTTTAGTAACCAAATTTAATGTAGAAACAAAATTTAAAGTTAGTATTGCTCGTAATGAAGAAATTGTTGAAAAAAATCATATTTACTTTGCACCAGCAAAGTCCCATATAATTATTTCAAGCATATCATACAAAATTTTATTTTATGAAGGCGATATAAATAATTATAATGTCCCTTCTGCAGACCCGTTATTTAAAAGTATTGCCGAATCTTTTGGTGAGTTTGCAATAGGAGTAATTTTAACAGGGCTTGGTAGAGACGGAACTTTGGGCGCATCAAAAATTTATAATGCAGGTGGCACTATTATTATCCAAGATCCAAAAACAGCAATAGTACAATCTATGCCTAATTCTATTTTAGCCAATAACATTCCTGCACTAATTGGTAATATCGAAAATTTATCCTCTATTATTAATGCTAAAATTTCAGAATTAAATTTAAATCTTCAAGAAGTTATTAACGAAAACAATTACTAATTGCTTATGTATAAAATTCATAAATTCGGTGGTTCAAATTTTATAAACAAAGAAGTCTTTGAAAGTTTTTATAAGATTTTAAGTTCTTTCAAAGGTAAAAGTTTGATTATTATTTCAGCACTGGGAAAAACTACTCGTAGATTATATGAAAGTGTTAATCTCGCATCTATAAATAAATTAGATGAATCTTTAAAGATTCTTGAAAAATTAGAATACTTTACTCAAAATATAATTGAAGCAATTTTTGAAAATGACGCATTTAAAAAAGAATGTGTTGAGTTTGTTTCTAATTTGTTTATTGAACTAGACAATTTATATCGCAATATTGCTATTTTTCAAGAACTCACTCCACGAACATTAGATTTAGTCTTGTCTTATGGCGAACAAATATCAGCAACAATTTTTCAACAATTTTTACATTCCAAAAATTTTCAATTTAAATTTATTAGTGCACAAGAATTAATCACAACAGACAATAATTTTACAAAAGCAAATCCATTAGAGGAATTAATAAATGTCAATATCCACAAGTTTCTAATTCCTATATTTGCAGAAAATAATGTTGTCTTAACGCAAGGCTTTATTGGAAAAACCAAAGATGGCGAGACAACAACGATGGGTTTTGAAAGTTCTAATTTAACTGCCTTGATTTTTGCAAGTTCTTTAAATTCTCCTGAAATAACAATATGGACTGACGTAGAAGGTATTTATAATATTGACCCTCATTTCTTTTCATCGGCAAGACAGATACCAATCTTAAAGTTCTCTGATGCAATTCAATCTGCTGATTTTGGAAGTAAAATATTTTATCCTCATATGTTAATTGAAGCTGAAAAACAAGGTATGACTATCTTTTATAAATCTATTATAAATCCAGTTCAGCATTTTACTGAAATTAGTCCTCGTGCAAGTGAAAAACAAAAACTTATTACAATTAGTGATAAAGTTTTTAATGTTTACTCCCAAAATACTGCCTATGCAAAAATTGAAAATTTGCTTATTTATGAAAAACAAAATTCCAATTTTATTGTTAAACACAATAATTCTTTCAATTTTTTTACTGATAATTTCAAAGTTATTGAGCAATTCGAAGGAGCTAATGAGCAAATTGATGTTTATTCGGTAATCAATTTAATTAATTATAATGTGTTGGATATTTATAAAATTATTTTAAATTATTCTGATTTGTTTATTAATTTTGACTATAAACTTTATCAAATGAATGATTCGGTGCTTTCTATCTTTTTAAAGAAAATTGAAAATCAAGCATTACTTAAAATAATTGAAATTTTAACTAATATTTAAGAAAAATAAAATTTCTATTTAAAATCTTTTAAATTTATCTTTTTAGTAGATAATTGTATTTCTCTTTCATCATTACTTGCAATTAAGATAAGTCCATTCTTGTTTTGTTTTTCAACGATTAAATCTTGGCAAATTTTAATTCCTTCATCGTCAAGATTTGAAAAAGGTTCATCAAGCAACAAAACAATAGGGTTTGCTAAAACAGATAAGATAATCCTCATTCTTTGTTTCATCCCAGATGAGAACGCTCTTATAGGCTTTAAATAATGCTTTAATAACCCAAATCTATCAAGTAGTTTTAATGTCTCATTTTTGTCGTATTGGAGACCCAAAATTTTAGAAATTATTTGAATATGTTCAAGTGGATGAAATTCTTCATATAAATTTAAATAAGGAGCCACATAACCAAAATAAGTATGGAAATCTGAAATTTTAATATTTTGATTGTTTATTGATATTTTTATCTCTCCACTGGAAGATTTAGTAACGCCAGCAAGAATTTTCAAAAAAGTTGATTTACCACTACCATTAGGTCCAATGATAGCAACCACTTCTTTATTAGTTAATTCGGCATTTAAATTTGAAAAAAGAATTTCCTTTAGACCAATTTTTTTACTTAAATTAGAAATTGATATTGATATTTCCATCTCGAACTTTATTGATTAATAATTGCAATTTTCCCTAAAACGGCGTTCCCATTATAATCGGTACGATATACATAAACACCAGTTGAAACTGGAGTAGTATTCATTAAATCTTGTTTAGAAAGAATTAGCACTCTATTTTTATTTTCTAATCCAACTTTTAATGTTTTAGACATTATTTGCCTTAAATTTGAATCGTACAAAGTTAATATTACATCTTCACTAATCCCTGCATTTTTAGGAGCTGGAAAAATGATTTCATCATCAGTATTTATTCTAAAAGGACTAGGATATGCTTTTTCAATTGCATAAGTTTCCACACTTGGTATCTCGTGTAATTTTACCTTTACTTTGTTAGAAGCATTTTGTAAATTATAATAATATTCATTAGGCGAATTTTGGAAAATTCTTGTATAATTACCTGAATTTTGAGAACAAACAATTTGAGTGAATTCATCATTAAGAGATAATTGATAAAACAAAGCACTTGAATCCAAACAGCTAATAACGATATTCAAAGTATCGTTGCTTGTTGGAAAATTATTTTTAAAATATATCTGGTCACAACGAATTTGGTATGGAGTGAGATATCCACCTAATGAAATAGATGGATAAGTATATTCAGACGCTGTTTCATAAGCAAAAATTGGCATCAATGCGGCATCCTTGAAATATTTATTATCAACTGTCCTATAACTTGTAAAATAAATCCAGTCTAAGAAATCCAACCATTCATTATTTATTGAAGTATTCTTTAATACTAATGCGGAATCGAGTGCTTTAAATGTATGCACACCACTACCAATCAATTCCCAGATATTTCTCAAAACTTCAATTCCATATTTATCTCTTAACATCATAATAAAAATAGAATAACGATAACCATCATCAGGGGAAGCATTGCTCAAAACATATTGTGATGGGTATTTAAATAAACTTCTTACATATTGTAAATAATCTTTTATTTCAGGAAATAAAGTATTTTCCATTGCAACAGAGGACATTTCAGCAAGTTCAGAACCTACTGGCTCATCTATACCATACATATATTGAATAGCGTGGTGAAATTCGTGTGCAAGTGTAATTTTTACCCCATCTATACCAAATACTTTATAAGCTTGTGTAACTTTTCCATCAGGATAATAAATTGAATCTAAAGGAGAATAATTATTGTCAATAATCATATACGAAGTCATACGTGGAAACTTCAAAGCAGGCAATATTTCTTTTTCTGCAACTGTCATACCATAAGTACCACCCATATCTTGCTGTCCAGTACTATCTGGGACTTTATCTCCATCTCCAATATCGTATAAATATATATCATAAGCATTGCTCCCGCCTACTAAACTATCTCCAATTGGCGATTTAAACCCAAATTCTACAACTTCTTTATTATAAACATAGTCTGCATAATAAGCAACTGAATCTACAAAATCAGGAATTCCGTTATTGTTCTTGTCTTCCTTAGGAACTGCATTTACTCCACTTGTATCATAATGAATCAAAAATAATCCAGAAACACTGCTATATGCTTTTTGATTTATTGGTCGTCCTGTTTGTGGGTCAAAAGTAATTTTTTTTTGTATTTTATTGTCTTTTTGAATTTTTTGGAAAGTTAAGCAACGTTCATCATTTGCCAGTGTATCGTATTGTATTTTCTTCGCAAAAACTTGTTCGTTAGAAAATAAAACAAAAATTATACATATTGATAAAATTATTTTCATCTTCAAGAAAATTCCATTTAAAAAGTAAGAATTATAACGAAAAAGAATTGAAAATAGTAATAAAAATCTTTATTTTCCATTAATTTCAGCGAAATAATTCTTTAATCATTCCCCAAGTACGTTTAATGCTATTTGTTGAATAAGTTACCGTAATCGCATCAGAATAATCGGAATTGCCATCATTAAAAATAATTTTCAAACGATAGGAAAAAACTTTGCCTTCTTGAACTTTTGGGTCTGTTTGTGATGATTTAAATAAAGCATTTTCATCAATATATTTATAGTCATAAGGTTCCGAATTTGCATTAAAAGTTTGAATCTTTGTATACAAAGAATGATCCGAGCTTCTTTGCAATTCAAACTGACGAATATTCGTCTCATCATTAGTTTTCCATTCAACAGTAATATTATTACCGCTTGAAAACGCTCTGAACGAACTTATTTGACTGCTCGTTGCAAGTATTGAAATACTTGCAATAAATATAATTAAACCGAAAAATACTTTTTTCATATTACAAAATTAAAAAAAATTTTCACAAATTATTCTTTTTGTTATATATTTTTTTATGCTTTATATATGTTTATAGAAATTAATGGAACTAATATTATTCCAAATTCATCAGAACATTAATTTTATCTTGCTTGCCTGCTACTATCAAAACATCATCTTGTTGAAATACAAAGTTTCCGTTAGGAATAACTTCAATTTGTTCTTTATTTAATTGATTTGACCTAATAGAAATTATTTCAACTCCATATTTATTTCTAATATTAAGTTCCATAATAGATTTACCAATAAAAATTTTTGGAACATTAATTTCTGAAAGAACAAATTGCTCAAATAAAGGAACAGTTTTTTTATCAAATGAAGCCGAAATTTTTGAAGCAAAATTAGACGTTAAATCAAATCTTTCAAGTTCTTGACTATATTTAGAATCAATGTCTTTTCTGTGAATTAAACCAATAATTTTATGTGGATTATTTTCACTAAATACAGGCAAAGCATCATAATTTAACCGGTTAATAATTTCCCAAACTTCTCGAAGATTTTGCTCCACATAAATTTTAGGAATATTCTTTATGGCGATATCCCCAGCAATCAACAATTGTCCAAGCGATTCGCTATCCATCAAAATTTCTTTTATTGTATCTAATGTAATCAATCCATAAAAATTACCTACATTACTATTAACAACTAAAACAGCAACTTTTTCATTTATTATCTTTTTCACAATATTTGGAAAAATCTCATTTTCAAGGATTATGTCCATTTCTTTTGAATAAATATCTTTAACAGAGATTGATTCAAGAATATTCAATTCAGTTTTATTTTTTAAGTTTATATTATATTTCAATAAAGGAAGAGTGTAGATTGATTCATTAATTAATTTTTTAGTAGTAGTAACGCTAATAATAGTAGTCAGCATAGCAGGTAAAACTAAATCTTGATTTTTGGTAAGTTCAAAAAGCATTATAGTAGCGGTAAACGGAGCATGCATAGTTCCTGCCAGAAGACCTGCCATACCTAATAACGCAAATATTTCAGGTTTGGGCGCTAAGCTTGGCGACACAAAATTAAAAATTTGTCCCCAAAAAGATCCGAGAGCAGCACCAACAACAAGAGCGGGAGCAAAAACACCACCAGAACCACCTGTTGAAAGTGTGAATGCAGTAGTTAATATTTTTATGATAACAACTATAAAAGCAACATACCATAAAAGCTTATTTAATATTGTTAAATCAATGGTATCATAGCCTGCTCCTAATACATAAGGTAAAAATATACCCATCGTTCCGACCACAATACCACCTACAATGGATTTATAAATTGGATGTATGTGTAATTTTAAATGGAAATATTCTTCTGTTCTGTTGATTATATCAATAAAGAGCCACGACACAATACCTGAAAAAATACCAAGTAGTCCGAACCAAATAAATTCCAATATACTCGTTAAATGATACACAGACGACTGGAACACTGCCAAATCGCCAGTAAGAGAGCGGGAAACAAATGTAGCCATAACTGTTGCAATTACAATAACTGAAAATTGTTGGAACTTAAAATCCATTAAAAATATTTCAATTGCAAATAATGCTCCGGCAATTGGTGCATTAAAAGCCGCCGCAATACCTGCGCCTGCACCTGCCGCTACAAGCGTTTTGGTACGCATAGAATTTGCTTTAAATAATTGACTAACAGTTGAAGCTATACCCGCCCCAAGAAATACGGCTGGACCTTCTGGACCTACTGAACCTCCTGCTCCAATTGTAATTGATGTTGCCAAAGCTTTTAACCATGGGGCAATAGGTTTTATATAGCCATTTCTCAAAACTATAGATTCGATAACATGGGATACTCCATGTGTTTTGGACTTTTTAAAAAACAACAAATTGATTATTTGACTTAATATTATCCCTATAACAGGTATTAGTAAAACTATATACCAAGGGGAATTGGTGATTCTGTCTAATATTGTTTTGCCTTCTCCAATAAAAAATAGCTTGGAAAAAACATTTATTAAATATTTCAAAAAAACTTCGGCAAACCCTGTTAATATTCCTACAAATATTGATAATATATAAATAAAAAGATATTCAGTATATATTAATTTATCATACAATTGCACTAATCTTAGCGATGATTTGATAATGTTTTTTCTTATACTTATAATATTGAAATACATTATTTTGTTTTTTTGTTTTTTGATTTTATCTCATATAAAATTAAAGGCAAATGCCTTGCCAATTCTTCAAAATTAGCGAAGACGTAGTCAGATTGTAATCTTTGAAGTTCCTCAATAGACATTGAATTGTAATGATTTTGTTCGTGATAAACCAGTACAGTCAAAATGTCGGCATTTTTACCCGCCAGAACATCGCTAATACTATCACCGATCATTAAACAAGAATTTGGATTTAAATTGAAATCTTTAATTGCTTCAAGTATCATTCCAGGATTAGGTTTACGTCGGTAATCATTTTCTTGTGCTAATGAAGGAGAAAAATAGATCTTGTCAAATTGGTAGCCTGTTCGTGTCAATAAAACATCTTGCATATATTGATGAATTTTATCTAAATCATCTTCGGTCATTAATTTTTTACCAATTCCCTGCTGATTTGTAATTAGGAAGGTCTGAAAACCAAATTGTTTAACTAAATTAAAGATATAGAAAAAATCTGGAATAAATTCGAATTCATCAATATTTTTAACATAATCGTTGATTATTCTTTTATTTACAATTCCATCTCTATCAAAAAAAACTGCAAAATTATTCATTTCCCAATTCATTGATTATTGCATCAAGATCTTCAAAAACACGTTGCCAAGAATGTGTTTCAACAATTAGATTCCTTGCGTTTTCAGAAATTTCTCGGGCTTTTTTCTCATTTTTTAAAAGTTCAACTATCAATTGAGCAATTTCAGTATCTGTTTCGCCAATAAAAAGATGCTTGCCATGTTCGCCGTAGATACCTTGATTACCCGAATTAGTTGTAACAACAGGACAACCAGTACTCATAGCTTCTAATAATTTATTTTGAATTCCAGAAGCACCCAGATGAGGGTGAATATAAACTCTTGCTTTCTGTAAATAAGGAAGAAAATCAGGCACATTTTCATGTAATATAATTTTCCCTCTTCGTTCATAATCTTTAATATATTTTGGAACATCAGCCCCAACAAAAGTTGGAACAATATTGGGAAAAACTTTGTTTACCTCAGGCATTAATCTTTCTAGAATCCTATCCATCATCAATTTATTTGCCCATAGATCCAATTTCCCAGTAAATAAAATCAAATTCCTATCTTCAAATTTTCCTGGCACAAAGTGTTCAATATCTGCTCCATTTGTCAATAATCTGTATTTATTTAATGGTTTGATTGATTTTAAATAATTAATATCTTCGTATGTAACAAATGTATCCAAATCAAAATAATCCATGATCTTCGGTTCAAAATGTGTTAAAGTTTCGTATTCATACAACCTAATAGCTTTTTGCATCAAGTTTTGACTTTTATTATAAGAACGATTTTGATATAAGATACGGCAATCTTCAGCAATTAATATTTTCTTTATATCTTTATTTTTTAAATATTCAGAAGTACGCATAAAGAAAGAAAATCCGACATCAAATTTTGTTTCGTTCATTAAATCATCAACTACTTGTTGAAATTCTTTCTGGTGATAGTACATAATTTCTAATGGACGGAACTGATAAATACGAGTCAAACAGGATAAGCCTGCTTTAATAGGATTAAGAGGGATAACATAAACTTTAACTCCTAATTTTTCAAGTTCTTTTATAAATTCCTTATAATTCTTTTTACCTTGATAAAAAGTAACAAGGGTAACATTATGCCCTTTGGATAAATGCTTTAATAAATTATATGGTTTTATTCTATCGCCACCAATTAAAGGAAATGGCATACGTGGAGTTAAAAATAATAAATTCAAATCCTTTATCTTGTAATTTTATAAAGTGCAAATTAACAATCTTATTCTTAATACAGAATTATTTTTGTATTTATTTATAAATTTATTATATCTTTTTTATATTCAGATATAATTTTTTCCCATTCAATTTTAAACCACGGCGTAAAATATTGTGAATTTCGTGCAATTTCACTTTCAACTTCTTCAAAAGGAATTAACATTAAATCTTTGATTTCATTAGCATTTGGGTATATTAACCCATCATATTTGCCAATAAAAACAGAGCAAACTTCACTTTCAGAACCATAATTTTTATATTTTGCTTGATATTGAAATTTAAAAAGGTATTTTAAAGCAGTTTGGATACCAATTTCATCTTCTAATCTTCTTTGAGTAGCAACTTCTAATGTTTCTCCTTTACGTGGGTGGCTACAAACTGTATTAGACCAAAAATTTGGCCATAATAACTTATCTTCACTTCGTTTTTGTAATATTAAATCTTTTTTAGGAGTAAGAATAAATATAGAAAAAGCTCGATGCAAAATACCGTCCCCTTGATGGCAAGCATCTTTTAGTAAATAACCAATTTCGTTATCATTTTCATCAACTAAAATTAGAGGCTCATCATTAAAAGAAACTACTTTATCGCTCATTTTATCCTTTATAAAATTAAATTTTTAATACAATTAATCTCACGAAATATCAGTTATAATAGTTTGATAACCAAAATTATTTAATTCTTTTTCAATATCCTCTCTGTTCTCAGGACATAATGCAATGATTGCACCACCACCACCACCACCGGTTAGTTTAGCACCATAAGCTCCGTTCTTTCTACAAATAGATATCATTTCTTCTAATTCATTTGTAGAAACTTGTATGGCATTAAGCAATCCTTGATTTAAATTCATTAAATAACCCAATTTTTCTAAATCATATTCTTGCATAGCGTCCATTGCTTCAAGAGCAATTTCATTCATCTGTGAAAAAATCGAATCATAAAGTTTACGATTTTTCAGCCAGCCTTCACGCACTTCTCTCACCATTTTTAAAGTCAAACCCTCTGAACCACTTAAAGCAATTAATAATGGTAGAGGCTTTTTAATTTCAATTGGATATGTTTTAGCTTGTATCTCTTTTTTATATCGGATTAGCTTACCATAAGTAGCCATAGTATTGTCAATACCAGAAGGTGTTCCATGAACGACTTTTTCTGTTTCGTAAGCTAAATCATTAATTTCTTCATTTGTTAATTTAATATTACCATAATCAGCGATAGATCTAATTACAGAAACAGCAAGTGCCGCAGAACCACCAAGTCCCATAGCCCTTGGTATATGCGGGAAAACTAATATTTGCATCTTTTCATTGATTAATCCAAGTTTTGTAATAATTAATTCCAAAACTGCAATTAATGAATTTGGTTCTTGTCTTTTATTGAACAAATCAAACTCAACTCCCCAACGAGGAATTACAATATTTGAAGAATTTTCTGCTTTTAGCACTTTTGATTTAATAGCATAAGGAATTGGTGCCGCAATTGCATTACTCCCATAAACAACTGCGTGTTCACCGAACAAAATTACTTTCCCATAACCTGAATGTAATTCTGCTTCTGAAAATGTTTTTTCCAAATTTATCTCTTCTGATGTATTCATTAATTTTTTAACAATTTCTTGTGCTTTCCAAATTTTAACTTCACCACTTTTAATTAATTCATCAATAACAATATCAAAATATTTTTCTTCTACACCCGCTGCTTTTGCAACACTACGAGCATGCAAGCTCATATGTCCACGTTGAATACCTTCACTCACCAATGCTTTCAAAGCTGCGAAGTTTTGAGCAAGTCCAGCAGATGCCATTATCTCCATCAGCTCATTTGCAGTTTTTATATTTAATATTTTATAAGCAAATTTTATTTTCGGATTTGATGATAGCGGTGCACCTACGGTTCCTACTTTCAAAGGAATTTCAATTTGACCAATTAAATTATTTTGTTCATCTTTATACCAATTGGTAAGCGTCGTATAATGCTCACCTTTTGCGGCAAAAGAATGCACACCTGCTTCAATCGCTCGCCAATCATTTCCCGTAGCAATTGCTATTGGATCAATAGCATTCATAATACCTTTATTGTGTGTTGCGGCTCTATAAGGGTCAATTGCAGCAAAATAATTTGCAAGAATTATACCTTCAATTAATTCTTCGCCTGAAAAGTTATTTGTAGATAATAAATCAGGGGGAATTTTACATCTTGCCTTTGCTATTGATCTATCGTGTAGATTTGATAAAATTCGCATAAATGATTTTGCATTTGCAATTTTTTCTAATAATGGCGAAATACCTTCGCACATACTATTTACTAAATTAGCTCCCATTGCATCTTTCGTATCAACATAAATATGCACAACTAACAAATCGCCATATTTCGATGTAGCTGGGTGCAAACGCACATCTAAATCAATTGCTCCACCACCTCTGGCATACATTTTGGGTTGCAAATAATTTGCAAATGCTAAAATTTCTTCTTTTTTCTGTAAAATAGATTGTTTTGATTTTGATGGATATTCAACATTAGTCATTAAAATTTGACCAATCAAAATAGGTTTAGAACTTTCTGTATAAAATCCACCGGCTTTACGAATTAACTTTGCGGCAGAACTTTGTGCCGCAATAATTGATGGTTCTTCAACCACCATCGGAATTAAATAATCTTTACCATTAATTAATAAATTTAAAGATATGCCCATCGGTAAAGAGAACATTGAAATTACATTTTCAACCATTTTATTGGCTGTCTCTTCTGTTAAATCAAATTCTCCATTTAATAAAGATTTGATGTCTTCTTGTTCCAAGAAGCCATTTTCACGCAAAATATCTAATCTTTGAAAAATCGTAAAATCATAAAAATTAGGGATACGTGAGTTCCGCATTTATTTCACCTTCTATTTTTACTGGTTTAATCCCAGGAATTCCAAATTTAATTTCCAAAGTCTCAAAACCTCGCTTAACAAGTTCTTTTTTTACATCTTCAAAAATTTCAAGATTATCAGTAAAAAGAATTCCTAAATCTCCACCACCTGCTCCTGATGATTTGTAGTAAGCACCGGCTGACCTACAAATATTATAGATCCCTTGATGCTCTTTTGTTATTACTTCTATGTTTAATTTTATATTTAAATCTTTAAGAAAATAAAAATAATTATCGTAATATGTTAAAAAGGTCCTAATATCACAATTTTCAAAAGCATTAATACCTAAATTTGATATTTCGGTCATTTCTTTAATTAAAGAAGAAAACTCGGCAGGTTTTTCTTTCTTAAATTTATTGAATCTTTCAACATAGCCAGTAGTTGAAGCAGAGATACCAGTCCAAACAGTTAAATAATGCAGATCTTTTGGCATCGAAATCTGTTTAAATTTAATTTCTTTTTCTTTAATTTGATATTTTAAAATACCACCATATATTGCGGCAACAATATCTACACCACTACCGATATTACCTTGTGCATTTCTATGGGAATCTATTGAAAATTTCAAAATTTGTTCGGGAGTAATTTCGTCTGGCTCTAATATATTAGCAGAAAGTAAACCAGTTATTATTGAAACTGTTACCGCTGCACTTGAACCTAATCCTAACTTCAACAAATTAGTAGCAGAGTAAAAATCATAAGTATCTAAAAAAATTTCCAGCGGACGAATCTTTATTCCTTTTTCTATTAATTTGCGTGAAACATACTCAAAAGTTGCAGTAAATAAGCTTAATTTTTCAGCAACTTTATTAAAAGATTTCCCAATAAATTTTACTTTTCCTTCATCATCAATAAAGAATTTCAAAAGTGGAACATTAATTGAAGGAGCTTCAATTTTAAAAACTCCATCTTCTGATTTTTTGAAAAGCACATTTGCAAAACGGTTTGTAGAAGCAACAAGTGATGGAGCCCCTTCCAAAACAGCATATTCACCGAGAATAATCAACTTGCCTGGTGTTTTTGTAGTGATTCTCAATTAGTCCTCAATTGTTTCAATACCTTTACCAATTCCAATGACGAAATGTTCGTCAATTAAATTTAAATTCTTTAAATTTTCTATAATTTTTTTTTCTTCACCTTCAAAAGTAAATATTTTTACTTGTGGTCCAGCATCTATTGTAAAAAATACAGGGAACTTCTCATTATACATCTTAAGCACTTGCTCAATAATTGCAAAAGTCTTGCTATTCCAATAAATTAATGGCGGTTGTGTAGTCATCATTACAGAATGCATCTTCAAACAACTTTGGATTGAAATTTCAGCAATAGTAAAAAAATCTTTTTCTATTATCGCTTTTTTCATTACAAGCAAATCATTGTCAGAACTTTCAACCCAAGAATTATAGTATGGCGAAGTCTGTTGGGATTCTTTCATTCCCTTTCTTGATGATACTTTCTTAGGAGTTTTATCAGTTATAGCAATTATTGTTTTCAGAGGGAAGTCATCAGCTGTCAATATCTGTTCGGCAAAGCAATCTTCCCCACTTGGTAAAATCCCTTTATGTAATTGCACATATCCACCAAAAATTGAACGAGCAGCAGAACCACTTCCTAATCTTGCAATTCGAGACAATTCTTGAGCGTTCAATTTCAATTCAAAGATTTCAGATAATCCTTTTGCAAGTGCCGCAAATCCAGAAGCAGACGAAGCAAGACCTGCCGAAGTTGGGAAATTATTACTTGTTGCTACTTTTAAATATATTTTCTCATTACTTTTTTCACGAAATAAATCAATATACTTCCTTATTTTCTCTGCTTCTTTTTCATCAGCAATAACATCATTAAAAATAATTTCATCTTGACACTTGCCTATAAGTTTTTCTATGGTTGTTCTGGTCTGTAATTCATCTAAAGTAACCGAAATACTACCAACAGCAGGTAAATTTAATTGTTCATCTCTTTTACCCCAATATTTAACAAGCGCAATATTGGGATGGGCTAATGTGGTTACTTTATCCATAGTTTTTGTCTGTTATTGTTCATAATTAAAATGTACGGCTAACCAAAAAGTCAAAGATTGTTCATCGGTTTCTTCTACTCTGTGTTTACGCTTTTTAGGAATAAAAAGGTAATCAAAAGGGAGTAAGTCCAGAACTTCATTACTATCAAAAAAACTAATTTTTGCTTTACCTGCAAGCATTATAACAAATTCATCAACATCTTGCTCAAGCCAAATTCCTTGCTCGGTTTTTTGACCAGAAGAGATAATCCTTTCAATTTTTATATTTTTATCTTCAATTAAAGTATCAAAAATTTCATTTGGTAACTTTTGATTGAAATTAATTTTATCATTGAAATTTTTAAGGAAATTTCCAAGAACATTATTTTGATTTATATTATTCATTCAAAAAATATATATTTTATTTAATTTATACATCCAATAATTTGTTCGATGATTCCGGATAAGATATATTAAAATGCTTATATGCAAGCAAAGTAGCAGTACGACCACGAGGTGTTCTATTAATAAACCCTTGCTGAATTAAAAAAGGTTCATAAACTTCCTCAATAGTTCCCGCATCTTCGCTTATAGATGACGCTAATGCATTTAATCCAACTGGACCACCTTGATATTTTTCGATAATCGTAAGCAAAATCCTTTTGTCCATTTCATCTAACCCACGATTATCAACATCTAATGCTTCCAAAGCAAATCGGGCAATTTGCAAATCGATAACCCCATTACCTTTCACTTGTGCAAAGTCCCGATTACGTCTTAAAAGTCTATTCACAATTCTTGGAGTTCCACGTGAACGTGATGAAATTTCTAATGCCGCATCATCAATAATATCAACATTCAGAATACTTGCAGAGCGTTTAATAATTTTTGTTAAATCTTCGGGCGAATAATAATCTAATCTATTGATAATTCCAAACCGTGAACGTAACGGAGCTGTCAAAAGCCCTGCTCTTGTTGTTGCACCTATTAATGTAAATTTGGGAAGTGCAATTTGAATCGAACGTGCATTTGGTCCAGATTCTAACATAATATCTAAACGGAAATCTTCCATAGCCGAATAAAGAAATTCTTCAATTACAGGATGCAATCTATGAATTTCATCTATAAACAAAATATCACCTTCTTGCAATGTAGTTAAAATACCTGCTAAATCACCCGGTTTTTCTAGAACAGGTCCAGAAGTAATTTTTATATTAGATTGCATTTCCTTAGAAATAATAAAACTTAATGTAGTTTTTCCGAGCCCCGGCGGTCCTGTAAATAAAGTATGGTCAAGAGGTTCTCCTCTTTGTAATGCCGCCGCAATAAAAACTTTCAAATTTTCAACTAACTTACTTTGACCAGTAAAATCATCAAATTTATTCGGTCGCAGTTGTTTGTCAATTTCTATATCGTCTTGAAGTTTATCTTTTGTTAAACTATTGTTCTTTGTTTTTAAATCTTTCATTAAACACAATTTTAAAAATATAAAATTAAAAAAAGTCTTCTGAATAATAATAATTCAACAAGACTTTTTTATAAACTTAATGTAGCGAATCTTGTATTATTCTTTCACTCTTTCTAAATAAGCCCCACTATTAGGGTCAACTTTAATTAAATCGCCTTCGTTAATAAAAAGAGGCACTTGAATATTAGCACCAGTTTCCAAAACAGCTGGTTTCATAACATTTGTTGCAGTATCACCTTTGAAGCCAGGTTCTGTTTGAGAAACACGTAAAACAACTGATGTTGGTAATTCTACAAACAACACATTTCCATCATTTATAGAGAGCATCGCATCTTGTCCTTCACGTAAGAAATCTGATAATTTACCGACAACTTCTTCTTCCACAGGAATTTGTTCATAAGTGTTCCCATCCATAAAAATAAAATGATTCCCATCTTTATACAAAAATTGATAATTATTCTTTTCTACTCGAACAAATTCAATTGATTCGCCTGAACGAAAACGGTTTTCTAACATTCTCCCTGATTTTAAACTACGCATCTTAACTTGATAAAATGCTCTTAAATTACCGGGAGTTCTATGTTCGGATTCTACCACTGTACATAACTCCCCATTAAACTTAATAACTGCACCTGGTCTTAAATCTGATGTTGTTCCCATATTTTCCTTAATTTATTAATTTTGTAAAGATTACAAAATTAATAAATTCGTTGAAATATATATTTATTTAGTAATTACAATTTTTTGATATTCTTTTGTTATCCCATCTCCAAATTCTATAAAATACACGCCAGGTTGTAAGTCTTCTACATTAATTTGCTCTTCAAATATCCCTGCTTTGTAATTTTGGTTAATTAAACTTTTAACTTTTATTCCCATTGAATTATACATATTAGCAATGGCTTTAAATGCTTTCCCACAACTGAACTTTAAAGTAAAATAATCTATTGATGGATTTGGATTAATTAATTCTAATGTTGGCGAATTGCTTAATGTAACTATTATATTACGGTTATCATTTAAACACACAGGCATAGTTCTAATTTGAGCAACATTTTCTGAATTTTTATTACAATCATATACAGAAGTAAAAACTAAATCGGTAAGTTTGTTAGTATCTAAAAGAAACATCATCTTTATTTTAGCAATTTCTCCATTAAATGGAGTAGATAGTTCACCATTCCCTGTCAAAGCAACAACACCACTTTGACTTAAATCAGGCTGTTCCCAAGTCCAATTTGAGGCTATTGAGTTTTCAAACGATTGATCATCAAATCTGACTTGTTGTGGCAGATAATTAATTAATATCTTTAAATTTTTGATAGCTTCCTCTATTTTATCAACTTTAAGAATTATAGGAACAGATACTCCTTTACCCGGAATTTCAGCAAATTCAGATGTATTGGTAGATAAACTAAATATTTTGCTATTCCCCACTAAACTAATTTTAATATCAATACCGAAATTATTTGGAATTGATAAAACGGCTTTATCAACACCAGGTTTTTGTGGATGATATTGAATTTGGATATCAGATTGTCCAGATGGATTGATAGTCATTACTTGGTTAGTAATTAACTGAAAGGCATTATTAATATCACCGGTAATTGTTGCATTTGGTAAATCAAGAACTATTTGAGTGTCTTGGCTTTGATTTTTTAGAGTTGCATCTAAAATATTAGAAGTACATTGCAATCTATTCCCGAAATCAACTTGTTGTGGGTAATTAATGCCCACAGATTGGCAATTGATGTCAAATCGATTATCTTTCCAAAAATCAGGGAAAAGTCCATCATAATTATCTGCCATTATAACAATTGTATTAGTTTGGACTTGAGTATCAACTGGCGTAAAATAAATCAAATATTTTTTTGTCTCTTGTGGCTGAATGCTTTCGTTTAAAGGTTCAGAACCATCTACCCAAGAATAAATATTACTTACACTTGATAACAAAATCCTATTAACCGATAAAACTGAATTTTTACTTGTGTTTGTTATAGATAAAGTTCCAATGGTGGTATCTCCGGCTTTAACCGACGGACCGCAATCCCAATTATAACTTAATTGGGGATAAAAACCTGTTCCCTTTAATTTAACTGGAAATTCTGATACAGAATCTTTATTAAGAATGGATAATACTAATTCCTTTTCATAATAAATATCATCAGTTGGATAAAAACTTACTGGTATATAAACAGTATCTTGTGGCGGAATGTTCAATGGTAACGATTGATTATAACTAAATTCAGATGCAGAAGGAGGGTCTTTCCAAGTTATTTTTTGTAACACTAAAGGTGATGTTGTAGGATTATAAATTGATATTCCATTAACACTATCATATTGTTTATTAATTCTGCGTACTTTCCAATCCACTTCATTAGGAATAACAGCATTTGGATTAATTCCTGTTCCAATTAAATATATTATTTGGTTACCACAAACATCGTCCATCATTAAATTTATTCTTGCAGTTCTCATCCCTAATTGATTTGGTTTAAAAACAGCATTTACGGGGTAACAACTTTTCGGGAGAACTGTATCGCTTAGTTGAACTTTCTGGAGTAAGAAATCCAATCCATTTTGACCTTGAATAATTGGATTTATAACAAGTGGTACCCCATTTAAATTTTCAATTAGACAATCAATCGGCAAAGAAAGTTGAGAACCAACAAACACATTACCAAAATTAATTGTATCTATTGTTTTTGTCTGACAATCGGTATAAGCTTGAATTGGCAAATTGATTGCCTCATTACAATTCCCAGAAATATTTAAATTAACATTTAAAGTTCCTCTTGAGTAAGAATTCATTTTTAAGTTCAAGTCAAGTGTGTCGCCGGGATTCAAAGTTTTTCCAATGATAGATGAATCTACTGTAATATAGTTTGTATAAGGCAAAGCACCTGAAACACTAAATCCAGAAATTGTAGAAGGCACTTTCCCTGTATTTTTAATTAATGCTGGAAAAGTATAACTGCAAGTATCCCCAATTAAACAAGAACCTAAATTTAACATAGTGCTATCTGCTGTAATAATAGGCCTATAAATATTGAAAGGTTTAGAAATATCAAATCCTTCTGAACTTAATCCAAATTTAGTAACGGCATAATCAAATCCACCTTGGCTTTTAACAGTAAATCTATCAAAATCTTTATAATTAGTAAAATTCGTAACTTGATAAATAAAATTGTCTTTATCGGTAACTTGTGTAACATATTGAATAGAACCACCGGCATAAAAGTTCAGCATATTTAAATTTTTATCATAGTTAATAGTAAAAGGTGTCGGAGAATTAGCTTGTGCCAATGTTGTATTGCCAATTTTAATCATTCCGGTATAAAGCCCTGTAACTTGAATATTATTTCCAACAACTTTAACGCTACGACCATAAGCTTGGAAAAAAGGATATTGATTATTACCACCAAAAGTATTCGCATTTATTGAATTACCGTTTGCATCATATTTAGCAATAAATAGGTAAGGTGATGCCGAAAGCAACATAGGCGGAGTTGTTTGCCCAAACTTTGCATCAGAATAACAACTACCAACATAATAAACATTATTTTGATTATCGGTAACAACAGAAAAAGCACTATCGTTAGAACGTCCTCCATCATCAGCAATCCAGATTAAATTCCCATCTAAATCATATTTAGCTAAGAAAGCATCAGTCCCACCTAAATTACTAACATATTTATCCGAAACTGTTACAGGACCTGAAAAATATCCACAAACATAAATGGCACTTTGGTCGTTAGATAATGCTATCCCTTCTGCATTATCATTATACTCTCCACCACCACTCATTGCCCAAACATAAGTTTGAGCAGGCGAAACCTCTGTTTTTATTAATATATTTTCTTGTTCAAAATTAGGTCTCCATTTATAAGTGTTCCCTTTTACCCCTTTTATTATAGATGTCCAATTTATTCCATCATTAGTACTATACCAAATATCTGTTGGAGTTGATTGGGTAACTCCAGTCCAATTTATATCAATCAAATCGCACATAGAAAAAACATCATTTTCAAGAGGATGAGTTATATTAATTTCTGGTATACCTCCAACAACTGGTATTATTGCGTTACAAGGGGAAGAAGTGATTTGCAAATTTGCTTTTCGGAATGTTTTAATGCTTTGTGGTGTAAATCTTGCTTTTAATGTTAGTTTTTGCCCCATCGCTAAATTAATTGGATACGTTGGCGGATTACCTGTACCATCGCCATAATCTATAATAGAAAAATATGTGGATGGCACAAATGAAATATCCGAAATTGACGTTGGTGAATTATCTGATTCTATTGTAATATTCGCATCAACATAACTACCAATATCTGGATTACCGAATTTATAAGTCAGTTCATCAGAAGTTATTTTAGAAACACCATTATCCGGAACTTGATATAATTTAGTTATACTTTTTGCATGCCTAACATAATTAATTAAAACATTTTTCCATCTTTCAATTTCATCACAAACTAATGAAGTAGGCCAACTTAAAGTACATAAAATTCTATCTCTAATTGTGTCTGCAATATTCATATAAATATTATCCAATTGATTTTCTTTATCAACTACATAATAATTACCACCTGAATTTCCTGCTATTAAGTTCAAATCCTTATTAGAAACAGTTAATAAAGTTATTGCATAAAGTTGGATATTATTGCCAATTAATTGATTACTTATAGAATCAACCATCACAGACGGTGATTCTGGGTCATCATGTTGTCCATCAGTTAGAAAAACTATTATTCTTCTAAAATTTGCTGGTTGGTCTTTCAATAGTTCAATCGCACCAACATAAGGTCCCATAAATGCCGCATTGAAATTTGTTTTGCCATAAGGGAAAATTGTATTTATCGAATCAAACAGCAATTGTTTATTCTGAGTAAAGTCTGCTTTTAAATCTGATTGACCTCCAAATGTCGTCAGAGCTATTGCTGAACCACCTGTAAATTGGAAATCATTAATAAATGTTTCTGCTCCTTTTACAACCCAATCCCATTTACGTATCCCGTTTACAGTATCTTGCATTGATGTGCTTTTATCAAGTACTAAAACTACTTTCATCGGACTTATTTTACAATTCACCTGCAATAAATTTTGAGGAATTTGTACTCCGTTTTCATATACTTGGAAATCTTTGTTTGATATGTCTGTATATGAATTTCCGTTTGCATCTAAAGCTATAAAACTCGTCTTTACATTTGGGAATGAAGTTACATCAATATCTGTAAAGGTGATTGTTTGAGAATAAGAATTTATCTCAAAAAATAAGATTAAAAACAAAATGTATACTAAATTTTTCATTTTCTTCCTGTCACTTTTTAGAAAAGCAAATTTATTAATTTTATACTAATATAGACACAAAAATTAATAAATTGTTACAAAATTTGTAAAAAAATAAAAAAATTTTTTAAGGAATTTTTAAGGAAAATATTAATAAAAAAAACTATGAAACTCCTTTATCCTTTAAAAATAGTTAAAGTTTTTTTAGAAGTATCCAAAGAAGCTTCCGATAAAATTGGTAAAGTTACTTGGTTTGAAATATGACCAATTGGGAAATTTATTATTATTGGAACTTTTAAAGGTTTGAGAATTTGTTCAAAAACTTCCATCATTGTATTGCTATAATTTGGATAAAAAGGTCTCTTTTTCCTTAAATTAGCAAATTCGCCGAGAATAATTCCTTTAATATTCTTAAACTTACCTGCAATTCGTAATTGAGAAAGCATTCTATCCACTTGATAAGATTGTTCGTTTGTTTCTTCAATAAATAAAATTGCTCCATCTGTCTCAATTTCATAGGGACTACCTAAACAGGAAGCCAGCATAGTTAAATTACCACCGACCAATTTCCCTTGCACAACTCCCTCGTTTAGAACTTGAATATCATTATTTTTAATTGCAATAGGTTGATTATTTGAATTATATAATAATTTTTGGAAATAGTCTCTTGTAAAATTTGTAAATGACGAAATACCAACAGGTCCATGAAATGTAACTATATTACTAATTTTTGATGCCGCATTTAAAATCAATGTAAAATCACTAAATCCCAGCAGTATTTTCGGTTTTATTTTCAAAACTTCAAAATCAATTTTATCTATAATCCTAATAGCACCATAACCACCACGAGAAGCAATAATCGCATCAATATCATCACGTTGCAAAAAAGAATTGAATTCATCAGCTCTCACTTCATCAGGCGCAGCCAAATACCCATATTTATTAGTCTGCTTGGTTATTGTTTTACCTAACTCAACTTCCAGTCCAAGATTTTTAAAATATTTTAAAGTACGGGATAACTCCCAAACATTAGTAACGCTTGATGGCGAAACAATAGCAACTTTTGAACCAAGCATCAATGAGTTAGGATAAATTGGCTTATTACTTTCTAACGCTTTAACAGTTGGAAGTTTGTCATCACTGGATTTTATATTAGGGGAATTTATTATTGTTTCTGATTTCAAACTATCTTTAATAGGAATAATTTGTGAAAAAGCAGAAGTACTCGCTAATAAAGAGCTAGCTATAATAAATTTTCTTCTGTTCATAACTTTTTCATCTTTTTATCTTTAAAAAAATGTAAATTAAATAATTTTTCGTAATTTTGTACTGCAAAATTTAAGCCAAAACGGAAAGGTGCAGGAGTGGTTTAACTGGCACGCCTGGAAAGCGTGTGTACCGCAAGGTACCGAGGGTTCGAATCCCTCCTTTTCCGCTCAACATTAAGCAAAACTTCCGACAATTCAGAATTATTGGAAGTTTTTTACTGTCATTTCTCCATTGTTATTTTTTCATTTCTTACTCCATCTGCTTCTATTCTTTGGCTTTAATGCCTCTTTGGTTAATAACGTTGTATATTGTTGTTATTGTAAATATGAAAATTTTCTCCGTTACTACATATGAATTTTTTCCTTAAAATTATTTTTATTAATTTGCGTTTTTATTTAATTTAAATTTAGGAAAATATATGAGTACTCCAATTCATTTAACAGACGATACATTTAATTCAGAAGTAATTAAATCGGACATTCCCGTAATCATCGATTTTTGGGCAACTTGGTGCGCTCCTTGTCGTATGATAGCTCCAATAATTGAACAATTTGCGACTGAATACGAAGGCAAAGTGAAAGTTTGCAAACTTGACGTTGATAATAACCAAAATGTCGCAATGAATTATGGTATTCGTTCCATACCGACTGTGCTAATTTTCAAAAATGGAGTGGTTGTTGATACAATAGTTGGTGCTGTTCCTAAAAAAGTTTTAAAAGAAAGATTAGATAATCAACTTTAATTTATTTTGAATGGCGATTACTTTTTTTTGCTATCAATAAATTTTACTCTTAATGAAAAAGAGACTATCTTTATTTAATTAGATAGCCTCTTTTTCTATATTTTTAGAAAAACAACAAATTAAGTAAATACCGTTTAATTACTTTGTTAATTGATATAATACTAAATTTTGCAAATGAATTACTTCGATTTTTTTAAAATTTGCTTTGTTACTTAATGCCTTCATAGATTCTTCTGAAAGTCTGTCTTTAAGAGGGGGTCCGAACTCTTGCGTTTTATATTCCCATTCTAATATGAAAACATATTTTTGCGACACTCTTGCCGCTTCTTTTAAAGCAATTTCGTAATCGTCTACTTCATGAAAAACAAGTCCATAAAATGTTGCATCGAATTCTTCATTTTTAAAAGGTACTTTTTCAGCCGAAGCAACAACAAAATTTCCGGTTGGCACATATTCTTTAGCAACTTTTAGATATCCTTCATTAATATCTACACCGCTAATATTTACTCCTCGCTTATAAAACTCTTCGGCAAAAAGTGCAGTCCCTGTACCAATATCTAAAATTGATTTTATCTCTTTATTTTCTAAACAAAGAGCAACAACTTTCGGTACTTCAAGTCTATTGACACGTTCTGGTGAACGCAACCTATCTGATGAATGGTTATATGTTCTTTCGTTCATTTTTTCCCTTTTTATTTTATGACGTTTATATTTTTTATATTTGATTTTGAACTACATCATTATTTCATTCTTAAATATTTTTCAATCACCCCAAATCTTAAACCTTTTGAACTTACTTGTATGTCCTTCTTTTTAAATTTTTCTTGTATCTTCATTAAAATTAATTGCCCCGACAATAAAATGTCCGCTCTTTTTAAATCAATATTGAAATGCTTAGCTAGCTCAAATGGTGTAAAATTTGTTAGTTTTTGAAATAACAAATAATTGTCATTGAAAGTAAGTTGAAAACCATTAATGATATTATCATTGTAAGTATTAATTCCTGATAAAATAAAGGCTAATGTGGTGATTGTTCCACCGATACCAACAAGTTTATTAGAAAAAAATTTATCTGTATTTTCTAATTTCTTATCAATAAACGAATTAGCTAATTCAATAAAGTCATCAAAATATTGGTCATTAGAAAAAAACAATTCCTTAATTTTAGATGCTCCAATTGGTATAGAAATTCTATTAATTATTTTTTCTTTTGACCCGATAACTAATTCAGTGCTTCCCCCACCAATATCAATTGTAGTTAAAATTTCTTGCTCATCTTTAAAGTTAGAAATAGCACCAATAAAGCTTAATTCCGATTCTTCTTCCCCCGAAATAACTTTAATAGGAACACCTAAAATTTCTGAAAGTAATGGAGCAACAATATTGCCATTTTTTGCTTCTCTTAACACGGCAGTTCCTATTGGGTAAACATTTTGTACCTTATTATCATCAATAATTTTTTTGAAATGCTTTAAAACTTTAATAGATCTTTCTATCGCATCGTGAGAAATTAAATATGTATGTGCAATATTTTCACCTAATCTGGGTATTGCAAACTCTTCAACAATTGGAATAATCTTTCCATTGATAATTTCAGCAATTAATAAAATAAAAGAATTAGTTCCAATATCAATAGCAGCTATTTTCATAATTTATTTTAAGATTGGAAAGCAAGAGCAACCCATTCTGCTTCTTGTGTTTCTTTAATTAATCGAAACCCCAACGATAATGTTTTTTGAATGATTTCTGCCTCATCATAAACTAAAATCCCAGAAACAAGAAGTTTACCATTATTTTCTTTTAATGAGTTATAGAATTTATCCAAAGACGAAAGAATTAAGTTGGCATATAAATTAGCCACAATTCCATTGCAAGTAGGAAAAATGTAATCATCAATATCGCTTTCTGTAACAGTAATAATACTTTCAACTGAATTTAAAATTATATTTTCAGAAGTATTTTCTACAGCCCAGGAATTATTATCGAAAGCAAAAACTTTCTTTGCTCCTAACTTAGCGGCAAGAATTGCTAAAACCCCAGTACCTGTCCCAGCATCAACCCACAATTCATCAGGGACAACATATTCTTCCATTAATTTGCAAATTAATCTTGTTGTTTCGTGTTGTCCAGTGCCAAAAGACATTTTAGGATTAATAATAATTGGCAGTTCTACATCAATTTCATGCTTTTTCCATTTAGGAGTAATCGCAACTTTATCAGAAATTTGAATGATTGGCACATTTCGCTCCCATTCCTCATTCCAATTTTGAGCTAATATTAACTCTTCATTTAAAATTTCTACATCTGGATAAAAAGATTTTATTGCGTCTAACAATTCATTTTTGACTTCATCATTCCAATTTGTACTTTCAAAAGTTATAATTAATTTGTCGTAATCTTCTCTGATTCCAAGTGTTGAAAAATCCATTAAAGTAGCAAAAGTAAGTTCAAATAATTCTTCTGGGATTGATAATGTAATATTTTTAAATTCTTTCATAAAGATTTTTAGTAAAAATCAAAATTATAATTTTCATAATCGTCAAAATTAGAAATATATTGTAAATATGGACGAAAAACAGAAGAATAAGTTAAAAAACATCAAATTGCTTGTAATGGATGTAGATGGGACATTGACAGATGCGTCAATGTATTACACATCTGATGGCGATGTAATGAAGAAATTTTCAACCAGAGATGGTATGGGAATTGATTTAATGCACAAGCGTGGTTTTCAAACTGCAATTTTAACAAGCGAAACAAATCTTATGGTTGCTAAAAGAGCCGAAAAATTGAACATAAAAAATGTGATTTTCGGAGTTCGTCAAAAAGATATTGCATTAAAAAATTTGGCACAAGAATTGAGCGTTAAACTTGAAGAAATTGCATATATAGGAGATGATTTAAATGATATCCCTGCTATCAAAATTGCTGGATTTTCAGCCTGCCCGAATGATGCTTCTAATTGTGTTAAAAAATTAGTTGATTATGTCTGTATTAAATCAGGCGGGAACGGTGCAGTTAGAGAACTAATTGAAATGATCTTTACATCACAAGAAATTCCTTTAGAATGGATTGCTTGATTTTGGGCATATAATACCAATGTAATAAATTAATTAAATATATACAAATAATAAAATTAATTTTTATATATTACGTTAAAATAATGTAAATAAAAATTATTAATGGAGGTTAAAATGGCAAACGAAGAACATTCAAATGATTTTATGAAAGGTTTAGTAATCGGTTCAGTTGTTGGAGGAGCAATTGGAGCATTAGTAGCGTTACTTTATGCACCAAAACCCGGCTTAGAATTTAGAAAACAACTTGTTGACACAACAAACGAAGTTTACGGGAAAGCACAAAATTATTTTGCTAATACTACTGAAAAAGTAAAAGAACAAACCTTCAATACTTATAATGAAGGTAAAGAAAAAGCACAAGCAATTGTTGAATCGGCAAAACAACAAGCCGAAGATTTAATCCACAAAGCAGAAGACATCTTGGCTGATGCAAAAAATAAAGCGGGTCAAGTGCCAAGTGGTGTTAAAGCGGGAATAGAAGCTTTTAAAAATGAATTTAAAAGCGAAAATTAACAATCTTTATTAAGTGAGGATTTATGGGTATCTTTTATGTTGTAGCTATGATTGCTTTAGTGCTTTTCGTTATTTTATCTATTTTTCTAATTGTCTTTGTAAGTAAAACTACTCAGCTAATCGATGAAACAAGATTGAGAATTAATGAGCAATCTAAGCAATTAAACACAACATTAGAAAAAATTGACTTGATGATACTTGATATTCATAGCTTTGTTAAACAAGCTTCTACCAGTTTGGAAAAGATTGATGAAATGTCAAATGAAATTACGGAATTAGTCCGTAAAGTTGATAATAAAGCTAATAATGTTATTGTTGCTTTAGATGATGTAGGTGGAATTTTCCGTAATTCTATTAATTCTATTGAAAAAGCCGTTAATTTTATTACAAATTTTACTGATGTGTTTACAAAGATTAAGTCAATTTTCCCAACTAAAAAAAATAGACATTTAGAAAAAAAAGAAGATAGGTAAATTTGGAAAATCGAAATTCAAATATAGGAGGTTACCTAAAAGTATTTTTATGCGAAATTAACATTTAGATAACCTCCTCAAAATATATAAAAATAATTAAGATTATTCCAAAATTTATGTTGTTTAAATTTGTTTAAATTTGTTTTATGGGATTTAAATTACTTGATTTTAATATTGTAAGAGTTGCCGTTGCATCACCTGAAATTCGCATTTCTGATGTAACTTTTAATGTTAGCCAAATCAAAAAAATAATCAATGAATCAAAAGCAAAAGGTTCGCATATAGTTTTATTCCCTGAATTAAGTATTACAGGTTATTCTTGCGGTGATTTATTTTTCAATAATGAATTGCAAGAACTTGCATTGGACGGGATTAGTGAAATTTTAAATTATTCCAAAGAAATTGATGAAATAATCATTGTTGGATTTCCACTTTTAATTGAATCAAAACTGTACAACTCGTCGGCAGTTATTTTTAAAGGAAAAATATTAGGATTCCCTGTAAAAACTTACTTGCCAAACAATAACGAATTTTACGAAAAAAGATGGTTCAATTCTGCCGATGATTTAACCACAAAATCAGTTACTTTTTTAGACAACACAATACCAATTGGCAACAATTTAATTTTTAAATGCGTGAATAATAGTAAATTTACTTTTGGAGTTGAAATTTGCGAAGATTTATGGGCAGTAAAGCCAATAAGTTCAGATTTAGCTTTACAAGGTGCTAATTTGATATTAAATTTATCTGCTAGTAATGAACTGTTAGGTAAAAAAGAATATAGAAAAGAACTAATTAGGAGCCAATCAGCAAGAACAAACTCAATTTATGCTTATGCCTCTGCTTCCCTTTGGGAATCTACAACAGATTTAGTTTTTTCTGGACATTGCTTGATTTATGAAAATGGGAAACTTCTTGCTGAATCAGAAAGATTTTCTTTAAACAATCTTATGATTGTTAGTGATTGCGATTTGGATATAATCACTAATGAAAGAGAAAAAAATGCTACATTCCTTAACAAGAAAAATTTAATTGAACCTCAAATTATTTATTTTACATTCAACGAAACTGAAACGAAGCAACTGTATAGAAATATTTCTCAAACACCATTTATCCCTAAAACAGCACAAGAAATTGGTGTCGCTTGCAATGAAATAATTAATATGCAAGCAAGTGCATTAGCAAGAAGACTATTGCAAATCGGAGCAAATAAAGTTGTTATAGGTGTTTCTGGTGGAATTGATTCTACTTTAGCTTTGTTGGTAAGTTATGAAGCCTTTAAAAAATTAAATTATGATATAAATGGGATTTACGGTATTTCTATGCCAGGCTTCGGAACAACTCATAGAACTAAAAATAATGCTCAAAGTTTATCCGAGATTCTTAAAATTAATTATTTATTGATTCCAATTGAAAATTCAACCTTGCAACACTTCAAAGATATTGATTTCAATAAAAATCAAACAACAATAGTTTACGAAAATGCTCAAGCAAGGCGACGAACTCATATTTTAATGGATTATGCTAATAAAGTTAATGGCATTGTTGTTGGAACAGGCGATTTATCTGAGATCGCTCTTGGTTGGAGTACTTACAATGCCGACCATATTTCAATGTATAATGTAAATGCTTCTATTCCAAAGACATTAATCAAAACCTTGATTAAATGGTATGCTGAAAATAAATTTGATATATTATCACGAGAAATTCTATATGATATATTAGATACTCCAATTTCACCTGAACTTTTACCGGCAAACGAAGAAGGAAAGATAGATCAAGAAACTGAAAAAATTCTCGGACCTTATCTTTTACACGATTTCTTTTTGTATTATGGAATTCGCTTTGGATTTAATATTAAGAAATTAGCACTTTATGCTGAATTCGCATTTCAAGATTTATATGATTTTGGAACTATTAAACAAACATTAAAAACTTTTTATAAGCGATTTTTCCAAAACCAATTTAAAAGGTCTTGCTTTACTGATGGCGTAAAAATTGGTACTGTATCTTTATCCCCAAGAGGAGACTGGCGTATGCCAAGCGATGCAGACTCGTCTGCTTTCTTAGAAAAAATAGAAAATTTAAAAAGTATTATTAAAATTTAATTTATCACATATACTTTTATTTTTCATAAATAAAACAATTAAAAAAATTATGTTACTTTACAATGATGAAAATCCAATTAAAATCGTAATTGCCGATGACCACGAAGTTGTAAGAGTTGGTATAAGAAAACTTTTATCATTTTCCAAATTGATACAAATTGTTGATGAAGCAACTAATGGATTGGAACTAATTAATTCTTGCAAAAAATTTAATCCTGATATTGCTTTTGTTGATATTTTTATGCCAAAAATGTCAGGAATTGAAGCTATTCCAATTGCTAAAAAAGAAAGCCCAAACACGGCATTTATTATGCTCACTGCTTTCGAAGATTTTCAACATATTGAAAAAGCTTTATTGGCTGGTGCTGATGGTTATTTGACCAAAGGTGTTTCCGCTAAAATTTTACAAGAAGCAGTCTTTAATGTTATCAAAGGCGACAGAGTTTTCAGCAAATCTATTTTAAAACTGATACGAGATAGAAAAATGACTTATGACGAAACTAATGATTTGAATGTCTCTATCACAAAACGAGAACAAGAAATATTAAAATTAATAGCCGATGGTAATACTAACCAGGAAATAAGCGAAAAATTAAATTTAAGTATTAGAACTGTTGAAACTCATAGACATAATTTAATTAAAAAATTCGGATTAAAAAATGCAGCACAATTAGTCCGTTTTGCTATAATTAATTCAAAAAATATAGTAGATTAACCAAAGTATGATGACTTTATTGTGTTGATGTAATATAAAACTACGTATTATTACGTAAAACAATGTTTTTTTAATTCGTTAATTTATATTATAGTATATTTATAAAAAAATATCAATAATTAATTATTTTTTTTAATTTTTTATTAATTTGCAGTTTAAAAATGTACATTTATTATGAAAAGACTATTTAACTCCTTTTTAATTATTGGATTTATCGTATACCTGACAAGTTCATCTTATGGACAGACTGAAAATGTTGGGATAGGAACAACTACTCCCGATAATTCGGCTATTTTGCATCTTGATGTATCATCAATGGCAACCAAAAGAGGATTGTTAATTCCAAGAATGACTATAAGTGAAAGAAATAGTATTGCAAACCCTGCAAATGGGCTTATTGTTTATTGCACAGATAATAATCTTTTTTATTATAACTCGGGGACACCTGCTTCTCCAAATTGGATTGCTTTGATTGCCTCAACTTCAACTTTTCCTTTTGATAAAATTAGTTCAGGCATAAACAATTCTGCAACAATGGAGGTTGCTTCTGGATCTTCCTTATTTCCATCTGGAACTGGTTCGATTCAGGCAAATAAATTTGTCGGAACTGGTTCGACAACCGATGCAGTTGATTTAGCAACAAATGAAACAAATGGAATTTTGCCTGTTGTTAAAGGTGGCACAGGAACCTCTTCAATTGGTAATTTGTCCACTACAACAAATGGTATTACAATTGCGGGTGGAACTAACGCTGTAATTGGAACTGGAACAAGTATTGATATAGCAACAGCAAATGGAACAACAACGGGATTATTAAGTTCAACAGATTGGACAAGTTTTAATAATAAAGAAAATACATTAACTTTTAATACACCTCTTTCAAGAACTGGCAATACAATTTCAATACCACAAGCAAATGGAACGACAGATGGTTATTTAAGTTCAATAGATTGGACTACTTTTAACGATAAAATAGGGACAGGCACAGCTGCCGGAGGGGATTTATCAGGCACTTATCCAAACCCCAGTGTTGCAAAATTGCAAGGGTATGCAGTTTCAAATACTGTTCCAAATAATGGAGAAGTATTGAAATGGAATGGCACAAATTGGACACCATCAACAGATAATACAGCAACATACACAGCAGGAAATGGAATTGATATTACTGGTCAAACAATAAGTGTACTTTTTGGTGGAAATGGGACAGCAAACACAGCATCGAGGAGCGACCATAATCATAATGGCGTGTATGAACCAATATTAACAAAAGGTAATTTATCGAGTAACACAAGTGCAGTTACAATTGCGGGTGGAACTAACGCTGTAATTGGAACTGGAACAAGTATTGATATAGCAACAGCAAATGGAACAACAACGGGATTATTAAGTTCAACGGATTGGACAAGTTTTAATAATAAAGAAAATACATTAACTTTTAATACACCTCTTTCAAGAACTGGCAATACAATTTCAATACCACAAGCAAATGGAACGACAGATGGTTATTTAAGTTCAATAGATTGGACTACTTTTAACGATAAAATAGGGACAGGCACAGCTGCCGGAGGGGATTTATCAGGCACTTATCCAAACCCCAGTGTTGCAAAGTTGCAAGGAAACAGTGTAAGTAATACAGCTCCCACGAATGGACAAATTCTAACTTGGAATAATACTTTAAGTCAATGGGAGCCACAATCACCTGGTGGTTCGACAGGTTGGGCATTGACAGGAAATAATTTAAATGGAACTGAAATTTTAGGTTCCATAAACAACCAGCCATTAGTTATAAGCACTAATAATACTGAAAGAATGAGAATTTTAGGAACAGGCAACATCGGCATTGGTCTTTCAAGTCCAACAGACTTATTGCATCAAGACGGAGGAACAGGTCAATCAACTTATCATAAATTTACCGCCGGAACTACAACAGGTCAAAGTGTTTCTGATGGTTTTGATGTGGGTATAGATTCTTCAGGCAATGCTATATTGAACCAAAATGAAAATTTGAATTTAAAATTTTCTACTGATGCTACCGAAAGAATGAGATTGCAAAATGATGGAAAACTATTAGTTGGAACTACAACTTCGCCTAATGATTCTGTATTAGTTAGAATTAATGGTGATGTATGGATTGAACAAGATTTAATAGTTTCGGGAACTATCGACCCAAAAGTAATTTATTTTGACCCTCAAAATACAACCCCTAATGTAAATTCTACAAATGGTGCAGTTTATTTTGATGGTAGAACTAACAAATTAAAAGTATATGCTAATAATAATTGGGACACTTTAATAACCCAAAATCATGCTAATTCTTTATGGTCCACATCAGGAAATAGTGGTTTAGATTCAAACAATAATTTTATCGGAACAACTGATAGCACTGATATGTCGTTCAAAACAAACAATTCAACAGCAATGACATTAAAAGCAGACGGGAAGATAGGAGTTGGAACAACATCGCCACTTTCAACATTTCAAATTAATGGTTCAGTAGGTTATGGTATTGTTACTTTGACCGGTAAAACAACAATTAAAGCATCAGACCCATATTATATTATATTCGCCAATTTTAGCAAAAGCGACACACTTTTTTTACCTCTTGCAAGTACCGTTAAATGGAGGAGCTATATCATCAGAACCGTAAGTAGTTCAACTGTAACAATCTATCTGGGAAATGGTGTAGATATGGTTGAAACCAAAAAGTACCTAATACTTAGCACATCAAATCGTTCTATTTTTATGATTATATCTGACGGTAATCAGTGGTATCTACTAGGAGCATTATAAGTTTATAATATTTTGTAAAATAATATTATTTAATAATCAAAAACGCTTATGAGGTTTGTTACACAAAATATAAAGATTTTCACAAAGAGCGCTTTCATCTTGTTCGGATTTCTGTTTGTTTTTAATAATGCCTATGCAATAGATATTTATATATCTCCAAATGCAACTTTTTCACTTTCTCCAAATTCTGTAATAAAAATTAATGGCAACCTACAAATTAGCAACAACGGCACTCTGAGTCAAGATTCAAGTAGCCAACTCTTTCTTTATGGAGATTTGCTTAATAATGGTTTGCTGCAATCTAATAAAGCAAATATTATCTTCTTTGGTGATTTAAATAGCACAATATCAGGAACTGGAACAACAAATTTCTATAAATTAATTATAAATAAAGATATAAATTCTATAATTGTCTTTATTGACCAATCCTTATTGATAAATTCTGATTTAGATATTCAAAATGGATATTTAAGATTTTTAAATAATTCGTCCCTAACAATTACGTTAAATGGGAATTTGTTAATATCTAATGGTTGCTTATTTGATGCTTCTACAACTGGCTCACAAACCCATTCTTTGTTATTTAGCGGACTCTTCACAAATAATGGAACTTTGAATTTTGCCACGACTGGTGGCAAAATTAATACAACTTTTTCAGGTGCAACAAGTGTAAATTTAAATGGCTCTGGCTCTTTTAATTTTAATGAAGTTATTGTAAACAAACCGGATACAAGCAATTATGTGAATTTTGATAAAATTTTTACTGCACCCGATAATTTTTTAACTTTAACAAAAGGTACTTTCAAGGTTACAAATAATTACAACATTTCTAATACATTTTTTAAAACCTTAAGCAATGATTATATAATTCCACAAAATTCAAAATTTATATTAGATAACCCAAATGCTATTGTTAATGGTCAATCAGTAGCAGGAAATGCAATTTTGAGAGGCAATTTACAAATCAATCAAGGAGTTTTTAACGTTGGTTCATCTAATGAAAGTAATTTAATTTATGATAACTTAATTTCAAATGGTGCATCAAATTTAATAGTGAACAATGGCATTTTAAATATTTATACTGCAATTACTTGCCCAGATACTAATAGAGTAATAAATTTCTCATTAAATAATGGAAATGTCAAAATTGGCGTTGGTAGTCAAGCATCTACAAATAATGCTATGTTTGATATACCAAATTCTAATTCATCTTTTACAATGCGTGATGGAACAATTGAATTACATCGCTCAAATACCAACAATTCATTTCCAGATTTTCGGATTTATTCATTGAACAATGATGTTACAGGAGGCACTTTAATAATTAATTCCGAAGTAGCTAATCAAATCTTTGAACTTGACTCCAAAGCAAGTATATTTAATTTTACTCAAAATGCACAAAATAACGCAAATGTAACTTTAAGAAATGACTTCACAGTTTTAAATAATATAACTTTAAACGGAACTGGCACAAATCTATTCACATCAAATAATTTTACTTTAACAGTTGGGCAAGATTTTACTAATAACTACTTTAATATTGATGGGTTTAATGCCGGTATTGGGAAAGTATTATTTAATGGAACATTAGACCAAAATATTTCAGGGACACAAACAACAACCTTTAATATTTTGTCAGTAAATAAATCAAATGGAAAAGTTATTCTTAATGTGCCTACAGGTATTGCAGGTTCGTTAAGGTTAATTTCAGATACGCAATTTGATTTAAATGGGAATGATTTAACACTTGGATCTACTGCAAAAGTTTTTTCAGATGATGGTTTCTCTTTTGCATTCAACACATTTTCAGCCAGCAAATGTATATTAAATTCTACCAGCACAACTACCGATAATGGAGCGTATTTAATTAAATATATAGATAAAACAGATTCTTTCCCACTTGAGTTACATTTCCCAATCACAACACCTAATGTTTATACACCAGCTGAGATAAGATTATTGCCGAGTGGTGTTAGTTATGGTTCTAATCCTTATATAAAAATAAAACCAGTTCCTTTAGAACATCCAGCGGTAGAAACACCAAATATATCACTAACAAAATATTGGGTTGTAAAAACACAAGATTTAACAGTAAATACAAAAGGAGCAGAAATATTTGGATATTACAATGAAGCAGAAGTTCAAGGAAGTGAAGGTAGTTACAAAGTGCTTTTATATTCGCCAAATTGGAATACAGCGGGAGCATATTGGCGAATTCAACCGGGTTTCAACAATTATATAGATATAAATCAAAAATATTGGTATGCTCAACAAACAAGTATTTTAGATGGAGATTGGACATTAGGAGAACAAGACGCAGGACAAGCTACTTATTATGCTCGTGCTGACGGAGATTACAATAACCCAAATACTTGGTCAAAAATTTATTATGATGGTCCTGTTTCTAATACTATCCCAAATAAGCGTTCCGATAGAGTAAAAATCCAAAATCACACAGTAACTATTTCGAGTGCAATTGCCGATGCAAATCTAATTGCAGTTGAAACAGGTACAGAAGGTCGTTCTTCTGGTATTTTAAAATTTAGTGGTAATAATTATTGCACTGGTGATACGTTCCGATTAGAAAACAATGCGCGATTATATATTGCCCATACCGATGGAATATCTATTACTCCAAATATGACCGGCGCAATTAGAACTGATGTAAGACTACTTTCAAGTTATGGAATATATGGCTTTTGGGAAGGTCAAAGTCAAGTTTCAGGCGATGCTTTACCAGATATTGCAGGTTCTGTTATTGTTGAAAAAACAGCAGGCTCAACTATTGCATTAAGTAAAAATTCGGCAATAAGAGATTCTTTGGTAATAAATAGTGGAACTCTTGATTTATCTACCAATTCTATTAATGGATACTCCGCAAACCGCACAATGATAATGCGAGGTGGAGAAATGATTATCCGTAGTTCATTCCCTATTAACTACCTGTCCCCTACTTTTACTGTCGGTCAAATTACTTTCGATGGAACTGGAAATGTCGTTATCCCAAGTTCTGGCTCTATCCCTGGTGTTATGCAATATAATAGTTTAGTAGTTAAAGGAACACGCTCTGGCAATATTAATTTTGAAAGCGCCGGCGAAATAAAAATTATCAATAACTTTGATATTTCAAATCTAAATTTTGTTAATAATACTTATAGATTTTATACAGCAGGTTCAACTATACATTTTGCACAAAATGGCGGGACACAAAATATTCCATTTCAACCTGCTTCGCCAGCAGATAGCTTGGTAAATTTATCCTATTATAATTTAATAATTGACAGTATAGGAACAAAACAAATTATTAGTGCAAATAAATCTACGTTTGTAATTACAAATAATTTAACTTTACAAAATAATTCCACTTTTGCACAAGATACTAATAATATAGAAGTTCAAGGTAATTGGCTAAATACTACTAATGCAAAGTTCAGCCCAAAATCAAATACCTCTGTAATAATGTATTCTCCAACAACATCAGTTACAACAACAATTACTTCAAGAGACACAACAGATAATTCTTTTGAAAACTTACTGTTACGAGGCTCTGGGAATGTTTCCATTAATGATAATTTAAAAGTAAATGGCAATTTAAGCCTTGCTGCTGGTTCTAATTTCAATGTTGCTAATTCAAATATATATTTATATGGAAATTGGATAAATTTAGGTGGAATTTTTACTCAGACCAATTCAACAATAGTTTTTGAAAATAATACATTGCAAAGTATTAGTGTAGCAAATGGTAATGAAACTTTTTATAATTTGGAACTTAGAAATGGAGGCAATCTAAATGCAAATTCGGTTGGAACAACAAACAATAATGGAATAATAGTAAATAATAATTTAGATTTAACTTATGGAAGAATTAATGCTCGAGATAGGTTTATACAAGTCAATGGAACAATTACACGGTCCGGCGGTGGTTATATTAACTCGAAATTAAGAAAGAATATCCCAACAGGAACAACAACTTTACAATATGAAGTAGGTTACGAAAATTCATATACTCCAATCACACTTTATTTTAATGGAACTGGCGGTCTAGATGGTTTAGTTGATATAATTTCGGATACC
The DNA here is from genome assembly GCA_021780815.1 of Bacteroidota bacterium. Lineage (GTDB taxonomy): Bacteria > Bacteroidota > Ignavibacteria > Kapaibacteriales > UBA2268 > GWF2-33-9. The sequence goes on along the minus strand of JAJXYC010000013.1, from coordinate 41,207 downwards.
GTAACAACAACAACTTCACCAATAAGCTGGTCTGATAATATTCCAACTTCAATATTACCATCAGGTAGTGATTTAAGCACTGACAAACATATTGCAAGGCAATGGATAATATCTAAACCTTTGAATAGTAATTTTGCAATTGGAGACCAAAGAACATATAATGTAGTTCCACACTTTATTTATAGCGGAGATTTACGGAATGGCGCAAATACTGAATTACTCGATGTTTTACTTTATAACAACGTGAATTGGATTCCCCCCCAATACTATGGCACAACTCCATATATATCAAATAGACAAAATGATTCCATTACTTATAACAAGTTAAGGGAATTAGGGACGGTTATCATAGGTGAGCCTACTGCTTTAACTTTTTATACACGTGCAGATGGAAATTGGGATAACCCAGCAAATTGGTCTTTAATGCAATATAACGGTGCATCGGCTAATATTTATCCAGGGCAAACTACAACAAACTATCGAGCATTTATTGGTGCAAGCCATCAAATTACTATGAATATTAATCCTGTTATCAACAATAGTGGCACAGTTAATGGAATTGTTGCTGTTGATTCGAGTGGTGTGTTAGACCTTCAAAATAATACAATTACAGGTACGGGCGAATTTCGTTTATATAAATACTCGTCTATAAAAATTGGCAGTCCTGATGGTATTACTTCTTCTGCCGCTTTAGGTAATGTTCAAACTGCAACTCGCTCTTATAATTACAATACACATAATTTAGGAACTTTCATCTATAATAGCTCGAATGCTCAAAATACTGGTGATGGATTACCTTCACAACCAGATACGGTTAATGTTTTGATTATTGATAAATCAAGCAATACTTTAACAGTTAATACAACTAATAACTTGCATATACGAGACAGCGTTTATATAAAAAATGGCTCTTTTAGTTTAGGAAACAATGATTTTTATTTATATGGAAATTTAAGAAAAGCAGCAGGAACTAATTTTATTCCAAATGGACGAACATTTAATATTGCAGGATACAATGGTGGAGATACTTTATCTGTTGAAAACTATAACGATGGTATAACATTTTATAATTTGACAATAAATAAATCGGCAAATACAGGTAATTGCTTTTTAGATACTTTAACTTGGGTAAATATTACCCATAACCTTACCTATACCGCAACTAATTATGGAAAAATAGATGCTTTTACTCGTTCAGCTAATATTACACCTTTGTATGTGATTTTTGACCCATCTGCTACTGTTACAGGTGCAAGACAAACAACATTGACGCAAGGCGGAGGCTGGGTAAATGGGCAAGTCAGGAAAAATATTGCCTCAGGAGATGCCCCTAATACTGTTTTTGAAGTAGGAGATGAATTTTATTATTCACCTCTTGAACTCGACTTTGCCACTGGAACAGGAAGTGTTGCAGGTTACCTTGCCGCAGTGCCAATTGATGGTTTCCACCCAAAACTTTATAAAACACCACAAAGCTTATACCCTGTTAATCCTAATAGAGTAATTACAGTTTATTGGAGGTTGATTAAACCAAACAATTCTACATTTATAAGAGGAAATAGAAATTATAATGTAACAGTAAGATTTCCGCATCCACAATATACAACACTCCTTGATTGTGTTGGTTGTGCTGATTTAACCTATTATAGAGGGGGTGATTCGTTACAATGGTGGCAAACGATGGCTCGTAACAGCACTTACGATAATAGTGGAACTGAAAATGTCTGTAGTGATACAAGAATACCTCCTCAACCAACACCTAATTTTAATTATAATGGTTCAACTTGTACAAGTCCGAATGTCCCAACTTCTTACATCACAGTTATAGGATTGACTCCTACACAAACATTTGGTAATACTGAAACTTACGCAAATGGCGACACTCTTCTAGCTGATTATGTTGCAGGAAACAGAAATTCTATTAAATTTTATAATTTTTATTCCATTAAAGATGGAGATTGGACTGACCCAACAACCTGGTCAACTGTTTCATATAACAGCACCGTCAACGAAGCATTAAATGACACAGACCCAAATGTTTATCCTTTCCCTGTAAGACAATATGATAATGTATTTATTGGTAACGGCAAAACCGTTAAGTTAAATTCAGATATTGGACATAATAATTATATTTCAGATATTAATGTTTATACACTTGCAGGTCCTTCAACAAAAGTATTTGCAACAGGAACTCTCGATTTAGGAACAAGAACATTGCGAGGTAATGCTTTCAATTTATTCAAAGATGGAAAACTAATTGTTGGTGCTGCCAATGGTATCGCTCTTACAGCAAATAGCGGAAATATTATATTAGGATATAATCAGCAAAGGCAATATAGTGATACTGCTAATTTTGAATATGCCGCCGAAGGAAACAACACATCAACTTATTCTTACGATGTGATTGACCGAGATGCTTCTACTCATTATATTGAACAGGTAATAATTAAGAACGCCTCTGATAACTCTACTGTGATGCAGTCATTTACAGGAAATTCTAGAACATTTTTAAACTATGGGCATAATTATATTTGGAATAAAACAGCAGATTTAGTTGCAGGACAATCTTACTATATTCAAATTAATCCGAGCAATGTGATTGCCAATAGAAAATTTAGATCTTGGATTGATTATAATTATAATGGCAGTTTTACTGATAGTGGCGAACAAATTGCAGATGTAAATTCTAATGATACTGTGAACGTACAAACTGCTACTTTCACAGTTCCCGCTGGAACTCCACCTGGAACAACTCATTTACGCATTGGGATGAGAAGTAACACATATAGTTTTACTCCAACATCTTCGGGAATAGGTGAATTTGAAGAATATACAGTAAATATTATTAATCCAACCGCAACAATTACACAAGTAACAGGCGACGGACTTCCATTAAAATTATCCTCGCTTATTATGCACGGAAGAAGAGCAAATGCAACAACTGAATTACAAAAAAGTATTGAAGTCGTTGATTCCGTTAAAATAATTAGTGGTATTTTAAAAGCAAGCAATGGCACAAATAATTACAATATCAAATTAAATGGTTGCTTTATTAATGATACTTTAAATGGATTTAATCCGGCAAATGGCACAGTGGAATTTTATGGTGAATTTCAAGATACTGTCCGTGGAAATCAACCAATTACTTTTTATAATTTGAACGTAAATAAATATAATTCAGATACATTAATCACATTCGATAATAATATCAATGTGAATAATACATTTAATTTTAATACTAACAATAATATAATTGTAAAAGATAATCGAAGCGTTACTTTTGGGCAAAATAGTGTATTGAATGGCACATTTTCTAAATACAGAATGTTTGTATTATCTGGAACAGCCAATGCAGGAACGTTAACTAAAATATTCCCAATAACCACTGGATTGGCAAATCCAAAGATTTTCACTTACCCAATTGGATTAGATACAATTTATCATCCAGTACATCTATATGATACAGCATCAACATATACCAGTTCTCCTCAAATGACTTTATCATTAAGAAATGGCAAACATCCTTTAAGATACACTGATTCAACTTTAAATATGTATTGGGTATTAAGTTCATCAAATTTTGTCAATATTGATACATTAACTTTTGCTTACAGTCCAGTTAATGTTACAGGAGATACAAATAAATATATTCCTGGATTATTAAATGCCAATACAAGTAGTTGGTATATAGATTTAGGTCCATTACCTTGGGCAAGAACATCTCCAATAATTGTGCATAATACAATATATTTTAATGGAGATTGGACAGCTGGACAACCACGAACATTTTCAAAGGGTCTTATCTTCTATTCAAAGAAATCAGGTTATTGGGATGATTACAGTTGTTGGTCAACTAATAGTGTTTTAAAACATTTAGGGCCAGATGCATCTTATCCACCCGGTGCATTATTTATAGCTGATACTGTAAATATTGATGGTCATACAATTACTTTTAGAGGTGATTCAATTTATATAGATTCACTCCGTATTGGCGGCACAAATCCAATACCTGCTAATGGTCAATTAGTTTTTGCTAATTCACCACAGAATAAAAAACTCAGTATGCGAGAACTTTTTTTAGATAATGATAACGGCTCAATTATTACGGAAGCAAATGGAACAGGTGTAGATACTTTAGAAATAACAGGAAATATTACAAATAATGCTTTAACCAATGGTATTAATTTTACAGATACAGGTGGCAACCATACATTAGAAATACGATTCCCGTCAGCAGGAAATTCTTATATAGCAGGAAATGGTCTCTGGTCTAATATTCAAAATGTTAGAATCAATAAACCCAACGGCTTATCTGATACATTAATTATTAGTTCTTCTACTTTTTCACAAGGAAGTATGTTGTCTCAGCCAAAATTCTATTTCCAATCAGGAATTTTGGAGGGATTCTCAGGTCAAACAACTTTGATTGGTGGCGATGCTTTCCCTGTTACTTTATTGCCGAAAAGCGGAATTTATGTGAAAAATGGAAATTTCCAAGCTAACTCTACTCTGACATCAAGTTCTAATTCAACTATAAACCTCGATGGAGGAAACATATATATTGGAAATGCACCTAATGAAAATTATTATTATCAAACAGGTTCTAATTTTAAAATTATTTCAGGGAACTTTATTGTAGCAGGAGCTTTTTTAAGACAAAATCCTTCTGCTACATTAGATTTAACTATAAATAACTCTTCATCAATTGTTGTTGCTAAATATGGCTCAACAGGACCTGACCCTTCCTTTGATTTAAGAAGTGTTGGCTCAGCAATAACTATGATAGGAGGTAGAATTATCGTTGCTAATGGAAATAATAACACGGAATCTGACTTATCTATCAATGCGGCAAATGGTGGAGGTATTACAGGTGGTTCAATTCAAATGGGCGATTCTGTATTAACAACTTCTACTAATAATTTCAAAATTTCAGGTTCTACCCCAATATATAATTTACATCTTGTTTCAAATGGTTCTTCTAATATTTTCCAGACATCAATTAGTTCTTTAAATTACACAATTAAAAATCAAGTACTTGTTGATACAAATCAATCTTTCAATATTAATGGTAATATTTTAACTTTACAAGGTGATTTGCTGAATCATGGACAAATCATTGGTACACCTTCATCTTCATCGTCTCAATCTTGGGAACTAATATTAAATGGCACAGGTAACCAATATTTGAAAAATTACAATTCATCAGTAAACAAATTAGAATTTTATAGCTTGAGTATTGATAAACAAACAGGCAACACAATATTAGGAGATGCTACCGCTACAAATTCCAATTTAAAAGTAAATGACCATTTTGAATTTGCCCCAAATAATACTTCTATTATAGACGCAACCACTTATTCCCAAAAAGTAATAATAGGACCAAATAGTTCGTCAATTGGCACTTATCAGTTTACCAGAAATGGATTAGGACATATTTGGGGGACATTGTCTTATTATATTCCAACTGGAAATCAAACAATTACTTATAGCGTGGGAGCAGATACATTAGCTAGCTATAGACCTGTTACACTTAGTGTAGTTGGTACTTCAAATACAGCAGGTTATATAGAGGTTACACCACATAATGTAGTCCATCCAGATATTGCTAATTCAGGATTGTTAGTAGCAACTTCACTTCCACGATATTGGACTGTTACTCAACCAACAAACCAAGCCTTTGGATTAGGAGTTGATGGTAGCTACCAAATTACTACAACTTTTATCAATCCGGGAGATATTCCAACAGGTGCTACTGTAAGTTTATATGAACATAGGTTATACTCACCTGCCTATCCTGCGACAGGAACTTGGTCTACTCCTAATTTTGTTTCAAATTCCTCAACCACAGTAACAACCAAAGGAAATACTAAATGGGGTGATTTTATTGTAGGCGAACCTAATACTGTTACATTTTATAGTATTAATAATGGAAATTGGCAAAATACTAATTCATGGTCATTAAGTGGTTATACTATTAACGACCCACCAACAAGAATCCCAAACCAAGCGGGCGATATTGTCCGTATTGGAAATGGTAAAACAATTACTTTGCAAGATGATGGAACTTACCCCGTTGTAAGAAATGTAATTGTAGAAAAATACAACAATTTACCAGGTTACTTCCAAATTAATGGTCAATTAAATTATTTTCGTGGACTTGTTTTCCAACTTGATGATAATTGTTCTTTGGGAATCCAAAATGTTGATGGAATTAGACCCGTTTCTGATGGAAATGTTGGTCCGATACAAACTAATGCTCGCCAATATGGGATTAGCCGTTATATTTTCAATAGTTCTTTTGGTAACCAAATTACAGGAACTGCTTTGCCTAATTATGTTAGAACCATTATTGTTGATAATAGTTCAAGTTCAACAAATAAAAAAGTCTTTTTAAGTAATTATCCCGGCGCACCAAATATTAATATCTTGGATTCTTTATACATTCGTCAAGGTACTTTTAATTCAGGAAATCGTAACCTTCGTGTGTTGGGAAATTTTGTCCTAGATTCAATTCAAAATGAAGGAAAATTTGAAGCTTTAAGTTCAAAAGTAATTATTGATAGCAATTTAACACATAATATTGTTCTAAAAAATAGAACTGGATTAAATTTATTTGATTTAGATTTAACAAATGGATTGACTAATGTTTATCGTGAAGGTTCTAATGTAACCCCAAATACTCACTTATACGTTTCGGATATATTAAACTTTGCAGGTCAAGCAATAATTGCACTTAACGATTCGGTCAATTTATCAATAACAAATTCAAATATAAATGCAATCACTAACTATGCTTCTGATAGATATATTAGGACATCTGAAACAAGTGGGATGCTAATTCGTAATTTGTCTTCAACAGGTTTACCACTTAATTACACTTATCCGATTGGTTCTTATGAAAGCGCAGACCATTATACTCCAATGGATTTAACTTTAACTTCCGTAACCACTACTGGCAAACTTGGAGCAAGAGTTTCACCGGGCGATAAAGGTGGTTTTCCAGGTGGACATTCACAAATTTCGTCATCTCCAAATGCTGAATATTTAAAAAGATTTTGGAAAATTGATTCTGTTACTGCAACTTTCCAAGGACAAGCAAAATTTTATTATCTAAATAGCGATGTTTATGGCTATGAAACAGATTATACAAGATTAGGACGTTGGCGACCATCAGGCGAAGTAACTCCCGGGACTTGGACGCAATATTTAAATCCTACTATTGACACAGTACAGAATTACTTTTTAACTTCATCAAGTTTCAATAGTACAGAATTTTCAGGAGATTGGACACTTGGTAATCCATTCGCTTTCCGTAGAATTTTCTTTAGCCGTCAAAGCGGTTTATGGGATGATCCAAATTCATGGACTTATAATTCAAACCATTCAGGACCAATATTTGGTGCTGGACTTTGGCCTAATAATACTTTGGATTCTGTGGTTATTGGTGGTGGAGATGGTACCAATCAACCTCACGAAATTTCACTTGATGTTAATGCAAATGTCCAAGGAACAGCACTTGGGACAAGTCCTACCGATAGAGGTATTTTAAATACTTCTATTCACACTCTTGTGGGCTTATATTTCACTATGGCTGACTACTCCACTTTAAAAGTTAGCTCACCACAAGGGATTAGCTCATTAGGCAGTAACACAGGTAGTATTTTAACTGATTCCGCCAGAATTTTCAATCCAAATGGAAATTATGAATATAATGGTCAATCTAATCAAATCTATGGCTCGGGATTACCAAATATAGTTAATGATTTAGTAATTAATAATAGCGGTAGTGCAAACAATAATATAATACTTGCCAATAATAATATATTGGTGCAAAACAACCTTTCAATTTTACAAGGTACACTGAATTTACAAACTTATTCAGCAAATTCTTCAACAGGTAACGGTACTTTTACCTTAAATCCAAATGCAAGATTAATTGTTGGTGGTAACAATAATTTGCAAAACTCTATAAATGATTATAGATTATATAATATTGATACTGCTAGCTACATAGAATTTAACGGAATTACTGGTAACTCTCAAATAATAAATATTTTACCCAATAATTTAACACTCGGGTTGGGAAATGTTGATTTAACAAACGATGGCACAAAAATTGCAAATAGTTCGTTGATTATTAGGGGAAATTTGCATAATTATTCTCCATCTATTTTGCAAATCAATCAAATTGATGCTTTACAGGTTAAGAAAAATGTTATTAATGAATCCCAAATAATTAATTCAGGAATTCTAGAAATTGGAGAATAAAAAAAATGAAAAAATGTTCACAAATATTAAAAAAATATGAAATTACGTAAATTTATATTTGCTAATTATTAAAAAAATTCATAATTTTGTATGGTTAGAATTTAATTTTCTTTTTTTAAACTACTTAAATATTGAAAATTAAGTAATTATACGTAGAAAATAAATGTAGTTCAAACGTTATTATAAACATGAAAACAAAATGAACAAAATAATTCAATAAATATTGCAATAATTAAAAGGAATCCTTTTATGAAATTAACTAACAAAATTTCAACTGCTATAGTTCTCTTAGCAGTTCTTTTAGTAAGTTCTTTGGATGTTTACTCTCAGAACTTTACTAATAACACAAATGGCACTTATACAGCTGGTGCCTGTACGGCTGTTATTAAGATGAAATCAACAGCTGGAACTTTCAATGGTTCAGCTCAACTTGGTAATGCAAGTACAAACAGGGTTGATGGTATTGTCGATTGGGCAGCTACATCGGGTGGACAAACAGTGCAAGCTTTGTACTACACGAATTTGTTCGTTTCAGGTGGAACAAAAACAATTCCTGATAAGGTTTACGTTAGTGGAACAGGCTGTCCTACAGCATTCCCAGCTTATGCACAGTTACAAACTCCTGGAGTTGGTTATGCTGTTGCATCAGGAACAGGGAACAGAACTTACGCAGGTACTTTCTATTATGATGGAACTTCTGCTCAAATTATCTTTCCAGAAAATGGAGGTACAGCAGGAACTAATAGATACAATAACTTAGATTTAGCAGGAAGTGGTAAATCAACAAACGGCGATGTGATTTTGGATGGTTTCTTAAATGTTCAATCAACAGCAACATTGACTACTGCTGATAACTTTACAGTTGGTAACGGAGCATCAGTAGCAAGTGGGAACATTACCGCAAATGGTTCTGGTAAATCATTTACTACTACTGGAACAGGAACTTTTGCAGTTGACCCTACTGTTTCATTTACAGTTGATGGAGGAGCTACTTTAGTTCTTAATTCAACTGGTCACTTTGTAAACAATGGAACATTGGCTTTAACAGCAACAGGTAACTTAAGTATGGGACCAAGTTCTTATCTCGAAATTGCTAACGCCTTTACAAACGCAAGTGCATCACATACAAATATGACATTTGATGCTACTTCAACTGTTGCTTATACAGGTACTGGTGCTCAAACATTGCAATTTACAAGCGATGCCGCAGCAAGTAATAATTATGGTAATTTAGTATTTTCAGGCACTGGAACTAAGACTGCAAACGGCGATGTTTATTCACGTGGCACTGTATCAATTGCTGGTGGACCTATTGTAATGTCAAGTAGTTGTGGAATTGGTGGTGCAACTGATTATGCATTCGTAACTGACGTTACTGGTGGAAATAAGATTTCATACGCATCATTAATTAATGACCAATACATACAAGGACAAGTAAAATTGCGTGGGACCTTTACAGCTTCTACTGATTACACTTTAAATAATGCACAAACAAAAGTTGCCTTCGGAACAATTCCTGATGGCGCAACTCCATATTTTGCATTAAGTGTACAACCAAATACATTGCCAACAAACCAAGCAGATTTTGATTTAACTAAAGACATTAAACGTTGTATTACAGTTGATTATTCAGGAACTGCTGGTGTAATCTCTCATTTAAGAGTAGGATATGTGTCAGGCGATAAGGATGTGACCTTCAATGGAGATGAAACAAAGATGCGTTTTGCTGAAACTTGGAGTGGTGCAACTCAAATGCAAAAAATTACTGGTGGTCAAGGTTTAGCAACAAACGGTGGTGCATCTGATCCAAGATTTGTTGATTTAGTAACAAATACATCATTAGGTTTAAAACTTGACGCTCCAACAAACGGTGGAACAACTTATGAACTTGGTAAAAGTTCAAACATTATTTTAACATCTCAACCATTGCAATTCATAGCAATCAACAATGGACGTTGGACAAACCCTGGTACTTGGGATGAAGGTGTTGTTCCAAGTTCAACTGACAATACTTTAATTCGTGCAGTTGTTTATGCTGGTATCGCTGGTCCTGCTTATGGAACATCTGCAACAAACAATACTACTCCAGAAGCAACATATTACGGACAAACTGGAACAATTTATATTGCTAACTCCATAACAATCGATAATGGAACAACTTATCCAAAATCTGCATTGATTATTGGTAACGAAGATAATGGCGATAATGCTATTTTGACAACTCAATTAAGTGGAACTCTTGGCGGTATTGCCGCTGGCTTCTATAACAACAACTCCGTTGCAAATAGTGCTGACAACTGGAACGTTAAAACAACAGACCCAACGGGTAAATCTATCAACGGGTTGTATGTAACTTCCATTTTAAATGGTGGATACACAAATCCAGTACGTTTTGGTGTTGCTAATTTAACAAATGCTGGAACAATTGTTAACCATAGCATAATTGAAATTGGTCAATAATTAAAAACTTTTACCTTCCTTATTTACAATAAAATAAGGAAGGTAACTTTAAAACAAATATGAGAAAGATAATTTTACATATAGTTATTTTGGTTTTGGGCATCACTTCGGTGATGTCCCAATCCCTTAATAGCACCGGAAAAATTGATAATCTTGGAACAATCAAAGTCAAAAGTGGACAGGTTGTAATAAAACAAGATACAATTGACGGTCGTGTAGAATTATTGCAAAATGTATCAAATAACTATTATACTGTTCCAAATATAGTTTACGGGCAACTTGTAGTTAAAAATCTCGGGAAGAAAGTAATACTCGATGATAAAGATGTTTTCGGCACTATCAAACATCTTATTATACGTGATTCACTTGTTCTCGATAGTAGTGCATCTTTCGCTTCTTCTTACATTGGATTAAATCCAAACGACGTAATTGCAGAAGATGCAGTAGTAAATACCAATAAATCAGAATACCTTGGCAATAAAGATTTAATAATGCGAAATGAGACAAAATCACAAGAAATTATTGCTGATGGCAAATTCTCCCGACTTAATATTGATAATCCATTAGGTGTCAATGTTAAATCAGGGGGATTTGAAATAACTTCAAAACTTACTCTTTCTCGTGGAAATTTTAACAACTCATCTACTGAAAATTTTACAATGAAAGATTCAACTGAAATTGAAAGGTTTGTAGGAGCTTCACTTTCATTTGAGCCAAGATTTGAGAACAATGTAGATGTTACTTATCGTGGAGTTGGTTCAATACAAACTACGGGAGAAATACCTTCAAATCCTTCAACTTTACGTAGATTACAAGTTTTAAATACTGATAGTTTGATATTAACAAAAAATGTACAAGTCAATGATTCATTAATTGTTGGCGGCAGAATATTCGCATATCAAGATACATTAACATTGGCAAGCAAGAATAATCCTGAATTCCGTGATAGTTTGCTATCGGAAATTGCTGGTCGCTTCAGACGGAACAATTTTAATATAGGAGAAAAAGTATTATTCCATAATAACTATACTTATTTTTATTTCAACGATTTAGCTTCAAGCAATGGAGTAACAGATATTTTATTAGATATAAGACCAACCACTTATCCAAAATACGATTTATCAAATTCAAAAATAATGCGTTCAATTGATTTAAATATGTTCGATGCAAATGGGAATGAAGTATTTGGAGGTTTTAATGCTAAATTTGGCTATGGTTGGCGAAATGCTCCTAATAAAAGTTATGATGAAACATATTCATTAGCAAGTTCTTTTGCAGATTTAATTTTGCAACACTGGGAAAATGGCAATTATGAAGATTTAACCTCGAATACTCCTTTAATGGATAATCCATACAATTGGGCATATTCAGATGTGGCGAACTTAAATACAAGTGGTTCTTTCGCAATTGGATTATCCACGTCACTTTCTATTTTTGTTCAGGCAAAAGTTTTATTAGAAGGATCTTATAAAGCAAATTCTCTCGGATTAATGAGAACAGATTTATGGAACGGTATGCAAGGGAATTTATTAACAAAAATAAATCCAAATGAATTCCCATTTTCATTAATTAATAATGTTAATTTTAATCAAATTAAATCTGTCCCTGATTCTGTGGTTGATTGGATTGTCCTTGAATTTAGAAATTTAACAAACCCAAATGTAAAATTTGACAAATTGCTTTTAGTAAAATATAATGGTCAAATTGTTGATATATTCGGAAATCCAAATATTAGAATAACAAAGAACGATTTTGACCCATTAAATCAAGATTCTGCTTTCGATATTGTTATAATTCACAGAAATCACGCTTCAATCAAGACATTAAATCCTATATTATTACGACCCGCAAATAACTCAGAAGTATATGATTTTACTCAACCTGATTTTGTTTTAGGTGGTACTGCGGCATTAAAATTAGTTGATGTTTCAAACAATCAAAGAATTTTTGCAATGAAAGCAGGATATTATATTAATGACCCTTCAAGCGAAACCCAAATGTTGAACTATGCTAATCCATTTACTGTATTGAAAGATTATTTACAAGTTTGGAATGTGATATCTCAAAAAGGTTATTTACTCTATGATTACGATATGGACGGTATAATTACTACACGTGACTTTAACATTAGTTGGAATAATAGGAATAAACAATAGTTGAAAGCATTTTTATACATATTCCTTTTTTTGCTTATTACAAATTTGCAAATGTTTGCACAAATTGAAAATACAGCTGATGTGAAAATAGTCAATTTATTTAAATCTGCTAATAATATTTTGGAATTTGATGTTGTATTGAATAGAACTTCCGATGATTGGTATTATTTTGCAAACTGCACTTTTCACATTACTTTTACAAATAATATCTTCCAATTTGATAGCAGTAGTTTGAGCATACTTAATACAAAGTCTGATTTGCACCCAGGCATAGTTACAGGAAATAACATACCTGCAAATGGGTATATTTCAAGAGAGACTGTTTTAAAAGATACATTAAGTTTAGCTATTCTTGGACCTACAACATATCAAGAATCAGATACAATCCCATTTCAGAAAGATATTTTACTCGGTCATTATGTAATTACGGCAACAGATGGACGATTTATTCCATCAAATATAGAATGGGTAAAACCTGAAAATTACTATCAAGCAATTGCTTATAAAAGAAGTCAAGATTCTATTATTGATAATTCTATTGTTTGGTACTACACTGATGACAATGTTGAATTAAATGACGGCACAACAAAGCAAGCAACATTTTATGTAGATAATAACCCAATTGTTCAAAATATTCTGAAAAATTTTCACGTTATATATACAACTGATAAAAAATTAACAATAGATTGGACAATGGAAAAAGAATATGGAATAAAAGGTTTTAAAATAACCAAAGCCTTTCGTCCAAGTTCTACATTAAGTACAAATACTTTACAATACGACACAATTTATTCTTGGGAAACCAGTTCCCCGTATTATAATCAAGAAATGTTATCCAAAGGAAATAGTTTAATAGACCAATTCTATGGTTATTTGCCCGATAGTGTCCAATTTCGTGGTGCTCAATATTGTTACCGCTTGTATGCAAATATATATGATATACAAGGAAATTTAGGGGCAGATTCTTTGCTGGCAGAAGCTTGCCTCCCAATTCCAAATGCAGTAATTGTGGAAGCTAAAATAATTGAACCATCCGGCGAAAAACGTCCAACAATACAATTTAAAGTTGATGACAATTGTTATATGACAGGATATATTATTGATGAAGTAGGTAAAAAAGTTGAAGAACTTTCGGTACAAGAAAAAAACAATGAAGTGTTAAATAATCTAAAACTTGATAAAGGCATTTATACTTCAACTTATAACCCACCTCCTTGGGTTGCAGATGGTTACTATCAATTTATTTTAATCGCTTATCCAATTGATGATAACTCTGTTGAAATTTCCCGTTCTATGGTACCATTCTTTTTAACAAGGAACAGAAAATGAGAAGTGCTGCCGCTTTTGTTTTGTTCCTTTTTTTTTTGAAGTGCATGGCTTACGGACAATTATTTCAAATTGAAAATAAAATTGATACGCTTTTCATTGGTGAAACTATAACTTTCAAAAATACATCTCCTGCTAACAAATTAAGTTTATATTATTCTTTAGATTCTGGAAGAACTTGGTCTTTTATTACAGACAGCTTGATTGATGAATTTAAATGGCAAATTCCTTTTACACTTAAAATCAATATGAAATTCAAAGCTAAAAAAGAATCAATCACTCCTCCACAACTAATTTGGGACGAACCTTTTGCACATAACGGCGAAATTCGTTCAGCAAGTTTTTCCGATGATGGAAAATTTATATTAACTTTAAGCAGCGATTCTTACATTAAAGTCTGGGATATTGCGAAAAGACAATGTATAGATTCATTAAAATTGAATACATTAAGTTACTCTTATGATACTAAATTTTTTCATAGCAATGATAAAATAATTTTTGCTGAACAAAATGTAAATTATATTTGGAATAGAACAAATAAAACTTGGAGTATCTTTTATACAATTGGCGATTTCATTCGTAAAATTGATGTTCACCCGACTGATAATCAATTCGCTGTAGTTTCCAATGATAATAATATGGCGATTTTCCGGGCAACATTTTTATTGCCAATTCCTATCAGTTTAAGACTTTACTCAAATAGTGATTATGGTAATTCTTATTCAATTCGCTATTCTCCATTAGGAGATGAATTGGCAATTGCCACTTATAATGGCAAAATTATTACTTCAACCGGAACTATAAGCTCAGAAAAGGTTTACAAAGTAGATAGTTCTCCTATTTATGCAATTTCTTATTTATCTAATAAAAACTACATCTCTTTTGGCGGAGCATCAAACACATTAAAATTTCTCAATACAACAAATAATAATATAACAAATTTAGAACCTTCGTTCCAATCTTCTATTCGTGAAATTAAATTTAATCAAATTAGGAATGACTTAATTGCGGCATCTTTGGATAGCACATTAAATATATGGAATAATAATGTTTTTGTTTCTCAAATCAAAGAACCTTATGCTCTACTTTCCTGTGATTTTACTAAAACAGGCGATAGTTTATTAACTGCTGGTAGAAATAACGGTTTCCGTGTATGGAAAAATTATCAATTTAATGAAGAAAGCCAAGTCCTTGATTTTACTTGCTTGCAAAAAGTTTATTTTTCTTTTAATTTGCTAAAAACGAATTTTTCACCCGGAGAATTATTCGATTTAAAAATACAAGTGCAAAGTAACTATAAAGACACACTTTCAAAATTAGGTGTTTGGAATATCATTAATAAGATTCAATTACCTGCAAGTCTAATTGATATTATTGACACAAATAAATATTCATTTGATTTTCAAACAAAAAAAATCATTCTTACTATCAATAAAATGTATAATTTTGCAAATGAAGATTTTGCATTTTTAAAATTGAGAACTTTGTATTACAATATAAATACCGATTCCATTGAATTTGCGTATATTGAAATTATACCAAAAGATAATTTTTATCCAATTTTACAAAGCAAAATAATTGAAGTTGATTATCAATGCCAAAAAGCAGATAAGCCAAATATTGAGTTTGTTCAAAAAAATGATTTTAATATGCAAATTATTGAAAATAATTCTAATAATTTAAAAATTGGAATGAAAATTGAATATAATTTAAGTTTAAATATACAATTTTGCAATATAAATGGCAACATATTAAGAACAATGTCTGCCGAAAATTTTGAGAAAGGATATTACGAGAAAACAATCAATATAAAGGATTTCCCCATAGGCACATACTTTTTAATTGTAAATTCTGGCAACAGTAAACAAATTAGAAAGTTTCAAATATTTAGATAAACTTTAATGTTAAAAGAAAAAAAGTACATATTGTTAATATTAATTATAATGGTCAGCCTAACACCATTAGATATAAAATCGCAATTGATTGATGCAACGTTGCGTGATATAGAAATAACAAGTCAAAAAGATACTTTGTTAATAAACAGAACGCCGGGCGACTGGTGGTTTGGACCTTTTTTTGGTTTAACTCCACAAACTAACTTTTATTTTGGGAAATTAATTGTACCTGAAAATATATTCCCCGGCTGGGAACAATTTAATAATATATTAAATTACTCAGGAGGAATAGGCTGGGGCTATAATCTTGGAATTTTTAGTGAATGGAAAAAGAAAGAAAATCAATGGGGTATCAATTTAAAAATTAGTTTAATCGATTATAAAATATCTAAAACAAGTTTAAATGCTAATGATAGTTTGCAGACAACATACGAAAATCAAACGACATATAATTATATAACAATCTCGCCAGCAGTAAGATTTGACTTAAACTTTTTAAGTGGATTATATTGGTTTTCAGGATTTGATTTTTCAATACCTCTAAATGCTTTTGCTGACCAATTAAAAAGTTTTCACAATCCAGAAATAATTCAAGAAAAGAGAAAAATAGATTACTCCGCAGTCAATTTTCGTGGAGGTTTAAATATCGGTTTTGGTTATGATTTCTTTTCAGCAAGTATTTCTAAATATGCTCGTTCAAGTTTCTCAACTTATATCTTATTAAATGGTGGAACTAATTTGTTATCAGATTGGGGTTCAAATTATAATGGAATTTCATTGCAAATCGGAATAATAGTAAAAATTGGTTCTGATAAAAGACAAATAGATACATTACCTTTTAACCCAAATTATGTTGAACCGCCTGCATTCCTTGCTTCTGTTGCAAGAGAAAATGGAGTTTATTTCTCTGGCTTTCATGAAAGTTCCATCGAAAGTGCTGATTTAAGTTATTTTGAAATTCCTAAAATATCTAAAATTGTGCCAGATACTTCTGAAATTTCATCATTAGAGGTAAAAGTCCCTGAAACGAAACCTCTTGAACAGAAAAAGCAAATTATTATTATGCCAAATAAAAATATAAACTTTGAATTTGGTAAAAATATAAACAATACGATTTTATCAAAAGAAATGAAAGAATACCTCAGTGCAGTTGCAGATTTCTTAAAGCAAAATCCTGGATACAGGGTAATAGTTGAAGGTCATACTGATGACCGTGGAACTCGTGATATCCAAAATAAAATTTCAACTGAGCGTGCAACAGCAGCTATGCAAGAATTAAGGAACAAAGGTGTTCCAAGTGGTCGTATAATATCACGTGGTAGAGGGGCACTTGTGCCACTTGTTCCCAATACAAGTGAAGCAAATCGTTCCAAAAATCGTAGATTAGAAATTATGGTTGAACGTATGAAATAAAATTTCTATGTGAACCATTTATTATTATTATTTTTGAAAAATATAAAAATTGTAAAACACTTATAAATTATAGAAACAATATGGAAACTTCAAAACCTATTTGCATAATTGAGGATAATACTCCCAATCGGAAACTATTTGCTTTGTTATTAAAGAAATCGGGCTACGAGGTATTTGATTTTGAAAATGGTCGTTCAGCTCTGGATTGGCTCAAATCAAACACTGCCATAGGAATTATAATGGACATCCTCCTCCCTGATATGAACGGCACAGAATTAATTCAATATATTAGAGAAATTCCTGATTATAAACAAAAGAAAATAATAGCTATCACAGGATTTGCTGGCTCTAATGACAGAGATAAATTCCTCAAAGCAGGTTTTGATGGCTATATATCAAAACCAGTAAATACTTCTACTTTTGTCCCTGATGTTGAATCTATTTTAAATGCCTTGTAATAATGGAGGTCTTTATGAATGAAAATAATAACAAAAGTTTTGAGCAAATACTTAAAGAAAGTGCAAAGAAACAAATTTCAATCTATAGCTTTTCAAAAACTTATCCGGCTTATATAATTTTAGTCATTTTCTTAATGATTAGTTATTTCGTTTTTAGAAGCACAAAATCTAATGTCGAAAATAGCCGTAGAACAGAATTTGAAAAGGCTATACAATCAGTAGATACAAGATTAAATAATTTATTACAAACAGAAACAGAAATTTTAAATTCAATGCGTGGTCTTTATGATATAGTTCCACAAGTTGTTCGAGATTATTTTGAAATTTATGGCACAGTCCCAACTAAAACTTATAATTCAATTGTCTCAATTTCATATATATTGCCTGTAAATAATGCACAAAAAGGTCAATTTATTTATAATTCACAATCAATTGGTTATTATGATTATCAAATTAACCCAGCAGGAGACCGACCTTTTTATTATGCTGTACAAATGATGGTGCCATTTTCTAATTATCAAGATAAATTACTGGGGTTTGATATTGCAACTATCCCTGAATTGAAAACAGCTTTTGAAAAGGCATTAGACAACAACGAATTAGTTGCAAGTGATTTTATAAAATTCCCAATCCATAAAAATACTTTAACTACTTTCCTATTTTCTCCGATTTATCCTAAAAATGCAAAATTAGAAACATTAGAGGAACGAAAACAATCTTTTCAAGGTGCCCTTGGAATGGAAATTGATGTAAAAGCATTCTTTGAGGAATCTCTTGCTGGCGGCTCTTCTTTGAATAGAACTGTTTTTCCAACTGATTCTTCTATTATTTTCCAGTTCTTTGAAAAACGAAACGGACAATCAAATTTAATTTTTTCTTCAAGCAATGCTCATTCACTTTCTACATTTACACCATCACTTTCAAGTTCCGTTATTTTCAAAATAGCAGATAAAGAAATAGAATTAAAATTCTATACTGTGAAAAATTTCGGTGGAGCATTACAACAATATATGCCCTATTTAGCTTTAGGTATTTCATTAATACTTAGCTTAGTTTTATTTGGATTTATTTTATCGGTAATCACAAGCCGTGGCAGAGCATTAGATTTAGCAGAACGAATGACACGTTCACAACGTAGAATTATAGAAAACACACAAGATATTATTGCCGCTATGGATTTAACCGGTATTTGGCGTTCAATGAACCCAGCTTCCGAAAAAATATTTGGATTACTGCCAAATGAATTGATTGGAAATTCAATTTTTGACTTATTTACTAATGAAAAAGAAAAAAATAATTTCCAAGAAATACTAAACGAAAACACAGACGAAACTTTACAAAGAATTGATGTAAGAATGAAGAAGAAAGACAAAAGCGAAATATGGGTAAATTGGAGCTTAACAATATCCAAAGACGATGGATTGGCTTATGTAATTGGAAGAGATGTTACATTAGAAAAGAAAGCAGAAGAAGAAGCTGAATTACGTTCAAGACAGATACATTTAGCAAGTTATGTAGCACAAGAAGCCAATGAAGCCAAAACTATGTTTATGATTAATGCAAGCCATCAACTTAGGAACTCACTTACTGGGGTACTTGGTTATTTGCAGCTTTTAAATGAAAAATTTTATGATAACGAAGAGGAACTTTCTAATTATATTAAATTAGCCGAAGAAAGTAGTGAGGAAATTTTCTCTTTCGTTTCCGATTTCGTTGATGTTGCTTTGCAAGGAACTAATTCAGAAGTAAATCTGGATAATGTTAAATTTAGCAAAGTAATTCATGAAATCCAAAAACAATTAGAAGAAAATAATATTAAAATATCTTCTCCTGATAATTTAGAACATATTACTTTGCAAATTAGCGAAAAACATCTTATTCGCTCTCTATATGAAATAATATCAGCTTTAACCGAAGGTCTAACCAATCAACAAGTTGATTTTTCAATTGAAATTAATGATTTTGATGGCACAGTTAGTTTACAGATTTTAGCACCACCTAATCCTTTTGTCTCTGATTTAATATCTTTATATAAAGAATCAATGGACGATATTATTGATATTTTAAAAGATGATAAAGAAGAAGTAATATTTAGATTTGCAAAAGCTGCTTCAAAGATTAGAATTATGAATGGTCAAGTTTCTTTTGATACTTTTGGACGAGATGACCAAAATCTATCAACAATTAATTTGCCTTTAAAAAGGAAAATAATATAAAAAGAAACACAAGTTTCATAAAAATTCTGTAAATTTGAAAAATAGAATGTGTAATTTTTTAAATTTATATGTATTAATGTTTAAATATTTATTAAATAGTAAATGAAATCAATTTTAGTTATAGATGATGCTTCTTTTATATTAGAATCTACACGTACTTTGTTAAATTTTGAAGGGTACGATGTCATAACGGCACGTGATGGAATTGAAGGTTTGGAATTAGCAGAAGAAAAAAAACCTGATTTGATTTTATGTGATATTTCTATGCCCCGACTTGATGGGTATGGAGTATTAAAAGCAATACGAGAAAATCCAAATACTGCTCGTATTCCTTTTATTTTTCTTACTGCTTTTACAGAACGGCAAAATATTAGAGTCGGAATGCAACTTGGCGCTGATGATTTTTTAGTAAAACCATATTCCCGAGACGAACTTATAACCTCAATTACTGCTCAATTGCAAAAGTCATCTTTGCAAGAAAAAGTTTTAGAAGAAAAAGTACAAGAAGTAAGCAAATCCGTTACACAAGTTTTACCTCATGAATTTCGTACAGTTTTAAATCAAGTTATGGGTTCAGCAAAATTCTTGCAAAATAATCCCGAAAAACTTTTACCTGACGAAATTAAAGAACTTGCAACTGATATTATAGATTCATCGAAAAGATTGCTTAAAATTACTGAAAATTATCTGATTTATAGTAGAATTGAAACAATTGCATCAAGCAAAGAACGTTCTGCCCAATTATTAACACAAAAAACAATTGAACCAGCGGCAATGCTTTATGATATTGCCGCTTTTGTTAGTGTCCGTTATAACCGCCCTAACGATTTGTTGGTCGATGCTGAAGTTAATGATATTTCTATTGCTATTTCTTCCGAAAGCTTTCATAAAATTATTGAAGAAATTACTGATAATGCTTTTAAATTCTCAAATATGAACAATGAAGTTAAAATTGAAGCTAATATTAATAACGACCTATTTAACATTAAAATTACGGACCAAGGACGCGGTATGTCTCGACAACAAATTGACAATATCGGCGCTTTAATGCAATTTGAGCGTGATGTTTTTGAACAACAAGGCGTTGGTTTAGGATTGATTATTGCTAAAAGATTAACCGAATTACATAACGGCTCTTTTACAATTCAAAGTAGTGAAGGGAACGGTACAAATGTATTTATTTCTTTCCCATTCCAAAAAGAAGAATAATTTTATTAAGTTAAATTATTTAAATCGTTATTCTTTTCTTCTAAAAGTTGATGTTCTGTTTCCCAACTTAAATACAACTCGTTTAATTTTTCTTTATTTTGTGTATAAACTTGCTGTAATTTTAAATAATTTTCAATATCATTAAAAAAATCAGGATTATCCGATTGTGTTTCAAAATCCTTAATTTTTGCTTCAATCACTTGTATTTCTTGTTCAACTTTAACAATATTTTTCTGAATTTTTTCAATTTCCCTATTCAAAGATTTTCGTATTTCATAAGTATTGATTTGTTCCTTTACATCGGATAAAGGGGTTTGCTCTTGAATAACTTCTTTTAATGGTGAATAATTAGATGAAATAAAAAGGTCGTTTTTCTCTAAATAGTCATTAATATCGCCTAAGAAAATATTGAGTTTGTGATTTTTGATTTCCCAAACTTGTTCAGTAAGACCTGTAAGGAATTCTCTATCATGCGAAACAATGATTAAAGTACCATCGTAATTCATTAAAGCATCTTTTAATACCGCTTTGGAAAATATATCTAAATGGTTAGTCGGCTCGTCCATAATTAGAAAATTTGTCGGTAGCACAACAATTTTAGCAAGAGCAACTCGTGATTTCTCCCCACCAGAAAGCACTTTAATTTTTTTATGAACATCATCACCTTGAAACAAAAAAGCACCAAGAATATTCCTAACTTGCTCTTGTGTTTTATTTACTGCTACACTTTCTACTTCGTTTAGTATAGATTTACTTAAATCTATATCTTCGTAAATCATCTGAGAAAAATATTGAAATTGCAAATAATTCCCATAATACAATTTACCAGAGTAGCTTTCTTTCATTGCTAATATCTTTGCTAATGTAGTTTTACCTTCACCATTCTTACCTACAAAAGCAATTTTATCGCCACGATGAATTTGAAAATTTAATTCATTTAAAACTAATTTGGAATCATAAAATTTTGAAAGATTAATTGCTTCACAAATATTTAAAGAAGACTTTTCCACAGGAGGAAATCTAAGTTCTATATTATTTAAATCAGGTTCATCTATTTCAATACGGTCAATTTTTTCTAATTGTTTAATCCGGGATTGCACTCTGGAAGCAAGTGTTGCTTTATATCGGAATTTAGATATAAATTTTTCAATACGTTCAATTTCTTTTTGCTGCGTATTAAAAGCAGATTTTTGTTCTTCAATCTGCTTTTCCCGAAGTTCTAAATATCTATAATATTGCAACTTAAAATCATATACTCTTTTATTAGAAATTTCAATTGTGCGATTGGTTACATTGTTTAAAAATTTAGTATCATGAGAAACTAAAATAACACTTCCAAAATAATTTGAAAGAAATTTTTCTAACCAAATTAAAGATTCAATATCCAAATGATTTGTAGGTTCATCTAACATTATTAAATCAGGCTTTGCTAACAATATTTTGGCAAGTTCTACACGCATTCTCCAACCACCACTAAAAGTTTCCATCGGTTTAGAAAACTCTTCTCTTATAAATCCTAATCCTGTTAATGTTTGTTCAATTTCAGATTCAATTGAGTTTCCCCCAAGTATATCAAACCGATAATGCAATTCATTGATTTTTTCAGAATATGTCAATATTGCTTTTTCATCAGTTTCTTGACTTAGATTTTCTTCATAAAATTGGATTTGTTGCTTAATGGCTTCTAATTCTTTTAAAGATGATTGCACTTCTTCAAAAACAGATCTGTTAGATTGGATATTAAGTTCCTGCGGCAAAAAACCAATTTTATATGATTTGGAAAATGAAATTGTCCCGCTATCTGGTATCCTTGTTCCTGCTATAATATTCAGCAAGGTTGTTTTTCCGCTTCCATTACGCCCGATTAATCCAACTCTATCGTTTTTATTGACCGAAAAACTTATATCATTAAATAAAGGAACTCCCGAAAAATAAATTGAAATATTATTTACATTAAGCATAATTCTAATGGTAAGTTGATTAATTCTAAAATTATTTATTAAAAAATTATTTATTAAAAAATTATTTATTAAAAAATTATTTACTTATTACAAAACTTATTGACGTTAATAAGCCATTAATCATTATTAAAACTCCATTTAAAGCTAAAACTTTATTTAATTCTTTGCCTTCTTTTATGTAAATTAGCCGTGCCGCTTGTATATTCAATGGAATAGAAAGCAAAGGCAATAAAAAGAAAAGATTTGAAGAATAAATTGTTATAGCAAAAGGAACAAATAAATTAATTAAATGCAAAATAAAATATAAACGGCGAGAACGAACTTGCCCAAGTTTCACAGCAAGAGTATATTTTTTCGCTTTTAAATCAGTTGCGGCATCTCTAATATTGTTCACCATTAATAAAGTCGTAGAAAGAAATGCAGGCATTAACGACGCAATAAAGCTAATCCACGTAATTGAATGAATAAAAACAAAAACAGTCCCATTCACCGCAATTAATCCAAAAAAAATGAATACCATAGGTTCTGCTAAACCATTATATGCAAGTGGATAAGGACCCCCAGTATAAGCCCAAGCAAACAATAAACTTAAAATTCCTATTATTAAAATTATCAATCCGGACTGTTGAACTAATATTAAGCCTAAAAGAAACGTAATTATAATAATTACAGATGAAATCTTTGTCATTAAATTCAGTGATATTAACCCAGCCGCTACTGAACGTTGAGGTCCTTGACGTTGCTCATTGTCGGCACCTTTTTTATAATCATATATCTCATTAATATAGTTTGTCGATATTTGAATTAGTATTGCACACAAAGACACAATGATAAATAGGAACCAATCAAATTTCCCATAGTAATAAGCAATAGAACCTCCAATTAAAACTGGCGATAAACTCGCTGGTAATGTTTTGGGTCTCGTTGAATGAAATAATGCCTGTATTTTTGTCATTTGTTTTTCTACTTTTTACAAAATTATAAAGAAATTACTTAATAAGTAAAAATTTATATTCACCTAATTAATTTTTTAGTTTAATATATTTGAAGTTCAGATAAATTTTTTCTCATATTATTCGTCAAGACATTTTCTTTATTTAATATGGTATAAGTATGAATAAATTTATTTTTACATTATTGATGCTTTTTTCTCTTACTACATATTCCTACGCCACATTAGTTTCTGGAAGAATAATTTCAGGAGAAAATTCTAAACCAATCCAAAGTGCAATTGTTTTAATAGTAGAAACAAATAAAAGTATCAGCGCTAATAAAAATGGCGATTTTAGTTTTAATATAGAGAAAAATTTACCTTTAACCTTAAAAATATATTCTGAAACATTTCAAACAAAAACTATTAAAATAATACCAAATGATTATCTAAATAAGAGTTTGGAAATAAGTTTAGAGCCAAAGAATTATTTGTTTAAGGATTTAGTAGTATATAGTGCATCAAAAATGGCACAAAAGATTACACAATCACCTGCGGCAATATATGCAAAGAACCCAGAAGAAATTAGAGAAGCGGCACGAACAGGTCAAATAGCACAAGCTTTTCAGGACAATATTGGAGTTGATATTTTACAAAATGGAGCATCCGACTTTAT
This sequence comes from Bacteroidota bacterium, assembly GCA_021780815.1. Classification (GTDB taxonomy): domain Bacteria; phylum Bacteroidota; class Ignavibacteria; order Kapaibacteriales; family UBA2268; genus GWF2-33-9. The sequence goes on along the minus strand of JAJXYC010000013.1, from coordinate 16,238 downwards.
TGTAAATACAAGAGGATTCAATGGAGGCTTAAATCGCAGAATTTTAGTTTTACAAGATGGTAGAGATGCAGCTATGCCCCTTTTAGGCGCACAAGAATGGAATTCCTTCTCACTTCCTTTAGATGAGTTTTCAAGAATTGAATTTGTTCGTGGTCCTTCAACGGCTTTATATGGAGCTAATGCGTTCAATGGCGTTTTGAATTTAACTTCCTATTCTCCTAAGGAAGTTTTAGGAGCCAAAGCAAGTGTGCTTGCCGGTGATTATAAAACTTTGCGATTAGATGCACGTTATGCTGGATTATTAGGTGAAGATTTAAGTTATAAGATTTCAGTAGGACATTCACAAAGACTTAATTGGTCTAATCGTCGTGATTCTGTGCAATTTCTAGAATATCCGGGACTTCCCCTTGAAAAAAAGACTTTAACAGAAGATGATAGAAATACTCAATCTAACTATGGTACTTTCCGAATGGATTATGATTTAAGTAATAGTAAGCAGATTACCGCTGAATTAGGTTATTCCAGAAACACAAATGAAATGTTTGTATTTGGTTTAGGAAGAACCTTTGTTAAAGATGTAGAAAGACCTTATGCAAGAATTACCTTCAATTCATCAGACTTACATTTTCAAGCTTACTATATGCAAAGGCATACTCTTGATACTATGTGGTTAATGGTTCCTGGTGCACCTCTACTTGATAACTCAAAAGATATTTTTGTGGAAGGACAGTATAATTATGTATTTAATGAAAAACTCAACTTTGTGGCTGGTGCAAGCCAAGAATTCCAATTTATTAGAACTTATGGCACGTCAATTCCTTTTGATGTAGATGCTAATTATACAGGAGTTTACGGTCAAGTTGATTATAAAGCAAATTCATATTTTGATTTTATAACTTCTGCAAGAGTTGATTTAGCAAGTATTCATTCTACACAATTTTCGCCACGTTTTGCTGTTGTATTTTCTCCAATAACAAATCAAAAAATCAGAATTTCTGCTGGACGTTCTTTCCAAAGACCAAATTATTCTGATTTATACAGATTGACACCCGATGCTCCTGCTTTTGACCCGAAAACAGGCAAACCTGTGAATTTTAGTGCTGTCCAGAAACAAATTAATGATACCTTAACTACCCTTACTGGAACTAATCCTAATTTAAATTTTGGGTTAAATGCTATGAACGCAAAAGCGGTTGGTAATGCTAATTTAACAGTCGAAAAGAATATTGGATTAGAACTTGGATATGATGGTGTTTTCTTTGATAAGTTCAAAATATCTGCTAACTTATATTATAACAAATTAAGTGATTTTATTACTAATTTTTTACCACGAGTTAATCCTGATATTCCTCAATGGACACCACAATTACCTCAAAATTTACAACAATATACAAGTTTAGTGGAAAATATGATTTATAATGCTTTATCTCCAAGAGATAGACTTCGTCTTTCTGATTATAATGGAGTTCCTACTTTTGTAGTTTCAAATACCAATATTGGACAAGTAAATCAATGGGGAATAGAATTACAACTTACTTACTTCCTAACTAATGAAATGTATTTAGATTTGGGTTATTCTAATTATAATTTCGATGTTGTGCGTGCTAATCAATATCAACAAATTCTTCCAAATACTACTCCAAATAAATATCAAATTGGTCTTTCTTATGAGAAAAAGGATATTTTTGATGCAAACATCAATTTCTCTTATACACAAGGATTTGATTGGTTAGCAGGAACTTATGTAGGGTATGTGCCGGCTTATGCACTTGTTAATTTAAATGTTGGTTGCTATTTAATCAAAAATCTTGATTTAGGATTAAATATTAACAATTTATTGGATAGAAAACATTACGAAATCTTTGGTGGTACTTATATTCCACGTTATACTACATTTAGAATTAGCTACAAAATATAAATTTTACTTTAAATTTTATACCTCAAAAAAAACAGGCTATCTTTTTGGGATAGCCTGTTTTTTCTTATATTTTTCGAGATAATTCTTTCAATATTTTTTTTTCTTGTTGTGTTAAAGCATCTTTCCCTTCCGCAATAATTTTATCTAAAATTTTATTTAAAATATCTTCATTGTGTTCAGGATCATCAGAAAGTTGATATAAATTATTTTGTCTTTGGTTTTCATAGTAATTAGCAAATTTTTGGGTTGTTACAGATTTATTTACTAAACTGGTTTCTAATTTTTGAACAGATTCTCTTGCTTGCGTCAAAATTTGAGTAATTTCTTCTAATGATTTTGTTCTTTTCTTTGGTATATAATATTTTTTAAAGAAATAGATTTGAAAATAAAACATATAACCCACCAATACACCAAAAATAATCGGGAAAAAGGCTGTTTGTGCTTGACTGTTTTGATTATTGAATATTAATTCAAATTTTGAAGAAATTAAAAGTAGTGATAAAATTAATATTGCTTGTAAATTATTACCTAATTTATGTTGTTTAAACAAGACCTTTTCTTTTGGAATAAGCGAACCTGTAATAGTTAAAATAAAAGCTAATATTGAGGCAACACCTGTAAAGCTTATGTTCATACCCCAGAACATAATAGTAAATAAAGCCCCTTGTAAAACAATTATCAAGCAAAAAAAAGTAATTAATAATAATTTGGCAAAGTATTTATCAAGTTGAGGTAGAAAAAGGAACAAACTTACAAGCATTATTAAAATATTTGTAAGAGATAAATCCACTAATGGAAAAGTAATTAATCTCCATATCTCACCATTATGAAAAATTCTACTTGGATTTAACCCCAGAGTATTTTCAAAATGCAATCTAAATATTATATTTACTAACGAAAATAATGCAACAGGCAAATACAAGTAAAGCAATATATTTTTCTTTGTCATCAATTTGTATTTTTAACCTAAAAATAATTCTTAAAATATAAACGAATATATCGGCAAAAAAGTTACAAATTTCATTAAGTTTTATGTTAATTTAATCATTAAAAATAAAGTTAATCCAATTTATTTAAAATCTGTTCCACTTTTTCAATATTAATATTTTCATAATAATCTTCATTAATAGCAATCATTGGAGCACCACCACAAGCTCCCATACATTCAACTTCTTCCAATGAAAATTTACCATCAGGCGTAACTTCCATATTTCCAATTTTTAATTTATCTTTAACAAAATGAAAGATTTGTTCTCCTCCACGTAACATACAAGAAACATTTGTACAAACTTGTATATGATATTTCCCCATAGGCTTTTTGAAATACATTGTATAGAACTTAACCACACCTTCAACATGTGCAGGAGGTAAATGCAATAAGTCTGCAATATATAATATTACATCATTTGAAATCCAACCAAATTTTCTTTGGGCAATCCATAAAACTCCCATCAAAGCAGATTGTTCAGTTGGATATTTAGACTTTATTTGTTCTATTTCTTGTAATTCTTGCTCATTAAATTTAATTTCCATAAATTTTCTCTTTTTGAATATACAAATTTAACAACTTCTTTTCATTTATCAAGATTTTAAATTTAATAACTCTGAAAAATACTCATAAGAAAAATATTTAAGATTCAATTGCAATTGCAGGAAATTTTTTTTGGATTATTCGCTTTGCTTCTCTTTCGCTTAATGGCTTTAGTTTAACCGTTGAAGCAAATCGCCATACCTTTTCAGGCTCTACTTTTGAATATTCTCGCAAAATCCAACCAATTGCTTTTTGTATAAAAAATTCATTTGATTCTTTCAATTTTATAATATACTGAGTTAATAAATCAAAATTAGTATTCTTCTTATATTTTAATTGAAAAAGCAAGGCAGACCTTTGCAACCAAATATTTTGTGAGTTCATCCATTTTTCGGTATATTTTAATATATTTTCAGGATATTTAAGGAAATAATCGCCAATTAATCGTGCTGCAATATAATCAACTGTATCCCACCAAGATTTTTGAACTATTATATTTTCAAAAATTTCAATAAAATTTTTATCCCAAATTTTTTCGGATTTAAATAAAAGGTCAAGAGCAAAATATTGAAATTCCCTTTGAGGTAAATTCCATAATTCATATACTATGTTTTTTATTTCATTTTGAACTGGCAGCTTGTATTGTTTAAAGAAAGTTTTATTGAATTCGGCTCTAATAGGAGTTCTTATTCCAAAAAATTCAAATTGATTTCTCATATACTTCTTTTCCCAAAAAGCATTATCTGTATTTGCATTTTTGCAATATATTTCATTTAAAGGTTCAATGTAACTGTTCATCTTTTGTATTCAATAATTATTACAAGCAAAGAAAATGTAAAATTACGAATTATTTTCTTTTTCTAAACCAGAAATTTGAATTAAAAGATTTTGTGTAAGTTCTCTAATTGTTTTATTTTGCGATAGATTTTTTATCAATTCTTTATCTTCTTTTGAGTAATTTGCTCCATTACTTAAAACAGAAGTTAATTTAATGAAAGGTTGAACAGCACGAGAAAGCGTTTGAGTAGTTTTAAGTAATTCTTCCAACGTCATCTCTTCAACGTTACCTTTAATTTCATCAAACTTCTTTAAGACTTTGTTCACAAACTCCACTAAATAATTCATCGGTGTATCTTTGAAATATGCCGCTTTTTCAACCATTTGATTTATTCCTTGATATGTTTTATCAAAATTATCCTCCCACAAGTTTTCTTTTTTCCATTTCATTATCTCAATTGATTTAAGACCTGTTAATTTGCTTATATCTTTAATTTTGGGTTTATTCATTGCAACCCAAAGTAAAAAGGTAAGATGTTGAATTATTTTGTTCAAATCCATAGCATAAATATTTAATCTGACAAATTACAAATTAAAACATTCACTTTATGGAAATAAAATAACAAGAATTGATTAATAAAAAAATGAATAGAAACTTCACTCAGCTTTAAAACTTGCCAAAAAGTCATGCCGAGTGAAGTTCGTAATCAACCATTTATATTCTTTTATATTATTTTTTAAGGAGTTTAGCTATGTGTTCATCAATTGCATCAGGTGTAGTTGCAGGCGCAAAACGTTCAATTACATTTCCATTTTTATCAATTAAAAATTTCGTAAAATTCCACTTAATATCCTTTGTAGATAATACACCAGGCGCTTTTTGCTTTAAATAAACATAAAGAGGATTAGTATTATCTCCATTTACTTCAATTTTTGAAAACATTGGAAAAGTTACGTTGTATTTAGTAGAACAGAAATTTTTTATTTCCATATCTGTCCCGGGTTCTTGACCAGCAAATTGATTGCAAGGGAAGCCCAACACTACAAAGCCTTGCTCTTTGTATTTTTTGTAAAGTAGTTCAAGCCCTTCATACTGTGGAGTAAACCCACATTGACTTGCCACATTTACAATTAGCAAAACTTTACCTTTATAGTCCTCCATTTTGATTTCATTCCCATCAATTGATTTGACTTTGAAATCATAGATCGATTTTTCATTCATATCTACCTCATTATTTGGTTTTTGTGCGTAAGCACTTAATGTAATAAGTAAACTCACTGCTGCTAAAATTATAGTTTTATATATAAATTCTTTAATATTTTCTTTAATATTTTAGTTTAACCTAAATTTAGGAAGTTGTAAGTAAAAAATTATTGTATTTTACCATTATTTATTGTTTTCTTTTTTTTACTTTACAATTTCTCATTATTAATTCGTTTATAGTATTTAGTTCTAACTAATTTTTAAAATATCAATAAGGAATAAATAAATGGAAAAAATTACACCTGAGGCATACAATCCAACAATTGAAAAAGAATTTGAAGGGATAAAAATTGACACAAAGATTGAAGGTGCTACCGAAGAAGATTATTTAATGATTACATCTCTTGCGATGGAAAAAATCAAAGAATTTATGGAAGAAAACAATGTACCGGACGATTTTTCTTTACGTTTTGCCGCTCGCAGTGGTGGGTGTTCTGGTATGATTTATCGTTTAGGTCTTGATAATAATTATGAAGAAAGCGACAGAAAAATGGTCGTAGATGGGATTAATATAGTTATTGATTCTAAAAGTATATTTTATTTAATGGGTGTTACACTTGATTTTGTTGATGATATTCAAGGGAGTGGTTTCATTTTTGTAAATCCATTTAATGAAAATACGTGCGGTTGTAGCCATTAACAACAAAATATAGATAATTTGTTTGAAATTAACTTTTTTGCTTAAATAAATTTAATATATAAGAACTTTGTTATATATTATTCTATTTAAGCAATTTGCTTTTATGCAAAATTGAAATAGCAATATATAAAAATTTTATTTACTTGTTGCGTTCAAAAATAACGTTTACATCATCTTCATAAACAATATGGAAATTAGCATTTAATATCTTTGAAATAATTGGATTTTGTTCCAATGATTGATATGAAGTTAAGTAGTTCCCTGTTAAATAATAAAATACATCATTTTTTTGAGCTATCAATACATCAGCCGCATTTAATTCTTTTAAAAACAAGTTAAAATGTCCAGGCACAATAAGTTCCGAGACAATGTTACTTCTTTGAGGTAAAACTTTGAGAACTTGTTGTTTCAACCTATAAATCAAATCAAATTCACCAATTGAAACAATTAATACTTTCGTTTGCGGCAAATATCTTTGGTTCATATAATCAGCAATTTTGTATTTTTCGTAATATGTGAAATATCCTGGACGAGAAGCATCTATCATCTTTAATAATGCCACTTCACTTTTCATACGTATTATCGGAATTTTCCAAACATTAATAAATCGGGAAAATTCACTCGTTGTTAACAAAAAAATAAAGAGTGTTAAAATTGCAAACTTCTTAAAATTATCCAACTTCTTTTCTTTATACAAATTTATGATTAAACTGAATAATTCCCAAGAACCATACCCAACAAGTATTGATAATGAAATATACATTCTTCCAAAGTGGTATGGTAATAATTTCCTTTCACTTATTATACTCAATAATAAAAAGGCAAACAGCACTATGGTAAGTTCAATAAAATAGTTTCTTTTATCCTCACGAATAAGTAAATATTGAATGATCCCGTAAAAAGCCAAAAAAGTAAAAAGTAAAGAATAATAATCTCCGAAGAAAACCCCAAGACTTTTAATAATATCCCGAAGCAAATTCATATCTAATGGCGGAATACTACCATAAAAAGCCATATACTTAAATACATAGCCATAACCAATTAAAATTTGCTTATCGAACAACCAAAAGTGAAATACTATTGTTGAAATTATAAAGAGAATAAATATATGGAAATTTCTTTTTATAATTTCTTTAAAAGTAAATTTTGCAGACAAAAAATCAAAAAGTATATATGCAAAATATATAAAAATATATGTATACTTTAAAGAAAAAAGGAGTGATAAAATTATTGAATGAATAATTAACGATGATGATTTTTTTGAAAAAATAGAAATAGTCGGTTGTTCTATTGATTTTAGGTAAAATATCATAGAAAAAACTAATAAAGAACTAAATAATGTTTCTACATGTACGGTAGAACCTATATTTAAACAAACAACTGATACAGCATAAATAATTGAGGCAATAATACCACTTGCTTCATTGATGAATTTTTTTACGTAATAGAAAATTAAAAAACTTGTAAAAATATAAATAATAAAACAAACAATATTAAACAGCAAAATATTGTTTTGAGATATAAAATTAATTAAAGCATAAACTGTAAAAAAAGTAGGAGATTTTATATCCACAAAATCTAAATATAATTTTCCCCCATCAAGTATTGTCTTACCACCTTGTAAATAAATAGCAGTATCATTAGATACTAAAAAAAATATAATTGGGAAATAGATAAACGAGTATATAAGAAATAAAATTAATTTAGTCTGGGATTGTTTAGATATTTTCATTTTCACTCAATTTAAAAAGTGTCATTCATTTTTTGCAATATAATATATTCCTTTATTGAATATACTTCTTTAAATTTTTTATTTATAATTTTACTGTAAACAGTATCTTTTTGTACTGCTTGCCACGAATCGTATTGATTCCCCGTTAAGTGATAAGAATAATCAGATTTTCCAATAATTAAGATATCTGCCAAATCAAGTAATTTAAGAAATTTAGTTTTATATTGAGGTATAGAAAATGCCGAAAGATAGTAAGCCCGCTGTGGGAACATTTTGATTACATTTTCTTTTAGCAAATAAGTCAAATCAAATTCAGAAGTTGCAATTAACAAAACGTTTGTTTTTGCTGGATAATTCTTATTTATGTAGTTTGCTGCAAGATATTGTGGATAATTCAAATTAGTTACGGCACGGTGATTATCTAAATACTTAAAATAGGCTTCTTGACCTTTCAGATAATAAACTGGCGTTTTTAAGATATTCAAATACCTCAAAATTGGACTAACCAGAAGAAAAAACAACAGCAACGACACTATTGTCAATTTGCTAAACATATTTAAGTTTTTGTATTTCCACTTGTTTTTCAAAAAATTAATCAAGTAAGATACTCCATTCGCAGTAAGAATGGACAAAGGAATAAACAATCTACCAAAATGATATACAAACATTTTTCTTTCAATCACAACTGAAACAAAAAACATAATAAACATTAAAAAGGAAACTTCAACTAAAATATTTTTTTCTTTACTTTGCTTTGTTAAGTAAACTACAAGACCGAATAAAAAAGAAATTGAAAAAAATAAAGAAAAATTATCGCCAAAGAAAATCCCCGTTTGTTTAATTATTTCTTTAACTAAATCAATATTTAAAGCTGGTAAGTTAGCATAATATTTAACAAAAGTAAAATTCAAAAGATAAGCTTTGAAAATTTCTTTATCAAAAAGTAAAAAATGTAGAGGTATCGTTGCAATAATGAAAATTACAACAACATAGAAATTTCTTTTTATAAATTCAGATTTAGAAAATTTTCCTGATAACACATCATACAAAATAAATCCAACTAGAATTAAGCCAAAAGTATATTTTAAAGAAAAGATCACAGCCAATAAAACAGCATAAAGAATTAACGAAATTGACTTTTTTGAAAAAATGCTTATTGTTGATTGCTCAATTGATTTTATATATGCAATCATTGTCAACAACGGGAAAACACTAAAAAGCGTTTCAACTTGACCAGTTGTATTAATATTTAATGCAACGATGGAAATTGCGTAAATAATTGATGCAACAAATCCAGTTTGTAAATCAATTTTTTGTTTGACAAAAAAGAATAAAATTAATGAAGTCAAATAAAAAATTACAAAGCTTACAACATTAAATAAAATTACGGAATTGAAAGATAAAATATCTAATAAAGCATAAAGAGTATAAAATAAAGGTGGCTTTAAATCTATAAAATCTACATAGATTTTTTTGCCTGCTAAAATTGTTCTTCCTGCTTCTAAATATATAGCATTATCAGGGCAATTCCCAAAAAAAATTATTGGGAATAAAATTATTCCCAATAAAATAAGCAAAAACAGCAATAATTTTGAATCAGCAAAATATGATTTAATTCCATTCATTAATACAAAATTACGAATTTAAGGAATTCAAAAAGTCTTTATTTGACCGAGTACCTTTAAGTTTATCTATAAGGAACTGCATAGCATCAATAGATTGCATTTCACTAAGAACTTTACGCAAAATCCAAATACGGTTAAGCTCGTCATTATTAAGAAGTTTTTCTTCACGTCTTGTTCCAGAACGATTAACATCAATAGCAGGGTAAGTTCTACGGTCAGCCAATCTTCTATCCAAAACAAGTTCCATATTACCAGTACCTTTAAATTCTTCAAAAATAACTTCGTCCATTCTACTACCTGTTTCAACTAAAGCAGTAGCAATAATTGAAAGAGAGCCACCTTCTTCAACATTACGAGCGGCACCAAAGAAGCGCTTTGGTTTATGTAAAGCGTTAGCATCAACACCACCAGAAAGGATTTTACCTGAATGCGGAACGGTTGTGTTATGCGCTCTTGCTAAACGTGTAATAGAATCAAGTAAAATAACTACATCTTGTTTAGCCTCAATTAATCTTTTGGCTTTTTCAAGAACCATTTCCGCAACTTGTACGTGTCTTTCTGGTGGTTCATCAAACGTAGAAGATATTACTTCCGCCTGAACTGAGCGTTTCATATCAGTTACTTCTTCGGGACGTTCATCTATAAGCAAAATAATTAATTTCACTTCTGGATGATTCTTTGATATACTATTGGCAATTTGTTGCAATAGAACAGTTTTACCTGATTTTGGCGGTGATACAATTAAACCACGTTGTCCTTTACCAATTGGTGCAAGCATATCTACAATACGTGTAGAATAAATTGAAGGACTGGTTTCTAACCTAATCCTTTCTTCGGGGAATAATGGTGTCAAATTATCAAATATGGTACGTTCACGTATTAGTTCAGGAGGACCATAATTAACAGTTTCTATCTTTAATAAAGCAAAAAATCTCTCACCTTCTTTTGGAGAGCGAACTTTACCTACAATTGTATCACCCGTTCTTAAACCAAACTTCTTTATTTGAGACGGTGAAACATAAATATCATCAGGTGAGGACAGATAACTATAATCAGGCGACCTCAAAAAACCATATCCATCGCCCATTACCTCAAGAACTCCACCACTACTAATTAAATTCTCCGGTTCAATTTCTTTTTCCTTTGTCGTTTGCTGTGCTTGCATCTCTACTATCTGCAATATCAGCTCTTGCTTTGTTAAATTATTGATATTCTGTATTCCAAGACTTTTAGCTATTTGCACAAGTTCTGCAATCTTTTTTGATTTCAATTCATTTATATCAATGACTGCTACTTGTGGTTGTGGTGGTACTGGTGTATTTCTTCGGTAGGTATGGTGATTATTTGAAGTTTGTTGCTGTTTATTATTCATAAAAATCCTTAAAAGGGTTTATTGATAAATTATTTTCTTCTTTGTATTTCTACTTTTTGTTGGTTAATAATTCTATAAATGGAATTTAATATAAAAATCATTATGCTCTATTTGTTCTGGGATTATTTTCAAAAAACTTTTGTGAATCTGCAAATTTAATGTGATAAGTTCTAAAACACTATTTATTTAATTAAACTTAATAAAATTTCAACTTATCTGTTAAAATTTTATTTTTGGTTAATTTTGTTTTTTTAATTTAGCAAATTTAATAAATAATTTTAATTATGCAAATATTTCAGAATTTTTCTTTGCTTAATCACAATACTTTTAAAATCCAAGTAAAAACTGATTTCTTTATCGCAATTGATTCTATTGACGATTATCAGCATATTTTTAGTGAAAATATGTTGATAAACAAAAAAAAACTTTTTCTTGGTGCGGGTTCTAATGTTTTATTTACTCAAAACTTTGCTGGATACGTTATCCAAAGTAGTGAAAATGCAATTAAAATTATTAATGAAGATAATAAATTTATTTGGATTGAATGCGATAGCGGTTTAAATTGGCACCATTTTGTTAAATTTTGTGTAGATAATAATTTTTATGGAATAGAAAATTTAGCAATGATACCAGGCTCAATTGGTGCCGCTCCTGTCCAAAATATTGGTGCTTATGGTATAGAACAATCTGCTCTTTTTGATTCTCTTATTGCTTTTGATTTTGAAAAAGGAACTTTTGTTAAGTTAGATAAATCCCAATGTGATTTTGGCTATCGCTACTCTATATTGAAATCTCATAATATGCAAAATCATTTTGTAGTAAAAGTTACTTATAAACTTAACAAACAATTTAATCCTAATTTAAAATACAAAGAACTTGCCAATTATTTTGCTAAAAACACATCTATTTCTGCTCAAAATGTTTTTGATGCAGTTTGCAAAATACGTAAAAAGAAATTGCCTAATCCCGAAATATTGCCTAACGCCGGAAGTTTTTTTAAAAATCCAATTATTGATGAAAAAAAATTCCTTAAAATTTCACATCTACTTCCACCAAATTCTTATTTTAAATTAGACGATGGGAATTATAAAATTTCAGCTGCTAATCTAATTGAATATGCCGGTTGGAAAGGCTACCATTACAATAATTGCGGTGTTTATGAAAAACATTCCCTGATATTAGTAAATTACAATTCTTCACAAGGTAAGGAATTGCTAAATTTAGCCGAAAAAATTATCAACACAATATCAGAAAAATTTAATATTGAAATTGAACCTGAAGTTGTTATCATTTAAAAATATAGATTGATTAACATTATTTTCTTAAATTTGAAAATATCAATTGAAGTTTTAAAGTATTTTTCTTAATTTTGTCATAAAAAGATTATAAAAATTTTATTATAAAAAATTGTAGTGGAGCAAAGATGAAATTATTTAAATCATTAATATTAATAGTAATTAGTATTTTTTTCTTTTCCTCTTGTGGAAGTAATAACCCGACACAACCTAACAATGGTCCAACAATATCGTCAATTAACCCAAGCAAAATTCTTCCCAACGATAATATGACAATTACAGGTAGTAACTTTGGTAGTGAAAGGAACGATTCAAAAGTATATTTCAATAATTTACAAGTTGATTCTTATGTATCTTGGTCAGACAACGAAATTAAAGTTATCGTCCCGGCAATTACAGGTAGCGGTTCAATAAAAGTTGTAGTTAATTCAAACAATAGCAACGAAGTATCTTATTCTTATGATGATGGACCACGTATTTTATCAGCAGGTTCTGGAAAAGCTTATATTGGTGATTTAATTGAAATCAAAGGTATAAATTTTGGCAATTCGCAAGGCTCAGTTACTTTCAATGGGACACAAGCAACAAGCATAACAAGTTGGTCAGCAACTTCTATTCAAGTAACAGTTCCGCAAAATGCAACTACTGGAAATGTAGTTGTTAAATCAAGCGATGGCAAAACAAGCAATGGTTTTTATTTTACAATATCCACAATAAATGACCCTTTCATTAATATGATATATCCTTCAAATGTATATCCAGGGACTGAAATAAAAATTACAGGCAAAAATTTTGGTAGTTCGCAAGGTTCAAATTATGTTGATTTTAATGGAGTAAAAGGCTCTACTTATAATCTCTGGACAAACGATTCAATCCGTGTTATTGTCCCTGCAACTGCAACAACAGGGTTATTGCGTGTCTTTGTAGGATCACAATCAAGTAATACTGTAAACATTACAGTAAATCAACAAAATCAACCTGACCCAATTGTTTCCTCATTAAGTAGTAATTCTTTTAAAATCGGAGAAACTATAACGATTATCGGTCAGAATTTCGGTCAATTTAAAACAGATTCAAGTTCAGTTTCCTTTAATGGGATTGCCGCACAAGATTATTTACTTTGGGAAACAACAATGATTAAAGTTGTCGTTCCAAATAACGCAACAAGCGGTCAATTAAAAGTCGTTATTGGAAAACAATCAAGCAATGGAGTGAGTTATACAATCAATTCAGCAACACAACCACCTTCTATTACAGTAATTACTCAAACATCTGCTCAATCAGGTCAAGTTATCCAAATACTTGGTAAAAATTTCGGAACAATAAAAGGCGACAGCTATGTTTTATTTGGCTCTACACAAGCAGTAAATTATACATCCTGGAATGATTCTGAAATTCAAGTTGAAGTACCTGATATCGCATCAGGAACTGTTGATGTTTCTGTATTTGTTAATAATACACAATCTAACAAAGTTAGTTTTCTAATCCAACAAAAGGCAACTGCAATTGTACCAACTGCCGAAGTTCCTGCTGGAACATTTGAAATGGGTTGTCCTGATGCTTCGGGAGATTGCTATCCACAACATCAAGTTACATTAACCAAAGCAATTTTAGTCGGTGTTACAGAAGTAACACAAGCCCAATATAAAAAAGTTATGGATTTATCTAATCCAAGTTCTATTAAAGACGATGCAAATCCTGTTGAACAGCTTACTTGGTATAATGCTGTTACTTTCTGCAACCGTTTATCCAAACTTGAAGGGTACGACTCTGTCTATGTAATCAATGGCAATAACGTTACTTTCAATCCTAATGCAAATGGTTGGAGATTGCTTACAGAAGCAGAATGGGAATATGCCGCAAGGGCTGGTTCACAAGGCAAATTCGGCAATTCAGGCGGTACACAAGGTCCTATAAATAAATTAGGTTGGACTAATGCCAATTCTAAACAAATGCAACACGTAGGAACTTTAAGTCCTAACGATTTCGGATTATATGATATGCACGGAAATGCCGCTGAATGGGTGTGGGATTATTATGATTTCTACACTTCGGATAATCAAACTGACCCAACAGGACCTGACACCGGCATAGAACGTGTATTCCGTGGTGGTAGCTATATCGATGGACCTGACTACTGCACTGTTTATTCTCGTGGTTCTATGGATCCTAATAACACTCAATATTATGTTGGATTTAGAGTTTGTAGAAATAAATAATTATATATTTCCAACAAATAAAGAGCATTCTCTAAATTATCATAATAATATTAATAAAACAACTACCCCCTATTCAAAATTTTAGGGGGTTTCTTTTTTTTGAATTTTCAAAAAAATATTTCGAGTTTATTGGTTTATCATTTTTATTATACCAATAATCTCTGGTGCAAGTCCTGTCGGGTCTTTGAAATCATAAATATTCATCTCTTTTAATAAATTTTATTTTCAAATGTACAATTTATGAAAATATTTGAAAAAAATGTTTTTCAAAACAAAAATAATTTTTCACTTTTAACTTCCCTCCTCCTCGCTTCTTTTCAGGTGCAAGTCCAGATTATCAAATAAAATTTAGTTTTGTAATTTAATCGAACAACTACAAATAATATTATGGTCTAATACAGAAAGTTTTAACATAGAATAAATTGCTTTATTAATTTTGATTTTTGAATAATTACTAAAATTTCTATGATTTAAATTTAACTTTTGTAGTGGATTAATTTGTATTTGAAAAATTTTATCAGTGCATAATGCATCCGTTAAATCTAAGAAATCATTAATTATAGAAAACGAAGAGTATTTTATAAAAGGAATTTTGAAAAATATTTGTGAATATTTTAAATCATTAAATAAACTATCATTAATATTCAATTTGAATTTAATTATTACGCTATCTCTAGGTTTAACTTCAATGAACTTTGGAGAATAAAGTAATGTAAAAGGTGTTTCACCATCAAATGCATATTTTTGAGGTGTTACATAGTTATAAGATGGCGGTATAAAAGAAATTATATTTACGAATTCATCATTTAACCAATCCCATCCATTAATTATATTATTATTGGAATTCCCTTGAAATATCCATTCAGAAATTGGTATATAGATTGAAGATATTTCGTCATATAAGCCAGACTGTTCGTCACTATTGTCATCTGTAATAATATTATAAAATTTCAAGGTTAATAGTAATTGTTTCTTTTCCAAAGTGGCTGAACAATTTGCATATTGATAATTAATTGCAAATAACTCTGAAAAATTATATATGAAAAGAACAGAAAATATTATATATTTCATTGAATTACCTTTTTATTAATGAATTTTGAAATACTGTACTTTTTTTAATAACACTATATGTTTGCTTTTTCATTTCTTAATGTTACCACGGATTCCAATATCCCCATAATAACTCGTTGATAATAATATTTATTAATGAAAATAATAATATTATGAAATTTATTTTATCTCTTTGTTTATAAAAGAAAAAGATAGCAGAGATACATAAAATAATATATGGTATCCAATAAATCAAATTATAATATTTGTTTGCGAAAATAACTATTTGGTTGTACCAGTAAGTTGCATTAGTATTCCAATGATAAAAATGGAATATATTATAGAGTTTTTCAGAACCAATGAAAAGTATGATAAAAAAAATTATATTGAATAAAATAATTATCATTAAAAGCCATTTTAATAATTGATATAACTTCTTCATTGTTTTTCCCATTATTTAATAAATTTATAGAAGTTCCATTGTACTGAATGATATTGACTTAATATATCATCAGAATAAAATGCCCCATTTCTTCCACTTAAAAAGTTACCATTTAATGGATAATAATACGATTGATTTAGTTCAGTACCTTGATACCCAAAAAAAGAATTTGGGAATCCAGTCCAATGAAAAAATGATTTATGAGTATTTCCTTGTATAATAATTATAACAAATAAATCTACATTTGTAACTAATTGAGTATGCGAACCAAATGAAGATTGTTGAATTAATAAATCTCCACTTTGAATATTTTCCTTAGATATTTCAATTGTATTTCCATATTTTTCTAGATCACTAGAACCAGTGTGTCCAA
>JAJXYC010000006.1 GCA_021780815.1 Bacteroidota bacterium | reverse complement strand
AAGTCCATCTGGAAAGAAAAAAGTATGTGTCTGACATTTTGAAGATGCTGGACACATAAAATAAAATATAAGGTAAGAAAATAAAATTCAATCAGAAATAGTCGCCGAATAAAAGATAAAATAAACAAGGAAACTTTTTAATAAGCCAAAAACTCAAAAACCTTTTATTTCTACTTAATAATATCATAATTTTTATATTCAAACGGTCGCCAACCAAATTTTTTCTCGATTGAATATAAAACACGATTGGTAAAATCGAAGTTTTTCTTATTAGTATCCAACGTAATATTTGAATTTGTTTTTTCAATAAATTGCTTCATAACTAATGGATGCGTTCCTTCAAATAGTTTAATTGAATCTACATTAGAATAATCGAATAAATTAGAATTTAAATTCTTTTTTTGTATCCATTCATCGGAATGCCAAAATTTATGGAAATGTTTCATTTTACTTCGCATAATAGATAGAGGACGAACCCAGCCATAATGATAAATATAAGCATCTATTAATTTAACTTTCAATTTATTATTATTTTTTCGGAAACCTTGTGCATCGCCAAAAGAGCGGATAGATTTATCATTACGGACTACACGAATTTCCCTGCGGTACCATTTTCTTGAATCAGCATAATAATTAAAAGAGCCGTAAAAGTGTAAATACTTAAATAGCAAACCTTCTATTTCAGGATTATCTTGATATTTTTTCATTTCTTGTCGAACAACATCTATATATTTTTCATGCATTGCTTCGTCGGCTTGAATATAAAAGCACCAATCGTATTCTTTAGGAATTGTATCAAAGGCTTTATTGGTTTCAACAGATAGAACTTTACCACCTTGTCGTAAACTATCATCCCAAGTTGTGTCAATAATTTCAATCTTTGAAGAACCAATACTTTTAATTATATCTTTTGTTGAATCATCGGAGTTACCAACAGCAACAATAAAATGGTCGCAAAGTGGTAAAATTGATTTAATAGATTCTTGGACTGGATAGCCAAATTTTTCAGCATTCCTAATAATTGAGAAACCGCATACTTCCATTTAAATTTTGCTTTTTAAAAATTAAACATAGACGAAAGAATTACCAAATCATTGAAATATCGTTAATCGAAATAGCTGAAGAAACAAAAATAATTATTTCGTTTTGTTTGTATCATTATTTAAATTATTGAAGTATTGCTGAATTAAATTTTGATAATCTATCGTATATTGCTTGCCGGATTGTTTAAGAAGTTGGTCCAGTATAGCTCGGTTTCCTTCTTGTTTTGAAAAATCAATATCGGCAGGACTTTGTAAATTAAATTGTTTCCCTTCACGGGATTCACGACGTTTTTCAAATTCTTTTTCATTTTGAGAATTGTATAAATCCAAAAGTTTAGACAAAATTTGATCTTGTTTTTTCATATTATCAGCACGGACACCATTTTGCCGCACATCACTGACCGTTTCGTCCATTTCCTTTTTTAAGTTGTCCAAATCATTTTTTAGTTTCTTCCCTTCGGGTGTATTTCCATATTGCTTTGCCTCATCTTGAAGTTGTTGAAAAGTTTTTTGAGCTTGCTGTTGGTTTTGCATAATTCTTTGATATTGGGCTTGTTGTTCTTGCGACATCCCATTTTGTCCCTGTTGATTACCATTCATCATCTGTTGCATCATTTGACTAATTGCTTGCTGTTGAGCGGCAAGTTGTTGTAATTTTTGTCCTAATGCGTTCCCATTTCCCATAGAATTTGGCTGTCCAGAACCACCGGGGTTAGGACAAGTTCCGTTAGATTGTTTCATATTATTCAACATATCTTGCATTTGAGCGGCGGCACTATTCAAATTACCTAATGCTTTTGATTGATTGTCTATAATTGAACTCATTCGCCTATCAGTAAAGTTATCTAAGGCATTACTCATATTTTGCAATCCAGATGCTATCTCATTGCCCATTTGTTGAGTAACTCCAAAAGATTTTTCAGACAAATCAGACAACCTTTCTGCCACTTTCATCAAACTTTCAAATTGGTCCATTTGTTGTTGCCCAAGTTGAGGTAGTAAAGTTGAACTTGGGTTTATATCTTTTGTTTTGTTGTTAATATCTTCTTGATTCTGAGAAAGTTGTAATATATCATTTACTGCTCTTTGCATTTGACGGATAGCCTCTTGTGAATTCCGTTTATCCATCTCCTGTTTTAGTTTTTGCATCTTTTGTTTAAAATTAGATAAATTTTGTTTCGCTTTTTGCATACTTTGAGAAGCATTGTTCATATCACCTTGTTGCATTTCGTCTGCTGCTTGTTGCATTTCATTTTGTGTTTCATTAGAATTTAAAGATTTTTGTGCATCTTTAAGTTCGGGCATCGGCATTTCATCTTGACCTATTTTAGACATTAATTTTTCTAAGTCTTGCAATTCTTTTTCCATAGATTTCGTTTCGCTTTTTAGTTGCGATTCTCGTTTTTGTAATTGGTCAATTTTATCTTTATTTTTTGGGGAAGTGTTCTGTAATTCTTTTTGTACAGCACTTTGCTCATCTTGCATTTTTTCTGCCTTTTTGTTTAAAGCATCAATTTTTTGTTCGGCTTGTAATCTCTGCAAAATTTTCATCGTGCGTTCAATACTTTTTTTAAATTGCTCTTCATTAAATTTTAAATTTTTCAAAGCATTTTGCAAATCATCTCTGGAAAGTTTTTGAGTAGCTTGCTCCATCAGTTGCTGTAATCTTCTTAATTCAGGTGAGTCAATTTCTTTCATTAACTTTTGCAATTCCATATACTTTTGCATCGTTTCGGGAGAAAGTAAATTATTCTGATTTAATTTATCTACTGTTTTTGAAAGTTCTTGTTGTAAATTTTGGATTTTATCTTTAACGTCTTCTTGTCTTTTTAATAATTCATTCGATTTTTTTTGTTCTTCAAAAGTTAATTGCGTTTTATTGTTATTTTGGCTTAGTTCACGGTTAAATTGTTCCATATCTTTTTGCAAATCTTTTGTTTCTTTCAACATATTTTCCATTTGTTTTTGAATATTATCTTGACTTTGATTGTTTTCTTTTAAGACCTCATCAATTGAAGGTAGTTCAGCAGTTAAAATATCTGTACGAGATGTTTTTGGTCCTGATACATTATCGTTATCAGCAACTTCAAGGTAAAATTCAAATTTATCATCGGGAACAATATCCAAATTTTTCAAATTCCACACATAAGGAATTTCTACATTTAATCCATTGTAAATTATAGGCAAATCAATTTTATGGAAATCTTTTTCAGGTTGTGCAAATTTAGATGAAGATAACCTATAATATAAACTTAATCGTGAAAATCCGTAATCATCAGTAATATTAACCGAAATTGGTAATGTAGCATCTTCGGTCAGTTTAATATTATATGTAGGCTGAATTAATTTAATTGTCGGATATTCATCTGTCAATGCAATAATCCCGTATTGAACAGGTTGTTCGTTATTTTCTTTTGAGGAATCTGTAATTGATATATAATAAGAACAGGAACGATTAATTTTAAAACTTCCAGTTGCTCTTTCACCTACAATTGTCATCGCTTGGAAAGTAGTATCATTTTTTATATTTTGCTCATTTGTTGAGTCAATCTGTTTTGAAGTAACAAACACAATTTTTGCTGCTGATAGATTATGACTAGCAATAATTTGTAAATTTACAAATGAACCTTTTAAAGCCGCAATATCACCATTTTGTTCAGAAATTTGACGTGGCGGCAGTTTAGTGTAAGCAGGGAAGTTAATATTACCACTCATCGAGCGGATATAAGGTCTTTCGTAAACTTCAATCTTCCCAATATCTGATAGAACACTTGAATTCAACCAACCTGCTTCTGCAAAAAATTGCAAAGAATTTTTTAAATTAGTAAATGTAAAATTATATGTGTTACCTGTATCTAATGTTAGAGTAAAACCATCATAATCAGCATTACTACCTTCTTTTATGTTTAATTTAATCTTTTCAGGAGCAACTCCAATTGCTTTAATTTGGATCTTCACATCAGAATTAATTAATACTTTGGAAAATTTAGGATATATATATAATTTAAAAGGTGCTGGTGGTATAAAATTTTGTTGCCAATTTTGGATTCGGTATAATCCTTTGGTTAAAGATTGGTTAAAAATTGAAAACGAACCTATTAGCATTACAAATGAAGCAAAAAATATAATTAAAATATTATAAATTTTCTTTTTATCAATTACAACGTTAAAATTGCGAGTTTTTGATACATCAAATATTTCTGAGAATGAAGCAATAGCAAGTTGAGATGAAATACCACGTGAATTTTCTATTGTTTGCATCAATTGAATGGAATTAGATAACCTATCTTTTATATCGCTGTAATGATTTCCAATTTTTAAAGCAAGAGCATCTAATTTTATGGTATGTCTAAATCCTATCATTTTCAAAAAAGGAGAAAGTGAGTAAGTGCCAAACGGGATAATAAAGGACAGCCAAAACATTGCATAAAAGAATAGCCGAACTTCTGATGGGAAATTGCCAAAATACTCAATTGCAGAAAGAACAACAACCGCCCAAGAAGTGGACGTTAATCCTAATAATAATCCCCAAAAGAAATCAGTAGAATACATTAAATCTCTTGTTCTACTGAGCTTTTTCAGTATGTACTTGTAATCTTTTTTTATCTTTTCCATAAATCAATCATTAATGTGTTAAAGCCCAAACAACTATATTCGTGCCAAATTTTAAAGCTAATTCTCTGATTTCCGGCTTATCATTATGAACTTCGGGATCTGCCCAACCATCACTTGGATTACTTTCGTAAGTATAAAATACAACTAAACGATTATTATAAAACAACCCATAACCTTTTGGCGGTTTGCCATTATGCTCGTGAATCTTTGGTGTCCCTTGTGGAAAGTTAAAATGACAATTAAATAAACCAAAAGAGAATGGTAATTCAACAAACTCTTGGTCGGGAAATACTTTTTTCATCTCTTTTCTAATAAAAGGGTCTAAACCATAATCATCATCAACATATAAGAAACCCCCATTTTCAAGATATGTTTGTAAATTCTTTACTTCTTTGGGAGAGAAATTTACACTGCCATGTCCAGTCATAAAAAGAATGGGATAATTAAATATATCGCTTGTGGATAAATCTACATAAGTATAAATCGGGTTTGTTTTAATATTCGTATTTGCTGCTATAAATTTTAATAGATTTGGTTCTGATGATGGGTCATTATACCAATCTCCGCCACCAGAATATTTCACTCTCGGCAAGACAAAATCGCTTAAATCCTTTTGTGAATAACTTTCAATTTGTGCTATTTGCATTAAAAATAAAACTAGCACAAAAAATTTATTGAAATTTATATTTTTCATTTTTAATTGCTTAAATTTATTATGTATTATACGATTAAATCCCTTTTCAATTTTGCTGATTGCTATGTTTTTCTATTTTTCAAAATATATATTTACCAATAAACATCAATTTATAAATTATTAGCGGAAAAAGGAATGTAATAAAGCAAATGATTTCAATAAGATAAATACTGACAATCAAACTATAGTCTTTAATATTTGATTGATACAATTTAAATGTGAAGTCTTAAACAAAGTTTAGAAGCGGATAGTGCTCTCTGGGGGAGTTTACCATAACCAAAACCACAATTTTTGATACTAATATTTAATAAATTTTGAATAAATTGACCTGAATATTTATTTATTTTATCAGATTTGATTGTATATATTTTATTTCCTGTAATGTATTTGAATGGTTGAAAGAAAAAGGTAACATTCTCTGCACCAAAAACAATTGTATTAGATTCGTTTTCTTTATAGTTCCCACTCTGAACAATTGCTGCTAATCCATTATTATTGTTAGTCCTTGATATATACGGAATACCTTTTGTTTTTATTTCTTTTAAATTCGTTTTATGATAAGCCTTACTGTTTTCAACAATAAATATTTCATTTATTAAAAATTCTTTTCACTCCTTATTATTTAGTAACAATTCCACATTATTCAGCATTTTCAAGTAAATATTTACGACCTTTTTTAAAAAAAGCCTAGCAAATTCAACAAAAGCCTATACAACGATGAATTTAAAATGAACGTTTGATGAATATTTATTAAAAAAAACGAACTAAAATCAGATAACATTTTTTTTACAAATTTTTGATTTTTATAGATTTTGGGATTTAAGGTTTTTTTTGGATTTTTTCTAATGGAAGAAAATTTTAAATCCTTGTGCTAATAATTAAGCATTTACAAGCCCGTAGCAACGTTTTTATTATTATTTACTCTGGGTTATATAAACTGACCTTCGAATAGAAGGAGTTTTAATAAATCAAATTATAAAGCATTTGATAATTTCATTATTTCTGATTTCAACACATTGGCATTTTGAAGTGCGGTTGGTTGATTTTTCGGAACAACCTGCGGTTCCTCAAATTCGAAAATAGTGTCCTGGTCAAATTTCCCTTCCTTCCAACTTATCACAAGATAGAACAGTTTGTGCTTTTCATTTTTTTGAGCAGCAAAAGCAAATACCCCAAGAGTCAATAATCTGGTTGCTGTGACCCTCTTTTCTATTGTTGAAGCATCTTCAAGAGTTACATTAGTAATTTCTTTTAATGGAATAGAACCAAGTTCTTTTATATTTACAGAATTCTCAGCAATATAAAGAATGTCATTCTTAGAGTATACATACACTTTCACATTGGATGTTGTTATTTGTGAATGACCAGTTAAATACTTACCTGCATCAAATATTTGGTCAATTTCCAATTCCTTTTTCCTTCTTTCTTCTTCTAAAGATAAATTCGCTTTTTCTTGTTTTTTAGCCTGCATTCCTATCGATATCAAGACCATAAAAACAATTACTATTAACAAAAATACCATGTCTTTTATCCTTTATTTTTTAATAAATTTTCTACCCTTTCACCTAAAACTTTTCATTGGTCGATAAAGTCCATATGTTTTACCATTATTTGTAAAAAAATTATGTTAATAGTATTATCAATTTATCTCTGACATCGAGAGTGGAGCATTTAATCGATTACACCTTTCTTCATTTCTTACTTTGCCTTTCAACTGGTTCGTAACCTTTATCTTTCAATATTATCTCAAACATTTTTTCAATATAGATAATCGATTTGAATGCTTTAAAAGCATATAGGATGAAAACAATTGAAAAATAAAGTATACCTAAAGAGACCAAAAAGAGAATTATGCGTTCAACAATGCCTGCGCTCTCCATAAAAACCTCCCGAATTTGTTTAAAATGTATGGTTAATAAATTATTCTATTGTTGCATCGTAAATTTCCCAGTCGCATTTACCATTACAATATCCATCTAAATATCGATGAAATATCACAAAATATTTACCTGTTAAATATACGCCATACGAATTTTGAGCTTCATATTCCCCATATATTGATGCTTCATCATACCTGTATTCCTTTTTCATTTTGTCTTGCACTTTTGGGTCTAAATTGTTATATACCTCCATATTTCTACCATTTAACATTGGACTATCTTTTCCTGCGTTTAACTTGATGATTACCTTGCTTTTATCATATGGTTGAAATTTAGCCGAAGATGGTGATTTCAATTGCTTTTTTGTATATTCCACTGCCTTATCATATATCTCTTTTTTTTCATTTGCACAACCTGCAAATATTAATGCAATGATGAGAAAAAGTAGGTACTTTTGCATATTAAATTCTCCAAAATTTGTTTAACATAAATTTAATTTTATTTCTATAAATTTTTTTTTCAGATGCAATTTAAGAAATAAAATTGAAATAGCAAAATATTATCTCAAAGAACTCAAAAAATTTTTACAGAAGTTAAGCAACTTGCAAAAATCAATAAAACCTTTTTACTACAAACAACGCATTTTAAAGCCCGTAGCGACGTTATTATTTATTATTTGTTCTTCCCGGCTTGCTAATAAAAACGGCACCACGCCCCCGCATTTTGCTTATATTGACGTTTGTTAATTTTTCCCTGCAAAAAAACTACAATTTATTTCATATCCAATTGAAATTAGAGGTAGGTGTGTTTACCTCCAGTTATCTAATTAAAGCCTCGAAATATTTGATAAACTGGAACGAAATAAGTTTATCTCAAACGCTGAACTAAAAAAATTGCTCGAAGGCACTCGATACGAAAAAGATTCATTACAGTACATTAAAAACAACTTAGCAAATTATTGCAAAATTAATAAGTTGAAGTTTAACAACCTAAAACAAAAAGGTATAAGGGGGTTTATAATTAGCAAGTAATTTGCTTAGTTTGGACAAATGTTGGTCCACTAAATTTGTGTTTGTCCAGTTTTTTCCCAGACTGAAATTCACTACTGGTAAAGTATTTGGGGATTTTGGACAAACTGGACAAACTTCACAAAGCAACAACAATGTTTTTTTGTGCTAAAAAACTTTGTAACTTGCAATAAAATTAAATACTTACTGGGGGGTTGTGCAAATTAAAGAGAAAATCGGAAAATGAGTAATTTAGCAAAAAATATCTTCGTAAATTATAGTAAATTAATATACTTACGAAGACGGGAACAAAAAAATTAAGGAAATTACCAAAAGTTTACGCTGGAAAAATCATTATAACTTCTAATAAAATAATATACTTACTATGTTTTTTTGCTAATTAAAGAAAATCACTATTTGTTTCTAAAAGAGTTGCAAAATGAATTTAACAAAACAGAAGCACTGGAAAACCATAAAAAAGGCAATGTAGGAATTTAATTCAAAACGGCGGTTGTTGGAGCAACAGCAATAAAAAAACATTGTAAATTAAATAAAAAGCCTCGAAAAAATCGGGGCTTTTTTAGTTTAATGGAGCGGGCTTGTAAGAAACAAAAAACTAAAATTTGTTACTGATTTGTTATTTTTAACAATCAGAAATCTTTGTAAGCAGTTGATAAATAAAATAAATGCAACAAACCCTTTGTGCTCGGAGCGAGACTCGAACTCGCACGAAAGTTACCCTTCACAGGATTTTAAGTCCTGTGCGTCTACCAATTCCGCCATCCGAGCAAAAGAACTAACTTTCAAATTTAATTAAATACAAAATTAATAAAAAAAAATTAAATAATAGCTTTTTTTTTTAATTTTAAATATTTTTAAATATTTTGTGACATTTAAGCATTTTTTTTGTTTATACTTAAAACAAAAATAACAATTAAAAAAACATTTTGGTGGAAGTATGAAAAAAATAATTGTAACATTAGCATTAGTTTTTTTGTATCTGTCGATACAAGTTTGCAAATAAAAAAGCAAGTAACTTTTAATTCTTTCTATGGAAATATAAATTCTATTAAAAGAGCAAGTGATGGCGAATACTACTTAGTGATTGACAATCAATATACTGATAAAAAAACGGGTCTTGTCGTAATTAAAACAAAGGGATTAGGTAAAGATGCGAATTCAGTCAATTCAAGTAATATCCCACCGATAAACTCAAATTACATATTTAATAATCTCCTAAAAATAGATATTAATGAGGGACTTAATGTAAATGCAAGATTAGATATATACAATATGTTAGGACAAAAAGTGATTTCAACAACAAATTTGCAGAAATATCTTGATAATAAATCGTTGTATGTTGATTTTTCTACTCCAAATATGTTTTTATCCGATAGCTCAATTTATTTTTATATTCTAAATAATAATAATATTGTTCATACAGGGAAATTTATGATAAAATAATAGTTTTCAGGGATAGCAATTTATTTATTCAAGGAATGAAAATTATTGGTATCGTTTAATTTTAATTTTTTTATTCTTAATAAAATGTTTAATTCTTTAAATTCGTCTAATTTCAAATGACAACAGTGTTATAATTATTAACTAATTACATTAAATTATGAAAATTCTTAAAGCAATATTTTTTCCAATAATTTTTATAATTTTATTTTTCCCTAAATTTGTAAAAGCAGATTTACCTTTATTTAATTGGCAAGTTTATACTTCATTGTCTAATTTCAGTGATTTCACACTAACAAACAACGGCGAGCTTTATGCCGCATCCAATGGTGGCTTATTTATTTTGAATTTAAATAATGGG
The DNA here is from genome assembly GCA_021780815.1 of Bacteroidota bacterium. GTDB lineage: Bacteria > Bacteroidota > Ignavibacteria > Kapaibacteriales > UBA2268 > GWF2-33-9. The sequence continues at coordinate 28,759 of JAJXYC010000006.1, read as the reverse complement.
CAAGAGACAATAATGAATAATTTAAATGGTCTTTGGGATAATAATTTAACATCAATATATTATGATAGCCAATCTCAGGTAATTTTTACAGGTTCAGCATCAGGAGCAATGAATATAATAGATGCACAACATCATTCTGAAATTATTTTAGATATTTACAAGAGTAATTTTATAGATAAAAAGATAAACGGATTTACCACAGATGGGAATAGAATATTTATTGCAACGAATTTTGGACTTGTCGCTTTTGATTTAACTAAAAAGGTATTCACAGAGACAATTATAAAGATTGGCGATTTTTCTACCAACACAGCGGTAAATCAATGTTTGATATTAAATAATACAATCTATCTTGCTACTAATGAAGGAATCGCTTATACTGCATTAGATAGTCAATTATCTGTACCAAAATCTTGGACAACAATTTCAATTAGCAATGTTCAAGGGAAAATTCCAATAGAAAACATAGCAGAACAAGACGGCAATATTTATGTTTCGTCTAATAATGTGGTATATAAAGTTCAAGCCGATTCACTAGATACATTAGTTACCGCAACTTCAAACATTCATAACTTTACTAAACACAATAATAGGATATATTTTACAATAGATTATACATTAGTGAATTTGGATCTAGTTGAATTTCCTGTAACACTTTCTTCGCCATCAAATAAAATGTATTTTTTTGATAATGTTAATCTTCCGAATACACCAATTAATTTGAATTATCCAGTAATTGCATTTACTAATTCAGGAATTTCATACTTTAAAGAAAATGATTATGTAAATATAATTCCAAATACACCATCGAGTAATTTAATATATAGATTAACCACAGACAAGCGAAATAACTTATGGGTTGCAACAGGGAAAAATCCTTCTCATGGTTTTATGAAATTTGATGGAACAACTTGGACAAATTATTTTTATGAAAAATATCACCAAATAATAACCGATGGCTACATTAATGTTACTGTTGCTGATGACGGAAAAGCATATTGTAGTTCTTGGGGACAAGGTGTTTTAGTAGTTGATAGCAGTAATAATAATTTTATAAATTATAATAACAAAAATTCACCGCTTACAGGAGTTGCAACAAACGATTCATTTGTTGTAATTGGAGATATAAAACAAGCATCTGATGGAACAATATGGATGGTAAATTACGGAGAAACTTCACAAGGACCTTTACTTGTTGCACTTGATAAAAACAAAAATTTTTATAGTTTCGTAAATTGTAACCAACCTGATTATAGATGGTATTTAAGAATGGAAATTGATGGAAGTGGGACAAAATGGGTAGCCTCAACTCAATCGGGTGGTTTATACTATTTTAATGAAATGGGCACATTGGACAATACCAGCGACGACATCTGTGGGGTAATAACCACATCTAACTATCCAAATTTGCCATCAAATCAACAATCGGCTCTGGCAATTGACCATAACGATATTCTTTGGATTGGAACACCTTATGGATTATCTTCTATTTTTAACACGTCATCAGTGTTATATAATCAAAAGCCGATTGTGCGAAATATTAGTTTACTTGCTAACCAAGTTGTAAATGATATTTATGTTGATGCTGTTGATAATAAGTGGATTGCAACTAATGAAGGAGTTTGGGTTTTAAATTCGGATGCAACCGAAGTTCTTACAATTATTAATACATCAAATTCTCCTTTACAGACAAATATTATTAATACAATTGCAGGTAACGAAAATACAGGCAAAATCTATATTGGAACTGATCTTGGTCTTTATGAAATTGAAACTTTAAATGTAAAACCCAATATAGATTATAGTTTGAAGTGCTATCCACAACCTTTCTATGTTATAAAAGATATTGAGTTAATTATTGATGGACTTGCAACAAGTAGCGATGTAATGATTTCAACAATTTCAGGCAAAGTTGTAAGAAAATTATCTACAGATTCACGTAAAATCGTTTGGGATGGACGTGATGATTTAGGAAATTTGGTCTCGTCAGGTATTTATTTAGTTTATGCTCAATCACGTACTGGAAATGTGTCTGGTGTACAAAAAATTGCTGTAATAAATAATTAGATACTTTTCATCTATTTATTTTTTTGAAGGGAAAATTCTTTTTTTAGGTTTGTCATCTCTTCTATTGAATTTTGGCAAATAAAATTCCTTAGGGTTGGTAACAATTTTTTCAGGATAATAATCAATAAAAGCTGCCGATTTCCAAGAAATATTACTTACATTGCCTTGTTCAAATGAAATAGAAATGCTATCAGCACCACTCCGCTGCACACCGCTTTCTCCATCATCGCTTTTAATGAAATAAACGCTACTTGCCTCAATTTTACTTAAAATTGATTTAACAGAATCTTTTTCAAAGAAAATATCAATATATTTCCCTGATATTTGGTTTATTTTATCTACTCCTAAACTATCATTAAAAGATAAAGCAAAAGCATTGTTCAATAGTTTTACTTTTTGTATTGTTTGATAAGGAAATAACACAAAAATTGTATCCCCTGTTAATTGCATATTATCAAACCACACAATAGGGGTACCTGTTAATAAAATACTATCACCCGTTTTAAAATAATCTGCTCGTTTGCATTTTGCACTCATAGTCCCACGAACTATTTCAACACTATCAAGGAATTGGTAGAATTCTTGACCTTTCACCTGATTACCAAAAATAGTATTTGAAAATACAGAAAGGGTATCAAATCGCACATCTGATAAATTTGTTAATGTCTCGTGAAGGGTCGTGTCTTTGTTTTGTCTCATAGAATCAATATAAAAAAAACCCGCATTACTATATGCCAACAAAAATGACTGATTAGGCTTATAAACCAGTGTATCGCAAACCGTTGCTGTCCTGATTTTTTTACCAAAAACCCGAACAAAACCAGTAGAAAAGGATTCATTATTTTCTGTGTTGTCTATTAATTCATCTGAATAAATTAAAACTGAGTCATTTTCTATACTTACATTTTTTTTAAAATGAGCAATTTTAGTTTCAAAATTATATTCACCCGTTTTAGCTCTTAACGTATTTGCAGTATCTTGAATTTCTATTGAATCTTGTGCTACAGCAATTTTATTATCTCCTGTATAATTTATTTTAGGGGATTTAATTGTTGTATAATTCTGATTAATTTTTACTTTCCCAATTAATTCAACACGATTTTCATTAATATACTGAATTGCAGTATCACAAGTTAAAACTATACTTCCTTGCACAAACATAACATGACCAATAAAATTCCGTACCTGTGAATTATTATTAGATGTAATTCCCAATAAACTATCAGCATTTTTAAGTAAAATAGGTTGTCTTTCTTGTGCAAGAACCTGAAATTTTGAAAACAATAAAAATCCAAGAACTATAAAAATAAATAAGTAGGCAAAATTTTTCAATTTAATTATGTGATTAAACTTAAACAAAAGCAACTCCGTTTAAATAAACATTTTCAACGTGATTAATACCATAATGATAGAACAAATCTTTATATGAAGGAACATCTAAAACAATAAAGGAGGCATCTTTTCCGGATTCAATACTACCGATTTTATGGGATAACCGAAGAGAATAAGCCGAATTTAAAGTTGCGGCATTTAATGCTTCTTCAGCAGTCATTTTCAAATTAATAGCCGCAAGCCACAAAACCATTTGCATATTTTCAGTAAATGATGAACCTGGATTACAGTCAGTTGCAAGTGCCACAATTAAACCAATTTCAAGCATTTTACGAGCATTAGCATAAGGCATACGAATAAAAAATGAAGTACTTGGCAATAAAATTGCAACTACTCCGCTTTGCTTCATAGCAAACATATTCTTTTCATTAATAAAAAGTAAATGGTCAGCCGATATAGCATTAAATTCTTTTGCTAATATAGCAGCATCTACATCTGCTAATTCATCAGCATGAAGTCGTATTTTTAATCCTAATGATACCGCTTTATGGAAGATTTTTCTTGCTTGAGCAATTGTATAATAACCTTTATCTACAAATGCGTCGCAATACTCAGCTAAATTTGCTTCTGCAATTTTGGGTAACATTTCGTTACAAATTAAATCCACATAATCATCTCGGTTATTTTGATATTCAGGTGGAAAATCGTGGGCACCAAGGAAAGTAGAAGAAATGTTTACTGGATATTTTTCTTTTAATTTCTGTATTACTTGAAGCATTTTTATCTCATTTTCTGTATCTAACCCATATCCACTTTTAATTTCAAAGGCAATAGTTCCAAAGTGAATAGAATTATTTATTAATTTAGAAGCATTTCCGAGAAGCTCATCTATCGAAGATTTTCTTGTTGCATAAACAGTAGAAACAATTCCACCGCCTGTTGATGCAATTTCTTGATATGTGGCACCTGCAAGTCGCATTGCAAATTCATTGCTGCGATCGCCTCCAAATATAATATGAGTGTGTGGGTCTGTAAAACCCGGCATTAATGTCTTACCTTGTAAATCTTTAATTTCATCAATTTTAATTGAATTGTTTTTCAAATAATTATCAATATCAGAGGTTTGACCAACCCAAAGTATTTTTTCATCAAATAAAACAGCCCCATTTTGAACCTCACATATATCGTTCATCTGTAAGCCACTTTTATATAGTTCTTTGCTATTGCTGATTTGAACTAACGAACTTATATTTTTAAATAATCTAACCATATTATATATTAAGACTTTTTTCTTGTAATGAACTTGAAAATTTTGGAAAAGTAAAATAAAACGTTACACCACCACCTTTTGTATCTTCAAACCAAAGTTTGCCCCCAACTACTTCAACAATTTCTTTGCAAATAATTAAACTTAGACCAGTACCAATTTCACCGCTTGTACCTAATTTCGCATACTTTGACTCAATATTAAAAAGTAATTGCTTTTCATCATTACTAATGCCAACTCCTTTATCAAGAATGAAAAATTGAACAAAGTTCTCATTCTTGCATACACTAAAACCAATCCCTATGTTGCTATTTGGATAAGAATATTTTATAGCATTATGCAAAATACTGTATACAACTTTATTAAATAAATCACTATCTGCAAAAATATCGTCTTCCGTTCCTTTAATTATAGAAATACTGATATTCTTTTTATTAGCAATCGGGGTAAGATATTTTTTAATTTCCTCAATATTTTCATAAGGATTGATTTTCCTTGGAATAAAAGAAAATTGATTTAAAGTTACTGCAGACCAAGTAATTATATTTTCAAATATAGAAAAAGTTTGTTGTGCGGCATTAAATAATATTTTAGCAATATTTTGTATGTCTTTTGGTTTCATTTTATCCGCATTTTGCTCAATCATTTGAGATAAACTTAATAGAGAAGAAAAAGGGTCTCGCAAGTTTTTATTAAAAATTGTTCTATATTTATCTTTTTTTTCGTTTACATCAATTAAATAATCAATAACTAATTTCAATTTTAAATGTGTCTGAATACGAGCCAGAAGTTCCATTTCATTAAAAGGTTTAGTAATATAATCGACTCCACCTACTTCAAATCCTTGAATCAAGTCTTCTTTTTGTGTTTTAGCTGTTAAAAAAATCACTGGTATATTAGATGTTTCCGGATCATGTTTAATTATCTTGCAAGTCTCATAACCGTCCATTCCGGGCATCATAATATCTAATAAAATTAAGTCAGGTTTTGCTTCTTGAATGCTCTGTATAGCAGATTTACCATCAATAGCAAATGTCAAATCGTAATCATTATCGGCAAGAAGAGATGCAAGCACTTGAATATTGCTTTCTGTATCATCAACTAATAAAATTAATGGTTTTCGTGTCAATTTTATGTTATATTTACTCAACATACTGAAATCTTTATTATATAATTAAATGTTTGCAATTACTTTCAAAAGCGATTTTATTTTTTCTAATTGAAACTTCATTGTTGCTTCACTTAAATCTTTTGAAATTTTTATTAAATCTTCATTATTAATTTCATTGGCATAATCAGTTAAAGACGAATTAAATTGTTTTATTTCACTTAACATCAAATTTTTATTAAGTTTTTTTGCGATTTCAGAAAAATTACTTGTAATAAATTGAACTTCTTCATCAGTTAATTTATTTTTTAAATTAGCATAAATTGAACCTTGTTCTTTATTTTGTCCTGGATTAAGTTCGGGCGATTGAATGTTTTTATAATAATCTGAAAATTTAGGACTATTTTTCAAGTAATGATGAATAAAATTAATAAGCAAATCAGTATCGATTGGTTTGACCAACACTTCATTAAATCCATATTCTAAGTATTTGACAACTTCACTTTTAAGTGCAGATGCTGTAAGTGCTATTATAGGAATATTTTTTGTCTGAGGATTCTTTTTTAAAATTGCTGTTGCTTCATTTCCATCGAGTTTAGGCATTTTAATATCCATAATAACCAAATCGGGCAAATGCTCATTTACTAATTTTACGGCTTCTTCACCGTCGACAGCTTCCAAAAAATGTAAATTAGTTTCTCGGAACATTTCTATTACCAATTGCCTATTATTATCAATATCATCGGCAATTAAAATTGTTGCCTCAGGGAATTCAATATTTCGGGATATTTCTTTCCGAATAGATTGTTTTTGGTTATCTTGGTCATATTCACTTAATTCAACATTATTTAAAGTAACCATAAATTCACTACCAATGCCTTCTTGGCTAATAAGCGAAATACGTCCACCCATTAGTTCTATTAATCTTTTGGTAATTGCCAAACCAAGACCAGTTCCTCCATATTTCCTTGTGCTTTGTCCTTCTTGTTGGACAAATGGCTCAAATATCTTCTTCTGATTATTTTGCTTTATGCCTATTCCCGAATCCTTTATCTTAAATTGAATATTTGCCGTGGTTGTTGTCTCGTCGTTCAATTCAGTATTAACCTCAACTTGTACAAAACCTTTTTCTGTAAATTTGATAGCATTACTAATCAAATTAATCAAAATTTGTTTTAATCTCGTTTCATCTATGATTAAATTTTTAGAAATTTTATCTTGAACTTTAAAAATTAACGATAAACCTTTTTTATTTGCTTCTTGTACAAAAATAGATTGAATTTCATTAATCATCTGATTTAAATTTACTATCACTTTTTCTAATTCAATTTTCCCGGATTCAATTTTGGAAATATCCAGGATATCATTAATAAGCATTAGCAAAGTATTTCCTGAGCTTACTATTGAATCTAAATAATATTTATTTTCTTCACTAATATCTTTTTGCATTAAAATATTAGAAAAACCTATGATTGAGTTCATTGGCGTCCGAATTTCATGGCTTACATTCGCTAAAAATTCTGACTTCAATTTATTTGCTTGCTCTGCTTCCTCTTTGGCTTCTAATGCAAGTTTATTTTGAATTATTAATTTTTGAGAATAATCCATTATTTCATCAACAAATTTTTTATTTGCCTTATTGATGCCTTCTACAATTGAGTTAATATTTTTACTAATTTCACTTACCTCGCCGAAACCAAGAGCAGGATTTATTTTTATATTATATTTACCACTAACCATTTCGGCAGTTTGATTTTTCAATATGTGAATTGGATTTGTTATAAATCTAATTATCAATAATAAAAATAATATAATTAAAAATAAAACCAATAAAGACCGTAATTGCAAATTTTTCCTAAATGTATGTTCTTCTTGCAAAATAGTTTGTATATTGTAAACGGTAAACAATGTAAGTGTGTGTTCCGAAACTTTAACATCTATTTTAGCAACATAAAAATCCCGTTGTTCTTTGTTTAATCCTTCTTTTGCTAAATTTTGCAATTGATTAAATGTATAATTTTCTTGCGTATTATTCTTATAAATTAATTTTTTTGTATTATCAAAGATGAAAACATATTTTAATAATCCAGATTGAGTAACATCGGTGGGAATATATGAAAGAGAAAGAGATGGGTCTTTTTCATACGCAGATTGTAAATTGCTATTTAAATTTTTATTTATAATGTCTATTTCACTATAAAATTCTTTTTCTATTTGATTTTGGAGTTGCTCACTAAACCAAAATAATGAAAGAAAGCCCGGAATAATTAAGATAAGCAAAAAACTTAAAATTAAAATCAAATTTAATCGAGATGTTAGCAACCTTAATATATTCATAATTTTATTGGCTTTTAAAGTATTATACGATTATTTGAACTCGAAATTTTTAAATTTAAAAACCAAAAGAAAAAGTTAAGAGTAATTCTGTATTATTATAATTAAAAAAATCTACCGAAGATTCATTTTTTAAATAAGATAGGAGAGTTTCTACATTTAAATTTTTTACCCAGAAATTTCCCATTGGAAAATCTCTCGATAGCGATACATAAGATGATAAAAATTTATCTTTTCTTTGAATTTTCGAAGAGTCAGTTGTATACGAAAAGTAACTATATTTTTTATCAGCATAGTTTGAACTAAGTTTCGCAATTATCCCGAAAGGTAAAATTTGGGTTAAAGTAAACGCCACAGAAGAATTTTCAAAGCTATAAGGGTCGTCAAACAATTCCGACTCACCATCGAAAGAAACTGAACCATCAATACTTACTTGTTTGATTGAATTTAAATATCTACTTGCAAAAAACTCCACTGCTAATCCTGTATTTTCAAATAAATTCTGTGAAACGTGTAAATTTAAAGTAACTTGCGAAATGCTCTTTGATGAACTTTCCAACGAATTCATATTATTGGGCATTGTTTTCATATCTGATGGGTTAAGCATTTTTTTACCATTTTGATTTTTTTTCAATATTGTAAAATCACTCTTTGATTTTGATTCAATAAACATCATCTGGCTGGTTGTTTGAGAAGCAGACATATAATTTTTATTCAAAATCGCACCCGTTATTACTAATCCTGTCTTAGTTGCAAAATGATGCGAATATTCCGTGCTTAACGTGTTTTCAACATAACTTATTGTTGAATAATTTGAATATAAACGCAAACGTGGATTATACGAAACTTCCAAATCGTTTTGTTCAGTGTAATTGTGTAAATAAGTAAAATTCAACATTAATTGATTATAATCATATATATTATAGTCAATTGCATCTAAACGTGAATTAAAAGAACCTGATATATTCAAAACATTTTGCATCGCCGAATCAAAAGGTTTGGTATACATTAAACCTAAATATCCATTAAAATAATTCCTGTTTGTAAAGTTAAAATAGTTTAGATAATTTAATTCTGCAAAATAACCGAATTTAGAATTATTCGGATAATAATTAATCCCAGCCGTAATCCCTGTTGAAATCACATCGCTTGCGGAATCCAAATAGAAAGCATTGGTATTTCCCCCTGTGGAGAGATTTACATAGCTTTCCGTCTCTGCAAAAGCATCTAAATTTAATACACAAATAGCAAAAAGTGTTAATAAAAACGTAGCAAATTTATTCATATAATAAAATCCGTTTAAAAATTAATTATATTTTACGAAGAAATTAACATAAAATTTTGATAATTAAAAAATAATTCGTAATTTTGTAATTCTATTTTAAATAAAAAATAAAAATAGCTCGTTGGATATGTTATTTGACTCGGTAGCTCAGATGGTAGAGCATTAGACTTTTAATCTAAGGGCCGTGGGTTCGATCCCCGCCCGAGTCACCAATTTATTTTGTAATAACTCTTTTTAATTTCTTAATCCATTATCCCGAATTTCTTTACTCCACCTTCATAAATTTCATTGGCTTTTCATTTTCAATTTTTACAAAATATATTCCTGTCGGTAGGGTGGAAACATCGATTTCATTTGCTATTATTCCGCCGCTGACTTTTATTCCCAGTTGGTCGTAAATCTCGTAATTCCTTGCATTTGCAGTCAAATCAGAAAGATACAGAAAATCTGTTACAGGATTGGGATAAAGGGAGAGAACAATCCCTTTTAATTTATTTTGTACATCAGTAAAATTGATTTTATCTAAGTTTAAAATACCAATTATTCCATTGTAACTAGTTTCAACAGAGTAACAAGTCGTATACCAAACATTGTTGTATTCATCAACGCTAACATTACTAAAAACTTCATCTGTTTCCAATTGCATATTAATGAAATAATTATCTTTTGAAAGTATTAAAATACCACCACCTTTATTTGGTGCTCGACAATCCCCAGTTCCGACATAAACATTTCCACTCGAATCAAAATCTACATCATTGAAATTATTACTCACAATATGGTAATTAGTATCAATCAAATAATGAGAATGGTCTGAATTAATAACCAGTCCACATTTTGTGCCAATATACATTGTGTTTGATTGGTCAAATTTAATAAAATTAATATCATTGCATTGTAAATTTTCTACATTTTGGGAATTGTAAAAAATAATATTATTGCCATCATATTTATAAAATCCATTTGTTGTAACAAAATACTTGTTGTTTAACTTGTCAACCGAGATGTATTTAACTGAATCTTGAATAATAGAAGAACTTCTGGGAAAAACATTGATAGCATTCTTCCCTTCGATAGACCATACACCAGTGTTGCTTGCAATCCATTTTACATTATTGCTGTCAACAGCAATTGATGAAATTCCTATCCCTATGTCAATTTTTGAAAAATAGTTTAATTTGGTAGAATCGGGAGGTAAAAATGATAAACTATGCGACGAAGCTATCCACAAAGTATCAGATTTATCGTAAGCAAATGCATTTACGTCATAAACTTGTAAATATGCTTGTTCTAAATGAAGACTGTCAAAAAATTTTATTCTACCTATAAAATCAACATTATCCACAAAATAGCAGTATCCTTTATGTGGGACTAATTTAGACAATCCCATAAATTGATGAATATATTTAATTTCATACGCATAAAGAGTTCTTACTTGAAAAATCAAGAACAATAGGAAAAAGGTAATTATCAATTTTTTCATTTTCATCTTAAATATTCCTTATTGTATTATTAAAAATTTTAAATAATATATTTGACTTTCAATTTGTAATGTAAAAAAATAAACACCATTATTCAGATGCAAATCTGTAAAAGGAACAATATTATTTCCTTTCGGATATTGATTATCCCTATGTTTTTCAAAACTTACATTTTGTTCATATTCTTGATCTTGTGAATATGATAGTGTAGTTCCCATAAAATATATTCCTAACACTATTGTCAGTATTCTAGTATTGAAGCCCTTTTTGTCTTCATATGCAATTTTCTGTAAAAATTCTTTCATATGAACACCTTAAAAAGGTTTGCAAAAAAACTTAGTGCAGTATAGCAAATTCTTTTTAAATAACAAAATATTTTGGATTTTTTTCATTATAATAACAAAGATAACTCAACAAATAAAAAATTACACTTAATGCAAAAAAAAATTTTGATTTGAGCAAAGAAGAATGGAAATTTACAGCAGAGACGCACATTTTTTCCCCTCTTGTAGAGGGGTTAGGGGTGTTTCCAAATCAGTACGGCGTCTGTACTACCTTTTTCTTTATTCCATCTTTACCAATTTCATTGGTTTTTCATTTTCAATTTTTACAAAATATATTCCTGTTTAGGTGTCCGACGTTTTGGAAATATTGGACATCTAAAATAAAATGTAAGGAAAAAGGGGAAATAAAAAAAGGCTATCTTTTGGACAGCCTTTTTGAGATTTGTTGTTTGATAAGAATTGAAGTTATTTTATATTTCCGAAAGTCTTTTTGGACCTGCATCAACAACTTCTTTAGGTATGCCTTCAGTAAACATTCTAAAGTTTTCAATATAACGGGCGGCGAGTGAATCGTATCTTTCCCAGTATTCTTTTTTATTTCCCCAAGCATTTGATGGTTCTAGAACATCTTCAGGAACTTCCGGACAAGTTAAAGGAACTTCAAAGCCAAATAGTTTATCTTTTCTATAATTAACGGAATCGAGTTTTCCTTCTAAAGCCGCATTCAATAAGTTGCGTGTGTGTCGGATACTAATACGCTTTCCAACGCCGAATTTACCGCCGACCCAGCCTGTATTAACCAACCATACTTTAACATTATTTCGTTGAATTTTTTCTTTTAATAAGTTTGCATAAAAGAAAGGATGATGAACCATAAAAGGAGCGCCAAAGCAAGCAGAAAAAGTAATTTCCGGTTCAATTCCTAATCCTATTTCAGTTCCCGCAATTTTAGCTGTATACCCTGAGATAAAATGGTACATTGCTTGATTTAAGTTTAATCTTGCAATTGGTGGCATAACACCTGTTGCATCGCAAGTTAAAAATATAATGTTGTTTGGTTGGGATTCTACCATCATTTCGGGAACAGCATTATCAATGAAATTCAAAGGATAAGAAGCACGGGTATTTTCAGTAATAATTTCATCATCTAAATCAAGTTTGCGAGAAGGTAAATCAATGACAACATTTTCCAAAATTGTCCCGAATTTATGTACAGCTTTGTATATCTCGGGTTCATGTTCTTCGGAAAGTCTAATAACTTTGGCATAACAACCATTTTCGAAATTAAAGACGGTATCATCACTCCACCCATGTTCATCATCACCAATCAATCTACGATTAGGGTCTGCCGAAAGCGTTGTTTTACCAGTTCCACTTAATCCAAAGAAAAGAGCAACATCATTTTGTTTTCCTACATTAGCACTGCAATGCATCGACATAACATTTTCAAGTGGCATAAGGTAATTCATTAATGTGAAAATTGTCTTTTTAACTTCTCCCGCATAATGTGAACCAGCAACAATTGCTAATTTCTGAGCAAAATTAATTACAATTGCAGTATCTGACAAAGTCCCATCTATTCTCGGGTCTACATTGAAGGAAGGCACAGAAATTAAAGTAAATTCAGGGATAAAGTATTTGTATTCTTCTTTTGATTTAGGGGTAATAAACATATTACGAGCAAAATAACTTTGCCAAGCAGATTCAGTAATAACACGAATAGGTAACCTATAATTTGTGTCAGCACCAACATAACAATCTTGCACAAAAAGTTCTTCGCCTTGCAAATAAGCTAATAATCTATCTACCAATCCATCGAATTTATCAGGAGACATTGGTCGGTTATATACACCCCACCAAATTTTATCTTGCGTAGTTGGTTCTTTGACAATATATTTATCATTAGCTGCTCTCGCTGTCCATTTTCCTGTTAGAACGTGCAAAGCTCCTTGGTCAACAATATGTGCTTCATTACGAAATACTGCTTCTTCGTATAAAGCCTCAGTAGGCAAATTCCAGAAGACAGTGTCAAGTTTACGAAATCCGTGATTTATTAAACCATAATCACTTTTATACTCTGCTGCATGTTTTTTTGCTGGAGTATCAAATTCTAAATATTTCATAACCAATCCCTCACTAATTTACGTAAACCAATATAAAGTTCGTTCGGGGAATCAGGATCCAAAGCCCATTTAATTCTTTCAATACCTTCGGTAATATCTTTGATTGAACCACAAGTAGAAAGCCTTAAATATCCATCTAATCCAAAATCTACTCCTGGAACGGTTGCAACACGAACTTTATCCAGCAAAAAATTAGCAAGTTTACGTGAATCTTTTTCGTAATAGCTAAAATCTACGAATACATAGAAAGAACCGTTTGGTTTACTTGCACGAACACCGTTGAAAGCTGCTAATCTTTCCATCATCACATTACGATTGTTTTGTAAAGTTACTCTTAATGCTTCAACTTGTGATTGTACCCCGTTCAATGCACCAACAGCGGCTTTTTGCATAACAACTGATGGACCAGAAGTTTGATGTCCCTGCAAAATACGCATAACTTCAATTAATTTTTTACTTGCAATAGCCCAGCCAATTCTGAAACCGGTCATTGCGTATTGTTTGGAGACACCATTAATTACAATGATTTTTGAATGCTCGTTTAATTCTTGAGCATAATCAAAAACATTGACCCATTCAACACCATCAAAAACTAATCTGTGATAAATATCATCCATTATCAAATAGATGCCTCTCTTTTGAGCAAATTCAACTACATCACGGATGAATTCACGTGAATACACAGCACCAGTTGGATTATTGGGACTATTAATAATAATTGCTTTTGTGTAAGATGTTGTAAATTGTTCAATATCTTCAATACGAGGATAGAAAGTACCATCTTCGGGTAAAATAGGTACTGGAACTGCTCCGCACATTTTTATCATTTCCGAATAACTCACCCAAAATGGTGCGGGAAAAATTACTTCATCTTGTGGGTTTAAAATTGTCATTAAAGCAACCATCAAAGCTTGCTTTGCTCCACTTGATGCGATTACATTTTCAGGAGCAACTTTGATTTTGTAAAAATCCTCGGTGTAACGTATTATTGCTTGCTTTAATTCAGGTATTCCATCTGCTGGTGCATACCGAACTTCACCAGAATTAATTACTGCATTTGCGGCTAAAATTGCACTAATAGGAGCTTTACTTTTAGGTTCTCCTCCTCCAAGATGAATTAATGGTTCACCTTTAGCTCGAAGTATTGCCGCTTTTTCATTAATCAACAATGTCGCTGATTCTTTGATTTCTCTTGCAATTAAACTTATACTCATTTTCTTTTTATTATTTATTAAAAATAAAAAGCAAAATTGCAAAAAAAATTTCAATCAATCGTTTTTTTTATATTAAATTGTTAAAGCTCTTACTAAATTTTTATGTAATATCTTGTTTCTAATATTTTTTTATTACTTCAATTTTGTATAAAAATTAAAAGATAATTAAACTCTTTATTTTGTAAATACTTATTTAATTTAGGGAAAATATTTTTTTGAAAATCTAAATCTTTAATCTCAGACATTTTCTTTTCAAACCAATTTCGTATAGTTTGATTTTCGCTTAAACTGAAAGTGTGGGAAGATTCTATAATTACTTTTTTCTTTATTGTGATTTGCTTTTTAATTATTTCTAAATTTTTCAAGTTCTTGTCTAAACTTTCTTCACTGATTTCTTTTGGCAAAGGCAATAAATAGATATTGTAATTAACATTGTTGATTTTAACTTCTTCTAATTTTTCTTTTTGTGATTTAAAAACATTAAAATCAATTTGTTTTTTCGGAATAGACGGTTTATCAACTATTTCGGCAGAAAAAACTATTGAGTCAGGTAAATTATTAGTTTGTATATATTTATTTAAATCAATATTAATTATCTTCGGATAATTTAAAACTGTGCATTGCTCAATTTTATAAGATTGATTATTGATTTGCAAAGATAAATTTAAAGAATCGCTCTCCGACATATCATTAATATTTAGATGTATTTCAAGTATTTGTGGTTGAATAAAAATAGAATCAGTATAAATTTTGCTTAAATTGTCTGCCAATTCAATATTTGGTAATGTCTTAAAATAATCATCATAATTAGTAAAATAAATAAAATTGCGGGAACTAATTAAATTTATATCAGTAACAAGTGAAGATAAATTAATAGAAGTTGGAAAATTTGTATATGTAGGAGCTTCCAGATGAGTTAGCCATAAATCCAAACCACCTTTCCCATTTGGACGATTAGATGAGAAAATTGCTGTATGAGCATCAATCAAAGTAAAATCAGATTCATCAAATTCAGTATTTAATTCTGTTACAGGACGTGGTTTTTGCCATACACCATCAATATTAACAGATAAATATATATCAAATCCCCCTTTCCCATTAAATCCATTAGAAGAAAAATATAAAGTATCATCAGATGCTAAAAATGGAGTTATTTCTGCACCATTTGAATTTAATTCATCTAATTTAATTAAATTTCCCCATTCATTTTTGTTATCACGTAACGCTAACCACAAATCAGCATCATCAGGATTATCATGAGTAGCAAAAGAAAAAATCATAAAATTACCATTTGGTGCTATTGTCGGCTGAAAGCAGAAATTATCTGATTGTAAAGATTTTACTATTTCTCCTTTATTCCAATTGTTCTTATTAAAATGACTGGAAAATATATTAAAAACACTGCCTCTTTCTGCTGTTCTTGAAGAAACAAAATAAGCCAGTTCGTTATTGGCAAATGTTATATAACTTTGATTTTTATCAGTTTTATTAATGCCATCAGTTAAAAGAATGGGCTGAGTAAAAGAATAATCTTTGTTCAGTTTTGCTTTATAGAATAATGAATTACCTTTCCGTAAAGAGTTAAAAAATAATTCTTGACTGTATTTATTCCAAGCAGGAGCAAAATCATCAGCCTTTGAATTTAACTCATCAATATTTTTTGGTTGAGACCATTGAAGAAAAGCAATCTGGGCTTTAGTTTCAGATATTTGTAACCAAAGCAATAAAATTGTTGCAATATAAAAAATGTATCTTGTCATTAAAACATATTTTATTCTTTCATAAAACGTAAAAAATCATTTTCAGAACCGAACAGGACTAATACATCATTTTCTTTGAAAATATATGTAGGAATTGGAACTCCGATTGTTTCTGCTCCAAATATTTCTTTTTTAGTTTGGTTTGGGCTATTTGTTGTTTTTTTTACAGTAACTAAATTTAAGTTGTAATTCTGTCTGATTTTAGAGTCAATCACAGAAACATTGATGTATTTTTTAGGGACGTAAACAACATAAATTGAGAAATTATTACTAATTGGGAAAGTATCAATTAAGTCTGGATTTAGCAATTGTTTAGCTAAATGTTCAGCAGCCTCAGCTTCTGGTACGAGCAAGTTGTGGATACCCATCAAAGACAATAATCTTTGATGTAAAGGAGAAATAATTCTATTGTATATAACTTTAACACCAATTTCTTGTAAGATGGCAGTTGTGGTAATAGAACTTTCAAAACCTTCTCCAATTGCTACAATTACAGCATCAAAATCAGATAAATCTTGTGATTTTAAAGCATTTTTATCCGTAGCATCTAATTGGACTGCAATAGTTACTTTATCTGCTATTTCTTCAACTTTCTCCATATTTTTATCAATTGCCAGAACTTCAGCACCATATTCAGCTAATTTTATTGCTAAATTTGAACCAAAATAACCCAATCCAATTACACAAAATTTGTTTGTTACCATAATAATTTAATTCTTACAATATAATATAAAAATGTAAACTTCAAAATTATAAATTTTTTTTATCTTAATGAATTTTTCCGTAAAAGTAGGGAGAGAAATTATAAAAATAGAATAGGAAGAAATTACTCTTTTTTTGTTTTCAAAAGCATTTTTTTAATAGATTCTAAAGTTTGCTTTTCATCACTTGGATAGCGTTTTGAAACTTCTCCTGGACTTACATAAGGTATAGAAGGTTCATTTTTTGCGACTGGTTCAGATTCCGCTTTTTCTTCTTTATTCCAAGGTGTTTTAGGAGAAAATACGAATTCATTTGATTTTTCTGAATTATCAACAGAAAGTAAAATGTCATCACCACGAGCAATTTGCAATAATTTTTCCTTACCAAAGACTTCAACTAATTTATCATAAATAGTTGACCGAGTAAAAGGTTTAGAAATAAAGCCAGCACTCCCACTACGAACTGCTAATCCAAGATTTTCGGCATCGGATAAAGCAGATACCATCAAGATTGGAATTTGCCTTGTAATTTTAATTGTCTTTAAAACTTTCAGAGTTTGTATCCCTGATAAATCTGGCATTAAAATGTCAAGCACAATTAAATTCGGTAAGTTCTCAATGGCAAGTGCAATACCTTCAAATCCATTACTTGCAAGGAAAGTTTTCTTAAAACCATAACTTTGCAAAGATTTTGATAATATCCTTTGCATCCATATATCATCATCAATTATTAAGGTACTGTATTCTGCCATTGTATTTTTCTTGTTATATTTTTTATAAATACAAAATTAATAAAAATTTTAATGTGAAATTTATATTTTATTTTAACTATTATTTATATGAATTTAATAATTATTTTTGTGCCATTATTTTTTTTGATAGCCAACTTCGTTAGCATTAAAGATTAAATTATTGCCATTTAAAACATCTTTTAATTTTGTTATTTGTGATTTGGCTGCAATTTTATTTAATTCAGCAATTTTATCATAAATTTCTTTTCTATGCACAGCAACTTCTTTTGGAGCTTGTATGCCTAATCGTACAACCCCTCGGTCATAGCTTAAAACAGTCACTGTTACAGAATTGCCAATTTTTACATCTTCACCTATCTTCCTTGATAATACAAGCATACTCACTCCTTTGATTCTCTTGTAATTATATAGTTTGTCAAATATTTTTCAAACGGCAAAATTAATTGTTCGCCCGTCATTTGCTTTATATTAAAAATGAGTGGTGCTTTTAAGTTAGCCGATATATTCCCATTTTCATCTTGCAAAGTAATAATTACAAATAAGACGTTATTATCTAAATCAATGTTTCTACCAATATTGTATTCAGAATCTAAATAGAATGGACTTAATATAGGAAAGCCTATTGATGGTTCATCAATTGAAATCAACCATTTAAAGGGGGCAGTATTTTCCTCGCTAATTAATACATAATTTTTGTAATCTTCAAATCCGAGAACACCATTTGGAAAGAAGTATATACTATCTTCTTCAACTTCAAGGTCACCGAATTGATTGGTTTGCAAAATTATTTTAACTTTCTGTGAATCCATTCAAAGATTTCCTTTTTTAATTTTTGCAAATATAACGAATATTATAAAATAATAATTATATTTTTAATAAATGAAATTATTTTATAAAAAAATTCATTTTGTGCACTACCAAATTTAATTATCGTAAATATCTAAAAAAAGTTTAGAATTTAGTTGAATCATTTTTATTATCCGTGCTGGAAGCAGTATTTGATGATATTTTGCTTATTGTAATTTCAACACGTCTATTTTTTTTCCTTCCTTCCAAAGTAAAATTATCATCAATAGGTCTTTCCGGTCCATAACCTCTAATACTTAAATCCTTTTCGGGCAATCCTTTCAATATCATATAATAACCGACATTCAATGCACGGTCAACAGAAAGATGCCAATTTGACTCGTATTGCTTATTTTGAATTGGGACTGCATCAGTATGACCATCTACTGAAATATCAAAAGGTATATCTTTTAAAATTGCAACAATTGAATCTAAAACAGGATACGATTGCGGCAAAATATTAGACTTTGCCGAAGGGAAAAATAAAACTTCTGGCAAAACTAATGTTACCGAGTTATTATTTTTTAGAATTGAGATTTTTCCTTGATTAATATATTCGTCTAATTTATTTTCAATTTGGTTATAGACTTGCTCGATTGTAGATGTTTCTTTATTATGGAAAGCAGGTTGTGGTAAAACTGCTTTACCTGAATTTAGTTCACCTGAACCCCCTTCAATAATTTTTCCTGTTGTTGGATTAAAATATTTAGCCATTGCCTCAGAAAGCATTGCAAATTTAGTTTTATCTACCTGCGAAACAGCATATAAAATTACAAATAACCCTAAAAGTAAAGTGATTAAATCTGCATAAGTTATTAAATATCTATCAGCACCTGTATTATGTTCAGGTTCTTCTATTTTCTTTACTTTTAATTTCTTATGGCTAAATTGTGATTTTTCAAAAGTTTTTTTCAATTTAATATTCTATTTTTAACTTTATGATGTTTTGCCATAGATATAATCCATCAAATACTTATTTTCAAATTGCTGCTCAGTCAATGATGCTTTAACAATATCACCGATAGAAACAATTCCAACAAGGATTTTATTTTTAAGTACAGGGACGTGTCGAATTCTATTATTGGTCATAATTCCCAGCACATAATCAATATTATCGTCAGATTCAGCAAAAATTATATTTTTTGTCATAAAATCTTTAACAATTAATTCAGCACAATTTCCTTGATTTTTATAGCATTCACGCAAAGCATCACGTTCGCTGAAAATACCCGAAATTTTCCCTTCGGCATTCATTACAATTAAAGAACCAACACTATTTTTTATCAAAATATCCATTGCCTGAAAAATAGTTCTATTCTCATCAATTGTTAAAACTTCATGCCCTTTGCTTTTAAGAACATCTCTTATTTGCATAATACCTCCTTTATTTTTTTCAAATTTATTAAAATAAAAGGAATAAAATGCAAAATTATTTTAATTTATTTAAAAATATAGAAAAAATTATGATTCTTCTCTTGCTTCTTTTTTTCGTTTATGAGGATCTAGTTCAAATTTTCTCAACCTCAAAGAAATAGGAGTAATTTCAACAAGTTCATCTTCGGCAATAAATTCAATCATTTGGTCCAATGAAAGTCGTCTTGAAGGGCGTAAAACAATAGTGGCATCAGAGCTTGAAGCCCGCATATTTGTTAACTTCTTCTCTTTTGTAATATTTACACTCATATCGCCACTTTTATTTCTTTCGCCGACAATCATACCTGAATATACTTCGGTTCCAACTTCAATGAATAAATCACCTCGGTCTTCCATACCATAAGAGGCATAAGTAGTTGAACGTCCGGCTCTGTCAGCAATAAGCGTACCAGTAGTTCTTTGTGGGATAGGTCCTACCCAGGCAATATAACCATCAGAAAGTGTGTTCATAATTCCGCTACCCTTTGTATCAGTTAAAAATTGGCTACGAAAACCAATTAAACCACGTGAGGGTATGCGAAATTCTAAATTTACTCTGCCACCGCCATGATTCATTAAATTTGTCATTATACCTTTACGTTGTGATAATTTTTCAGTAACAACACCTATAAATTCTTCGGGTATATCCATAAATACTTTTTCAACAGGCTCAAGAGTAACACCATTTTCTTGGCGAGTAATTACTTTGGGCTTTGATACAGCAAATTCATAACCTTCTCTACGCATAGTTTCAACTAAAATTGCCATTTGAAGTTCACCTCTACCACGCACTTCAAATGCATCAGCACGATCTGTTTGTTGAATTTCAATGGAAACATTCCTTAACATTTCTTTTTCTAATCTTTCTTTTATATGTCTGGTAGTCAAAAATTTACCTTCCCTTCCTGCAAAGGGACTATCATTTACATAAAAAAGCATTGAAATTGTTGGTTCATCAACTGTAATTCTTGGCAATGGTTTAGGAAATTCCAAATCAGTTAAAGTATCTCCTATTTTCACATTACTTAATCCTGCAAGAGCTAAAATATCACCTGATTCTGCTTTTTCAACTTGTTTTTTTTGCAATCCTTCAAAAGTATAAATAACTGATAATTTTACTCCTTTGATGTTTTCTTCTTTGCCTGCAAGGAAATATTGCTTATTTAATTCTAACGTGCCATTTTCAAGTCTTCCAATTGCAATTTGCCCAACATAATTATCATAATCTAAATTTGTAATTAAAAATTGTGTTACTTCGCCTTCTTCAAAAGTTGGACCGGGAATTTCTGTGATAATAGCATCAAAAAGCGGCTTTAAATTAACAGAACCGTCATCGAGCGAACTATGTGCCACTCCTGATTTAGCATTTGTATATATAATTCTAAAATCAATTTGTTCGTCTGTTGCGTCTAAATCAATAAATAAATCATAAACTTCTTGGATAACTTCCTCTATTCGTGCATCTTGTCTATCAATTTTATTTATAACCAAAATTATTGGTAATTTCCTAGCTAATGCTTTTTTCAGCACAAAACGAGTTTGTGGTAAAGGACCTTCACTTGAATCAACTAAAAGCAAAGCTCCATCAACCATATTTAAACTTCTTTCAACTTCACCACCAAAATCGGCATGTCCAGGTGTGTCTAATATATTAATCTTTATATCATTGTAATGCACTACTGTGTTCTTTGCTAAAATAGTAATTCCTCTTTCTCTTTCCAAATCCATTGAATCCATTATACGCTCTTCTACTTTTTGATTATCTCTAAAAGTACCGCTTTGTCTTAAAAGAGCATCTACCAAAGTTGTTTTTCCATGGTCAACATGGGCTATTATAGCAATATTTCTTATCGTTTCTTTAATCACAATTTATCCAAAAATTTTAATAGAAATATTTTGACGAATTAATAGTTAAATCATTTTGTATTTAAAATTTTAGAACAAATTATTGAATAAAGCGTCTTTTCTCTAACTCCAAAAATGATTTTTACTAACTTACTTTTAGGGAATGCGGTAATTAGTATTTTCAATCTTCTTTGGTATATTTTTTGTTTGTAATTATATTATTATTAACATCTTATTGATAATTTTGTATTATGGGGTGGAAAAAATGAAAGAACAAAAATTTACATTTAATATTCGCAACTTATTTTTTCAAGTTTTTATTCTCTTGTTTGCCGTAGTGCCTATTTTAGCACAAAGTGGCATAATTTTGAAAAACTTTGATGCAAGCAATTATCCAAATATAAAATCAAATATTTTTATTTTTGATGATAGTTCAAATTTCCCAATACAAACGTATACAGAAAAGAATATTATTGTTTTGGATAATGGGATTACTCCAAACAATATCACTTTAACAAATCCTCAACAGAACTTAAATTCGAACTTATCAATAGATTTGATTGTCGATTTGGGATTAGATAATAATACACCAATAGGCAACACAAGATTCCAAATAGGAACAACTTTTTGCAATAATTTTATTAATTTAATTGACACAACTCAAATTGAAACTGCTGTAACTTCCTTTGATGCAATCAATTATGTTAATCAAACTTTCACGAATTCGAAGTTTAAGTTACAAAGTGCAATTAAAACATTAACACCATCTTATAGTTCCTATTTAGGAGAAGCTTTTTTGGACAAGCCTGCTGGGGCTTTGGAAATGTTCAAAAATGCAAAATATCAAAAAATTGCTATACTTATTACTGACGGTACTGGATTGAATAATAAAGATAGTGTAATTAATCAACTTATAAGTAATGGAATAAAAGTATTTATTTTAGTAATTGGGAAGCCAATAAGTTTTGATTTATTAGATGTGGTAAATAAAACAAATGGTAATTATCTTGATAGTATAACAAACAAAACGGATGTAAAATTAATTGCTAAATATTTTTATAGCTTAATTTTGAATTATCAAGCCTCAGTGGTTTCTTGGGATTTGCCTTTTACTTGTTCAGATACTCACGATGCAGAAATTGATTTACCCGCAAAGAGCTATCAAGTAAAATTTAATTATAATATTGTTTCAAGAGCAAAACCAATAATTACAACTACACCAACTGCTTTAGGATTTGCTTCGGTTTTACCTTCAAAAACAAAAGATTTGGATATAGCCTTAACTGCTGTAAATGCCGATATAATAATAACCAAATTTTCTATTCAAGATCCACGCTTTCAAATAGTGGCAGGAGATGTTACAGGCGGACAATTATTAATTAAAGAAAACGAGTCGCATACTTTGACGATACGTTATTCACCAACTGATTCGGCAATTACATTTACAACTTTACAAATAGAATCAAATGCTTGTTTAGGTAATGAAGTTTATTTGACTGGTGGTTTCCCAAATACTCCGCCGGTTGAAAGAACAATAAAATTATTAACACCTGAATGTAAAACAACGCTTGTTCCATTAGATACATTTTCAATAATTTGGACGGGATTACTGCCACAAGATGTAATTCAACTTGAATATTCAATTGATAATGGACGTAATTGGGATACATTAGCAAGAAATGTTACAGATTTGGTGTATAAATGGACAGTTCCAGACGTTGTATCCGATGAATGTTTGATTAGAGCCATACAATTATGGCCTAATAACGTTGGAAGAACTATGGACTTGAAGCATAAAGCCGATGTAAACTCCGCTTTTTTCAACAAAGAGGGAAATTTAGTTATTACAGCGAGTAGTGACGGGACTGCGGCAATTTGGAATTCCAATACAGGCAAAGTGATTTATTATTTGCTTGGTCATAGCGGGACGGTTAATTATGCTGTTTTCAATAATGCAGGAAACCGAGCGGCAACTGTTGGCGATGATGGAAATGTTGTTATTTGGGATGCAACTAATGGGCAAAAATTATATCAAAAACATTATGGCAATATTGTTGTATCAGTCAAATTTAGCCCCGATGACCAGCATATTGTTGTCGCAGTAAAAGATGGTCATGCTTATGTTTTGAATGCTAACGATTTAAGTCCCGAACAAGATTTGAAGGTATCTCCTAATGGAGTTTGTTGGTACGCTGAATTTAGTCCTGATGGGCAAAAAGTTCTTACTGCAAGCAATGATGGTATTGCCAAAGTTTGGGATTGGGCAAATAATCCAAATGTTCCTATTCAAAATTTTGATGTGAGATATAATGGCTATGCTAATGTAATTCATGCAACTTATAATTATAATGCAACAAAAGTTGCAGTTACTGACCAAGCATCTAAAAGGGTTATCGTCTTTAATACTCAAACAGGTGATACATTATTTACTTTAACGCATAATATTAAAGTTAATGATAATAACGTGATTTTTTCTTCATCATTTTATTATGATACCAAATATGGAGAGATGATTTTGACTGCGGGGGAAGATAAAGTTGCCCGTTTATGGGATGCTAATAAAGGAATCCCTGTGCCACCACAAGTATTTCAAGAACATACCGAAGCTGTTTTGACAGCTGTATTTAATTTTGATGCTAAACGTGTTTTAACCGCTTCCAGAGATTTTACAGCAAAAATTTGGAATTTAGACCAGAGAGATTTACAAATGGACACAACTGCTTGTCTTTTCCGAATAAAACCAATAAAAATTGAAGTATCTAATATAGATTTCCCAGAAGTCCCTGTCAATGACTCAAAAGATACAATTGTTGTTCCTTTTTTAAAGAATACAACTGATTTTGATTATCAAATTAGAAATATTGAATTAGCAGGAACTTCAAACGGTGATTTCCAAATTTTAAGCCATATTCAAACTCCATTTATATTAGATACATTACAACCATTCCCAATATCTGTTCTATTTAAGCCTTCAAAGGTAGGTCTAATTATAGATACTATTAAAATTACAACTCCCGGCGGAGTATATTCATCTGTATTAACAGGAATTGGGATTGACCGTGGATTGGTAGCTTATTCAAATGTTCTTGATTTTGGTCAAGTTGAATTAGGTGATAGTAAAGATACTGTTATTCAAATGCTTGTTGTTAATAAAAGCCAATCTGATGTTCAAATTCAAAATATTAGTTTGCAAAAACCCGATACTTTGCATTTTAGTATAATTAGCAAACCAGACCAGCAAATTTTAAAACCAAATGAAACCATAGGATTTATTTTGAGATATACACCCACGGCATTAGAAATGAATGATGGCACACTTGTAATAAATAATGATGGTCAACTATCCCCATTAAAAATAGCATTGATGGGCGAAGGTGTATTACCTCGTATTGATACATTGACAATTGCATTAGGGAATGTTTCAGGTAGTCCAGGTGATATTGTTGAGCTACCAATATATATTAAAAATTTATCGCAATTTGGATTACGTCCAACAATTCAAGGGTTTTCTGCTAATATTAGATTTAATGGCACTTTGCTTGAACCTTTAGACTTCTTCCCTAATTGGTTCGACAAGCAAGACCGAGTTATAAAAGTAACAATTCCCTCAACTTTTGGAAGTGATTCGGTGTTGATGAAACTAAAATTTAAAGTTGCACTTGGGAATGACTCTTTATCGCAAATTAAAATAGAAAATGTAGCACCTATTGGATTAGCAAAGATGCTCATTAATACAGAAAACGGTAAATTTACACTTACAGGGTTTTGTAATCAAGGGTCGCCACGATTATTTGATGAAAATGGTCGTATATATTTAAATCAAACATACCCGAACCCAACAAACTCTATCTTTACGCTTGATTTTTCTTTAATTGAAAATGGTTATACTCATTTATTTATTATTGATTATATGGGGCGAACTGTTAAAACTATTATTGACCAAGATATGCAAAAAGGGAAATACCAAATTAAAGTTAATGCGGCAGATTTGGCTTCGGGGCAATATCAATGTATATTAGAAACTCTTACTCGCAAATACACAACTAATTTAATTATTCAAAGGTAACAATGGAAAAATTGCAATCTATCCGTGGAACAAAAGATATTTTACCTGATTCAATTTATTTTTGGCAATTTATATTCGATAAATTTAAAGGAATATCTAATCAATTTAATTATAAAGAAATACGAACTCCAATTTTTGAAAAAACCGAAGTATTTCACCGCAGTATAGGTGAAACAACTGATATAGTAAATAAAGAGATGTACACTTTCTTAGATAGAGGTGGCGAATCGATAACTTTGAGACCAGAAGCAACGGCAGCTTTGGTTCGTTCTGTTATTCAAAATTCACTATTGCATGAATCCAATTTATTGCGTTTATGGTATTTTGGTCCTTTTTTCAGGTATGAAAGACCGCAAAAAGGACGATTGAGACAATTTCATCAATATGGTGCTGAATTGCATGGTTCTCCTTTCCCAGAAGCGGATGCTGAAACTATTTTCCTTGCTATTGCTTTAATTAAAAGTATTGGAATTTCAAAATTCAAATTACTTATAAATTCTCTTGGTAACGAAAATTCACGTCAAATTTATCGCAAAGAATTAATCAAATTCTTGCAAGAAAATGAAAATCATTTATCGCAAGAAAGTCAAGTCCGAATGCAAACTAACCCTTTACGTGTTCTTGATTCAAAAGAAGAAAGGGATATTGAAATCTTGCAAAATGCTCCTATTATTTTAAATTTTTTAGATGAAGAAAGTAATTTGCATTTTGATACTTTGAAAAAAATATTACAAAGTCAAGAAATTAATTTTGAAATTGATACAAAATTAGTGCGAGGTCTAGATTATTATTCACATTCAGTCTTTGAATTTCGTAGCACAATGCTCGGAAGTCAAGATTCGTTCGGTGGTGGTGGTCGGTATGATAATTTATTTGAACAATTAGGAGGAAAGCAAACTCCTGCTGTTGGTTTCGCTTTTGGTATTGAAAGATTATTGTTAATTCTTGAAAATGCAAATCTTTTACCGAATGCTGCAAATGCTCCTGATTATTATGTGATTTCACAAAATATTGAATATATTCATTATGTCAATAAAATTACAAATATTTTAAGAGAAAAAGGCAAATCTGTGATTACTGATGTATCTCGTAAATCATTGAAAGCACAATTAAGAGATGCTAATAAATTGAATGTTTCGACTGTTATAATTATAGGAGAAGATGAATTTAAAAATAATCAATTTACTTTGAAAAATTTAGATACAAGCGAACAAAAAATTCTTGAATTTAATTCTATCCAAAACTTATGAAGAACATTTTAGTGATTGCTTATTATTTTCCGCCATCTGGAGGTCCAGGAGTGCAAAGAGTTTTAAAGCATGTTAAGTATCTCCGTGAATTTGGTTGGAATCCAATTGTCTTTACTGTAAAGGATGCACAATATCCAGCCTATGATTATTCTTTGATTAAAGAAATACCCGATGATGTTAAAGTTTATAAATCTCAATTATTTGAACCTTACGATATTTATAGATTTTTGACAGGTAAAAAAAAGAATGAACCTATTGATGTAAATACCATTAAGAAGGAAGGGCAATCCATTGGTTTTAAAGAAAAGGTTGCTGAATTTATTCGTGCTACTTTTTTTATTCCTGATGCAAGAGTTGGTTGGTACTTTTCTTCAAAAAAAATTTTGAAAAATATTTTTCAAAAAGAAAACATACAAGCAATTTACAGCTCATCTCCACCTTATACCTGTTCTTTAATTGCTCAATACGCCAAAAGAAAATTAAACGTACCTTGGATTGCCGGATTCCGAGACCCATGGACTGATTTTATTTCATCTCCTAAAAGATGGTTCTTACCAAAATTTATAGATAAATCTCTCGAAAAATCTATTTTTTCAAATTCTGATTTGGTAGAATGTGCTTGGGAAGGTATTATCAAAGATGCTACTAATAAATATCCCAAAATAAATAAAGATAAATTTATTCATAATCCAAATGGGTTTGATTCCGACGATTATCCTGCTTTTGAAAGTAAAAGAAATTCAAAATTTACTTTGACTTACACTGGTTCAATGTATGGAAGACGCAATCCACAAGCACTGTTTTTGGCGATTGAACAACTGCTTTCTAGAAATCGTTTGCATATCAGTGATTTTGAAATTAATCTAATTGGTAGATTTGGAAGCGAAATTCACGAGATGATAAATAAAACAACATTTCAAGAAAGTATTAATATTATAAATTATATTCCGCATCACGAAAGCCTTATTCAATTGCTCAAGAGCGATGTATTGTTGTTAATCGTTGATGAATCAAAAGAAAGCAGTGAAATTGTACCCGGAAAAGTTTATGAATATTTAGGTACGTTAAAGCCACTTTTAGTAATATCGCCGACTGATGGTGCGATCGCAAAATTAATTTATGAAACTGGTAGCGGTCTAATTGCCCACCAGTCACAAATTGATTTAATTGCTGACAATTTTGAAAAACTTTTCAATTTATGGAAAAATAATCTTCAATTAAATTCTATAAAGCCACACGAAATAAAAAAATATGAAAGACGTGAATCCGCCAGGAAATTAGCAAATATGCTTGACACTTTAACAAATAATCAATAAAGCAAAATTTAAATTAATTAAATTATTGCTATATTGTTGGTGCCGCATTTTTGAGATTTATATATTTCCGTGCTTTCCCTCAATTCCCTTCATTCAAAATCTACATCTTTACAAATTTCTTTGGATTTGTTCCAAAAAACTTATTTTGCTGAAAAAAAACATAAACCAAGCTTAATAATAAAACCTTTAACATTCCAAAGATTTTTTCTTTCCAGATGGACTTCACCTTGCGAGGAAGCGCCCATCTTCTTTGGTTGTTTCTTCGATTTGTTCAAAATGACAAAAAATAAATAGATATTCTAAACAAAGCAAGGA
>JAJXYC010000007.1 GCA_021780815.1 Bacteroidota bacterium | reverse complement strand
CAACAGCATCGAAATACATCTTTGTATTTGAATATTCGCCATCATAATGAAACAATAATAAATATTCATTATTATTTAATTTAATGTGATATTTTCCTAATAAAGTGTCATTTGTTGCATATTTATATACATAGTTCCAAGTTGCTCCATGATTTTCTGTATATTTAATTTCGCTTCTTCCACTGTCGATAGTATTTGCACAATGAATTAAAAAATAATCTAAACTTTTTAAATGAACAAAGTCCATCACATAAGTTGAATCTACGTATTTATCAACAGGATAATATTCGCTATTTAATATCGTAAATGAAGTATAATACTTTTTAGTTACGGGATAATATGAAAAATAATTAACAAAATATTTGAAGTCATTAAATTTATAAATTTTACGATTTGAAAAATCCACATTAGCACGGAAATTATAATTATCATCATATAAGTTTAGGTTCCCGAATAAACTTTTTGGATAATCATTTCCGGAGGAAAAAGGTTTTTCTAATAGATTATATTTTATGGTATCAAGATTTGCACTTAAAATAAACCGAGCGATAGTTGGATATGTCAGCGAATCCTTTGAATTGTAAACATAATCTGATTCAGACAATTTACCTAATAAATTATAGTGCTTTTCAACTTTATCATATTCAATATCATAAAAACTTGCTTGATAAAAATTTTTGAAATCAGGATTCCTACTTATTTCCATTGTTGAATTAAACCGTAATAGATCATTTGTAGAATAAAAAAACAAATCAAGTTTAGAAGCAGATTCTTTCGAATTTGAACCAGATAAAAAAATCAACTGGTTATTATCCATCACTATGGGGGGCAAATCTTCCCTCAGCCAGTATTGCTCATTTAAAATTTGAATAGATTTATCATCAAGATTATTTTTTTGAATTATACCACCCGATCCAATTATAAATAAAGTATTATTGGAAACATAGTAATCATTAAATAATCGGTAATAACTTTCTGTATAATTGAAATTCTTAAAATTCGCTGTACCAATTTTATCCGAAAAAGTAAATTTATTAGTATCTACAAAAGACTTATTGAAAGTGAACTGGTACAATGTATTATTTATTAATTTCGGGAAGAAAAATTGTGAATTAACTATGGTGTCAACCATTATATTGTTATTTTTATCAATTTTAACTAATATTGAATATCCACTGTATTTTTGGGTTACCAAATAAATTTGAGCGTACAAAACCGACTCTGATTTAATCAATCGGTAATGTGAACCATAATATTTTAAAGAATCATAAGCTTTAATAGCTGCCGATTTTATAATTTCAATACTGTCAACTAATTTTAATTCGTTAGAAAATATTAATATTTTACTTGAGTCTGTTTCAACATATAACTTATTATTGAATACTTTTATTGAATTAAGGTAAGTAGGAAAATAAATTTCATTAAATCCTGTTAATTTGGGTGAATTTAAAATATATTCACTAATAACTTCCCCGCTTAGATTAACTTTTAGAATGTTTTTTTCAGTTCTTATAAAAAAATTATCATTCCAAAAATCCACACTTAGAAATGGAATGTCTGATACGTCCATTGAAATCCATTCATCATTATAATCATTTGTAAAAGCCATTTGACCTGATATGTTGAATGTATAAAAAGTGTTATTTATTTTAAATATTTTTAAAATTCGTGCAGATTTATTAAAAACTTTTATCTTTTTTAATTCATTTGTAATAGGATTAAATTTGACAATATAACCCTTATCTGCGGTAATGTAAAAGTTTGAATCAATTTTTTCAATTGAAAAAAAATTTAATTTTATTGGTTCAAAACTAATTTTATTTATGGCAAAAACATAGCTGACAAAACTGATAATAGCTAAACTTATCGTAATTATATTTTTCATTTTTTCCTCTTAAATTTATTTATAAATAAAAATTTTTTTTGAGGAGGAATCATAATTCCTCCCCTTGAATAAAATTAATCACATTCAGTATTAATTCTAAAGCATTCAGTCGGTTGATTATATTCTGTTGGATCTGCAGGATAATCATAAGGACAATTTGGTGCTCCAAATTGAGTAATTGATATAGTTTCTGTTATAAAGTCATTTCCGTTCCAACAATATTTTTTCTTAACTTCGCAATATGAATCGTAATCACAAGTTTGATAAACTATGTAATCACCATCAAAATAATTTACTTTTTCTTTATTCCAACAATTATACCAATAAA
The DNA here is from genome assembly GCA_021780815.1 of Bacteroidota bacterium. Classification (GTDB taxonomy): domain Bacteria; phylum Bacteroidota; class Ignavibacteria; order Kapaibacteriales; family UBA2268; genus GWF2-33-9. The sequence goes on along the minus strand of JAJXYC010000007.1, from coordinate 37,056 downwards.
AGGTTATTACAACTGCTTGATTACAAGGAGGTGCTTGTAATTGTGCACAAAGATCCTGAATAAATACCCAATTCATTATAGCCGCTTTTATACCATTGAACGCTTGATCGATTGTTAAACTATTATTACAATTTGGATTCGTTAATCTAAATCCAGTAAAAGTGATAGTTCCTGGAACAGGACCCGTGGGACATATAACACACAAATCGACACTATAATCGCAATCCCCTACTCTTATTACTTTTGTTATGGAAGTATAACCAGTCGGACAACTGTAAGATTTATTTAAACTCATTAAAAAAGTTATCGAAGATATTACAAACAACATTATTATATATTTTTTCATTTTTATCCTCTTTGAAATTATTTAAAATTATTTATTTTTTTCAGGCATTACTGCACAGTTCCAAACTTTCGCCCTGCCCGATGGAACTGCGAGCGGGTTTTGCGGACTTTTACTCATTGCCAAAACAAATTTTTATATTGTTTCGACAAAATAGCACCAACCCGCTATACGTAATGAATTTCCACTCGCAATTGTGAATAAATAATTTTTTTCGGCAAAATTTATTTGAACAAAGTAATTTCTTTTTCTTTGGAAAATTTGAATAAATCGCAGTTTCAATACAATAAAAATATTCTTGAAGCGTCCACATAAAGCAATAAAGCAATAAAGCCCATCTTATGCTCTTTTTCGTCTTTCCTTTCTTCTCTATGTATCCCTTTATTTTTATCATACTTTTTACGTTCTTGCAAAAACTTTCTTTTCTAATTTAACAAATTCTTTATATATAAAGAGTGTTTTTTTTGAAAAAAGTTACACTCAGATGCAAAAAATTTTTTTGTCATTCTGATCGAAGCGAAGCAATCCCTTGCACTCTTTGGGATTGCTTCGTGCTTGCTTGACGGGCTACCCGAGCTTTACTGTGTTAATAATTTTGCCGTAATCTCGCTCTTGAGTATTCCCCAAGGACATAATATCATAAGAAAATTATATTATATCTTGTTAAGATGAATACCGAATAATTAAATAATAGTAATCTTGTTCTAATTTTATAATTTAAAACAAATCACAGATATTATTAATAAAATTGTAGTAAATTTGTATTTTTAATATTATTTATTAAGTAAAAATGATTGATATTAATGAATATTTAGAAAATTTTAGTTTGGATAAAAACAATAGCTTTTTTGGTGATAAAATAAAGACGAGAATAGAATATTATCAATATAATGGTCAATCTATACCAAAATATATTAATGAGTATTGGACTTCAAAACAAAGGCAATCCAACTCTATTCATGAAATATCTTATAGGGCTTGCTTCAAATCTCAGTTACCTCGTTTTTTTATTGAACTTTTGACTAATGAAAATGATATTGTTTACGACCCTTTTTCAGGTAGGGGAACCACAGCACTTGAAGCTGCCCTTTTAAATAGAAGATTTATTGCTAATGATATTAATCCATTGTCTGAAATACTCCTAAAGCCAAGAGTTCAACCACCTCAACTAAATGAAATAATTAAGAGATTAGAAGAAATTGACTTCAATATAGAAATAGAACCTGATATTGATTTGACTATGTTTTATCATGAAAGGACTTTGAAAGAGATTCTGGCTTTGAGAGATTACTTAAAAATAAGAAAGCTTTTTAATAATGAAGATTATATTGACGAATGGATAAGAATGGTTGCAACAAATAGATTAACTGGACATTCAAAAGGTTTTTTTTCAGTTTTTACATTACCTCCAAATCAGGCGGTAACACAAAACAGTCAAATCAAAATTAATGAGAAAAGAAATCAAGTACCTGAATATCGAAATGTGAAAGAAATAATAATTTCTAAATCAAAAGACCTTCTAAAAGATGTGAATGAAAAACTAAGAAGTAGATTATGGAACATAAAAGAATCAGCCCAATTTGTTAATTGCGATGCTGGCTTAACTAATATAATAGAATCAGATACAGTTACATTAACTGTTACATCTCCTCCTTTTCTTGATATTGTTCAATATGCTAATGATAATTGGCTTAGATGTTGGTTTAACAATTTAAATGTGGAAACTATTTCTAATGGAATAGAAATGTCAAAGACCGAGCAAACGTGGAATATTTTTATTGCTAAAGTGTTTAATCAACTTTTTAGAGTAACAAAAAATAATGGATATGTAGCATTTGAAGTTGGAGAAGTAAGAAATGGCAAAGTTAAATTAGATGAAAATGTTGTTAAAATCGGAATAAATAGCGGTTTGAAATGTATAGGAATTTTAATTAATGAGCAGATATTTACTAAAACATCAAATATTTGGGGCGTTAGTAATAATGACAAGGGAACTAATACAAATAGAATAGTAATTTTTAAAAAATAATTTGAGGTAATTATGTTCAAGGAAAGGTATTACGAACTTAATGACGAGTTAGAAACTTTGGTATTTAGTAAAACAAATAGACCAATTGAGTATCAATTGTTTTATCGAACTGAAGTATTTCTTGCTACTAAATCAAAAAAATATAAGGATTCATTTAAAGCTTATTTAAATGAAGATAGATATTTTTATTTGCCTAGAATTGTAGCAAATGAGGTAATAATATGAAGCAAAAAAATTCTAAAGAGCTTGATGGCATAATCTCTCAAATGCTAAAACCTTTAAAAGGGATATCCTTAAATATAGTAATAGAAGGATTGTCCGGTTGCAAGATAATTCCTTTTGATATTAAGAATAAAAAGGATAAGGAACTGCTCGAAACGCTGAAAAAAGTAGCAATGAAAGCCGGTAAAGCAGTAAATAAAACCGGAATTTTAAGGTCAAGACCAAATGAAGTAGGCAATGACATAGAACCATTCGTAAAAGATGCTTTAAATGAATTTAAAATGCAGGCATCTACGCCATTAACGATAAACGGAAAACATAAATCAACCGGTTATCCTGATATTGAGTTTGTTGATAGCAATGGAAGAACAAATTATCTTGAGTGTAAAACCTTTAATATTGACAATGTTGATACTTCACAGCGTTCATTTTATTTATCACCATCAGAGGATTTCAAAATAACCAAAGATGCTCACCATTTTGTAATTTCTTATGAAATTTATGTTTTTGGTCGTTCTGGTTCAAATAATATTTATAAATGCAGAAGTTGGAAATTGGTTACACTTGAAAATTTAGAATGCGATGTGAAATACGAATTTAATTCTGATAATAAACGGCTTTATGCTTCTGAATTGATTATTGCTGAAGGTATAATATGAAATCATCCAACTTTTTATAACATAAAAGTATTTCTAATTTGTTATAATTTGGTGAAAAATCAAGTCAATTTATTATTTTTTGTAAAAATTGCTATTTTCCTTATCTAAATGAATATTTAATAACCATAAATTTTTAATTCTCACATTTTAAGCCCGAGAAGAAACGCTCGCCCAAAGAACCCGGGGGCTGTATTGTCATTCCCGTGAAAACGGGAATCTATGCCGTCATTCTTCGCAAATGGATTCCCTCTTGCGAGGGAATGACAAAAACAGTAAACCGTCATTCTGAACGTAGCGAAGATTCCACTAGATTCCCTCTTGCGAGGGAATGACACGTAGTGCACTGTCATTCTGAGCGTCAGTGAAGAATGACTAACACTTAAAACGCAAAAATGCTACAAGGCAGAGCGGAATTACCACACCTCCCGCAAGTTGCTTTGTAGCAGCGTCGCAATGAATTTCCACTCGCAGTTGTATATAAATAATTTTTCTCGGCAAAATTTATTTGAACAAAATAATTTCTTTTTCTTTGGAAAATTTGCACTAATCGCAGATTCAATACAATAAAAATATTTTTGAAGCATCCACATAAAGCTATAAAGCCCATCTTATGCCCTTTTTCGTCTTTCCTTTCTTCTCTATGTATCCCTTTATTCCTATCATACTTTTTACATTCTTGCAAAAACTTTCTTTTCTAATTTAACAAATTCTTTATATATAAAGAGTGTTTTTTTTGAAAAAAGTTACAGTCAGATGCAAAAAAAATTTCGTCATTCTGAGCGTAGCGAAGAATCTATTAGATTTCCTCTTGCGAGGGAATGACATGTAGTGCACTGTCATTCCCGTGGAAACGGGAATCTACCTTACTCTTTTATCATTCTTACGGCTTCTCGCTTTGTGCCGTAATCAATTAATATGGTGTAGGAACCTGTGGGCAAAGTGCTTATATTTATCCGATGACTTTGAGTTTATCGGATAAATTCTTTCTACTTTTACACGATTTCTGATAAATCTAAAAATTCATTTGCATTGATAGCCCAAATTGATTTTCAGTGCAATAGGGGATGAAAGAGTAATCAAAATTTTTGCTTTCTCCAAGATTAGAAGAATTTCTTTCTTTTTCTTTTTGGTGGAGATAAGGGATAAGGTAACCAATTGCAGAGCCAACAGCAGCGCCGGTAATAACATCAGTAGGGAAATGATAACCCGAAGCAACCCTCAAATAAGCAATAAACGAAGCACTTGCTAATGTTCCTATCCAGATATATGGTATATATTTGGATTGAGGATTGTAATCCGAATACACTTTCGCTAAAAATACCGCAGAGGCAAAAGCAGTAGTAGAATGTCCCGAAAAGAACGATGTCCTTGCATCTGCACTTAATCTATTATCTAAACTTAATCTACTATTGTATGTATATGGACGAAAACGAGGCACAAATTTTTTGGTATAAAATGGTATTGCTCCGGCATATAACATTGTTTCGGTATATAATACAATTGTCGAAAGTGCATCTTTTCGAATATCTTTATTTAAAAGTAGCAATGTAGGCGAAACAAATAAAGTTGCAAGTGTATAATCGCTTATATTGGATAATGTTTGACAGCCATTGTTTGTTGCAAACCTATCAAAAGAGTTTATATTGTCTTTATTTAAATTATAAATTTCATAATACTTTACAGGTTGAATTGTATTTTGTAGTAAATATCCCGCCAAAAATGCAGTTAATCCAGTAGATAAATATAAACATTCTTGTTTAGTTGAGTATTTGTAAGGTTGATTAGTTTTAAAGCAATCGTAATTAATTACCTCAGTTCCGCCATTACTATAAATAACTCCGCCGTTGTTGTTTTCTTGAGTAAATACATTAGTAAAAGAAAATAAGAATATCATTACCCAAACCGCAACAATTTGTTTTTTATTTTTCATTTTATTTTACCTGATAATTTTCAATTTTCTCAAGAAGACTAAAAATGGTTCTTTAAAGCTTTCTCTATTCACCCTAATTGTTAAAATAATGCCTATAATACCAATAAGAATATTTGCCGCCCACATGCTTAGAACAGGGGAAATTATATCCCTATCAGCTAGTTTTTCACCACCAATTAAGAAAATCCAATAAAAAATATAGAAGCCAAGACTAAATAATGCACTTATTCCAAAATTACCTTTTTTAATAACAATTCCCAGTGGAGCGCCAATTAAAATAAATATAAAGCAAGCAAAAGGAATTGAATATTTTTTTTGGACTTCTACAATATATTGATTTTGTCGTTTTCTTAAAGATTCAATTAAATTAATATTAGCCTGAATAGAATTGCGGAAAAAATCACTTTGGAGCTGAGCATTTTTTAAAGAGTTGATTTGTTTAACAATTTTTTCGTTTTTAATATTAGGATAATTTAAATTAAATTTTTCGTAATTACCTTTTCCGTAAAGTAAATAATTTAAATGAGTCATAAGGATTTTGTCTAAATCTTGTTGGCGTTGCCTCATATTTGTATCGAGTCCTACAATAATTTTTTCCATATCGGTTATATGTAATTCTCTATCGCTACGGGAAAGCATATTTGAATTAGAGCGATGAAAAGCAAAATCTTCGGCATCAACACGGATTTGAGCATCTTTGAAATTGATAATTCTATATACATCAGGTTTTGATTTAAATGTTTGATGGACTTCGCCGTTAAACAAAGTTAAAATAATTTTATTGAAATTAACATTAGGTCTAATATAGCCGCTGTCAGCTGAAATAATATTTTGTGTAGTTAATTTAGAATTATCGTAAATTGTTAATCCAGTTAATTTACCCGATGCAGAATCCACGTATCTTGCTAAAATAGTATATCCCGTAATTTGTGAAGAGAATTGACCGGGTTCCAAAGCAAAAGTAGGTTTTTTACGGGTAATATCAGAGTATAAAACTACTGCTTGGTGGTTAGTTTCTGGTAAAATAGCATCATTAAACCAAAAGACAAATAACGTAAGAAGTATACCGAAAACAAAAAGTGGTTGCATCATTGAAACTAAGCTACCACCACTTGATTTAATTATAGTGATTTCGGAATTATTAGATAAATTACCGAAAGCCATTAAAGTTGAAAATAGAACGCCCATAGGAATAGCAAGCACAACCATCCAGCCAAGTTGGTAAATAATTAACTGAATAATAATCCAAGCACTTAAACCTTTCCCAACTAATTTATCTAAATAATTAATTAGGTATTGCATTAGAAAAAGAAAAATTACCAAAAAAGTTCCAAACACGAATGGAGCAAAATGTTTTTGTAAAATATATCGTTTAACAATAGAGAAACTTTTTAGCATGGTTACTTATTTCGGTTATATTCATATTTTTCGGTAACACCAGAAGGAGAAAGCAATCTATAATCGCCAAAACCATTATTATCAACAAAAACGAACTCTCTTCCATTTGGATAAGTCCATTGTTCATATAATCTTGCTGGATTGTAGTAATCTTGCCTTCTGTCAGTGCTTGATGGTGGTCCAAAGATAATATAAACCATTCCCATATCAGTTTTCCAACCTTCTGTATAAGATTTAAATTTTTGGTTTGCAAATTCTACTCTTGAGTAATATTCTTCAAAAGCTTCGTTTCTTTGAGTATTTGGTGTTGGGTCAAGTTCCGCCCAAAATTGTTTGAACCGATTTAATTTGTCTTCTTGTGTTTGAGCTTCATTAATATGTGAGATTTGTGATTGAGTGGCTACATAACGTAGTTCCTGAATTGCATCATTAAGATTATCGATTACATTTCCTGCCAGCGATGGAGTATAAGTAATGGTTCGTTGTGTTACTGCTAAATATTGGGATTCATCAAAAGTTGTATCGTTAGAATGTCTTAAAGCAATTATTTTTAAAATATACGTGCCTGTTGTTAAGTTATTTATTTTGCTTATTTTTAAGTATTTTTGTGTTGTGCCTGAATCAATATACTTTGTAATTTTTTTGCTTTCATCAACTACCTTATCATCTCTTAAAAGTTGGTAAACAAAATCAATGCTATCAGCAGATTTTTGGTTATATGTTTCAAAAAATGCGAAGAAACCTTCGTCTAAATTTGAAATATTATCAGATAAAAATGGAGTTACACTATATTTATCAGATAGTTCATAAATTGAACTGGCAATCATAATACCACTTAATGCAAAAGGATATTTTCTATAATTGACAACAGTGATTTCACGATATCTTTGGTAAGAATTCTTAGAAAGTAAATCCGATACTTTGACATTTATTTTATATTTCCCTTCTGGGAGTAAAACAGAAAAGTAAGAATTATCGAAATCGCCATTTCCACCTAATGAAGCAAAAAAGGTATTTGCTTTTGAAATTTTATCAAAATGTTTTTCTGCAACGACATTTCCATTTTCATCGAAACAAGAAAAGTCAATTTGATACTTTGAAAGGTAAGTTCCATTATCGGATTTAAGAAAAGTAATTATTTTGTATGGAACAGCAATATAAACATCTAATCTAGATTTGTTCACAGAGTCTGAACGGAAAATGATACAATCATAATAAAAATCGTTATTATTGATTGACGTTTTGTCGTTATTTTGGCTTAATATTGGCAAAGTTGCCAATATTAAATAAAGCAGAATTAGAAAAGGATGTTTCATTTATTAACTAAATTATTTTCAATGAATAAACAATATTTTTTACGAGTTAGACGAGAAAATAAAAAATATAATCTAAAAATATTGATAATTAATTATTTCAAAACAAATCAAAAATAGGTGAGTAGTTCCAGCAATTTTAAAGAAATATTATCTACTCAACCCATCAATCCAATTGTCAATATTAATAACAACATTCCCGTTATCATCAATGGATATATCGCCACGAAGTTCAGCAACTAACTTATTTAAAGATGCTTGCGCTTCATCATGTAATTCTTTTGGCAAATTTATTAATTGTGTGATGCCATTGAAAGTAATATTTTTTTTCATTTGGTACAACGCATAGAAAAGTTTTTTCCGTAAAATAGCTTTTTGCCTTTTTCTTTTGGTAATTGCAACAAAAGGTATACGAAATATAGGAATTAGGAAAAAAGATAAAGAAAATAAAAAAGGGAACCAACCTAATCCGAATGCCACCCAAGATGGCATCGTAATATATTCTCTATGATAATAAAAAGTTTGTTGGGTGCTATTAATAATCAAATAAGAGACAATTAGATTAAAAATATTCATAGCCACAATAGCAACATTTTTTCCAGGTGTATTGCCAGAAAGAACAGCAGGAGGTTCAATTTCGTTGTAATAATAAATAATTTGACCACCTTCTAAATTTTCTGTTTTAGTATTTAATAAATTTTCAAAATTAGCAACAACTTTTCCTTCGTCAGATATTTCTAATTCCCCACTAAATTTTGAAGCATATAAAGCTAATCTTTCTTCGGCTTGGGACATTGTTAAACCAGTTAATAAAACTATATCAGAAGCAGTTAATTTCCCGTACGAAACTTTACGGATAAAAGCAATTGCTTCTTTATCGTCTGCATATAAATCCGAAGGTGGGTTATCAGGTCCAAAAACAAATTGGAATACAGATTGAACAAAATTTTTGCCTTTATTGTTATCTTTGGCATATGTTTTATAACTCATTCCTGTGCTATCTACAACTTTAACCACATTGCCGGATACAGAGATAAAATATATAGCTTCAAAAATTGCACGTATTATTCCTGAAAATATCGCTAAATTAATTCCTCCGCCTCTTCTGTCTCTATCGTTAGATGAACTTGCTATCATGACGATAAGTATTAGTACAATAAATAAAACTGTATAAAAAATTAGAATTATACCAGTTAAAGCTTTATAAAAAAGTTGGAAATATTTCCAAAGCATTTTGAAAATAGGTAGTGCAACCTCTTTGAAACTTTTCTTGCCAACTTTTTGCAAAGGATAAGAAAATTGGAACATTAACTTCCCATTATCGGGGTTCATAATAACTTTTGCTCGGTAAATTCCTAATAATCTTTTCACTGCATCATTAATATCGTTTAAAGAAAAGCCTGTTTCTGCGGCTAAATCTTCGGGTGCGAATTTACCTTTTGTTCTTGGTAGTAATTTCTCGATTTTTAGTACAATTTCTTCTTGATTAATCTTCTCAGCCATAATTGTTGATTTTTAATAGAGTTTATGTTAAATTAATTATATATCTTGTTTTCACAAACAAAATAGTAAAAGTAAAATATTATAGAATACGATTTACTAATAAGAATTATTTTTAAATTTAATGTTAATTTAAATTTTTTCCAATTAATTTTGTAATTTAAAAAATTCAATTAATCAAAATTAATAAATTATTGATAAAGTGATGTATAAAAAATATTTTAAATTTTCTTTTGTTTTAATAAGTGCAATTTTAGCAATAAATTTATTGTATGCACAGCAAAAAAGTGATATAGAAAGAGCAAATCAGGCTTATCAAGATGGATATTATAATCAATCTATCGATTTGTATTCAAAAGTTTTAAAATTAAATCCGAATTATTTACCCGCATATTATGCAAGGGGTTCGGCTTTTTTAAAGAGCAAAGAGTTTGGGAAAGCAGTAGATGACTATACAAAAGTATTAGAAAAGAAAGATGACGATTTTTCTGCATTGTTAGGTCGTGCAATAGCTTATAGGAATTTAGAAAAATATAATGAATCTTTAAGAGATTTGAACAAGGCTTTAAAGTTGGATTCTACAAGTTATGAAGCATATTACGAAAGAGGAAATATTTATTACCATCTTGAACAAGATAAATTAGCAATTAGCGATTATACACAAACTTTGAAACTAAAACCCGATTATGCACTTGCATTTTATGGTAGAGCTTTGATTTATTATTACAAAGAAGAAAAATTGCCTGCGATTAAAGATTTTGAAACATTTATTTCTTTACACAAAGACCAAGATACACTTTTAATTGATGCTACAAGGATATTGAAATATTTGAAAGAAGGAGAATAAATGAATATAGCATATTTATCTACATTTTATCCTTATCGTGGTGGTATTGCCCAATTTAATGCTTCACTTTACAGAGCATTGGAGAAAAAGTACAATATCAAAGCCTTTACTTTTCTTAGGCAATATCCTGAAATCCTTTTTCCAGGGAAAAGTCAATTGGTTTCAAGTAACGATAACGTAGATATTGTGCCATCTTTAAAAGTATTAGATACAATCAACCCTGTTAGTTTTTCAAGAGCAACAAATAAAATATTAGAATTTCGTCCTGATTTGCTTTTAACGAAGTTTTGGATGCCTTTTTTTGCTCCTTCATTAGGTTCTGTTTCAAAAAAATTAAAGCAAAAAAATATTATTAATATTTCTATTTTAGATAATGTTTTGCCACACGAAAAAAAAGTCGGCGATATTGCTTTAATTAAGTATTTCTTAAACCAGCAACATGGGTTTATCGTAATGAGCGACACTGTAAAAGATGACTTGCTTTCTTTAAAGCCTAATGCCAAATATGAAAAATTTTATCACCCAATATATGATCATTTTGGTCATAAGGTTTCAAAAGAAGATGCTCGTCGTAGTTTGAAAATTCCACTGGATAAAAATGTATTGCTTTTCTTCGGATTTATTCGGGATTATAAAGGACTGGATTTATTGTTAAAAGCAATGAAATTGCTACCGGATAATTATCATTTAATTATTGCGGGGGAAGTTTATGGTAACTTTGATAAATATAAAGATTTAATTAATAGATTAAATATCCAAAATAGAGTTACTGTTGAAGCAAGGTATATTCGTGATAGCGAAGTTCCTTATTTCTTTTCAGCATCTGATGTTTGTGTATTACCTTATAAATCTGCTACTCAAAGTGGTATTGTTGCTATTTCTTTTCAATTTAATTTGCCTGTAATTGCAACTGATGTTGGTAGTTTGAAAGAGATGTTAGTACCAACTAACACAGGATTGATTGTTGAAAAACCAGATGCAAACTTGCTTTCACAAGGAATTATTAAATATTTTGTAGAAAATAAAAAAGAGCAATATAAAAATAATATTGATGCTTATAAAGTGAATTATAGCTGGGATAATTTAGCAAATACTATTTTGAAACTTTATTCCAATTTAACTTTGGAAATGCAAATATAAAACTGCTTTTTATTTTAAAATTGCACTTATAATAATACTTAATAAAATTGCTAATATTGCAATAAAAATTGAAGTATTAGCTACATTTTTTGATTTTTTCAAATCTCTTTCCAGTTTTTCTAATTCTGAAGAGAAATTGGAAATTTTATCACGTAACTTATTGAAGTCATTACTGTCTTTTTCTAATAATTCATCGTAAAGTTTTTTAATTTCTTTTTTCTCTTGGACTATTCTTGTTTCAAAATCTTTAACTGTCAAAGAAATTTGGTCTAATTTAAATTCAATTTCGCTTGATATATTAATATGTTTTTGAGTAATTTTATCTAAGTTTTTAATATTATCAAATTGATTAGATAAATCGTCATCATTATTTGAACTCAAAGTATTATTTCTCATTCTGTTCACTTGCTCAACTAATGTTATTGTAGAAATTAATAAATTATTAATTTCAATAACCCTACCTTCTAAAATTTTATGTCGGATAAGAATTTGAGTTTCAAGATTTTTCAAATCTCTATCAACTTTTGCAGATATTTCTTGGTCAATTTTTGAAGTTAAATTTTCAACGGTTTTATTTAAATATGAATTAGATTTTTCATTAATGGAATCAAGCATTGAATTGAACTTTTGAAAGCTTTCGTTAATTTGCGAAGTAAGCTGTTTGTAATTTGAGCGTAAATTATTTAATTCATTTCTGAAAGTTTCAGTTTCTTTGTGTAAATTTGTGATTGTATCAATTTTGTCAATAAAAGCAGAAACTTTTGATTTCTCTTTTGAATATATTTCAAGGGATTTATCAATTTCAAAGCGGGTCTTATCAATAAAAGATAGTAGTTGGTCTTTTACTGACCTTGCAAAGCTTTCGAAATCATATACAATATCGTCAAATGACTTAGTCTTGCTTTCAATATTTTTAAATAACTTATCATATTTATCGGCTAAGTCAATAACTTTTTTGTATAGTTCAAAAACTTCGGTACTTATTGATTCTGGTCTGCCCATTCACTTACTATTTCGTTAAAATAACTTAAACTTCTGATTAATCTTTCCAGCAAAAATGCTTCTAATTTAGGTTCAATTCTTTTTGAATTTTCAAAGATAACTTTAAAAACTTCATCTTGGAATTCTTCATCTTGATTAAATCGATTTGCATCGTATTCATAAATATAATCTAGCAACAAATCCATTTCCGCAAGTTCTGAATAAAAGGTTTTTGGCTGTTTAATCTTTTTTATAAATGCAATTAAGTTCTTTTTTTTATTGTTATCTTCGTAATTATTGACCATTAGACTTATTTTTCCAAATGATAATTATTATTGTAAATTATTATAAGTGATTATCGGTAATATTAGTAAAAAATTTAATTTTATTACCAGCTGCCACCGAGTTTTAACTTTATTTCCCAAATTTTTTCATCAGGGTCAATGGCAGTAGAACCGAAATTAGTTGAATAAGCAATCATCCAAACAAGTTGGTTAAATGTTTCTGAATTAATTGAAAGTGGCACTTCAATAACAATTTGATTATTTTTGGTTAAATCAGAAACATTACCACCAAATGACCAATTCATAGTTCCAAATAATTTGCCTTTAAGTTGAATTTTAGTTTTTTCGTAATCTTGACTATTTAATTGAATATCAGCACTTTCAATAACGCCAGTTTTAAAGAGTAAATCTGAAAGGGAGCGAGAAGCCAAAGAAGAAATTCCTGCATTACCTAATTTATTAACAACAGTGGGGTCAATAATTCCTTCACTACCAGGAAGTTGTCCGAACAAAAGCAAATATAAAGCATTTTCTTCTATCTTCTTTTGTTCTCCTTGTGGTACTATACCATTTATTGTATAATCAAATTTGACTTGTGGAGTTTGCGCAGTGCCAGTAACATAAACCAAGACTGTATATTTTATTTGATTTGGAGATTCACCAACCGTCCCATCATATTGTGCTTTAATATTGATAATTGGGTCTTGAATTTTACCATTTTGGAAAGAAATATAGCCTGTTGCAGACATCACTCTATAAGATTTTAATGTAGAACCTTCTTTAATTTCCAACTCACCGTATAATTGTCCCAATGGGTTACGTTCATTTGTAATATATTTCATTGGTATTGTCGGGTCTGAACTACCTATTATTGCATTGATTTCACCTATCGCTCCTAAATCTATATTTATCTTTAAATCTTTTGGTATAAAGCAGTTTAAATCTATTGTTGGCATATAACTAATATTGCTTTTGCTTTGTTGAACTGCATTTTGTGGTAATATCTTTGTGCTGTCTATTGTTGTTGTTATTATTGCAACTCGTTTATTGTTTTTTATTTCATATTGAAAATTTGTTTTGGTTACTTGTGATTGATCAAAAATGTTTGCTATTGTTATGTTTGAAGGATTAATTTGCAAATCGCCTGTTATTGATAAATTCTTTAGGCTGCCTTGTACCAATATGTTCTTATTTTTTGTAGAGAAACTTATTTTTCCATAAAAATTAGGACTGACCTTTTTGGAGTCTTCATCTAATACAATAAAATCTTGCGCTAAAACATTTAAATCTATTTTGGATATTATGTTCTTTGCAAAATCAATATTCCCGTTTAAATTTAGAAATGAATTGCTCCCAACATTATTTAACTGCAATGTATCAACTTGAATACTTTGCCCATTAAATTTAACTTTGCCAAACATTGAATAATCTAAATTGTTATTAATAAGGTTAAACCCAACATCTTTTGTTTTCAGGTTACCTTGCAAATTATAATTTTCTAAATCACTACCTGAAATTAAAATTGATGAATTCAATGTACCTTTAATATTTTTAAGCATTGGTAAAAATGGAGATACCGTTTGTAAATTGAAATCATTTAGTTCTACTTTGATTTGATATTCACCTTCTGTTTTCAGGAAGTCTTTGGAAATAGATAAATTAACTGGAAATTTAATTATATCCAAATTTAAAGGGAGGGCAATTTTGTTTGTATCAATATTTAATTTGATATTTCCGTGAACTGTTTGATTAAGATAATTAAGATTCCCTGTTAAATATCCTAAATGTTTTTGGTTTGATTGCAAACTATCTATTTGGAAAAATAGTGAGTATTCAGGGGATTTAAAATTATTACCAGCCACTAAATCAATTTCATTTAATATAAAATTATAATCCTTGAAATTTTCTTTTATTGCTTTTGGAAATAAATTTAAGAAGTTTTTTAACTTGAAATTTTTAATTTTTAATCGTAAATTATCAAATTTATTTGTATCTGCATATCCAGTGATTTCAATTTTTTCGTCATTGTTCCCAATTAATGAGAAATTTTTAATATTAAAACTTGAGTTATCGATTTTAATTTTTGCATTTTCGGCATTTTTTAATTGAAAAGATTTTAAAATATTTAAATTAAATTTATTGATATTCAAACGTACGTTATCTGTTTTTAAATAACCTCTTAATGCAAATTGTGCATCAAATAATGTATCAATTTTTGCTTGAATATCCGCAACGAAATTGCTATCAGCGATGTTTATATCAAATTCAGGATTAGTTACCTGTATGCCATTAATATTAAGGTTTTTCAGTTCATCTAATGTAATTGTGCCATAAGAAAGTGAGAAATTGTCAGGGTGCTTTTCTAAATTAATTAATCCGCTAAAATAAAATGGATTGGTTCTTAACGAAAAGCTTTTATTGGCAATTGAAGTTTCGCCTATCTTCAAATTGGTAAAATCTAGAATAATTGAACTATCTTGTACCACTATCTTTGTGTTTGTATGTAACGAAGTATTAAAATTCATATCAGGAATAATACTGCTAAGTAAATGTAAATCATTCATTGCTATTGGAATTGCAATATCAATTTGAGGTAAGGACAATTTACTTATAATTTTTTTCATTAATTGAGTTTTCACACTATCGTTTTGCTTTAAAATAAATTGTTCATATCTACTTTGGAAGAAAAGTGTTGAATAATCAACTATTTGTTGGAATTTCCCTAAAAAATCATTAAAATTAATTTTTCCTTTTAATCCAATTGTATCTTCTCCAAAAGTAAAAAGCATATCTTTTTGATTGTTTGGCATTGTTTGATATTGCAAATAGATATTTATAGGCAAAATTGATAAATTATTGAAAGTCATTTCTTCAATTTTAGAATCTAAGTTTAAATCCATTTTATCTATATCAAAATTATTTCCGGCTAAATCAATTTTTGCTGTCAAAATACTTGGCAAAGATTCATTTTTTAATATTTCTTTTAAATTTAAAGAATGTAAAACAATTGAAAAATTATAGACAGGTTCATTGAAATTCTTTAAATCTAACAGTCCTGAAAGTTCAATTTTTTGTTGATGACTTCTTATATAAGTAAGTTTATTTGGTAAATTTAAAGATAATTCAGAGATTGAAATTTTTGAATCATGAATTTCGAAATTGGTTTGAAAAGAATTAATTCTTTTATCTGTAAAAGATGAAGTATCTAATACAATGTTAGATTTACCTACTAAATTTTCAAATTTAGTACCTTTCCCTTCATAACTCAACATACCTGTTAATGAAGAGTTTAGTGATTGGTTATGAATAATTTTTTCAATATTTAAATTATAGAACTTTGAGTTCAACGAGTAGGCAAGTTCTTTTTCAAAATCTAAATTAGCACTGCCATTAACTTTGCCAATATTGGAAGTTAAAGCAAATGATGCACTAATTTTCTTTTGATTTCCGTCAATTGTAAGTTCTTCAATATTCATTTTTGCAAATGCTGGAAGCGATGATAAATCAACAGCAATTAAATCTTTTAAATCTTTTTCATCAATAGTTGAATTATCAAGATTTAAAATGTAACGTAAATTACTATTGGTAATATTGAATAATGTTCCCGAAGCATTAATTTTATTAATGTCTTGTACAACTATTAAAGAATCAATGTCTAATCGGTTAAAACTTCCTTTTGCAGAGAAATTTATATTAGCTTTTATACTATCTTTTAAAGGAACATAGACAAATCTTTTTAATGTTGTTGTTGAAAAGTTATTTGTATTGACCTTAAATAATAACTTTGCATTGTTAATATCAGTGAAGTTTTGCAATGATAAAGGACTATAAGAATCGAAATGTGCAGTCAAATTTATTTTAGAATCATTAGAATACATCTCAAAATTATCAACCCACATTTTTGTAGAATCCAAATTAGCATTCAACTTTAATGAATCTACTTGCATGTTAGTATTTGCTTCATTAAAAGCGATGTTTTTTATGTTTGCTTGAATTGAATGTATATTTAAATCGATTGCGGCAGCGAGATTGATGTATAGGTTATGCAAATGTAAATCTAATGGATTGAAAGCCAGAGATTGATCGTTATAAGTGGAATCTTTTAAAATAAAATCAGAATTTTCAATATTTAGATTACGAACGAAAATAAGAGGGGATTTGCCTGGTGGATTGTTCGAATTTGATGGGGGCGCAATATGCGCAAAGTTCCAAGATGAATCTGTTAAATTTCTGACTAATTTGATTTTTGCATCTTTTAAATTTAAATTAATTATGTCGATTTTATTATCTAAAAGTTTAGATAAAGCAATTTTCACCTTTAAAAGTTTAAATTTAGCAAGTGTATCTTTCCCTGTAATTAAAGCAAAGTCATTAATTTCAATATTATTAAAGTTATGAAACTTTAAATCACCAAGTTCAATTTTAGCAATTAAGAAAGAATTTACAATAGAAATAATGTTGTTTAAAACAGGTTTTCTGATAAATTTTACATTGTTAATTGCAATCAATGAGAAAGATATAAAAAAAAGAAAAGCAAAAAGTCCAAGTATAATCCATTTTGTAATGGTTTTAAACTTGGACTTTTTTTTCTGATTTTTTTCTTTTTTCAATATCGAACCATAGGATTATGATAATTACCAAGTAAAGAGAGGGAAATTGTTGGTGAAATTTGTAACATCTTTACGAATTTCAGCAAGTTTTTCTTTGTTTTGGTAATTTAGAATTACCTTTTCAATAAAATCAGCAATAGTTTGCATATCATTTTCTTTTAAGCCACGTGTAGTCATAGCAGGAGTTCCAACACGAATTCCGGATGTGATTAAAGGTGGTTTGTCATCATTAGGAACGGCATTTTTATTAATGGTAATACCGGCTTCATCAAGAGCGATTTCTGCATCTTTCCCTGACAAACCTTTATTACGTAAATCGATGAGCATAAGGTGATTATCTGTGCCGTTACTAACAAGTTGAAAATCTTTTTCAACGAAAGCTTTTGCTAATGCTTTAGCATTTTTCATAACCTGTGTAATATATTTATCAAAGTTATCAGTTAAAGCTTCACCAAAAGCAACAGCTTTTGCTGCGATAACGTGCATTAAAGGACCACCTTGTACTCCTGGCATAACGATTGAATCAACAACTTCGCTCATTAATTTTGTGCGACCACTTTTAGGCATTTTGTAACCAAGTGTATTTTCTTTGTCTTTTCCAATCATAATGATGCCGCCACGAGGACCACGCAAAGTTTTATGCGTTGTACTTGAAACTATATCGCAATATGGAAGTGGATTATTCAACTTTCCTTTTGCTATTAAACCAGCAGGATGTGCTATATCAGCAAATAAAAATGCCCCTACGGAATCTGCAATTTCACGGAAGCGTTTAAAATCAATATCCCTTGGATATGCAGATGCACCAACAGTTATCATTTTTGGTCTATGTTTTAAAGCGAGTTCAGCGGCTAAATCATAATCGATGTAACCTGTTTCTGGATTTAATGTGTATGGAACAAAGTTAAAAAGAATTCCTGAAAAGTTCACTGGTGATCCATGTGTCAAATGTCCACCGTGTGCTAAACTTAATCCCATAACAGTATCGCCTGGCTTTAAAAATGTCATATATACTGATAAATTAGCATTGCTGCCACTATGTGGTTGAACATTTGCATATTCTGCTCCAAATAACTTTTTCAATCTGTCTCTTGCAATATTTTCGGCTAAATCAACAAATTCGCAACCGCCGTAATATCTTTTGCCTGGATAGCCTTCGGCATATTTATTGGTCATTATTGAGCCTTGTGCTTCCATTACTGCGGGTGATACAAAATTTTCACTTGCTATTAATTCAATCTTTTCAATTTGACGATTTGATTCTTTTGTCAAAGCGTCAAATATTTCACTGTCTGTTTGCTTTATTGACTCGTACATTTTATACCTAAAAAATAAATTAAATATATTCACAAAATTACAACAAAAAATTTGATTAAATTATTAATCAAAAATATAAAATCAGATGATTAATTCTTAGACAAAGGAATATAAACTGTAAAAGTTGAACCTTTGCCTAATTTACTTGTTACTTCAATTTTCCCATTATTCATTTTTATAAATTCATTGCATAATATTAGCCCAAGTCCTGTTGATGGTTCGCCTTCCGTTCCTTCTATGCCAATTTTCTCTCCTAATTTAAATAGCTTACTTAATGTTTGTTCATTCATTCCGATGCCAGAATCTGTAATTGAAAGAGATGCCATATTTATATTTCGATTAAGGTGAATTTCTATTGTACCACCTCTATTTGTAAATTTTATCGCATTGGTTAATATATTTCGTAAAATTGTAAATATCATATTAGTATCAGCAAATATTAATGTTTCATCTTCCAAATTATTGATTATTGTTATATCTTTTGCTTTTGCATTATTTTCAATTGAATTAATACTCATTTTAACTAAATCAAGCAAATTACATTGTATCGGTTGTGCCGATAAAGTGCCTCTTTGTATTTTCGACCATTCAAGTAAATTTTCTAAAAGTAAATACAAACTTTCCGAAGATTCTTTTAAAGCTTTTACAAAATCTTTTATTTCTTCAATTGTGATATTTTCAAATTCATCATTAATATACTTTAAAAGCAACATAAATCCGCTTAACGGATTACGTAAATCATGCGAAATAATTGAAAAAAACTTGTCTTTTGTATTATTTGATTTATCTAATTCTTCTTTTTGATTAAGGATATTACCGTTTAAAATTTTTAACTCATTATTAGATTTTATTAATTTTTTCTTGATATAATAGTTCCTTAAACTTAGCAGTGTAAGTAGTAAAATTAAAGGTAAGCTAATTACCAGTATTAATAAATTTTTCTTTTTCTCATTTTCTATTTTTAGATTTGTTTTTTCTTGTGCAAATTCATTTTGAATTAAATTGATTTTATTGGATAATTTATCGTTGTAGTAATTTTGAGAGATTTCTGTATAAATTTTTAAAAAATCATAAGCTTTTTTGTAATTACCGGATTCTCTATATAAATTTTGAAGGTTGCTGGCAATGAGCTTAATATAAATCTTTATGTCTGATTTTGAAACAATATCCCAAGCCATCTCATCGTATTTAATTGCTTTGGCATAATCTTTTTTTTGTTTATAAGCATTGGATAAATCAGTATAAAGCAAAGGCAAATCATCTTTAAAGTTATTCTTTATAGCAATATTAATTCCAGCGTTAGCATACTTAATTGTACTATCAGCATTGGAGCAAATATTGTAATATGCAGCAAATATATGCAAAGTAGAGATTTCCACGCTGTAAAAATTATTTTGCTGAGATAATAATAAAGATTGTTTTAAGTGGTAAAGCAGAGAATCCGCATATATTTGGGCAACGACCTGATTATTATTATAGTAATTATGGACAAATAATTCGTAAAACGAACTGGCAAGTCTGTCGTGTGATTTTGTTATTCCAAAATTAGAATGAATTTCTTGCATTAGATGTAAAGATAAATTCAAATATTGATTTGCTCGTTCATAATTTTGTACTGCTCGGTTTGCTTCTCCAAACTTTAAATCTACCATACCTTCCCAATATAAAGAATTAATCGAATCAGCGATTTTGTATGCTTGATTTAAATAATCAAAGGTCTTTTCAAGTTCATTTGCATTTTGATAAACATTAGCGTACTCAATTAAACAACTTATAATGTTATCTGGGATATTGCTGTTAATTGCAATTTGATAAGCACTATCAATGATACGTTTAGTTTTTTCCATAGAGGAATATTTGTATTTCCTCGCACTATTCAATTTTTCTAGCATTTCATCCGAAGTTTTATCCCATTTCTGTATATCGTTGGTTTTATTAGATAAACATCTTGGGACATATACTGAAAATATAATAATTACAATAAGTAAGTACTTAACAATCATAATATTAATATTTGGTTTTATAGATAAAATAGTTTTTTATAAAATATTATAATCAAACATATAAATTAAACAAAAATATTTTAATTTCGTTTTTTTAGTAAAAAATATATATGAAAATAGTATTTTACAAAATAAAGATAAAAAGTATTGTTAAAGAAACGCAAGATGCTGTATCTATTATATTTCAAATACCAGATATGTTAAAAGACATTTTCGTTTAT
The DNA here is from genome assembly GCA_021780815.1 of Bacteroidota bacterium. Lineage (GTDB taxonomy): Bacteria > Bacteroidota > Ignavibacteria > Kapaibacteriales > UBA2268 > GWF2-33-9. The sequence continues at coordinate 16,259 of JAJXYC010000007.1, read as the reverse complement.
AAGTCGGGACAATATATAACAATCAAAGCCATTATTGAAAGGATTGAGGTTCATCGGGCATATTCTATATCAAGTTCTCCTTTTGATGAAGAAGAGATAGGAACAATTCAAATTACTGTGAAGCAAGTTGATAATGGTGCAATTTCATCATATTTGGTAAACGAAGTTAAAGTGGGGGACTATTTGGAGATTATGCCACCACTTGGGCATTTTATTTTTGAACCAACAACTTCTCAATATCAAAACTATGTTTTATCGGCGGCTGGGAGTGGGATTACTCCTATTTTTTCTATTTTAAAAAGTATTTTGATTAGCGAAGTTCAAAGTAAAATTTATTTATTTTATCAAAATAGAAATGAAGATTCAGTAATTTTCAAAGAAAAATTACAACAATTAAAGGAGCAATTTTCTGAAAGATTTATTTGGTATAATTTCTTAAGTCAGCCTAAGGACCCAAATTCTTCTGAAAAAGGTAAAATTAATCAAAACGTATTTACCGAGCAAATATCTAATATCTTAAAAAGTAAGATATTGCAGACAGAATTTTATTTGTGTGGACCGAATAGTTTTATGCAGGAAATAGAAACGGGAATTTTAAGCTTTGGAATAGAAAAAAAATTTATACATAAAGAATCATTTACCGTACAAACTGATGAAGAGGGAAAAAATAATGATGCTGACAATGAAGAATTACAGCCACGAAAAATAAAAATAAAAATTTACGGCGAAGAAAAAGAATTAATAGTTGAACAGGACGAAACAGTAACAACAGCAGCAATTAGAGCAGGTTATGCTCCTCCGTATAGTTGCCAGATTGGAGCATGCTCAACTTGTAGAGCGATGTTAATTTCAGGAGAGGTTAAAATGGACGAAAGAGAAGCGCTTACAGACGAAGAAATTCAATCAGGATATATTTTAACTTGCCAAACACACCCTTTAAGCGATAATGTCTTGATTGATTTTGATTATTAAGAATTGTATTCTTTTAATTTTGAATAATTTTATTAATTTATAAATAAATTTTGCTAAAAATTTTGTAATTACAAATAAATCAATTAATTTTGTATTCTTTGAAAAAATAAATTAAAATAAAAATAGAAAAAGAAATATAATAGAGGAAAAATGAATTATACAGGTCCAAAAGTAAAATTATCTAGGAAAATTGGTGTTTTTATAACACCTAAAGCTGGGAAATATGCAACAAAAAAGCCATATCCACCAGGACAATTTGGCGCTCAGAAACGTAGAGCAAAACAATCGGATTATGGTAAACAATTGCTTGAAAAGCAAAAATTAAGACTTCAATACAATGTAAGTGAAAGTCAAATGCAAAATTATTTCCATACAGCAACACGCAAAATTGGAAATACTGCTGATATTTTAGTGCAATTATTAGAAACACGTTTAGATTCTTTCCTTTACAGGTCTGGTTTTGCACGGTCACTTTATCAGGCAAAGCAATTTATTTCTCATGGGCATATTCTTGTGAATGGGAAAAAAGTTGATATTTCTTCTTTCCAAGTTAAAACAAATGATGTTTTAACAATTAAGGAAAAAGCTCGTAAACTTCAAGATATTCAAGATAATATTCGCAATGCGAATGCTCCTGCTTATATTGAAGTTTCAAAAGCTGATTTTGCTGCAAAATTGCTTTATGTTCCAAATCCAACAGAAATTCCTATTCAATGTGAAACTTCACTTGTTGTGGAATACTATTCAAGATAGTTGCGTGACCATTTATTTTAAGTTAAAAAAATTTTTAAGAGAGACTACTTTGCAAAAAGGTAGTCTTTTTTTGTATTTTTTACAATGCGCCAGTGTAATATTTGAGAAATTAATTATACAAGGAAATAATTTATTTAAAGTCTAATTTGATTAATTTCATAATAATAAATTAAGATTAAATCAAATGGTTGCATTTTCTGAAATCATTGAATAAACTCATAAAGCAATGTATTTAGTGGGTTGTTTTCTTTTTTCAGTATGTCTTTTTTCACTTTATTGCAAAATTTTTCTTAATTTACAAGTTTATAAAACTTTTTTAGTTGAAAATGATTTTAAAAGCTGATAATATATATAAATCATATACTACAAAAAATTCTGAAAGAACAGAAGTATTAAGAGGTTTATCAATTGATATTCAACAAGGAGAATTTATTTCAATTCAAGGAGCTTCTGGCTCAGGGAAAAGTACTTTATTGCATTGCTTAGGTGGATTAGACAAGCCAGACGCAGGCAATATTGTTATAAATTTAAATAGTGAAATGTTGAATTTATATAATTTAAAAGATGACCACATATCAAAAGTTAGAAATACATTTTTTGGCTTTGTATTTCAATTTCATCATCTTTTACCTGAATTTACTACAAGAGAAAATGTAGCAATGCCTGCATTGATTGCGGGAAAGTCAAAGAAAGAAGTTATGGAACGAACAGATTATCTTCTTGAACGTGTGGGAATTGCAAACAAAAGCGACAATAAGCCACAAAATATGTCGGGTGGAGAACAACAAAGAGTGGCTATTGCCCGCGCACTAATTAATTTTCCTGAAATTATTATTGCTGATGAACCAACAGGAAATTTAGACAGTGATAACTCTGCACAAGTTTTGGATTTGATTGATGAATTAATTCACGAGTTTAAAACTACATTTATTATTGCAACGCATAGCCAAGACATTGCACAAAGAGCAGGTAAAAAAATATTTATCAAAAATGGGGTTCTATTAAATCAATAAAGAAGTATCACCATAGCTTAAAAAGCGATAATTATTCAATAAGGCTTCATTGTAAATTTTTTGAAGATTTTCTCTACCAACAAATGCCCCTACAAGCAATAATAAAGTGCTTTTAGGTAAATGGAAATTAGTTATTATGCCTTGAACCATTCTAAAACTATAGCTAGGAAGTATAAACAATTCAGTGCTTCCAATTATTTGAGAGATTGAATTGATTTGGCAATATTGAATTAACTTATTAATTGATTTTTCTGCATCTAATACAACATTTTCTTTTAGTCTAATCCAGTCCCACTGGGATAAATGGAAATTGAAATTGTCCATATTCTCATTTAAAGCAAGGTTTTGAGCAATCCAAAACAGCGTTTCGAGCGTTCTTACGGTAGTAGTTCCAACAGCGATGATTTTCTTTTCATTTTGCAAGGCAATTTCTAATTTTTGCAAAAAATCCAGAGATATTTGAAATTTTTCGCAGTGCATATTATGTTCAAAAACAGTTTTACTTTTTATTGGTTGAAATGTTCCCGAGCCAACGTGTAACACAATTTCTGCGATATCTATTCCTTTATTCAAGATTGCATTATCAACCGATGTTGTAAAATGTAATCCAGCAGTGGGCGCCGCAATCGAACCATTGATCTTTGCATATTCAGTTTGATAGTGTTCTTTGTCAATTGTCGCAGGCTTTCTTTTAATATAAGGTGGCAATGGAATTTCTGCAATTTTGGTTAAAAATTCAGCAAAATTTAAATCAGATGGTTCCCAACTCAATTTAATATTTCTTTTGCCCCCTTCGTTCCCAATAATTTCGCCTGTTAGTTTTAATTTGGTAATTTGTTCATCGTCTGATAAAATCTTATATTCAGAATATAAGATTAAACCAACACTCAAATTTTTACCTTTTACTGTGCATTCCCATATTTGCGGTGAATTTTTTGTTAATGCAATTTGAGATAATTTTTCGGAAATTGGATTTTCAAGTAATAGTTCAACTTTACCACCGGTCGGTTTGTATAAATACAAACGAGCGGGAAATACTTTGGTAATATTTCTTATCAAAAATGAATTTATGGGCAATAATTCTGCTATATCTTTAAATTGAAAATGAGAAATTGCTCTTAATTTTCTATCAAAGTATAATAACTTGCTTTCATCTCTATTTTCTAAAGGAATTTGAGCAATTTTTTCTTCTGGAAGAAAATAATTGAACTCGTCTATATTTATTTGGGATATTTGCATAAGTTACAAAATTAATAATAAATCAAAACGTAATAGAAAAAAATACAAAATTAAATTGCTTTGTAAAAAAGAAAATGTTAAATTACAAAAAAATAACTAAGAATGAGAAAATTTTATCAAGAAACAATATTTAATAATAATGGTAATTCCGACGTTTCTACAACTTCGAATGAAAAGAATCTGGAATTGGGAATTGTCCAATTATTGAATGAATTATTGAAAAAAAACGAAATTGTTGAAATAAAAGAGTCATTAAAAATATTATTAAATAACAAGAATAATAAAATTAATGGAAACCACAATATTAGCCAGGACGATATTGAAAAAGTAATAAATTCCTATTCGCTGGAACGGACAAAATATTATATTAAAAAAATTATAAAATCCATAACTGAAATAAAGACAACCAATTATAACGATATTAATTTAAATCGATGGAAAGATTATGATGATATAATTACTGATAGTCTTTGGGTTTTGGGGAAAAGGGATAATAGTGGTGCCCATAATGGGCAATATTGGGGAAACTTTGTACCGCAAATACCTAATCAGTTAATGAAAAGATATACTAAGAAAGGCGATTGGATACTTGACCCATTTTTAGGAAGTGGGACGACTTTAATAGAAGCACGAAAATTAGGACGAAACGCGATTGGTATTGAATTACAAGAAGAAGTTGCTCAAATCGCACAAAATACTATCAACACGGAAAAAAATTTATATAATGTAAAGACAACAGTAAAAATTGGGGATAGCTCTAAACTTGATTTCAAACAAATATTAGCAGAAGAGAATATTGACAAAGTTCAATTTGTGATAATGCATCCACCATATTGGGATATAATTAAATTCAGCGAGAATACTGAAGACCTTTCTAATTCCAAAACCTTGGATGATTTTCTTTATAAAATAGGTCAAATTACCGACAATTCACTTTCTATTTTAGAAGCAAACAGATTTTTTATACTTGTTATTAGCGATAAATACTACGAAGGTGAATGGATACCTTTGGCGTTTTTAACGATGCAAGAAATATTGAAAAGAAAATGTATTTTAAAATCTATAATTGTTAAAAACTTCGAAGAAACAAAAGGAAAAATGAATCAAAAAGAACTTTGGAGATATAGAGCATTGGTTGGTGGATTTTATATATTCAAACACGAATATATTTTTTTATTTCAAAAAAAATAATATAGATGCAAATGGAATATATTCAAAATAATTTAAATGAAAAAATTGCAAAAAAAATATTTGGTAATAAGTCAAATGCTATTATTTTCTTAACAAGACTATTTGACAAATCTAACAAGCCATACGAAAAAACAACATTGGAGAAGATGAAATCTTCAGAAATATGGAAGTTAATAATAAAGCATTGGAACTATCAAAAAATACATTTTCTTCAATTTTCCTTTAGCTCACGTCGGCACCTGTGGGAAAATCATTTTCTTCGACTGTGAGCAATGATAGTTTCCCGTCCGGTGTTTTTGCAGCTAGTAACATTCCTTCCGACATATTGCCGAAAAGCTTCGCCGGTTGCAAATTTTCTACCACAATTATTGTTTTATTAACCATTTGCTCGGGTGTGTAATATTTGGCAATCCCCGCAATCAACTGCCTTTGTTTCCCAGAGATTTCTATTTGCAATTTTAATAATTTATCAGATTTTTCGACTTTTGTTGCTTCGATTACTTTCGCTGTTGTTAGCTTCACTTTTTTAAAGTCGTCTATTGATATTAATTTTGCATTGACATTGTCTTGTTCGGCAGTATTTTCATTTTTTCCAAGTTTAGCAATTTGTGCTTCGATAACTTTATCTTCAATAAAGGGAAAAAGGACACCTTGAATTTGAATATTGCTACCACTTTTTAAATTTGGCAATTTTGCTTTATCCCAAAAATTTTCATTTTGTTTTGCATTTGTTGCATTTCCAATTGCAGGTGTTAAATTAAGTGAAGATTGCAATTTTTTAGCTGCATTGGGAATTGCGGGCGCAAATAAAATAGAAAGCGAATAAATTAATTGACTGCAAACGAACAAAGTTTTTGCCGCTTCATCGGGTGAGCTCTTGATGGTTTTCCAAGGTGCTTCATCGTTGAAATACTTATTTGAGGAGCGGACTATATTCATAATTTCGAGATATGCTTCACGGATTTTGAATCTTTCAAGTAATTTTTTAGATTTTTCAACACCTTGCCATAAAGATGTAATTAAATTTATATCATTATTATTTAATAAACTTACGAAATGAGCGGGCGGTTGAGCGTTTTCAATATTGTCAGAAAAATTTGCATCAAAATAAGAAATAACCTTTTCCCATTGGCTTAATATTTCATTACTTACTTGTGGAATTTTTGCATCAAAGTTTTTAGCAATGAATTGAGTTGATCGGTTTACAAAATTTCCGAAAATTGCGGCTAATTCGCTATTATTTCGTGTCTGGAAATCTTTCCAAGTAAAATCGGCATCACGTGTTTCTGGAAGATTCATCAGTAAGGCGTATCTTAGAACATCGGCTGCTGTTTCGTCTTTGAACTCATTGAAATAATCTTGCAAATCAATGCTCCAATTACGAGATTTAGAAAATTTTTGTCCTTCTAAATTTAAAAATTCATTAGCAGGGACGTTCTTTGGTAAAATATACCCGCCTTTTCCATGCAACATAGCAGGGAAAATTAAAGTATGAAATACAATATTATCTTTACCAATAAAAGCGAAATAATCTGTATTTTCATTTTGCCACCAGTCAGCAAAAAAATTTTCATTGCCTAAATTATTTTTTGCCCATACTTTGGTAGCAGAAATATATCCTAAAACTGCGTCGAACCATACATATAGCACTTTCCCAATAGCTTTTTCTTTATCGATGCCATCAATATCATCAATCTTTACGCCCCAAGTTAAATCTCTTGTTATAGCTCGTTCTGTTAAACCTTGTTTTAGCCAACTTTTGCTTTGTTGCAATACATTTTCTTTCCAATCAGAATTATGTGAATCTATATAATTTTCTAAGAAAACTTGAAATTCTTGTAGTTTTAAATACCAGTGAGTTGTTTTTTTAACAATCGGAGTATCACCCGAAACAATACTTTTGGGATTTTTTAGTTCGATTTGGTTATAATAAGCGCCGCAATTGTCGCATTGGTCGCCTCGTGCTTTATCAAATCCACAATTTGGACAAATTCCTTCCACATAACGGTCTGGTAAAAACATCTTTACTTTTTCATCATAAAATTGTTCCTCTTCTCGTTCAACCAGGAACCCTTTTTTTAAGAAATCTACAAAAAATTCTTTTGCAATTTGATGATGCTCTGGAATTGAAGTACGGCTATATATATCAAAAGACATTCCAAATTTTTGGAATGCTTCGTAATTTGCAAAATGATATTTATCAATTATTTCTTTTGGTGTTTTGTTCTCTTTTTCAGCGGATATTGTAATAGCAACTCCGTGTTCATCTGAACCGCAAACATAAAGAACTTCTTTGCCCGATAAACGTGCATATCTTGCGAAAATATCTGCTGGTAAATATGCGCCTGCAAGATGACCAAGATGTAAATAGCCATTTGAATATGGTAATGCTGATGTTATTAGTGTTTTTTTCAAGTGATTTTATATTTAATTTAAAAAAAGTTTTTAAAATATCTTCAAAATTAAGTAAATTGCAAAAAAAAATGTTAATAAAAAGTAAATATTTTGTAATTTTACATTGCAGAAAAAGAAGGAAATTGAATTTTATGTTTGGTATATCTTACTTTGCGAATTTTAATTTTAATAAGACAAGTAAATCCTTAGATTTATTGATAAGAAGAAGTTTTTATTCTGCATTTGCTTTATTTACCGTCTATCTTTTTCTTTTTACGAATTGTGCATTTGCTCAAATTCAAACATTAGATATTGAGTATGGAACTGATGTATATACAACAGCACAGCAGCTATTTGATAATAAAATGCTCCATGAAGCAGAATTAAAAGTATTAGAAGCAATCAATAAATTTCCCGAAAGTGTTAGTTATGGAAAAGCAGAACTACTCCGTGCAAAAATTGATTTAGTAAGTGGCAATTACGATGTTTCACGCAATATTCTAGAAAAATTTATTGAGAAGTATCCTAATTCGCCTTTGCAATCTCAGGCTTTAATTCAAATTGCATTTATATATTTAGAACAGAATAAATATTCATTAGCACAAAAATACTTTGAAAAAACTATTGAAAGAATTAAATATGAAAAACCTCAACGTTCAGATGATGAATATTTTGATTTTATTACACAAGAAGCTTTGTATTGGCAAGCAATCGCTATATATCAACAAGGGAAGTATTTTGAATCTGTTCCTGTTTTTAAAGAGTTGATGGCAGATTTTCCAAAATCTGAATTTGCTGACGATGCTAATTTTGCGGTTGGTCTAACTTTTGAAAAAAATCGTGAATACGATAGTGCTCTTGTTTTTTATAATAAAATCATTAACAATTATCCGTATTCAAATTCAAGTTTAGCCGCAATAATTCGCTCTTCAAATAATTACATTTTATTGCGTAAAGCATCACGGGCTTTATTTGATTTAGAAACAGCCGATTTAACTATTAATCATATAGATATACAAGATTCAATTGGCAAATTATATGAGAAACAAACTTATTTGACTGCTCCATTAGATGAAATCAATTATTTGCGTGGTGAAGCATACAATGTAGTTGGGAATTTTGACCAAGCAATAAACACGTTTAGAGCGTTTCTTGAAACATATTCTGATTCAAAGTTAAGAACTTACTTTTTATTAGGGATTGCATGGTCAAATCTAAATAAAGGTGATTTTGAAGAAGCAATAAAATATTATGAAAAGGTAATATCTGAATCGGGTCCGGAAGAAAAGAATTTGAGAAATACAGCCGAACTTTACCATGCAATTACATTAGCACACTGGGGCAAAAAAGATGACGCAATAAAAGAACTTTCTAATTTATCATCAAGGAGTGATTTCCCTTACGTAGGGATTGCTTTGCTTGAACTTGCTCAACTTAACTACGAAACCGAAAATTTTAATGAATCAAAGAAAAATTTAATTCGTGCAGAACGGGAAGAAAACACAGTGAGAATTGCGGCAAGAATACATTTGCTTTTGGGAGCTACGTATTTACAAATTAGAAGTTACGAAAATGCCTTGTCTGAATTAGATAAAGCTAAAACAATTGTCAATAATAGTTCTATTGTTTTTTTACCAGAAAAAAAATATTATGCTAAAGAAATTTTATTTAAAAAGGCTGTTGCTTTGATTCAAACAAATAAATATGCCGAATCTATTGAAAATCTTAACAATTACATTGCGGAAAAACCAAGTGAGACTAAATTTAATGAAGCGTTATTTTGGCTTGCAGAAAGTTATTACCGCTCTGATTTACTAAAAAATGCTGAAAGCACTTATGAAAATTTGTATGTTAATGCTCCACAATTCAGACGTGAAGAGGTGCTTTATGGATTGGGGTGGTCTTATTTTAGAGATAAAAATTTTAAAAAATCAAGTGAATATTTTGAATTACTTTCAAAAGAATTTCCAAAGTCAAAATTTGCAGTTGAAGTATTAGCAAGGCAAGGAGATGCTTATTATATAGAAAAGAACTTTAATAAAGCTTATGAATATTACCACAAAGCAGCCAATTTAGACCCAAAATCTGATGAAGGGCAATATTGTGCATATCAACAGTGTCATGCTCTATTTCGTGCAGGGCAGTTAGATAAAGCGGTAGATGCTTTATTGGAATTTGTTGGCAAATATCCAAATTCTCAATATTCGCCTAATGCAGTTTATTTAATGGGCTGGATTAAATTTAATCAAAAACAATACAATGATGCAATCAATAATTATTCTTATTTAATTGAGGCATATAGTAAAAGTAGTCTTGTGCCACGTGCTTACTATTCTATTGGAGATTGTTATTATAATCAAGGTAATTACGATAAAGCAATTGATTATTATAAAAAGGTAGTTGAACTGTTCCCAAGTGATGCCCTTGCTCCTGAAGCATTAAAAAGCACTCAATATTGTTATATTGCATTAGGTAAATCTGATGAAGCAATTGCTTTGGCAGACCAATATATTTCCTCAAATCCTAATTCTCCTTTTATTGAGGAATTTTCATTTAAAAAAGCAGGGATGTTCTTTTCAGGGCAAAAATACAAAGATGCTGTAACGGAATATGAAAATTTCTTAAAACAGCACCCAAATAGTGAATACAATCCAGAAGCTTTATATTGGATGGGAAAAAGTTATATGAATTTGAATGACCCAGATAATGCTATTCAAACATTTAATCAGTTATATTCAAAATACCCCAAGAATGAATTTGCTTCACGTGGTCTTTTGGAAATTGCTCAAATTTTAAAAGATAAAACATTTCTATCAGAAGCTGATTCGGTCTATAAAATTGTTACAACAAATTATCCAAAGACAGATTATGCGGCGCAAGCTGAATATAAACGTGCTGATATTGCTTTACAATTTGGTGATACAACAAAAACTCTTGACCTTTATAATAAAGTTGCCGAAGATTACCCTACTAATGGCTACGGCTTAAATTCTCGTTATCGTATTGCGATGTATTACAGAAGTAAAGATATGTTAGATTCTGCAAGAAAGCAATTTGAAGTATTAGCAAGTATTGCTTCTGATCCTGATTTAGCTGCCGAAGCTCAGTACCGTGTTGGTGAGATTTGGATGCGGCAGCAAAATTACGATAATGCCATTGAAGCTTTTAATGTAGTGAAAGATAAATATTCAGAAGTAGAAGTTTGGTTCCCACTTTCTTTGTTAAATCTTGGTGAAGCTTATGAGAAAAAAGAAGATTTTGGTAAAGCTGCTGATGTTTACAAATCTATACTTGCTATTAACCCAGATGATGATTATGCGAAAACGGCAAGAACGAGATTGAAATTTATTTCAAAAAAATTAGACATTAAAAATTGAGGGGAAAATAAAAATGAAAATTCAATATTTAATGAATAAAATTAAAATTATAATTGCACGATTATTTTTGGTGAATATTAGTAATATCGCTCTAATGGGAGCTCTTGCTTTTTTATTGCAATATACATTATTATTATCGCAAACTGACCAAAAAGCAACAAGCACGACAACAAACAAAGACAATAGCAATAATTCACCATCTACTCAACCTCCACTGGAACTTCCTACTTTTATAATTGAAGGGGTGGAACATTTAAATGTAAAAGCAGGGATTAAACAATTTCCAGCACCACCTACTGAATTAACAAGTAAGGAATTAGATTCACTAAATCCATTAGAAAAGCAAAGTGCTTTGCTTGTTCCTCCACCCAATTTGCCAAAGATGCTGTCTTTTAATGTTTTCCCAGAAGGATTTTTAAAAGCTCAATATGGATTATTTTCAACGGCTAATATTTTAGCTGGTTATGGTGCAAAATGGGAAGGTTATGATATTTATGCAAAAGGTGGCTATAATTCATCGCAAGGAGATGTGCAAAATTCTGATTTTAACTCAATGAAAGTAGATTTACATTCTGATTACATTGCCCCTGACTTCTTCTGGATATTTGGCGGCAGTAGAACTCGTACTAAAACCGAAATCAATTACTCTGATTACAAATTATATGGAACGGACAGTGCTTATAATCGCAAAAATTATGACATTGATTTTTCATTGACAAGTGATGGTAATTACGAAGGTGTAAATTTTTCAACAGGATTAGGCTTTTATACTTTACAACTAAATCAAAACAGTTCAAAAGCTTTTGAAAATAGAGTGCAAGGCTTTATAGATGTTAATACTTTAATTGATAATTATTCTGTTGGTTTACTTGCAGACTTAAATGTTGGTAATTTAAGTGGCAAAGATTTAAGTTTTTATCAGTTTTCTGGTTCTGGTGCTGTATATTATGATAAAATGACGTTAGAAGGTGAACTTGGCTACCAAATAGCTACTAATACATTGAATAGCAATGAATCTACATTAGCATTGAAAACAACATTAAGCTATTTACCAAATATGAATTACAGCGTTAGAGTTGAATTTTTAACTGGACTTGAAAAAGATTTTTATAAAGATTTTTTCCGTCAAAATCCATATATAACTATTACTAATGGTTTTATGTACCCGAAAGCTAGTGCTATTATTAGAGGTATTGTTCAATATTTGCCTGATACAAAAAAAGGTATAACATTAACAGCGGCTCTTAATTTCTATGAAAAATATCCATATTTTAATTCAGATAGTTTAAATAATATTGATTTGCTTTTTGAAACTGCAAATATAATTAAATTAAAAGGTGAGGGATTTTGGGAATTCACATCTAATGATAAGTTGATTGGTTCAATTGGATTTAACATCGGAATGTTAGATTACCAAAACAATGTAATACCATATTTATCACCAATACAAACAAGTTTAAATTATTTAAGAAAATGGTCTTATGATTTTAGTTCTGAAATTGGTTTCCTTTATAATTCAGCAAGATATACTGATAGAGATAACAAAAATCAAATTAATTCGTATTTAAATTTATTTGCAAAAGCAAATTATCAAGCTTTAGAAAAATTACAACTTTTTGTAGAATTAGATAATTTAACAAATAATAATAATATGTTGTGGCAAGGTTATAGAGAAAGAGGGTTATTTGGTTCTTTTGGAATTAATTGGCAATTTTAAATGATGATTTTTAACGAAAATAATTTAAAAGATGAAGAAATTAAATCAGGCTTCCAACCGGGTGAGCCTGACGATGATTCGTTTTTATTAGAAAGTCGTGGAGAATACCCTAAGAATTTCCCTATTTTTCAAGATGCTCCAATTGAAGAAGAAGTAAAAAGCGATTCTTATGGAGATAATATAGACAATCAAAATAGCGTGCATACATCTGAAAATGAAGCCACTGTTTCAACAGGTTCTGCGTGGGATGAGTTTGAAAATGAAGTAACGCCAACAAAAGTAGAAAATGAAAATAATGTTTCCGAAATTTCTGATGAGAGCAATATAAAAGATTCGTTATTTAATGAGGTAAAAAATGCAGATGCTCAATCTGATATTGAGCAAGTTGTTTCTGGTGTTTCAACTTCAACGGACGAAAACAATGGAACAATTTTATTAGATGATGATTTTAAAGCTAAATTAGCAGAAGAATTAAAATTAAAAGATGAGGAACGTGCCGCTCGACAAGCTGCAAAAATGGAAGAAGATTTAAAAGAAATACCACCTGACCCCAATTTTAAACCTGTTGAAGAAAGAGAAAAGAAATACGATTTTATTGATTTAAATCAAATTAATGATCAAGAAGCAGAGACTACGGAATCTATTGTTCCACCGGTTGCTGTGGTTGATGAGGGAAAAAGTAAAGTTAAAAAAGAAAAAGTTAAAAAAGTCAAAGAGCCAAAAGATAATAAAGAAAAAAAGAAAAAAGGGTTAATTTATTGGTTTATGACTATTGCCGCAAGTTTATCTATTCTTACTGTTAGCACTTATTTTGCTTTAAATTATTTTATTAAAACGCCCGAAAAGAAATATATAGATTCATTAGCACAAAATCATAAAATTTTACAAAAAACACCGAGTGCGACAACATTTGATACCACAAAACAACAATTACAAGTTAAGGATAGCAGTAAATTAGATACAACTAGAACAAAAGTCGAGATGCCCAAAGAAGACAATTTAAATGTGGCAGTCGCAAAGGAAAATATTAAATCTGAAACTCAAACAGCAAAGCAAACTGAAATCAGACCAAAAGAAAAACAATCTGAGATTGCACAATTACAACCAGTGGAAAAATTAAAAATTGTAACTCCTCCTAAAAAGGAAAGCCGCATTCCGAAGTTTTCTGCTTCACGAAATATTAATAATAAAATTAGAATCCAAAAACAAACGAAGTTACAAAAGCCAAAAGAAAATTTTGCACAAAATGAAAGTACAACAAAAAAAGTTGCCGAAGTTTATACAGTACAAGTATATTCCACTCCATCTTTTGAAGATGCACAAATTTGGTTACAAAAACTTTATAATTTGAATATTCCATCAGCTACAATATATAAACAAAAAATTCGAGATGTGATATGGTACAGAATTAGGTTTGGAAATTATCCATCGAGAGAAGAGGCGGTGAATGCCGCTAAGAAACTTGGTTTTAGTCAAATGTGGGTTGATAGAGTAAAATAAGTAAAAAAAAGAAGAAGAGATGAAATTTAAAAATTATGACGAAAAAGAATTCATTTCTTTTAAACTGCCTTGGGATAAAAACACCTATACAGGGTGGGGATTATCTATTATAGTTATTTTAATAATAATATTTCTCATACCATTTTATAATTTAGAGCCGCCACAATCAATAGAGTTGCAGCGAAATGTAGTACCAATAGAATTGCTGAGTTTTGGTGAAGGAGATGGCACAGGTGGCAATAAAGGCAATTTATCTGAAGAAGGGAAAGCATATAAAGGCAAAGCAACAACAAATCAATTAGAAGATGCACGTATTGCCGCCAAAAGTAGCAATGTGAGTAAATCTAAAATAAATCCAGACGACGCTGCATTTGTTCAACCATCAAAGAATCCACCAACTTCTGAGAAAAGTAATCAAAAAGATAGGGGAAGTGATGACCGAAATATTGGTAAGCCAAATGGAGATCCATTTGGTTCTGGTTTGGGCGATAAAGGCTTTGGTGGTGGTTCTGGTCGTGGTTTTGGCGATATTGACTGGGGTGGTGGAGGAAACCGTATTGTGATTTACAAAAAAATTCCTGAATATCCTTCGGGTGTTAATTCCTCGGGAACCATAAAAATCCAATTTACAGTGCTTCAAGATGGTACTATTGATAAAATGTATCCTTTGGAAAAGGCTGACCCAAGATTAGAAAAAGCGGCGATGGATGCTCTTCGGCAATGGCGATTTAATTCTATTGCTCAAAATATTGTACAAGTTGGTGTTATTACTTTAAGTTTTAAGTTGCATTGATATTTACTATTTAATTATGATTTTAAAAATAAAATTAATTTATCATATTTAGGGGGAATTTAATGGAATTTTTTAATTTTATAAAATCATTACCCCAGTATTTACAAATAATTTTGGCGATATTTTTTGTTGGTTTGTTCTTTTTAATCATAAAAAAAATGCTAAAAATAGCAATCTTAATATCAATTCTTATAATTTTGCTTTTAGTAATATCAAAACTTTTGTAAATTTAAAATTAATGTACAAGAAAATATAGAGAGATGCTATGTCCCAAAAAATTGCAGTCATAGGAACAGGTTATGTAGGTATTGTATCAGGAACTACTTTTGCTGCACATGGCAACGAAGTTATTTGCGTAGATATTGATTCTGGAAAAATTGAAAAATTAAAAAATGGAATACCTCCAATTTT
Source organism: Bacteroidota bacterium (assembly GCA_021780815.1). Lineage (GTDB taxonomy): Bacteria > Bacteroidota > Ignavibacteria > Kapaibacteriales > UBA2268 > GWF2-33-9. Next base: position 899 of record JAJXYC010000007.1, on the reverse strand, counting down.
TGAACCGGGATTAGATTGGCTAATAAGAAAAAATTATGAAGAGAACCGTTTATTTTTTACAACAAATTTAGATGAAGCGGTAGAAAAATCGGATTTAATATTTTTATGTTTACCTACTCCCCCAAACGAAGATGGTTCAGCTGATTTGCAACATGTATTGCAGGTTGCCAAAGATATTGCTGTTATTTTAAGAGATAAAAATTTACCCAAAAATAAAATTATTATTAATAAAAGCACTGTACCAGTTGGAACAAGCGATAAGGTTAAAGAAATTTTTGATTTAATTATTCCAAAAAATGAAATTGAAGTTGTTAGTAATCCTGAATTTTTACGTGAAGGTTATGCTGTCGAAGATGCTATGAAACCCGAAAGAGTTGTGATTGGAACATCTTCCGAAAGAGTTAAAGTGATAATGAAAGATTTGTATGAATCTTTTTTAAGAACAGGTAATCCTATTATCTTTATGGATGTGAAAAGCTCGGAATTAACCAAATATGCGGCAAATGCTTTTTTGGCTATGAAAATTTCGTTTATGAATGATTTATCAAGATATTGTGAATTTGTTGGCTCTAATATTGAATTAGTAAGACGTGGTATTGGCTCTGATTCCCGAATTGGTAATAGATTTATCTTCCCAGGTATTGGATATGGGGGCAGTTGTTTCCCAAAAGATGTCCGTGCTTTGATTTTTTCATCTGAAAATGTTGGGTCCCCTTTGCAAATTTTACAAGCTACTCACAAAGTGAACGAATCACAAATTGAGTATTTCTTTAATAAAATCAAAAATCGCTTCCATCATTTTAAAGATTTAAAATTTGCAATTTGGGGATTATCTTTTAAGCCAAATACTGATGATACAAGAGAATCTCCCGCTTTTAAACTTATTGATATGTTGCTAA
>JAJXYC010000009.1 GCA_021780815.1 Bacteroidota bacterium | reverse complement strand
AAGTCCATCTGGAAAGAAAAAAGTATGTGTCTGACATTTTGAAGATGCTGGACACATAAAATAAAATATAAGGTAAGAAAATAAAATTCAATCAGAAATAGTCGCCGAATAAAAGATAAAATAAACACCCTTAATTATTGAGTAACCAAGTGGTTGAAAAAACTTGTGATTGTGAGCAATATGAAAAATCCTACTAATTAAGATGCTTTTGCTTCTTTAATTCTTTTCTTAATTTTTGAATATCATTATTCAAAGGGCTGATATCTCTTTTAAATGACATCAAGTTAAATTTTATCATCGTATTTTGCCAAGTAGGCACTCTTGTGCCATCGTTAATTGTAACATGAAGTTTTTGCTCTTCTGTTGCAATATATTGTACAGGGACAAAATTCTCTAACGATATCATTAGTTCGCCATACATATTGATAACATTATCAACCTCAAGCGTCATTTCTTCGTTGGTAATTCCATAGATGCCTTTACCTGTTTTTACAAAAGTAACCAAAGCAAATTTTTCGGAATCAATATTTAAAGTATCTTTCATTCTGAAAAGAGAAGTTTGCTCTAAAATACCGGGCGGATAAGCATTTTCGTATAAAGTATCTTTTGTCCTTACAAGCCACGAAGTGCCGAGTGCTTTGTTAGTTTCACAAAGTGGGAAAAATAAATATGGAGTAAACACACCTCCGGGCGAAGTTATAGAAAAAGTAGAATCAAGCAAATATACTTTTTTTCTATCTCCGAGCGAATCAATTACCAAACGTACCCTTTTTCCAAGCCAAGGTGATGAATTGCGTGTTACAGTATCTTGGTTTTTCGACCATTCTTTTGAATCTAATGTTAAAGTTCGCATTGTCAAATAATAATTGCTCTGTTTATCTACAGAATCACAAACAACTTCCAATGTTTCTGTTCTAACTTTAAAAACGGGATTGTCTAAATTATGAGTTATACTATCTGCGGCAACGACTTTATAAATCAAAGTATCTTTCGGATAAAAGGTATATTTGAAGCAAATTGTATCTTTCTTTTTTATTCCAGAATTATCTACCTGCCCTGTTGAATCTGTATTTGTGGCAATATTATTTTGAGGTTGAACTTCTTGCGATTGCAAATCAGAATACAAAAAAATACTCAATAATATTAATATAAGCGTCAAATTTAGAAACTTTGAATCTCTCATTTTTATATATTTTTTAATTATCAAACAATTCTTTAAAATCTATAATTTTCAAAATTACATCACAAGATGAATTTAATGTATTATTTGGAATTACTTCTCTTTTTTCGAATTCTACTCTTTCTGGATAAAGGAGAAGTTTCTTCACTTCGGACGATAATTTTTGGAATCGTTGCGATACAAAATTCGCATAATCTTTATCGAGAAAAGTTGTATCTTGTATTTTCTTTTTACTTTTTGTTTTTATTGATATCTTTGTAAAATTTGAAATGGCATCATCACCAGTAACAATTAATGCCACTTTTATATTCCTATTAAATCGCATATTTAAATTTAATTTATCTATCTCTTGTTTGAAATTATCTGTGAGTTCAGATGAATTAGTTTGAAATAATTGAAAACAAGCCACTTCTCTATTTTTTTCTAACTTTGTAACAAGAAAATCAAGATGCTGTTCTTTGTAATTATCAGTTGTATCGGTTTTAAAATTGATTTCAGTAGGGAAAATATAATCAGACTTTAATTTTGCTTTATAATTTTGACCTGCTTCGAGAATTTGTTCATATTTCCCTGTTAAAGAGTTTGATTTAATTTTAAAAGATTTGCCTTGCACATCTTCAAATTCAATTGTAGCTTCTAACGGCGTTCCATCAAATTTATCTTTAACAACTCCTTTTATGAGAATTTGTTTGGAATTTTTGCTAATAAATTGAGCGAAAGAAATGTGTGTAGATAACAAAATTACAATAACAAATAGGTTTAATATAAGTTTTGGGAACATAGGTCTGTATTTTTAGTTAAGATATTTACAAAGTTTAGAATTTAATATATTTCAATTTATATTTTTATTAGACGTTTATCATTTAAAATTAATACCTTAATTTTGCTTTTTTAGTTTTATAATATTAATATTAAGTTCTAATTAATTTAAAAATTACATATTGAAAAAAATAATATACATATTTCTATTGTTGGTAATAATTAGTTCAGATAATCTTTATTCTGCCCCAGTTGGACATATATTTTCAAATGATTATCCCGATACAACCGAAATAAATTTTGGACCTTGCTTTGCAGGGGATTCGTTGGTTTCAGAATTTACATTGGAAAATAGTTCTACTAATAAATTTATTATTTATGGAGTAAATCCAACATATAGCATTTACAATTATTTTGCAAATGACCCTTTGAATGAAGAATTCAGAAGTTTTAATGAAATAAATACTTTTTTCCCAATAATATTACAGCCTAATTCACAAGTTACTTTACCAATTCAGTATAGATCAGACACTAATATAATTATTCACCCAACAGGTTATTATAATGCAAATTTATTAATAGGTTACGGTAAAGAACCTGACACAACAGTTGTATTAAATCGTATTTTCCATTTATTTGCAAAAAAGACCATCAAATATGTTGATGGGTATGAAGATTTACTCCGTTTTGATTCAATTTATGTAAATGCCCCCGTTGGTCTTACGTTGGATTGGAGAGTGAAAAGCACAAAAAAAGATAGTGTACAAATTGATGAACAAAATTTCCAAGTGCTTTCGCAACAATTAACCAAAGATGAATTTTTCCCTATATTTTATGAAATTAACCCACTTTTTCGAAAAAAGAGCGATGTAATAAATTGGTCAATTAGCTATCTGCCGAGAGACGTAGGGTTAGATTCTGCTAAAATGAGTTTAAAATATCATCCTTTACCCAAGCAATATCCTGATTCAGTTCAAGAAGCAACTGTTAAAGTTATTGGAATAGGTGTTAAGCAAGATTTAAGGTTAATTTCGTCGAATTATAATATTAGTGGAGATACAATTTTTGTAGGAAAGCAGAAGTCAAATTCAGTAATTAAAATTATTGGTAAAATTGCTAATTTAGGTAATATTCCTTTTAACTCAACTAATGAACAAGTTTTTGGAGATAATTTTAGTTTTTCTGCTAATGTATCTCAAAATCTAATTACAAATAATAAATATTTACAACCAGATTCTGCTTCTACATTTTCTATTGATTTGACTTTGAAAGACAGAGGAAGTTTTACTTTACGGTATGAAATTCAAAGTGATATAGCCCAAAGACCAATTTATTATTATCCAGATGAGGCATTAAAAAAAGTTATATATATTGTTGGAGTTTCAGCAGAACCAATCATTGAAACAACAAGTGATACTTTAGATTTTGAAAGTATATATTACTATCTCCCGTCTTGCCCATCGGTAAAAGATACTTCTTTAATTTTAAGGAATGCAGGTAATGATACATTGGTAATAGATAGAATTGAAATTAACAAACAAGTTCCAACTTTTGCTTTTTCGTTTGATACTAATTCATTAAAAATATTACCTAATTCAATTGCTTTTATTCCGCTCCATTTTGAGCCGATTTTTCCACAAAATTATAGTGCGGAATTAGTTCTTTATAATAACTCCCAGAAAAATCCATATATAATTTATTTAAAAGGGAATTCTACCATTCCTGCAATGACAAGTTTGCATATTGACACTTTACGAGGAAAACCTGGAAGTATTATCCAAGTTCCAATAAAAGTTGATTCTAATGTTGTGCAAGCAAATGAATTTGAGGATACTCTTTATTATAATCGCTCAATTTTGCATTATGTCGGTTATATTTTAGAAAATACTGCAATTGAACAACCCATTACACAAATTGCAATTAAAGAAGAGCAAAGTGGGCGACTTGCCGTAATAATTAAAAAACCTGCCAAAACAAGATTTAAAGAAAATAAGACTTTGATTATTTTACAATTTAAAGTATTTTTGGGTAATTCAAAATATACAAATATTAGTTTTAACAATCCAATTTTTGGAAATGAAGTATGTAATTATGCTTTATCGTTGCCTCGTGAAAATATTTCAAATGGTTATTTTATTACAGATTCAATTTGTGGTATTGATTTAAAAGCTTATCCGCAAGAGGTTGTATTAGAAAACATTTATCCAAATCCAGCAAATAATAAAATTAAAATAGATTTTCAGATTAATAAATCTGCCGATGTTTATTATCAATTGTTTGATAACGAGGGCAGTTTAATCGAAGAATCTACTCCCAAACATTACAATGAAGGCAGTTTCCAAGAGTTGATTAATACAGAAAAACTTATTACAGGCGTATATTTTTTGAAAGTAAATTATAATAATAATTATTATATTACGCAATTTTTAATTGAAAAATAAATTTGAAAACAAATATAATTATAGTGTTTTTATTAATCGGGATTTCAAAAGTCTTTGGTCAAGGGTTTGATTGGGATTATTCGGCACGGTTACCATATCAAATACCATCAAATTTTATAGGGTTAAATTTTGATTATGGTATTATTTCTAATACGGGAAGTTTTGGCTTTCTTGAAGATTTTATTGAGTGTTGTGAATACAAAGCAGGAAAAGGTAGTTCTTTTGGAGTTTCAGGAGTAGGTGAACATTGGCAAAATGGTGGTATAGCCTTGATTGGTGGTACAGGTTTTTTGCACAATACATCGGAATTTTCTACAATTATTGAAGTTCCACGCTCCGATGGCAAAATTGATTACACATCTCAATATAAATATTATTTGGATGAATCTCGCTCTTATGTTAATTTGCTGTTTGGAGTCAAATCTCGTGTTGGATTAAGTCATTTTGCTTATGGTATTTTGGGTAATCTTAAAATTTTAATTCATTCCCAAGCCACACATAAAGAGCAGATTCTATCGCCTGTATCAGAAAAATTTATTGACGGTTCTCAAACAAGAGTTATCCAAAACGGCATACTGTCTGAATATAATAAATTGATTTTTACTCCTGAACTTTTTGTAAATTATGATTATTCATTATATTTGAATTATTACGCTTCGATAAAAGTTACCGCCGATGTGCCTTTAATGAGTGTAATTCAAAATCAAAAATGGTTTGAATGGAAATTCGGTCTTTCTGTATCTTTTTATAAAGCAATTAAATAATGTAAATAATTTTTTAATTATTTCATTAAAATTCAATTTTTTTGTTTAATTTTATATAAATTTAATTTTTAAAAGTAAATTAAACGTGAAGAAAGAAAGCACTAATTATTTTGATTTAGCAAGAACAAGTTTGTTACAGAAACTTACCTTCTTGATATTCTTATTTATTGGGGTATTTTTAGCTTTTACAATTTCATTTAATTTAATTCAATTTTTTGTTGAACAAAATTTAAATGGTAGAGTTTACAATAAGACAGGTGAATATCGGGCATTGTCAATTGATGATGATAAATCAATAGAAAAACTTAAAACGATTCCAAATGGAATGAGAAAAATAAGGGAAGTATCTTATTTTTATTCTTGGGCAATTGATCTGTATTTAGACACTCCAGCAGAAAGTAGAATTTGGTTCCAACCGATTTTCTCTTTGTCCATCATTTCAATTTTACTATCTCTTTTCTTTGCCACAATAGTAACAACATTATTGCCAATTAAATATGGCTATATACGACAGAAAATAGAAAGAGAAATTATTAATTCAATTGATAAAATACATTGGGCTATTTTTGGCGCACATATTGAAATAGAAGATAAAGAAATTAGCGAGAAAATTTTAAGAGCAGACTTACGTGAAATTTATGGCTATTCTACTGAATGGGGTGTTAAAGTTGATGATTTACAGGTCTTACGAAATGCTTTAAATTGGAAGTATTCTAATATCTTTTATAAGATGATGCATATCATATCGGGACTTAAAATTTATATGAGAAACCACTTCACCGAAAAATATTCTAATACCATATTGGGATTTGTTTATATTGGTGCCGCTTTTTTAATTATTATTATTGGCTTAAGAGGTTTGAAATTTATTCCTGCATCTGAGCCTTCTTTGGTGTTCTTTGCACTTGGTCTTGAATTTTCTATTTTAATAACTTATGCTTCTACTTTAATGTTCTCAAAACCAGAAGAACAAGAAGACACTTTATCTCAAGATGCTAAAAATGTCAGTTATAAATATGATAAAAAGATGGAAAATCTTATTAGAATATTTTTAACATGGAAAAAATAGTATTTTTTCCCCCTCTTACTATATTAATTTAATGAAAGTTTAATATTTTTTTATAATTTTGAAAAGTTATAAAATGAAAATAGTTGATAATTCGTAATTTTAACATAATATCAAGTGGAAAATACTGCAATAAATAAAAACAAGAAGCAACTTATTATATCAATTTTATTGGTCCCGTTGTTAGAACTTCTGGATTTGATATTGTTGAACGCCACCCCTAAAATAGCAATTAGTAGTATTATTCAATTACTTACATCTTTGGTAGCCTCTTATTTTACTTTTCAAACTGCTCAAAAACTTGACAAAGTAAACGATAAGTCAAAGAGAACTTGGTTCTTTATTGCTATCGCCAGCTCTTTTTGGGTTATGGGTAACTTGGTTTATTTATTTTATGAAATTGTAGTCAAAACTAATCCTACTGGCTCAATTTCAGATATTTTTTATTTCTTATTCTATATTGTATTTATTTATGCTTTATTAATTTTACCTAAAGAAAAACTGGAAGAAAAAAGAAAATTCAGCTTTTATCTAGAAATTTCAATCATTGCTTTTGCTATTATATTAATCCAATGGAATTTTAATTATAGCTTTTTGTTAGACCAATTCACAAGCAAAAGTAATTTGACCTGGTTTATTTTTACAATATTCACTTTTTTCGATACTATTATTTTAATTTTACTCTTTGCAATAATTTTAAGAAAAAAATATTTTAACTCAGACTTCTTTCCTATAATCATTTTGCTTACGGGGGCTTTCTTTTTGATTTTTAGTGATTTTCAACAAGTTGCAATTGCAACGCAAAAAGTATTTATAAGTGGTTATCTTGCAGATTTTGGTTGGACATTAGCTTTTGCTTTAATTGGTATTTCGGCAATTGTAAAAAGTGATGAAGTTAAATTTTTCAATAGACTTTATACAAAAAAGAATTTCCAAAAAATTTATTACTTTATTTCATTCGGCTTTATTTATTTTTGGCTTGGAGCAATGTATTTTCTGCTTATTTTTACCTTACTTAATCCACACAAAAATTCTGAAATAGTTGTAATCTTAGGAGCTTCCGCAATAATTGGACTTGTTGTATATCGGCAAATTCGTGCCTCAATTGATAATTATTACCTTAGTGAAAATTTAAAAGGCACATTAAATACTTTAGAGGCTTCAAATGCTGAATTAAAGGATTTAAATTATCATTTGGCAAAAGAGCAACAAAATTTAGTTATTGCAAATCAACATCTTCAAAATTCAGAACACGATTTACAAGAAATGATAGAAACAAGGAGCAAAATGCTTTCAATCATCTCGCACGATATACGTTCTCCTTTGAATGCTTTATATTTATCATCTGAAACTTTGTACCGCTATTTCGATAAATTTTCAACAAAAGATTTATTTAATTCAATTAAAAGCTTTTATTTAACTACCCAGCAAATGTCAAATTTGATAGTAAATTTATTTGAGTGGGCAAAATCACAAGGAAGCACTATTAGTTTTAATCCTGAATCAATTGATATAGTTTTGTTAGTCGAAGAAATTAAAAATATATATGTAGAAAATCTAAAAATTAAAAATATTAAATTAATTATAGAATTAAAAACTGAAAATAACGTTAATTCTGTATTTGCAGATAAAAATATGAGTGCTACTATTTTAAGAAATTTAATTTCTAATTCAATAAAATTTAGCCGAGTAAATTCCGAGATAAAAGTAAATATTACTGATTGTGAAAGCGATTATAATTATATGCAAATTGAAGTGGTTGATGAGGGACCGGGTTTGTCAAAAGAAGATTTAGACAAATTATTCCGAAGCGATATTGATAGAAAATCAATCGGGAATTCGCCTGACAAAGGATCAGGATTAGGGCTTTTGCTTTGCAAAGAATTTGTTGAATTGCATCATGGTAAAATTTGGGCTGAAAGTGAAGTTAATAAAGGTACTAAAATTTCTTTTACTTTCCCTAAAATCAAAGAAATTTTTCCCATCTCTAAATAAATTTTTATAGGGAATACCCAAAACCCCATCTACGAAATTGGGACAAAGAGGATAAAAAAAAATCTTCTATATTTGTGGTAGCAAAGTAGGTTAATCATTCTTGATTGGCAGCAATAATAAAATTGATGTTCCCGTCCTTCCACAGGTATTTATTTCTTTAACATTGGGAATGAAAAGCCAATTAAATTTGTAAAAATATAGAAATACCAAAAAAAAGTTCTTTCTTTTCATTGATTCTTCGCTTCGTTCAGAATAACAAAAAAAACCTCCCGAAAGATTTGAAACATCCAGGAGATAAATATAAGATTTGTACTTTTTTATTATAGATTAAGTCAAATTTACCAAAAGAATAATTATTCTTCTGTTGGATTTTGTTTTTCTTCTTCGTGTTCTTCACTTATAATTAAAGATTCAAGTTCTTTATTTTTCCTAATCTGTTTAGGGATGGCAATGAGAAAGCCCCCAATAGCAAGAACAGCACCGAGCCAAACTAAATACATAAATGGTTTAATTTCAATTTGGAATGTAAAGTATTTTTTAGTATTATCAATATTTTGGTCATTTGTACTGAAAACGATTTTTGCTTGTGTTTTTCCAGGTGCACCCATTCCACCATTTAAGCCACTAAAGCCAATTTTGATACTTTTGCCGTTAATTGGATACATAATAGGTTTTCCCTCGTAAGTTTGAGTGTTCATCCAAGTGTAAAGCGAATCAGAAGAAGTATTAGTTGGTGTTTTCACTGTTACAATTGCCCCAAAAAGTATTTCATTATTGTCGTTCATTTGAGCAGAAGACATATCGAAAGATTCTAAAGTAATGCTAATTGAACTATCAAAAGGACATTTGGTTGATTCGCCTTTTGTTAAAATTGTTGTTGGCAAATCAACTTCTTCTCTATACGCAATAGGAGAAACGTATAAATCTTTTGTCAAAACAGTTTTAATTCCCGGCTCTAAAAACATTTGGGTTCTTTGATTAAAATCGCTCCAGTAAATTATAGAACCAATTTCACTTTTTGAATTATTTTTCTCAAATTGTAATTTATATTCGTATCGTTCTTGGTCTTTACGTTCAGGATTTACTTTTTCTCTTGAAAGAAAAGTAATATTATAGCCAAAAGCAGTGTCAGTTTCACCTTGTGCAAGGGTAAAAGTTTCTTTTTCCGAATAACCACCACTGTAAATCACCCCAAGTAATAAAAGTGCTGTCCCAATATGAGAGAGAACACTCCCAGTTTTGCTTAACGAACTTTTTATTAATTTGAGGAAAATTTGTAAATTAATTAAAATTGAAAATATTGCGGCAAAAGCTAGAATAATAAAATTAATTTTATTTAACTTCAATACAATTAAAATTGCAGTTACAATAATTGAGAGCAGAGTGGGCAAGAATAATTTTTTACCGATGTCTTTCCAATTAGATTTTTGCCAATTCAAATAGAAAGCAAGTCCATTTAAAAGTAAAATCACTACGGCAATTGGCAAATTCCATTTATCATAAAAAGAAATATCAACAGAAGATTTAGTACCACCAAATAATTCTGTGGTAATAGGCCAAGTAGTACCAACAAAAATAACAAGTGTAGAAATTAACAAGGCAAAAGCACCTAACGAGATTACAAATTCACGAGAATTGATTTGAAAATCTTTTTTCTCTATGCTTGCATTAATATCTTTTAAACGAGTAAGGAAAAAGAAAATGCTAATTAACAAGAATAAAACGAGAACACCAAGCAACACAGCATAAGCGGCTTTACCAGGTTCCCCGAAAGAATGAACTGACATATCACCTAAAATACCACTTCTTGTCAAAAATGTAGAAAACAGGACAAAAATAAAAGATAATAAAGCAACCAAGAAATTAGTTTTTATTAATCCGTTGGTTTTTCTTTGCACAATCATAGTATGCACTAATGCATTAGCTAATAGCCAAGGCATTAAAGAAGCATTTTCAACAGGGTCCCAGCCCCAAAATCCACCCCAACCAAGTGTTTCATAAGACCAAAATCCACCGAGCATAATTCCTAACCCTAAAATCCCCGCGGCAAATAAGGTCCAAGGTGTCGCAATTTTTATCCAATTTTGGAAGTCTTTTTTTATTAATCCAGCAAGTGCAAACACAAATGGAATAGTCATAACAGAATATCCAATAAATAAAATTGGAGGATGTATCATATTCCAGAAGTTTTCAAGTATTGGATTCAACCCCCTACCATCGGGTGGCATAAAATTGATTGGTAAATTTTCATCAGGAAAACTTTTCCAAATATATTCAAATGGGCTTTTTAAAATCAACATTAAAGTTAAATAAATCATAACCAGCCCAAATATACCCATAACTAATTCTTCGTAGCCGTATTTTCTGGCATATTTTCTAACTGCTAATGCAAAGAACGCAACTAAAAGCGCCCATAGCAAGAATGAACCCTCTTGACCTGAAAAGAACGAAGTAATTAATATATGTGTGGGTAAACTATTATTTGAATATGACCAAATATAAGTAAATCTATAGTTATGGTCTAATATGTTTATCATTAAATATGCAGACGCTAATAAAAGCATTGTAGGCAAGGTTAAGTAAAATATATTAAGAAATCGACCTAACCTACCTCCTTTGTGAGAATTTGCTATAAAATATAAAATTGTAAGCAATAAAGATAAGACAAAACTAATCCAAATTGTAACTTGACCAACCATTAATTGTCTCCCATAGATTTATTTTTTTGGAATTTTCCTTCATATTTTGATGGACACTTCGTCAGGATTTCACTTGCATTAAATTTACCATCTTCATATCGTCCTTTGACAACAACCATTGGTGCTATATCAAAATTATTTGGTTTAGAACCATTGTAAGTTACAAATTCTGAGTTGTCCTTTTCATCTATCAAAGTAAAAGTTAATGTATTTGTAGTGGGATTGTAATTAATTGGAAATTGTTTAGAAAGTTTCCCAATAATTTGCACTGTTTTTTCTGTTGATTTTGCTGTTTGGAAATCAGCATAATCTATTTTACTTGAATTGAAAGAAAGGGCGGCAACTGCAAGAAATCCAATTGCAATTATTCCGATAACAATATATTTTGTTTTCATTATTGTATTCCTTAACTAAATTGTATTTGTAAATTAATTAATTACAAATTTAATAATAATTTAAATTTAAATCTTAATTTAGTAATAATTTAATTAATTATTATTCATTGTTTTGATTAAAATTACTTACTTCAGCCATTTTTTCAAGTTTTGTAATTTTTTTATCAATTTGGAAAAGATAGTAAAAAATACCTAACCAAATAATAATTGAAATTACGAGCACTATATATAAAGTGTTTTGTTCGAAGAATTGCATAAATCTACCTTATTACCTCAAAAATTAAAAATACCTATTTATTATTTGCTATTATATAAAATTTCAGACCTAATTTTTAGATTTAAAATCCAAAAGAAAAGTAAAGAAAAGCAAAACATAGAAAATCCAAAAGTAAAGAGCAAATTATTATCTAACATACCAGTTCCACCACCTAATACAGGTCCAGAAGTGCCTTCACCAGAAGCACCAGGATGCAAGCCGCTTGAAATTCTTGGTAGAATGAATACAAAAAATGGAACTGTTGCAAAAGCTATAATGGAATAAACAGCAGACAATCTTGAACGTGTTTCAGGATTTTCTATTGATTGTCTCAAAGCAAAATAAGCAAAATAAATCAAGAGCAAAACAAAAATAGAGGTTTCTCGTGGATCCCAATTCCAGTACGAACCCCAATTAAATTTTGCCCATATCATTCCCGTAACTGTTGCAAGAATAGTCATTATTACTCCAACACCTGCCGACGAAACCGCATAAATATCAAACTTCAAATCTTTGGTCTGTAAATAGCGTATAGCAAATATCATTGCAAATAAATACGCAAGAACAGCAGTCCAAGCTACTGGAACGTGTAATACCATAATTTTGATTCTTTCTTTTAATTCAATTATATACGGATACGTTAATGGTACAAAGGATTTATTTGTTGTTGCCAATACATTAAAATGCCTTGTTGTAGGGTCAAACTGAATTTTTAACAATTTATCTTTTAATGATTCAAATGGAATTTTAGTGATAATCGGATAAGTAACAGGTTCAATGAAAAATGTATCTGAATTAGTATGCTTAATTAAATTTCCATCATTTGGGTTAATTGTTAAAACCTCTGTGCTGTTTGATTGTGCTAAAAAGTTTACATAGTTTAAATCTGCAACCAGAATAGGAGAAATTACTAAAACCAAATTTATGATAAATAAACTTGCAACCAGCAATTTCCACCATTTAGGTTTAGGTTTGTGGATTGATGGGAATATACCAAGTATTATTCCTAATATTACACTTATAGCTATTACTATTCCTTTCATTTTGCAACTTTCTTTTAAACAAAAATATGAAAAATAATTTAGATTGTTGTTTTATTAATTTTATAATTTTTAATTGACGGATTTATAGCAGTTTAATTAAAAATAAATTCAATTTCGAGTAAATTTCTTTGTGGATTTTGGGATAAAATTGTGTAAGTCATTTTATTTACAAGTAGTTTAACAAGAGGGATTCCCAGTCCGCCTTTATGAGGATGGGTGATATGATTATGCAAATCAGGTGTATTAAACTTGATTGGATTGAAAGGTTCTCCTTCATCGTAAATTTTGATTTTTAATAAATTATTATTTATTATTTCAAATTCAACCAAAATTCTTTTAGTTGAATCATCTTTATATGAATGCTTAATCAAATTAGAACAAATTTCATCAATTGCTAAGTTAATATGAAAAACCATCTCTTCCGAAATTTTTAATTTTTTTGCAAAATTTGAAAAAAAATCACGAAGACGGATTAGTTCTTTTGTATCAGATGCAATTTCAATGCTTTCAATATGTGACTTTACTTTAATATCCATTAAATTAATTCTCTATCAATAAACCTAAAATAAATTAATTATTTCCCAAGAGCTGATTTTTATCATTATAAATTTCGAACAAAACATCAAACCCAAGAATATTAAAAAGGTGGCGAATTTTGGAATTCATTGCTATCATTTTAATATCGCCGTTCTTTTGCCTGATTTCTTCAATAAATTCCATAAATACACCAAAACCCGCACTACTTATGTAGTCTAATTTTTCAAAATCAACTACTATATTGTATTTACCTTTTTCCATAGATTCTTTTAGCGCTAGTTCTAGCTCAGGAGCAGTGTGGGCATCGAGATATCCAATAATGTTTAGAAAAACTTGCTCTTCCGAAAAGTCTTTCAATATTTGAAACTTTGGTATTCCGTCCATTATTCATCACCATTATATAATAAAGTTAAAATTGTTAAATCATCAAATTGTCTTACACCATTCATATACGATTTAATATTGATAAGTGTTTCATCTATCAAATCTTGTGCCTTTGTTACTTGAGTACCGCTTATTATTTTATGGATATTTGCAGTTCCATATTCATTATTATCCTTATTTTTAAGTTCATCAAGACCGTCAGTATAAGCAAAAACCAAATCACCTTTGCATAATTGTATTTCTATTTCTTCTAAATTATTGGAAAAAATATTTGAATTAGCAACTCCTAATGCTATGCCTTTGGGTGCTTTTTCTAAAATTATTCCCTGACTTTTTACAATTAAAGGCGAATGACCAGCACGAACATATTTCAATAAACCTTTTTCGTTTGCAATAGTAATTGCTGAAAGTGTTATAAAAATTTGTCTTTCAGTGTGCTTATATAAAATAGAGTTTAGATTTTCTAAAAGTTGCGTCGGAGTTTGTATATTACTGCTAATCGAGGCGATTATACCTTTTAATTGGGACATATACAAAGCCGCAGAAACACCTTTCCCAGATACATCTGCAATTAATAAAGTTGGTTCACCATTTTTTAGATGAATTAAATCGTAATAATCTCCACCTAATTCATTAGCAGGAATTGATATACCTGCTATGGAAAAATTCTTAATCTTTGGTAGTTCTTGTGGTATGATTTTCTTCTGAATTCCTTTTGCTAATTGTATTTCAAATTGATACCTCCTTTTTTCTAATGCTTCTTGTAATAAAATCGAATTAACTAAGGCTACTTCATAATTTTTAGCAAATGTGTTCATAATTTGCTGTTCCTCTGTTGCAAAAGAATATGATTGCTTTCTTCCAAGAAAGATTGTCCCAACTCTATGTTTTCGTTCAAAAATTGGAATCATTGCTATTGAACCTTTAAACATATTTTTCGGGATTTGCGCCCATATATCTCTGATGGAAGCAATTATGGTAACATTTTCTATGGAATTTACTATATTTCCAATATTTGGAATTGAATTGAATTGTTCTAAAAAATTATTGTTTACTTTATAAAATATTTTATATCTATTATCTCCTTTTGCTTCGTAATCTTCTACCCAAGCAAAATCTACATTAACTACTGAACGAAGAGATTGCATAAAGTATTCTAATAGCTGAGAGCGATTTAACATATTCTCTTCTAAAATAAACTTATTAAATGCTGTTAATGTTGAGATACTATCTACTTTTTGCTGAATCTCTTGTTGAGTTTTTGATTTTTTCGGCATAATCAATAATATTCGCAAACCATAAAAAGTTATTGCCAAAATTGGTAAAAGAGTGAGTTTTCCCATCTCGGGATATACTAAATCCATTGAATATGTAATTGTCGTATTTTCCCCAACCCAAGAAAAGAAAAGTACCAAAGATAATATTACAAAAGATGTTAGATACATCTTTAAATCTTTTAAATCATATCTCTGGAACAAAGAAAGCCAATCCTTATTATAAGGCAAAATATATGACCAAATTCCTAAAAATATAACCAGCAGTATATATAGCAATGAACATAAATCCGATAAAAAACTTATGTCAAAATAAAAATTAATTAATTGTGCAATGAAAATGTAGACTACTGTAACAATAAACGTGATTTTGAAATAGTTAAAATAAGCAATTGTCCTTTTGTTTTTTTTGGAATTAATCCAATTAAATAATAAACTTACGGAATAATAAGATACAATTATATAATACCAACCGAATATTTGCAATAATGGTAAAAAGGGAGAATTTGCCTTTTCTATATAAGATTTAAATTCATCAATTATAAAAATTAAAATAAGACTTATTAAGTAAACCATACTTAATGTCTTTAAATTACTAACAAAAGTATTGTCAAAATCCGCATTGAAAGTGAATATTTTTAATTGAATTTTTTGATTGATATATAAATATCCAAAAAAAACAACAAGAATAGTTGTAATCAATTTCCAAAATAGATTTTCTTCAAAACCAACATTACCCCATATAGAGATGAGGAGAAAATCACCGATAATTTTAGCAAGAAATACTCCAATTAAAAAATAAAAGCTATTGATTTCTTGTTTAAAAAATGAAATTATTTCTTTTGTATTTAACATAATCTCAAAATACGGAAAAAAAATCAAATTGTTGCTATGAATTTTTTAAAATAAAAAATAATATATTGTGTAATCTTTATTAAATTTGAAAATATTTTTTTTGATAATTATGCAATTTATTTTAACACCAGAAGAAATTAGAAATGCGGATTCAACAGCAATAACAAAATTCAAAATTCCTTCGGAAATTTTGATGGAAAATGCCGCTCGTTCATCGTCGGAATATATTAAAGAAATAATTGAAAGTAACAATTTATATAATCCGACGGTTTTAATTTTATGCGGTTCTGGAAACAATGGAGGCGATGGCTTCGCTCTTGCTCGCCATTTATCCCGAGCATACAATGTACGTGTTGCTTGGTATGGAGAAGAAACCAAAATGAGTTGGGAAACAAAGCAGAACTTTAATATCTTAAAGCAGATGGAATTTGATATAACAAAATTGGAAAGTGAACTAAATATCAATCAATACGATTTTTCCTCTGATATAATTGTTGATGCTCTTATTGGTGTCGGAGGTTCCGAAAATCTACGTGGAATAGTTGTAAATATTTTACAACAAGCAAACAAGCAAAAATCTATAAAAATTGCAATTGATGTACCAACAGGCTTAAATTCGTTAAACGGGTTTAGTGCAGCTGATGCTTTTATAGCAGATTATACAATTACAATGTTTGCAATTAAAACAGGTATGTTGCTAAATAATGGATTATCGCTATGTGGTGAAATTAAAGTAGCATATTTAGGGGCACCCGATAGTATTGTTAGCCAAATTTCTAAAATCGCATATCTTGAAGATGAGGATGTATTTTCGCTTTTACCTCAAAGAAACAGGCTTTCTTCAAAATTTGATTACGGGCGTGTGGTAATTTTAGCAGGTTCAACAAAAATGCCCGGTGCCGCCACATTATCAGCAAATGCGGCAATTCGTTCAGGAGCAGGTTTGGTGTATCTTCTTTCAACTGAATTTCACTCCGCACTACTTCCAGAAGTTATTCCTACTAAATTGGAATCTGACAAGGAAGGTTTCATATCTTATTCAGCAAAAAATGAAATTTTAAAGTCTATTGAAAAAGCAAACGTATTAGCCATTGGTCCCGGACTTGGTTTCAATGATGATATTGCTAAACTAATAAATGAAATCATTAATGAAGTTCCTGATGAATTGCCTATTATTCTCGATGCTGATGCAATTAAATCTATTACCTCTTCTTCTAAATTAAGGAAAAATATTTTAATAACTCCGCATATCGGTGAGTTCTCCAATTTAACAAATTTACATAGAGATGAAGTAAGTAAATATGTAAACAAACTGGCAGTTGCTTGGGCAGAAAAATTAAATTGCTTAATTTTGCTTAAACATGTTCCAAGTGTTATAACTGATGGTGATTTTGCATATTGGAATATTTACGGGAATCCCGGAATGGCAACAGCTGGAAGTGGCGATGTTCTTACTGGTATTATTGCAAGCTTTATTGCACAAGGATTAAATCCAATTGAAGCGGCATCTCTTGCTTCTTTTGTCCATTCCAAAGCAGGAGATTATTATTCAGAGAATTATTCACAAGAAACTTTAACGGCTTCAAAATTAATCGAAAGCTTAGATTATGTTTTTTATAACTTAAAATTACTTTTATGACAAAAAATCTTAAATCACTTTTTATTATTCAATGGGTTTTATTTTCTTCTTTGATTTTTTATTTATCAAGTCAATCATATTTCCCAATAATCCCGCAAGATATTTTAAATCAAGATAAAATAATCCATTTGCTTCTTTATACTGCTTATGGCTTATCTTCAATGTTCTTTATATTTGCAATAATTAAAGATAAGAAAAATATGATAAAAGTTTATTTTATTGCTATATTGCTCGCAGTAGTTTTCGCTGCATCCGATGAATTTCATCAAAGTTTTGTTCCTAATCGTACTTGCGATATATTTGATTTTTTAACTGATGTTATAGGAATTTTGTTCTCAATTTATTTTTTTAAGTTAATTTTGAAAAAATTTAAATTGAATTAATACCCAAATATTTAAATTATTTCTTAAAAATAAGATAGCGTATATGTGGAAATTTTTAAATGGATATAAACCTAAGGTAATGGTAATTGATGATATCGAAGAGAACATACGTGTATTGGGTACTTTGTTAGAATTTAGTGGATTTGAAGTTGAAGCGGCACAAAGTGCAGATAATGCTTTAGAACAATTACAAGCTCTTACACCAGATATTATTTTGTTAGATGTAATGATGCCCCAAGTTGATGGGTTTACTTTATGCAAACAACTAAAAATTAATGAAAAAACAAAAGATATCCCGGTTATATTTTTAACTGCTAGAACTGATGAAGAAGCAATATTACAAGGTTTTGATTCAGGAGGAGTAGATTTTATTTCTAAACCATTTAACCAAAAAGAACTTTTAGCAAGAATTAAAACACATCTTGACTTAAAAATTACAAAGGAAACACTTTCCAAAAAACTTGATGAAATTACTAAAATCAACAAACAATTAGTTGAATCAAAAGAAGATATAGAAAGATATTATCGCCTTTTACAAGGAGAAATAATAAGTGCCGCTGATTATGTTCAATCATTGTTACCTCCAAAAATAAAGAAAGGGAAAATTGCTACTAATTGGCTTTTTGCTCCTTCACAAAATTTAGGAGGTGATTCTTTTGGCTACCATTGGATTGATGATGAAAATTTTGCAATATATTTATTAGATGTTTCTGGACATGGAGTTGCCTCTGCATTACAATCGGTTAGCGTACTTAATATGTTGCGATTTGAAACTTTACCTGTTAAAGATTTTACTAACCCAGCAGAAGTTTTCCGTGAATTAAATAAAGCTTATCCTATTCAAAAACATAATTATTTGTTTTTTACAATTTTTTATGCTGTATTTAATACCAGAACAAGAATCTTAAGATATAGTGGTGCTGGTCATCCTCCACCTTTCCTTTTTACTGATGAAACTGGACCGATTTTGCTCAATTCCCAGAACATATTAATCGGCACAAAGGATAATCCAAAATTTCTTTTTGAAGAGTTGTTTGTTCCACAAAATGCTAAGTTATGTATCTATTCTGATGGTATCATCGACCCAAATACTTTTGATTTTACACAGTGGAATGAAGAAACTTTAATTCAATATATAAAAAATAATATTTTAAGTTCTGATAATTTAGATCAAGTGATTGATGATTTATTAGAAATTAGTATAACCAAATCTTTAAAAGATGATGTTTCATTATTACAAATAAATTTTTTGTGAAAAACAATACTTTTTTCAATCTGATTAAAGAAGATGTTCAGTCTTCTGCAAGATTAGGAGAAATTCATACTTCGCATGGAATAATTCCTACTCCAATATTTATGCCTGTTGGAACACAAGGCACTGTTAAAGCAATTGAACAACGAGAACTTGTTGAAATTGATGCAAAAATTATTTTAGGGAATACTTATCATTTATATTTAAGACCAGGAATGGAAGTTTTACACCATTTTGGCGGATTGCATAAATTTATGAATTGGGATAGACCAATTTTAACTGATAGTGGTGGTTTCCAAGTTTTTTCACTAAATGATTTACGTAAAATTAATAAAGATGGGGTAAAGTTTAAATCACATATTGACGGAAGTTCACATATATTCACCCCTGATAATGTAGTAGATATTCAAAGGACTATTGGTTCTGATATTATTATGGTACTTGACGAATGTGCACCATATCCTTCTTCTCCACAATATATATCAAAATCAATTGAACTTTCTCTGTCTTGGGCAAAAAAAGCTAGAGAAAGATTTATTTCTACTATGCCTAAATGGGATAAACCACAGTTCCAATTTGGAATTGGTCAAGGAGGTGTTTATCCTGAATACCGCAAACAATATATTCAACAAATGAATGATATGGATTTTGATGGTTATGCAATTGGAGGATTATCTGTTGGTGAGCCAAAAGAAATGATGCAAGAAATTGTTGCTTTGTCTGCTGAACATTTACCTAAAAATAAACCCCGATATTTAATGGGTGTTGGTATGCCCGAAGATATACTGAATGCTATTGAAAATGGAATTGATATGTTCGATTGTGTTATTCCAACAAGGAATGCTCGAAATGCACAAATTTTTACCACACGTGGTAAAATCAATTTAAGAAATGCCAAATATAAATTTTCCGATGAATTAATCGATGAAAATATTGATGCTTATCCAAGCAAAAACTTCACTCTGGGCTATTTACGACATCTTTTTGTTGCAGAAGAACTTCTTGCTTTGCAACTTGCTTCTTTACATAATATCGCTTTTTATCTTTGGCTTGTCAAAACTGCTCGTGAAAATATTGCGAATGGAACTTTTAAAAATTGGAAAACTAATTTTCTTAATCAATATTTTTCAAAAGAATAATTTGAAATTTGTAAAAAATAAATTTATATTTTATCTTTTTTGTTTAATTTATATTTTTATAAATTTTCAAATTTAAAATGAATAGAATTAAATCAAAAATATCAACCAAAACAGCGGAATACAAAAGTAACTTTGAAAATTCGCAGGAAATAGTAAAAGTTTTAAAAGGGAAAATAGCAAATGCAAAATTGGGTGGTCCTGAACATGCCCGAGAAAAACATACAAGTAGAGGTAAAATTCTTCCACGGGACAGAGTGAGCAAATTACTCGATGCTAATACACCATTTTTAGAAATCTCCACGCTCGCGGCGAATAATATGTATGAAGAACAAGCACCTTCCGCAGGAATTATTACAGGAATTGGCATTGTTAAAGGAAAAGAAGTAATGATAGTTGCAAATGATGCAACAGTAAAAGGTGGAACGTATTTTCCAATGACAATAAAAAAACATATTCGGGCACAAGAAATTGCAATAGAGAATAATTTGCCTTGTGTTTATCTGGTTGATTCAGGTGGAATATTTTTGCCACATCAATCCGAAACATTCCCTGATAAAGAGCATTTCGGACGAATATTTTACAACCAAGCAATAATGTCGGCAAGGAATATACCGCAAATTGCTGTTGTAATGGGCTCTTGCACTGCTGGCGGCGCTTATGTCCCTGCAATGAGTGATGAAACTGTGATGGTTAAAAATCAATCTACGATTTTTATTGGTGGTCCTCCACTTGTAAAAGCCGCAACAGGCGAAGATGTTACAGATGAAGAACTTGGCGGGGCAGATGTCCATACTAAAATTTCAGGAGTTGCCGACCATCTTGCCGCTAATGATGAACATGCTATTGAAATTACAAAAAATATAATTGAAAATTTATCTGCACAAAAAAAATTTGATATTGGAAGAGTTGCACCAGAAGAACCTTATTATTCACCAGAAGAACTTTATGGAATTTTACCAAAAAATATTAGACAGCCATTTGATATTCGTGAAGTAATAGCAAGAATAGTTGATGGTAGCCGCTTCCAAGAATTTAAAGAAAATTATGGGAAAACTCTCATTACAGGATTTGCTCGTATTATGGGCTATCCTGTTGGGATTTTAGGAAATAATGGTGTATTATTTTCCGAATCAAGTTTAAAAGGAGCACATTTTATAGAAATGTGTTCAATTCGTAAAATACCACTAATATTTTTACAAAATATTACAGGATTTATTGTTGGCAAAAAATATGAGCATGGTGGAATAGCACGAGATGGGGCTAAGCTTGTTCATGCCGTTGCAAATGCACAAGTTCCTAAATTTACAATTATGGTTGGTGGCTCTTATGGTGCAGGCAATTATGCGATGTGTGGGCGAGGTTATAACCCACGTTTATTATTTATGTTGCCTCATAGTAAAATAAGCGTTATGGGTGGTGAGCAAGCCGCCGATGTTTTAGCCACTGTAAAAATTAATCAATTGCAAAAAGGTGGGAAAAAACTTTCAGATGATGAAATTCGTGCTATCCGTGAACCAATTATTAATCAGTATGAAAATGAAGCAAGCCCTTATTATAGCACTGCTCGATTGTGGGATGACGGAATTATAGACCCGTTAGATATGCGCAATGTCCTTGCTTTATCTATTGCTATGAGTTTAAATTCACCTATTCCTGACCACAATTTTGGAGTGTTTAGGATGTAATATGTTTTGATTATTTCTTACATCTATTAAGTATAAAATTTTTAAATCATAACAAATTGTTTATCTTTTTTTATTATTCTTTTCAAGAGAAAAGTTAATTTTGTAATTTTATAAAATTGAAATATTGACAATATGGAAGTAAGAGTAAGATTTGCACCATCACCAACGGGTTATTTGCACGTCGGAGGGTTAAGAACTGCATTATATAATTATCTATTTGCTCGCCACAATAATGGAAAAATGATTTTACGCATTGAAGATACAGATAGAACACGCTTTGTTGAAGGAGCAACAGAAAATTTAATAAAATATTTAGAATGGTCAGGTATAAGTTTTGATGAAGGTCCTCATATTGGCGGTAATTATGGTCCTTATATTCAATCAGAACGATTTGATTTATATAAAAAATATGGAATGCAGTTAATTGAAAAGGGACAAGCATATTATGCTTTTGATACAAGTGAAGAACTTGATTTAATGAGGGAAAGACAACAAAAAGCAGGGGTTGCTCCTAAATATGACCGAACCTCAATGAAAAATCAATTCACATTAGGAGAAGATAAAACAAAAGATTTGTTATCTCAGAATGTTCCGTTTGTAGTTCGTTTAAAAGTTCCTTTTGAAGGTGAAATTAAGTTCAAAGATATGATTAGAGGAGAAGTTACTGTCCGTTCTCGTGATGTTGATGACCAAATCTTACTTAAAAGCGATGGATTCCCTACTTACCATTTAGCCAATGTTGTCGATGACCATTTAATGGGTATTTCTCATGTTATTCGTGGTGAAGAGTGGTTGCCATCAACTCCTAAACATATATTACTTTATCAATCTTTTGGCTGGGAAGCTCCTGATTTTGCGCATCTACCTCTGCTGTTAAATAAAGATAAATCAAAATTAAGTAAAAGACAAGGTGATGTCGCTGTTGAAGATTATGTAGGAAAAGGATATTTTAAAGAAGCTTTTGTAAACTTTATTGCTCTGCTTGGTTGGAATCCTACTTCAGACCGTGAAATTTTTTCAATGCAAGAACTTATAGAAACTTTTTCTCTCGAAAAAGTTAATAAATCTGGGGCTATATTTGACATTACTAAATTGAACTGGATGAATTCTCAATACTTACGCACCAAATCGCTCAATGAACTTGCTGATTTCATTATTCCTTTCTTGCAAAATATTAATTTCAATTTTATTAGTAAAGATTATTTAATGAAAGTTATTGATTTAATTAAAGAACGAATTGATAATTTAATTGAACTCCCAGAATTTGCTCCTTATATGTTTGCCAAACCAAAAGAATACGACCAAGATTTTATCAAAAAGCATTGGAAAGAAAATACCCAAAATACTATTGAAAAATACTTTGTTGAATTGAAAAATATTACAAATTGGGATTATCAAACTTTACACGATTTTACCCAAAAATATTGCGAAGAAAATAACTTGAAATTAAGAGAAATTGTCCATCCGCTTAGAATTATGATTACAGGTAAATCTGTTGGTGCTGGACTTTTTGAAACTATGTCTTTGCTTCAACAAAATGATGTACTTGATAGAATTTTTTATTTTTTAGAAAATATTGCTCTTAAATTAAGATAATATCTATTCTTACATCAAATTTGTAAGAAATTTTTTACTTGTCAATATTTTTCCACATTATTGCATTTAATTATTGCATTTAATTTTTCCATTTTTTTATATTTAAATTAGTTAATATTTAAATATATTTCTTTATTTTTTCCCTGAAATAGATATTATAATAATTGATATAAGATATTTAAAATTTTATTTCTTTTTCGTTTTTATAATTAAAAAATATTCGTTAATTTAGAATTATAAATTTACAAGAATTGTAAAATATGAAAAAAAATACTTTTAAAATATTACCCTTAATTTTCTTTGCGCTTGTTTTAAACAGGAGCAATGCTTTTTCGGAAACAAATTGGATTGATTCGTTGATTAATTCTCTTGGAGGCAGACCAGAAGATGCAACAAAAGTAGAAAAAATGGTTAGTATTGCTAAACAAATAAGACTATCTGACCCTGAAAAAGCTATAAAATTATGCGATTCGGCAATTTACATATCAAAAAAAATCAACAATCAGACTTGTTTGGCAAAAAGTTATAACGCTAAAGGTTTATCCCTTTTTACTCGTTCAGAATATGTCAAATCAATAGATTATTTATTGCAAGCATTAAAAATAAATGAAAGTTTAAATAACAGATTGGAAATGGCTTTTAATTTTGGCAATTTAGGACTTGTATATGCGGATATGAAAAATGATAAGAAAGCTTTGGAATTCGATTTAAAAGCTTTGGAGATTTTCAAGGAATTTAATACATTACCACAATTAGCAACCGAGTATTGCAATATAGGAATAGCTTATGTTCAAATGGGAAATTTAGATAAAGCACAACAATATTATAACGAACAATACAAAATAGATAGCTTGCTTAATAATAAGCAAGGACTATTGAGATATTATAGCAATATGGGGACACTATATATATCTCGTAGTATGCAGGCTTCGCCAGAACTATATAATGAGGCAAAGATTTTACCAAAACTATACAATAAACAAACCTCACCAAAACAAAAAGATTTAAGTTTTCATTATAAAGCAATAGAAAACCTTCTGATTGCTTTAAAATTAAGTAGAGAAATTAATGATAAGCATTCAGAAGATGTGGCTCTTGGTAATATAGGCAGTGCATATTCTCATATCGTTTTTGATACATATACCAAAGGCTCCAAACCTACAAAGAAACAAAAAGAACTGTGCAAAATATCTATTGATTATTTTTTGCAAGCAATGAAATTGGCAAAAGAAATTCACTATTTAGCTCAACAAGCAATGGACAATCAAGCTCTATCTGACATAAATACAGTATTAGGTAATTACAAAGCCGCTTACAATTACCTCCTACTATTTTATACATTACAAGATTCTATCAATAATAATGAATTAAAAAAACAAATTATAAATTTAGAAGCTACAAGAGAAAATGAATTAAAGCAAAAAGAAATTGTTATTTTAACTCAAAAAAATAAAATTCAACAAACTCAATTACTTAGCGTTTCTGGTTTAACTATGTTGGTTATTATTTTAACTTTTGTCTTATATCAACAAAATCAAACTAAAAAACAGCATAATAAAGTTTTAGAGGTAAAAAATACTCAAATTGAACAGAAAAATAATGAATTGGAAATTCTTTTAAAAGATATTTCAGATAAAAAGATTCAAATTGAAGAAGCAAACATAAAATTAGAAGAATTAAATGCAGGTTTAGAAGAAAGAAATGCAACAATAACTGAAAATAATACACAACTAGAAGAACTCAACGGTATGAAAGATAAATTATTTTCAATTATAGCTCATGATTTGAGGAATCCAATGCAAAGTTTAATTACAAACAGTGAAATATTAATTTACAATTTCCATACATTAAACGAAGATATTAAATTAAATAAAAACAAGCAGATTCTTGAATCATCCAAGCAATTAATTAATTTGCTGGAAAACTTAATTGCATAGTCATATTCACAAACTGGGCGAGTGCAATTTAACCCTGTAAAATTTAATTTAAATAATTCTATGTTTGTTATTGAAAAATTACTTGAACCTCAACTGCAAAACAAACAAATTGTTTTAAATAGTTCAATACCTGAAAGATATGAAGTATATGCTGATATTAATATGATTAGCACTGTATTAAGAAACATAGTTTCAAATGCGATTAAATTCTCTAATAAGTTTTCTACAATTGAAATTAATGCTAATGATTTTGATGATGAATATTACCAAATATCTATTATTGACAAAGGAGTTGGAATAAAAGCAGAAGACAAAGAACTTTTATTTTCTTATCATCAATTTCACTCAACACGTGGGACAGATAATGAAAAAGGAACTGGATTAGGTTTATTAGTTTGTAAAGAATTTATTGAAAAAAATAAAGGTAAAATCTGGCTGGAAAGTGAAATTGGCGTGGGAACAAAAGTACATTTTACTATTTTAAAAATGAAGAACTATTATTCTAAAAATTCATAGATTAAAGGAACTTCCGCCATTCTTTCCCTTATATTTCTTGTTCTACTCTAAATACGTTAAACAAATTGGTATGTAGTAATTTTTAAAATAAATAAATATTTAATCAAACAATGTTCGGTCCTCTTTTTTTAATCTCCATTTATCTTTATCTGTTCTTTCAGCAATATCTTCTAATACTAATAAAATAGTCTGATTTTCGGGTGTATCCCCATTTTTTAATAAAGGTAAGATATTTAAAATTATATCATCGAAATGAGGGAGAGTGCCTTCTCTTTCCATTCTGCGTAAATAACTTAATAAATAATATTTAATTCGTAACTTAACATCTATTTGAGTAGTAAATTTTGTGTTATGTTTAATTGTAAAAATTTCTTTTTCTTCATTATAATCAAAAGAATTTAATAATAATGGAGTTAAGTCTTGATACTCTTTTTTAAGTAAATCAATGAAGCCAAGTTCTAACCCTTTGATTATAAGTTCATCGTTAATTTGCTCAAGAGTTGCACCATTGTTCTTAGCAATAATTCCTTCGATTGTTTGCATAACTATTTGTGCAACATCCATTCCCAAATTTGCTTTAAGTATTGTTTTGGGATTTTTAACTTTTTTAAAATTAATAATAAGTTGTCCTGAAAGTACAGTAAATGGATTTTGTCGTTTTTTAAAACTTGTTTGACCATTTTTTTGAGGCACAGCACCAACATATTCAAATCCACAAGCTTCAGCAGTATTAATTATCAAATGCCAGAATTCTGGGTCTTTATGGGCGAACACAAAGGAAAGCCATCTATCAAATTTCAAAACTCTATACATTTCCTTGATGCTTTCAGATATCATTTTATTATATTCTTCCTTTGATTTATTATGAGAACCACCTTCAATTGCTTCTTTTTGGTAATCTTCTTCTGTAACTTCAAGGTCAAGCCAAGCATTCCACATAATTGATAAATCTAAATATGGTATTTTCTTACCATACGGCGGGTCGGTATATACATAATCAATTGACTCTTTTGGGATATTTGTTAATTTGGTAGCGTCACCTTTATAAACTTGAATATTCTGAATAGTGTCTTCG
This sequence comes from Bacteroidota bacterium, assembly GCA_021780815.1. GTDB lineage: Bacteria > Bacteroidota > Ignavibacteria > Kapaibacteriales > UBA2268 > GWF2-33-9. The sequence goes on along the minus strand of JAJXYC010000009.1, from coordinate 121,599 downwards.
TTTATATAATATTGTATCTCCTTTTTTGCAGCTAAAACTTTTTTGAACCGAATTTCGAAAAATTTCATTAAATCTATGCTTATAGGATTTGGTGCAATCCGATATCTGTAATATTGAAAAGGAGCGGCATTACCTCCACCTTCTTTTTTTACGTAAGAAGATGTATGATATGTTAAATTATGTTTTGTTACTAAACCTGAAAACATTAATAAAAAAGAGTTTTTAATATTCTTATTTTTTTCTTTTAGAATGAGATTTTTCAGTAATACAAGTTCTGTCAATTGTTTTCTACTGAATAATTTTTCTATTGTATCAACATCAGAACCTTTAGGTAATTTTATACCTTTTGGGTATTTATATTTTTGCAAAATTTCATCAATGTCTTGATTATTTTTTGGTTTTAGTTTTTCATATTTTGTTTTTATCCTATCAAATGCTTCGGAAAATTCTGTAAAATTAACAGGATCTATTAAAGCATTAACAATGAAAACGGCTAATGGGTTTAAATCGATACTAATTGCATTACGGTTATTCATCATCGCTTCTATTGCAGTAATTCCACTTCCTCCAAAAGGGTCTAACACAAGGTCCCCAGGTTTAGAAAAATTACGAATATATTCTGAAACTACATTCCAACTTTGTTTTGTAAAATAACCATGCACTCCATAATGTCTTTTTGTTGCTTGCTTTTTTACTTGAATTTCTTCTAATAATGGTCTATTAAAGTAATCAAAACCTTTTTGGGTTAATTTTATGCTTTCATAAGTAAAAGTTTTCCCAATTTGAAAGCTTGAAGGTGAAAGTAATGATTTTAAAATATCCCAATTTTCTTCAATATCTTGCATTTTGAATTTTAATACAGGCTTTGAAGTAGATGCTGTTCTATACAGAACAAATTCAAGTCCGTTACATAAGGCAAAATATGTACTTCTGATTTCTGGATGTGTTGCATAGCCATAAACTTGTTCTACAAAGTCTTCGCTGTCTATATTTTTACTTGGTGATTTAGCATCCAAAACCCAAGCATAATTATTTTCTATTTTTAAAATATAATCTGGTATTAACTTTATGGGAATTTTTTTATTACTTCCGATTTTTAAAAATGGATGATTCAAAGATTTGCTTCGGACAATTGACGATTCGTCATATCCCAATTCTTTTAAAATTGGTAAGATAATAACTTCACGAACACTATCTTCTTTAAAATCTGGATTATTTAATATTTGATTAAAATCTAATAGATTAAAAAAATTTGCTGTAGCAATTTGTGTATCCATAAAATTTATTTTTATCGAAGTTATCAATGCAATTTAGTAAATACAAATGAATTTCAACCTTTAATATTAACAATTAATATTAACAATATAAAAGAACTTGCTCCAATTAAAAGAGGTTACATAGCCCAATATAACCCTTTAATTTAAATTCAACAAGTTACCTATTATTTTATAATGAGAGTTGTACCAATTCTAATATTATCAGTTTTGGATTTTTTGATTTTATTCCATGCAATTATATCATCAACAGAAACATTGAACTTTTTAGCAATAGAATATAATGTATCACCATTTTTGATAGTGTATTTCTTAATTTTTAATTTGTCTTTTTTGCTACTTTTCGGTGAACTTTTTTCGGAAATAGTGTTACTTGCGATGTCTTTGCCAACGTGAATTTTTAATCTTGTATTTTTATAAACAACATCACCATTAACGCTTTTTGGGTTCCAATCTTGAATCTGGTCAGTTGTTACATTGTATTTAGCCGCAATTTTTTCAAGGGATTCGCCTGCTTTTACTTTATGGATAATTATTTGTTCTTTTGTATGCTTCTTTTCCGAAATAGAAGCAACATTGTTATCATTGGATGATTTTGTAGTAACAGTTTCAGTAACTTCTACCGGTATTTTAAGTTTTTTCCCAGATTTAATTTTATTAGATTTTAAATGATTGATTTTTTTTATATCTTCTTTTGACGCACCAAAATTATCTGCAATATCTTGAAGAGTTTCACCTTTTCTTACTTTATGGTATTTTATAACATTTTTAGTTATAGTTTTAACTTCAGTTTCGGAAAGAATAATTTTTTGCCCTACTTTAATAATTGATTGGTCGTCTAATCCATTCAAAGTCTTTAAATCTGCTAAATCAACACCGTATTTTTGTGAAATAGTATAAAGAGTTTCACCATCTTGGACAGTATGATATTTCTTTTCTGTCGGGGTTTGCTTAATAATTTTTTGATGAGCTATTAAATTTTCATTAGATTGTGCTTTTGGAAGAGCGACTTTATTAGCAATTCTCAAACTATCATAAGCCTTCTGAGTGATTGGCAACATTATTTGAGATTGCGGGCTAAAATTATCTACCATGTTTGAAAACTTGTTAAGCTTAGTAATTTCATCTTTTGAAACATTAAATCTATTAACCAAAGAATTAAGCGTTTCGCCTTCTTCCAAAGTATGCACAACAAAAGGTTTCTTTTCTTCATAAGGAATTGCCGCAAGGTTGTTTCCAAAAGAAGCAGAAACATTTTCAGGAATTTTCAAATAATAACTTGAGACATCTATAGGAGTGCAATTCCGAATAAGTTCAGGATTGAGTTCTCTTAACTGGTCAACAGTTATACCAGCAGATTTTGCTAAGGATTCTAAATTGAAAGGTTCTTTCAAGACATAAACATCATAATGAAGTTCATCTTGGAAGTTCATTTCTTCATTAGTGAAGCCATATTTATGTGGGTCCATTGCAATAAGTGAAATCGCTAAATAGTTCGGGACATAATTACGTGTTTCACGAGGCAAAAAAGGTTGAATTTCCCAAAAAGAAGGATTATTTTTCCTTGATTTTTTGATAGCATTACGGACACAGCCTTCACCACAATTATAAGCAGCTAGTGCTAAATACCAATCACCAAAGGAAGTGTATAAATCTTTCAGATGCCTCATTGCTGCACGAGTAGATTTTTCTGGGTCTCGTCGTTCATCCATCCAAATTGATGAGTTGGCATTTAATCCATATCTTTGCCCAGTCGAATAAATAAATTGCCAAAGTCCAACAGCACTTGCCGAAGAAATCGCATTTGGATTAACACCACTTTCATATAAACACAAATACAACAGTTCTTGTGGAACACCTTCGTAACTTGCAATTTTTTTCATCATCGGGAAATAACGAGTAGAACGGTCTAAATAAACTTTTAAGTATTTGCGAAGTTTTGTTTTGGTTAATCTGTCAATTGCCGCTGTAACTTGGTCATTAACTTCAAAAGGAACTACTAAAGTATCTGGTGGAGGAACAAAAGTTTTTACACCAGGTGTTACTACATATTTATTGTCATTTGCTTTTGGATTGACTAATTGTGTATTTTTAGTTGATTTGCTTAAATCTAATTGCTCAATTTGGTTAAATAACATCTTACGAACTATGAAAATTGACGAATTTTCATCTAAATCATCAATTGAAGTAATGTAAGTTTCGTAGTCTTCTATAATAGAGCGTACTAAATCTAAGAACTCTTGTTGATTTTCTATACCGGGAAAGCTTAAATATTTATTTATTCTTTGAATTGCCGCTTCAAAACTTTTTGCCGCTCTTACCGAATCACGTTGCCGTAAAAGGACTAATGCGTCGTGATATTTTTTCCTTGCATATTTAATTGAATTTTGATAATCTAACGAATGAAATACGTCTTTACAACTTGATTCGTCTAATTCTGAAAATTCATCAGGGAATTTTGTCTTGTGTTGTTCGTAAGGTGGTGTTGTATAATCTTGTGAATATGTGTTTGTTGCTATAAACAAAAACGTAAATAAATATAATAATAAAGATTTATAATGGTTATGGAAATGTTTTTTTCTCATTTTGCAATTTTCATTTTCTATAAAAATAATAAATTCTTTTCAAAAATAATCTTTTATTGAAAAATAATTCTCAATTTTGTAATTTATTTAACGATGAAAAAACTATTTATTTTATTAGGACGAAAATCAGTAAATTTTATAACAGAACTAGGTCAATTTGGGATATTATCTTTGCGAATATTCCGATATTTTCCTACATTAGTCAAGAATAAGGTTATTGTATTAAAGCAAATGGAACTTGTTGGCAACAAATCTTTGCCATTAGTTCTTTTAATTGGTATTTTTACAGGGATGATAACTGCATTAGAGGCAACAAGTTTATTTGATAAGTTCAATATGCTGAATATAGCGAAACCTTTTTTAGGTTCATCAATAGCCACTTCTATATTTACCGAACTTTCACCTGTACTTACGGCACTTGTCATTGCAGGAAGAATAGGTGCCTCTATGGCAGCAGAAATTGGTACGATGAAAGTAACTGAACAAATTGATGCTTTGGAGATGATGAGCATTGATAAACATCGTTATTTAGGTATGCCTCGAGCAGTTGCAACGATTGTTATGATGCCTGTATTAGTTCTAGTATCCTATTTGGTCGGATTAGCCGGTGCGTATGTCCTTACAATCATTAAATTTGATTTCTCTTTTTATGCTTTTTTTGAATCTGTCCAGCGGTTTTTTAAAATAAAGGAAATAATAATAGGACTAATAAAATCCAGTGTTTTTGGAGGAGTTACTTCGTTAATCGGTGTTTATGTTGGATTTAAAACAACAGGTGGCGCAGAAGGTGTGGGCAATAGTACGGTCCGGGCTTTTACTCTTTCTGCGGCAGCAATACTTTTCTTAGACGCATTATTTGGTTTCTTTTATTAATTATTTACAAACGTATGGAAATTAACTTTTTAAAATATCCTTATCCCGATAAAATTCGCCACCATGCAAGTTCTAATATTTATTTCCCTATAAATAATTTGCGTGTTATTCCTCAACATTATCCTCCTTTGATTAATTCTATCAATTATGCGGATATTTTCTTAAATGGTAAATGCCCTAATGTGTTAGATGTTGGCTGTGGTAAATCCAAATTTTTGTTGAATTACGCTTTCCAAAATCCTAATGATAATATTTTAGGACTTGAAGTAAGAAAAAAATTAGTTGATTGGTTAAATAATCTGGTTCTTGGTGAACAAATTCCCAATGCCAATGCTTTATGGTATACTTGTGTCAATGGATTTGACTTTTTAGAGGAGAATTCAATAGACAAAATATTTTATTTATTTCCAGACCCGTGGCCTAAACAAAGTCAGCATAATCGCAGGCTTTTTAGCCTTACTTTTCTTAACAATATTTTTAGAATATTAAAGCCAACGGGCAAATTATTTCTTGCAACAGATTGCGATTATGTCGATGAATTCCATAAAAAAACATTAGAAAAATCATCTCAATTTGATTTTCATTATTCTTCTATTGAAGAATGGACTTTTCCTGTTACCAATAAAGAAGACTTTTGCTTAAAAAAGCAAATACCAATATATAAAATCGTTGCAAGTCCAAAGAAATAATCTATTTTATATTTAATTTAGTTGTTATTTAGCTAATCTAATCCATTTTATTAATTCTTTGAAAGAAGGTTTTTTGCCATACATTAAAATTCCAGTTCTATAAATTTTAGAAGCAAGCCAAACACATAAGAGCAAAGTACCCAAAGTAAGAACAACTGATGTAGCAATCTGCCATAAAGGAACAGAAGTAGCAGCAATTCTTGCTGTCATAATTATTGGAGAAAAGAAAGGAATTAATGACAAAACAATTGCAAGCGTACCATCGGGATTTGCCATAATAGCAGGCATAAACAAAATTGGGATAATCAATGGCATAGTAATTGGCATTTGGAGCTGTTGAGCATCTTCTTCTTGGTCTACTGCCGACCCAACTGCGGCAAATAATGCTGAATACATAAAATATCCTACAAGAAAGAAAAATACAAAAGCAAACCATACTCCAATTGGTATTTGTGGAATATCAAAAGGTAATCCTTTTATTTGTGTCGCTGCCGCTCCTTGGGAAATTGAAGATAAACTTGGCTGATGGATAAACATTGTTGCAATAGAACCACCGGCAACTGTTACTACAGCAAGTAAAATTACCCAAATTAAAACTTGCAATAATCCAACTCCACCAATTCCAAATATTTTTCCCATCATTATTTCCATTGGTTTGGCTGATGAATTAATAACTTCAATTATTCGATTAACTTTTTCAGTTATTACACCTCGCATCACAATCGCACCATACATAAACATTAGGAAATAGATCATAAACCCAAGCATATATCCAAAAATTGAGAAAAATTCAGTATAATCTTTTTGAGTCCCTTCTGTTGTTACTTTAATACTTTTTATATCAATCCCTTGCTCCACAATAGTGATTACTTTTTTATCTACACCAGCATTTAGCAGCCGTTTTTCACGAACGATGTCAGAAATAATTTTGTCTATTTTTTCAATATAACCAATTCCACCACCACCCGGTGTAAAAACAGTAACCTCACCTTTTTGTAAAACATCATTCGGAATTAAAAGAAAGGCATCTAACTTCCCATTCAAAATCTGTTTTTTTAATTCATCAACTGAACTATTTGATTTAAAAAATGTTTTAGCATCATCTCGGATTAATTTATCTACAACTATTGATGATTGGTCAATTACAGCAATATGTTTGCTTGTTTCGTTCATTGAAAAAGAAGCAACAAGTCCCGGAATAATTATCAATGCGATTAAAAAAATTGGGGCAAGAATAGTTGATATAATAAATCCTTTAGATTTTACTCTTGTAATAAATTCAAAAGAAATAATTGTCCATATTTTATTTGATTGTTTCATATTCATCTCTATTTTTTTCTACAATATCAATAAAAATTTGATTTAAAGGTGGTTCTTCAATTTCAAAGCGAGTAATTTGATTATCTGTTATAGCATTTTTTAAAATCTGCTGTGCTTCATCGTAGCTTGTAATTTTTATTTCGGCTCTATTTTCAGAATAATCAATTATTTGGTTTTGCGAGATACTTTTCAAAAAATTGCCATTACCTTCAAATTCAATTATTAAGTTGTTCTTTCCGTAATTCTTTTTTATTTCTCGTAAATTTCCATTTAACACTTGCTTGCCTTTATTAATCATAAAAATATCATCACAAAGTTTTTCTACTTGATACATTTGATGAGTAGAAAGAATAATAGTTTTCCCTTGCGATTTCATTTCTAATAAAATATTAATTAGCAATTCAGCATTAATAGGGTCAAATCCGGAAAAAGGTTCATCAAATATCATAAAATTAGGCTCGTGCAAAATAGTAGAAACAAATTGCACTTTTTGAGCCATACCTTTTGATAATTCTTGTATCTTCTTATTTTCCCAGCCATTAGCACCTACTTTTTCAAGCCAATATTTTGCTTTTTTATGAGCCTCATTTCTAGTTAGACCTTTTAATCTGCCAAAATACTCAAGTTGTTCAATTACCTTTGTTTTCTTATATAAACCACGCTCTTCTGGTAAATAACCGATTTGATTTTTCGAATTGGAATTAATATCTTCACCGAAAATTTTAATAGAACCTTCATCGGGAGCAAATATATTAGTAATCATTCGAATAATTGTTGTTTTACCTGCTCCATTTGGACCTAATAAACCAAAAATCTTCCCTTCTTCTATGCTGAAAGATACTTTATCAACGGCTTTATAATTTCCAAATACTTTTGTTACTGAATTTACGTCTAAAACCTTCATAATTATTATTAGTTAAATTATAAAATTAATTTTACTTAACTTTAAATGATTTTTTTGTAAAAAATACTTAAATTTGTTTTAAAATTTTAATAAAATTACGAGTTTTCTATGGATAATGTTGCAAATTATTTAGAAAAAAATAATGAAAAGCTTTTAAAAGAACTTTTTGATTTTTTACGTATTCCAAGCATAAGCAGCGAAAAGGAGCATAAAGAGGACGTTAAATCCGCAGCAAATTGGATAATAAGGAATTTTCAAGAAATTGTATTTGACAAAGTGCAATTAATAGAAACAGAAGGACACCCACTTGTTTATGCTGAATGGAATGGTGCAGGCAAAGATGCGAAAACTGTACTTGTCTATGGACATTATGACGTTCAACCTGTTGACCCGATTGAACTTTGGGAATCTTCTCCGTTTGAACCTTTCATTAAAGATGGAAAAATCGTTGCACGTGGCAGTGCTGATGATAAAGGACAACTTTTTACTCATCTAAAAGCCGCCGAATTTTATTTAAAATCGGAAGGGAAACTGCCTGTAAATTTAAAATTTATTATTGAGGGCGAAGAAGAAGCAAGTGAAAGCCATATAGATGAGTTTATTGAACAAAATCCGGAATTACTTAAAAGCGATGTAGTTGTTATTTCTGATACTGAGTGGTTTTATTACGGTATGCCTTCAATTTGTTATGGATTGCGTGGAATATCTTATTTTGAATTAGAAGTAACTGGTCCTAACCGTGATTTACATTCTGGTTCTTTTGGTGGTGCCGTTGATAATCCAATTCAAGTTCTGGCTTGGATAATTAATCAAATGAAAGATAAATATGGTAGAATTGCTATACCGGGATTTTACGATGATGTTTTAGAATTAACAGAAATGGAACGGGAAAATTTCAATAAATTACCTTTTGATTTAACTGAATATAAAGCAGATTTAGGCGTAAAAGAAGTAAATGGCGAAATGGGCTTCTCTACATTAGAGAGAATATGGGCTAGACCAACTTTTGATGTTAATGGAATAAAAGGTGGATACATCGGTGCTGGACAAAAAACTGTTTTGCCCAGCAAAGCATCAGCAAAATTTTCTTTTCGACTTGTTCCCAATCAAAAATCGGAAGATATTGCAAAGAAAGTCTCCAAATTTATACAAATGGTTGCTCCACCAACAGTAAAGATTAATCTTAAAGTTATGTCAGGCGCCAATCCTGTTTTAGTCGATCCAAATGGACCTGCTATTAAAAGTTGTATAACCTCATTAGAAAAAGCTTTTGGTAAAGAAGTTGTATTTATGCGTGAAGGTGGTTCAATACCTGTTGTTGAAACCTTTACCAAAGTATTACATGCTCCAGTTGTTTTGATGGGATTAGGATTGCCAAACGACAATATTCACTCTCCTAATGAAAGTTTTTCTGTTGATAATTTCTTTGGTGGAATTAAAGCTTCGGCATATTTCCTTAAAGAATTTTCTAATAATATAAAATAAATTTCTGTGTCATTAGACTTAAATATGACGATAATTAAAATTCTGTAAAATAAAAAAGGTGAATTTATGGATTCAATTAAACAAACAAACATTAAAGATATTAAATTATTTAGACGAGGGAAAGTTAGAGATGTCTATGATTTAAATGAGAACTTACTTGTTATTTCAACTGACAGAATATCTGCATTTGATTATGTTATGAATCAACCAATCCCTGACAAAGGTAAAATTTTGAATAAAATAGCAGTATTTTGGTTTGACCATACAAAGCAAATTATACCTAACCATTTAATAACAGATGATATTTCTAAATATCCTGAAATTTGTCAAAGACATAGCGATGTTTTACAAGACCGTTCTATGCTTGTGAAAAAAGCCAAACCATTCCCAATTGAATTTATTGTTAGAGGTTATATTGCTGGGTCTGGGTGGAAGGAATACAAAAAAAATGGAACAATTACAGGAATCGAACTCCCAAAGGGATTACAAGAATTTGAACGTTTACCTGAACCTATTTTTACTCCTTCCACAAAAGAAGAGAATGGACATGATATGAATATTTCTTTCAAAGAAATGGCAAATATTATTGGCGAAAAGGAAGCAAATTATTTAAAAGATAAATCATTAGAACTTTATAATTTCGCACATAGTTATTTAGATGCAAAAGGATTAATTTTAGCTGATACAAAATTTGAATTCGGTATTGATAACAATGGCAAAATTATTTTAATTGATGAAGCATTAACCCCTGATTCTTCAAGATTTTGGGATAAAAAACATTATGCTGTTAATGTTGAGCAACAAAATTTTGACAAACAAGTTTTAAGAGATTATTTGTTATCAACAAATTGGGATAGAAATTCTACTCCGCCTGATTTGCCTGATGAGATTATCGATAGAACTGTTGCAAAATATAAAGAAGCTCTTTCAATTATTTTATACTAATCAATAATATTTATTTTAATATTTATTTTAATATTTATTTTAATATTTATTTTTATTTTAAGGCTTGAAACATAGTTCTTGTTTAAATTTAAATTACACAACAAAATGGCATCTAAAATATACGTAGAGAAAAAATTCTTTGATTATTTGGATTATAAACTGCTTTTACCTGTTTTATTGCTAACAATAATCGGGCTAATTTCAATTTATAGTTCAACTTCTACTTCTGCTTCAAATAAAGAGTTCCAGAATCAAATAATGTCATTTGGAATAGGTCTGATTTCATTAACTTTTTTTACTCTTTTCCCTGAAAAATTAATGAGATACATAGTAGTTCCAATTTATAGTCTTGCAATATTGTCTTTATTAGTGGCATTAGTTTTTGGAACAATAAATTACGGAACAAAAGGCTGGATTAGCATAGGGGGAAAATCTTTCCAACCTGCCGAATTAGCAAAATTTGCTGTAATTCTAACATCAGGCTTGATTTTTACTAATCTTAATGTAAGTATAAAATATCTTCGGACATTTATGCTTGTGATCGGTCTTTATATTTTACCTGTAATTTTAATTTTACTTCAACCAGACTTTGGTACATCTGTTGTGTTTTTTGCAATTTTAATTGGTTTACTTTATTGGACAGGAATTGATGCATTATTTTTATTTACAATAACATTTTCGCCTGTTTTGATAATTTTATCTTTAACTGGAAACATTGCTTTTTGGCTGGGGATAATCGGATTTGCTGTATCTGTTATGTTTTTTAGGAACAAACTATCAAGAAAAATTATAGTAATAGGTCTTTCGGTAATTATTTCAGTATCTGCACCAATGATTTATTCACATTTAGCAGTGCATCAGCAAGCAAGAATAAATACTTTCTTATCACCTGGCAAAAATTTAAAAGATACAGGTTATAATGTCGCTCAATCAGTTCTTGCTGTCGGTAGTGGAGGGTTAGAAGGTAAAGGATTTATGCATGGTACACAAACACAACTGCGGTATATCCCTATGCAATGGACTGACTTTATTTACTCTGTCCCTGCCGAAGAATTTGGATTTATGGGCGCAACTATTGTTCTTATTTTATTTTTTTTAGTTTTAAAAAGAATATTAGATATTTCTGCACGAACACGGAGCAGATTTTTTAGTGTAATATGCATTGCTACAGCATCATTATTTCTTTTTCATATTTTCATAAACATAGGAATGGTGCTTGGAATAACTCCCGTTATGGGTATTCCTTTGCCTTTTATGAGCTATGGTGGAACTTCTTTAATTGTAAATTATTCTTTGATTGGACTTATATTAAATGCATATAGAACAATTCAATAATATTTTGTTAAACTTATGCTTCACATTAAAATAATGTTATTCCATTATTTTTTATTAAATTAGTATACGTGTTTTTATTAAAATTTTAAAAAGAGAGAAAGTTCATGCCTAAATTTAATTTTATTGAAAGAAATGATACAAGATTTAATTCGGTAAATTGGCAGAAATTAGGATTTGGAAAGTATTTTGCCGATTATATGTTTGTTGCCAATTATCGTAATGGCAAATGGGACGATGGCAAAATTGTGCCTTATGGACCTTTTGAAATTGAACCTTCAATGATGACTTTGCACTATGGACAAACGATATTTGAAGGGTTAAAGGCATATTATAATGTTAAAGGTGGTATTAATATTTTCCGCCCTGACAAAAATGCTCAACGATTAAACAACTCAGCAAAAAAACTTGTTATTCCCGAATATCCAGTAGAACTTTTTATACAAGCTGTAAAAGAAGTTGTTCATTACAATAAAGCATTTGTTCCCCAAAAAAGAGGCGAATCCCTTTATATTCGCCCAGTACTGTTCGGTAATTCCAATGTGTTAGGAGTACATCCATCAGACGATTATATGTTGATTATTTTTGCATCACCAGTTGCATCTTATTACGAAGAAGGCTTAAATCCAGTAAAAATCAAAGTAGCCGATAATTATGTGCGTGCGGTTCGTGGTGGATTAGGTTCAGCAAAAACAGCCGCTAATTATGCCGCTTCTTTGCTCGCCGGTCAAGAAGCTAAAAAGAATGGATATTCACAAGTACTTTGGTTAGACGGTGTTAATTTGTCTAATATTGATGAAGTTGGAGCAATGAACATTTTGTTTGTTCTAAATGGAGAAATTATTACTCCTTCTTTGGAAGCCGGAACGATTTTAAATGGTGTAACTCGTGATTCTGTTCTTCACCTTGCTAAATCTATGGGTATTAAAACTTCTGAAAGAGTGATTTCTATTAATGAAATTTTTGAAGGATTGCAAAATGGAAAACTTTCCGAAGCTTTTGGTGCTGGAACAGCTGCAACTATTTCGCCAGTGGGAATTTTATCTTACAAAGATAACGATTACGTTTTAGGTGATGGTAAAATTGGCACTATCTCGCAAAAAATGTACGATACTTTGTTGGGTATTCAATATGGTGAAATTGAAGATAAATTTGGTTGGATTATTCAAGTAAATTAATAGATTTTATTTTACCTTTTTTGTATTCCTTTTTTTTAATTAGTTATTTATTTATGGTCCCGATACAGCAAATCGGGACTAATTTTTATAATCTAATTTTATCATAAGGATATTTTAATTAATTTTTTGTTCCTACTCTAATCTTTCACACTTTCTTAACGTAACCTTCAAAATATAAAATTAATTTTGTAATATTATTTTTTTTAATTTTATAGGTAAAATATGAAAAAATTACTAACACTCCTTTTACTTTTTGTTGCCAGTTTACAATTGTATTCAGAAGAAGCAACAAGCAAAGGAAAATTCTCGGGATATATGTTCGGGGATTATTTTTACAATTCAGCAAGAGACACAGCCATTACTAAATTGCCAAATGTTGCAAATGGCGGAGCAAAAAATTTGAATGGCTTTCAACTACGTAGAATTTATTTTACATACGATTATGATATTTCCTCATCATTTACTACAAAATTTAGACTTGAAGCAGACCAAGCCGCCAACACAAGCAATGGTAAAATTGGAGTTATGGTAAAAGATGCCTATTTGCAGTGGAGAAATATATTTTCAGGAAGTGATTTAATTTTTGGAATTCAACCAACACCGTCATTTGATGTTTCCGAAGGTATTTGGGGTAATAGATTTTTGGAAAAAACAATTTTAGATTTACGTGGAATTGCTCCTTCTCGTGATATAGGTATTTCTTTAAAAGGGAAAATTGATGGCGAAGGAATATTTAAATATTGGGTAATGTATGGTAATGGTAGTGGCAATGCCCCTGAAACGGATAAATATAAAAGATTATACGCACACATTCAATACAACCCAATAAAGCAATTTACAGCTACACTTTATGCTGATTTCAATCAACACGCCGATATTCCATCACTTTCCAATCCTTTGGAAAATGTTTCAAATAATGATTTAACTTATGATTTATTCCTTGCTTATAAAGAAAAAGATGCTTATTCTTTTGGATTAGAAGCATTTACAAAACAATCTCAAAATGGATTTATCTATAACGGAAGTTTAACAAATAAAAACGCAATTGGCATTTCAGCTTTTGCTTCTTATAATTTTTCCAAAGATTTATCTGCTGTTGTTCGTTACGATTATTTTGACCCTAATTCATCTTCGAATTCAAAAGGTGATTCGAGAAATTGGTTCTTATTAAGTTTAAATTACAAACCAGATGAAAAAGTAACAATAAGTCCAAACGTTATTGTGGAAACTTATGAATCAATTCCTAATGGAAGAAGCATTGATGCTTCAGTAACTCCAAGATTAACTTTCTTTTATATATTTTAAGATTTTCATATGCTCTTTATCATAATTAAGAAGCATAGCATCTAATAAATAATGTATTGTTAAAAGCTGTCTTTAAAAGGCAGCTTTTCCATTTAATTGTATAGTCCAAAATAAAAATAAAAAAAATTTTCAATTCTTGAAAATAAATACAAAAAAAATAGAAATAATTGCTTAATTTTGTAATGTTGTTAAACAAAATATTAGGAAAATATGATGCCTGATTCAGATGAACCTGGCGCTCAAAAAATTAATTCACATAATTTCAAAAACACCCTTTCTTGGAAATAACCTCCTAATTTAATTTGTTGGTAAACCTCCAAGGAAGTTAAAGAGAGGTGCCAATGAAAAAATACTTTAATGTCTTTACAACCTGTAATCAAAGTATTTTTGAGCAAAATATAAAGCATATAATGCTTAATTTTTTGGTTTTAAGAATAGATCCAAAAAGAGGATTATATTATAGTTTAAATACTTTCCATAATCATTCAATATATACTGAAAATAATTATGGAGGCAATTTATGACTAAATCAATTTTCCCAAAAATATCAGCTTCTTCATTTACAAAAGCGGCAAAAAGTCCGCATTCAATTTCAGATTACGAGAAATTATTAATTGAAGTCTGCCAGACATCAATAGCCGAAAATTTTTTAAAACTGGAAAGTAGCAGTTTAGGTTTAACGAACGAGGAAGCAGAAGAAAGATTAGATGAATATGGAAAAAATGAACTTGCACACACTAAAACATTAAACTTCTGGGTTGATATATATAACAGATTGAAAAGTCCGCTTGTTATCCAGCTACTCATAATAGCAATTGTTTCTATAATAATTGGTGAAGTGAAATCTTCAATTATAGTAAGTATGATGGTATTATTGAGTGTAGGGTTATCTTATGTATTAGATAGAAGGTCAAACAAAGCAGTTGAAGCCTTAGGGAAAAGAGTTCAATCGCAAGTCATAGCATTAAGAGATGGGAAAGAAATTGAAATTCCAATTTCAGAAATAGTCCCCGGCGATATTGTAATATTGCAGGCTGGTTCTATTATTCCCGCAGATTTAAGATTAATCACGGCAAAAGATTTTTTTGTTAGCCAATCTGTACTAACAGGCGAGGCAATGCCAGTTGAAAAAAAATCAGAAACAGAACCAATACAAGGAAGTTATGTTTTTGATTTGACCAATGCCTGTTTCCAGGGAAGTAACGTAATTAGTGGTAGTGCAAGAGGTATAGTTATAAATACAGGCACAAGAACTTATTTCGGTTCTATTTCAGAAAAATTAACCGGCAAACGTCCTGAAACAAGTTTTGACAAAGGTGTTAAGTCATTTACTTATTTGATGATAAAATTTATGCTTCTGATGGTCTTTGCTGTTTTTATGATAGTAGGCTTAACAAAAGGTGATTGGATTGATGCTTTATTATTTGGTTTATCTATTGCAGTAGGCTTAACCCCAGAAATGTTGCCTATGATTGTAACAGTAAATCTTGCCAAAGGTGCTTTATCAATGTCTCGCAAAAAAGTTATTGTGAAAAATTTAAGTTCAATTCAGAATTTCGGTGCAATTGATATTTTATGTACCGATAAAACAGGAACTTTAACACAAGATAAGGTGGTTTTAGAAAAGCACGTTGATATAACTGGTAAAGAAAGCGATGATGTCCTCCTTTATGCTTATTTAAATAGTTTTTACCAAACTGGATTGAAAAATTTAATCGATCGAGCTGTAATTGAACGCATAGATTTAAATGTTGAATCAAGATGTCAACTTGTCGACGAGCTTCCTTTTGATTTCCAAAGAAGGAGAATGTCTGTTGTTGTAGAATACGAAGGCGACCATGTTTTAATTTGTAAAGGTGCTGTTGAAGAAATTTTTTCTGTTTGCAACAAATATCAAGTTGACGATGAAATATATCCGTTAATTCCAATGATTCAAAATGATTTATATGAAGAAGTGGAAGATTTAAACAACGATGGTTACCGTGTTCTTGCTATTGGTTATAGAGAATTCACAAAAGACAAAACTGTATTTAACGTATCAGACGAAAGCGACTTAATCCTTTTAGGTTATATAGCCTTTTTTGACCCACCAAAAGAATCTACACCCGAAGCTATTGCCGCTTTACATAATAGTGGTGTAGAGGTTAAAATCCTTACTGGTGATAACGCATTAGTTACAAAAAAAGTATGTAATGACGTTGGTCTTAAAATTACTAAAATTGTTACTGGCGATGAAATTGAAAGAATGAACAACAACCAATTTCAACAAGTTATAGAAGAAGCGAATGTATTTGCAAAATTATCTCCGTCTCAAAAGGAAAAAGTTATATACGGATTAAGGGAAACAGGACATATTGTGGGTTATATGGGTGATGGGATTAACGACTCGCCATCTTTAAGAGCCTCTGACGTTGGCATCTCAGTTGATAGCGGTGTGGATGTTGCAAAAGAATCCGCAGATATTATTTTATTAGAAAAAAGTTTGATGGTGCTTGAAGAAGGCATTATGGAAGGTAGAAGAGTCTTCGCTAATATTGTAAAATATATTCGTATGGGAGCTAGTTCTAACTTTGGTAATATGTTTAGTGTACTTGGTGCAAGTTATTTATTCCCATTTTTGCCAATGAAACCTATTCAAATCCTTACTAATAATTTACTCTATGACTTTTCTCAAACAGGAATTCCTACTGATAATGTAGATAAAGAACTGATTGCTAAACCGTTGAAGTGGAACATAAACAATATTAAAAAGTTTATGGTCTTTATTGGTCCAATGAGTTCAATTTTTGATTATGCAACATTTGGTCTGATGTGGATAATATTTAATGCTCGTGAATTTCTTAACCCAACATTAACTCAACACAGCAAATCCTATCTTGTAAGTTTATTCCAAACAGGGTGGTTTGTGGAATCCTTGCTAACACAAACATTAATCGTTCATATAATTCGCACAAAGAAAATTCCTTTCTTTGGAAGTAGAGCATCACTACCAATGACACTTACAACATTAATAATTATGGCAATTGCAGTATGGTTGCCTTATTCTCCTTTATCTGGAACTCTTGGACTGGTTGCTTTACCTTACACTTATTGGATTTGGATTACAAGTTTTCTTTTACTTTATTCAACTCTTACCCATTTTGTTAAAGTTTGGTTTTTTAAAAAATTTGGAGATGATTAATTATGGATGCGTTACTTGATGCTTTACAAGAAGGGAGACTTATAGAACTTCCTGATAATGAAAAAAATCATGGTTTACAACTTCTTGCACACATATTAGAAGCAATACCTGCTGTGCCGAGTAACACTGATGTTGCGGGTTTTGTTTTAAAGCGAGAAGAAAGTTTTAATACTTCTCTTGGCAAAGGTGTTGCTGTGCCTCATGCACGAGTTCCTTTTGAAGGTGATTTGCTTTGTGCAATCGGTTGGAGTCCTTCTGGTATTAATTACGAATCTATTGATACAAAGCCTGTGCATTTAGTCATTATGTATTTTGTCCCGAGCAATCAAAGGAACCATTATTTAAAAGAAATCTCAAATATTGCGAAAGCTTTAAGCGAATTGCACGATGAAGACAAATTAAAATCACTGGAAGATTTAAATTCTGTCCGCAATTACCTTTTAGATTTGATGAGTACTGCAAAAGATGTCGTTGGACCTGAAGCTCGTGCAAGGATGATTCAATTGGAAGTTAAAGAAAGTATGTCGCATATTCCTGCGCAAGGGTTGGCTGATTTAGCTATTGAATCTTTAACTATTGTTGTGGATTCTAATGGCAAACACATCATTTTAACTCAAAATAAAGAATTATTTGATGTTTTAGAAAAACCTGCAAATTTCTCAAGTACTTTACTTACGAATGGTTCTTTTGAAATTGCTGGCTGGAGAATAATAAAACGATATTTTGCTAACTATTTTGGCGACCGAGTTTCTTATGATTGTTTAGCCATTAAAGTGAAATAATCTACATATTTTGATATGAATCTATATCTATATTAATTCTTATATTTTTTATAGTGCTTTCTATTTTTTGCAAAGTATTATGTAAAATTATATTTAATTTTTCTCCCGATTTATCAATTTTTTTTGATGATTTAACAAAAATGAATTGGCGATAATATTTAGCTAATCTTGGAACATTTGGAAATACTGGTCCAATAAATTGGAAGCCTGCTTGATTATTTGGCAAATTAGCAAAGAAAATTTTACTAAAACTTGTTAGTTCATCTAAATTCATAGATTGCATTTCAATTTTGCTTAAACGATTAAATGGCGGATAATTTAGTTGTCCCCGCATTTCAAATTCTTTATCGAAGAACTTTTCTATATTATTTTGTGCAGAAAACACAATCGGATAGGCTCCCGGATGTGCTGTTTGGATAATAACTAAACCATTTGAATTGCTTTTTCTACCTGCTCTTCCTGATACTTGAGTAAGTAATTGAAATGTTCTTTCATTAGCTCGGAAATCTGGGAAAAATAGATGCATATCCGCATTAATGATACCAACAAGCGTAACCCGCCCAATATCAATACCTTTTGAAAGCATTTGTGTGCCGATTAAGACATCTATATCTCCATTCATAAAATCATAAATTATACGCCGTGATGAATTCTTTTGTGAAGTAGAATCTCGGTCATATCTTTGAATACGAGCATTTATTCCTTTTTCTTCAAGAATTTGTTTCAGTTCTTCTTCAATTCTTTCTGTCCCTGCCCCAATTTCTTGCATTTCATCTGAACCGCAAACATTACAAAATTTTGGAGCAGGTGTAACGTAACCGCAATAATGGCAAACAAGTTTGTTTGATTTTTTATGATAAGTTAAAGCAATATCGCAGTTTTCACACATCGGTACATTACCACAATCAGGACAAAATAACTGTGGAGCAAATCCACGTCTATTGTGAAATAAAATGGTCCCTTCCTTTTGATTGATTCTTTCTATTATTTTTTCTATCAATAATTTGGAAAAATTCCCTTTTAAATTCTTTTCTTTCTTTGCTTCTCGTAAATCAACAATTTCAACATTAGGTAGATTAGCACCATCGGCACGTTTATTTAATTGATAAATTTGATGCGTCCCTAAACTTGCATTATACCAACTTTCACACGAAGGTGTTGCTGAACCTAATATAACAGGGCAGTTTTCAATTTTTCCTCTTACTATTGATGTATCTCTCGCATTGTATCGGGGCGATGGGTTATCTTGTTTATAACTGGGTTCATGCTCTTCATCTACAATTATTAATCCTAAATTCTTTAATGGCGAAAAAATTGCTGAACGTACACCCATTACTATTTTATATTTATTTTGCAAAATTGCAGTAAAAATTTGATTCCGTTCATTATCAGATATTTTGCTGTGTATTATTGCAACTTCTTCTCCAAAAAAATTACGAATTCTATCAACTATTTGCGGTGTTAGCGATATTTCTGGTAAAAGATAAAGCACTTGTTTGTTCTGATTTAAGACTTTTCTTATTAATTCAATATAAATCAAGGTTTTTCCACTACCTGTTACTCCGTATAATAGGTGGCTGGAAAATGAATGTTTGTCAATATATTCGCTTATTTTTTTTATTATTTTATTTTGTTCTTCGGTCAATTCAATTTTGCTTTCGTCTTTTGATAGATTAATTTGCGCTTTTTTTGAGATTTCCTTTTTTACTTCAAAAATTTCAACAATTTTTTTCTTTGTCAAAACTGCTATAACAGAATAAGTAGTTTTTAGTCCTTTAATAACTTCATTTAAGAGCAAAAAACTTTTGCCTTTTTGAAATTCTAAAAAAAGCAAACTTAAAATTTGTGCTTGCTTATTTGATTTATTCTCAATTTCTAAAAAAACTGAGTTAAATTCTTCTTCCTTGTCTAACAAATAATCTGCAATTTTTATGGCTTTGACTTTTGTTTCAGTTTGCTTTTGGATTTCAGAATGAATAGCAATTAACCCTCGCTGTGATAATGCCTCAATCTGAGGACTAAGATTTTTGGAGTTTAGTTCTTTTTGCAAAGATTGAATAGAAATATTACCATTATATTTTAATAAAATCTGCAAAAGTTTAGCTCTTTTAGGTGCAAAAGATTGAATTTCAGAAATTTCTTGATTGGTTGGTTGCTTAATGATTTCAATTTTTTTTACTGAAGTTAAATTAAAATTTGGAGGCATTGCCGCTTTTAATACTTCGCCCCAAGAAGCAAAATAATATTGAGAAACCCATTTTGTTAATTGAAATAATTTATCAGAAAATATAGGCTCTTCATCTAAAATTTCCAAAATCGGTTTTACCTCAAATTGTATTTCTTTATTGCACAAGTTTACAGATACCCCGGTCAAATATCGATTATTAAAATTAACTAATACTCGTTTGCCTATAGTATTTTCAGCCAAAACTCCATCTGGAACTTTGTAAGTATATAACTCATTTACAGGTATAGGTAATGCAACTTCAATATATCTACTCATTAGTAAAAACTTTTCTTTTGTAATTTCGTCAAAATTAAAATTACAAATTACTTTTTAATGTTTAACAAATTAGTTATTCACATTATGCAAAACAATAAAGTTAAGAGTAAACTTATACTCATCAATTTGTTTTCCTTAAAAGCACTAAATCAAATATTCATTTTATTATTCTTATTTAATTTAATAAATATTCAAAAAGCGGAATGCAAAAATTTAAACATATCCAGTTCTGATAATTCGAAAGTATATGAAGACGCAATTTATCCGGAAAATATTCAGGAGCAAATCAACAAAACAAGACAAAATGCAATTTCAATTGCATCAGCAAAAGCCAGAGAAGCAGTTGTCGGAATTAATGTAACAGAATTGCAAGAAGTTATGGTAGCTACGTCCCCATTTGCAATTGACCCATTTTTTAGACAATTTTTTGGTTCTTTTGATGAACCGCAATATCGGCAAGTTCAAAGTCTTGGTTCAGGGTTTTTAATATCTTCTGATGGATATATTTTAACAAATCATCACGTAGCAGGAAATGCTAAAAAGATTATCGTAACTCTTACAAGCGGAGATAAATACAATGCAGAACTTGTTGGTGCAGATATGGTAAGCGATGTTGCTTTACTTAAAATAAAGGCTCAAAATTTACCTTATCTAAAATTAGCAAATTCTGATGATTTAATTATTGGCGAATGGGTAATAGCAATGGGAAATCCTTTTGGATTATTTGATATGAACTCTAAGCCTACTGTAACAGTTGGAGTTGTGTCAAATGTTGGAATAAATTTCGTTAATGAAGATAAACCTTACAATCGTGTTTATAGAGACATGGTACAAACTGATGCTGCAATCAGTTCAGGTAATTCAGGTGGTCCACTTTTAAATGTAAATGGCGATGTTATCGGTATGAATGCTACTATATTTTCTACTGCTCAAAATTATCAAGGATCTGGTAGTATTGGAATTGGTTTTGCTATTCCAATCAATAGAATAAAAAAGACTGTTGATGAAATAATTCACCATAAAAAAATTGATAGAAATATTTATCTTGGAATAGATATAGACGAAATTAATGACAAATATGTCCGCTATTTCAATTTAAAAAAGCAAGAAGGAGTTATTGTAACACGTGTATTTCTAAACTCACCTGCTGAGAAAAGTGGTATTCAGATTGGGGATATAATTCTTGCTGTTGATGGTAATAAAATTTTCCGTATAAATGATTTTTATGTTTGTTATTTTGATAGTCAAGTTGGTCAAAAAATGCAATTTACTGTATTAAGAAATGGTCAAACATTTAATAAAGAAGTAACAATTGAAAGTTCCAGGAGGTAGTTTTTGGAAGATATATTAAATAAAAGTGTCTTGAAAGTTTCAGATTTAGTAAAAACTTACAAAAAGCGAACAGTTGTAAATCAAGTAAGTTTAGAAGTTTCCCAAGGAGAAGTAGTTGGGCTTCTAGGACCGAATGGAGCAGGAAAGACAACAAGCTTTTATATGGTTGTAGGTATGATTAAACCAAATGCTGGCAAAGTATTTCTGGATAATCAAGATATTACAGGAAAAGCTATGTATCAAAGAGCTCATATGGGTATTAGCTATCTCCCGCAAGAACCATCTATTTTTCGTGGACTTTCTGTTGAACAAAATATTATGGCAATTTTAGAAATGCAAAAGATACCAAAGGATAAAAGAAAAGAACGATTAGAATTTCTTCTCGATGATTTCGGAATAAAGCATATTCGTAAAAGTAAAGGTTATATGCTTTCAGGTGGTGAAAGAAGAAGATGTGAAATTGCTCGTTCATTAGCTTCTTTTCCTAAATTTATATTGTTAGATGAACCTTTTGCCGGAATAGATCCGATTGCTGTCGAAGATATTATGAAAATGGTAACACAATTAAAACATAAAAATATCGGTGTTATTATTACCGACCACAATGTGCATGAAACTTTATCAATCACAGATAGGTCTTATATATTAATTGATGGTAAAATATTTACAAAAGGTTCCGCAGAAGAAATTGCTTCTAATAAAGAAGTTAGAAAACTTTATCTTGGTGAAACATTTACACTCGAAAGATATCAACCTGAATAATTTATTTAATTAAACAAACACATTTGAAGCAGACTAAACAAATAAAATCATATCAAGCAGATTTGCTAATGGGATTAATAACCTTATTTTGGGGGTTTACTTTTATTTTTACGAAAATAGGCTTGGATTTCATTAGTGGTTCACTTTTTGTGGCTTTGAGATTTTCTCTTGCTTTATTTTTGCTAATTATTTTTTTAGGAAAATATTTAAAACAATTTGACAAAGAAAGTTTAAAGGCGGGAATTGTGCTCGGCTCTCTTTATGCTGGAGGATTTGTTTTGCAAACTTATGGCTTGAAATTTACGACCGTCCCACAATCTGCTTTTATTACAGGATTAGCTATTCCTATGGTACCTTTTGTTTACTGGTTTCTAGAAAAGAAAAGTATTCAATTTTTTCCTAAAATTGGAGTAATTATTGCCACAATAGGTCTTTGGATATTTAGCAAACCTGATATTTCCAGTATTAACTTAGGGGATTTATTAACCTTAATCTCTACTTTATTTTGGGCTTTTTATATTACCTATATGGATATTTTTACTCGAGGTAGAAATGATTTTAAATTTACTGTACAACTTGTTTTCTTGCAATTTTTAATAATTGTTCTTTTTTCGACAATTACTTTTTTCATCTTTGACTATAATAATACACGTTTCATTTTAAGCTCAAAATTGTTGATAGCACTTGCTTATAATGGTATTTTAGCCTCGTTTATCGTTACTTTTATTCATACAGCATATCAAAAATTTACAACTCCCGTTAAAGCGGCATTGATTTTTTCGCTTGAACCTGTTATTGCCTCTATCGCCTCTATTTTTATTTTTAATATTTCTTTTTCTTTTGTTGAAATTGTTGGTGCTTTAATTATGGTTGCAGGAGTTCTAATCTCAGAAATAGGGAAATTTATTTTCAATAAAGACAAAAAAACAATTAAAAAAATCAAAGTAGGAGCAAATTTATGAAATTTATTGATGCAGAATTTATCTTTTCATCTAACAAAGTTGGAGATTATCCTAAAACAAATTTACCTGAATTTGCTTTTACTGGCCGGTCAAATGTAGGGAAATCAAGCTTTATAAATGCAATTGTATTAAGAAAAAACCTTGCAAGAATAAGTTCTTCACCGGGTAAAACAAAAGCAATTAATTTTTATTCAGTAGAAAATAGATTTGTATTTTCAGATTTACCTGGATTTGGTTATGCTAAAATCAGTAAAACAGAGCGGGAACATTGGATAAAACTTATTTATCACTATTTTTTAAATAGACCAAATTTGAAGTTTGTGACAGTGCTGGTTGATGCTCGACACGAACCAATGCCAATAGATTTATCATTAATTGAATGGCTTGAAAACAACAATATTCGTTATTTAGTTGCACTTACTAAATGCGATAAAATAAGCAAAGTACAAGCTAATCAACAAAAAACAATTTGGGAAGAATTGCTTATCAATTGCAAAAACGTTATAGAAGTATTGAACACTTCTTCTGCACAAGGGTTAGGAAGAGAGCAGTTCCTCGCTATATTAAAAAAGTATTACTAAAATACATTATGAATATGAAATTCGCAGAGTTATATAACATATTGACTAATTACGATAAAGAAAACTTGCCGGGCAAAAAAGCTCATCAAAAATTAGCCCCGAAAATCGGGGATGTTCCTTTTCGTAATTTTAAGCCTGCTGATAATTCAAAACAAAGTGCTGTTATGGTATTGTTACTAAAAGATTTTGATGAAAATCTTTCTGTACTTTTTACTTTAAGAAGCGAAAAATTAAAAAGCCATCAAGGACAAATTAGTTTTCCCGGCGGAAGAATGGAAAATAATGAGACTCCACTTAATGCGGCTTTGCGTGAAACTAAAGAAGAAATTGGAATTAATTCAGAAGAAATCAATGTGCTTTTTCAACTTTCTGATTTGTATGTGCCACCATCAAATTCAATTATCCACCCTTTTGTTGGAGTAATTCCTCATAACTTAAAATTTAATTTGAGCAAAAATGAAGTTAAAGAAATAATTGTCAAAGATTTAGATTTTTTCTTAGATGATAGCAATTCAAAAGAAGAATACTGGGAATTTAACGGTAGAGTTACAAAAATTCCTTTATGGCATATACATTCAAAAACACCTCTTTGGGGAGCAACTGCGATGATTTTAAATGAGTTTCTCGAAATAATAAAAGGCTCTTGGTCTATTACAAAATCAATAGAATAAGCATTTTTTTATTTTCCCTCTTTTTACCTATATTTCTCTATATCTTTACAAATTTCAATGGCTTTTCATTCCCAATTTTCAGAAAATAAATTCCCGTGGAAAGTGTGCTTATATTTATCCGATGACTTTGATTTGTCGGATAAATTTCTTCTGCTTTTACACGATTCCCAAATACATCGAAAATTGCAATGTTCTGCTCGGAACGAATATGCTCGTTCCCTACAATAATATAATCTGTTGCAGGATTGGGATAAATTTCAATTTGATTTTCATTTATTGAGCTAACTTCATTAGTTTTAGAAAATTCGAAAGCACCAATATCAATTTGTTCATCAATTGCTCTTGTTTTAAAAGATAATTCATCAACATATTCAAACACTGGCACCAACAAATGCCCTTTAATTGATTTATTAAGCGTAATTCCTGTATTAATAGCAGGACTATTGCTTGTAAGGTGATAATCATAATTAGTAGGCGAAACAAAATTAGCGGCGGCAATATTGTCATTAATAAAATTATAGGCAGTATCTATTGTTTTATAATTTCCTATAATAAAACCGGCGGTTTTTGGTCCAACGCAAATATTATTATACATCAAAAGAGTATCGGCGTTTTGAACATCAACAAAGCTACCTCTATTCATATTATTAACAATAGTATTATTGCAAATCCAAATATTATGTGGAGGTTTATTTATATTTCCTTCCAATCCATAGCCAATAATGTTAGTGTTCGCGGAATTAGGTCCTTGCACAATAATATTCCCCATAATTACGGCAGTTCCACCATTAGGCAAATCAATATTTCGACTATCTTCACTTGTATAATTTGCTATTTTGTTATATAAAATAAAATTATTGTCAGCTCTGCTTTTCAGTTCATGACCTTGTGCAATAGCATCATAAGTATAATTATATTGAAAAATCAAAGAATCGATATGATTTATATAGATATTATGTTGATAGCCCTGATTTGCCAAACTTCCATTATTGGAAAATTTGCAAAATTCAATTTTTATTGTACAATTAGGAATAGTCCCACCTTGCAAAATACCCATTTCGTTACTGTTGAAAATACAATGACTTACATATAAATCGCTTCCTTCTTGACGAATACCTGCACCATTGTGGTCAGGAACTTGAGAATTTCGGAATTCAATATTTTCTATATGAGTATTATTTCCTTGAATAACAAAAATACCTTTCCCATTGGAATTATCATTTGCAATTTTATCGCCAGCAACTATAACAGGAACTCCATTCAATCCTGAAATATACAAATTATTTTTACTCCATGTAACTTGCAAATCATTTTGATATGTTCCGCTATCTATATAAATTGTATCTCCATCTGCAACAAGTGAACTTATTTCACTACAATATTTATATTGTCTTGTCTCTCCAACATTCCATACTTTTGAATATGAAGTTGAAATTACTAAGAAGGTAAAAAGGAAAATTTTGTAAGATATTTTCATATTTTCGAGTCCTTACTTAATTAATAAAAAAATAAATTAATTTTATAACTTATTTAATCTACTACGGATTTCTTCGCGTTTCTGGATTAATGAGTTTAATGCTTCTAATGTAGAAGTTAACTCTATATCCGAAATATTTGTTTTTAATATGCTTTGTGATTCTTTAATTTCTCTTTCAATTTTATCTAATTGCAAATGCAACTTTACAGCAATGTAATATTCTAATTTATTTGTATTTTCTTCTGACTGGAAATATTTTTCCCAGTTTTCAGAAGGAGTTTCTTGCATTAAAGCAATTCTTGAAATAATACTTTTAATATATGGATTAACATTTTCTTGGTTCAATTCATCGAACAAATCTTTTAAACTATTACTTTGAGAGATAAAATCAATAATTTTGAGAGATATTTCAGAAATTAAAAGTTCTTTATAAAAATTTTTACTTTTGAAATAATTAAAAGCATCATCATTTTGCAAAGAAATTTTAATTAATGAATTTTCAGCATTAGACATTTTTTCAATCAACTTAATTGATTTTTGTTCAAGAATAAATTCTTTTTCGGCAGAAGAAGATTGAACGCTTTCTTGTTTTAATTCATTTTTAGTAGTAGTTTTACCTGATTTTAGATTTCCTTTAATTTTATATAAGCTTTTGATTTGTGTATCATTAAAATCAAGTTTTAAAGCTAACTCTTGCATTAAAAAGTTCTGTTGAATTTCATCTGGAATTAAATTAATAAGATAAATAATTTTTTGTATAATTTCTGATTTTTTTGCTGGCGAGAGTAAATCCGCAAACTTTTTATGTTTTTCGAAAAAGAACGAAATAAAATTTAGAGGTTCTGCTAAAATTTTTGATAAAGCATTAGAACCATTTTCTTTCAGGAACACATCAGGATCGTTGCTGTTCGGTAAGATAACAGAATACACATTAAATGCTTGTTGTAAAGCAAGTTCTATAGCTCTTTCGGTTGCATTAATACCAGCTTGGTCGCCATCATAAAGGACTAAAATATTATCTGAATATCTTTTTAATCGTTTTAACTGCTCTCCGGTTAATGAAGTTCCACTTGATGCAATCGCATTTTTAAATCCATACTGGTGTAATGTTATAACGTCAGCATAACCTTCAACTAAAATAGATTGTTGTTTATTGATAATATTATTCTTTGCTTGGAAAATCCCGTATAATACTTTACTCTTATCATAAACAATAGTTTGGGGTGAATTGATATATTTAGGTTGGTTTTTCTCATTTTCTAATTGTCTAGCTCCAAAAGCAATAACACGTCCAAAAATATCTTGAATAGGGAAAATTGCTCTATTACGAAATCTGTCATAGTATTTTCCCGTTTCACTTTCAACCGACAAACCAGCCTCTTTTATAGTATCTTCCGAAAATCCTTCCTTTTTTAAATGATTAGAAAGTTGTTCAAAAGAATTTGGTGCAAATCCTAATTTAAATTCTTCGAAAGTTTTTTTTGTAAAGCCTCGAGTTTCGTAATATTCTTTGCATACCACACCTTCTTTTGTGTAAAGGAATTCCTGAAAATATTGAGTTGCTTTGGTTAAAACTTCATAAACTTCTTCTATTTTTAAAGTATCATCTTTATTTGTTTGAGTATATTCAAATTTAACTCCGTACTTATCTCCCAGAAATTTTAAAGATTCAAGGTAACTTAAACCATTATGTTCCATTAAGAAAGTAATAACATTACCACTTTTCCCGCAACCAAAACATTTATATATTTGCTTATCTGGCGAAATTGTGAATGATGGCGTTTTTTCATTATGAAAAGGACATAATCCAACGAAATTCCTTCCACGTTTAGTTAATCTTACATATTCAGATACAATTTCAATTAAATCTGAACGTGATAGAATCTCGTTTTTAATTTCTTCGTGCGTCATCTTTTTTAATTACTTGTAATTTGTCTTTTGAAATACTAAAAAGCTCAGATATCGTTACATTGAAAACAGGGTGAACGAAATTAGGCTCAATCTCATTCAAAGGAACTAAAACGAAATTTCTGAACTGAATTTGCGGATGCGGTATTTCCAATTTCTTTGTTTGTATTATTGAATTCCCAAAGAACAATATATCAATATCAATTTCTCTTTCTGTCCATCTTTTTCTAATCTTTCGTCCCAACATATATTCGATAGACTTGCAAAATTGTAGAAATGAATTTGCTCCTAATTCTGTATAACCTTCAACTACAATATTTGCATACCAGCTCTGTTCTGATATACCATAAGGTTCGGTGAAGTAATACGATGATTTTTGAATTATATTAAATATACCCGATCGAGTAAGTAAATTCATTGCCTTTTTAATATAATCAATTTTATCGCCTATATTCGAACCTAATGACAAAAGTACTTTTGTCTGGCTTTGTTTATCGTTTCTTTTCAAATGACTGCTCTGCTTCTATAAAACTTAATATCCCTTTGTAAGGAACATTGTATTTTCTTACTTTAACATCAATTTTTTCAATAAAATTAAATTTTTCGGCAATATTTCCTAAAATCTCAAAAACGATTGTTTCAATTAAATTAAACGACTCACCAAGAATAATATCATTGACTATCGATAGAACTTCCTCATAATTTAATGCTTTTGCAAGGTCATCGGTCAATATTGCTTCTGTTGCATCATAAATAATTTCAACATCTACTTGGAATTTACCGCCATTGCGCTTCTCAATTTCATTCACACCATGATATGCAAAAAATTCTAAATTCTTTAGTGTTAATTTTGTTAATGACTTTTTCATCTTACAATTGTTTTAAAATTCAAAATTAATAAAAAAATCTACTTTGTTTTCTTTTTTTATTCAATAAAAAAACAAACGAAAAGGAAAATACTCGGATATACTATATCAAATATTTTTTTCATAATTTTGAAAAATTAAACCGAGTAATTTAAATGGAATATAAAGTACCGACAAGAGAAGAAGCATTGTCATTATTATTGAAATATAACGAGACCCAATCACTAATAAATCATGGTCTTGCTGTTGAAGGTGTAATGCGATATTTCGCAAAAATCAATGGCGAAGATGAAGAGATGTGGGGAATTATTGGGCTTGTCCACGATTTAGATTATGAAAAATATCCTGAACAACATTGTACAGTAACCAAACAAATCCTTGAAGCAGAAAATTGGCACCCAACTTGGATTCGAGCTGTTCTTTCACACGCCTACGGCTTTACTACGGATGTTGAGCCACAAACAAATTTAGAAAAAACTTTGTTCGCCATTGATGAATTAACAGGCTTAATTACTGCTGTTGCTTTGGTTCGTCCTTCTAAAAGCTTAAGCGATGTCGAAGTTGAATCTATCAAAAAGAAATGGAAAGAGAAAAGTTTTGCCGCTGGGGCTAATCGAGATGTTATTATTAAAGGTGCTGAAATGTTGAATATGCAACTCGATGATTTAATAGATAAAACATTGAAAGGTATGAAAATTATCGCTACTCATATCGGCTTGTAGTATCTTAAATAATATTTTCAATATGTAGTATTAATTATTAATTAATAATTTTAACACTATTAATTATATTTTTATATTAATCTAACTTTCTTATTTTAAGTAATTACAACAATTAATTTTCATTTATTTCGTTTATATTTTTTTAATTTTTATATATTGGAAAATGAATAAGATTTATAAATCCAAAAAAATTCTTTTTATTTCATTAATACTTGCTTTATCTATAATAGCAGTTACTTTTACATCAACTTATATTATTTATCTTAAATCTGTTGAACGAATTAAATATTCTCTTTTAGATTTAGTTGAAAACGAAAAAAATTTGATTGAAACTTTAAGCCAAAAGAACTATAGCCAAGATTCAATAATTTCAATTCTTAAAAATGCTTATAGTAAAAAGCAAAGCTTAGGTCAAACAGGCGAATACGAAATTGCTGTAAAAGAAGATGACACAATAAATTTTTTATTGTCTGCAGATTATCGTGGTTTAATTAAGAAAAAGCATCTTGTTTCATCTAATAAAATAAAAATCATCAAATTACCATTTGAAGGCAAATCTGGAATTTATGAAGGTAAAGATTTTAGAAAACATGATGTATTTGCCGCATATACATATACCAAACCATTAAATTGGGCATTAGTTGCAAAAGTTGACCGAAGTGAAATAAATGCTCCTTTTTATGAATCTCTAATTTATGTTACGCTCTTTACTATTTTAATTATTGTAATTGGGAATTTTATCATCCTACGAATATCAAATCCAATTATAACAGAACTAATTGAAAATGAAAAAGCATTATTTAAAGAAAAGGAGCAATTATCAATTACTTTGCAAAGTATTGGCGATGCTGTAATTACTACCGATAACCAAAGCAATATTGTTTTCATGAATAAAGTGTGTGAAGAATTAACAGGCTGGAAAAATGAAGAAGCTTTTGGAAAACCTCTCGCTGAAGTATTTAATATAATAAACCAAATTACACGTAAAACTTGTGATAATCCAGCCGAACTTGTCTTAAAATCTGGAAAAATTATTGGCTTAGCTAACCATACAGTTTTAATTGCCAAAGATGGAACAGAAAGAATAATAGCCGATAGTGGTTCCCCTATTAAAGATGAAAGGGGAAATATTTTTGGAGTAATAATTGTATTTAGAGACGAGTCTGAAAAACATTTGCAACAAGAAGAAATTAAAACAAGAGAAGAGAAATTCAGGTCAATTTTTGAAAATGCGGCTGACCCAATTTTATTAATAAATCCAAATAATGGCTACGTAGTGGAGGCAAACACAGCTACAACTAAACTTCTTGGCTATTCAAAAGAGGAACTTCAATCAATGCCGATTATGAATTTAAATTCAGAAGAATACAAGGGTTTGGTAAAAGATAGATTCAAAATTTTAAAAGAAAATAAAGAATATAAATTTGAAACAATAAATGTGTCGAAAGATGGCAAAGAATATTTTTATGAAGTACATAGTAAAATGGTTATAGAGGCAGGTCAAGAATTAATATTAAGTGTTTATAGAAATTTAACAGAAAGAAAAAAAGTAGAAGAAGAATTAATAAAAGCAAAAGAATTAGCAGAAGAATCCGTAAGATTAAAGACAAGTTTTCTTGCAAATATGAGTCACGAAATTCGCACGCCTTTAAATGGTATTTTAGGATTTTCTGAATTAATTACAACCACAAAAAAATTGGAAGACGCTTGTGAAATGGGTTCTATAATTCATTCAAGTGGAAAACGTTTGCTTGAAACTTTAAATTTAATTCTGGATGTTTCTCGAATTGAAGCAGGCGAGATGAAATTAGAATTTTCCACATTTGATTTAATTAGACAAGTAAACCAAGCAATAACTATTTTTAAGCCAAATGCTGATAGAAAAGGGTTGTATTTAAATTTGAAAACAAAATTAAGAAATTTCCAAATTTATTCAGCACAAAAAGCAATTGATAGTATTTTGAATAACTTAATAAATAATGCAATTAAATTTACAAACGAAGGTGGAGTTGAAGTTAGAGTTTTAGAAGAAAGAAATGCAATCTTAAAAGGTAAAACACAAGATTTATTATTAATTGAAATTGAAGATACAGGCATAGGAATTGATGAAAAAGACTTTGAAAACATATTCATAGAATTTCGCCAAGCAAGTGAAGGTTTTTCCAGAGGTTATGAAGGAACAGGATTAGGCTTATCTTTAATTAAAAGATATTCTGATATGCTTGGCTGGGAAATTTCTGTAAAAAGTCAATTAGGAGTTGGCTCTACATTTTCTGTTAAAATTCCATTAAACCAAAGTCCATCAGTAAAAGCCAATGAACCTGAAATTGGGACAGAAGTAGATACAATTAAATCTCAAAATACAACAGGTGCAAATACAAAGTTCAATAAGGATGTGCTTGTTGTTGAAGATGATGAAATATCAAGGCAATTAACGTTAGTTTTATTGAGAAATCTTTGTAATGTAGATTTTGCCACTAATGCAACGGAAGCAATAGAAGCAGTTCAAAAGAAGCAATATTCATTAGTTTTAATGGATATAAATTTAGGAAAAGGCGAAAACGGAATTATGCTACACAACAAATCAAGAAACAAGAAAATTATAAAAATATTCCGTTTATTGCAATGACGGCTTTTGCTTTGAAAGGTGATAAAGAAGAGTTCTTAAATGCAGGTTGTGATGATTATATATCTAAACCTTTTAATAATCAATTATTTAAGGATTTAATCGAAAAGTACTTGCGTTAAAAATTTATGTTTAATAAATCGAGGAATGCTCTGCTTTTGGTGATAAAGAGATTTTTTACTTATATTACAGGGCAAAACCACCATCTACATTAATATTTTGACCTGTAATGTAGTTTGAACAAGTAGCAAAAAAATAAATAGCATCAAAAATGTCAGATGCCGTAGCTAATCTTTTAAAAGGAATTCTTTCGGCATTAATTTGTAAAGGCTCAGATGGAGGCATATCTTGCAAATCAATTGTTCCAGGTGATACAGAATTTACACTAATTCTTGGGGCTAAACCTTTTGCTAATGCTTTTGTTAATTGGATAACTCCTGCTTTTGAAACATTATAAGGCAATCTATCATTCCAAATGGAGAACGCTCCCAACGACGCTATATTAATAACCCTTGAACCTGTTTTCGCAAATTTTGAAAATTCTTTGGCTGTAAAAAACTGTGATTTTAAATTAGTATCAAGTGCAATATCCCAAAAATTTTCTGTTATATCCCCAACTTTCATTTGTTGGGGATAAATTGCCGCATTATTAATCAAGACATCGGGAAAAATAAAATTTTTAGAAATATCAGCAAATCCATTAATAATCTCATCAACTTTTGTTAAATCAAAAGTAACGTGAAAAACTTGTGTCCCTTTTTTCTCGATTAATTTTTGAACTTCCTGTGCTTGCTCATTTGAGTGAAAAGAATGTAAAATCACATTCCAGTTTTTTTCTGCAAAAAGAAGTGCTAAGCTACGTCCGAGCCGTTTCCCACTTCCTGTAATTAAACAAGTCCTTTCCATTTATTTAAAATGTGGTTAAAATAAATATCTATATAACTTCTGATGATTTTAAAAGTTCAGTTCTTTCTGCTATTTTTAATCTATCAATAATTGGTTCTAAATCACCTTCAATAATATCTCGGAGTGAAAAGTTTTTATCATCACCTTCCAATCTATGGTCAGTAACTCTATTTTGGGGCCAATTGTAAGTACGAATTTTTTCAGAACGGTCACCCGATTTTACCATTGATTTTCGAGAACTTGAAATTTCATCTTGCTGTTTTTTTAACTCCAATTCGTACAATCTTGCCCGTAGAACTTTCATCGCTTTATCTTTATTTTTAAGTTGAGAACGCTCATCTTGGCAAGTAACAACAATGCCTGTTGGAATATGTATCATTCTTACTGCTGTTTCAACTTTATTTACATTTTGCCCACCTGCACCACCTGAACGATAAATATCAATGCGTAAATCTTCTTCTTTAATATCAATTTCAACATCTTCAACTTCCGGAAGAACTGCAACAGTTGCGGCACTAGTATGAACTCTCCCATTAGCTTCTGTTTCAGGAACACGTTGCACACGATGAACTCCACTTTCGTATTTTAGCAACCCGAAAGCCTCTTCGCCTTTAATTGAAAAAATCACTTCCTTAAAACCACCTTTTTCACTTTCATTAAAATCTATCGTTTCTATTTTAAAGCCTTTTCTATCTGCAAATTTTTGATACATACGGTATAAATCGCCAGCAAAAATACCTGCTTCATCTCCGCCTGTGCCTGCTCTAATTTCTACAAAACAATCTTTTGTATCGTTAGGGTCTTTGGGTAAAAGCAAGAATCGTAGATCTTCTTCCGCTTGTTCTATCTTTTCATTAAGTTCTGAAAATTCTAACCTTGCCAATTCTCTCAATTCATTTTCAAGACCCACTTGATTCATCATCTCTTTTGCCGACTGCAAGTCTGAAAGCAACTTTAAATATTCTTCGCCTTTCTCTGCGACAGGACGTATTAATTTTAAATCCTTATTTATACTTTTTAAAGCATTAAAATCATTAGATATATTTGGGTCACTTAATTTATTTTTTAAATTATTATAATTAGAAAGTATTTCTTGTATTTTTTCTTTCATCTCAAATATTTTTTACCAAAGATTACAAAATTACTAACTTTTTTTAAATTAACGATTTAATTTAAAAAATTTTAACTTCTCCTTTTATTATCGCTTTTGGAAGGTATCGGAAAAATCGTTTTATCCGGTATAATAAAGAATACAGGAAAATCTCGCCCCTCCTT
Organism: Bacteroidota bacterium; assembly: GCA_021780815.1. Taxonomy (GTDB): domain Bacteria; phylum Bacteroidota; class Ignavibacteria; order Kapaibacteriales; family UBA2268; genus GWF2-33-9. The sequence continues at coordinate 87,155 of JAJXYC010000009.1, read as the reverse complement.
TCCCCTTATATTTTATTGCAGAAATATCTGCTCTTAAAGAGGGTCATAAGTATATCCAAATAAAAATCAAAGGTGTGCTTGACTCCTAAAAAATCGTTCCTGCTAAATTAATTTTTTTCCTTATTTTTGTGTTATAACATTTTATTTTTTCTTTAATTTACAGCTAATTATGGATTATTTTAATATCAAAGAAGAAGAACTCAAAAACAAAGTTGCAAAAGATTTTTTTTGGCAATATGACTGCACTTCTATTATTGGTAATGTTGATTTTTGTGTCCGAATGTTCCAAAACAAACAGGAACTTTTCGAACAAGAATCTCTTCTTTGGGCTGAAGCTAAAAAAGGCTCTTCCGACATCTACAAATCTTTAGTTCAGCTTATCCTTACTATCGGTAAAGCGAGAACTTTCGATAAACATTTGCCTCCTGCCTTTCTCGGTGCTTTCGATTCCGATAAAATCGCTTTCGTTCCTTATAATGAAATTCACGATGTTTTCTATTTGAACGATTTTAATTGGAACGTTACTCCTTCTAATTACGATACGAAGGAATTTAAGTTTGTTCATGAGAAAGTTAAGTCCATCATCGACAGTAAAGCTCTGCTCTTTACTTACGAACAGGACGAAAAAGACCTTATTAAGTTCATTAAGAATAATTTTATTGTCGGTAGGTTCGGGATTACAAAAACTAAAATCGACAAAAATAATTTTATGGTGATTTATAATAAGTGGCTTCAGAACGTAAAGCCCACAATTGCCGTTAATTGGGAAATTGCCAAGAAAACAGGCATCATCGACGGCGATTTTTACCTTGCTGATTTGCTTTCTCTCGAAAACGAAACCCTCAAAGAAAAACTTTTCGTCTTACTAAAAAAAGACCATTATGAATTAGACAGGAAAATCGACGAATCAGGGATGTTCAGTTCTAAATCAACTTCTTTCAATGACGGTCAAACCGCTCATAATCAGTTTTGGAATAAATACGACCGCCCTCCAAAAGAGGAATATTGGGATTATATTGTCGAAAGGCGTGATTTACTCGTGCCACAAGACGTGAGAGAACGGAAAGGCAGCTTCTTTACTCCGCAAATTTGGGTTGAACTTTCGCAAAAGTATTTAACAGACGTTCTCGGCGAAGATTGGCAGGACGATTATTATATTTGGGACTGTGCCGCTGGTACGGGAAACTTGCTTAACGGCTTAACAAATAAATATAATATTTGGGCTTCCACTCTCGACAAGCAAGATGTCGAAGTTATGAAGGACAGAATCAAGAACGGTGCTAATTTACTCGAAGAACACGTTTTCCAATTCGATTTCCTGAATGATGATTTTGATAAATTACCCAAACCACTTTACGAAATTATTAATAATCCCGAGAAAAGAAAGAAATTAGTTATTTACATTAATCCTCCTTATGCCGAAGCAACAACTGCTAAAACAGTAACTGGTACAGGAGAGAACAAATCAGGAGTTGCAAACCAAAATAAAAGTAATGAAATATATAAATCTAAAATTGGAAATGCTTCAAATGAAATTTTTGCTTTATTTATGGCAAGAATAATTGATAAAATGCCTGAATCATTCCTTGCCCAATTTTCAACATTAAAATTTATTCAAGGAACAAATTTTATCAATTTCAAAAATTACTTTCAAGCAAAATTTATGAAAGGATTTATAGTTCCCGCAAACACATTCGACAATGTGAAAGGAAGTTTCCCAATCGGATTTACTATCTGGGATTTAAAAATTAAAGAGAAAATCACTAATATCAGTTGCGATATTTATAATAAAGAAGAAAAATATATTGGATTAAAAAATTTCTATGGTGAATTACCTCAAAGTATTAATAAATGGATTAAGAAATTTGACAATAAAATTGAAAATGGAATTGGATATATTGAGAATCCAGCACCAGATTTTCAAAACAATAAATTCTTATGTTTAACAGTAAGGTATGGAACAAGACATGTAAATTATTATAATTTATGTGCTGTTAATATTATTGAAGGTGTTATTTATTTTTCTGTTCGCCATTGTATCGAAGCAACTTGGTTAAATGATAGAGACCAATTTTTATTTCCAAATGATGGTTGGAAAGAAGATAAAGAATTTCAAAATGATTGCTTAGCCTTCACTTTATTCCACGGACAAAATAAAATTACTAGCAAAGAAGGAACAAATCACTGGCTCCCATTTACAGAAAGTGAAGTAAATGCCAAAGAAAAATTTGGAAGTAATTTTATGACTAATTTCATCAAAGGCAAAATAAAGCGAGAAGCAGAAGAAGAAAATTTATTTACAATAGATAACACCCCTGATTTTATAGATAACACCCCTAACCCCTCTACGAGAGGGGAAGAAGAGAATTCCCCTCTTTTAGAGGGGACGCAAGGGGTGTTCTCCAATAATTCCCCTCTTTTAGAGGGGACTAAAGGGGTGTTCTCCAATAATTCCCCTCTTTCAGACGAGACAAAAGGGGTGTTTTCCAATATTTCCCCTCTTTCAGACGAGACAAAAGGGGTGTTCTCCAATAATTCCCCTCTTTCAGACGAGACGCAAGGGGTGTTCTCCAATAATAATCAATTAAAATATTATAATAAATATATCCCAAAATGGTATGAATTACCTTATAATAAGAAACTCACTGAAAGAGCAAAAGAATTAAGGAAATCAGGTAATATTGCTGAAGTAAAATTTTGGGAACAAGTAAAAAATAAAAAATATTTAGGTTTGGATTTTGACCGACAAAAAATTGTTGGAAATTTTATTGTTGATTTTTATTGTAAAGATTTAGGATTTGTTGTTGAAATTGATGGAAGTAGTCATAATGATAAAATTGAATATGATTTTGAAAGGGATAATTATTTAAAAGGTTTGGGATTAATTGTCTATCATTTTACATTTTCTGATGTTATGAATAATCTTAATGGAATTTTGAAATTTCTTGAAGATGAAATAATTAAAATGAGAACTATATTACAAGGTAAAAATAAGGATTATGTTACAACAGATAACACCCCTGATTTTATAGATAACACCCCTGACCCCTCTACGAGAGGGGAAGAAGAAAATTCCCCTCTTTTAGAGGGGACGCAAGGGGTGTTCTCAAATAATTCCCCTCTTTTAGAGGGGACGCAAGGGGTGTTCTCAAATAATTCCCCTCTTTTAGAGGGGACGCAAGGGGTGTTTTCCAATAACAATCAATTAAATAAAGAAAATGAAAAACTAATCTTTTCCGCAGAAGCCGAAGCTGTTTTCGATGCTGGTCGGGAACTTTGGAAATATTATCATAGTCAGACATTCCCCTCCACCGGAGGGGTGGATTGCGAAGCAAGACGGGGTGGTTATAATGTTAATGCCTCACTATACGATATCCGTGAGTATTTCCAAGGTCGAAACGAAAAAGGAAAGATGAACAATAAAAGCGAAGATGAAAAATACATGAATTTAATCGGCAATCTCCGAGATAAATTAAAAATCTTAGCACGCAAAATCGAACCCAAAGTCTATGAATATGGCTTCTTAAAGCAGTAAAAAAAATATTTTTAAAATAAATTATAAAAATTAAATTGAATTTGATAAATCAATCGGAATGTCCCTTTTAGAAAAAGAAAGAATAAAAAAGGCTGTCTTGTAAGACAACCTTTACTATTTTTTAAGAAAGTTAAAAACGAAAAACTTTATTCGACTTTATTCAGCATTTCGGGCGGGAACTTCTCATCAAGAATACTTGCTAACTTTTGTAGCACTTCTGGTTTATCAAAATAACCTGAGCGAAGTTTATCCATAACAGGTTTAAGTTGTGTCAAATCAGGGGTTTGCTCAAAAGTATCAGTAACTTGGGATGTAGGAGGTTCTTTTGCATCGTCAGTGCTTTTAGTTTTTTTCTTATCAGCAACACCCGACTGGATAACTGCTTTTTGTTTGTTGATTGATTTTACTTCCATATATATACCATATTTTGTTTATCACTATTATTTTTGATAAATCATTAAAGATTTATTTATATTTAATTCTTTTAATTTATTTGCCAGACTTTGTATTTTATTTTTTAATAAAACAATATTGTTCTTATCATTTTCTTGCAATTTAATAATAAAATTATTAATAATTGCAGAATTTTGATTTAAGATGTTTTTACCTTCATCGGTAAGAGCAAATTGTTCAAATTCAGAAAGAACAGATTTTCTTTCAAAATACAAGTTATTGATAGCCATAATATCTGAATAATCCATAGATTCTCCTTTGATAAGGAGAAGATGAATTTCAGTAGTAATTTTTTCAATTCGCTCGATACAATTTAGCAAAGCATCATATTTTAGCATTTGTAACCCGCCCTTGACCTAATTGTTCAGCAATAAAACGAGCAATTTTCAATGAAATTTCAGGTGGCACTTGTTGAATTACTTCTTTAGTTTTACTATCAATTATTTGCAAAATTGTTTTTTTTGTCACATCATCAACCTTAAATTTCAAAGTAACATTGCTTAAATCAAGTAAAGATTTAATATTATCAGCTAAATCGTTATAATTAACCTTTCCAAGTGAAGTTTGCGAGCTATCGGCACTATTCACATTACTGTCAGTTTTTGTGTTTACTTGATTTTGTTCTTGTACTGCAATATTATTATTTTTTTGATTTGCATCGGCTTTTGTATTTTCGGTTGGGTTTGTAATAATTGCAGGTACTCCTGTAATTGCGTTAATCATTGTATAACCTCCTTTGTGTTACCACAAAAATATTTTTTTATTAATAACCACTTAAACTACTAGATGAACTTAATGAACTTAATGAACTTGATGAACTTGATGAACTTGATGAACTTGATGTCGTTCCATTAAATGCACTGTAAGAATTATATTGTGCCATTGCTTCGTAATACGTTTGCAAAAGTGTTGTATATTGTTTCCTCATATTATCGGCTTGCGTATTAATTTTATCTTGCGTCTCTTTTAATCTATCGTCTGTACTTTGAATTTGTTGAGTCAAAGAAGAATTTCTTTGAGCAATAAATCCATTAGTCCCTTGCAAGTTATATATAAAGCTATTAACTTGACTTATTACTCCATCAGGAGCAGTAAATAAATTAGCAACTTTTTGCGGATTATCCTTCAAATAGCTTTCTAACTTTGTTGTATCACTAACACTAAATAATCCATTACTATCTACTGTAATCCCAATATCCGATAAATATTGCGGAGAATTTGCATCAGTTATTGAAGCAACTCTATATGAACCTATTGAACGGATGTTATATTTTAATTGCTGAATTGAACTTTCACTTCTAACAAGTGATTTATCAGTGTTATTAATTAAGCTTGTAATATCATTTAAATTTGAAAGAAAAGTAGTTATCATATCTTTAACAGAATTTGTATTAACACTTGTAGTAAGTGTAACAGGCTGTTCTGTTGTTTCTTGCGGTTTAAGTAAATTCAGTGTAACCCCAGTTAAAACATCTGAAATTGTGTTTGAACCTCTATAAATATTAATTCCATTTACATTTAATTTTGCATCTAAATCACTTGCGTTTGATTTCATATAACCGGCAGTTGTATCAGTAGCAAGAGTTCTATCACCGTTGGAAGTAGTATTGTTTAACCCTAAATAGCTTAAAATAGAATCGGTCCCAGAAATAACAACATTATTGCTACTTCCAGTATCTTTTGCAGTAAAAGTAATACGCCCTGTTGATGATGTATCTTTAATATAAGCGGCATTTACATTAATATCAGTTGTTTGGTTAACTGCATTTGCAATTTTCTTTAAAATATCTTCATTTGTTTCAGTTCCAGTGAGCGAAACAGTAATAGTTTTAGTAACACCGTTCACAGAAATATCAAATTTATGGTCTCCTGCAGTATTTAAATTATAATTTGCAATACGAGAAGTATCATTTAAATTAATTTGGTCAGAAATCAAAATATCATTAGAAGCAAGTCTATCAACACGAACACTCATAGTTGATAATACTGCATCATTTGTCGCAGTAGCGGTAATTACATCAGTTTTAGAACTTGTAACAGATTTTGTGCCAAAAGAAGCATCAATCGTGTTGGTTTTAGTAAAAGTAGCCGTATTATTTGCTACGTTATAATCACCAAAAGTATCAAGGTTTGAAATTAACGAATTTAATTTTGTATAAACATTATTATAAAAGGTTTGTGTAGTTTGCAAATCCGATTTCTTTTGATTCAAAGTATCAATTTGAGGCTGTTGAGTTTGCAAATATGCATTTACAAGTTGGTCTAATTGAGTAGAACTCGAAGAAGAAGAACTTGAAATACCACTAATGTCAGCCATAATACCTCCAAAATATCATATTTATTTAATTCCAGTTATTCTTGGGGTTCAAGGTTAAAAGCCTTAGCCCAAGTATCCCTCAATTCTTGAATAATTTTTAAAGCTTCGTCAAATTTTTTTTGGAATATTGCTCTTTGACAATATTCATACAATCTGTAAAGTCTTGTTGCAGTATCTTCGTATTCAAAATTCAAAGCACTCATTAACTCAATAAGAACTTTACTCATTTTATTCACATCACCTTTTTTATTAGCAATAATAAATAAATCGTACATTTTCAAGATAATTTTTTCCTTGCTCCAAGATAAAACTTCTTGTTCAAGATAAGCAGGGATTTTACCTTTTCCGTCTGGCGATGTATTGCCATACAATTTTGATGCCGCTAATTTTTGTGCTGATTCAGACATATTTTACCATAATAAATTACATTTTCTTGTTCAAATTTGGAATTGGGCTAAATGTAAAATTTAATAACAACTCCAAATTTAATATTATTTCAACTAATATTATTCTAATTGATATTAACGAAATAACTGCAAGAAAGATTGTGGATTTTGGTTCGCCTGTGCCAAAGAAATTAACGATGCTTGCTGAAGAAATTGAGATTTAGCTAAGTTAAGCTGCTCGGTAGCAACATCTGTATCTTGAATCCTTGAAATAGCGGCATCGTAATTAGTAATTTGAGAACGCAACAAATCATTCTGGCTCGTCAAACGATTTTCAATACCACCCAAGTAAGAAGCAACTTTTGAAACATTCCCAATCGCTTCTGCTAAACTTGTCAAAATATAACCAACATTTGCTTCTGAGAAAACACCTAAATCAGTAGCACTAATCTCATTTAAAGAAGTCAAGTTAAAACCTGTAACGCCAGCAAAGTTAGAAATACTCAAGGCGTTCAAATTAAATAACCCATCAACATTAAATTTCGTTGAGGCAACATCGTTGTTCCGCAAATCAATCTCTAAAGTTAGTAAATTGTTTGACGCATTATATCCGACAGTCCAAGTTCCAGAAAAAGCACCTCCAATTAATTGCTGACCACCAAAAACAGTAGAACTAACAACAAATTGAATTTGCTCTGCTAAACGATATGCTGATTTAGCAAGTGCTACCTTTTCATCAGTTCCTAAAGCTCCACTTGATGCTGTCGCTACACTATCTTTGATTTGAGTTAGTAATTGAGAAATGTTATCTAATGAATCTTGGGATATCGCAGTTACATTTTTTGCTTCTCCAACAGCGTTTAAAGCAGAATTTAATGATTCGTTTCTTGACATTAATGCTTTTGAAGTAATGTAGCCAGCTACATCGTCAGCAGCAGAGTTAATTCTCTTACCCGTTGATAAACGTAACTGCCTTAATGCTATATCATTGTTAGTCGATATTAGAGCATTATATGCATTCAATGCGGGAATATTGGTCCGTATTCTTGAGTCGCCGGAAAATACAGTTGGCATACTTGCCTCCGCTTTTATTTTACTTTAAACATCGGCTTCCGTGCCATCTATTTTTATATATTCCTGTATATATTAAATTATCGGCAGTATGGTTTATAAACTTTAGTTTTATCTTAAATTTTCAAAGAACAAATCCAACTTTCTTGCAACTATAATATTTATCAAAAATCATACCGAACTAATAAACTTATTTACAACTTATTTATAAATAAATAAAATAAAGAAGCATTCTTTATTAAATTCGGAGTTGTTTTTATTATTGTCGAATATTAGACAATAATTTTTAGGTCCTTTTGATTTTATTTAACCAATAACCAAACTTAATATTTATGCTTCTTTATTTATTTGATTCCACAATTTTCAACAAATCAATTTCACCATTCAGCTATTTTTTATTGGAATAGCTTCAAAAATGCTTGTGGATTCTGATTTGCTTGTGCTAATGAAACTAATGAAGCTTGTTGCAAAAACTGTGATTTAACAAGATTCATTTGCTCTGTTGCAACGTCGGTGTCTTCAATTCTGGATATAGCTGCTTTATAATTGGTAACTTGAGAATTTAGCAAGCTTTCTTGTGAAGTTAGTCTATTTTCAATACCACCTAAATATGAAGCAACTTTATTAACATTATTTAAAGCACTTGCCAAACTTGTTAATGTTACAGCTATTTGAGTATAGCTAAATACTCCCAAATCAGTAGTGGTAACTTCATTCAAAGAAGCAAGACTTAAACCAGTAACACCAGCAAAATTTGATACTGACATTGCATTTAAATCAAATGGAGCAGATACGTTAAATTTGTCTGCCGCTGTTTGAGTATTCTTCAAATCAATTTCAACCGTCAATAATGAATTTGCCGCATTGTAACCGACGGTCCATTCACCTGAGAAAGTACCATCAATTAATTGGTTCCCACCAAATACTGTTGAACCTACAATAAATTGAATTTGTTGAGTTAATTGATATGAAGCTTTTGCAAGAGCGATTTTTTCATCAGTTCCTAATGCACCGCTTGCCGCAGTTGACGCATTTTCTTTAATTTTTGTAAGCAAGCTGTTAATATTATCTAAAGCATCTTGAGTAATAGATGTAACATTTTTTGCTTCACCTACAGCATTTACTGCTGAATTTAAGGAATCATTACGAGCTTGCAAAGAACGAGAAGTAATATAACCTGCTACATCATCTGCGGCAGAATTAATTCTTTTCCCCGTTGATAAACGTAATTGCCTCAACGCAATGTCGTTATTTGTTGATATTAATGCGTTATACGCATTAAGAGCTGGTATGTTAGTTCTTATTCTGGAATCTCCAGAGAATACAGTTGGCATAATAACCTCCTTGTTTTATTTTTATTAATAATCACTTTTCTTGTAAACTTGGGCTCCTGCCAATTCTTTCCTTCTTCTTATATCAAGTATCGTCAAAAAATTTTAAAACTTTAGTTTTTTTGTTAATTTTCTTGTTTTGTTATTCCGTCTATTTGAATTTCGCTTGTTCTGCCAGTTTGGAATATCAAATACTCATTTGAAACATATTTTGATACTTGAATAATAATATCGGCACAGTTTACCGAAAACTTGAGGAGGTTACCTTCTTGTTGGATTTTAATTCTATAATTTTTGTTTAATTCTAATTTTATACTATCACTACCTGCAATCATTTCTTCATTTTTTATAATCTTATATCCTGCCGTTGTTAAATTTACTTCTATATTCTTCTGCTCGCCAAATTCCGCTTCTGTTGTATATAAATACAAACTTACACCATTTCCAGATTTTAATGTTAAATTAAATTCATCTATAAATTGTGTTTCTTCAATAAATTTTAACGATACAATTGCATCAGGTTTTATTTCTAAAGAATTTTCATTAATTTTTTCAGTTTTTCCTATCCCATTAAGCATTCTTACATAAATTACATTATCACCCTCATATTTATTTAATACAAATGTATCAGGCGAACAAGAATTTGCCAATATTGACAAAACACTAATTACAATTAATATTAAAAATAGATTTTTTCCCAATTTATCATTATTGTTTTAATTTTTATACATCTATTATTTATAAATTTTCGGCTCTTTAGGTAAATCCCGTCGGTTGTATCTCAATTGATGTTCAAAAAATATATCATCAATCAATCGTAAAGAAACACCAAAATAAAGGTTAGAAAAAGTATTGGCAATTCCAAAATTATTAACTAACGAACCACCTAATATATTTCCAGAATCGCCATTAATGTAACCACCTTTAAGACCAATATTTACATTATCACTAATACGCAAATTTACTTCACCACCAATATTAATATAATATGATGGATAATAACCAAATTCAAGGAAAGGAGTAGTTGTCAGTTCATCTTCAACTAATGTATGCCAATATCCAACCCTAATAGGCATAACTGCCATTGCCCAAGTGTTCCTACCTAAACCAAGAAACCTTATTAGTGATGTCCCAACATAAAATCTATTATCTAATATAGGAATGGCTATATTGGTCTTTGCAATTTGCAAATCAAAACCACTTAAAGCAGAAGTATTAGTTGTATCTCCAAATACAGATTTTTTTGAATTTGTTGTTAATAAACTCATCTCAATTAATCCGAGTTCCCAACTTGAATGTTGATAATCTTTCCATTCAACCAAAGTTTCCGGGACAATATTTAAGAAGTCAAGGAACGATACACCTAAACCCGCATACGGGAATGATATAGTTTTATCAGAATGTATATAATCATTATTTTTAATTTGAGGAGTTGCTTTGCTATTATAACCAACAGCAAAACCAAGATAAGCTCTAACATTAAAACCTCCTATTGAGCCACCATCGAGTGAAACTGATAAATTTAAATATTGCGATGGTAAAAGTCCTACTCCTAACGATGGAGTTACAGAAACATAAGGTATGGTCTCTTTTAAATAAAACCTTTTTCTAATATAGAATGGATATATTGCAGTTAAAATATCTTCTGCTTTTGCATCTGGAATCAGCGCTTCAAATAACGATATTCCATAAGTCCAATTTGGAGCATCACGAAACCATCTTAATCGCCATTCCCCTATTCCCAATCGATAAATTCCACCAGCGAAAGTTTTGCCAGACTTCCCTCTAAATGATTGCGAAATATTATCCATAGGAAATAGACCAAATAGCCCTGTGCCTATTCCATTATCTGTATTTCCTGTTACTATACCTATACTTTCAAAGAATCCTAATCTAATAAAATCCGGATAATATCTCGTATATTCACTATCTCTTTGTGTTAAATTTCTTTCAACTAACACTTCTTTGCTTGATGGAAATACTGTACCATTATCTTTATTAGCCGGTGAATTTTTGACAAAATTTGTAAAGGTTGTGTCTATTTCTGTTATTGTAAAAGCATCTTTTTCTTCTCGGGTTATACTTCCACAGCCAACAAAAAAGATTAGCAGACTGATTAGCGAAGATATTCCAATTATATATTTTTTTACTTTCATAAGTTAAATTATTATATAAAATAAGTTTTTCTAAAATACAACAATTTTTTTTCTAATTTAAATATTTTTTTTAAAATATGAGTAATTATCTCAAAATATTTTATTTTATTTTCTTTATTCTTAATTTTGAATTTTACATTAAATAAATTTCAGCAAATGGCAAATTATCCTTTTAACCAAATTGAAAAAAAATGGCAAAAGTATTGGGAGCAGAACAATATTTTTGAAACAACAAATGATTTTTCTAAGCCAAAATATTATATTTTAGATATGTTCCCGTATCCAAGTGGTGCAGGATTACACATAGGTCATCCAGAAGGGTATACAGCAACAGATATTATTTCTCGGTATAAACGAATGAAAGGATTTAATGTCTTACATCCTATGGGATTTGATGCGTTCGGATTGCCAACAGAGAGATATTCAATGAAAACAGGTATTCACCCTGAAATAGCTACTGAAAATAATATCAAAACTTTCCGCAGACAACTTAAAATATTAGGCTTATCATATGATTGGAACCGTGAAGTCAATACCACTGCGCCTAATTATTATAAATGGACACAATGGATGTTCTTGAAAATTTATAATTCATTTTTTGATGAAAAACTTAATAAGGCTCGTCCAATTGAAGAATTAGAAATTCCCAACTATTTACAAACATCTACTGAAATTGAAAAATTTAGAGATGAGAACCGATTAGCTTATATCGCTGAAATTCCGGTCAATTGGTGTGAAGAATTAGGTACTGTACTTGCCAACGAAGAAGTTGATGAATGGCGTGAAAAAGGCTATACCGTTGAACGTCGTCCTATGAAACAATGGATGATTCGTATTACAAAATATGCTCAACGGCTTCTTGATGATTTAGATTTGGTTGATTGGCCTAATTCTACTTTGGAAATGCAAAAAAATTGGATTGGTCGCAGTGAAGGTGCAGAAGTTAAATTCCAAATTGAAAATTCCGATAAATCTATTTTAGTTTATACAACTCGCCCTGATACAATCTTCGGAGCTACTTATCTCGTCCTTGCTCCTGAAAATCCTCTCACTCTTGAAGTTGCTTCACCAGAACAAAGCAGTGCAGTTAGTAAATATATTGAAACAGCATCGCTAAAAACTGATTTAGAAAGGACTGAACTTGTCAAAGATAAAACAGGTATTTTCACCGGTGGTTTTGCAATTAATCCTGCAACCAATGAACGCATACCTATTTGGACGGCTGATTATGTGCTTGGACACTATGGAACTGGTGCAATTATGGCAGTACCTGCTCACGACGAACGAGACCACGAGTTTGCTAAAAAATACAACTTGCAAATTACTCAAGTTGTTATGCCGTCCGATGCCTCCGAAATCAATATTGAGAAGGAAGCTTTCACCTCTTACGAAGGAATTGGCATTAACTCTAAAAATTCTGAAATTAGCTTGAACGGCATTACTACAAAAATTGCAAAATCAAAAATTATTGAATGGTTAGAACAAAAAGGTATTGGTAGAAAAAAGATTCAATTTAAATTGCGTGATTGGTTATTTTCTCGTCAAAGATATTGGGGCGAACCGATTCCAATTATGTTTTTTGAAGATGGAACTAAAAGAGCATTAGAAGAAGAGGAATTACCTTTAACATTACCTTATATCAGCGATTTTAAACCTGCGGGGACGGGTGAATCCCCATTAGCAAAAGTTCCAGAATGGATTAATTTTGTTGATAAAAAAACAGGTAAAAAAGCAAGATTTGAAACAAACACAATGCCTCAATGGGCTGGTTCTTGCTGGTATTATCTTCGTTATATTGACCCTGCTAATCATAGCATTTTTGCAGACAAAACAAAAGAATCATATTGGATGCAACCAAATGGTGTAGATCTTTATGTTGGCGGTGCTGAACATGCTGTTTTGCACTTGCTTTATGCTAGATTTTGGCATAAAGTCCTTTTTGATTATAAACTTGTTTCTTCAAAAGAACCATTTTACAAACTTTTTCATCAAGGATTAATATTAGGTGAAGATGGTCGTAAAATGTCAAAATCTCTTGGAAATGTTGTAAATCCTGATGAAGTTGTTGATGAATATGGAGCAGATTCTTTGCGACTTTTTGAAATGTTCCTCGGTCCATTAGAACAATCTAAACCTTGGTCTAAAACAGGTATAGAAGGGTTATTCCGTTTTTTAAATAAAGTTTGGAGACTTTATATTAGTACTGATGAACATCTATCCAAAAATATTCAAGATACTAAAATGAATGCTGAACAAGAATTTGTTTTGCATTCTACAATTAAAAAAGTTGCCGAAGACATTGAACGATTAAGATTTAATACAGCTATTTCTCAAATGATGATTTTTGTTAATGAGTTCTCTAAATATAAAATTTTCCCTAAAGAGGCTGCCGAAAAGTTCATCAAAATATTAGTACCTTTTGCTCCACATATTGCAGAAGAAATTTGGGAATTTTTGGGTAATACAAAATCAATTATTTATACAAATTATCCTGAATTTGATGAAGGGAAAGCAACTAAACAAACAATTGAATTCGTTGTTCAAGTTAATTCTAAAATTCGTGCAAAAATTAATGCTAATTTAGATGCGACACAAGAACAAATTCAAGAACTTGCATTAGCAGAAGAAAACACAAAGAAATTTATTGGTGACCAATCTATTGTTAAAGTCATTTTTGTTAAAAATAAATTGATTAACTTTATTGTTAAATAATATGTAAACAAATTTATTTGTCTTTGTCAAAATTAAAGAGGCTATCTAAAAAAAGATAGCCTCTTTCGTCTTTCATTTTACAACTTTATTATTTCTCGTAATGTTTTGTTTTCCATTTTGTTAGTTGTCTAATCATTTTTTCAGAGGCAATATTGATGGATTTGTGAAAATCATCAGAGCTACCTTCGGATTTGAGAACATCACCATTAACATGAACAGTGAATTCAACAATTTTATTTTCGTCATTAATAAACTCAACATCAGCGCTAATAATATTTTCTAAATACTTTGTAAAGTGATTAGCCTCTTCAATTGCTTCTGCTTGCAAGTGTGGATGTTGAGAATTGAAATGTCGGAATGTTACGTTAGTTTTCATTGTGCAACTCCTTAAATTTTTAATTAAAAATATATTTAATTACCGAAAACTCGGTTAATTTGTTTGCTTTCTAAATTCAACATAATACCTAATTGAAACCCAACAGTAATTGGGATCATAAATTTATTTTCATTTAATTCATTTGCCACTGGTAAAATTTGATTTCTTAATTTTTCAAAAACATCAAAATACCTATCAACAAATAAAATATTTGTTTCAAAGAACAAACCTTTAACAAAAGATGGAACAGATTCCTTATCAAAATCTAATGAAATCCCTGAATGTAGTCCTATCGCAAAAAATAAACTATTTTTATTAATAATTGTACCACCAACCCTAATATCGTTATTCAAAGGAGAATCAACAATTTCAGACCATTTCATCATAGAAAAGCTTCCTCCTAAAGCACCACCAACATATACTTTATATTTATTATAAAAATGGACCAAATCAACGAACAATAAAATTGGGACATCAGAAACCGACATATCCTCACTAAAATTTCGCCAAGTACCACTTGTTGGATAAGTTTCTTTACTAAACTTATCTTGCAAAGTAAAGCGATTAGCAGAAACTTGCAAAGAAAATTTTAAGAATTCAATCCATTGTGCTGATAAAGATGCGGCAAAAGAAGAATAATTATTGAAATCTTCCTTTTTTCCACCAAGCACCGAAGTATATTCAGATAAAAACCCCTGCGAAAAAGCAGGAATTGAAGTCCCGACTGAAAAATTGAAATTCAAATTTATTTTCCCTAATTCATTTTGACAAAGAACAAAACTTCTAATATTACAAATACAAAAAATAATTAAAATAGATAGTAATTTGTTTTTATAAATATTCATTTTTAGGAGAACCAATTAATTATTTTAAAAAGTTGCTCTTTTAAATTTTGTCTGCTAACAATCAAATCAATAAACCCCGTTTCAATTACAGTTTCTGTTCTTTGAAAATTTTGGGGTAATTTTTTACGAATAGTTTGTTCAATAACTCTCGGACCAGCAAAACCAATTAAAGCACCAGGTTCAGCAATATTAATATCTCCGAGCATAGCAAAAGAAGCAGTAACTCCACCTGTGGTTGGGTCTGTTAATAAAGAAATGTAAGGAATCTGATTATTACCGAGTTCAGCAATAATTGCAGCAGTTTTAGGCATTTGCATTAAAGATAAAGCTGCCTCTTGCATCCTCGCACCACCAGATGCCGAAATAATAAGAAAAGGAATCTTCTTTTGCAATGCATCTTTTGCCGCTCTAAAAATCTTTTCACCAACAACCGAACCCATACTACCACCAATAAAATTAAAATTCATTACTGCAACTGAAATTTCTTTGCCATTAACTTTGCCAATTCCTGTTGTTACCGCCTCGTTTAAACTTGTTTTTTTATAGGCTTCTTCTAATCTATCTGGATATTTCTTTGTATCTTCAAAATGCAATGGGTCAGTAGATTTAATTTGTGTATGTGTTTCTTTAAAAGTATTTTCATCAATTATATAATTAATATAATCAAATCCACTAATTCTAAAATGATAATTACATTTATAACACACATAATAATTCTCTTCTAATTGCTTTTTATATATCATTTCACCGCAAGTTGGACACTTTGTCCAAAGACCGTCTGGCATATATGCGGGTTTAGCATCTTCAATATTTTGTTTTGAACGGACAAACCAAGCCATAAAATCCTCGTTAATGTTTGTTTTAAATATTTACAGAAAACAATAATCTTATTATTTATATTTACGAAATTATCTATTTTTCATTTTTTATTATGTTAATTTTCATTAAAATCCCTACCCAAAATTTATCTAAATCTTAATATTTCAATATATTTTTGTTATATACGTTTATATATGTTCAAAATCCTTAAAAACAATAAAATTAAATTTTAAAATTTATTGAGTCAGGTTTCTTAAATTCGTATTTGTAAAAAAGTAATAACTTTATGGTTTGGAAATTTCCTAATAATCAGATACTGGTAAAAGAGCAATTACTTGTAAAAGAAATTTTAGAAGAAGAAGCAATACAAATTAAATTTGAAGTACTTTCTGATATTAAAAGTTTAGAGAATAGTATTGAGACAAAGTTGCTATATAGGCCACAATTTCTTTTAGCAGGTATTGAAGATACTTCGCCAAAAGCTCAGATACAAATTTTTGCCAAAGAAGAAATAGATTATTTAGAAAGTTTATCTATAGATAATCAAATTATTTCCATACAAAACTTAATCAAAAAGCAAGTGCCTTGCATTATTATCACAAGTTCATATTCCCTTCCTAATTACTTATTGGAACTTTTGATAAAAGAAAATATAGCAATATTGAAAACAGATAAAGACATAACAGTTGTTAGAGATATCTTATCTGATTTTTTGATAGACCATTTTGCCCCTCAGATGATAGTTCACGGCACATTTACTGACATACACGGAGTAGGAGTTTTGTTCGTTGGGAAAAGTGCTATCGGGAAAAGTGAGATTGCATTAGACCTTGTAGAACGTGGTCATCGCCTTGTAGCTGATGATTCTGTTATGCTAACAAACAAGCAAGATGCAACAATTATGGGGACAAGCACTAGAATTGCAAAACATTTTATGGAAATACGGGGTGTTGGAATTATAGATGTGCGTGCGATGTTCGGTATTCGTTCAGTACGTTTCCAAAAACGCCTTGAAATTATTGTAGAATTAGTTGAATATGATGCAAATGATGATTATACACGTACAGGATTAGAATCCTCTTTTGCCGAAGTTATGGGCGTTCAACTCTCTTATGTTAAATTGCCTATTTACCCGGGGAAAAACATTACTGTAATTTCCGAAGCTATCGCTTTAAATTATTTATTAAGAACTTACGGCTATAATCCAGCAAAAGTTATGGCTGATAATTTACAATCTGTTTTGATGAATGAACCTATCCATGAAGATAAATTTAAAATTCAAAGACTCGTTAATTATTTCCAAGGAGATACCGAATAGTTTTTTACTTATAATTTAAACCTTTTTTAATTTTTTGTTCAAACTATTTTTTTAATTAATTTTATAAACCAATATGAAAAAATTTAATTTATTTCTCTTACTATTGATTTTTGTTAGTTTTAACCTAACTTTTGCACAAAAGAATATCATTAAAATGACCGCTTATCCTTCGGCTTTAACAGTGAAGCAAGGTGAATCTTTTGGAGTAAAAGTTCATTTCAAAATTGATAAAAGATATTACACATACTCATTAAAGAAACAGGTAAGTGCTGATGGTATTGGTCCTACTCAAACAGAAGTTAAAGTAGAAACACCAACATTAGCAAAAATTAATGGAAAAATTAAAGCCGACCAACCTCATATAAAAAATGATGCGGGCTTCAATATGAAAATTGAATACTATAAAGATCAATTCGAAATTGAAATACCTATGAAAGCTTTAAAAGATATAGATTTTACAAAAAATCAACTAAAATTTTCCTTCGTAATGCAATTTTGTGATTCGGTAAGTTGTTTGCCACCTGATAATTATTATGTTGTTGTTTCAAATAAACCATATAAAAGTACTTTAACATTTAGTGATAATAATCAAAATGAGTTGCAATCAAACCAAGATAGTGCAAATATTGTTACTCAAGCAACAACCAATAATTCAACACCAAAACCTGAACAAAACGAAAATATCAATAATAACAAGCAATTGACAACAAGTTCACAAACAGAAATAGAAAAAGAAAAAAAACAAGGAGTATTTTCATTTGTTTGGTTTGCGATGTCCGCCGGAGCATTAGCTTTACTAACACCTTGTGTTTTCCCGATGGTACCAATAACAGTTTCATTTTTCACTAAAAGATCTGAAAAAGAAAATGCTAAAGGAAAATCTTTACGGGATTCCTCAGTCTATGCATTAGGTATAATATTAACTTTTACTGCACTTGGATTTTTACTTGCATTAATTTTTGGAGCAACAGGAATACGTGATTTTGCTTCAAATGCTTGGGTAAATTTATTTATAGCAGTAATTTTTGTTGCTTTTGCTTTTAATCTTTTTGGAGCATTTGAAATCCAGTTGCCAACAGGTCTTTTAAATATATTAAATACAAAGAGCAATCAAAGTTCTGGAATACTAAGTGTATTATTGATGTCATTAACATTTTCTTTGACATCATTTACTTGCACAGTGCCTTTTGTTGGTTCAGCCTTAATTTCAGCAAGTGGTGGCGAATGGTTTTACCCAGTAATTGGAATGTTAGCATTTTCAGCTGTATTTGCTGCTCCATTTTTCTTATTAGCATTATTCCCATCTTTTATCAAAAAGATGCCAAAATCTGGTGGTTGGATGAATAATGTAAAAGTAATTATGGGATTCCTTGAAATTGCTGCTGCTATGAAATTTTTAAGCAATGCCGATTTAGTTTTAGCACTTGGAATTTTACCAAAAGAATTTTTCATCGCAATTTGGATTGGAATAGCATTTTTAATCACTTTGTATATTCTTGGATTATATAAATTCCCACACGATACAGCAGTTGAAAGCGTTGGAACACCAAGAGCAATTTTTGCAATGTTTTTTGCATCAGTTGCTTTTTACCTTTTTGTAGGCTTAATTGGAAAACCATTAGGAGAATTAGATGCTTTTTTACCTCCTGCTGAATACCAACAAATTATGGATGCGGCACACGGTGTGAAAACTGCTTCAATTATTCCTTCAACTGGAACAAACGAAGCAACGGAAGTTCAAACACAATGGTTAGACAATTTAAATAAAGGACTTGAAATTGCAAAAAAGGAAAACAAAAATGTATTTGTAGACTTCACTGGCTTTACTTGCACAAATTGCCGTTGGATGGAGCAAAATGCCTTCAAAAAACCAGAAATCATTGATATTCTGTCTAAATCAGTCAATGTTAGATTATACACAGATAGATTGCAAGAACCTTATATTTCCAATAAAAAATATCAACAAGATAAATTTGGCTCTATCGAATTACCTTTATATGTTATTTTGTCTCCTGATGGTAACGTTATTGCAACAGAAACATTTACACGGAATTTTAACGAATTTTACAACTTTGCTTTAAAATCTGTTAGAAAATAACTATGATTAATACAGATGACCTTTATTGACAAATTATTCTTGATTATTTGATTATTCAAAGTATTTGCTTAATTTTGTCTTTTTCAAAACAATAAACAATAATTTTTAATTTTTTAACTTACATTAATAACAATAACAAAATGAATACAATTGGAATGTTTATATTAATTTTAGCAATATCTTATTTATTAGGCTCAATACCTTGGGGAATAATTATCAGCAAAAAGTTTTTCGGTTTTGATATACGTACAAAAGGCAGTGGGAATATGGGAAGCACAAATGTTTTCCGAATTCTTGGGGTAAAGTGGGGCATAATAGTTCAATTACTAGATATACTAAAAGGCGTAGCGGCTGTATTTATTGCTACCGAATTAGGTAAAAGCATTACTTTTCCTAACGTAATAAATGTATTTCAAGATATAACTATAATTAAGTTTGTCGCAGGTTTTACCGCTGTTTTAGGACATATATTTACTGTTTTTGCTAACTTTAAAGGTGGTAAAGGTATTAATACTGCTTTAGGAATGCTCCTGGCAATTGCTCCCATTGAAGTAGCAATTGCTGTTGGTGTGTTCCTGATTATATTATTCCTTTCAGGTTACGTATCACTTGGCTCAATTCTCGCAGGAATAGCAGTTCCTTCTACTTTGTTCGTCCGCTATAATATTTTTGGAATTAATATTCACGGTTATCATTTCCTTATTTATGCTTTCATTATCTTAAGTATTGTTGTAATTTATACTCATAGAGTCAATATTAAAAGATTACTCGAAGGTCGTGAACATCACTTTGCTAAATTACAATTAGTTAAAATTAAATTCTTTCAGCCAAAAGTCTAAATCTTATGGATTTATTCAAGAAATATCTTGATGAATTAATCATTAATAATGAAATTTTCGTAATAGGTGCTGGTGGCTGGGGAACTGCAATTTCTAATGTTTTAGCCGAAAATAAATTTAAAGTAAAACTCTGGGCTTTCGAAGAAGAAACTGCTGCTAATATAAACATAAGACATTGTAATTCAACATATTTACCTGATGTTCAACTACATCATAATATTTCAGCATTTTCTGATATTAATATTATTGAAAATCAGAACTTCTTTATTTCTGCAATCCCAACCCAATTTATTAGAGCAACATTTAACAACAGTAAAATTAATCTAACTAATAAAAAAGTCTTAAATTTAGCAAAAGGAATTGAGGTAAATTCACTTTTACGTTGTTCAGAAATATTTTACGAATTGAATGTAAACACCGACGATTATGCAATCTTGACAGGTCCAAGTCATGCAGAAGAAGTAGGGTTGCAACAGCCAACAACAGTAGTAACATCTTCGGAAGAGATAGGTTTTGCAAGATTTATTCAAATATTGCTGTCTAATAACTATTTTAGAGTATACACCTCACAAGATATAGTAGGCTGTGAGCTTGGCGGTTCAGTTAAAAATGTAATAGCAATAGCGGCAGGCATAATTGACGGATTGCAGTTTGGTGACAATACCAAAGCCGCTTTAATTACAAGAGGACTTGCTGAAATGACTCGCCTTTCTGTGGCTTTAGGTGCAAATTCTTTAACTTTATCAGGACTTTCTGGGCTGGGTGATTTAATTGTAACTTGTAATAGTCAGCATTCTCGTAACCGCAAAATTGGCGAATTAATAGGACAAGGCAAAAGTCTCAATGACATTATTAAGCAGATGCAAATGGTTGCCGAAGGTATAGAAACAACAAAATCTACTTTTGCATTAGCAAAAAAACACGATGTTGATATGCCTATTGTTGAAAAAGTTTATCAAATTCTTTTTGAAAATTTAAATCCAACAGATGCTTTAAATCAATTAATGACCCGAAAATTTAGACATGAACTTTGGTAATCTTTAATCTTACACACAAATAAATCCCTTTTTTATATTTTTTTATCTTTATAACTCCTTACATTTCTTAATTTTGTATTTTATCAAATTTATATTTTCAAATGAATAATAATATTTTTACTGCAAAGGAAATTAGACAATCTTTTTTAGATTTTTTCCAATCGAAAGGACATAGAGTTGTACCATCAGCACCAGTTGTCCCTCACGGCGATCCTACATTATTATTTACAAATGCGGGAATGAATCAATTCAAAGATGTTTTTCTAGGAACTGGTGAAAGAGATTATAAAAGGGCAGTTGATACTCAAAAATGTATCCGTGTAAGCGGTAAACACAACGATTTGGAAGAAGTTGGTGTTGATACATATCACCATACTTTTTTTGAGATGCTTGGCAATTGGAGCTTTGGTGATTATTACAAAGAAGAAGCCATTCTTTGGGCTTGGGAATTGCTCACCGAAGTATGGAAGTTACCAAAAGAAAGATTATATGCTACTGTTTTCCGCACTGATGATGAAGCATTCAATATTTGGAAAAAATATTTGCCTGAAAATCAAATACAAAGATTTAACGAAAAAGATAATTTTTGGGAAATGGGCGAAACTGGTCCTTGTGGTCCTTGCAGTGAAATTCATTTTGATAAAACTCCCGATTTATCCGGGGCGAAATTGGTTAATATGGGGTCACCTGATGTAATTGAAATTTGGAATTTAGTTTTCATTCAATATAACCGCAATTTAAATGGTGAATTGGAACCACTTAAAGCAAAACACGTTGATACAGGAATGGGGTTCGAACGAATTGTTTCTGTTATTCAAAATAAGCAATCTAACTACGAAACCGATGTTTTTATGCCATTAATTAATCATATTTCAGAGCTATCAGGGAAAAAATATACAAATGAACTTAATAACTCTGATAGCATCGCAATGAGAGTTATTGCAGACCATATTCGCACTTTATCTTTTGCTATTGCTGACGGTGCTTTACCCGGCAATGAAGGCAGAAGTTATGTGCTAAGACGAATTTTAAGAAGAGCTTCAAGATATTCTCGCAATCTTGGGTTTAAAGAGCCTATGATTTATAAATTATTGCCTACTCTTATTTCTACTCTCGGTGATGTTTTCCCTGAAATTGTTCACGAACAAAATACAATTTCACGTGTAATTAAAGCCGAAGAAGAAAATTTCCTTGCTACATTAGAACGTGGACTTGCCAAATTTGATGATATTTTAAATAATATAAAATCTCAAAATTTAAATATCATTTCAGGCGAAGATGCCTTTTTGCTTTATGATACTTTCGGATTTCCACTTGATTTAACCCAACTTATTGCAAGAGAAAAAGGGTTTGACGTTGATTCTGCTGGTTTTAATGAAAATATGGCTAACCAAAGAGAACGTTCAAGACAGGCACGGAAAATAACAAATGAAGAAGTTATTTCATTAGATAGCAATTTTATTACTGAATTTACTGGATATAATGAATTCGTTACAAAAACAAAGATTTTATTTGTAGAAAAGAACAAGGTAATTTTAGACAAAACCCCATTTTATGCTGAAAGTGGTGGACAAGTTTCCGATACAGGTATTCTAGAAATTAATGGAACTATTTATAATGTCGTAGATATTCAAAAAGTAGGCAATGCAAGAATACATATTTGCAATACTGAAATCAGCGCACAAGTGGGTGATGTTGCCATAGCAAAGGTAGATATTGCTCGTAGAAATAAAATTATGAGAAATCACAGTGCAACTCATCTCCTTCACGAAGCTTTAAAGCGAGTGCTTGGAAATCACATTAAACAAGCGGGTTCTCTTGTTACATCAACTTATCTTCGCTTCGATTTCAATCATTTTGAAAAAATTCCTGCTGATAAGTTATCTGAAATTGAACACATTGTTAATTTGAAAATATTTGAAGCAATTGATGTTAAAGTCCAAGAAATGACGCTTGAACAAGCTCGTAACAACCAATCAATAAAAATGTTCTTCGGAGACAAATATGGAGATATTGTTCGTTCAGTAACTATGGACGAGGATTTTTCAATAGAACTTTGCGGTGGCACTCATATAAAAAATACAAGCGAGATTGGATTTTTTAAAATACTTTCCGAATCAGCTATTGCCGCAGGTGTACGTAGAATTGAGGCTATTACAAGCATTGAATTGGAAAATTATATATCTGATTTAAACAATAAAATTGAACAAAATATTAAAGAAAAAGAAAACCTAAAAAGTCAAATTAAACAATTAGAAAAAAATTTAAATTCAATCA
This sequence comes from Bacteroidota bacterium, assembly GCA_021780815.1. GTDB lineage: Bacteria > Bacteroidota > Ignavibacteria > Kapaibacteriales > UBA2268 > GWF2-33-9. The sequence goes on along the minus strand of JAJXYC010000009.1, from coordinate 63,585 downwards.
AATTGCAGGAAATTGCTTCTGATACTGAAAATATTATTGCTCAATCGATGCAAATCAATGGGATAAATATCATAACCAAAGAAATTGCAAATTCTGATTTAGACGCATTACGTTCAATAGGCGATGAAATACGCAATAGAACAAGTAAGAATACAATTGCATTGCTTGCATCTGTAAATAACGATAAAGTTCAATTATGCTGTGTGGTTACTGATGATTTAAAGGCACAATATCCCGCTGGCAAATTAGTAGGCAAAGCCGCCAGATTTTTGAATGGTGGTGGTGGCGGAAAACCACATTTAGCTACTGCCGGTGGAAAAGATATTGAAAAATTACCTTTACTTTTAAATATTTTTCCTGATTTAATTTTTGAAAAATAAATTTAATTTAAATACTAACAAAAAAAATTCAATATAACTTAAAAAAAGATATATTGAATTTTTTGTTTTATTCTATGTATATAATTTGGTTAACTTCAACAACTGTATTTTATATAGTATATTGAAAGAGGAACGAAATTACGAAATTCCAAAGATAAGATTCTCTCGTTTCAAGATAGTGAGTTGGAGTAAGCAATTCGCTTCGTTGATTATCTCGTCCTAACGCATTAACCAAAGTAAATCCAACACTTGCATTAATTTGTAAAGGATAGAATAAATACCCTTCTACACCTGCCCGTATTAATCCGCCATACCTTATTGTATTACCTTTTGTAGGAAATACAGCGGTTGTATCTAATTGATTAAGGAAGAAATAATTCCTTGTTAATCTATAATCAATATTTTGTATCATGGAAGTTGTAAACTCTAAACTTACATAAGTTTTCGCTTTTAAATACTTCAAATCTTGCAAAACATAGCTAACACCAACGTATGGAGTAAGGATATTTAAAGTATGGGAAACCCTATCTTCAATATTTGCACCTTCGGGAACTCTTTCTGTCGCAGAAAAGAACTGGTTATCAAACCCAAAAGGAATTCTCCACCTATTATCTTCATCAATAGGGACAGTGATTCTTACTTCTAAACCGGGCTGTGCACCGTAGAATCCACCACCAATTATTATAGGGTCTGCATTTGAAGAAGGGAAAATAGATTTAGAAGCAGGGTTATTCCCCATAATGGTTGTAGTTGTTAACCCGATGGCGATAGACGTGTTTTTAAATGTCTGTGCATTGACTATGCCAACAAAAAACAAAAAGATTGTTATAGTGATTATGTTTTTTTTCATAAGAAATTAAAATTTTTCAGAAATATTATAAAGATTTTTATTATTCATCATTTGATGCTTGGTCATTAATTCGCCAATAAGCCCAATAGAAATAAACTGGACACCAACTATAATTGACGCTATACCAAACCAAAGTAATGGACGATTACTTAAATTTTTATCACCCATAAACCAATGGACAGATAACACAATATCAACAATTAAACCAATCAAAGTAAGTAATGAACCAACAGACCCAAAAAAATGCAAAGGTCGTTTCATATATTTAACTGTCACTAACACTGTTAGCAAATCTAAGAATCCATAAATAAAACGAGATAATCCAAATTTTGTCTTACCATATTTCCTTTTATGATGTTGTACAGGTATTTCAGCAACTTTAAACCCATCAAGATGTGCTAATGCAGGAATGTACCTGTGCATTTCTCCGTAAACGTGTACATTTTTAACAACGGATTTACGGTATGCCTTCAATCCACAGTTAAAATCATGCAATCTCACTCCCGTTACTTTTGACGTAACATAATTGAATAATTTTGAGGGGAGTGTCTTGGAAATTGGGTCGTATCTCTTCTTTTTCCAACCAGAGACTAAATCATACCCAAGGTTAAGTTTATCAATTAAGTTAGGAATCTCTTTCGGGTCATCTTGTAAATCTGCATCCATTGTAACAACAACTCTTCCTTTCGCCGATTCAAATGCTACAGATAATGCGGCAGATTTCCCATAATTCCGTCTAAATCTAATACAATGTATATTCGAATTGGTCTGTTTTAATTTTTTTATAGTTTCAAATGAATTGTCAATAGAACCATCATCAACAAATATTATTTCATAATCCCTTATATTGGATTTTTCCATAACTTCTTCTATTTGTAAAACTAATTCTGGAAGTGATTCTTCTTCATTTAGGAGTGGAACTATTATTGACAAATAAATACTTTTCTCAGAACTATTTATATGTTCTTTATTAATATATTTTTTATATGGTTTGTAATTTCTTTCGTTTTCCATTTAATTGTATATTTTATCTTAATATTACAAGTTTTTTGACCGATATTTTCCCTTTAGAATTAATCAATTTTAAAAAATACGTGCCATTTTCTAAATTTGAAATATTAATTGGAGAATTGTCATAATTAATACGTAATAACAATTTAAAATCTAAAATATTACAAATCTCTATAGATTTTATATCATCATCAGAATTAATAACTAAAAAATCTTTTGCAGGATTGGGATAAATTATTGAATTTTTTTCTTGAACCACTTGTACAGAGTTCGGGTCAAGATTATAGTAAGCATAAATATTGAATTGGTCAACTAATATTTCTGAATTGGTCGCAGAATCTTTGTCTGCCATATTAACTTTAAACCAAGCTCCATAAGGGTCAGAAATAATAGCAGAATCAAGATATTTCGGTAGTTTTTGCCAGCTCATTCGGACATAAGTCCCATTTCCATAAAATACTTTAAACCTAAATTCCCTCATAAATTTCACTGAATCCTTGTCCTTTGAGGGTCCTACAATACTACGATATGACCAAATATCTTTGTTTTCTGTTGGGCTGTAAGTAAGCATCACTGCATAAAATATTCCCGCAGGCAATGGTATATCAGGAATTTCGTATTCATTATAAACTGAATCCATACCATCAGTAGCATCAGGAGCAATACCAAAGTATAAATTTTCCCAAGGTTTATTTTTATCGTTTTCTAATAAAATTTGCACAAAAACATTTTGATTTAATTGTGCTTTTATTGAGAAGACAGGAACAATCACAGAAACTAATGTGATAATAAAAAATAAATTTAAATTGTATCTTTTCTTCATTTTTTTACTTTCTACTTAAAAAAGAATGGGTAGCAGGAATACCTACTACCCATTTAAACGTATCACTACATTTTTATTTTACAATGTTTACTTTTACTACTTGGAAGTTTGAACCATTAGTTAATTTCAACATATAAGTACCAGAAGGTAAAGTAGCGGCATTCAATGAAACTGAATAAACACCACTATTATATGTTCCATTAGCAAGAGTCATAACTTCATTTCCTACTTCGTTATATAATTTCAAAGTAGCATTACCATTTTCTACAACAGCAAAATCTACACTTGAAATATTATTAACTGGGTTAGGATATACTGAAATAGCCAAGTTAGAAACAATACTTGATTTTTCAATCTTTATGGCACCAAAAGTAGTATTATCAATGATAATTGATTTATTATTTTTGTTGATTGTGCCATAAGCTTTACCAGATACTGCATCAGTAACTACATAATTTGCATTTGGATTATCCATTGTAAACAATACTGGATAAGCAACACCTTGTAATTTTACTACACTTACATTAGAATTACTTAAATACAAATTGTTACTAAAGCGAATATCAAACAAACCAGCAGGTGGTACAGGTGGTAATTCGAATATTGAAGCATCTATTGTATTGTTGTTTGTCAAATAAAGTGTATTCACATGTTGTGCATTATCTGCAATAGTTAATTTTGAAGTAGCAGATAATATATCTTGTTTACTTGAATTGATATCTACACTTGATTTAGGTGTTCCACCAATTAATTTCAAATAACCAGTTCCATTAACTTTAACCCAATATGCTAATCCAGGTAAAATTTCTGAAACTTCTTTATAACCATTATCTGTATTATAACCCCAAACACCATATTTCAATGAATAATCAGGTGTAGGAACAGGTGATTTTTCAAATTGAGTAAATTGTAACCCACTTGTAATATTAACAGGTGTAGAAACAGAACCAATAGCATTCCAACCGCCACTAATTGTTGGGTCATCAACATCAGGAGCATCCCCTGGATAAACTTTAATTGCGTCATAAGGTGCTTGAATTAAAGTAAATGACGAACCAGTAAAGTTTTTATCTACCGAATCACCATATTTAACAAAATAACCAACTCCAACTCTCAAATTTGCTTCTTGTTGATATTGATTTTGAGAGAAGAAGTAAGGTATATTGATTGCATGTGGATAAACTACATTCCAAGTAGTGTTCACTGGACGTACAGGTAAAGAAATAAAGTTCCAACCTTTCTTAATAATTGGTTGATCATTTGCATCAACAAATTTTATATCTTTTGGTAAAGTATATTCAATAATGAATGAATTAATCGAAGCATCTTGGAAAGTAAATGAACGAATATAACCTTGTCCGTCAGTAGGAGTACCAGTTCTCATATCAATTGGTTGGAAGAGTTGTCCATTTAAAGTATCTCTTAAAAATACTCTTGCTCCATCAGGGAATTGACGAGTATCCCAAGTAAGTACTACTGGATAATTGCTTACTCCACCAGCATTAAATTTAACGTAGAAAATATGTGAACCATTATAATTATAATCACGAATATCACGGGAAGCAGTGTATGGAGCTTTAACATTAGGCGAAAAATCTCCAAAACCATTTGGATATTTTGCAGCTTCATTAGGATATATAGGTGCGTAAGGATAGAATCTTGCATCAAATACTGTTGTATCAATACCAGTAGCTGGGTGATATTCACCAAAGAGTGAATCAACGCCATTAGTAGCTCGATAGCCTGTTCCAAAAACTAAATTTTTCACATCGCCTTGTGCGCCACGTGAGTTACGGATTGTTAAGAATATTCCACCTGGATAACCAGTTACATTCTTAGGTCCTGCTGGTTCATAAGGTGGGCGAACATATATAAATGTAACTTTTAATCTAACATTGTTGTATTTTGCAACTGGAGATTTAAATGTTAAATATCCTACGTGAACACCAGTTTTTTCACCATCAGTTGGGTCATTTAAGTTCAATTTAGTTGGGTCACAAATAATATTTAAATTAAATGGACCTTGACCTATTGTAGCATTTCCAGCTGGATCATTCAATACTCCTAAAATATCATTATCTAAGTATTTAATTGAACGTGCTCTGCGAGCTGTTCCATCATCATCAGTTGTAGTCATAAGCCAAGGTTGGTCTGATTCTATTGAAACGTAGTTCAAGCGGGAACGTTCAACATCATTTGATATAACAATTTTCTGTCTTCCAACAAGGTTAGTTGTATTATTTGAATCAATTGTGATAATTTGATCTAAACTCCATTCAGCATCACCTACTCTTGTAATAGAATAGTTGCCATTAGCATCTGATGGGAACCAAAATTCAGGTTCTCCGTTGGAAATACGAACCATAATTGAACCTGGTTTATAAGGCTCTTTCAAGTACAAATCGGGTTGAACTAATCCTTCATTATCTAATCCACCAAGACCTGGATAAGCAGACAGCGAAGGATAATCTGTTGCTGGGTTCTTATATATGTGTGAAAATCCTTCATAAGCTAGTTGTTTAGTAACATCTAAATCATTGTATTTGATTTCATCAGGTGAAATATACATTGGTGTTTGCAAATAAGTTGTGTTAGGATCACCAATATTTTGTTTACCAATAATTTTAAATTTGATGTATAATAAAACATACCATTGATCTGTGAACATTGGATCATTATGTCTCATTGGTGTTACTGATGTTCCAGTAATGGTAATTCTACGACCACGTTTTACTTGTGTACCAGGAGCATCTTTAATTTGATTCCAAGTATCATAGTCAATATACTTCCAGAAGTTCCAATCTTGTTGGTCATTCCAAGTAATATTCCATCCATAAGCTAATGGAGGATCCTCATCAATAGTACCATTCAATGAAAGAATATTCCCCATATAATCTGGGTGCTCTGTTTGAACACCTGTTGCTTGTACTGCCGCTGCGTCATAAAATACAGAAAAAGTAAAGCTATAAATTGGGGGTACTACATATTGTGTTGCGTCAAATGTGAAAAAGTTATTTTGGATAAATACAGGCACCAAAATTTCTCTTTCTGTTGCGGATGAAGGAGGAATCCATAATCTACCATCTGGGTAGATTGTATTGTCGTATCCTTCCATATCAGCCGTTAATGAAAGTACGGGCGATTGTGGTCTAGTTACAATAGCTTCTGCTGTTGCGGTAACTAAAAACATAGCTAAGAAAAGTAGCCCAAATACTTTCCCACCATAGCGTGATAGCGAGAAAATCTTCATCATTACAAACTCCTTATTTTGTTTATTAACATTTATAAAACTTATATTTTTCAATTTTGTTACCTTTATATATTAATATAAAATATACATCTTTATTTAGTGTTTGTGTAGAAATTTTAATTTCACTCTCGTTATATGCATCTTTATTATATATTTGCTCACCAAGAACATTGAAAACCACTACTTTATTTATTTGGTTATCCGAATTATTAATTATAATTTCATCTGAATTATTGTAAATCTGTTCTGTATTTTTTTCTAAAACAACATTCACAAAATTAGAGTCTTTATTTATTAATAATTGTTCTTGCGTAAAATCTAATATGCAACTACAATCGTTAAATTTAACTAAATTTAACATTAAAGGATAATTTTTTATAGTATCTTTCAACAAATATTGTGCTTGAACTAATAAATCTAATTCGTTTATTGAATTTTCAGAATTATTGGTAATCAAGAAGTCATTATCTGCTATTTTATCAACTTTCAAATTGTTGCTTGTTGGAGTTATTCCATCAATTAAAATTGTGTCTTTTGCATTAAAGTCTAATTCCAATTGTTTAAAGTAATTATAGTTAGGTAGCAACAATTTTAAATTATAGTTAAACTCATTTTGATTATCAGTAAGGTAAACAGTTTTTTTATCATTAGTAATACTCGCTATCCTATTAGGATTTTTAAAAGGCATAGAATAAACAACTCCATAACCTAATGAATCACTCATCTTTTTCTTGAATTCTTCTGTAAAATTCAATCCTGTTAAGCTTACTATACTGCTATCAGCACAATTACCACCAATCCACTCGGCAGAGAAAGCAATTAATATGCTATCTCCATAAGAAGGAGGATAGTTAAAATTAAATGTTGTAGCATATCCTTTTATTGTATTGCTATCAAGAGCAAAATTAAAACTTCTTTCTTCAAAGAACTCGGAAAGTGTATTTCCCGCTAAATAATTTAATATTTTTATTTTTGTAGGGTCATATTTAATTTCTAAATCGTACCCATACAACGAATCACTTTTCGCAATTGCACCTATATTCACTGAAAGTATCAACCTTATTTTTGAGACACTGTCACAAGCATCTACAATTTGATTTACTTGAATATAAGGGACAAATTGTGAGAATAATTTCCCGCCGGCACTTAAAAGTACCAGTGTTACAATTAATATTACCGGCGAGAATATTCTTTTCATTTCAATGAACTTTTCTATTCAACTATCATTTTACCAGTTGCTGTATTTCCATTACCTTCTATTTTATAGAAATAAGCACCTGTGCTTAATGTATTTGATAAATTAAGTACATAAGAACCTTTTGCAAATTCAGAATTAGCAACTACTGCTACTTCTTTACCGAACATATCATAAACTTTTAATGAATAATTTCCATTATCTGGTATATTCACTACAAAGCTGATTGAACTTGAGTTCACGGGATTAGAAATAGTTGTAACGCTTAATCCTGTCAAATCTACGTTGCCATTCAATGCAATTTTCTTGTTAGATTTTTGCACATCATTTAAACGTACATCATTCATTGCAATAGTATTATTATTAGTTTTTACAATTACGCTTGCAATTGGGTCAGACGTGTCAAATTTACCACTACCAGCTAAAACTAAATTACCGCCATTATAAGTAGTCATCAAATCAGAAGTTGAATTAACACTTACAATTTCACCATCAAGTTTAGCATGCAAGCCAAGTGCACCTTCTAAGTTTTGATTCAAATAAACAGGAATTTCATATAAGTTATTACCTAATGAATTCACTGCACCTGTATTAATATCAAATTTAGATAGTTCTGCAGATGTTTTACCTCTAATTATAGTTGTATCAAGTAACCATGGAAGTTCAGGAATTTTTGCTGCAATATAAGATAATATTAAAGCGGCATCATATTCATTAGCTTCAAACAACACTTGCTTAATAGAACTAACTTCACTTGGAAGGTCATCAGCGTAGTTATCACTTTGAGTAGTAATATCTTTACGAACACCATTTGCATCATAGTAATAACGACCATTATGGTTTACATCACCATGATAAGCAGCACGACGACGTATTGGATCTAATGGAGTTTCTGTTGCAACAGATTTCATAATTAATCTAGCATCGTTTACTGTAACGTATTTTGCTTGAATTGGATAGCCATAGTTATAGTTTTTGTTTCCTGGTGCTTTCGAGAAATCAACATCACCATCACCCCAGAACTCTTCAATATTAAAGCTCTTGAATGCTTTAAAGTAGAATTTAGCTTCTTTTACAGTTGTTGGTGGCCAATCATTTGAATATGATTTTGTTGTATTTGTTGCAGTATAAGGAACTGTTGGATTTGCAGCAAAGAACACATCATTATAAAATGCGTTAATAAAATCAGCATCTGTTCCTACGATTTTCCCTTCTCCTTTTAATCCAATTGTAGCACCTTTTGTTACAATTCTATTATCATCAGTTGATTGTAAATATTGATTACCTCCAACTAATCCATAATGGAATTCTATATCGCCTTGTTTTGAATAAGGGTCATTAGATTTAAATAATTTTAATTGGAAATTACCAATACTGTTCTTTAAATCTTTTCCCTGATAATTGTAATTGATGTTTAAGTCTTTCCACTCTATGATTAACACATTACCATCAGTATAGTATAAAATTGAAGATGGTTTAAAGTTTCTTGCATTCAAATCTTCTAGTCCTCTGTAATAGTGATCTCCCCAGTAAGGTGCAATAACATTTACAGGATATGAGTTTGCATCAAGGAACAATCCATCTGGATCCTTTGGTGGTAAAAATGGTGGCAATTGTATTGTATTGTTTTCTTTCTTCCCGAAAGTAACAAAGCCATTGATGTTAATCCATAATTTATTATAAACTTCTCCATTGAATTCAAAATCAAATCCAATATCAATTTGTTTATAACCATCATCATAATCAGGAACATCAAAATTTGGTGGTAACCCGAATTCATCACGTGGTATAACAACAACCCCTGTATCATTAGGATTCAAAGGTTGATATATTGAAGTTACCACTCTAACTGTATCGAATTCTCCAAAAACTTGTGCTTTCAGTTGAGTCGTTATTCCAACTATCAGAAAGAATATCATCAGTCTGATAGTTATTTTGAATAATCTCTTCATATTTAACTCCTTTATTTTAATTATAATATTCCTATTATTCTTCACTTTGGGTTGCTCTTTTTATAAGAGCAACCCAAATTTATGAAGATTAGCGAACTACAACTACTGGGTAAGTTGATGTTTCATTACCAACTAACATTCTAATAGTATATGCACCTGATGGTAATGCTCTACCACTTTGGTCAATACCATTCCAGTTCAATGTGTAAGTTCCCACTGTTTTGTACGAATCATCTAATGTCATTACAATGTTTCCTAAATTATCAACAACATCTAATTTCACTTGTGCAGGTTTATCAACTCCATAAGTAATAACTGAGTTATTTGATACTGGATTAGGATTAACTGAATTTATTCCACTAACGATTGTTTGATTTCCATCTACACTATTTAACCAGTCATGAAGAATGATAAATGAGTTAAGTGATGGATTATTGATAATAATTTGGAACAATGTTGGGTCTTGTGAACTAAATCCACTAACGATATCAGCTGTTTTCTTGAACTTCTTATCTGGTTGTGTCATTTCAAAACTGAATATATTTCCATTAGATGAGAAGTCTCTGATGTACCATACTGAACCGGTTGGATTAGCTTGTGTATTATCCACTGTTGGAACTTCACTTGGTTTCCAACTAATTGTTACTGGGTACAATGTTGATGTTCCACCATTTTCTCCACCAGCTTGGAATCTAGCTTTGTAGATTTCTTGTCTTGGAGTTGTACCAGTAGCAACTGGATAGATATTACGTAGTGTTCCGTTTCTTAATGGTATTAACCAACGAGCATCAAATACATCAAGTGGTGGCAATGGTGGTAATTCAAATTCACATAAGTCATAGTCTAAATAACCTAAGAAATCTGGGCTATCTGTTCCATCACCTGTTGTTACACCACCTTTTGCATTTGGTTGTGATGATGTACCGAATTGAAGTACTTGTGTTGCTCCACGTGCATTTGTTACATTGATATTACATACAAAGTCAGTTTCTTGTGAAATTTGTAATCTGTATGTCAATGTATCTGATTTTCCTGCTTTGTCAGTTGCAATTATATGAATTGTAATTTTACCATCTTTTTCTGGATTAAGTGCAAATTTCGATGTTGACAATTTTACTTGAACTGTATCATTTACGCCGTCACCAGTAATAACTTGTGGATCGATAGTTAACAAGTCTGATGTAATTGGATTATCACGTCCATCTGTCAATGTTAGTGTAATAGTTTCTGTTGAATTATTTCTCATTAAATCTGGATCAATGATTTTTACGTAATCTTGATATTCTTTACCGTAATCAATACATCTTACAGGTGGAACACCTGCGATATATGGATTATGATTAATTGAATTGACTTTCATTGGTATTTGTTTCAAATCACGTAATCCATTTTCATCTTCAACAACAACAGTTACTAATATATTTGCTGGTGAATCTTTTACTCCTGGAGTTCCGTATAACAAACCAGTTTCTTTGTCAATTTTTAACCATTTTGGTGTAGTTTTTAAGTTTGTTAAATCAAATGAACCTGCATCCGAGAAACAATCATCAATTGCAATTGTTGCTCTACTATCATCAACATATACTAATGAATATTTATGTTTTTGTCCAAAGTTTGGATCATAAATCATAATTCTCTTTGTCGAATCAAGTAATTGTGGATTATAATCTGTTCCTTCTGTTGCATCTTGCAACGAAGTTGTTGTTATTTGTGGTTGAACGTTAATAAACAAATCTAATCTCTTATTTGTTACTCCACCATGTCCGTCATTACAAGCAATTACAAATGTTGTATCTGTATTTAAGGACATATTAGTTTGATTTTGTGGAATTAAATAAGGCATAACTTGATTTCTCGGGATTCTTATATTTAATCTTCCAAATGTAGTAAAGTCTGAACCGTAAGTATCTTTCTCTGTATCTGATCCATAGAAATACATATTATTATAGTTCATCCATGCTGGTTTAGTTTGTATAATAACATTACCTGGACCACCTTGACCGAATTCATCGCCACTATAATATGTTGTATCAATTACAGAGGTGTCTCTTTCAACTGGTCTAATGGAAGTATTTGCAAAGCCATAAGCTGTACGACCATAAGTCCAATTCCACTTTGTAGCCCAGCTATCTTCATTTTCGTCATCAGTATTTAAATCTATTTGGAATCTCAATTTGTCCGTTAAGTTTGCAATCAATCTACCATCAGCAGTTGTCTTACAAGTATAAACAGATGGAGTATAGTATTTATCTTCTGTTTGACGTGTATCAAGATTTGTAATAACTTTTACTGGACCCAACTCTGTTTGTGGTGTACCTGGGTCAATAAATCTAGGAACACTATCAACTACAAATATACGGAAGCCTTGGAAGCGTGTATAACTCTTTCCAAAATCAATTGTATCTTGTTGTAGGAATCTTGCATTAGCTACATCATAAACAGGTGAACTGTAATATGATGGGAATGTTTCAATAAATCTATCGATAACATCTTGTGGTGCACCAACAGCCTTCAATGAATCAAGTGTTCTAAAGTTTGGAGGATAGTTTGCAGCTCCAACTGTAACAGAATCACCACCAGGAACTACATAAGGATTCAGAGGTTGTCCATGTAAATGGATATATCCTCTTGCTCCCCAAGTCATATCACTGCTTGATTTAACTGTATCTGCTAATAACCAACGATAAGCTGCTGAGTTTTGATCTACTGACCAAGAATAAGTAATTTGTGGATATTGATTTGACCAATTATTATTATCCCAAGAACGTGGGTCATATAATTGATTTGGATCAATTGCTGTAATAGTAATTATAGAATCACGACCACGACGTGTTGGATCATCTAATTGACTGTATGGAGCAGAAATATCAGCAGGATATGATCTATCTTCTGATACGAAGATTTTATCTTTAAATTCTTTTGGTGTTACATTATCTAATGTTGGTATATTACCCGTAAATACTGGAGGTTCTGTGCTTCCTGTAATTACAAATGAAATACCATCTTCATAAGCTTTATTTGCACCATCTCTCCATAATGAAGTACGTGAAATTATTCTTACAACATCGCCAACATTTACTGGAAGAGCAGTATATTTTTCGCCTGCAAAGAATGTTGTATTTGAAATGCCATTTAAGAAATTAGATTGAGGCATACCAAGTCTATTGCTGAACAAATCAGGAACTGTTCCAAATTGTTGATAATCAGCAATATATTTACGTCCTTGTAATGCACCTGCATCTTCTTTATATGGATTGCGGAACAAGTTTTCTAACAAGAATGGACCTGTTCCATAATTTGCTAAACCTTCTGCAGTTCTTCTAATTAATGGATTTGCATTTCTTCTTGATAAATCAGGTACTAATTCAACTGTTGCACGAAATACTTCGTTACTTGGTGCAACTTCGCTTACTTGTGTTAATGGAACACGGATATAATCACCAGTTGTTTCATTAATTACAAAATAAACTGTTTGATTTAATAAATGATAATCATTATTTACTGTATTATCATCACCACTATAATCTACACTAGCTTCCATATATAATGGATAACCTATTGGATGATAGTAATTACCATCTTTATCTGCATGGAATTCAGTTTGCAATGCAGATAATTGAGGATATGAACCACTTTCTACATAATATGGGTCACGTGTCCACAATTTGATATATTTACCGTATGATGGCATTGTGTTGTCTGTATATCTTTTTACGATTGGTGGAATACCAACTGCAAAATCTTCAATTGGAACTAATCTACGTTTGCTGTAGTCAGCTGTTTTTATATCAGTTCCTTTATCATAAATATCGTATATTCTTCCTGAGAACAAGTATTTTTCTGGAATTGACATTGCGTCTGTTGTATTTTCATCAACTCCATTTTTAGCAGGTATCGGTGTATAAACGAATTCCTTAACTTGTTCTACTGTTCCATTCATAACTGTACCATACATTTCAAATGGACCTTGATTACGTGGGTCACTTGTTGCTGGATATATATATGGTAAATATGAAGTATCGCCTTTTTCAATGAAGAAGGTTTCATTTACAACATTATCATATTCTTGTGTTTCACCAGTGTTTTCATTGTAGAATTTTATTTTCATATTGGAGAGTGCTAAATTTACATCAGCTTCGGTATGTCCCCAATAATTTCCACGTAATGTATCTGTTCCACCAAATCCAATACCAGTTGTACCAGCCAAAATACCTTTTGTATTTGGAGCATCTGGTAATCTAATTAAGAAACGTGCTTGGTTACCATAAATTGAGTTAGCAGCTTCTGAGAAAATTGAGTAAGGTAATGGTCCTTGAACCTCACCATAAATTGTAGCACCTGCTAAATCACTTGATGCAAAATTACCAGTTACATTCTTTTGGGCATCTTGGAATACTGCACCAGTAATATAATTTTGTGCTTTGCCAACTTCTGATAATGCAGTGTTATCTGTAATTAATGAACGGTTAAAGATAAGTTTTAAATCATAATTATCTGAATAGATTGCAGAACCTGTGTATGATTCGTTTCCTTCAAAACGAACACGGTTAAACATAATACTATCCTGACGAGGAACAAACTTATCAGTTAATCTATCTAATATGTAAATACCAGCACCAAGACCTACACCATTTTCTGGGAAGTTAATTTCTTGATGGTATCTTTTAACATCTACGTAACTTTGATCTGCTGGTTTCATATTGTTCCAAGTTGCACCAGCATCTGTTGTTTTCAATAACATTCCTACATCGCCAACTGCATAAATTGTATTAGCATCTACAACATTAATATCATTAACACTATAGCTTGTACCACTTGTTAAAGCATTCCAAGTTGCACCACCATCTGTTGTTTTTAATATTGTACCATATTGTGCAGCGATATAACCTACGCTTGTGCCATAGAATGAAATAGATTGTAAAGTATATGGAGTACCTGTATTAGTAATATCCCAAGTATCGCCACCATCTACTGTTTTAATCAAAGTTCCATTTTTACCAACAGCAAAACCAGTTGAGTTATTGATAAAGATTACTTTATTTAAGTCATCATGCAATCCAGGGATTGAAACAACAACCCAGTTTAAACCACCATCTACTGTTTTTAATACAGCACCATTTTGTCCAACTGCATAACCGATTAAGTTAGTTTTGAAGTACACACCATTTAATGAATTTGATGTATTGTGTTTTAATGTCCAAGTTTCACCAGCATCTGTTGAAACTAATATTTGACCATTTTCAGTTACAGCAAATCCATAGTTTGTACCAACAAAATTAACATCTTGGATACATTTATCAGTTGGTACACCAGCGATAATTCTCCAATTATAACCACCATCATCAGTTTTTAAAATTACTCCACGGTCACCAACAGCAAAACCAGTACTTTCATTTGTGAAAATAACAGATTCTAATCTGTATGAAGTTGGTGAAGATGGATATGACCAATTTGTACCGCCATTAGTAAAGCGAACAATAATTCCATTATAGCCAACAGCAACTCCATTGCTTGGATTAATCCAATAAGTACCTAACAATTTTTCAGTTGTTTGAGCAGTACCTTGCCAGAGTTGAGTTGCACCGCTACCGCTTTGACTTTGTAAAATATCATCATCAATAGATATTTTATTATCAATAAAGCGAGTGAGCATAGATGCTGTTGCAGGAATATTTGTATTATAAGTAAAGATATCATTTGTTGAAGTATAACCATCAACTAAACCAGTTGATTCATTTAAGTTAGCAACATCAACATCTGACAAGAAATATCTTTTAACTTCATTTGTAGGGTTAATGAATGCAATTGCGGCACCATTACCATTACGAACTGCGTTAGCATTAAATTCAACGCCTTTAAGTAAGTTGAGTTCAGCGTTAAGAGCATAAATAGCACCACCACCACGAACTTCTAAACGGTTATCGCCAGTTATATCTTCGCCAACTGTATTATTTAAAAAGCGAGTTCTAAACATTTGAACTGTTCTTTGACTTAATGGAGTAATATCGCTAACAGGTATAGAAACATGAATCGCACCACCTGCATAACCGGCAGTATTTCCATCAAATACAACTGAATAGTTTCCATCATAACCGATTAAAGCGCCTGATTGAGTTCCACCAGAACCATTAATCCAGAAATTACGATTAGTAAATATAGCACCACCCCAAGAAACTGCTTTATTTTGATTAAATTTAATACCGAAACCAAAATTACGAGCATCAAGAGGTAAATCAGTTCCACCGATAATAGGTGATTTATCCGGGAAAGCATTTCCATCAACATAGATTGCTCCACCAGCACCTGCTCTATTATCATAGAATAATGTACTATTATTATAATCAGCACGACGAGGACCACCATGAATTTGCAATCTGCCTTGTGTTTGGCTTAAGAAGATAGCACCACCCATTGAGTAGTAACCACTATTTTTACCATTATTAGCATCTTGCATAAATTTAGTGTATGTTTCATTTTGTGAATATTCACCAGCAACTATCATTGATGTATAGTCGCCAATATATAATGCACCACCACGAGCACCTTCGCTACTACCTGCTTGTTGGAAGTTTGCAGCAAAGTTCATAGTTGCTATAAATGTATCGTATTTAGGGAATTGAACTGTTGTTCCGTTAATTTTAATAGCATCATTAATACCAAGGCCAACTTCAATTTGACGATTTTCATCACGACCAGCAATATATATTGCTCCACCGAAAGCACCGTTACCATATTTTTGTGGGTAATTAGCTGGGTTGTCAACATCATCAGTAACAACCATTACACCACCAATATTCTTTGTAACTACATTTGCAATTTGAACGTAGTTGTGGTCCATCTTTAATCCACGAATACGTCCTAAATACAATGCTAAACGTCCATCATCATAAGCCATTCTATCATTATCAGATAATGGTTCTGCTGTTGTTTCATCAATATTATCTGTTCTTAGAACTGGATTCTTTGATAAGATTGAAGATAAAGATAAATCTTTATTTGTAATATTTGGGTTCTTATCAAGTGGATAGTAATCAAGTGTAGTTGAAGCTACAGGGAAACCTTCTGGAGCTTGCAAAATTTGCAATGCACCACCACGATAACGAGCCATATTATTTTTGAATGTTACATCAATCAACCAAGTACGTGATGAAAAAGTAGTAATCGCACCACCAGCACCATTTGTTAATTGATTCAACTCTTTATTAACTGTTGCGGCCCAAGGATAAGCATTAACATTATATAAGCCTTTGTTATCAACTGTAGTATCTTTTCTAAATCCATTGAAAGAAGCATATCTAAAGAATGCAGCACGAGCACCTGGAAGAATTATAAAGTGTCCCCATTCACGAGAGAAATTTGAAACTGGTGAACCAATAAATTTAATTTCTCCATTTTGAACATTAATTTGACCTTGATTAATTCTTTGCCAAGGATTCATTTTAATATTTACATCACTTGGAGCAAATTGCAATCTTGCAGCTTGCCACATAATTGCTTGCTCAAAGCTAATAACTATAAGATTATTATTGCCTTGATAATTGCCATAAACACCAGATGGGTCTGTTGGATCTGCAAGGTCAATAATTTTCTTATTTAAAGTATCAAATACAACATTAAATAAATAGTTGTATTTTGATGGGTTAACAGTTAAATCTCTTGAAGTAGTAACATTAACTGTTTTAACTGAACCTGTATTATAAAGAAAATAACCAGGATCAGAATATCCATCGTACGGCGAACCTGGTGCAATTGGGTTTAATCCACCTGGGTTTGCGGTATAACTTGATGAAGCATAACCATCAGCGATAATTCTACCGCCGGTTGAGTCTATGATTCTACCATTTGGGTAGAAATACACTGTTGTACTTGGTTCAATAATCAGGGTACCACCAATTACATAGTCCCTATCAATTATGTAAACCGAGTCTTTTACAAATATCCGAACGTCTCCGGGAGCTATTCTTCCTGATACAAAAACTTGCTTTTGAGCGAGTATTGTGCCAAAAGATAGAACCCCCAGAAGTACCATTAGGATACTTAGGCGAAACAATCGTTTCATAATACCTCCACTAATTCTAACATTTGTTTAATTATAAATATTTTCATTATTTTCGTATTTAAATAATCTAAATGTTTAATCAATAACTATGCCAAGTCTTGTTAAACCTTCTTTTGCAAACTCTGAATATTCAGAATTTGGTGCTAAATTTAAAACTATTTTGTACTGTTTTTCTGCATTATTTTTGTCTTGTGCCTTTTCTAAGCAAATTGCTGAATAAAGCGTATATTGCGCTTTGATTTCGTTATCAATTGCAAAATCAGATGCTTTTAGGTAATAATCACTTGCTTCTTTGTAGTTCTTTTCATATTCTTTTATTTGTCCCATACCTGCACTTGCACCTTGTTTAACAACTTTTGAAGCATTGTCCATTGCTATATCAAAGTATTCTGTTGCTTCTTGATATTTATGCAAATTTACTAATGCACTTCCTGTGTAAAGCGCTGCTAGTTTTCCTGCTTCGGTACTTTTATATTCATTGACAATGTATATTAAACCTTTCAATGATTGACCACGAACATCTATCTTCTTATCACCATTTAAAGATACATCATAAGCACCTTGTTCATAATATGGCAATATTCTAGATAGCAATAATGAAGCTTCTTCTGATTTTTTTGTATTGGAATTAAATAAAAATACAGAAAGTAACACAATTACTACAACTGCTACAACACCGATTATTACTTGATTTTTATACTTTTTCAGAATCTGTTCTATATTAGATTCTTCCTCAAATCCTACCTTGTTTTGAACTTCTTCATTTGGATTTTGCATATTTTTTTCACTTTGTTTTTTCATATTTCCTCGTTTTAATTTTCTTGAATTCCCCCGAGACGTACGCCCGAAGGGACTCGAACCCTTAACCTTTGGAACCGGAATCCAACACTCTATCCAATTGAGCTACGGGCGTATTTTATACATTTCTAAATTCCTTTTTAGACTTTTTTACCTTTACAAAATTAATGGTAAAATTCAAAATTAAAGCACTTTTCTTGCTTTTTTTACTTGAAATTTCATCTTTTTTTTTATCTTTTGTTTGTTTAAATAAACAGTGTTGAAATTATTACACAAATCTACACACAAACTTATTTACACATTTTTACTTAATTTTTTATAAATTCAATTTATTTGTTTTTCTTTTTCCCTTTTTCTAGGAATTTCAAATTTAATAAATTTTTGTCAAATTTGAAACTTTTTAAAGATTTTCTAATATAAAAAAATTTTATTCGACTTTATTTTATTTGACTTTATTTTATTTAATATTGAAAATTCAAAATTGCAATTCTAAATATTTATAATGAAATTAAATTCATAAATGTTTGAATTCAATATGAATATTTGCAGATTTAACGGAATGCGTTAAAGAGCCTATTGAAATAGCATTAATTCCTGTATTTAAATATGCTTCGAAATTGATAAGATTAATGCCGCCTGATGCTTCAATAAAAATTTTGTTACCATTAGTAGAATTACGAATAAGCGCCACGGCATCTTTTACTTTGTCAGGTTTTAAATTATCTAATAAAAAGCCATCTACACCAATTTCTAATCCAATTGCCAACTGTTCAAAATTATCTACTTCTAGTTCAATCGGCAAATTAGAAGTATTTTTATTTTTAATATTGATAAGCAAGTATCTTAAATCCTTATTTGACAAATGGTTGTCTTTAATTAGAATGCCCGAAGATAAATCTAATCTATGGTTATAACCTCCTGCGGCAGCAACTGCATATTTATCAAATAATCTCAACCCTGGTACAGTTTTGCGAGTATCTAATATGCGAACATTAAACTTATCAGCAAGTTCAGTAAATTGTCTAACTTGTGAAGCAATTCCACACATCCTTTGCAATAAATTCAATAAAGTGCGCTCAATTTTTAGTATTGCTTGTGCCTTACCAGTTACTTCGGCAATAATTGCCCCTCTTTTTAATTTTACCCCATCTTTAAAGAAAAGCTTAAAATTAAAATTTTCGTCAAAGAAAAATGGCAATACTTTTTCACCAACAAAAACAGTCTCTTCTTCTGTCGAAATAATCGCTTTGGCAACTTCGTCTTGATGAATTGTTAATTCTGTCGTAATATCCCCGTTGGGACAATCTTCTTCTAAAAATTCCTGAATTTTGCTTTTTATGTAATTTTCAGGTAAATCTTTGTATTGAGGATAATTTATCAACTTAACTCCAACATTTTTTGAATTGGTTTTAATGCTTTTAATCTAATTTCTTCATCAATCAATATTTCTGTTTGTAAAGTTTCGAGAGAGTGAATAATTTTGTCAATGGTGTTCAATCGCATATATGGGCATTCATTGCAGCTGCACCCATTCAAATTTGGCACTTCTATGTATGTTTTTTCAGGGGCAAGCTTTTTCATTTTATGTATTACACCGGGTTCGGTTAAAATAATAAACTTGTCTGCGGTGCTTTCAACCGCTCTTTGTATAATTTTCGTAGTCGAACCAATCACATTCGCGTACTTTAAAATACTGGGAGGACATTCTGGATGTGCTAATACCTCAGCATCGGGATATTCTTCCATTAATTCGATTACTTTGGATTCTGAAAAAAACTCATGAACTTGACAAGTTCCATCCCAAAGCACCATTTCACGACCTGTTGCTTGACGGACGTATGAGCCTAAAAATTTATCGGGAGCAAACAGCACTAATTTATCATTAGGGATAGAATTAACTATTTTTACTGCATTCGAAGAAGTGCAAATAATATCGGACATTGCTTTGATTTCCGCAGTTGTATTAATATAGCTAACAACAACAGCATCGGGATATTTTTCTCGCCATTCTTTAAATCTTTTTGGTCCCGCAGAATCCGCAAGCGAGCAACCTGCTTTAACATCTGGAACGATTACTTTTTTAGAAGGATTTAAAATTTTGGCAGTTTCAGCCATAAAGTTTACACCTGCAAAAAGAATTACGTCCGCTTCGACTTTTTGAGCTACTTGACTTAAGGCAAGAGAATCGCCAACATAATCTGCCAAATCTTGAATATCACCTTCTTGATAAAAGTGAGCAAGAATAACAGCATTTTTCTCTTTTTTTAATTGATTGATTTTATCTATTTTATCTTGATTTACTTTCATTTTTTTATGCCAAGTATTTTGTAAATTAATAATTTAAGTTTATTATAGCATAAATATTATTTTCTTAAAATTATTTATTTATTTTTTCTAATTTTTTATTTATTACTTTAACTAATGTTTTATATTTTATTTCACATATAAACATAGCTTTTAGAGTGAATATCGTTGCTTCTCATTGAGAACTTAATTTCATAATCACAGCGTAATTCGTCAATACAGATCATACCATCTTGCCTTTTCACATACCAAAACGTCCATCCGTTATTGCTTTCTTTGTTAAGTATTGTTGAACTGACCTTGTGAATAGACCCTGTGATTTCACCATACACTAATGAACCATCAGCTTGAACTTGTGCTTTATATTTACCATCTTTTGAGAATAGATTTTCACCAATTTGTATGTAGCCCTTTTCAACTAAGTTACCAAATGGCACTTTGGGCTTTTTTTTTTCAATTTTATATTCTAATAATGAACTTTCTATTGGTTTAATTTTTTCAACTCTTTCGCTACCAACTTGAACGTAAAACGATTCTTTTTCAAAAGCAAGAAATTTTCTACCTAATCTTTTGGCAACTGCCGCTGTTGTTCCGCTGCCTGAAAATGGATCGAATACTATATCATCAGGATTCGAAGTTGAAATAATTACTCTATACAACAACTCTTCAGGTTTTTGTGTTGAATGTGCCTTTTGTCCGTTCACTTTGATTCTTTCTTCTCCTTGACATATAGGTATAAGCCAATCGCTTCTCATTTGCAAATCATCATTCATCACTTTCATTGAATGGTAATGAAATGTATAGTTCGAATTTTTGGATTTTGTTGCCCATATCAAGGTTTCGTGTGCATTATTAAATCTTGTACCTTTGAAATTTGGCATTGGATTTGTTTTTAGCCATACAATATCGTTTAATATCCAATATCCTATATCTTGAATGATTTTTCCTACTCGAAAAATATTATGATATGTTCCTATAACCCAAATACTACCAGTGTCTTTTAATATTCTATGACATTCTTTTAGCCATTTATATGTAAATTTATCATATTCGTCAATTGAACTAAATTTATCCCAATCATCGTTTACAGCATCAACTTTTGTTTGATTAGGTCTATAAAGTTCATTTTGTAATTGTAAATTATAAGGTGGGTCTGCAAAAATTAGATCAATTGAATTACTTGGTAAATCCTTCATAAATTCTAAACTATCACCTTGATAAACACTATTCAATTCATATTTACCAAGTTTATCCATCACTTTTCCCATATTTTTCATTTTCTTTATTCATTGCATTTGGTAGTTACTTCGGCGTAAGCATCGTGTGTTTCGTAAACCCTTACTCTAACTATTTTAACATTTTGATGTTTAGCAAACTCTACTTTAAACAAATTACAAAAATGTTGAGCTAAATTCTCACTTGTAGATGTTGATCCAAGAATTTTATGCCTAAAATTATTTTCTTTCAAAAAATCAATAACTTTATTGTCTTTATCATTTACAATTAAACTATGGTCATATTCTTTTATAATAGGCAATGCGATTTTATCGATTTCATAAAAATCGAGTAACATACCATTTTCATTGAGTGTTCCTTCAAGTTCTAATATCATTTTATATGAATGCCCGTGAATATTCCAACATAGCCCTTCATAAAAAGGCAATCTATGGCTCATTTCCCAATGATATTCTTTACCTATTTTAATCATCTTTTCCCTTTTCGAATTTAACTGTAATTATTGAATTCATACCGCCTCTTGTAGTCCATTCTGTTTTGACTTCCATATATTTTGGTTCGCAAACTTCAACCAAATCATTTAAAATTTTATTAGTAACATCTTCGTAAAATATGCCTTGATTGCGATAATTCATAAAATAATATTTCAGTGCTTTAAGTTCAAGACAAAGCTTATCTGGAATATATTTTACAGTAATAGTCCCAAAGTCAGGTAATCCTGTTTTTGGACAAAGTGAAGTAAACTCTGGATTAACGTGAATAATTTCGTAATCCCTATATGGATGTTGGTTTTCAAAAGTTTCAATATTTACCATAATTAACCTATAATTTGGAGATTAAAGACGAAAGGATTGATTTATTATTAAACTGCTTAAATTTTAAAGTAATAGAAAATTTATTAATTTGAAAGAAAATATAAAGCGTGTTTATTCTTTCATTTTATTAATAATATTAGTAGTAGATTTGCCTGCCATAAAAGGAATAAGAACAACATTTCCTCCGTTATTTTTAACAACATCTGCTCCAACAACAGTTTCTTCTGTGTAATCTCCTCCTTTAACTAATACATCAGGAAGAAATAAATCAATTAAGTTGTACGGGGTATCCTCGTCAAAAACACAGACAAAATCAACTGGTTTGAGAGCAGAGAGAACAATAGCTCTATCGGACACTATATTAACCGGTCTATTTTCACCTTTTAATCTACGTATTGAATCATCAGAATTTAATCCAACAACTAAAAAATCACCTAATTTTTTGGCTTCAGTTAAATAGTATATATGACCTGAGTGTATTATATCAAAACAACCATTTGTAAAAACAATTTTCTTTCCTTGTAACTTTAGTTCAAAAAGAACTTTTGAAAGAGTATTTCTATCTAATATCATAATTAATAAAGATTAAGGCACAACAATTCTTTTACGTAAAAATTTACTATTCCCAATACGGACTTCACCAATATAATCCCCAGATGACATTCTCCGACCATTATCATCACGTAAATTCCAAGTAAGTTTATAATTTCCAGGTGCTTGCTTACCATCATAAATTTTTGCAATAACTATTCCTTGCAAAGAATAAATAACAACTTGTATATATTCTGGCGAATCAATTGAATAATAAATATCTGGACTTGTATCTTCTATTAAGCCTAAAAATTGTCCTATATCGTGAAATGGGATTTTTAATCCATATTTTGGTTGGCTAACAAATGGGATATATTGAGCGGCTTCAAGATTTGATTCATAAAGCACTTGTTCTTGCCCTGATGGTATAAAAGCAGAAGGTGGAACAACTGCTAAACTTTTTAATGCCGCTTGATATGGCAAATCACTATTACTCTTCGTTATTGCCGCCCACTCTTCATCGCTTAATGATAAATTAAAATGAAATAATGTTAGTGCTGTAACTTTCATATTCAAAAAATGTTGAAATATTGAATCTTGATAGCTTTTATATTTACTTGCCGCTCCTGACGAAGTTTTTACATCTTCATCAGCAAATTTATTGTTGGTTAAAGTATCTTGATTTTTCCCATCTAATTTTGTTAAATCGCTTTTATTACTATATATTTGAGCAGTTACATCCTTCACAATAACTAATTGTAATGAACATAAAACTGCTAATATAACTATGCTTTTAATTTTTAATTTTTTGTTCAATTTTATTTTTGTTTTATTTGTTTTAATATTAAAAAGTTTATTTTTCATTTTATAAATTTTAATATCATTTAAACGTTTTACAATTTAATTTAGTTACTAATTTTAAATAATTTTATATTTTTTAATTACAAAAATAAACAAACTATGGATAATTTCACTTTTCATAATCCAACAAAAATAATATTCGGGAAAAATACAATAGGGAATATAGGAGAAGAGATAAAAAAAGCAGGTTATTCGAGGATATTACTTTTAGCTGGAAGCGGTTCAATTAAGGCAAATGGTGTTTATTCGCAAGTACAACATAGTTTATTTAAACATAATATTGAAGTATTTGAATTTTGGGATGTTCGTCCGAACCCTACATTAGAACACGCATTATTAGCAAAGAAATACGCCGCAGACAATAAAGTGGAAGCAATATTAGCAGTTGGAGGTGGTTCAGTAATTGATGAAGCCAAATCAATTGCTGTGAGTGTTGGCATACCTAATATTTGGGATGTTTTTGAACAAAAAGTAGTTCCCCAAAAAGCACTGCCTCTATTTGTCATTCTCACACTTTCAGCAACTGGCTCAGAAATGAATTCATTTGCTGTTTTAAGTAATGAAAAAGAATTAAAAAAATGGTCATTTGGTAGTCCTTTGGTCTTCCCAAAAGTTACAATTATTGACCCAGCAGTACAAATGAGTTTACCAAAAAGACAAACAGCAAACGGCGGTGTTGATTCTTTATCTCATTTGATGGAAAATTATTTTATGGGAATAGATGCCGAAGTTACCATAGCTGTTAATGAATCTGTCCAAAGGACAATAATTTCACAAATAGATAAACTTCATTCCGAACCTTATGATTATAATGCAAGAGCTAATTTTGCCTGGTGTTCTACACTTGCTTTAAATGGAGTAACATCTGTTTCTATGAGCGGAGGCGAATGGACTACACATGGATTAGAACACGCTTTAAGTGCAATTAATCCTAACGTTGCTCATGGCGAAGGATTATCCGTATTATTCCCTGCTTGGATTACTTATGTTTTCAAAAGCAAAGAATTTATTTTTGAAAGATGGGCTAAAAATGTTTGGAATACAAATAGCGTCCTTGACGGCGTACAAGCAATGAAAGATAAATTTAAAGAATGGGGTTCTCCCATTACTTTAAAAGAAATTGGCTTTGATAAATCAGATTTTAGTAAAATTATCAAATGTGTCCAAGATTATGGACGGTTAGGTAGAATTATAAAACTTGATACATCTGATTTTTATGAAATTTTAAATCTTGCATATTAATTTTTTAATATATAAAATACCATAAATATGAGAAAAGAAGTATATACAATCAAAAGTGATATTCTGGGGAAGAATATGCAAGTTCATGTCTTCGGTCATTATGGAATAAATTTTTTACTTTTTCCAATTACTGATGACGACCCCACTGAATGGGAACAAGTTGGACTTATCAAATCGCTGGCTCCATTGATTGAAAAAGGACATATTAAACTATTCTCAATTGAAGCCAACAATTTAGATAGTTGGCAAAATCAATCTCTTTCTCCAAAGGAACGATCTGATAATCATTATAAATTTAATGCATATCTAATGAATGATGTTGTACCGTTTATTTTCTCAGATAATGGTTCACCTGTCCCAATAATAACTGCTGGTGGTGGTATCGGTGCATTTCATGCTGTAAATACTTATTTCCGCAGACCCGATGTTTTTATAGGAACTATCGGTGCTAATGGATTTTACGATATCCGCTGGCTTTCTGGTGCTTTTTACGATAGTAATTGTTATTTTAATTCTCCTCTTCATTATTTGCCTAATCTCACTGAGGATTATTGGTTGTCGTTTTTGCAATCTCAAAAAAGTGTATATTTACTTGCCGAAGATAGCAATTGGGATTTGATTAATCAGTCTTATAGACTTGGTGACATCTTAAATAACAAAAATATTCAACATCAAATTGAAATTATTAATGTTAATGATTTTGCATCGGAAAATATTAATAAAATTATGTTAGAAAAAATCATTAAGTTTAAATTTTAACTTGATTACTTGATTTGATTTTAATTTCTTTGCAACATTAAATTGTAATTTTATATAATATATTTTTTTTATTAATATTAAAACTTTAATTATATAAATTTCAGGAAAATAAAAAAGTAAAATTTAATTCATCTAAAAATTATGTCAAAAGAATTCCCTTTAATACTTTCATTAGACACATCATTAGAAATTTGCACAATTGCAATTTCCTCTGGAAATACTTTAATTGCCGAAAATTCTATAAACATTAAAAAATTGCACGATAAACTTCTCGCCCAAATGGCAAAACAATCTTTAAGTAATTTAGGATTAGGAATTGCAGATTTAGATGCAGTTGCAATTTCTTCTGGTCCGGGTTCTTTCACAGGATTACGAATTGGTGCCGCTTTTGCAATTGGCTTAACAATTGATAATACCCCTAAATTAATTTCCCTGCCAACATTATTGCTTTTTTCAGTTCAATCTGAAGAAATTGCTAAACTTTTAAATTGCACACAAATCGAAACAATTTTAACGGCTAATTCAGGAATGGCTTATCATCAACTTTTTAACTTAAACTCAAATGTAATTTCCCAACCAATATTTGAAAAAATTCAAGAAATTCAACCAAAAGAAAAATCTTTCATCGCAGGAAATTACAAAATATCAGACAGACCTTTTTTAAACACAAATAATTTTATCCATCCTTGGGTATTAGCTGAAACTTCTTATAGATTTTACCAGAATAATCAGTTTATTCAATCTAATGAATTTGAGCCAATTTATTTACAAGAATTTATTCCAAAATAAATAAAAAAAACAATAAATATCAATAAATTAAAGTTAATAACGTTAATAAATGTATATTATATTTTTTACAATATATAAAAAAAAATCCTAAATAATTGAATAATAAGCAAGTTATAATTATCAACAATTTAAAGAATAACAATGAAATTATCTGATTTTGTTTACCAAGTTCCAAAGAACTTAATTGCAGAATACCCTATTGAACCCAAAGAAGCCGCCCGGATGATGGTAATGAACCGAAAAACAGGCGATATTAGAGAAAAAACAATAGGGCATTTATGTGATATGTTGGAACCAGGCGATTGTATCGTAGTCAATGAAACAAAAGTATTTCCTGCAAAGTTAATCGGTCATAAAGAAAAAACCGACGCTGAAATAGAAGTATTATTGCTGAGACAATTAAATGCCGAAGAAAAATTGTGGGACGTTTTGGTTGAACCTGCTAGGAAGGTTCGTATAGGAAATAAAATATATTTTGATGATTACAAATTTTATTGCGAAGTTATAGATAATACTACAAATCGTGGTCGAACAGTTAGATTTAGTTACCAAGATAATCTTTTTAATGTTATTGAAAAAATTGGTATGATGCCAATTCCACCTTACTTAAATCGTCAACCAGAGACAAAAGATAAAGAATATTATCAAACAGTTTTTGCGAATGATAAATATTTATCTTCAATTGGACCACCATCAGCTGGTTTACACTTTTCACAAGAGTTCGTAACAAAATTAGAAGAAAAAGGTATAAAATTTGCACGTGTTAATGTTACTATCGGGCAAGCAATTTTTGATGAAATTGAAGTTGAAGACCTTACTAAACATCGTATGTACACTGAACCTTATGAAATTACAAAAGAGAATGCAGAAATTATAAATAAAGCTTTAAAAAATAAAAAGAAAATCATTGCCGTTGGCTCAAGTGTTGCCAGAGCTTTGGAAAGTTCCTATTTGACTACTCAGGCAATTAAACAAAGTCGGGGCTGGACTGATAAATTTATTTATCCTTCGTATGATTTTAGAATAGTTTCTTATTTATTAACTAATTTTCATTTACCAAAAACACCTTCAATTCTTTTATCATCAGCTTTTGCCGGACGAGACTTTCTCTTCAAGGCTTATAAAAAAGCTATAAAGAATAACTATCGATTTTATGCTTTTGGTGATGCCTTGTTAATTTATTAAATTTTCGTAATTTTGAATATAATATATTTTAAAGAATTTATATTATATTGAACGAAAATTTATTTAAATGAATAATTTATGAGTTACATATTTACATTTTAAGACTAT
Organism: Bacteroidota bacterium; assembly: GCA_021780815.1. Classification (GTDB taxonomy): domain Bacteria; phylum Bacteroidota; class Ignavibacteria; order Kapaibacteriales; family UBA2268; genus GWF2-33-9. The sequence goes on along the minus strand of JAJXYC010000009.1, from coordinate 35,437 downwards.
TTTTTACCAAAATAGCCTTAATTTTTGTTTATTGAATTCAAATTATGCAGAGGCTAAAATGAACATTCCTGACAAAATTAATTTTAATGAATTTCCCAAACCTACTTATGAAGAATGGAAAGAAGAATCTATCAAATCCCTCAAAGGTTCTCCTTTTGAAAAAAAATTAATGACTGATACTTATGAAGAAATTATTTTAAAACCAATTTATAATTTAATCGATTCACAAAATTTTGTAAAAGACTTTGTAAATTTCCCTGGATTTGAACCATATTTACGGGGAAATTCTGCGGCAGGTTATATCAAAAACAAATGGGAAATAGCCCAAATAATTCCTTATTATGCACCACAAATGTTTAATGATGCATTAATCAACGATTTACAATCTGGACAAGATGCTATTAATGTCTTTATTAATAGAAATGAATACCAGCAGTTTTCAGATGAAAGTGTTGATTGTGGTTTAAAGTTAAATAATCTTGTTGCTTTTCAACAAGCATTTGAAGGAGTTGATTTAACAAAATACCCAATTTACTTCAATTCAGGTGATTTTTTCTTTGAATTTGCTCTCCTCTTTGATTCTTATATTTCTACTAAAATTTATAACAAAAATAAAATATTCGGAAATTTAGGCTCTGATATACTTAGTGAAGTATTAGTCAATGGTGGCTCTGCAAAACCAATTTCGCAACTTTATAATCTACTGGCAAAAGTCATTAAACAATTTAACGAAGAATATTCTAATTTTGGAATAATAACTATTAATGGAAGTTTATTCCATAATGCGGGTGCAAGCGCTGTTCAAGAACTTGCTTTTACTTTTACTTATGCTATTGAAACAATAAATCAATTGCTTGCAAGAGGATTAAATATTAATGAGATTATAAGAACTATTCGTTTTTCTTTTAGCGTTAGTTCTAATTTCTTTATGGAAATTGCTAAATTGCGTGCCGCTCGTTTTATCTGGGCTAAAATTATAAAAGAATATGGTGCTGATGAACAAAATTGCAATATGCAAATACATTGTGCAACTTCTTTAAGAAATAAAACTATATTTGACCCTTGGGTAAATATTTTGAGAGGAACAGTTGAAACATTAGCGGCTATTTTGGGAAATGCAAATAGTATTGAGGTTTCTAATTTCGATTTTGCTTATGGCATTGTAAATGAGTTCTCTCGTCGAATTGCTCGCAACACTCAATTAGTCCTACTTCATGAAGCACATTTACTTGATACTATTGACCCCGTTGCCGGCTCTTATTTTGTTGATGAACTCACTTCTGAAATTATTCAAAAAACTTGGGATAAAATACAAACAACTGAAAAAGACGGTGGGTTTTTAGATAATATTACAAATGGCAATATTCAAACTGAGTTGAACTTTATCGCAGGAATACAAAAACAGCATTATAAAACAAGAAAACAGATTCTAGTTGGTACAAATAAATATGCTTATGTTGAAGAGGCACCTCCCAAAAAAGATATTGGCTACCATTTTAGCAATGGAAAAAATATAATGTATAAACAAAAAGCATTTGTTATACCACCTTTGCAATTAGTACGATTTGCATCAGATTTTGAAAAATTACGAAATAAAGCCTTGAAATTTAAATCTAAACACGGGGATTTCCCTAATATACTTTTATTTAACTTCGGTGATTTAAATGAATGGAAACCACGTAACGATTTTGCTAATGACTTCATGGGCATAGGTGGATTTAAAATAACAAATAGTCCAATTTTTACAAATTTACAAGAAGCAAATCAATACTTTTTAAGTGAAGATGAGAATAATCCTTTTAATATTATAGCGATTTGCTCTTCTGATGTTAAATATGAAACTATTGTCCCCAAACTTGTCCCTTTAATAAAAAAGAAAAATCCTTCTTCTTTTATTATTTTATCTGGTTTCCCAGAAGATAAAGTTGATGAATATCAAAATTTAGGCATTGACGAATTTATTCACTTAAAATCTAATGTTTACGAAACTTTAAAAAGAATTCAAGATAGTTGTTTATAAATTAAATGTAATATTATTAATAAAGAAAAAATATGAAGAAGCCAGATTTTTCAAAAATTGATTTTCAATACGAAACTCGTAAAATAAGTTATTATGAATGGGCAAGCAAATTTGAAAAAGAATACGGGAAAAGCCCAGAAGAATATTTTAATTCCACTTTAGAAAATATAGATATTAAGCCGATTTATACCGATGCAGATATAGCAAATTTGGAACATCTTGGATATACTGCAGGTATTCCACCTTATTTAAGAGGACCTTATCCAACGATGTATGTAACCAAACCTTGGACTATACGTCAGTATGCAGGATTCTCAACAGCAGAAGAAAGTAATGCTTTTTATCGTCGTAATCTTGCCGCTGGTCAAAAAGGATTATCCGTTGCTTTCGATTTGGCTACTCATCGTGGTTATGATTCAGATAATCCAAGAGTAGTCGGTGATGTTGGTAAGGCTGGTGTTGCTATTGATTCCATTTTAGATATGCGAATTTTATTTGACCAAATCCCCCTTGATAAGATTTCTGTTTCTATGACTATGAATGGAGCTGTCTTGCCTGTTATGGCTTTCTATATTATCGCTGCCGAAGAGAAAGGTGTTCAATTAGAACAACTTTCTGGTACTATTCAAAATGATATTCTGAAAGAATATATGGTCCGCAACACTTTTATTTATCCCCCCGAAATCTCAATACGAATTATATCCGATATTTTTAAATTTACTTCTGAATTTATGCCCAAATTTAATAGTATCTCGATTTCAGGCTATCATATGCAAGAAGCGGGTGCAACTGCTGATTTAGAATTAGGATATACTCTTGCCGATGGATTAGAATACGTTCGTACTGGCATTAAATCAGGATTGGATATTGATAAATTTGCCCCTCGTCTTTCTTTCTTCTGGGGCATTGGAATGAATTACTTTATGGAAATTGCTAAATTACGTGCCGCTCGTATCCTTTGGGCAAAAATAATTAAAATGTTCAATCCAAGCGACCCTAAATCTCTGGCTTTGCGAACTCATAGCCAAACTTCTGGTTGGAGTTTAACTGAACAAGACCCATTCAACAATGTTATCAGAACAACAATTGAAGCAATGTCTGCCGTCCTTGGGCATACACAATCACTCCATACAAATGCATTAGATGAAGCCATTGCTTTGCCTACTGACTTTTCAGCAAGAATTGCTCGAAATACTCAAATTTTTCTACAAGAAGAAACTAATATCACAAAAGTTATTGACCCTTGGGGTGGCTCTTATTATGTTGAATTTTTAACTGACCAGTTAATTAAAAAAGCTTGGCACCACATACTGCAAATTGAGGAATTAGGTGGTATGACAAAAGCTATTGACACTGGCATACCTAAAATGAAAATTGAAGAAGCCGCTACTCGCCGTCAAGCACGAATAGATTCTAATTTAGAAACTATAGTTGGTGTAAACAAGTTCAAACCAAAAAATGAACAACCTATTGAAATTTTAGATATAGATAATACTACCGTACGAAATAATCAAATCCAAAGACTTCAACAACTTAAAGCCAATAGAAACGAAAAAGATGTTCAAAATGCTTTAAATGCAATTTCGCAAGCAGTCGAATCTAATGAAGGTAATTTGCTCGCTCTTTCTATCATAGCGGCAAGAAAAAAAGCTACTCTTGGCGAAATTTCTTTTGCAATTGAAAAAGTGGTTGGTCGTTTCAAGCCTCAGACTAAATCTATTAGTGGAATTTATAGTTCAGAATTTGGGAATAAAATGGAAATTGATGAAATCATAGAGCTCACAGATAAATTTGAAGAAAAATTTGGTCGGCGGCCTCGTATTTTAATTGCTAAAATGGGACAAGATGGACACGACCGTGGTTCTAAAATCATTTCTACTGCTTTTGCTGATTTAGGTTTTGATGTAGATATAGGTCCTCTTTTCCAAACTCCCCAAGAAACTGCTTTACAAGCAGTAGAAAATGACGTACATATCGTTGGTGTTAGTTCTTTGGCAGCTGGACATAAAACTTTAATCCCTGAATTAATAAAAGAATTAGAAAAACTTGGAAGAAGCGATATTCTAATTGTTTGCGGTGGAGTAATTCCACAACAAGACTATGATTTTCTTTACAGTGCAGGTGTTACTGATATTTTTGGTCCTGGAACTATTGTGCCCCAAGCCGCAAAGAAAATCTTATTAAATTTATTCAAAAGATTAGAGTAACTTTTTTGTTACTATTCCCGCAATAAATTATGAATTGCACATAATATTATAAGTATTATAAAAAAAGGCTGTCTTTTAAGGCAGCCTTTTTAAAAAATAATCTTACTTAGCAATACTCAAATTTTGAAGCCACCTTAAATTATCTGAACTTTTGGCAGATTCAATTAAATAAAAACCTGCCGGAATTTTCTTTATATAAATATTTTTCTCAGATAATATGCTTAAATTATCTTCTTCATATACAATTTCTCCAAATGAATTAAATACTTTAATAAAATCAACACTATTGCCAATTATTGAAGGATAATTAGCAGGTATGGTGTAAAAATTAAATTTAATGTCTATACATTCACTATCAGATATTCTTAATCCAACTTGCTCTTTGCCTATTGTATAAATCGTAACATTATCAGTTACCTGTGTTTCAGGAACATTATTGTGATAACTTTGTTCTTGTTCAGGTTGTGGTGCTGTTAGTGAAAACAATTTCGCAGATGTTAAGAATATCATGAATATTATCTTATTATTATCTTCAAAAGTTTTGCAGTTGTGAAATAATTCATAGTTTCACCTCATAAAATTAAAATATTATTGAAAATTATTAAAAACTACTTAATAAACTTGCACTCCTTTTTTCTATTTTATTTGAAAACAAAGAATCGCTTTCCTTTCTAAATAAAATAAAAAATAAATTCATTTTGTTTAGTTCAAGATTAACTCTTTTTTTCTTTTATGTACAAACTTTCCCAATAGATATATAAAAATACTAGTAAAATATTTGAGCTAATTATATAATAAGTTAAATTCTAAACAAAATATTCTAAACAAAATATAAAAAATATAATTAAAAATATAAAAAACTTACTTTTAATTTTAATAACTTGACAATTTAATTTCGTAATTTTGTTATTTACATATTTTATATTATATAAAAGCTCATTATGGAAATTAATTATTTTGATTTTGATTTTAAGCCGTTTGAAGAAATGACGAGAGAAGATTACGAGAAAATAGGCTTTAAATCAGGTTTAGAAGTTCATCAACAGTTACTAACAGAACGGAAATTGTTTTGTCGTTGTCCGGCGGGGCATTATTCGGACGAATACAACGCAGAAATTTTACGACATATGCGTCCAACTCTTTCAGAATTAGGCGAATATGACGGTACAGCGTTGATGGAATTTAAGACAAAAAAAGAAATTATTTATCGAATCAACTATGATACTGTTTGTACTTACGAAATGGACGATACCCCACCATTTATGATGAACGAACAAGCATTAGATATAGCAATAGAAATATCGATGCTTTATGGTGCTAACATCGTAGATGAAGTTCATATAGCAAGAAAACAATATTTAGATGGAAGTATCCCAACTGGTTTTCAAAGGACAGCCATAGTTTCCGTAGGTGGTTCATTACCTTATAAAAATAATCGCCGCATTAATTTAATTCAAATGTCAATTGAAGAAGATTCCTGCAGAGAAGTAAGTGATATTGGACATAAGCGAGTTTATATTACAGATAGACTTGGTATGCCTTTAATTGAAACAGTAACAGAACCAGAGATGAAAACTCCACAAGAAGTTGCTGATGTAAATAGAATAATTAGTAAAACTGTCAAAAGCACAGGCAAAGTTCGTACTGGCATAGGTGCCGCTCGTGAAGACGTCAATGTTTCTGTAACTGGTGGTACTCGTATAGAAATTAAAGGAGTTCCCCGTATAGAATTAATTCCCAAATTAACATACAACGAGGCAATGCGTCAGTGGAATTTATTACGCTTACGTGAAGAATTAAAAAATCGGGGGATTACTGAAAATACGTTTTCTGCTAAATATGACGATGTTACCAAATTAATGAAAAAATCCCGCTTCCAACCAATTAGCGACGCAGTAGCAAATGGCTGGAAAGTAAAATGTGTTCTTTTACGTGGCTTTAAAGATTTATTAAGATGGAAAACACAAACAGACACATTTTTCTCTCGTGAAATATCTGATAGAGTTCGTGTTATTGCTTGTTTAAATGTACTACCGAATATTGTTCATTCCGATTCAATGAGCGAATCAATGCCATCATCTGAATGGAGTATATTAAGAAAATTTATGGGAGCAAGTGAAAATGATACAATGGTACTTGTTTGGGGCGATGACCAAGATTCCGAAACAGGAGCAAAGGAAATTATTATCCGTGCAAAAGAAGCAACAATAGGCGTTCCTTCTGAAACACGTCAAGCCTTAGATGACGGTACTAATGGATTTGAAAGAATTTTACCAGGTCCCGAGAGAATGTACCCTGATACTGACTTACCTCCAATTGTCATTACAGAAGAACGTTTCAATAAAATTAAAAATAACATTTCCAAGCCTTTCTGGGACAAATTAACTTATTATAATTCATTAAATTTAAATGAAAAAATCTCAGAAGAACTTGCTTTATCAAAATATACAAATACTTTTGAAATATTAGTTAATAAAGTTAAAATAACTCCTAACTTTGCCGCATTTATTTTAATAGAATTCCCGAAACGTCTTAAAAAGGAAGGATTGGATTTCTCGCTTTTATCAGAACAAGAAATAATTGCCATTTGTACTTTATACAAAAGCGGCAAATTAATTAGAGAAGGTGTTCTTGAAATAATTCGTGCATCAATTTCTAATGGGAAATACACAGAAGACCTTATCCCCGTATCTTGTAGTGAAGATGAATTAACAAACAGATTAAAAGAAGCAAAAGAGCAATTAAAATCTACAAAGATTATTAATCTTACTGCAAAAGAAAAAATATTTATGGGATTAATAATGAAAAATTTGCGTGGGCGGATTTCAGGGAAGGAACTTCACGGAATAGTAAAAGAAATTAAGTTATAATTAATTTAAATTTTCAAAAGAATAAAAAGAATCAGAGAAAAAATGGAAGAGAAAGAACTTTATAAAGGTTATCGTGGCAAAGCCCTTGAATTACTAAAATCATTTAATGCATTAGTTTGGAGTGATGTTGAAGTTAAGACTGCAACATCAAACTTTATAGGTATAATTTTACCACGTTCAGAGCAAGCAGACCCAAATCATATTGTTCTAAAGATGAGAACAGGGTATAATATCGGCATTAGGGCAGACAAAATCAAAGAAATAACAATATTTGGGCATAAAGAAGCACATTATAAAATACCAGAAAAAGAATTTCCATATACATCGGGAATGCCAAGAGTTATGCTTTTTGGAACAGGTGGAACGATAGCAAGTAGGTTAGATTATAGAACTGGAGCAGTTATACCAGCATTTTCACCTGGTGAATTATACGGTTCTGTCCCCGAACTTGCGGATATTTGCAATTTGGAAACAGAAAAACTATATGGAGTATTTAGCGAAAATATGGGACCTGAACAGTGGATAGGCACAGCAAAGGCAATAGCCAGAGAAATTGAAAAAGGAGTAGATGGTATTGTTATTGGTCATGGAACAGATACAATGCACCATACAGCAGCAATATTATCTTTTATGATACAAAATTCGCCTGTCCCAATCGTTATGGTTGGTTCCCAACGTTCAAGCGATAGACCAAGTTCAGATGCCGCATTAAATTTAATTCATTCAGTAAAAACAGCTGCTGAAAGTGATATTGCAGAAGTTATGGTTTGTATGTTCGGACCAACTTCCGATGTATACGGATTATTGCATCGAGGAACACGTGTAAGAAAAATGCACTCAAGCTATCGTTCGACTTTCCGTACTATCGGCGATATTCCAATAGCTATGGTAAATAAAAATATGATAAAACCTTTACGTAACGATTATAAAAAGCGTAGAAATGATAGAACTTTTAAATTGCTGCCTTATTTTGATGATCGTGTTTCAATTGTATATTATTATCCAAATATGAAAGCAGATATTATCGATACATTAGTTGATTCAGGCTATAAAGGAATAATAATAGCAGGGACAGGTTTAGGACACGTCAATAAACCACTTTATCCTGCATTAAAACGAGCAAAAGAACTCGACGTTGCCGTCTATATGACAGTTCAAACTCTTTGGGGATATGCTCAAATGTATGTTTATGATACAGGTAGGGATTTAATGGAACTTGGTGTCATTCCACTTGCAAATATGTTACCAGAAGTTGCTTATGTTAAATTAGGTTGGGCTTTAGGTCAAACACAAGATTTAAATGAAGTTAAAAATATTATGCTAACTACTTATGCTGGTGAAATGACGTTGCGTGAGCCAAGTAATGGATATTTGATTTTCCAAGGCGGCATCCCAGAAGTTGAAGAATTTATTTCTACTATTAAAAAGTAGGATTTTCTATAAATTAACTATATTAAAAATTTTTAAATAGGTGATGAAATGCTTAGCGATTTAATTGCAAAGGTATTGCCCGTTTTTCCAAAGTCGTTCGTTTATGTTTTTGCTAAAAAGTATATTGCCGGTCCAACTCTCAATGATGCTATTAGAGTAACACAAGGGTTAATGAAATTAAATGGAATGAGTACAATTGATGTTCTCGGTGAATTTGTTACTACAAAAGAAGCTGCATTAGAAGAAGTCAATATGTGCTTTCAAGTTTTAGATGCAATCAAAAATAATAATTTAAAATCTTATTTGTCAATTAAACCAACTTCTGTTGGTTTAGGAATTAACTTTGATTTCGGTTACGAAAATATTAAAGCTTTAGTAAGTAAAGCAAAAGAACTTGGTTTGCGTACAAGGTTGGATATGGAAAATTCACCATATACTGATATGACGCTTGATGTATATCGCAAATTACGTGCTGATGGATTAGACAATGTAGGTGTTGTTCTACAAGCTTATATGCGCCGTTCTGAAAGCGATGTTAAATCTTTAATCGAATACAAACCAAACGTCAGACTTTGCAAAGGTATCTACAATGAAGCCCCTGAAATTGCTTATAAAGGCAAAGATGAGATTCGTGATAATTATAAAAAACTTTTTAACTTAATGTTGGATAATGATTTTTATTTGGGAATTGCAACACATGATGAGATTTTAATTCAATTTGCTGAAAATGAACTCAAAAAACGTAAATTACAAAAAGATAAATACGAATTCCAAATGCTTTTAGGCGTAAGAGATGAAAGAAGAAATGAACTTTTAAAAAATGGTCATAATTTAAGAGTTTATGTTCCTTTTGGTGAAGACTGGTTCGGTTATTCAACTCGTCGTTTAAAGGAAAATCCTCAAATGGTTTCTCATATTGTTAAATCAATATTTGGACTAAATAAATAAGTTTTGTAATTTGCATTTTGCAATTTTTAACTAAATAAACATATGACAAAGAAATTTTTCATTTTTTTATTGATTAGTTTGACAGCAATTAATTTCGGCTGTCAGACTAATCAATATGCAATCTCACCAGACCCAAATACAATCACCATCGCAACTTTTAATGCTGAATGGCTCGGCGATGGGATACATGATACTAAACCCCGAACAAGTGCAGATTATGAAAAAATTGCAAAGATTATTTATATGACCAATGCCGATATTATTGCATTGCAAGAAGTTGAAAATGACCAAGCTATGGAACTTGTTTCCAAATATTTAGTTGGTTATCGATATTACGTGTCTGACAACGGTGAAAACAAGCAAAATACGGCTATATTATATAATTCTAATCTCGAAGTACGAATTGTTGGAGATTATGAACCATTAGATGTAAAAAAACATAGGACCCGTGCTGGGTTGCTATCTTATGTAAAAAAAGGTAATTTTGACTTTATTTTAATGGATGTACATCTGAAATCTACTTCAAGATATGATAGCACTAATGAATTACGTGAAGAAAGTTACTCATTACGTAACGAACAAGCAAAAGTGCTTTCACATTGGGCTGATTCAATTGAAACAAATTCAAAAGAAAAAGATGTCATTGTGCTTGGCGATTTCAACGATAATCCAAAACGCACTAAACATTTCACTTTAGAACCTATTGTCAATGATACAAATCTCAGTTTTTTAACAGCAGATTTACATAGTTGTAAAAATCCAAAATGGGATAATATTGATAATATAGTAGTAACTAAAACCGTACTACCAAGAGTAATTAAGAATTCTTTACATCAAATTAATTTTTATCAAATTCTTTCGAAAAAAGAAGCTGAAAGTATATCAGATCATTGTCCTGTTGTAATATCTTTTGATATTAAACAACCTGACAATGATTGATAATTAAAAATATGCTATAAATAAGATTTATAAATTAACAACTTCATTCACTAAATCATCATCAATGACTATGTCATCAGGAAGTAAAATTCGTCCACAATGTTCGCAAAGATAAAGTTTGTCCTTATTGTTACGAATTTCAACAATTCTTTGAGATGTAATAGCATTAAAGCAACCGGAACAGGAATTCTTCTTGATTTGGACTGCTGAATCGTTATGATTTTTTCTAATTCTATTGTATTCTTTTAAATAAATAATTTTTATTTTCTTTTCGATTATATCTTTAATTCTAATCAAATTTTTAACTTCGTTTTTTTGTTCACCGGCCAATTCTTCAATTTCAACTCTAATTTTAGCAAGTTCATTTTCAATTTGTACAACTTTTGCTTTTTGTTCAGCAAGGATTTGCACGAGATTTTCTTCTTTAATACCTTCGCTTCTAAGTTTTGAAGAAAGTATGCTATGCTCTTGTTTGATTGAATCAATTTCTTTTGAAATTGCATCAAATTCTTTGTTGTTACGTACCAAGAATTGTTGTTTTGTAAGTTTATCTTCTTTATCTTTTAATTCAACTAATGTAACTTTTGCAGTTGAAATAAAGTTGTTTAAGTCATTTAAAATTGTTTCAGTTTCTTCAACTTGTACTTTGGCATTAACAAGTAGTTGTTTTTTATCCTTTTCAATTTCAGGCAAATCGCCGAATTCCTCATTTAATTCATCTAATCTTTGGTCAGTGAAAGCAAGAGCTGCTAGATAATGACTTTGAGTGGACATTATAATACCTATTTATTGTTTATAATATTATCTTTGTTATTCTCTATTAATATCCCGTAAAAATATTTCACAGGATTAGTAACTATTTGCGAACTAAAAATTTTAATTTTTTCATTTTCTAAATTATTCGTTAAAAACTCATTAAGTGCTGGGACGATAAACTGCTCTGTTTCGTAATGACCTGGGTCAATTAAAGCAATTTTCCCATCTACTAAATGGTAATTATGGTAAGATGTATCTGCTGTAATAAAAGCATCAATTGATTTATTTAAAACAAGATTTAAAAAACTTGTTCCACTACCACCAACAATTCCTACTTTCGTTATCTCCGTTGTTCCTTTGGCAATATATCGTATTGGATTATTGGTAATGCTATAAATTTTTTGAAGTAAATTATATAAGCTTACAGGTTGATTGAAATTTCCAATAATTCCCATACCAAATTTTTCGTTGATTTCGTTCGGTATAAGAAATTCTTGAAATTCCAATCCCAATTTTTTTGCAAAAAGAAAGCTTGTCCCATATCTGTAAACATCAAATCTTGTATGCAACGAAATAAGTGAAATTTGCTTTTGCAAAAGCAAAGTAACCAGTTTCCCTGTCCTATCATCTTGTGATATTTGTGTTATTGGGGAAAAAATTAAAGGATGAAAAACAAGAATTGTATCAATCTCTAAATTAATTGCTTCTCGAACAACTTCATCAGTAAGTTCATACGCAATTAATAAGTTATTTATTTCCAACTTTCCTGAATGAACTTGCAAACCAACTTTATCGTTTTGCATAGCATATTTGGTCGGAAAATTATTTTCTAAAAATAACAGAAATTTGTTTAAATTCATTAATTGAAATTTGCAATTCTTCAAATTGCAAATTAAGAAAAATTAATGAATTACGATGTTTTTATAATTAAGAATTTAATGCAAAAATTAAATAATTCAATATTTCTTTACAATTGTTTTAATTTTTTTATAAATAGTTAATTTTGTAATATAAGAAAAAAGAGAAATTAAAATAATGAACAAAAAAATTATACCAGCCGAAAGAACAATTAATGTAACTTATGCAATTAGGGACATTGTAGTGCTTGCAGACCAAGTAAAAAAGACAGGTAAAAAGATGTATTACCTGAATATAGGCGACCCAAATGTTTATGATTTCCAAACACCAAATGAAATAATAGAATCGGTTTACAAAGCTATGCTTGAAAACAATAACGGATATGCTTCTTCCGTAGGCGAACAATTTGCCCTTGATGCAATTTATAGAGATGCCGCTAAAAAAGGCATTAAAAATATACAAGGTGCTTTTATTACATCAGGTGCAAGCGAAGCTATTGAAATTTGTTTATCAGCACTTGTTAATAAAGGTGAAAATTTCTTGATGCCCACTCCCGGTTATCCTCTCTATACTGCTGTTCAAGGAAAATATGAAATGGAACCAAATCCTTATTATTTAGATGAAAATAATGGTTGGCAACCCGACGTAGAAGATATTAAATCCAAAATTAATCCTAAAACAAAAGCAATTGTTTTGATTAATCCAAATAATCCAACAGGTGCAATTTGCAAAAAGGAAATTTTAAATGAAATAATTCAATTAGCACTTGAACATAATTTAGTAATTTTTGCAGATGAAATATATGACAAACTAATTTTTGACAACAAGGAATTAACTTCTGTTGCTTCACTGAACGAAGAAGTACCTGTAATAACTTTTTCAGGATTATCTAAGAACTTCCTTGCACCCGGCTTTAGAATTGGTTGGGGTATAGTTTCTGGGAAAAAGGAAGTAATTAGCGATTATCTTGAAGCAATCAACAAACTATTAAGAGCAAGAGTTTCAGCTAATCATCCTTTACAGTATGCAATACCAGTAGCATTAGATGGCAAACAAGAACATTTAAAAGATGTAATTTTAAGATTAGAAAAAAGAAGAAAAATCACAATGGATTTGTTAGCCACAATTGAAGGAATTAATTTAGTTCAACCAGAAGGCGCCTTTTATGCTTTCCCTTCAATTAATGTAAAAGATGACAGCCATTTTTGTTCGACTTTATTACAAGAAACAGGCGTTGTGTTAGTACCTGGAACTGGTTTCGGTCAAAAGCCCAATTCACACCATTTTAGAATTGTGATTTTGCCACCTGAAAACGTTCTTGAAGATGCTTTCAAAATTATAAATGATTTTTATAAAGATTATCAAAATAAATATTAATCTATGTTTTTACAAAAGGTTTATGATTTTTTCGTAAAATTTAGAGATTACATTATCTTCACATTATTGGTAGTAATGTCCCTCAGCATAATTTCGTTGGGGGATTTTACATCTATTGGTGGGTTAAGAGCATCTGTGGTTTCTGTTGTTGGTTTTTTAAATGATAAATTACTTATCTTCCCAAATATTACTGCTTTGAAAAAAGAGAACCAAATTTTAAGGGAATTAAATATTGAATTATCAAATGAAGTTACAAAAAACTTTTTAGCAGAAAAAGAAAACAATGAATTAAGAAAATTGCTTGATTTAAAACAAAAATCAAAGCAAAACATTGTTTTTGCTGATGTTGTAGGAATTGAAAAAATTGGAAATCGAAATTATCTAATCATAAACAAAGGTTCTGGTCAAGGACTTGATTTTGGAATGACGGTAAGAACAGACGCAGGGTTAGTTGGCTCTATTGTCGCTACAAGTGGTGGATATTCAATTGTTGAAACAATCTATAATCCCGATGTAAAAGTATCGGTTGCAATTGCTAATTCTTCATTAAAAGGAATTGCTACTTGGGACGGCAAAACAAATCTAATATTAGATAATATACCTAAAACTATTCAAGTCAAATCAGGTGAACAGGTTGTTACCTCTAATTTCAGCAGCCGCTTCCCTTCTGATATTCCTCTTGGTTATGTCCGTTCAATTGAACCACCTAAAAGCTCATTGTTCTGGAAAATCATAATTCAACCTTATGCTATTTATAATCAAGTCCAACAAGTTGTAGTAATTAAAGATTTACCCGATAGCTCAAAAATAGATTTAATTAAAGAATTTTATCTAAAAAATAAAAATAAGCAATAATTAATAATTAATAATAAGGCAAATCAATGCAATTTTTACCAGAAATACAAATTCGCAATAATAAATATGTACTTTATTCTTTATATTTCGGCTTTGCTATTTTATTAGGGTTGTTGCAAATTTCATTAATCCCACTAATTGAAATCGCCGATTCTGTCCCTAATTTATTGCTTATTTTTGCTGTTTGGATAACTCTACGAGAAGGAAAAACTATTGGCTTTTTATATACTTTCTTTTTGGGTATAATTTACGATATTTTTACTTTGCAAGTAATTGGAGTAAGTTCCCTATCTTTTTTATTTGGTGTTCTGTTTGCAAGTTTTTTTTATCGGCGGGGAAAAGAAATATTAGTGTTAGCTTCTTATAGATTTATTTTAATTGTATTCGTATCTGTACTTATTTCAAATTTAATTGAAAATATATTTTATTTGAAATTAAGTGAAATTAATTTTTGGACCTCATTTATATTCAAATGGTTAGGCAGTACAGTTTATACAGCAATATTATCAACAATTCCATTTTTTGTATCATTTAGAAATAAATTAAATTAATGCATTTATCAAAATTAGAAATAATCGGCTTTAAATCATTTGCTGATAAAACAACTTTAACTTTTAATTCTGGATTATCTTCTATTGTAGGACCAAATGGTTCAGGGAAGACCAACTTTGTTGATGCTTTACGCTGGGTGCTTGGCGAACAAAAAACATCTGTCCTACGTTCAGAATCAATGGATAATGTAATCTTTAATGGCTCAAAAAATCGTAAACCACTTGGTTTGGCGGAAGTTTCCATTACAATACAAAATACTAAGAAGATACTCCCTACTGAATTTGATGAAATAAATATAACTCGTCGTCTCTTCCGTGATGGTGAAAGTCAATATTTGATTAACAAAGTCCCTGCAAGATTAAAAGATATTGTTAGTTTATTTATGGATTCCGGTTTAGGTACTGACTCTTACTCTGTTATTGAATTAAAAATGATTGAAGATATTTTAAGTGGAAATCCATCTGACCGGCGTAGCATATTTGAAGAAGCTGCTGGCATTAAAAAATACAAATTAAATAAAAAAGAAGCAACTAAAAAATTACAAGATGTTGTCTTAGATATTGAAAGATTGAACGATATTACCTCCGAAGTCCAGAAAAATGTTTCTTCGCTCTCTCGGCAAGCTTCTAAAACAAAAAGATACAATTCTTTGATTGCGGAATTAAAGAATACGGAAATTATGTTGTTTTCGTTTGAATTAATTACTTTTAAAAACAAAATATTAGAAAAGCGGGATTGGGAAAATAATCAGAAACAAAAAGTTCTTGTGTCTGAAACAGAAATTAAAGAAAACGAATCTTTTTTGCTAAATTTAAAAAATGAATACACTAAATTTGATGAAGAATATCAGAAAATCACAAAAATTGAATTAGATATTAATAATCAGCTATCTAATTTAAATAATTCTATCTCTTTAAATCAGGAAAAAATAAAATCTATCGATGATACACAAAGAAGCATTAATCGTGAAATTGATGATGCAAGTAATTTCTTACAGCAAAATGAATATAATTTAGAAAGGCTTACAAAAGAAATTAACAATTTGACAAATAAAAAAGGTTCGCTCAATCAAGAACTTGAAGATATTTTAATTACAGGAAAAGAAATTAGCACCAATTTTAAATCCAAAGAACCAGCGGTTTTGAATCTTCAAAGTTCAATTAATGAGTTAAAAAGTAAAATTAATTACAATAATTCAATTATTCAACGAAATCTTCAAAATAAAGAAAAAATTATTAGAAAAATTCAAGAAGAAAAAAGCCTTCAAACTTTGCTCAATCCTCAAATTGAAGAACAAGAAAATATTGTTGTTAATAAAAAAATAAAATTAGATGAGCAAATTGGGAATTTAAACAATGCTACTGAACTATTAAAAGATTTAGTCAATAAAAAATCTGAATTTGAAAAGCAAATGGAATTACTTAGAAATGAAGAATTTGAATTAAAAGCATTATTGCAAAAATACGTTTCTGAAAAGAACTTCCTTGAATCAATTGTAATTAACGACGAAACATCAAAATTTTTACTCAAAAACAAAGACTGGGATAAATCTAGCGAAAAAATATTATTTGGCGAAGTTATTAATGTAGATGATAAATATAAGAAAGCTTTAAATATGGCAATTGATGAAGCAATTTCATCTTTTATTGTCAATGATTTTCAAGTTGCAAAAGAAGCTATCCATATTTTACATTCTTCAAAACAAGGTAGCGCACATTTCCTTCTAAACAAAGATAATTCTGAACAAATTGCACCAACATTGAATTTGCAGAATGAAAATGGCGTTTTAGGTTATTTAAGTGATTTCGTTGAAACAAAACAAGAGTTCAAAAATATCTTAAATAAATTAACTAACAAAATTTTACTTGTAGAAAATTTTGAAATTGCTAAAAGAATTTATACTGATAAAGATTTAATTTCAAATGAAATTGAAAAAGTTGTTACTCTCAATGGCGAAGTAATAACTTCAAATGGGATAATACGTGGTGGCGGGGAATCCGCTTTTTCTAAAGCTCAAATTATTGGCAGAAGAAATAAAATACAAAAATTATCTGCTGATATTGACAAATTTAAACTTCAAATTGAACAAAAGCAACTTGCTTTTAAAGAATTACAAACCGATATTTGGCAATTTGATATCCCTGATAAAGAAAATAAAATCAAAATATTAGAAAAAGAAATCAACTCTCTTGAAAAAGAAATTGCACAAACTCAATTAAAAATACAATCTTTGCAAAACAATCAAAATTCAATAACTTCAAATATTTCTAAATTAGATATTGAATTGCAAGATTTAGATAAAGAAATCGTAAATTTCCGAAACGGAATAGATGCATTAAATGAACAACTTACTGAAATTCAAAGTAAATATGCAGTAGAGAAATCCAAATTAGAAGAGTTGCGGGCAGATGTTGATAAATGGAATAATACTTCAAAACAGAAAGAAATAGAAATAGTCCAATTACAAAGTGAATTGAAATTCAAAGAAAATGAACTTCAAAAAGTCAAGAACTCTATTGAAAACAATAAGAAAAGAATTAATGATAAAAAAATTGAATCCCAAAATAATTTAGTTATCAAGCAACACTTGATTGAAAAAGTTGAACAAGATATAAAAACAAAAGAAAAAATTATTGAAGAAGTAGAAAATATTAAGAACCAGAAGGAACAGACATATCATAAACGTAAAAATACACAAGAACAAGTCAATCAGTACGAAGTAACAATAGAAAATTTGCGTAAAGTCAATCAAAATCTCAACAACGAACTACATAATTTAGAAATAGAAATTGCAAGCTTATCAACTAAAATAGAAGGCATTGATGAATTAGCCAGAGGACAATACGATTTAGAAATAGAAGAATATATCCAAAAAAATCAAATAAGTGATGAAAATTTCAAAGAGTTTGACCCAAATTCATACCGCAAAGACATTGCGCTAACAAAAGAAAAGGTTTCAGCATTAGGAAATGTAAATTTTCAAGCCCTTGAAGATTACGAAGAACAAAAACAAAGATTAGACTTCTTATTAACTCAACTTAATGATTTAACCAACTCACAAGCAGTATTAAATGAAACAATAGCAGAAATTAATAAAGTTGCAATTGAAAAATTTATAAGAACTTTTGAACAAATCCGAACAAACTTCAATGAAATGTTCAAAACATTATTTGGTCAAGAAGGCGAAGCAGATTTAAAATTAGAAGGCGATTCCCCCCTTGAGGCATCAGTTTATATAACAGCTAAACC
Organism: Bacteroidota bacterium; assembly: GCA_021780815.1. Lineage (GTDB taxonomy): Bacteria > Bacteroidota > Ignavibacteria > Kapaibacteriales > UBA2268 > GWF2-33-9. The sequence goes on along the minus strand of JAJXYC010000009.1, from coordinate 17,375 downwards.
ACCATTTAAAAAGCCAAGCTCAATTGATTCGCTTTCAGCAGGTGAAAAAACTTTAACTGCTATTGCCCTACTTTTCGCCATTTACCTTGTAAAACCAAGTCCATTCTGTGTATTAGATGAAGTTGATGGACCTTTGGACGATAATAATATTGATAGGTTTGTTTCTTTGGTTAGAAAATTCAGCAAAGAACGAGATATTCAATTTATTTTGATTACCCATAATAAAAAAACTATGGAAGCGGCAGATACTTTGTATGGCATTACTATGGAGGAAGAAGGAGTTTCTAAAATTGTTTCAGTTAAGTTAGAAAAATAAATTATTATTTTATTTGTATTTTTGTAACTTTTCTTTATTAATTTTGTCTTTACTATTAGAACTAAAAACAAAATTAATTTTATTTTGTTTTTTTAATAATGAATATTTCACAAAACAAATAAAATCGTTATGAAAACATTTTTTAAAATTGGGTTAATTATTGCTTTCACCGCATCTTTGTTAATTTCTTGCTCAAAAGAAAAATTAATAAATGAAGGTTCAACTGATAGAGATATAATTGCTGCTACTTATGATGGCAATTCACACTTAGCAAGATATAAATTCCCAACAGGCACTAAAATTTCAGATGATTTGTTTTATCAAAGCAATCATAGTTATATTTCCGCAAATAAAGTTGCAAATATTAGATTGTTTTTAAAGTATATTTTTCTTTGCGTCCCTGATGATTATAAAATTTATATAATTGATAAAAATAATTTTACTTCTGTGGCAACAATTGATTTTTCGCAAGAACAGCTTATGCCAACAGATATAGCTTTTGCTAATGCAACAGAAGGATACGCAATTTTCAAAAATACTCCGAAAGTAGCTTTGATTGATGTTTATTACTTTAAACTTGCTAAAATGATAGATGTTAAAGATATTGCAAGTTCAATTTCAGCAGTGGGAAATCAAATTTTTGTTGCAATTCCACTTCAAAATGACGTTAGCATAATAGATTCAAGAATTCACGATGTTGTACAAGATATTTCAGTTGATAACCGCCCTTATTTACTTTATCCAAATATCGACGGAAAAGATATGAACGTAGTTACAGCGGGATTTGGAAAAATTCCAGGTGACCCTAATAATGCTTTATCTAAACCTACATTAAACATTATTGATGTGCAATCTCGTTCTATTGCAAGCAGTAATTTAATTGACCCCCCCAAAGCAGATTTAACCCAAGAATTACCCTCATCGTTTATTGTTACAAATAATGATTGGGGATTTCTTATTACACAAAATTATTTAATTAGGATTGATACCCGAAATCCTCAATATGCAATCAGAATTGAACAGTATACTTACGGTGGATTGTATCATAATAACATTTATAATGAATTGTATGTGTTAGATAACAAAGATGCAAATACAAGTGTTATTCGAGCTCTTGACCCTATTACAGGCAAGAAATTAAATTATATTAATATTTCTTTACCTGTTTTAACTTATTCAACCTATTAATTTATGATTGATAATAATTCAATTATTAATTTAGAATCTCTTTTAAATTTAAGCACAAAATTAAACGAATCGCTTGATTTAGATTTTATTTTTAGTTCCTCTATGTTAAGTTTGATGGGAAAACTAAAAGTAAATAAAATGTGTTCATTTTTAAAAATTAAAGACCAATTCCATTCAATAACTTGCAAAGGCAATAATGTTGAGATTACTTTAAATGAATTTATTGTGCCAAATAAATTTTCTAAAATTAATCCAGATTGCCAAAATTCTGAACTTTTTATTAGAAATGGTTATAAATACATACTCCCTTTAAATCACCAAAACCTTAATCTTGGATTTATTCTGCTTGGTGAAAGTTTTACCAAAAATGAATTTTCATACGAAGAGATAAAATATGCAGAAATTGTTGCCTTCATTACTTCAAGTTCATTAGCTAACACTTTAAATTATAGGAAATTAGAAGCAGAAAAGAACAATATAGAGAAAAGCAATTTCCTCTTAGGTACAATGGTAGAAATTAGTAAAGATTTCACTTCATTTTTAGTATTAAAAGATATAATTAGAGCATTTTCATGGCATTTAATGGGGCATCTTTTGGTTAATAAATTCGCAGTATTTATAAAAAAGAATAAAGAATACGAAGAACTTATAAATAAATTTGAACAACATATTCCAGTTTCATTTCTTGATTCATTATCTCAAATTGAAAATACAACAACAATTGATAATATTCAGTCGCATTATACCGAGAATTTAAAAGATTGTTGTATTGCAGCTGTTTCTCCTATGATTTATCATGCAGAAACCAAAGGAATTGTCTTGATTGGTAAAAAAATCAATAATGAAATTTTAACAGAAGCAAACATCGCAATTGTTGATGCTTTAACAAATACATTAACTGCCGCTATAGAAAACCACAGATTATTATTAGAAGAAATTGAAAAAAAGAAAATGGAGCAAGATTTAAATTTAGCTTTAGAGATTCAATTAAATTTGCTCCCAAAATCGATGCCAAAAGTCAAAGGGTATGATGTCGCCGGACAATCAAAACCTTCAAGAGCAGTTGGAGGAGATTATTTTGATGTTATTAGCATTAATGATACTGAATTTATTGTAATTATTGCCGATGTTTCAGGCAAAGGAGTACCAGCATCTTTACTTATGGCTAATTTACAAGCGACTATACACACTCTTGCTCCTTTCAATTTGTCTTTAAATATGATCTTGCAAAATATTAATAATTTAATTTTTAAAAATACTTCTAATGATAAATTTATTACTTTATTTATTTTAAAAATTAATACCGAAAATAACGAAATTTCATATATCAATGCAGGCCATAATCCACCAATTTTATTCCATTCAAATAATACAGCAACTGAACTTTCCGAAGGTGGAATTATTCTGGGTATTTTAGAAAATATACCTGATTTTACAGAAACCACAATCAAAATACAACCTAACGATATTATTTTACTTTATACTGATGGACTTACTGATGCCTTAGATAAAAATCAAAATGAATTTAGCACTAAAAGAATTTATGAATTAATGAGTTCAAATTTGAACAATCCTGCACAAATTATAGTAAATAATTATTTTAACGAAATTCAAACTTATTCAACAGGAATAGAACAATACGACGATATTACAATTATCGTTTTAAAAAGAATATAAAAACAATATAAAAACAAAAATATATTATGTTAGTAAAAATAAAAAGATTAAGAACAGGCTACGAAGATATAGAATTACCAAAATACACTACATCAGGTTCAGCAGGAATGGACGTCCGAGCCGCTATTGAAGAAGAAATCGTAATTGAACCTTTTTCAACTGTCTTAGTTCCTACAAATTTAGCAATTGAATTAGAAAACGGCTATGAATGTCAAGTGCGTTCAAGAAGTGGATTAGCAATTAATTCTGGTATATTTGCTTTAAACTCGCCCGGTACAATAGATAGCGATTATAGAGGTGAAATAAAAATTATTTTATCCAATTTTAGCAAAGTCCCATTTACCATTAAACGAGGCGACCGAATTGCTCAAATTGTTTTTGCTAAATACGAACAAGTTAGCTTAATTGAAGTAAATGAAATAAACGAAACTGAACGTAAAGATGGTGGCTTCGGAAGTACAGGGCTTTAATTTTTTTTAATGGAATAAATTCCTTAATTTTGTATTTATTATATTTACCAAAAAGAAAGGTGAGGTGCGAGAGTGGTTGAATCGGACGGTCTCGAAAACCGTTGAACTTTCATTAGTTCCGTGGGTTCGAATCCCACCCTCACCGCAAGATAGGAAGCGGAAAGTAGAAAATAGTTAAATATCAATTAAAGTAAAAAAAGAAATTATCAAGAAAAAGAATGGGACAGGAAAAAAGAAAATAATTTATTAAGTAAAAGTTTGCTCTTTGCAAAAGAAATTGTTCTTTTATATAGATATTTATTAAAACAAGGAATTTAGGGGGATCTTTTATATCAGCTATTATGGGCTCGGTTACTTCAGTTGGAGCGAATGCTACCGAAACACAAGAGGGATTTTCAGATAATGATTATTTCCCGAAGCTCACATTGCTTACAAAGAGTTACAAGAAGCAACATTTTGATTAGAACTTTTATTAGAACTTGGGATATGAGCCAGCAAAAATATTTGGCATTAACTTCTATTTAAGATGAATTATCAAAAATACTTTATATAATCATTAAAAATATCAGAAGCAAAAACAACGAGTATTTAAATTTAGACTCAAATCTTTAATCCTGTTTTCTATTTGCCCGCCCGGGTGGTGAAATTGGCAGACACGCTACATTCAGAGTGTAGTTCGCTTAAGCGAGTGCAAGTTCAAGTCTTGTCCCGGGCACAAAACAATAAAACTAACACGAACATCCTTACCCTTCCTCAACTATTAAAATAATTCTTGCTACATCTATTTTACTTATAAAACAACACACTATAGATTACTTTAATTGTTCAGATAAAACACCAATTTATAAAAATTATTTACAATTATTTGAATTAATTCCTCCCTAAACACCAGATTAACTTTAATTTACTTTGTTTTTTTGCTGTCATTTCGGATTTATCTTACCTCTTACTTTTTGCAAATTCACCTATTTTGCTATCTAACTTTTTACTTTTCTTCTGATAGAAAAATTGGCTTATTCCTTTTAATTTAAAGAAATTTTAATGTATAAAAAATAAATTAATTCTTGTTATAAAATTAATATTTTTTAATCAAAAAATATTAAATATCTTGATATTATTAAATAAAAAAAATAAAAATATATTTTTAAAAATTAAATATTATTAAAAATATTATTAATTTTGAAATTATTAAAATAGCAAATTAAGGAAATTATTAATGCATACCGAGCTCAATGCTGAAACTCTAAATTTAAACTTAAAGCATAAAATTAAAAAGGACACTGGTGAAGATATAATGCTTTGTTATCAATGCGGTAAGTGCACGGCAGGCTGTCCTTTAAATGATGAAATGGATATTTCGCCTAATCAATTATTAAGAATGCTTCAAACCGAAATCCCAGATTTAGAGGAAAAAGTTTTAAAATCATCAACAATTTGGTTATGTCTATCTTGTGAAACTTGCTTTTCACGTTGTCCAAAAGAAGTAGATTTGCCAAAAATTATGGATTATCTTCGCTCCGAATCAATGCGACAAAATTCTGTCAATAAAAAAGCAAGCGATATTGTCGCATTTCATAGATCATTTTTATCAACAGTAAAAAGTGTCGGACGACTTTATGAAATCGGTTTAATTGCTGGTTATAAAGCAAGAACTTTTCATTTATTGCAAGATGTAAACGTTGCTCCTACAATGCTTTTAAATGGGAAATTAAAGATAAAGCCACCATTAATTAAAAATCGCTCTGAAATTGCAAAAATATTTGATAGAATAAAAGAATTGGAGGAGAAAGAAAAATGAAAATAGGATTTTATCCTGGATGTTCGTTAGAAGGAACTGCAAGAGAATATAATGAATCTTTAAAAGAAATTAGCAAAGTATTTAAAATTGAATTAGAAGAAATAATTGATTGGAATTGTTGCGGAGCAACTGCCGCCCATTCTCTAAACAAGGATTTAGCATTAGCACTACCTGCAAGAAGTTTAGCATTAGCTGAGAAACAAGGCTTTAATGAAATAGTAGTGCCTTGCGCCGCTTGTTATAGCAGATTATTCACAGCTTATTCCGAACTAAATTCCGAACCTGAAAAATTAGAAAAAATCAAAGAAATAATTCAAATTGATTTTAAAGTTACATCTAAGCCAATCAATGTTTTGGAATTTATTAATAAATATATTAAACCAGATTTAAAAGACAAAATAAAAAATAAAATTAATTTAAATATTGCTTGCTATTATGGATGTTTACTTGTAAGACCTCCTAAATTATTGGCAGTAGAAAGGTATGAAGACCCAATGATTATGGAAGAAATTATTAAAATTACGGGAGCAAAACCTTTGGATTGGGCATTTAAAACAGAGTGTTGTGGAGCAGGTTTATCGGTTTCCAAAACCGATGTTGTAAACAAATTATCAGGAAAAATTATTGATGATGCAATAAACAGAAAGGCAGATATAATTATAGTTGCTTGCCCAATGTGCCAATCAAACCTTGATATGCGCCGTAAAAGTATCAATACATATTTGAATAAAAAACTTGACATCCCTGTCTTATTTATAACACAATTAATTGGAAAAGCATTAGGGCTAGATTCTAATAAATTAGGGTTACAAAGACATTTTGTAAAAGTATCTCCCGAACTATTTATGCAAAAAGGAATTTCCAGTGATTCGGTATCAAACAAAATTGGAGTAGAGGTATAATTATGTCAAGAATAGGCGTTTTTGTTTGTCATTGTGGCGAAAATATTGGCGCCACAGTTGATTGTGCTGAAGTTGCTAAAATGGCAAAAGATTTTCCTGGAGTAGCATTCAGCATAGATTATAAATATATGTGCTCCGACCCCGGTCAAACTTTAATTAAAGAAGCTATCAAAGAACATAATTTAACTGGTGTCGTTGTTGCCGCTTGTTCCCCAAGAATGCATGAACCTACTTTTAGAAAAGTAGCCGCTGAAGCAGGATTAAATCCTTATCTTTGTGAAATGGCAAATTTACGAGAACATTGTTCGTGGGTGCATTACAAAGACAAATCTACGACTTTAAAAGCTGCCGAATTAGTTAGAATGCTAGTAGAAAAAGTAAAATTAAATACCCCATTATATCCAATTAAAGTTCCTGTAACTAAAACAGCACTTGTAATTGGTGGTGGAATAGCAGGAATTCAAACTGCACTAGATATAGCAAATTCTGGACATAAAGTAATAATGGTTGAAAAAAGTCCTTCTATTGGTGGACATATGTCGCAACTTTCAGAGACCTTCCCCACATTAGACTGCTCTCAATGTATCTTAACCCCGAGAATGGTGGAAGTAGCACAACACCCAAATATTACTTTATATACTTATGCCGAATTGGAATCTCTTGATGGATTTATTGGTAATTTCAAAGCTACAATCAAATTAAAAGCCAAAAGCGTTGACCATAGTGTTTGTAATGGTTGCGGTGAATGTTCTGCTAAATGCCCAATAAAAAAAATCCCTGACGAGTTTAATGCTGGACTTGGAACAAGACCTGCAATATATGTCCCATTCCCACAAGCTGTCCCTAATAAACCTGTAATCGATAGAGACAATTGCACATATTTTAGAAAAAATGGGAAATGCGGACTATGTGAAAAAATCTGTCCAACAAAAGCAATTGATTTTAGTCAAAAAGATGAATTTATAACCGTTGATGTTGGAGCTGTTGTAGTTACAACTGGCTTTGATATAAAAGGAACAGATTTCTTCCCTGAATATGGATATGGAAAATATAAAGATATAATTACTGGATTACAATTTGAAAGACTTGCATCAGCTTCCGGTCCAACATTAGGAGAAATAAGAAGACCATCTGATGGCAAAATCCCTCAAAATATTGTTTTTATTTCCTGTGCAGGCTCACGAGACCCTGCAAAAGGTATAGATTATTGCTCAAAAATATGCTGTATGTATTTAGCAAAACATGCTATGCTTTACAAGCATAAAGTTCATTCTGGAAAAGCAAGTGTCTTTTATATGGATATACGAGCTGGTGGAAAAACGTATGAAGAATTTGTGCGAAGGGCTATTGAAGAAGACGAAGTTAATTATGTTAGAGGAAGAGTTTCAAGAATATATGAAAAAGACGGAAAACTAATTGTAAAAGGTGTAGATACCCTTTTAAATTCATATCCAGTTGAAATAGAAGCCGATATGGTTGTTCTCGGAACAGCAGGAATAGCAAATCCTGAGAGTGAATCGCTCGCTCAGAAATTGCATATAAGTTATGACCAATACCATTTCTTTGCCGAAGCACATCCAAAATTAAGACCAGTTGAAACTAATACTGCTGGAATTATGCTTGCAGGTGCTTGTCAATTCCCAAAGGATATACCTGATAGTGTTTCACAAGCTTCTGGTGCGGCATCAAAAGTTTCTGCCCTGTTTTCACAAAATGAACTTACACGAGACCCATTAATCGCTTTTGTTAATAAAAACACTTGCGTGGGGTGCTTTATGTGCCAATCTGTATGCCCTTATTTAGCCATCGAAAAAGAGAAAATCAAAGCAAAAGACGGAAGTGTTATTAGAGAAGTCGCAAAAATCAATCCGGGCTTGTGTCAAGGTTGTGGTACTTGCGTTGCTTTATGCCGCTCCAAATCAATTGATATTAATGGTTATTCTCATAAGCAAGTTTATGCTGAAGTTATGTCCTTGTTTAATGAAAGGAGTTTAGAATATGTCTGATTTTGAACCAAAAATTATTGCATTTGTTTGTAACTGGTGTACTTATGCCGGAGCTGATTTGGCAGGTACAAGCAGAATTAAATATGCTCATAATATTAGAATTGTTAGATTTCCCTGTACGGGAAGAATAGATTTTATGCTTTTGTTAAAAGCATTCCAAAGTGGTGCTGATGGCATTATTGTTTCGGGTTGCCATCCTGCTGATTGTCATTATACTGCTGGAAATTACCACGCTAGAAGAAGATGGATTGTTTTCCAAAATTTACTTAACTTCCTTGGAATAGATACAAGAAGAATTACTTTTTCTTGGGTATCCGCTGCCGAAGGTGCTAAATGGGGACATCTAGTGAACGAAGTCGTTGATAATATTAAAAAAATTGGTCCTTATACCGAATATGCTAAATTGGGAAAAATAGGTATTGGTAGTATTAGTGAGGGAAATTATGCAAGAATTGAATAATAAAATTGCTGAATTATTAACAAATAATTTGGTCTCAATATTTATTTCTTATAAAAAAGGCTTAAACGGAAAAATTAAACCCGCCTTTTTTACAAAACCTAATGAAGTTTATGAAAATTATTTTGGAGATGAAGCACAGCAAAATCTTGCAGTTTATGTTCATAAACCGGAAGTTAAAAAATATTCCAAAGTCGGTATTTTGGCAAACATCTTTGCTTTAAAAGCTTTGTTACAACTTTATGCTGAAAACCAAATTAAAGATAATTATTTAACTATTGTTACTGTTAATCAAGATAATAAAGTTATTGTCTTTGCAGATTTTAACGAAATAGAATCATATATTGCACAACATCAAATAGAAAAAAACACAAATAAACAAAAAGAAATTAACGAACTTTTAAGTTTATCAAGAGAAAAAAGATGGGAATTTTGGGTGGAGCAACTCTCCTCTTGCATCAAGTGCTATGCTTGTAGAGCAATTTGTCCAATGTGTTATTGCTCAAAATGCACTGTGGAATTAAATCAACCTCAATGGATTTCAGTGCCAGCACATTCTCTTGGTAATTTTGAGTGGCACATTATGCGGATGATGCACCTTGCCTGCAGATGTATTAATTGCCAAGAATGTTCAAGAGTTTGCCCAATGAATATTCCTCTGCATTTACTTACAACAAAGATCAATTCCGATATGGAAGAAGAATTTGGACAAATTGCCGGCATGAAAACTACTTTAGATTTTGCTTTGAATACTTTCAAAGTTGATGATTATGAAAATTTTATCAGGTAAAATTATGAATTATAAAACATTAAAAATTGATAATTTAGATTTATTTTTCAATGAAATTAAAAAGTCTGGGAAAAACCTTTTGGTACCTAAAAAGAAAGGAAAAACTACCTACTTTTCTTCTTTCATAAATATAAATGATGTTGAATTTAATTATATCCAAACTACTATTTCTCCAAAATCAGCATTATTCCCAAAAGTTGAAGAATTAATAAGCTTCAAAAAAGATGATGGCACTTATGTGGTAACAGAACCAAGCATTGAAAAAGAAACTATTGTATTTGGATTAAGACCTTGCGATGCTGTTGGATTAGAATATCTTTCAAATTTTTTCTTAAATGAAAAGTCTGATTTTACTGTAAGACTTAGAAAAGAAAATACTACCTTAATTACTTTGGCTTGCAAAAATTTCGATGAAAATTGTTTCTGTACTTCGGTTGGATTAAGTCCAGCAAGCATCAAAGGGTCTGATATTTGTTTGACCGATATTGGCAATGGACTTTTTTACGCTGAAATTATTACAGACAAAGGTGAAAAATTAATTGCAGAACATTCCGCTCTTTTTTCCAATGCTGAAAAGATAAATAAAGAAAGTTACGTTGCACAAGTCCCTTTAAAATTTGATTCCGACAACTTAATTAAAAACATCAAAAATTATTATAATTCTGAAAAATGGACTATTAATTCTTTACCTTGTTTGGGCTGCGGAGCTTGTGCTTTCGTTTGTCCAACTTGTACTTGCTTTAATATTGAAGATGAAGCAAATCCCGTTTGTGGGACAAGATTGCGTTGCTGGGATTCCTGTGCTTTTGGTATTTTTACCTTACATGCTTCTGGGCACAATCCAAGACCTATACAAAGTAATAGATGGCGACACAGAGTTCTACATAAATTCGGTTATTCCGTAACAAATATGGATACTTTAAGCTGTGTCGGTTGTGGTAGATGTATCCGAGTTTGCCCCGCTGGAATGAATATAATTGAACAAATTTTAGATTTACAGGAGGCTTAAATGGAAAACAACAATATGTACCTTCCTTATTTGATGAAAATTGATAAAATTACTTGTGAAGCACCTTCTATCAAAACATTTAAATTGAAATTTATTAATAAAGAAGATGAAGAAAGTTTCAACTTTAAAGCTGGTCAATTCGGTGAATATTCAATCTTTGGTGAAGGAGAAAGCACCTTTTGCATTGCTTCATCTCCAACAAGAAAAGGCTATATTGAATGTACTTTTAGAGAAGTCGGCAAAATAACTTCTGCTCTTGCTAACTGCGAAGAAGGAAATATCATCGGCTTTCGAGGACCTTACGGGAACACTTTCCCAATAGAACAATGGACTGGTAAAAATTTAATATTTATTGCCGGAGGAATTGCTTTGCCGCCCCTAAGATGTGTTATTTGGAACGCTTTGGATTTGAGAGATAAATTTAAGGATATTACAATTTTATATGGGGCAAAAACCGCCGACGATTTGGTATATAAATACGAATTGGAAGATTGGAAAAACCGCAATGACGTTAAGTTAATTACAACTGTTGACCCTGGTGGAGAAACGAAAGATTGGACTGGTGAAGTTGGATTTGTTCCTCATATTTTGGGAAAATATCCACCTCATAGCAACAATACTATCGCCATTGTCTGTGGACCGCCTATTATGATTAAACTTACAATGCCAATTTTAATGAAACTTGGCTTTACAAATGAAAATATTTTCACTACGCTCGAAAACAGAATGAAATGCGGTATCGGTAAATGTGGACATTGTATGGTCGGAAATAATTATGTTTGTAAAGATGGTCCTGTTTATCGGTACGATGAATTACTTCAATTACCTTTAGAATATTAATTATTTCTTAAAATTTCTTTCTGCTAAAATAATTAAATCGCAAGGGAATTTGTATTTTCACTTGCGATTTTTTTTGCTATAATTAACTCCTTACTTTATGATTATAACTAAATTAGCAATAAAAATCTACTCGTATATTTTTATTAAATTTGTTTATTTGAAGAATAAATTTCCATTTTTGTTTGCATTAATTGAGAATACTAATTCCAAGTTACATTTCTATCAATCATCTTATTCTTTGATAAATTCATCTCAAATGTTCGTTCTATAATAAACTTTAAATGTAGAAATCTAGTGATTGTATGCAAAAATAAGGTAAATAATAAAGATGCTGGTATTCACATCATTAATGTCAGAAATAATTTTTATTTTATTGAGTCAAAAACCTTTGATACTTTTTTTTAAATTTGTAAGGAATTGAAATTATGACAAGTAGGACAAATATCTTCATTGTTTACCTTAAACAATGAAGATATAGTTTTTTTCTTTATTTTATAAGAGAAAATCTTTATTAAAGCAACAAAAGAGACTTTGCGTTTTGTTTAGAATGACATCGTTGGGGCGACAAAAAAAAGGCTGTCTTTTGGGACAGCCTCAATATAGAAAAAGCATATTAAGATAAGAAATCTACTCCACCATTAGAATTGATAGTTGGTGCGGATAGTGTTTGTTGTTGTCGTTGTGCCCTATCTGCTTGGATTTGTTCTAATAATGTTTGAAATTTTGTCGCTTGGTCAGAGGTTAAAACCTTTTTAATAGCATCGTTCATTTGGCTCATCTTACTTTGCATTTCCGCTCTTTTACTTTGCATATCAGAAGTTGATTGTGTAGCAGAAGAATTGTTGTCTGCTTGATCATTGCTTTGATTTTGACCCAAATAGTTTTGTAAAATTTGGCTAATTTGAGTTTTTTGGTCATCAGTAAGATTGAGGTCTGCCGTTAATTGATTTAACAGCTGGTCAAGATTTGGTTGTGGTCTGTGTTTTTTTACTTGTGTTGAACCACTTGTCTGGCTTTGAAAATTCAAACCAGTAACACCTGCACTATTACTTTGAATAGTCATTTTATTTACCTCCATTTGAAGTAAAGTATTAGTTATTTAAAAAACAGGACTATATCAAAAGGAAAATGCTCTCTTTTGTTATTTGTGGTGATTCTTGTTGTCATTTCCCTATCAATGGGAATCTATTGCCTTTTGATTCCCATTTTTAAGGGAATGACAAATATTATTTTGTCATTCCCTTAACTTACAAAGTAATTACAGAATCTTATGAAATTCTTTGGTTATTCTCGCTTTATCGGAACAACTCACACAAAAAGAACGCCTTTAAAATAGCAAAAGTTGGGAAATTTGGTTTTGAGACATCCTTTGTTTAATTAGATCATGTTATTATTTTAAACTCGTTTTAAACTATTTAATTCTTGTAACATACCATCAGTGACTGTGATTGTTCTGGAAGCGGCTTCAAAAGCACGCTGGGTAGAAATCATATCAGTAAATTGAGTAGTAATATCTACATTTGATTGTTCTAAAGCATTAGAAATAACATAAGTAGTATTTCCAAAAGTATCAACAGTACCGATTTTAGCGTCGCCACTATTAGGTGAAGGCGCGTACATATTATCCCCCGAACGCACTAATGCATCCTGATTCGGGAATTTAGCAAATGCAACTTGCCCCATAATTTCAGATTTGCCATTAGAGAAAGCACCCCAAATATAGCCTTGTTTATCCACACTTAAATCCTGTAAATCGCCTTTTTTGTAGCCATCTTGTGTTGAAAAAGTTGCTGTATTTGGCATAGAATATTGTGTTAACCCCGAAGTAATCTGATTTGATGGTGCAAGTTGTAAATTAATATTTTTATTTGTATCAAAAGATTGATTTCCAAGTAATGTATTTAAAGCAGAAGATTGTAAAGTTAATGTAAGCGGACTATTCAAAGTGCCATCGGCGTTAAACTTTACTGTAGAAGAAGGCAAAGTTATATTTTTACCATCTAATGTCCCTGACAAAGTGTATTCATTAGCATTTTGAGATTTAGTAAACACTACTTCAAGTGTATGTACACCACCAATATTGTCAAATATATTAATGCTTGTACTACGAGTATCTCCAACATTCATAGCAGAATTTAAGTTGCCATTTAAAGATATATTTTGCGTTTGATTTGGAGGAGAAATAACATCGTTAGAGATTTGGAGATTTGACAATTGTCCACTAAGGATATTATTCCCAGAAGAATCTTTCACAGGCATACCGTTTGCATCAACTTGCACATTATAGCCTTGTAAAAATGAACCGGTGCTACTATCCACAAAAAAACCATTTACATCTTTTGAAATAGCGCCAGCCCGAGAATATTCTTGAACACCATTGTTATTATATACAAAGAAGCCATCACCTTGTAAAGCAAGATCTAATGGTCTACTTGTTGTTTCAATTGTGCCTTGTTGCATATTTTGTTGGATACTACCAAATTTTACCCCTAATCCAAATTGCAAAGGATTTGTCCCGCCAGTACCAACGCCACCCGATTGATTGGTTGAATGACCACGAGAGTAAATTTGGTTTAATTGTTCTTCAAAAGTTGCACAGTTAGTTTTATATCCAACTGTATTTGTATTAGCAAGATTGTTTGAAATGACATCAAATCTTTGCTGATTAGCTCTCAAAGAGCTTGTCCCAATAGATAGGGATCTACTTATTCCCATTATTTAATCCTCCTGATAATAATTTCTTCCTGAAATAAGATTTCTCGGTCGGTCGAAATCTATTGTGGGTCTCCCAAAACTCATCTTGCTTTGAGTCCAACCCGTTTATTAATTATATTTATATTTATGCAAAAACTGCTGAATCAATATTCGTTACAACATCTTGTTGTAATTGGTCTTTTGTAAACATTGTAATAACTGTCTTATTTGGAACGTTAACAATAAATGCTTTGTCATCTAACATCACAAGGGAATCCCGACCATTTTTAGCACCTACTTTATTCATAGCGGTCTCTAATCTTTGAATATCTTGTGTGTCAAGTGATATTTCCCTGCTAATCATACGTGTTTGAGCATGATTAGAAAATTTAATTTTGTTTAGCTCTTGTGTAAAAATAGAATTGAAATCAACAGGGTTTGATTTATTGCTTATGCGATTGGTGGGATTATTTAATGTATTTGTTCCACCAACTGGTACAAAAGGTACATTTATTCCATTGATTTCAGGCATGTTAAGTTCCTATTAGTTATTGCTTGTAATTTCCAAAATTTGGTTAAATGGAATTTCATTATTATTAACAACAATGTATGTTCCATCACTTTTAAATTTTACCGATGAAATTTTGCCATAAGTAAAAAGTTCTGCATTTGTTGTAGCACCATTAGCATCAGTCAATTGAACATCAAACGAATAATTCCCGCTTGGCAGTGCATCACCCGAATTATTTGTTCCGTCCCAGTCGATAGTTTGATTACCTTGGTTAAGATTTTTAGAACTTAAATCCATTGTACGTACGAGAGAACCATTTTGGTCGTATATCCGAACAACTCCACTTTGTTCATTATAAGGAACAACAAAGCCTAATGTATCTTTGTCGCTTCCGTTATAAGTTACTGTGTTGGTTGAAACTCTGGCATATTTACCAAGCATACCGGGTATTGCAGAGTTACTAATACTTTGAGCAAATTGACTGTTGGAGTTCACTTGTTCTTCTAATAAGCTACGGATACTTGTAAGCTGTTCTAATTGGGAAAATTGCGCAAGTTGCGATGCAAATTCCTGACTATTATAAGGCGTAAGTGGATTTTGTGCCTTTAATTGATATGTAAGTAATTTTAAAAATTCATTTTCTCCCATTGCTGTGCTCCCTGTTGTTGGGGTAGTGGAAGTTGAACTTGTCCCTGTTGTTGGGGTAGTTTGCGTTACATCCTGTATCATTATTTTACAACTCCTGTTGTATTGTCAATTTTATTAGATAATTTTGAATAACTATCAAGTTGTGTTAAATATTCTTCGTATTCTTTGGCGTATTCTTGATTAGATTGTCTCTGCTCCTGATTGTTATTTTGATTCGTTGTATAATTTTGCTCACTTGTTGAATTATCATCAAACGTTAGATTAATATTGTCTATTTTTAAACCTTGAGTTGCTAATGCTTCTTTAAGGCTTTGAACTGAATTCTGCATTTTATCAAGTGTTTGCATCTTTTCTGCTCTTATATTAATATTAACCAAATTGTTATTAAGTTCTAAATTTACAAATATCATACCAAGCTCTTTTGGCTGCAATGATATAGTCGCTTTTGATGTTTCTCCATTATTAGTCAATTGAATCATTTTGGTTATAAATTTAGGTATTTCTTCGTACTTAACATTTGGAAAATAGGAAAATTGTGATTTTGCAGAACTACTATTATCTGATAAGTTTGTGGTGTTAATAGAAGATTTACTTTGCAATTGAATAATTTTATCAATGGAATTTTTATCTAATTCGCTTATTTTCCCATTTTTTATCAAAGATAAATCAGAAAGAGTTTGTGTTTTTGCGTCTGATTTTGCTGAGTTGTCTTTATTATTTTGGGAAGACAACATTCCGTCTTCACTTACTGGTTGTACCGAATTGCTATTTTCTTGCAAATAGTTACTTAATGATTGTAAATTGTCTCCACTTTGGGTGATTTTTTCTACTTTCATTTGTGATTTCTTTTCAAACAACACTGCAATTTGATAAAGTTCTTTTTGTATATTCTGATTGCCATTTTTTAAATCATTTTCAAAATAATTCAATATCTCTTTTGGCAAATAATTATTCATAGTTGATTGAATATCATTTTGGAGATTTGTTTGAATATTTAATAAATTTTTCAATTGTAAAGATGAAGAGTTATCTGGCAATTTTTGTAAAACTTGATTAATACTATTTTTATCAAATTCAGATGAACGAATAAAATCTGTTACTTTGCTTAAATCAAAATCGCTAAAATTATTTAAAATTAAATCCGAAAATTTATTAATTATTGAATTTTCGAAACCTGCTGTTTGTGTTCCAGTAGTGTTAGTAGAAAAATCACCATTTTGGCTACCTATAAGCAAATGATTTTGGTTAGAAATCGCATTGTTTATTAAATCTAATTCATCTTGGGAGGAGTTAGAATCGGTCGTTTCTGTTTGATTTTTAGCATTAGAATTGCCAGAAGAATGCTGATTAACCAAAGAGTTAAGGTAAGTTGGATTTACTTTTCCGAATGAAAATAAATCTAACAAGAAATCCATAAATTGAGGATTTGTAATATTTTTAGATTCTTTTGAATTAGAAGAATTAATATTACTTTGAGGTGAAGTATTATCACCTGAATTAATTGAACTGATTTTCATTTGTGCATCCTGCAATTATTGTCCAGCTCCAAGCAGCAAAATCATTGCTGCCTTTTGTGGACTCATTGCATCAATAACCTTGCCAGCTTGTTTTTTTGGCATAAGTTTCAATATTTTTGCAGCGTCTCTTTCATCTATCTGTGCTAATATTCGGGCAATTTCAGCAGGTTGCGAGTTTTTATAAATAGTGGCGAACTGCTTAAAATTCGCCATTTCAAGTGAATCTACTTTTTGGTTAAAAAACTTCTCTTGTTGTGCAATTCTATCATCTTTCAATTTAAGTTGATTTTGCATATCATTTAACTTTTGCTTGTCTTGATTCAACGAATCTTTCAGTGCAGACAAATCCTTATATGTTCTCTCTAAAGTTTGTCGGTATTGCACCAACGAATCTTTTAATGTTTGTTTATTGGGATTTACACTATCTTTAGCTAACAACATTTTTTGCAAAGAATCTATTTCGTTCTTATATTTAATAATTTCATTCGCTTTTTGGTCTATATTTTGGTCCTTTGATGTCAAATCATTCATCAAATTTTCAAATTGGTTTTT
>JAJXYC010000014.1 GCA_021780815.1 Bacteroidota bacterium | reverse complement strand
ATACAACTGCGAGTGGAAATTCATTGCGACGGTGCTACAAAGTAATTGCGGGAGGTGTGGTAGTTCCGTTTCGCTTTGTAGCATATTTGCAATAGCGTTGTTACCACAAGCGGTTGCTCCCGAGCTGATGAATAAATCGGGTGTAAATAATGTTTTTTTAATTTAATTTAAGGTAATAAAATGAAAATATATAGAATATATATAGTAATTATATCTTTAATAGTTTTATTTTTAACTACTGACAATGCAAACTCATGTCCATTAGGTTATTCTGAAGATAATGTATCTGTAACATACAATGATTGTACAATAAATGTTAAATTTTGTTATTTATGTGCTGCAATTGGAGTGGGTTTTGATATTAAGATTGTAGAATACGATATACCTAATAATTGTTTAGATTCAGTGTTGTACTATAGATATAAGTTTGATAGTGTTGCACATCAAAATATTCTAAAAAGGTTAATGCAGGTTTCTGGTTGTTTAAAGCCTTGCTCTGACCCAGGTTGGCAGATTCATGTTGCTGAAATTAGTTCTGTAGAATGCAAAAAATTAGTTAATGATGTACCAAATGCAATGTTTCATCTAATATCTTGTGAAAGTACAGCTGTTTGCCACAAAATGTATAAGGTTTGTGTAACATTTAATGAAAATGGCGAGGCTATATTAAACTATCTTTTTGATAATTCATTTATTGAACCAGGAGCTGACTGTCCTTGGTTAGAAATACCACCAATTCCAAATGAAATTCCGGATGGTTGGACTTCTGACTGTTTTGTTTGGGGTACTTGTAGCTTTTAATTTATCAGCCTTGTGGTAATACCACAAGGTCTGTTATTTTATAATTCAAACGAAATATAATTTTTTAAATAATAAAGGAGTTAAAAAAATGAAAAAAATTACTACAATTTTAATAGTATTTGTACTATTTGTTACAATAGGAAAAGCAAATCAGGAGTTTATGCTTTATCATTTAAACTATGATTTTAATGGCTCTTGTTACTTTAATAATAAAATAATTGTATTTGGAAATTCAGGCGACTTTGTAATTAGTGATGATATGGGCAAAAACTGGTATCGAGAACATATTTTTGTAGATACTGTTTCAATTGTGAATTTGATTCCGGATGGTGATTATTTAATTGGTGCAAGGGCTGATGGTATGTTATTTAAATTAGATAAAAATTATAAAATTGTTCAATCGAAGCAAAAGTATGAAAATACTCAAATCACGAGTTTATCAAAATATAATGATTCCTTATATTCTATAACAGCTTCAAATTATTTTATTTGGATTTTTAACGACAACCTGTATAATTATTATGAAGTAAAATTTTTATCAAATGGATCATCGCCTTATTATAAAGTTGTTGAAGGTCGAGATAGCTCATTTTTGGCAATTTGCAATAATAGAATTT
The DNA here is from genome assembly GCA_021780815.1 of Bacteroidota bacterium. GTDB lineage: Bacteria > Bacteroidota > Ignavibacteria > Kapaibacteriales > UBA2268 > GWF2-33-9. Next base: position 44,825 of record JAJXYC010000014.1, on the reverse strand, counting down.
TGTCTTTTGATATTAAAAATCTTTTAAATATTTATACTTTGAAAATTGATGATTTACAATTAGGTAAGAATGTAAATAATATTTATAAATTTGAAAGTGGAATTTATGTTGATATTGATGGGAAACTAATGAAAATGAATCAGCAGGAATATCAATTAACTAGCATAACTAATGACGTAACTGGAGGGGTATTTTTTGAAAATTATGGTCAAATATTTAATATTATAAGAAATGATGAGTCTAAATTTAATATAGCAACTCTACAAACTAATCAACTAGTTAATGGAAACTTTCAAAATCGAAGTATTATTCATTATGAAAGAGTGATAAGCAAGGATTTTAAAATAAAAGATGTAAAAGTTATAAATCAAAATACACTAATTGCAGTTGGAACATATAACACAATTTTTATGTCTTTTGATGGAGGGTATACTTGGCAGCCTATTTCATATCTAAATATCAACCAAACATTAAAATGGGTAAATGAAAAAATTGGATATTTTTCAAGCCCAGATAACCAAATATTTCGAACGATAGATGGAGGTGCTACATTTTTACCACAAAAAAATATGAATGATACATCTTTTACAGCAATAGCAACATTCCCATCTGTTATTTTTGATGCTGATGATTTAGGGCATTATTATTGTTGGAACGGGAATAATCCAATTTATGGAAGCGATACAAGTAAAATGTTTAATTTTTATATAACTAACAATTATGGCGATAATTTCAAAACTAAATGGCTATATGGTCTTTATCCAAAGGGTTCTTCTGTTTTCTTCAACAATGGTGGTTACTCTACTGTGAGGTTTAAAGGGTATAATATTCATAACTTAATTGACGATATGCAAAATTTCACTTATCTTATAAAATTTGATTATAGTACAATATATAGCGACGAACCAATTGTTACAAAAAAGTTTATTGATTCCACTTTCATTTTTTTAATTACAAATCTAAATGAAACATTATATACTTTTAATGTGAAAAATGGTAAGGCTACAATTTCGATCTGTGACAATATTGATTTAGACAATTGGAAGGACTTATTTCTTTTTAATGATTTTACAGATAAACATAGATATAAAGGATTGCTTAATAATATATTTTTTCATACACAAACAGATAATTCATTTTCAAGACCATTTGCATTTACAATAATAGATACGAGCGATTCAAAAAATATTAAAATAGATCCAGACGGTAATATTATTGATGGGGGTATAAAAGAGTTTAAAATTTTATCAACTTTTTACATTGATTTTACTAATAACATTTTCAAATTAATCAAAAAGGATACATTAGACTACGAAGGTGTTTTAAGTGGGGCTCCTGGTAATTGGAAGTTTACAATTAAACCAGGTTATACCAAAACATCTTTTTCTTTTCCTTTTTTGGTAGATGAAGGAAGAATTTATTTTCAAACGTACGATGAAGGTTCCTCGATTTCAAAATCTTTCTTTTGTGAAACAACAGGAATAGAAAGTCAAAATTGGGTTCCAGATTTTTCAAATTTTCAACTTATCGATTTTAGGAAATACTTAAGGTCATCTTCATTAAGTTTACCGACAATTTATTTCCATAAATTATCAGAAAATAAATATATTGATGGATTATTAATCCTTGAAAAAGGGGAAACAATAAATAAAGTTCCGGAAATTGAAAGGAAAGAAAGTTATTTATATAAATATTTAGCATATCCGCAGCCGGCGACGAATGAATTGCGAGTAAAAATTTATACGAACAATTTTGATTGCTTTAACCCTGAAAGCTTTGAGATATATAATTCAGAAGGAGTTGTGTATAAATCAAAGAATGAATTTACAATACAACAAACAGGAATATACGAAGCAGAAATAATTTGGGATTGTAGTAAATATTCCCCAGGCGTATATTTCATAAAACTAAATTGCGACACGAATAAAGATGCAATAAAAGTAATAAAGAATTAAATTGTTAAAAAGATGTGCCATACTTCCGAGGTGTGGCACATCTTATACGATTTATAGCCCGTTTAGAATAACAATTGAAAATAAGGTCAGAATAATTTATAAAATTTGTAGATAGTTTTTACTAAATAAACTTTTTCAATATTAGGGAACGAAATATTTAGCAAGTTCCTCCCCGTTAAGAACAATTATTTTACTCAAAATACATTGCTAATTTTAGATATTTTATAATTTTGAATTATAAGTAAATATAAAATTCAAAATTTTCTTAAACTATAAGGGAAAAAAATGACAGAAAAGATTACAGCAATGCTCAATGACTCAAAAACAGCTCGGTGGACTGCATTAGCAATTGTTTCTTTTACGATGTTTGCAGGTTATTACCTCGCAGATGTATTAGCTCCATTACAAGGACTTTTGGAAAACAAATTAGGCTGGACAAGTTCAGAATATGGATTTGTTACAAGTGCTTATGGTTGGTTTAACGTTTTTCTTTTCTTCCTTATTATAGGTGGAATAATATTAGACAAGATGGGTGTACGTTTTACTGGATTAGGTGCGGCGGCAGTTATGGTTATTGGTGCGGCAATAAAGTATTGGGCAATATCAACTCATTCATTAGAGGGGTCAGTAATATTGGGTTGGAAAGCGCAAGTTATGATAGCCGCATTAGGATATGCGATTTTTGGTGTAGGAGTTGAAGTTGCGGGAATTACGGTGTCTAAAATCATAGTCAAATGGTTTAAAGGTCATGAGATGGCTCTTGCAATGGGACTTCAATTATCTGTTGCAAGATTGGGAACTGCTCTTGCAATTTCCACTTCATTGCCAATTGCATTACATTTCAACAATGTATCTACGCCAATTCTATTTTGTTTAATAATGCTTATTATAGGTTTCCTTGCATTCTTTATTTATACTTTCAATGATAAAAAGTTAGATAAAAGTATTACTCTTCACAATGAACAAAATCAAGTTGAAGCGTCAGAAGAATTTAAATTTAAAGATATATTTAACATAATAACCAATAAAGGCTGGTGGTATATTGCGATTTTATGTGTTTTGTTTTATTCTGCAGTATTTCCATTTTTAAAATATGCTACTCTTTTGATGGTAAATAAATTTGGAGTATCTGAATATTGGGCTGGCATTATTCCAAGCTTATTACCATTCGGGACAATATTGCTAACTCCATTGTTTGGTGGAATTTATGATAAGAAAGGGAAAGGAGCAACTATTATGATTATTGGTGCTATTCTGATTATTTTTGTTCATGCAATGTTCTCTATTCCATTTTTAAATAGTTATTTGATTGCAATAGTTTTGGTGTTAATTCTTGGGATTGGATTTTCTTTGGTTCCATCAGCGATGTGGCCTTCTGTCCCAAAGATAATTCCAGAACAACAACTTGGCACAGCATATTCTCTAATATTTTGGGTTCAAAATTGGGGATTAATGGGTGTTCCTTATTTAATTGGCTGGGTTCTTGATAAGTATTGCATCACAGGAACAACTACTATTGACGGAGTAACTTCCACAACATACAATTATACATTACCAATGTTGATATTTACTGGTTTTGGTGTTCTTGCATTAATTTTTGCTTTCCTATTGAAAGCAGAAGACAAGAAAAAAGGATATGGCTTGGAATTACCTAATATTCAACCATAAAAAATATTTGAATAGTTAATTGCAATTATTTTGATATTTACCTAAATAATTAAAAATAGAAGACTGCTAATTTATATCAATTTAGTGGTCTTTTTTTGTATAATATTCTGAATTATTTTTACAAAAGAGCAAATGGGTAGTGAAGCAAACAAAGAACGAATTAAAATATACAACTCCACCAAATACTCTTTTAAAATAGAGATTTAGTGGAGTTCCACTTTTTGTTTATAAGTAAGAATTAATTAAAATTTGGGTAAAAAGGCAAAGTAAGTAAGATATTTTCCTTTTTACAAATTTGCATCAATGTTAAGTTATATTTAATTTGCATTTGCAAACCAGCAGGTAATGTATTGATAACCTTTGAAAAAGCAGCCAAATCAGCATTGTTAAATCCGAGCAATGACAAAGAAGCAGAAAGTGACGAAGATTGAGTATTTCCTAAATTTTTTAAGAAATTAATAAATTCTTCAATATTGTCTCCGGGTTTTGGATAAAGTTCAACCAAGACTTTTTTATCTAATGGAATTCCCAATCGTTTTTTAGCAACATCTATTGCAGTTTGATAATTTCCGAGCATATCAACCAATCCGATTTTTAAAGCATCTTGTCCGGTCCAAACACGACCTTTTGCAACTGCCCGAAGTTCTTCGAAAGTTTTTTTCCTGCTTTTTGCGGCTTTGGAGACAAAGTCGAAATAAATAGTTTGCATTGCATCTCTAAATTTCTTTTTATCATAATCAGTAAATGGGAATGAGCCATTCATAAATTGGGCATCTTTGCCAACATTGATAGTATCAGTAGTAAATCCAAGTTTATTAAGTAATCCGCTAACATTTGGTACCATAGAAATTACGCCAATTGAACCGGTAATAGTTTGTGGATAAGCAATGATAGTATCGCATGCCATAGAAATATAATATCCACCAGAAGCGGCAACATCACTCATTGAGGCATAGACAGGTTTTTCCTTTCTTACTTTCATAATTTCTTGCCATATATTATCACTTGCAAGTGCACTTCCGCCAGGACTATCTACTCTCAAAATAATTGCTTTGACATCCTTATCTGTTCTTGCCTCTTCAAGGTATTTTACCATTCTACCGTCTGTAATTCCAGCATCTTCGTTAACAGGTGTTAAAGTTTGGGAATCCGATGTGATTTCCCCCGCCGCTTGTATGATTGCTATTTTAGTTCGCTTATTGTAAAGTTCATCTTTTGCTTTGGGTGTAGAAGCCGCATAGTTAGTAATATCTACATAATGTACTTTATTTGTTGTTTCTTCATCTTGTTCATTGTCATTATCGGTAGGATACTTTCCAAATACTTTGAAATAGACTTTATCTTCATAATCTTGTGGTGTTGCATACCCATCAATTAAGCCCAATGATAAAAGTGAATCTGCGGTATATTGTCCTCTGTTAATTGCTGAAAGTAGTTTTTCTTTATCTACTTTTCTGCTATTTACTATTTGCTCAATTAAATCATTGAATCTTTCTTCAACTAAAACTTTTAGTTGTTTACGTGATGAATCGCTATAATGTGCATTGCTGAATTGTTCGCCAGCAGATTTATAATCTTCAAAATGTTCTACATAAAAGTTTACGCCGATTTTATCAAAGAAATCTTTGAAAAATAAAGTAGAAACACCGTATCCATTCATTTCAACCATAGCCATAGTTGGGGCGAAAATACTATCAGAAACACTGGCAATATAATATGTGTTTTCATTTCCAAATGGCATATAAGTGTAGATAAATTTGCCCGATTTTTTGAAATCAATTAAAGCATTGACTATTTCTTGTGCCTTACCCAATCCATAAATACCTAATCCGGATTTCAAACAAATACCTTTAACATTCTTGTCATTTTTAGCGGATTTTAATGCTCCTATTATATCAAAAACAGTATTGCGAGATTCGTCTCCTGAAAAAATTGCAAAAGGATTGATTCTTGGTGCTTCATTAAATGAATTTAAATTAAGCACAAGTACTGTATTTGATTTTACCTCAACAGGCTTACTTTCAAATTTGGAAAATTTACCAAAAATACTGCCTATTATTATAAATGGTAAAGACAATAGAAAAATTATTATAAGAATTAAAATTGTTGGTAACACCCAACTACGTTTCCTTTTTGCAATTGGAATATATGGTTGTGGGGATTGAAATTGATTGAATTCGTTTGCCATTTTATAACCTTCCTTTATTAAAAAAAAATTTTCTTATTAATTTTAATTAACAATAAATAAAAAATCTTAAATGAAAAATACGAAATTAAAAAGAAATTGTTTCTTATGGAACAAATATTCAATAATTGCTATTAATTTTTTATAAAATAAAGGACTAAAACAAAAAAAAATATATTCGTTAATATAAATTATTAATTGAAAAAGCATTAATTTTGTAACTTGTAAAAAATCAAAAAGAAAAATGGAAATATTATTCAAAAAAAATGAGGTAATTTGAAAACATTTAAACCTTTCCCAAACAATAACGAAAGTAAAACTAAACATCGTTTGAACAATCAAATCCGAGCAAGAGAAATCAGATTAATTGATGAAACAGGCAAAATGTTAGGTGTAGTTTCAGTATTAGAAGCGTTAAAAATAGCGGAACAAAGAGAATTGGACTTAGTAGAAATTTCACCTGCGGCTAACCCACCAGTTTGCAAGATATTGGATTATTCAAAGTTTATCTATGAGCAACAAAAGCGAGAGAAAACGCAAAAGAAGCAACAGTCGTCGCAACAAATGAAAGAATTACGTTTTACTTGGAGAACGGCTACACATGACTTCAACTTTAAAGTAAAACATGCACGAGAATTTTTAGAAGAAGGCAATAAAGTTAAAGCAACAGTAATGTTCCGTGGTCGTGAAATTACCCATCAAGAAGTGGGGAAAGAACTTTTAGACAAATTTATTGAAGCAGTTTCTGATTTATCTAAAGTTGATTCTCCTGCAAAGCTTGAAGGTAAAAAATTAAGTGTTGTTCTGTCTCCTGATAAAACGAAAGCAAAAAAGCAATCGAAAGAAGCTATAGATAAAGTTTAGGGTAGCTTCCTGTGAAAATTCTGTAAAATAAAAGCAATGATTTTTAAATAAAAAAGTTAAAAATTAAATTAAATTTTGTAAATTGCAAATCTTTAAATTGCAATTTTATTAAAAGTAATTTAGGAAAAAATAAATAATCAATAAATTAAATTTAAACTTTTGGGTGACAAGATGCCTAAAATGAGAACAAAAGGCGCTGCAAAGAAAAGATTCAAAATAACAGGAAGTGGTAGGCTGTTAAGAGAAAAAGCATTCATCAGCCACATTCTTACAAAAAAATCCCGCAAAAGAAAAAGAAATTTGCGCCAATCAACTCTTGTTCATTCGACTAATGAACATGCAATTAAAAGAATGCTTGCAATGAAATAATTAACTTTGCAAGTAAAAAAGTTCTTTCAAAATTAGTTAAATACATAGAGGTTTGATGCTCTCCTCATGTAAATTTATGTTAAACACAAAATTGGAGAAAAAATGCCACGTGCAACCAATAAAGTAGCATCGCATCACAAACGTATACGTTTCCTGAAATTAGCAAAAGGCTACTGGGGACGAAGAAAAAACGTTTGGACGATTGCGAAAAACAATATAGAAAAAAGTCTCTCTCATGCTTACGTGGGACGTAAGCTTAAAAAACGCAGTTTCCGTAGTTTATGGATTGTCCGTATCAATGCTGCCGCTCGTATTAACGGTACTACTTACTCTAAATTAATGAACAATTTAAAAAAGCATAATGTTTCTATAAACAGAAAAGTGCTTGCTTATTTTGCTATGGAACGTCCAGAAGTTTTTAAATCTATTGTAGATAAAGTATCAATTTAATCAATGCTAGAACAAATTCCTATATTAAGACAAGAAATTGAGGAAAAATTTTCCTTTATTTCCGATTTGAAAGGATTAGAAACTTTCCGTCTTGAATATCTTGTCAAAAAAGGAAAAATTCAAGCCTTATTTGATAAAATGAAGGAAGCTCCTTCTGAGCAAAAACCTATTTTAGGAAAAGAACTTAATATTTTAAGAAAATTTGTTGAACTTAAGTTTGAAGAATTAAAAACAAAATTTGAAAACTCACAAATTAATGAGCCATCTATTGATTTAACATTACCGGGTAGAAAATATCAAGTAGGTTCGTTCCATCCTGTAATGCAAACTATGCACCAAATGATGGATATTTTTATCGAAATGGGATTTTCCGTTGCCGAAGGTCCTGATATTGAAGATGGAAAACATAATTTTGATTCTTTGAACTTCCCACCAGACCATCCGGCTCGTGATATGCAAGATACATTTTTCTTGAAAAATGGGAACAATTTGCTTTTAAGAACGCATACTTCGCCTGTGCAAATTAGAGTTATGAATGGTATGAAACCACCTATTCGTAGTATAATGCCCGGACGGGTATATCGCAATGAATCTATCAATGCTCGTTCTCTTGCTGAATTTCATCAAATTGAAGGTCTTTATATTGATAAAAACGTATCATTTGCTGAACTTAAAGCTACGATGATGGTCTTTGCGAAAAAAATGTATGGTGAACATAGCAAATTTAGATTTAGACCGTCGTTCTTTCCTTTCACAGAACCAAGTGCCGAAATGGATATTACTTGTTTCCTTTGCGGTGGCAAAGGATGTAGAGTTTGTAAAAACTCCGGGTGGCTCGAAATTGTGGGCTGTGGTATGGTGCATCCTTATGTTCTCCGAAATGGTGGTATTGACCCGAATGAATACTCCGGTTATGCCTTCGGTTTTGGAATTGAACGAGTTACTTTGCTTAAAACAGGTGTTGATGATATTAGATTACTTTACGAAAACGATAAAAGATTTTTAAATCAATTTTAAACATTAATTAGTTCTTTAATAATTATATTATTAATAAGACAAAAACAAATAAAAAAGAAAAAACTTGATGGAGAATAAATGAGCGAAAGACGTTTATATGAAACAACTTTTATAGTAAATGCAGCTTTAGAAGATAATGATATTGAAGCTGTTGTAACTAAAGTACTTAACCAAATTACTAACAATGGCGGTACTATCCAAGAAATTAACAAGTGGGGTCGTCGTCGCCTTGCTTATCCAATTAATAAAAAACATAATGGATTTTATGTGCATTTAATCTTTGAATTAATGCCTGAATTCCTTCCACAATTAGAAAGATTTTTAACACTTGACGATACTGTTTTGAGGCATTTAACTTTATTGTTAAATAAAGAATTGCTTGATTTACGTACTAAAAGAGCTATGGAAGAAGGTCTAGAAACTTTTATCCCGGCAATTATTGACAAAGACGAAAAGAAATCTAAAGACATTGATGTTGCAACTGATTCTAATTTAGATTTAAATTCTGCTACAGAATAATATTTTTTTTCACAACAAAATTTTTGAATAAAATGAAAGTAATTTTAAGAAAAAATGTTAATAATCTTGGGATAATCGGTGATGTGGTTAATGTTAAAGACGGTTATGCAAGAAATTTCCTTTTTCCAAGAGAATTAGCCTATATAGCAACTGCAACTTCTTTAAAAAGAATAGAAATTGAAAAAAGAAAAACTTTAAGTCGTCTTGCCCAAGAAAAGGATATTGCTGAAAAACTTGCCGCAACTTTATCCGAAATTCAACTTTCTGTTCCTATGAAAGTTAGCGAAGAAGGTCATTTATATGGCTCTGTTACTAATCAATTAGTTGCCGAAAAACTCGCAGAATTGCACTATGATGTTGATAAGAAAAATATCATATTAGATGAACCTATTAAAACTTTAGGTATTTTTGATGTAAAAATTAAATTACATCCTGAAGTAAATACCACTATTAAAGTTTGGGTTATAGAAGAAACTGAAGATTAATTCTGTTGTTATGTGAATAAAATCAATTAATGAATTGATTAAGAACACATTAATCTCAAAGATTAGAATGAATAAGAGACTGTTGTTAAAAAACAGTCTCTTTTTTCTTTTCCTCGTTGTCGTTTTGAACCTTTGGCGAAGAATCCGGAAAGTGATTGGTATGGCAAATTAATTTGGAATTGCGAAGGTAACGAACCCGGAGTTTACATCATCACAATAAATTATGGTACCGAGAAAAAAGCAATAAAAGTAATAAAGAATTAAGCAGTGGTTCCCCGTTTCCACGGAAATGACAGTGCAGGTGGTGTCATTCCCTCGCAAGAGGGAATCTAATGGATTCTTCGCTACGATCAGAATGACAATGCAGACTTTGTCATTCCCTCGCAAGGGGGAATCCAGTGGATTGTTTCGCTATGCTCGCAATGACAAAAAAATTTTTTTTGCATCTGACTGTAACTTTTTTCAAAAAAAACACTCTTTATATATAAAGAAATTGTTAAATTAGAAAAAGCAAAATAAAAAGGAGTACATAAAATAAAGAAAAATCTAATACTTTTATTTGTAATGTTTTTTTCAGTTAATCTTTTTTCTCAAGATGTTTCTGAATGGGAAAATTGCACTGAAGGATTTAACAATTATAATACAGCTAAAGGTATTAATAAAATAGATTCTATTTTATTTATTGTATATAATTACACATATTTAAGCACAAATTATGGAGAAAAGTGGCATACAATTAAATACTATGATAATTTATTTAAGCAAATAAAATTAGCACGTACTTTTAAAATGATTAAATTCAAAAATAAATACATAATGTTTAATAGTGTTAACAATTCATACATATCAGAAGATTTAAAAAATTGGGGATCTATTAAAGTTGAAGGGTTTGGTAAAAGTGCGTCAATTCTTACTATATTTTTTACTGATTCATCTTTGATAATACGTGCTATAGAAACAAGTGATTCCATAAGCAAATATAGGACATATATTTGTAAAGAAATAACCTATGATTCATTAATAACATTAAAATTTCAAAAAATACCTGGAGAAGGAGAAATTGTCGACAATAATGAAGGCTTTGGAATATCATTTAACAATGTCACGAATTATTATCAATTTGGTGACACGTTATATGCAATTTATTATAATGGGAGTAAGTTGTTTTATTATCCACGATATTTTTATTCAACAGATTTTGGTTGGTCTTGGAAAAAAGTAGAAGTTAGTATCCAAGGTGGTATAAAATCTCTTTCTCAAATAAATGGTAAATTATGGATACTCTCTCCCTTTTCAATATGGCAACCCAAGGAAGATGGAACTTACGAAAAAATCGTTGATGAACAATTTGACAATTTTAATACTGATTTTTTAATACAACATAAAGGTATGATATATGCGCAAGCAATAGATAGATTAAACCATAAAGCAATATTAGTAAGAAAAAAAGACGGAGAGACAAAATGGGAAATTGTTGGTAATCGGTATTTTACTATTTTGCAATTATTTTCTGCAGACGACTTATTAATAGCATCTAATAAATATTATGGAGTATTGGTATCAACCGATGATGGTGTGACATGGGAGGAAAGGAATAATGGTTTGTATAATTCACCCGATTATCTGTATGAAGGACCTTGGAAGAAAATAGTAAAGATAAATGATAATGAATATATAACAGCACCAAGAAATACGTTTTATAATGTATATATGAAATCATATGATGGCGGAAGAACATGGCAAAGAAAATTTTTAATAGATTCAATTGGATATACAGAATATTATTGGACAGGAGGAAAGTATAATTTTACTTTTTCCAAGAATAAATATGGGTTATTTGCAGTAGATAGAGGAACTAATAAAACCTATAAATCATATGATAAAGGAGAAAGTTGGGAACTTTATTCTGATGTTTCAGCTTTTTACTTAGATGAAGACAAAAATATGTATGAAAGAAATGACACATTATTTTATTTTTACAACAGCAGTTACTTTGCGACAGATAAATTCAACTATTATTCATTAGATACAGGACACACTTGGGTAATGTATGATTCATTATTTTTACAGAAATTACCCGAAAAAAGCAAAATTTTATTTGTAAGAGATGGGAATTATTACAGTATTAACTACAAAAGCTTTGCTTTATTTAAATCCATTGACGATGGTAAAATCTGGAATTTTGAAAGACAAATAAGTAAGATGACAAGTGATACACTAAACTATCAATCTATTTATTCCTATGTTGAAAATAAAGATACAATTTTAATATTAGCGAATTTATCTACTAATAGTAATTCAATCATTCAACAAACATATTTATCACCAATATACATAACGAAAGATTTTGGACGAACATTTATTCAAACAAACTTCCCAAAAATTAATGGTAAGAATATAGCAGAAGATAACAAATTTTTGTACTTAAATGGAAAATTAATTTTGCTATTGCTTGGATTTCAAAATTCAGAATCAAATTTATTTGAATTTGATGAGGAAAAGAATGAATGGATAAATATAGCACAAAATTTAGATGGTAATATAATCACAGACATATTGTCCGTAGATAATTACTTATATATTAGTACGATTGAAGGATTATTTAGGATGAAAGTTGAGCCAGTGAGTGTAAAAGAAGAAATCGAGAAAGTTACGTTATTACCAATCGAACTATACCCAAATCCAGCAAGCGGAATAGTAAAGTTGCAAAATAATTACTATAATTTAACGAATTTACAAATATATGACATATATGGGCGAGAGCGACGGGTAAATAATTTTAGTAATGAACAATTTGATGTAAGTGGATTACAAGCAGGAGTATATGTAGTAAAATTAACATTTGATAATAGCTGGTTCATCACAAGGAAATTTATCAAGATGTAAAGAAAAACCTTCCGGAGATTCGGAACCTTCGGGAGGTTTATTATTTTTTGTAAAGGTACTTTGAGATAGACACCTTTGCTAAATTGTTAAATTAAGCAATATCAATATCTTTATCAAGATAAACATCTTGAATTAAATTTAATAATTTTATGCCTTCTTCCATAGGTCGTTGGAATGCTTTACGTCCTGAAATAAGTCCCATACCGCCAGCACGTTTATTAATTACAGCAGTTGTAACTGCATCGCCAAAATCATTAGCTCCTGATGCACCACCGCTATTAATTAACCCAATACGTCCCATATATGTATTTGCAACTTGATAGCGTGTTAAATCAATTGGGTGTTCTGAACATAAATTTGTGTACATTAAGTCAGAATATTTACCATATTTAACACCATCTTTGTTGATAGCAATATAACCACCATTGTTTTCTGGAAGTTTTTGTTTAATAATATCTGCTTCAATTGTAACACCAAGATGATTAGCTTGTCCGGTTAAATCAGACGAGACATGGTAATCTTTGTCTTTTACAAAAGAATTATTTCTTAGGTAACACCAAAGAACAGTTCCCATACCAAGTTCATGTGCAAGTTGGAAAGCCTCGGATACTTCAACAATTTGGCGACTACTTTCTTCTGAACCAAAATAAATTGTGGCACCGATTGCGGCGGCGCCCATATCATAAGCTTGCTCTACTTTTCCAAAAAGCACTTGGTCAAATTTATTTGGGTATGTAAGCAATTCATTGTGATTGATTTTAACTAAAAATGGAATTTTGTGAGCATATTTTCTGGAAACAATTCCTAAGACTCCAAAAGTGGAGGCAACTGCATTGCAACCACCTTCGATTGCTAATTTTACAATATTTTCTGGATCAAAATAAAGTGGATTTTTAGCAAAACTTGCACCGGCAGAGTGTTCAATTCCTTGGTCAACAGGTAATATTGAAACATAACCAGTTCCTGCAAGCCGACCTGTATTAAACATCCATTGTAAATTGCCAATTACCCTGTTATTCCTGTCGGAATTTATGAAAATGTCATCAACAAAAGTTGGTGATGGTAAATGCAATAAATTTTTACTTATTTTTGGCTCATTAAAACCAAGCAAATATTCAGATTTATCGCCTAATAATTCGTGGATTTTATTATACATAATTTTTCCTCCTTTGTGCTAAAACAATTTATATTTACTATTTTAATAACTTCAAATTTAACGAAATTGATTAAATTTTCACTTAATAAAGGCAAAAAAAATTAATATAATAAATAACTTTAAGTAATAAATTTTTTATACAATTAAATGATAAAAAAAAATCTCTCAATAGCACTGACGTTTTGATAATTTTTGCTATTGAGAGTTTATAATGTTTTTAAATTTACAAAATAAAATGTGTTTTATTGAACTTTTTGTAAAGCAACTTTTACAGATTCTAAAATTGGTTCTACCGATAAAGTAGTTCCAACAGCATTTTTCATCCAAATTTGTGGAACAATTTTACCTTGTGAGAGCATACGTACCATTTCTGTTGCGATATTTTTTCCTTTAACATAATTTTCAATTTGAAATTCAACAATATGTCCAATTGGATAAGCAGGTAGATACAAAGGATAATCAATCATATGCGAATAAATTCCTAATATGATTTCGTCTTTCATTCCGAAGACAGGTGCATAGTATTGATTCCAAACTTGCTTTGAAACATCGATTACTTCGTTTTTTAATTGTTCAGTCGAAGCATTTGGATTTTTATAGAGCCAATCCCATACTTTCATATCTACGAGCGAGACACCCATAATTTCGTACATAGACCAAAAACTATCCAAAATTTTCAAGTTATCTTCGTTTACATCTTTAGATTTAAGTCCAAGTAAATCTAAATCTCTAGATTGGAAGATAAAAGCCCAAGTTTCAGTAAAAGCAGTGTTTGGTACACCTTTTAAAGCGTAATAATCAACATCGTGCAGTGTGATAGTTTGTTCTGTATTATGTCCTAATTCGTGAACAGCAATATTATAACCTTTATAATCCATACCATCTTTGCCAACCCGAGTTCTAAGATGAGATTTTTGAGAGTGCATTTCAGAACCCCAAGCATGACCTGCACCACGAGCCGGGTCAACTTGTATTTGGCTTGCAATAAATTGTGCTTTATCTTTTGTGAAACCTAATTTAGCATAAATATTAGGAATATCTTTTTCAAATGCTTGAGTAGTTGGATATTTCTTTTTTGTCATTGCATCAAGTTCTGCTGGTGATATTGTACTACGAGATTTAAAACCATCATACCAAATATCAAAAGCTTCTAACGGACGTCCTAATCTTTTTGCAATTAATTCGCCAACTTGTTTTGCAATAGGGGAACTTAATAATTCAACAAATAAATTTTCAACGTCTTTTTCAGGTATTTCTAAACTTTCTTCGAATGTTCTATCCATAGCAGTTGGGAACATTGGATTATATTTGTCTACTTCTCTTTCTGCTAAAAAATTATTTAAGAAAGTTTGATAACGTGTATTTGGTTCACTTGTGAATTTGACTTCTTTTCCATTTTTATATATAACATTTTTGAATGGATTCCATTGATAAGTGTTACTGTTAATTACTTCTTCAGGAATTGTTTGTGTGATGATACGTTTCATTACTTCATAAAGCATCTTTTGTTTTTTCAATCCATCTGCATTAGAGTATTGCGATTTAATTTCGTCACGTAAATTCCAGTGAGTGATTAATTTCATATCTTGTGGAAAGTAAGTTTGCATATTGTCATCAACCAGATAACCAGCATAGATGTTATAATTGGCAATATAGTTATCAGCTGTTGCTAATGCATTTGCTTCATCTTGTACAACGCTTGCAGGGACCCTGGATAAGAAAGCATCTCCAATTCTTGCGAAAGCCCACTGCTTGCGAGTCCAATTTTCACCAAGTTTTTGCTTTTCTGCAAGTGAATAATGAGGGAAATTTAATTTAATAATAAATGCGATTTTATTTAAGAAAAAGTCATCTGAAATATGTGATGCTGGGTCATAACTACCGAAAAGCATATCTAAATTTGAAATTTCTCCTTTGTCTAAGTGTATTTTTTCTTTTAAATCCAGATTGATTTGATTCATATTACCTGCGATGGATTCCATATTCTTCTGAATTGTAGAAAACATTTCATCTAATTTTGTATCATCTGAAATAAAATTATCATTACAAAACTTTATAAAATCCATTTCTGTTCCGTCAACTTCATGCCACATTGATGCTGTTTGACTTACACCTCTTGTAATTTTATCCTTATCAATATTTGGATATTTCTGAGATAACGTATTAATTACCTTTTCAATTGTTGAATTTGATATGTTGGAAAGGTCAAGATTGTCTTGTGATTTCATCTCTTTGTTCTCCTTTGTAGAACAAGAAAAATTCAATATTGCTAAACTAATGATTGAAAGAAAAAGAAAATATTTCATACTAATTCCATTATTTTTTTCAAAATTACCAAATTCAATTCAAAAAAAGAATGTATTTCTAAAAAAAAGAATAAAATTCACAAAAGTGTAACTTTTTTCAGGTTCTGATTGTCTTAAAGTATAATTTTTTTATTCTCATCTTGAACAAAGAAATATATTTTATTTATCTGGAATTGCTTAATTTACAAGATTGTAAAATAAAAATTTCAAAATATCAGGATTCAATAATTTAATAATAAATTTAAGGTATTCAATGAGAAAAATTTTAATTAGTGTAGTAATAATTTTAATTGCTACTGTTACTATGTATTCCCGTCCTAATGTGCAAATGAATTTCAATAAAGATGGAATTTATGTAAAGAAATTAGGCAAAACGATTGATGGGAAATGGTCTACACTTGCACAGACTAAATTTATTGAGCGAGTTCAGCCTAAGTATTTGGTACAAAATGCTGTTTATGTAAAACTAAAAACAAAGGCAGAAATTACGCAAGACAAAAAACAAATTAAAAATTATAGATTACAAAGCCAATTAGCAGATTTATCTGTTAATCAAATAGAATCTCCTTTTGAAAAATATATTAGGAGCAATGAGAGCGATAATAATGGAATATCGAGGATATATAAAGTCCAATATACTACTCCAATTGACCCGTATTTAGTATGTCAAGAGTTAATGAATAATCCTGATGTGGAATATGCTACTCCAATTTTTATAAGATATAGTTATGACTATGCTCCAAATGACCCGAGATTTAATTCAGGTGAACAATATGCTTTGGAAATGCTGAATATGCGGAAAGCCTGGGAAATCTCTAAAGGGAGTAAGAGTATAAAAATTGCAATAGTTGATTCTGGTATTGATTGGAGTCATGAAGATTTGAATGGGAATTTATGGACAAATCCAAATGAGATACCTGATAATGGAATTGACGATGACCATAATGGATATGTTGATGATGTTCACGGTTGGGATTTTGTTGGTAATATAAATGCAAATTCTACAACTTTTTTACCCGACAATGATACAAGGCCATCAGACCCAAATAATTTGCATGGTACACATGTTTCTGGTTGTGCTGATGCTGTAACAGATAACAATTTAGGTATAGCAAGTATAGGTTATGGTTGTAGCATAATACCTGTAAAAGTAGGAGCGGACAACAATCAAATATCAGGGATTCTTGCTGGATATGATGGCATATTATATGCCGCAAATTTAGGCGCAGATGTTATTAATTGTAGTTGGGGTGGTCCTGGTTATTCGCCAGCAGAAGAAGATATTATTAATACAGCAGTAGCAAAAGGTTCGGTCGTTGTTGTTGCCGCCGGAAACAATTCAGCTCTTGTTGATGATGACCAAGAATATCCCGCCGGTTATGGTGCTGTTTTTTGTGTTGGTTCAGTAGGAGCTAACTATAAAGCATCTTCTTTCTCTGATTATGGAATTACTGTGGATATTTGGGCACCTGGCGAAAATATACTTTCAACAGTTCCTAATAATGGATATGCAAAAGAAAGTGGTACTTCTATGGCTTCACCTATTATATCAGGGTTAGTTGCTTCTCTTAAATCTATTCATCCTAATTGGACACCAAAGCAATTGATGTTGCAAATTCGTGGAACTGCTGATGATAAAGTAGCAACTTCGCCTTCATTGCGACCTTATTATTTTGGTATTGCCAATGCTCAAAAAGCTTTTCAATATAATAATCAAGACCCAAACTTACAAATTCCTGGTATTGCTTTGGAACAAGTATTGATTAATTCACAAGGTTATATTAGTGATTTTAATAATAATCAAATCAAAATTTCTTTTAAAAATTATCTTTCTCCAACTACTTCTGATGTGAGCGTTAAATTAACTCCTTTAGATAATTGGGTTGTTCTAAATGATTCTGTTTTTTCTTTGAATTCTATGGCTTCAAATGAAATCAAAGATTTACAATTGAATTTACAAATTACAAAAAATTGTCCTTGGTTCTCTGGAAAGACAAGATTGCTTGCAACTATTACGTCAGGAACTTATACTAATTATGAATTAGTAAATTTACCAATCAATATTACAACTCAAAACCAATTTTCAATCAAAATCCAAAGTGCAAATAATCCAAGTTATATTTCAATGAATGCTATGCAAATGGTAGATGAACAAAATGGCTGGATAGTTGGTAATGACTTGGTATATAACAAAGGGCTTTATGGGAAAATTTCCGGGACTAATGTAACAATGAATTATCAAACAACAAATCCTGATTATGCTATATATGCTTTTGACGCAAATACTGCATTTATAGGGACTGGTTCTTCAACTACGGCTACATCTGAAATATTATATACAAAAGATGGAGGTGCAAGTTGGACTTCCTATAATTCAACACAGATAACAGGATTTATTAATTTCATTCATTTTTATGATAGCAATAATGGTATTGTTCTTGGTGACCCAATTAATTCAGTTTGGGGAATTGCTACTACAACTGACGGTGGCAAAAGCTGGAACCGGGCAAATAATGTGCCTCTTGCTTTAACAAATGAAGATGGACTTGTTGGTTCTGGTCAATTTTCAGGAGACCATATTTGGTTTGGAACGACAATGGGGAGAGTATTTAGTTCAACAGACCGAGGACAAACTTGGTCTGTCTCAAATATAAATGTTGGGCAACCTGTTCTTGATTTATCATTTAGCAATGATAGTACCGGATTTGCAATATTTGCAACTGATTTAAGACCTACATCAAGTCGTTTTCTTGCTATGACAAGCGATGGGGCAAAAAACTGGAATATTAATCAAACAATCAATTTCACTGCTCAAAATTTATTACCTATCTATGCTTTTTCGCCAAGTGGAACAAATAAGCAATATATTTTATTTTATACTGGTGAAGTAAAATACTCAGATGATAATGGAAATACTTGGAGTTCAGAACTATCTGAAAAATATGAAAATTATGTTTTAGCAACTCACGCTATATTGTCGGGTAAAGTAAGGTTGTGGCAATTAGGTTACTCGCTTTCTTATCTTGATTTTATTTATCAACCAACTGAAATTAATAAGCAAATTACTCTTTTAGATGCTGAACCTATAGATTGTGGTAATGAACCTGTAAATAAGAATAAAACGAAGTTTATCAAACTACAAAATACAGGAAATTATCTTTCATCAGTGTTGAGTTATCAAGTTATTCCTGATGAAGGAACACAAGCAAGTGAATTTTCAATTAAATCTACATTGCCAACATCGATAGATGTGGGTTCAACGATTAATTTCCGTGTAGGATTTGCACCAATAACAACAGGTTCCAAATCTGCCACTATTCAATTATTGACAGATGGTAATCCGGCAAACATCCAATTTAAAGTTATTGGAGTTGGAGACCCTGCTAATTCTGTATTTGAAGCTTTGGGTATAGATAAGTTCAATATTTCTCCAAACCCAACAAATGGGAGAGTTTCTTTGTATTTCAATTCAGAAATGAATGGTACTTATCAATTAGAACTTTTTAATGATTTAAATCAAATTTGTTATTTACACTCCTTTGAAATGCAAGAAGGAAGTAATGAACATAATATTGAATTTCCTAAATTAAGCGATGGAGTTTATTTTGTTATTTTAAAGAACGCAACCCATAAATATATTCAAAAAATTATTATTAACAACTAATATTAAGGTTATCGATGTTAAATAAAAAAATTCTGATTAATTTAATAATTGCTTTTTTAATTGCAAGTTCTTTTGGAAGTTTTGCTTGCACAAACTTATTAGTATCAAAGGGAGCTTCGAAAGATGGTTCAGCGATGATAAGTTATAATGCAGATGCTGGTGGATTTATGGAACCACTGTATTTTATTAATGCCGCTGACTATCCAGTAGGTTCAATGTTAGATATTTATGAATGGGATACAGGTAAATTTTTAGGTAAAATAAAACAAGTTTCACATACATACAAAGTAATTGGTAATATGAATGAATATCAAGTAAGTATAGGAGAAACAACATTTGGAGGCCGTGAAGAATTGCGAGATACAACAGCAATTGTAGATTATGGTTCTTTAATATATCTTGCTTTGCAACGTTCCAAAACGGCACGAGAAGCGATACAAGTAATGGGAGATTTAGTTGCAGAATATGGTTATTATAGTGAAGGCGAATCGTTTTCGGTGGCAGACCCTAACGAAGTATGGATTTTAGAAATGATTTCCAAAGGGAAGTATGAAAAAGGGGCTGTTTGGGCAGCTGTGAGAATTCCTGATGGATATATTTCGGCTCATGCCAATCAATCAAGAATTCAAAGCTTTGATAAAAATGATAAAGAAAATATAATGTGTTCTCCTGATGTAGAAAGTTTTGCTATTAAAATGAAGTATTACGACCCTAAAAAAGATGGTCAATTTAGTTTCCAAAAAGCATATGCACCTGCTAATCCATCAGCTTTGCTTTTTTGCGAAGGAAGAGTTTGGAGCTTATTTAGAAGAGCGGCACCCTCACTTAATTTATCTTCTGATTATTGGCGTGCTGTTGAAGGAGCAAAGCCTTATCCGCTTTATATTAAACCTGACCATAATCTATCTGTGCAAGATGTAATTTCATTAATGAGAGACCATTTTGAAGGTACTGAATTTGATATGACAAAAGGATTTGCTGCTGGTCCATTCGGGAACCCATATCGTTGGAAAAATTTAGGTTGGCAAATTTCAACTGATACGGTTCATCATTATGGCTGGGAAAGACCTATTTCAACACAACAAACGGCTTTTTCTTTTGTTGCACAGATGCGCTCTTTTTTACCACGTGAAATAGGTGGTGTTTTTTGGTATGGTGTTGATGATACTTATTCCAATGTTTATATGCCTTTGTATTGCTCTATTACCGAACCTCCAAAGCCTTTTATAGGTGGTAGTATTGCTGAATTAGATTTAACCAAGGGATTTTGGGTATTCAATTTAGTTGCAAATCTTGCTTATACCAAATATAGTTATATCATTAAAGATATTAAAACCGAACAATCTAAATTAGAAAATAAATTTTTTGCGTTTCAGCCTGCCGTAGAAAATACTGCGAATGAACTTTATAAGCAAGATAAAAATTTAGCAATACAGTATTTAACTGACTATTCAGTTTCACAAAGCGATATTGTATTTTCTGATTGGTATGACCTATGGAAGAAACTAGTGGTAAAATATAATGATGGTTATATTAATAATGTAAACATAGACCGAGGCAGAAATCCACAAGGCGTTGGTTATGGTGACGATTATTTTAAAAGAGTAATTGAAGATAAACCTGGTTATTATGATTTAAAATGGAGAAAGAAAACAGATAAGAAATAAAACAAGATGAGCAATTAATAACCAAATGACTTTAAAAAAGTAGGGTTGTTTCTCCAATCAGTACGCACTTTAACAAAAAGCTCTAAGAACACAGGATGTTCAAGGAGCTTTTCTATTTCATATCGAGCTTCTTGACCTATTTGTTTAATTAATTTTCCGTCTTTACCTATGATTATTTGTTTTTGCGTTTTCTTTTCTACAATAATATCAGAAGAAATAAACCATTTCCCCGTTTCTCTTTCTTTAAATTCAGTAATTTGAACTTCTGTTGAGTAAGGAACTTCTTCTTCGGTGAATAAAAATATTTTTTCCCGTATAATTTCTGCAGCAAAAAATTTATTATTTAATGTGCTTAAACTTTCTTCATCATAATAAAATTCATTTTCAGGTAAATATTTTAGTAAAGATTGTAAAAGAGGTTCAAGATTTTCTTTCTTTAAAGCAGAAATCGGAATAATTTCATCAAATTTTGTAATATTAGAAATTCTATCTAGTATAGGAATAATTTCAACTTTGTATTTTGCAACATCAATTTTATTTAAAACAGCAATTTTGGGTAATTGTATCTCTTCAATTAAATTGATTATAGAAGAATGTAAAGGATTATTTTGTTTTGATAAATGTTCAAAGTCAAAAACAAAAAGCAAAATATCGGCAGATTGAATCGATTGAGGAACGTACTCCATCATTACTTCTTGAAGTTTGTAACGAGGCTTTAATAAACCAGGAGTATCTAAAAAAACTATTTGATAATTATCCTCGGTTAATATACCTACGACTTCTTTACGGGTTGTTTGAGGCTTTGGAGAAACAATAGATAATTTGGTTCCAAGAATAGAATTTAATAAAGTAGATTTCCCTACATTCGGCTTTCCAATAATTGAAACAAAACCTGATTTTTTTATTGTCATTCGTGTGTTGTTGTATTAAATCTCTTAAAAATTCCATAAGGAATTATAATACAGTAACCAATCACAAGGACAATAGGAGCTATATTAACAGACCAAATATTATCCCATCTTCCATGAGGAATAGCGGGTTGGTTACCGATTCCAGTTGCCATTAGAAGATAACCTAAAATAATTACTCCAATTCCAATTCCAATCACATAGAAATTTTTCTTTTCTAATGGAAAGTGCCATTTTGGAGCATTCTTTGTAGCAATTTTTGCTTTTTCTTTTGCTTTTATAACTTGTTTTGCAGTCATTTTAATTTGAATAATTTTTAAAATACAAATTTATTAAAAAAATTTAAATAAAAAGCAAATAAACTAAATATGCTGTAATAGAAAATTTATAAATTAAATTAAATCGTTTGCTGGAATTTAATAATTGATTAACAGTATAAGTTAAAATCATCGTACTAGC
Organism: Bacteroidota bacterium; assembly: GCA_021780815.1. GTDB lineage: Bacteria > Bacteroidota > Ignavibacteria > Kapaibacteriales > UBA2268 > GWF2-33-9. The sequence continues at coordinate 22,267 of JAJXYC010000014.1, read as the reverse complement.
AAGGACTATCGGAATATTTACATAAGCGAAAGCAACAGAAGAATGTTCGCCAAAAAATGTATTTAGCCCGGGAGTTAAACTTGTTCCATACAAAACGATAATATGTAATATATAAACATATAAAGCTTTTTGCCCGAAGAAAGTAAAATATCTATGTAAATTTGGCAATTTTATTGTAGCCATTCCTGTAAGAGCAAGAACCAAAGCAACTACACTAAAACGTAAGAAAAAGAAACCTATACTTACTTTATATGGTATTAATCCACTTGATAAGAAAGGTAGTTCAAGGCTTAAAAGAATTGTTCCTAATGCAAGAGAAACAGGGATAAAACGGAATCCCATTTTTATAATATAATTGATTCTTTTTGTAGCATCAATTTGCTTCAGTTTTGTTCCAAAAGCAAGTCCATAAAATAGATAGGCACTAAAAGGAAATACCCCGAAGAATGAGCCATTACGGTAATCAAAGTAAGAAGCAACAGGATAAGGTAAAAAAGAAAACCAATTAATTAATTGGGAAAATGGGCTTAGTAATGTTATTAATAATGCAATGGTTATGGAAACTTTAAATAATATTTTATCGCTTTTGGTTAATATAAAAGATATAAGGACAAATAATAAAGATAAACCAAAAAGTTGTAGAATATTAACTGCAAAAAAGCCTTCGAGGTATTTGTGTTCTAAAAAAGGGATATCATAGATTCGGTCAGCGGGGAACATTAAAATATATCCAATTGCAATTAAAAGAAGCCCCATTCTGTATCTTTTAGTAATAGTTTTTTCACTTAAATTACCTTTTGCATCTCTTTTATTGGCAAAGACTTGAACAATACCAGAAACAGTTAAAAAAATTGGTGCGGTAACGCCACGAAGAAATTCCCACCAAGACCAAGGGAAAACACTTACATCTACAAGCTTAGGATTGACAAGAGAAAAAAAAGTGTGCCCTGAAATCATCATCAACATTGCTAATATTCTTGCTAAATCTAATGATGGCACACGGTTTGATTGTGTTGCTGCGTCCATTATTTATAAAAATTAAGAAAATGTATTTATAATATATACAAAATTAGTAAATTTGAAGTTTATAAAATAAAATTATTGTAAAAACATCTAATTTTAACAATTGAGATAACTTGGAAATACAAAAGATATACATATTTGAAGATGATTTGATACAAGCTACGTTTATTAATAATGTAGTGAGCAAATTTTTCCCTAATATTGGTATAAAGCAAGCAGGGAAGTTAGTTGATATTGTTGATTTACTTGAAAAATTGCAATTCCCATCTATTTTTATTATTGATGTGTTCCTTGAAGATGCTAATGGTATAAATGTTTTAAAGAAAATAAAACAAATATTTCCTAACGAGATTTATTTTTCAATAGTAATGACAACAGGCGATGATGCTTCTATTGGAATTCAGGCTTTAAAAGCTGGTGCTGATGATTTCTTCCACAAACCTATTCAAACTGAAAATCTAATCACAAGATTGCTAAATGCAAAGAAATTTATTAGCGAGAAAATCAATGCAAAAGAACTACAAGAAAAAGTTTCGCACCTTTTAGAAGAAAATGCAAAGAATAGAGAACGAATGATTACTTTAATATCTGAATTTCAAAATTCAAAAATCCAAAAAGCCGATAAACTTACAGAAAGTATTAAAAATGCAGCGTTTTGGATTACACAAAGACTTTCAGAGAACCCAGAAGAAATAGAAAGAGTAACGCTTGCTTCAAAATTGGTCTTTGTAGGAAAGCTTTTTTTAACGGAAAGTCAAATTCATCTGCCTGTTATGACTAATGGATTTGTTACAAATGAGAGCATGAACAGAGTTCCTGCTTATACTCAACAATTATTATCCCAAATCCCAGATTTTGAAGATATCACTAATATTTTAGTGCATATTTATGAAAATTTTGATGGCTCTGGAATGCCTGATAAAATGAAAACTTGGGAAATTCCATTGGAAAGCAGAGTTTTACGTGTTGCAATTGATTTTGAATATTTTCTTGAAAAAAATCAAGGGAAAGAAGCAAAAGCAATTGAATTGCTTTTTAACGAGGCACATCGTTTATATGATTTCCGAATAATTGCTTATTACGACCAATATCTTGCTTCTTTAAATATGAAAGGTAAAACAGGACATACTCGTGAAAATCCCATATTGATTTCTGAATTAACTCCTAATATGATTTTATCAAGGAATATATTTACTCAATCTGGTTTAAAATTGGTGGGAGCTGGTACTCGTTTAACCGATGAAACAATTTATAAAATTTTAAATGTAAATAAAGAAGATGGAATTTTAGGTTCAATTTTTATTTATGAGCAAAAATAATTTTATAGGGAAAAATATATTTTCTTTCCTTTTTTTCCTTTCTATTAATAATTTTTATTTACAAATATTTACAAAATAAAAACAAGATAATTTAAAATAAGATAATTATTAAGGGTATTTATGAATAATCATCAATTATTAGAGGTTAGAAATCCTTTTTCTGGCGAATTGTTAGATACGATAAAAAAGCCAACACCATTAGAAGTTCAAGATGCTTTTGAAAAAGCAGAAAAAGCATATCAAAATTATATGAAGAAGATGCCAGCTTGGGAACGTGCAGAAATTTTATTTAAAGTAGCGGAACTTATTGCATCTGATTCAGAAGAACTATCGTTTTTGATAGCCAAAGAAGGAGGTAAACCATTAAAAGATGCACGTGTAGAAGTTGCACGAGCAGTGAATACAGTGAAAATGTCTGGAATGGAAACCTTGCATTTAAATGGTGAACAAATTACAATGGATAGAGCTAAAGGTAGTGAAAATCATATATCTTTTACGCTAAAACAATCTATTGGAGTTGTCCTTGCTATTTCTGCGTTCAATCATCCCGTAAATTTGATTTGTCATCAAGTTTCTACGGCAATTGCCTCAGGTAATTCCGTTATTCTTAAACCAGCTGAGAAAACACCTCTTTCTGCCAAAAAAATTACAGATTTCTTTTATCAAGCAGGTCTAAATCCTGATGCTTTACAATACCTTGTATTATCCGGGAAGGAAACAGAAGAAATTCTTACCAATCCAGTTATTAAATATGTATCCTTTGTTGGAAACGCAGATATTGGATGGCTTATTCGTAGAAAAGTTCTACCAGGTGTTAAAGTTATGTTGGAACATGGCGGTACTGCGGCTACCGTTGTTGCAAATGATGCTAATTTAAGCATTGCTGTGCCTTCAATTATTCGTGGTGCTTATTATCATTCAGGACAAGTTTGTGTTTCTACACAATTAGCCTATGTTGATGAAAAAATTTATGATGCTTTTGCTAATCAAATGAAGGAAAGTGTAAATAATTTGAAAACGGGTGATGCAACTTTGCCTGATACAGATTGTGGTCCTTTGATTACCAAAGCGGTAGTAGAAAAAATGGAGTTCTTAATCGGAGATGCGAAAATTAAAGGAGCAAAAGTCTTAATTGGTGGTAATCCATTGGCAAATCAATGCTTTGCACCGACACTACTTGAAAACGTTAATTCTGAAATGTTAGTTTTTAAAGATGAAGTTTTTGGTCCAATTTTATCAATTATCAAATACAAAGAAATTGATGAAGTTATAAATGCAATTAATGAATCTAAATTTGCTTTTCAAACTTCAATTTATACAGAGAATATTGATTTGGCATTTTATTATGCAAAAAATATTGAACAAAAAGCTTGTATAATAAATGATAGCACAGCTTTTAGGGTAGATTGGATGCCATTTGGTGGATACAAAGAATCGGGTTTTGGCACAGGTGGTATTAAATATGCAATTAATGATATGATGGAAGATAAACTAATTGTTTTAAAAAATAATTATGGAATTTATCTTTAATTTTATTTGCAAAATTATCAGTCAGATTTTGTTACTTAATAGATTTTATGAATAATATAAACGTCTATTTCTTTAAAGAATTTATTAATCAGTTTTTGAAAAAGTTTTAATTTTGTTTTTTAAAGAAAAAGAATATGCAAATAAATAGATTTGAAGAGATAGATAAACCTCAATCAAACTGCGGTGTATTTGGCATATATAATCACCCAGAAGCCTCATTGATGTCTTATTACGGACTTTTTGCGATGCAACACAGAGGACAAGAAGCCGCCGGTATTACAAGTTTTTATTTTGATGACAAAAAGCAAAAGATGCGGTTTGCAAATGTTAAAGGGGCAGGTTTAGTTTCCGAAGTTTTTGCAAACCCAAGTGTTTTCGGAAAAGAACTTATTGGTGATAGAGCGATAGCACATAATCGTTATTCAACAACTGGTTCAACTTCACGAGCTAACATCCAACCTTTTAATATGATTTACAAAAGTGGATTGCTTTCGCTTGCCCATAATGGCAATTTGACTAATACAAATTTATTGCGCAAGCAATTGCAAGAAGAAGGTACTATATTCCAAACAACAACTGATTCGGAATTATTTATGCACTTAATTGCACATAGCAAAGGGAAAACACAACTTGAACAAATTCGTGAAGCTTTGAATATTGCAAAAGGAGCTTTTTCTCTTGTAATGCTTACTAACAATGAAATGGTAGGTGCTTGCGACCCATTAGGAATTAGACCGTTGTCTATTGGAAGAATTAAAAGAGCCGATGGCGATAGTTATGTATTAGCAAGTGAAACTTGTGCTTTTGATTTAATCAATGCTGAATATATTCGGGAAGTTCATCAAAATGAAATTGTTGTAATTGACCAAGGAACAATCAAAACAGGCGAAATTAAATCATATAAAATTTTAGCACAATCTCCTGAAAAATCAAGTCATTGTATATTTGAATATATATATTTTTCCCGTCCTGATAGTAAGATTTTTAACGAATCTGTTGATAAAGTGAGAAGAAAGCTCGGGAAACTACTTGCTTGCGAAGCACCAGTGATTAAAGATGATAAAGACAAAGTCAATGTTATTCCTGTTCCTGATAGTGGAAATACTTCTACGCTTGGATTTGCTATTGAAAACAATAAATTAAATTATCCAACTAAATTTGAAATAGGATTAATTAGAAATCATTATGTTGGTCGTAGTTTTATTTCACCAGGTCAAGATGCACGTGAAATAAAAGTTAAAATGAAGTTCAATGTTGTCAAAGGTGTTACTCAAGGTAGGCATATTACGATTGTTGATGATTCAATTGTTAGAGGTACTACGTCAATTGCTCTTGTTAATTTAATTAAAACAGGTATGCCGAAAAGCATTGATATGAGAATTACTTCGCCACCTGTAAAATTCCCTTGTTATTATGGTATGGATTTCCCCAGCAAAGAAGAACTAATCGCTAATCATTATCAAAATATTGATGAAATTGGTAAAGCAATTGGTGTTGATAGTCTTAAATATTTGAGTATGGAAAAATTGTTAGAATCTGTTCCAAAAGGGCATAATGTTGGTTATTGTACTGCTTGCTTCTCAGGGGAATATCCTATTCCTATTGAAGATAATTTGTCTAAATTATCAACTGAAGAGTGATTATATGTTTCAAAATCAAAACAAAAGCACGAAAGACAAAGGTAAAGAAGCCGAAGAATTAGCAACAAAATTCTTAGAAGAAAAAAGTTATACAATACTTAAAAGGAATTTCCACTTTGGCAACGTCGGAGAAATTGATATTATTGCTAAAGATAAAGATACCGTTGTTTTTGTTGAAGTAAAAGCCAGAAGCAATCCTAAATTTTATGACCCACTCGAATCAATTACAAAAAGCAAACAAAAAAACTTAATTGCTGTTGCAAAAGGTTATATAATGGTTAATGATATTGTTAATACAGATTTTCGTTTTGATATTATTAGCATTGATTATTCTGTTTCTCCTGAGATTATAGAGCATCTTGAAAATGCGATAGTAATTATGTGATTTGATTTATAATTTTAAATCTAACAAATAAATTTACATTGATTAATAATTGAAGGTTTTTATGAATAAATATTTATACTTATTATTTCTTCTTCTTTTCTCATCAAATATAGCTTTTGCAGAAGTAAACTTAAAGTGCTATTACAAGGATAATGGCAATGAATTCTATGAACATTTAGTTGATTACGATTATGTAAAAGCAAATGTTAGTTTTGAGCCTGAACATAATAAAATTATAGCAAAAGTCAGTATGAATTTTCGGAAATTAAGAGAAAATGTTGATTCTTTGGTTTTATATGCTCCAAACTTTTTAATTAATAAAGTTACAATTGATGATAAAGAAGCTAAATATTATTTCCAAGATAAGAATTTAATTGTCAAAATACCTTTTAAATTAGAATTTAATAAAACATATGTATTGTTTTTGGATTATACAGTCCAAAATTATACAGGAGAAATATATTTTGTTGGTTTTGATGATACAACAGGCAGAAAAAGAAAACAAATTTGGGCGCATAGACCACATGGGTGGTTGCCTTTTGCTGATGCAAGAGTTAAAGTTGATATGTATTTAACATTTGATAGTAAATACAAAATTTACTCAAATGGAGTAAGGAAAAGTATTATTAAAAATGGAGATGGAACAAATACATATTGGTACCAAATGGATAAAAGTCATCCATATTTTTCAACTGCATTAGCAATAGGGGATTATGATTATAAAACTTTAAAAACTAAAAGTGGATTAGAAGAAGAATTGTGGTATTATCCCGAACAAGCGTATAAATTTGAAACAACATATCGTTATTCGACGGATATGATTGATTTTTATGAAAAAGAATTTGGGGTGTCATATCCGTGGAAATTATATCGCCAAGTGCCATTAGAAGATTATCTTTATGGGGCAATGGAAACAACTACTTCAACTGTTTATGGTGATTTTCTATTAGTTGATACTGCGGCATATTTCCAAAGAAATTATATTAATGTAAATGCTCATGAACTTGCTCATCAGTGGTTTGGTAATGATATTGCTCATATTTCTAATAGAGATGTTTGTTTAACTGAATCGTTTGCTACATATTTTGCTAAAATATTTGAAAAGGCATTTTTCGGCAAAGACTATTATGATTGGGAAAGAGTGCAAGAATATGATAAAGCAATGAGTGCAGATGAAAAAAATAATTATCCAATTGGTTGTTCTTTTAGTGGTAGCGAACGAATTTATCAAAAAGGTTCCTTATGTTTGGATATGCTTAGAAATAGTTTAGGTGATGATGATTTCAAACGTGTAATCAGATTTTATGCTGAAACATATCCTGCACATCAAGTTGCAATAGAAGACTTTTTATACTCAATTTATAAAGTTACTGGATTGGATTATCATTGGTTCTTTGATGAGTGGATTTATAGAGGTGGATACCCATATTATCAAATTGATTATTCACAAGTTATTGAAAATCAAAAAAAAATATTACAATTACATTTAAAACAAATTCAAAAAACAGACGAGACTGTTCATACCTTCAAGATGCCTTTAGATATTGATATATACTATAAAGATGGAACAAAAGAGACAAGAAACTTTAAAAATGAGGAGAAAGAACAAATTTACCATTTTTTAATTCCTGAGATAAAAGATGTCGATTTTGTGGTATTTGACCCTGATAGAAAAGTATTCAAGAAAGTGAAATATTTACGTGATTTTGCAGAAACTGCTCGTCAGGCTGAATTTGCTGCCAATTTGTTAGACCGATACGATGCAGTGAAAGATTTGGCAGATGAAATGTATGGCAATAAGAAAGAACTGTACCAAAGAATTTTTCAAAAAGAAACGTTCCATTTAATTAAAGCAGAAATTATCAAACAGATTGCTAATGAAAAAGACAAAATAGCATTAAAGATTTTCAAAGATGCAATCAATTCCAAAGATGAGTTGGTAATTCAATCGTTAGTAGAAAATGTGAAAATAGTTCCAGTAGAATTAAAAAATGATTACGAAAGAATTGTTCAAGGCTTATGTGTTTCTAACATTAATATTGAAAAAGGTTTAGAAAATTTATGCAGTTCTTTCCCAGAAAATATTCAAAAATATCTTGAACTTACAAAAGATAAAGAAGGTTGGCGTGGGAAAAATATTAAAATCAAATGGTTAGAAATTGCTTATAATTATGCTCAAAAGAGCAACAATTCTGATGAATTAAACAATATTCTAAAACAAATTATTGATTATAGTTCTAATAGTTATAATTTTGAAACAAGGATTAATTCATTGCAACTTTTGCAAAGGCTAAATTATTTGGATAAAGAAGCGGCTTACAACTTAATATTAGCAGATACTTATTGGCATTACAAATTAAGAAATGCCGCTAATGATGTTTTTAATTATTTTATTCAACAAAATGAAAAAAGAAAGATGTTGTTGCACGTTTTAACTGCTAATAACTGGTCAGAACCACAAACAAAAGCAATTGAAGGTCTAATCAAAAAGATTAATAATATAAATTGATATTTTATTTATTTGATTAACTTATGTAAAAAAAGAGACTGCCTGTGAAACAGTCTCTTTTTGGTAATATGAAAATTGTTTATTATATCCTTGAAATTAATACCGATAAGAAAATAAGGGAATCGGTTATTAATACTACTAAAACATTTTTAGCCATTCCAGCAATAAGCTTTGGAGGCTCTTCATTATGCTTTAAAGCGACAATAGAGGCTTGCACCGCAAAAGGTAAAGTAAGTAAAGCGATATAAACCCAATAAGAAGTAATTCCGACTATAGGAGCAAATAAAATAATTGCATAATTTATAATATGTCCAGCGATATAAATTTTTGCTGCAATTTTTTTTCCAAAAATAACTACCAGATGTCTTCTTCCACCAACTTTATCAAATTCAGCATCAGGGAATTCATTAAGTAATAAAAGTTGTGCAGTTAAAATTCCTGGTGGAATTGAAAGAATTAAAACTTCAAGTGGAATTAAATGAGTAATTGGAGTATTTGCATTTGCTGTTAAAGATATATAACTGCCTAAAACAACAAAAGTTCCTAATGTTAATCCGGCAAAAATTTCACCTAACATATATCTTGCTAAAAAATTGGTATAATACATTACTGAAAAAGCACCTAAAACTATAAATATCAACAAGAACCAATGAGCAATAACGGTAAAGTATACTCCAATAAAGATGCCGATAAATAAAGTAATGTATGCGGCTTTTAAAACACTTTCGGGCTTTGTTTTGCCTTCTACTAAAAGACCTGTTCCGCCGCTAAATGGTGTTCTTTTGGTAGAAAAATCTATTTTTGTCTTATAGTCAGAATATTCGTTAAATAAATTTACTGAAATATGGGACGAGACAACTCCAATGATTAACATCAACAAATTCAATAAATTGATATTGTTTATTGATGAGGATTGGTATTTGAAAGCGAAAATTATCCCAATTAATGAGAGAATTACAGCGAGTGGTAAAAAATTTGCTCTAAATTGAGCAAGCCATAGTTTGATTTTGTTTACATTTTCCATAAATAATCCTAAAATGAAAATAAAAAAACAATTTATGCAAAATTAAAAAAAGAAAGAGTTATATTAAAAAAATTAAAAAACTTTTTTGTATTTAAAATACTTAACTTTCAGTTACTAATCTATCTTGGATAATTTGCAAAGTTTTTGCACATTCATTTTTAGCAATTTCAACTATTGCTTCCGATTCTTTTAATGTATCGGATTTGAATTTTTCATCACTAATATTTGGTAAATTAATTAGTACATTACGGTAAGCACCCCAAATACCAACTTCTAATGCACGTGCACCGACTTCAATATCAGAATGAGAGGCAATATTTCCAAAACGAGCAACCTCTTGAACTTCTTTCCAGATAGCATTTGCAATTTTCATAGTATTTAAAGGAACTTCGACAGCTTTTTTCAAACCATCCTGCATTTTTTGTTCACGAATAAGTTGTTCTTCGGTAGTTTCTTTTGGCATTCTCATTGCTTCCATATATTCATCAAAAGCTTTTGTATCTTTATCAACCATAGGGATTAAATTTAAAGTTGTATTATAAAGTTTTGGTAAAATGGCACGAATTTGCTTATCAACGCTTTCAAATTTACGAATACCATAGGTAAGTTGTGCTACCATAGTAGCTAACCCTGAACCAATAGCGGCAATAGATGCAGAAGCAGAACCACCACCTGGTGATGAAGTACGTGCGGCAATTTCGCCGATAAAATCTTTTAAAGTTAAATTGATTAATCTTTCTTCTTTATTTTCTTCAATTAAATATTCAATAATTTTCTTCTTTGGTTCAAAAGGTGTGATAGCGTTAAGTCCAAGCCTATCTACGACCAATTTGATTTTCATTTCTTCTTCAAGAATCATCAAATTTTCTTGTTCAATAAAATAATCAGCAGACATTAAAATCGATTTAAGAGGAATTAATCCAACGATTTCTGAACCGGCAAGGGCAACATTTAATTTTTTAGATTCATTTAATGCGGATTTAAAAGCAATATGTATTGGAGTTATTTCAAAATTAGTTAAGTTCATTGAAATTTGAGCCATATTGTATTCATCAACAAACCAGCCAATTGCTTTGACTTCTTTCAACATTCCTGGTTCAGTAATTCCTCTACCTGCTTCACGCAAATTTAAAGCGATACGATGTGCTTGCTGTTTTGTCCCCAGCACATTTACATTGTAAGCGATTAAGAAATTACGAGCGCCAGTAACAGTTGCCCCCCAGCTTGGGACAAATTTTGTAGGACCAAAATCAGGTTTCCATTCTTCGTGATGCAATTTATCAGCCAATCCTTCATATTCACCAGAACGAATGTCAGGCAATTTTCTACGATAATCAGATTTTGCAGCATATTCATATAAATATACAGGAACAGAAAATTCTTCCGCCAATTTTTTGCCAAATTCTTCTGCTAATTGGACACATTCTTCCATTGAAACGTTAGCAACTGGTATAAATGGGCATACATCTAATGCACCCAGTCGTGGATGTTCGCCCTTATGTTTTGACATATCTATCATCTTAAATGCTACTCGTGAAGCAGCCATAGCACCTTCAACAATAACTTCAGGTGAACCTACGAATGTATAAACAGTACGATTTGTAGATTTGCCCGGGTCAACATCAAGTAATGTTATACCATTGACGTTTTTTATTGCATTTGCAATTGCTTCAATAATTTGAATATTTCTACCTTCTGAAAAATTTGGAACGCATTCCACGATTTTGTTCATTTTTAATCCTTTATTTTATTTTGTAAATTTCAATTTTTTCTAAATCACCAACCCAGCGGTCAATAGAGTTATCTTGAGGAAAGATAATAAAATAATTTTTGAAAATGTTGTCCATTGTTTCCTTTGGAATTGTGGGTATTTGTAAATAAATTTTATATACATTAGCAAAAGTAAATACATCTGATATTTTTTTCTTTTGTGCTTCGTTTAATTTTGTGCCTTTAAAATTAGAAACTGTAAGTGTATCGGGTAAAATTAATTTTTCTCTGAATGCAATGTATGTTGGTATTTTTGAAATATTTGGGGAAATATCTGAATATGAAAATTGAACTTTCTTGCCTTCTTTTGAGTATGCAATCATTACCAACTTATTAAAGTCTTCTTTGGAGATATTGTATTTTTGTGCATTTATTAATTTATAAAATTCTATACCCAAAACTTCTTTTAAAAACTTCTTTTTGCTTGAATAAAATTTAATGGTAATAAAATCGAAACCTTTAAAAGTACCTTTATCTGCAAAATTTATCTCGTAAAGCTTTGTTAAATTTTGCGAGATCAAATTATTTGAGTTAAAAAACAAAACAATACCTAACAAAAAAATAATTGTTTTTTTCATTTCGCTTATTCCATAAAATACAAAATTAATCATTTAATACTTGTTAATGAAATTGAATTCAAATCTTCAAAATTAATTAATTTTGAATTTAAAAATATTGCAAGATGAAAAATTTAAAACATATTCAAATAGTACTGTTAATTGTGATAATTGTAACAAGTGTAAAAATGCAAGCCGAAGATTACGGGAGTTTAATTTTTAAACCTTTAGTTGCAAATATTTACGAAAGTAGATTAGGGACAATTTTTACAAATAATGATAAGAAATTACGATTGGATATAGGTGGTAATTATGATTTTTACCATTCTGAATATTCTGATAATTCCAGATATGGATTTGGTGCAGAATTTTTTACATATACAAGATTGCGTTCCGAAGGGAATTTTAAATTTCCTGTTGAAACAACTGATTTTTATTTTGGAGTTAATTATTCTTATGAAAAGAAAATTGGCAATGATAAAATTTTAGGTCGTTTTCGTGTTGCACATATTTCGACGCATCTTTCAGATGGGTTTTCGTCATTAGGAATATTTAATCAACTTCCTTTTGTTTACTCAAAAGAATTTTTAGATTTATCAACTGCATATAATTTAAATTATCAAAATTCAATCACAATTAAGCCATATATAGGATTAATATATATTTTTTCAAATTTGCCAAAAGATTTAAACTTACTTGTTCCTTCAGTTGGATTAGAATTGAATAAACCAATAAACAATTGGATTAGCATTGTTTTGGCTTATGATTTTAAATTAAATGGGTTTGGTGATGTTGAATTGGGAATGAACAATGTTGTGGCTGGAGTTCGTTTATCATCTGCACAAAATAGAGGTATTTTGATTAAAGCAGAAGCATATTCAGGGGAAGATTATTATGGGCAATTTTATAAACTTTATAATCAATATATTGCTTTTGGCTTCCAACTTGATTATTAAGTATTAGAAAATTTTTGCACAAAAAAATTATTAAAAAAAGTGTCTCATAGATTAATTGATATTTCAATGCAATCTATGAGACAACAAAAATATATATACTTAATTAAATAACAATAGTTTTAGTTTTTTTTACTAATACAATTTCAATTGCTTCTTTGATATGGGTTACAGGAATTATTTCTAGCCCATTTTTTACAAAATCAGGGATTTCCGTTAAATCTTTTTCATTTTCTTTTGGTATAATAACGGTTTTCATTTTATTTTTCTTAGCGGCAAGTAATTTTTCACGGAGACCACCAATAGGTAAAATATTTCCCCTTAAAGTAATTTCACCTGTCATAGCAACATCGCCTTTAACGGGAGTATTAGTAAACACAGAAAGTAGCCCAATAGCCATTGTAATACCTGCGGAAGGTCCATCTTTTGGGATTGCGCCTTCTGGAATATGTATATGAATTTCTTTTCCTTTAAAATATTCGGATTTGATATTAAAAGAATTGGCATTGGAACGAATATAAGATAAGCCTGCGATGGCACTTTCCTTCATAACATCGCCTAATTTACCTGTTAATGTTAATTTTTCTGGTCCATTCATTACAGTAACTTCGACAGGTAAAATTTCTCCACCAATGGAAGTCCAAGCTAATCCATTTACAACGCCAATTTGGTTTTTAATTTCGTCGCTTCTTTCTTTATATTTTTCTATCTTTAAATATTTTACAACTTCTTCTGGTGTAATGATTTTTTTGAATTTTTTTAATTTTTTATCTAAATTATCTGTGCGATTAAGATTTAACTTATCGACAACAAATTCTCTTGCTACTTTTCTTAATATGGTTGCAATTTGCCTTTCTAATTCTCGTACACCTGCTTCACGTGTATAATTGCTAATAATTTTTAGAATTGCCTCATCTGTAAAAGAAATTTGAGCCTGTTCCATTCCATAGTCTTTTATTAATTTAGTAATTATATGGCTTTTAGCAATTTCCGCTTTTTGAAAATCCAAATAACTTGATATTTCAATAATTTCCATTCTATCAAGCAAAGGTAGAGGAATATCATAATAAACATTAGCAGTAGTGATAAATAAAACATTACTTAAATCCCATTCAACTTCTAAATAATGGTCTGTGAATGTTGAATTTTGTTCTGGGTCTAAAACTTCCAATAAAGCCGACGCTGGGTCACCATTGTAACTGTATGAAAGTTTATCAATTTCGTCAAGCAAAATTAATGGATTGTTTGTTCCTGCTTTCTTAACAGCAGTAATAATTTTACCAGGTAATGCACCAACGTAAGTTCTACGATGTCCACGAATTTCAGCTTCATCTTTAATTCCACCAAGTGCTATTCTTTCGAATTTTCTGTTTAATGCACGTGCTATTGACTTTGCAAGAGAAGTTTTGCCTGTTCCCGGCGGTCCTACAAAGCATATTATTTGCTTCTTTATATTTTTGGTTAAATTTAATAATGCTATAAAATCAACAATTCTATCTTTCGGCTTCTCTAAATCGTAATGATCTTCATCTAAAATCCGCTGTACTTCTGTTAAGTCTAAATTATCTTCACTAAATTTATTCCAAGGTAAACTTATCATTAAATCAAGATAATTCCGTTCTACTGCAAAATCTGGACTTATAGAAGGAATTCGTTTTAATTTATCTAATACTTCTAATGCCTTAGTTTTGGCTTGGTCTGGCATTTTAGCTTCTTGTATCTTGTCATATAATTTTTCTATTTCAGGTAAGTTCTCATATTCTTCTTCGCTTTCGCCTAATTCTTCTCGTAATAAACGGATTTGTTCTCTAATTAAATACTTCTTTTGAACTTGCTGTACTTTATCGTTAATATCGTTATCTATTTGCTGACTATATTTTAATAATTCAGTTTCGTACTTCAATATTTCCGAAAATTTTGTGTACATATCGTTCAAATTCTTTTGTTGCAAAAGCATTACCTTGTTTTCAAAAGATGTTTCTAAATTTGAAACCATTAAATAAAATTTTCTTAGTGGGGAATCTGCTTGCTTTATTGTTTCCATTATTTCACTGGGAAGCTCATCATTAATTTTCATATAATTTTCAAACAAATCCAGTGTTAAATTTTTCAATGCTTGAAATTTTAAATCTTTCGCTGTGGGAATTTGCACGTTAATTGTTGTAAATTTCCCAAATAAAAGAGAATCTTTGTTAGAAAAATGATTTATTTGAACAATGTCTAATCCGTTAACTAATATTTTTAATAAATTGCCGGGTAGCCTTAATATTTGAGATATTGTTGCCAATGTTCCATATTTATATAAATCAGTTTTGGTAACATCTTCAATATCTTGATTTGCATTTTTTTGAGGAACTAACAAAACTAATTTATTGTGCGACATTGCCTCAGCTATGGCTTTTAACGAGAAATTACGCCCGATTAAAATAGGCACAGTTGTTGTAGGAAACACTACTAACCCTTTTAAAGGGACAATTGGTATATTTGTCAATTCCATATTTTCAGCTAAATCTTCCAACGATTTTGATAAAACATCGATTTTATTATCCATAAATTCCATATTATTAATATTATATTTTAATAAAGAAGAAAAATTACAAAAAAAATTTTGTTAATTAAAAAATTTATCTTAATTTTGTATTCTTATTTTGAAACAATAAAGACTTATTGAAAAAATAAATAAGGTCAGGTAGCTCAGATGGTAGAGCAATGGACTGAAAATCCATGTGTCGGGGGTTCAATTCCCTCCCTGACCACAACTACTTCTCACAACTCCTTGTTTTTATAAACACTTACAACTTCAACAATGTCCAAAATCTTGTTAGTTTGTTTTCTATCGCATAAGTATATTAAGTATATCAAGTTGGATATGCTCTTCTTGTTTTTTCAGTCTACTCTCAAGAGGGGCATTGTTCACTGATGGGGTATTGACAAAGCTATTGAATCCTGTATTGTCCTTTCGCAAAAATGGGCTGAACGAAAAAGAAAAATTTTGATAAAAATAAATAGATATTGATTATACTTTAATATGATACAAAAGAATTAAGTACAAATATTAATTTAATTGTGAAAATTATCTCTATTAATACATTACGTTTTATTTTTAGATATATAACATATATAAATATATTTAAAAATTAGTTATTTTATTTATAATCAAATACAATATTTAGTTAAAATTATCAAAACAATAGTTAAATTAAAAAAAATATTGCTTATTAAAATTTTTTTTATAATTTTATAATTATAAAGAATTACAATGTATAATATTAGAATTAATGAAATAGGGGAGTATTATGAAAATCAAGATATTCTTTTTCATAGAGTTAAGTATTACTTTTATTTTTGTTAATATTTTAACCAGTTTTAGTGAAACAGACAAAGCAATGAATCAACTATTTGAGAAAAAAGTTGATTTTGATTTTGATGGCAAAATTGATACAGTAGATTATATTAAATATTCCAAAAATATAATTTTCCCGAAATTAATCAAATGGGGAAAGGATAGTAATGAAGTTAGAAAAATAACTGAAATAAAACTTCCAAATATAAATATTCAAGAATGTAGTTTTTATTTTTCCAAAATAAATTATGACCAAAAATTGGATTTAATTATTGAAATAAAGTATTATAGGAAAGAAGATACAACAAAAGTAAATTTATTGTATAAAAAATATATCATATATGGCGATGATAATTTAAAGAATATTAACAAAGTTTCTATGAAAGATATAAATAATTTTCAGCGTTTTCCATTTTTAGCGCAAAAAGAACAAGGTAGATATTTAACAGAACATTTAAAATATATTAGAATAAACAACAAAGAACTACGAGAATTAAAAAAAATTAACACAGATTTAATTCCAGAAAAACAAGAGGTGTTACAAAACATACCAGATAAAACGAATAATTTGTTAATAAATATTTTCCCTAATCCTTCTAATGAAATACTTAATATTCAAAATAATACATCAGAAAGAGTAAGTGTTGCAATATATGATTTATACGCCAATATAGTATATACAGGATATATAGAAGCCTATGAACAAAATATAATTAGCACAAAAGATTTTGGCAATGGTGAATACACCTTAGTATTTAAGATATTTCAAGAAATAGTTGAAAGTAAAAAAATTATTATAGTAAAATGAGGGAAAAATGAAAAATATACTACCTTATTATTTAATCTTAGTGATAATTATAATAACATCAAATTATGCTAAATCTCAATTTTCAAATGATGTAGATGGGAAACTGAATATTAATGATTTAAATGGTGCAGTTAGTTATACTTATCCAATATCTTCAAACTCAATAGATGGATTTCCTATCAAAGTAAACTTAACATATGCAGATAATGTTCTTTTTACAGCAATTGATGAAGGATATTTTGCTGATGATCAAAAACATTTGGTATTTTCTTTTGAGACCAAAACTAATCCAGTATGGTTCATTGGAGTCAATCAATTTGCTATACAAGTTCTTGGACATAGAGGATATTATACCCGGTATAAAGATCCTATTCAAATGTTAGCTAATGTGTTCTTACAAGAAATCATAGATCCTGAGCAACAAATGTGGCTTATTGATGGTTACGATTACTGCAATCAACTTAAAGAGGTTCAAACAAATGGAGAAATAGATAAAATCAAGTTATTAAAATCAGATGGTTCAGTAATGGAACTAATCAATCAAAACTACATGTCTTATGAATGTGCTGAAAAGTATACAGGGATATATTATGAATCTGGAATAAATACAACGGGTTTTGCTGTAGTAGAATATGATTCAACATATTGGCCACAGTATGAAAAAGAAAATGCTCCTGTATCGTTTCCTGCAAGATATGCTTTTGTTCCAAGGAAATTAAAATTTTATTCTGGTGATGGTTTAGAGTATGTCTTTCGTGAGGAAGTATCACCATATAATTTTCGAACAACCAAAGGCAAAACTTTGCCACCATGGGTTTGGTGGGAAGACTCGCACCAAAATGCTCTACCAAGAATATTTTATTTAGTGGAAATAAATAGTTCACAAAGGAATTTGCTGAAATTCAAACGTGAATGGCACAATTTTGATAATACTGTTCAAGATTATTCAATAGGGCATGCTCCAATAAAAGAGTTTCAAGGTCATAAATTTACTTGGGGAAGTGGAGGCTTTCTCGTAGAAGCATTAGGAAGAACTTTGAAGTTCGAAGATGTAGAAAAATATATTGGTATTGCAGGATTTGATAATAGTAACTTTATTGATTATCAAACTGATAGAGCACATTTTGAATCAATACATGATATTGGATTAGATATTGTAAAAATTAATGATTCTCTTGATTATAAATTGTCTGGTTCTAGCTATGGCAATGAGGCTTATGACGGCTCGTTATTTTATATAACGAGTATTTATGATCCAGAAAATCGTATAACAAGTTTTCGTTATAAAATAGATACTGCACACATAATAGATTTGAACAGATATAGATATTTTGTAAAAATGGACACTATAATAGAACCAACCAAAGCATATATACTTAATTATTATAAAGATACAATCTCATTTAGTTATCAAAACTATGATAAATGGTCATTTTCTCCCAATAATTCAAATATGGTACAGACCCTTACATTATTTAATTTATATAATGGGCATATTGCCGATTCTTTGCACAAAGATATTTATCAATTTTCAAAAAATGTGAATGGAAATGATACTTGCAAGTTGTCAATAAAAACTCAATATGATTATCCAAACAGCGAACATTTTACTCAACAGACTGAACAGTATATGAAAATTTATGAAACTAGCCCATATTATACTGTTCCCAATATTCCTCTTCAATACCAAATAGAAAGATTTCCTTACATTTCAAAAATTATACAAAGGAATTATAAAATTGATAATTCGTATTCTGAGAATGTAACTGAATATCAATATAATACATTAGGGGATATTGATCCAAATAATTATCCCCACAATAACCACTTTGTTTTATTAACAAAAGAAACCAGCAGTGCCAAAATGAAAGTAGATAATTCTTCTGACCAAGATTATGTTGATGTATCCAATATTAAATTACAATATGAGTTTGATAATATTTTGTGTTTACCTGGCGACCATAACATAGTAGTTCCGAAAAAAATTATAACAGAAGTGTATGAACCAAATTCAGATTTTGCTAATATTTTTTATACAGATATAGAAGAATTTACAAATTTAACTTTATCAAATGCTTATACTGATAGATATGATACGACTTGGAATTATTATCAGAGTAGGCTTGCTACATTAGCAGCAAGAAGCTCAGGGAATAATGTTACTGTGAATAATTATACAGTAACTCGTTTACAAGATACAATTACTTTGCCCCCAATTTATGGATTATCAAGAAGTAATTATATTATAGATAACAATCAAATTTATTTATCAGGTACAATTAATAATTATCAATTAACATTTGAAAGTAACATGCTATCACCAAGACGAGGAGCGCTAATTTCAACATATAAAGTGGGCAAAAATGCCACAGATACGATTAGAGTTGAAGGATATGGTTACAAAGCAGGGAATTATAGAAATTTAGTAAATTCAACTGAAGATATATTTGGTGCAGAAAAGAAAGTATTTTATGATTATAGTGAGGTTGAAGGATTAGGACAATATCCAACTGGGAAAATTTATACCGATTTAAACAATATTAAAAATCAACAATTATTTAACCAATTTGAAGAGTATGAAACACCTTTGGTGTCAGATGATTATATAAGGAAATATACTCCTTACAAAGGAATTTTCCTTGACACACTAAGAACGATTAATGAAAGAACATATTTTGGACAGGTTGCAGCTTTTATCGATCCCAATGGGTGGATTTATCGTAAAAATTATGATTACAATGGGAGAGAATTATATCAATGGCAGCCTTATGATTTTCCAGATAATATATTTGAAATATCTGCTGCACCTTGCGCAAGACTTTATAATGTTTCAACTACTAAAAATATTGATAAATATTATCTGTTCGTTGACAAACTGGATTCTATGAACTGTTATACAGTACCCATTTACAACCCAAATTTATCATCTGATTCTATTGCTAATTGGGAAGGAAGAGTTGGGCATATTATTTCAAATACAGTAGTTGACGAAGATTCTTCATATTACAAACATTTAATTATTAATGAAAACTATTTAACAAAGATTACTTATACTGCAGGAAGTTTTGATAATATTCATAGTTCATCAACAAGTTCTGCTTACTTAAATTTAAACTTTATTACAAAAATCAATGCGGATAATATGATTATTCGAGTTTCTTGTGATAAATTTGGATTTGAAAAAACTTATCAAATAACTAACGATTCACAGGATTCTTCTAATATTCAAGAGTTTGGAGGTATTCAAGTAGATTTACAAGATATTCTCTTGCTACTTAAAGAAATGTCAAACAACGAAACTTGCACTTTTGTTGTGAGTATGGATTCTGATGAAGGTTTGATTGATTTCCAGACAAATGCAGATGATAATGGTATATCAATGTGTACAAATTATGAAAATAACTTTTTAGATGATTTTACTTATAAGTACGAGTATGATGATATTTTAAGACAGAAGAAAAGTTATGCAAAAATTGATGATCCGCTTCATTCAAATAACATCCCATTAATACAAACTTGGGGTAAAGATGGACGTTATACAGAGAGCGATTCCTATTTTATGGCAGACAATGTTAGCTATTTAACAAACTTTGTTATTGGTAACGTAATGTCTCCTATTCGTATTGATTCAATATCCATAAAGAAAACATTGTTTACGAAAGGGACAGATTTTCCTTCAACACCTGCTACACATTCATATATTAGAACTACTGACCAAGATTTAAACCAATCATATCTTACTCAAGATGCAGAAGGAAGTTCAATTAGTATTAATTCTGATTACTCAACAAACGAGAACCCGAATTCTTTAAAAAAAGTATTAGTGGAAACTTTTGCATTGAGTGATCCTACTTTATATGGAGAATATTTTAAGGGGTATGTTCTTAAAAAAGTTTCAACTTATAATGAAGAAAATAAAGGGAAGCAACAATATTATGATATTTTTGGTAATTTAAGAGTTTCTGTTATAGATACTAATGGTTCTACGTTTGTAACAAGGTATCATTACAACACTTTAGGACAGTTAGAAGAATTGATTAATTCCAATAATCAATCAACAAAATATTATTATGATAATTTTGGGAATGTAATTTACAAATATAATGATAATAATGGATATAATTCTTTTGCTTACGATAATATAGGAAGATTGCGTTTTTCGCAAGATAATGAACAATTTTTAAATAACAAGATTTCTTTTATGCAATATGATGATTTAAATAGAATAACTATTGTTGGTACTGCAAAAATTGACTCAACAATAGTTAATGCTAACCCAGAAAGCGATGGAAATGGTAATCTTGTTTTTAATAGATTAACTGATAAGTTGAATCCAAATATTGTTCATAATGCAGCCCCTGATAGTAACCTAATTAATGTAAATACTACCTTGTTTTCTATAAACCATCAAATGAGAGAACTGCAAAGTTTTGTAAGAGTAGATTCATTAACAAGACCTTTAGATAAATATGATAGCGTTTACATACCTGTTGCTCCATTTTTACTTGCGAATATAGTAAATTATGAAGATTATGCTGAACAATCAAGATCATCTACAAATGATTTTGAAAATATAATTTTACATCCTGAAAATATTTTAGTTTCAAATTTATACGACGACCTTTCATATTATCCAATAGGACAAGATATGTATAGTGGAAATATCTGGAGCAATTGTCCTGAATTATATAATTTTAAAGATATGAATTTCGATGGAGATTTGCATAATTTAAAAGGGCATAAAGCTGCTGTTGCTTACAGAGATAATTCGTCCGAAAATTTTAATTATATTTTCTTTAGTTATGATGCAAGAGGTCGAATTGAAGCAGTTTTGAGATATACAGATAAAATAGGTTATGATGCAGTTTATTATTTTTATAACTCTATGAACAAAGTAAATAAAATAATTGTTGCAGATAGATTAAGACAATTTGTTACTTGGTATGATTATGATTATAACGGAAGAGTAGAAAAAGTGTATACTTTTTTAGATTCTCTTGGTTCTGGATTAGGAGAAACTCTTTTACACCCACCACTACCTCATCCAAAGCCTTTAATGGCTGATTTGTCTTATGAGTATGATAAAAGAAATGCAATTTCAAAAATTAGCTTTTTACCTGATGGTATGATTAATCCAAATTCGCAAGAATTCTTTTATAATAAAAGAGGTTGGATAGATATGATTGTTGCAAAATACAATAATGTAGAAGTGTTTAAAGAACAATTAACAAGAAATGCTACTGGTCAAATTAAATCCCAAAAATCAACACAACTTGGGCAAAATGAAAAAACAACGAATTATTATTATGATTATTTAGATAGATTAGTAAGTTGGAACGAGGATAATAATTACGAGGAATCTTTTACTTATGATCGGTTAGGAAATAGAAGTAGCTCAACAATGGG
>JAJXYC010000012.1:25000-165303 GCA_021780815.1 Bacteroidota bacterium | reverse complement strand
CAAAATGACAAAAAATAAATAGATATTCTAAACAAAGCAAGGAATCTAAATAAATTAAAAAGATGTGCCGCATCTGAAAGAAAAAATTTCACAAAAAATATCATTTTTGTAACAATTAGTCTTTTTTATAATTTATAAAAAACATATTGCTTATTAACTTTTTTTGTTTAATTTGACTTTTGTCATTTTGCTGTTACTTTAAAATTACTGCGTTACATTTTCCCGTTTCAATTGTTATTATATTTATGGAAATGACAATTTCTAAAAACTATTTTTATTAACAAAATAAGGAGTTTCAGATATGAAACAGATTACAAAATTTAATTTCAGCAAGTTGTTAACACTTGCAATGTTTTTGTTGGTGCTGTTCGCAAGCGGACAGCAAGCAAAAGCGGATGTCCCAAATGGAGATGGTGATTTACTATGGGAAAGAAAATTGAATGGACGAACAGTAAATGATGCAGTTTTTCATCCAATAAAACGAAAATATACTGCTGTATATCCAAACCCGAGTGAAGATAAAATAATAATACCATTTGACACAGTAAAACCTATAATCAATATTATTTTATATGATATGTTAGGCAGGAAAATAACAGAGGAACAATATAAAAATACAGATTCAATAGAGTTGAATATATCAAATTTAGCACAATCAATATACATTATAGAAATAAAAACAGATAATGAAATTTTTGAGCAACAATTTATAAAAAAATAGGAGGTTGTATCTAACATTAATCCAACCTCCTTTGTAAGAATATTTATGAAATGTAAATTTATTTCTTTTGATCATTTTGTTGAGGATTTTGCGGTAATTGAGGAATACCACCAGCAGGAGGAGTTGATGAAGGTAATTCAACGCCTTCAATTAAAGGTTTCGGAGTATTTTGTCCTTGTCCCACAAAAAATTTATTTGTTACGATTGTTAGGACTAAAATTGCAACGGCAAAACCAATTGTAATTTTCATCAACAAATCCATTGTTTTTCTGCTCCCGAACATAGATGTTAAATTATTTGTAAGTCCTCCACCAAGCCCGGCTAACATATCTCCTTTGCCAGGTTGCAATAATACAACAACAATCAGCAATACGGCTACAATTATTAATAAAATTAACATTACAGAAAACATTATTTCACCTTGTGATTTATATAATTTTGCAAATTACGAAAAATATTTTAAATAATTAATATTTTTAATATGAATTTAAAATTTAATTTTGAAAATTCATTGTTCCAACTATATGGAAATCACTACCAATATTTTCGAACTTTGTAACTTTTATTTGAGGAGCTTGTAATAAAGCCGAGAAGTTCAAATTTCTGAACGATTGGATTCCTTCACCAACAATTATTGGTGCAACAAAAAGATGAATCTCATCAACAAGTTTTTCTTTGATAAAATTAGAAAAAATTTGAGAGCCACCTTCTACAAGAACCGAAGTCAAATTGTATTTCTTTGTTAAGACATCAATGACATCTTTTAAATTTAAATAACCGGGAGTGTTGGCAGACAATGGTTCAATGTGGACACCTGCTAATGATAAAGTTTTAGCCTTACGGGAATCTATTACTTTTTCATTACAGAAAAGAATAGTATTGTCTCGGTCACCATTTCTAAAGATATTTAAATCCAATGGTAACGATAATTCAGAATCGAGAATAACTTTTTTTGGAGATGGTAAATCTAATTCTCTAACGGTTAAAAATGGATTATCCATCAAGACGGTATTTTTCCCAACAAGAATAGCATCGGACTCAGAGCGAAGAACTTGCACAGCATAACGAGATTCTTCTGATGTTAGCCATTTAGATTGACCATTCCGTAAAGCAATATTTCCATCTATAGATTGTGCAACTTTTAAAGTAATATATGCTTGGTTCTTTGTAATGTATTTAAAGAAAGTACGGTTAATTTCGTAGCATTCAGGTTCTAATACACCTATAATAACTTCAACCCCTGCGTTTTTAAGTTTCTCTGCACCTTTACCTGCAACTAATGGGTTGGGGTCTAATGTTCCAATAACAACACGTGAAAATTTCTTTGCAATAATCAAATCTGTACAAGGAGGAGTTTTCCCCTTATGCACGCAAGGTTCTAAATTAACCACTAATGTGTATCCTTCAAATGACTTAATTTTTGATGCATTAATTGCTTCAACTTCTGCATGCAAACCACCAAAAGATTTGTGCCAACCTTCTGATATTTTTTCTCCATTTTTATTTAAAATCACAGCCCCAACACGTGGATTAGGACTTACGTAACCTGTACCTCTACGTGCTAATTCTAATGCACGTTCCATTGCTTCTTTGTATTCTGTCATTTTTTCCAATAATTTGATTTGATTGTGTAATTCAATGGTTTAGCCGGAATAATAAATGTAACTTCATTATTTCCATTAATATTATATTTTTTATTTTTCAAAGAAAAATCTAATGAAAATATTTTATAACTTCCAATCTCTTCTGGTTCTACTTTACCAATCATTTGCAAGAAGTTCAATCCATCGCTGGAATTCCACTTTGAGCCTCTTTCTCTATCGAACATTTCTACTCTATAATTTTCGCTTGTTGGGGCGTATTCGCCTGTATTTGGTCTCAATCTTAAAGCAAATAAATTAAATGTGATTTTATCACTTTTTTCTTCAATGATAGGAAATAATTTTAACGAACCATCAAAATTAAAGTCAGATTGTTTAAATAATTGATTTAATATTATTTCTTCTTGGATTTCGCCATAATTTGTACTGAATGCAAACTTGATTTTTCCCTTATAAGTATTGCTGGTTACTTGTCCTTGAAATGTTTCGTAATGGCTTGCTAAATGTAAATCTGAACTTGGTATAGTAATAAAAAAGACATATTTATTTGTTAAAACATTTTCTGTTATCGGGAATTTGCCTTGAAACAAATCCTCCATCTTGGAACCTTTTATTGTATATTTATCTTTACTATTAGGTGTTTCAAAGTCCATCTGGTAAAATTTCTTTTGTATTATAAAATCTTTTTTGTCTTTGGTATTGTTAAAGGTAAGAAATAAATATATTTTCAGCGAATCATTATTTTCAAAAGTATAATAAGAGAGTTCATATTTATCTTGCGGTATCTTATGATTTTTTATAGATGAGCAAGAAAGGTTTGAAGTAATTAAAAACGTCAAAAATATAAATTTAAAAATTGTATTCATAAATTTAATAATTATCAATTTATAAAACTCTAAATTAGCAAAAATTATTTTAAACAAGCAAAAACAACACAAAAAACTAATGAAAAGCAAAGGTTATATTAATTGCTACACAACAGATTTTTCAGGGATACCCATAATTCTTGCAAATAAAGATAAAGAAGGGAATTGCTCAAAAGTTAATTTGATAACAACTAAAAGTGGAACAGATAACATCATACCGGGAATTCCCCAAATAAATCCCCAAAAAACTAATCCAAAGATTACAGTTAATGTATTGATACTCATATTTGATCCCATAACGATTGGCTCAATAATCGAACCAACAATAAAGTGGACAACAGTTAAAATACTGGTCATTAACAAAATGGTCCCAATAGAATTGATATTGATGAAAGCCATTAAAGTTGGGAAAATAGTAGCAAGAATTGCTCCTATATTTGGTATATAACTTACAATAAAAGTTATAAAGCCCCAGAATAATGCAAATTTTACCCCAAAAATTAGACAAACAACATAAACAACAAGTCCTGTAAAAAGATTAATTAAAGTTTTTAACCCAATATATCTATTAATTGTTTTTTGAATTTTTTCATAAGAAGTTGTAATTTTAGTATCAGGGGAATAATTTTCTACATAAGCAAAGAAATTTTTATAATTAGCCATTCCAGCTAGAAGAACAACGTAGTACAAAAGGAACATTATCAAAGAGCTTGTAAACCCTGTGATAGCTGAAAGGAAATCAGAAGCTCGTTGACTAATCCACAATGTGTCTGCTTGAGCAATTAATTGCTTGTATATTTTTGTAAAAGAAAGCCTTGAACCAAAAGTATCATTAATCCATTTAAATACCTCATTGATACGCAGGGTAATTTGCTTGGATAGATAATCAGATTCGTTGACAATATCCGAGAAAGTGGATTGAATAATTAAAAATATAGCAAAAAGAAAAACAAGTGAAATAAGCAAAATAAACGGGATAATTATCCAAGTGGGAATTTTGTGTTTTCTAAGGAACACTATTAATGGTTGAAAGAAAGCCGCAGCGAAAAATGCTAAAATTAATGGAAGTAAAATTGGTTCCATAATATTTAGCAACAAAAAAACTAAAGCAACAAAAATTAATACAATTATTGTTTTTACGGAACTATCCATAAAGTATATTCCAATGAATATTAATGTTTCTTATAAACTCAAATTTTAGTCAAGAATAGCTGGACGCAATTTTTTCCCAATAATCGGAACAACTTCATAAATTTTATCCAAATCCTTGAAAATATTTTTTACTTGGTATCTTGGGTCCGGCAATTTTAATTCAGGAATATAAATATAAGCATTCAAAAGGAATTTACCATCTTGTATATTAAAATTACCCGAAATTACTTTTTGGCAATTAAGTTTCTCAACTACTTTCCATAAATCGGAAGCATACTGAGGATTTGCTGGATCAATATTCATATCTGCAAGTAAAGTTTCAATTGAATCAATTGGCACAATTCTATAATTAAACTCTTCGGGGTCTTTTGACTTTAAAAATTTTGCCAATGAATCTTGAATATTATAGCACCAAATATTATATTCCATTCTACCATCGGCATTTTCAAAAGGTAGAACAGCAACACGAACTTGTCCTGCTTCTTTGGCAACACTTGAAGAAATAAAAGATAAAATTATAAACAATCCTACGACGAATGAAGAAAATAGCAATTTCATTGTATTTATCCTTAAAAATAATGAACTATCATTATTGTTCATATAATCCATTTTCAATAAGGAAATCTTTTGCCTCGTTAAAAAGAGAAAGAATTTCATTACCTAATTTTGCAGCGCCAGTCCAATCACTTTCATTAGCCTTTTTCATTAATTCAATCCCTTTGTTTGCAATTTCATCAATGCCGAACTGAAAGCAAGAACCTTTTAAAGTATGTGCTAATCTATATAAATCTTGCGAATTCTTATTGTTAATATATGCTGGCAATTTCTCTTGCATATCTTGCACCCAAGTATCAATAAATTCAGGCAAAAGTTCTCTTATAAATGGATCATCAGGAATTTTCATAAACCCTCTGTTAAATAAAAAATAATAAATAAAAAAAATGGAAATGCTGTAAGCCGAATTCTGTTCAGGATTTCTCCGTTAGTAGTGATTTATCTGGGAACAACATCGCTGTTGAGCTCAAGCAGGTTACCCGATTGCATAGCTAATAAAAGCAATTCTCCGAGCAGAAGAAATTAATGCAATCATACTTACCTTTGCTCCATATGGGGTTTACCGAGCCTCTATCGTTACCGATAAAGCGGTGAGCTCTTACCTCGCCTTTTCACCTTTACTAAACAAAAAATCAAATCTTTTGATTAGCTGTGTATTTTCTGTGGCACTTTCCGTAGATTACTCTACCTTCCCGTTAGGAAGCATACTGCTCTGTGGAGTTCGGACTTTCCTCAAATTTTGCATAATACAAAATTTGCCACTACTCGCACTTCCATTTTTTAAGAACAATTTACTTTATTATGAACAATTAAATTTCAAATTTATTTTAAAAATATGTTAAATTTAAGATTAACAAAAATTTAATCTAATATTTAAAATATTATTTTTGATAAATCAAAGGTTTGCAATTGCATTGTTGCTGAATAATTTGCTTTGCCGCCTCAGCCGATTCCATAGAAGAATAATTACCAATAACAACAGCATATTTTGTAACTCCATCAACAACTTTTTCTTCAATTGTAGTGCGGAGACGTTGCTTTAAAAATCTTTCTTTTTCTGTCTCTGCTGCTTCTTGGGTTGTGTAAATTCCAACTTGCAATCCATAAGTTTTGCTCGTTGATTTTACTTCTTCTGTTTGTTCTTTTTTAGGTTCGTTACTGGCAACATCTTTTGTTGTTGCTTGCTGTTGTTGTTCAGCAGATGCTTTCTCTTTTTTTAATTTCATTGCAACAATACTTTGCGCTGTTCTGACAACATCAGTTGCAGGCGTAAGATATTCACTTGTAGGGTATCTTTTACGAAAATTTTCTAATTCATATTCAGCTTTATCCACATCACCTTTAACTGCATAATATTCTAATAATCTCCAATAAGCATCATCAGCCCATTGGCTTTCGGGATATTTTTGTATAATTTCCTTGTAAATCTCTATTGCTTTATCGGCATCTTCAAGAACAATTGCAAGCAAAAGCTTTACACCTGGATCATTTGGGTATTCAACTATTAAATCAGGTAGCGCACTTCTTACTTCATTCATTTTTCCTTGCGAGTATTGTTGAATATACTCATTTACTATTTTGTCTTGCGAAAAAGTTACATAAATTGTAAGACAAAAAATTACTGCCAAGACTTTGATAAAATTGTATTTCATATTTGCCATTTTTGAATAAGTAAAATTAAAAAAAAAATTACAATTAATCAAATTTTGATTAAAATTTTATAAAATGAGAGCCTCTATTGATTCTATCTTCAATTGCAAAATTAGTTACAGCATAGGCAGTGGTAACGCCATTGCGAAGTTGAATGATATCTTTACTCATTTTTGCTTTACGGTAAAAATCTTCAATTTCATTTTGGAGATGCCGTAAAGTTTGATGTGCCCGGTGCAGTCTCTGATGAGTACGAATTAAACCAACATAATTCCACATTGTATTTTTAATAGTTAGCCAATCTTGGGCAATTAATGCGTTGTCAATATCATCAATCCCATCTTGCCATTCATTTATTTCAGGAAAATAATTGTCGTCTCCATCTACTTGCAACACTTCATTGCCAGCAACCCAACCCCAAGTTAATGCTTCTAATAATGAAGTTGAAGCAAGGCGATTTGCCCCGTGTACACCAGTGCAAGAAACTTCTCCAACGGCATATAACCTTCGTAATGATGTTCGTCCTTTTAAACTTACTCCAACACCACCGCAAGAATAATGAGCAGCGGGAACAACTGGAATTGGTTCTTTTGTCATATCAATTCCTAATTGCAATAAATGTTCGTTAATAGTAGGAAAACGTTCAACAATCCATTTAGAATCAAGATGTCTAACATCTAAATATACACAAGGGTGATTAGTGTTCAACATCTCTTCATAAATTTGGCGAGCAACTACATCTCTTGGTGCTAATTCTTTTTGTGGATTATTTTCCATAAAACGATGACCAAATTTATTGATTAAAATTGCTCCTTCACCACGAACAGATTCTGAAACTAAAAATCTTTCGTGTTCGCTATAAATTGTTGTTGGATGAAATTGAATATAATGTAAATTCATCAACCTAGCCCCAGCTCGGTAAGCAAGAGCAATACCGTCTCCGGTGGATTCTTCGGGATTAGTTGTATTAATATATATTTGACCTAAGCCACCTGTTGCTAAAATTGTATTATTTGCATAAATTGGGAATACTTTACCTGTTTGATTATTTAAAATGAAAGCACCAAAACAAGCCGGTTTTATATATATATCTTGCGGATTTTTTGAATGGTGCGATAAAGTTAATAAATCAATTACTGTATGTTCTGTCAATATTGATATATTAGGGTGATTAAGCAAATATGGGATTATGGTTTCGTGTATTGCTTTTCCCGTTTGGTCTTTGGAATGGATAATTCGTCTAACGGAATGTGCGCCTTCTTCGGTAAAATCTAAATTGTTATTGGAATAATCAAAAGCTACCGAATATTTGTCGATAAGTATTTCTTTTACTAATTTAGGACCAAGTTCAACAAGTTGGTGCACAGCAGGTTCCCAAGAAGCACCATCGCCGGCAATTAAAATATCTGATGTTAGTTGTTCAGGGGAATCATTATCTCCTTTATAGATAATACCTCCTTGCGCCCAAGGAGTGCTACCACTCATTATACTTTCTGTTTTAGTTACAATTGTTACTTTTGCTCCTTTATCAGCAGCTGTTAAAGCAGCTATAATGCCTGCGAGACCACTGCCTATTACAAGGACCTCTGTCTTTTGCATATTCCCTTCTCGTATAACTTTTTAAGTTTGTTTAACGTTTATATGTCTTAAAAAGTATTTAATTAACCAAAGAAAATTTGAAATATATCTATTGTGCTTATTGTTAAAAGGAATGTATTAAAAAATAAAAGGATTTAATATTCCTTCCCGTATATAAAGAAATTAACTAAATCCTTTTGTAGATTCAACAATATTGTCTAATAATTGTCTAATAATTGAATTAAATTATTGAGAACAACTTTGCTTTGATTTATCAATCACCATTTTTCGTAATGAATAACATTTTGATTAAATTTATTTTTTGGTTTTTCATTTCCAACAGGAAAACCAAGTGGAATAACGTTTAATGGAATAATAGATTCAGGAATATTTAAAGTTTTTCTCATATAATCAACGACAGTGTTTTTAGGATAAATAGCAACCCAAGCACCGCCTAATCCAACAGATTCGGCAGCTATCAGAATATTTTCGCTTGCAAGAGTAGCATCAATAACAGCATAGTTCAAATCCTTGTCTTTTGATTTTTGGGGGTCTGTACAAACAATAATAGCAGCAGTTGCTGTATCTAACATACGGCTAAATTGCAAAGACTGTGCAAACTCTTTCATCATATTTTTATCTGTTACAACAATAAATTCCCAAGGCTGGCTATTAACAGCAGTTGGTGCCGCCATCCCAGCTTTTATTAGTTCTTCTATTGTTTCTTTAGAGACTGGTTTGTCTGTGAAATCTCTTACAGTTTTTCTTTTAAAAATTGTTTCAATTGTTTGATTTACATATTCGCTCATTTTTTTCTCGTTTATTTGTTGTTATTAAAATTATTATTCAACTATTCTGCTAAATTTAAAAAATCGTTGTAACGTTTTTCTGTTCTATTTTTCCATTGACCTTTATGATAAACATAAGATGCAAGTAAAGGAAAAGCGATGGTAACTTCACTAAATACCATTTGTTCATAAGTAGTTTCAACTTTACCCCAAGAACTTGCTTCTTTTAAAGTAGAACCAGAGAGACCACCGTCTCGTTCATCTGCAACGGTTATTTGAACTGCATATTTGTGCATTGGTACTTCGTAACCTAGAACTTCGGCGGCAACGACTATATCTTGTGTAAAGTTTTTTGGCACACCACCACCGAGCATTAAGATACCTGTATCTTTTGCTTTTATTTTTAATCTTGTAATTTCTAAAAAGTCTTTTGCAGAATCTAATGTAACTGTTGGACCTTTTGCATTAAATTGATGATGAACTAAACCAAAACCAGCACTACAATCAGAAAATGCTGGCACAAAAATTGGAATTCCTTTTTCAAAAGCAACTCTAATAATAGAATCTTCGCCGTGTTCATTTTCAACAAGCCAGCGACCCATTTCTTGAATAAACTCACGGGAACTGTGAGGTCTTGGTTCTAATGAATTCGCAATTTCCGCTACGGTCATATCGCAAACACGTAAATCATCTTCATCAATATAAGTATCGTAAATTCTATCAATCATTAGTTCACGTAGTTCGTTATCATCAACAAATTGTGTCCCTTGATAATGCTTAAATCCTAATGCTTCTAAAAAATCTTGGTCAATTATGTTTGCACCTGTTGAAACAATAGCATCAATCATATTGTTCCGCATTAATTCTACAATTGCTAATTTCATTCCTGCACTAACTAAAGAACCTGCAAGAGTTAAGATTGCGCTTGTTGAATTCTCGCTTACCAATTTGTTTACAATTTCAGACGCACGATATAAATTCCTCGCTTGGAATGCTGTCTGACCCATTGCTTCAATGATTGGGATTGAATTAAACTTAGTAATATCAATATGTTCAACTGTTCTTTGTGGGTTTAAATAATATTGTTTTTCTGCCATTAAACAACTCCATTATTTCAATAAAATAAAGATTTTTTGACGTAATTCTTAGAAACATATTTCTATGTTTTACTAATTAATTTTTAAAAATATATTAATAGATTAGAGCAATTCCATTATTTCATCAAATAAGTTGAGAATTTTTTTCTTTTCTTGTTGCGTTAATCTATCAAAATTATTACCAATATGACTATCAAATATTTCAGATTTTTCATCTACAATTTTTTTGTTTGGAGAATTTTCTTTTGTGATTTGTATTGAAAGTAACTTCTCTTTATCTCCAATCAAAGCACTTTTTGAGGGATATTGGTTAATTAAACTTTGTACTTCTTTAATAGGGATTTTATTTTTTCGTAGCATAATTTGAATAATTGATATAATTTCAAAATCGTCAGGCGAATAAATTCGATTTCCTCCACGATTTTTGCGAGGCTTGATTATATCAAACTCTTTTTCCCAGTATCGCAAGATGTGTTGCTCTTCTTTTAAAATTTCACTAATTTCACTAATTGAATAATAAAGTTTTTTCATTTTAATTCGTCCATAATATTTAAATTAATAAAAAATATTGGAAAAATATTGAAAAAATATTATTAATTTTGTAATTCTTTAAGGTGTTATTATGGCAAAATATATTGTAAATCCCATTCTATTAAGAATGAAAGAATCCGCTAAGGGTTCAGTTTATCAATCAATCGTTGCTCTTGGAATACGAGCTCGTCAAATCAATGACCAAATTCGCAGTGAATTCCAGATGAGAGCAAAAGATTATATTTCTAACCTTGAAGAAAGCGAAGAAGCTCAAAAAGAATTGTATGAAATTAGCAAAGATTTTGATGTTATACCAAAACCCAACTTCATTGCAATGAAAGAATTGATGGAAGAGAAACTTCGTTTCTTCATTCCCGAAGAAGGGCAAGGATAATTTTTGATTGAAAATATTTTTGAAAAATATTTTAGTTGAATATAAAAAATATTGTTATTTGAAAACTTCTTATTAATTTTCGTTTCATAGGTTTTTTGGAGGAGTAATTATGGCAGTTAATGAAGTTCAGAACCAAAAAATGTACCAGGACGAAAGGTATTTCAGGACGAACGAAACCTTGCATACGAACAAAGAAGGGAATACTCCGCAACAACAATTACAAATTGAGATGTTAAATCAAACAACAAAAGGAGGCATTGTTGGAACGGATAACAACTTACAAAAACAGTTACTACAAATGATGGCAGCTGCAACACCACAACAACAAATTCAAGCAGTTGCTCAAAATCAACTTTCTAAAGGATATTTAGATATAAAAATTTAGAATTTGGCTGAATTTTTCTCAATTAAAAAGAGGGGTTGCCTTAAATTAAGACAACCCCTCTAATGTTTTTTTGATTTTATTTTTTTATAAATTTATTTAGTACTTAATATCTTTTTTGCTTCTTGGAAGCGTCTTTCAACTTCTGCCCAGTTTACCAAATTCCAGAAATTATTTATATAGTCAGCACGCAAATTTTTGTATTTCAAATAATAGGAATGTTCCCAAACATCAATAGTAAGCAGAGGTAATCCTTGTTGTTCGGCAATATCCATAAATGGAGACACTTGATTTGGTGTTGATGAAATAAATAAAGAGCCATCAACAGCCATATTTAACCAAGCCCAACCACTACCAAATCTTCCCATTGCTGCTGCATGGAATTGTTGCTTAAAATTATCAAACGAGCCAAATGTGTTCATTATCGAATTTGCAGAATCCCCAATCGGGGCTAAACTACTGTTTGGAGTTAAAAGTTTCCAGAAAATTGTGTGATTGATAAATCCACCTCCATTGTTAATAGTATTTGTATTATATGTACTTACGTGTTTAAAAACTGTCATCAATGATGTTCCTGCTGGAACTTCTTGGTCATAAAAATTTTTAAAATTGTTCCTATAAGCTCGGTGGTGTTTATCGTAATGTGTTTCCATTGTTAATGCATCAAAATAAGGTTCTAATGCATCGTAACTATATGGCAATGGCATCAAATCAAATGGATACAAAATTTGATTTTCTGATAATAATTCAAGATTTGCGTTAATTGGATTTCCCATAATTATTACTCCTTATAAAATTTGATTAAAATAACTTTCTGTTTAGTTCAAACGAAATTACTTATAGTTAATTGTGTATTATAAAAAATTTTTTTAATTTAGTTTTTTATAAAATATTAACAATATGAAATTTAAATACTTTCTTACTGCATTTGCAACAATAACAATATTTACATCTTTAACCCAGAACACTTTTTCACAAAGTAATTTAGGAAGTTTTTCGGGTAATTTATCTGTTGAAGCACAAACTTACAGAGCAGATTCAATGATAGGAGCAAGAAGTACTCCAGAGCAGATGTTGAGTAATTCTTCACTAAATTTATATTATAGGTTAAATCAATTTGAAATTGGGTTAAGATACGAAGCATTTTTAAATCCAATAATGGGAATTGACCCAAGATACAAAGGAACAGGAATTGCTTATCGCAATGTTACATATAGAAGTGAAAAAATTGAAGCTTCGGCAGGAAATTTTTATGACCAATTTGGAAGTGGTTTAATTTTTCGTTCTTATTATGATTCACAATTAGGAATTGACAATTCTGTAGACGGATTTAGAGTAGTTCTTAAACCTGTTGCCGGATTAGAAGTTAAAGGAATTATTGGTGAGATGAGAAATTTTTGGAGCTATAGTAATTCAATTATCCGTGCTGGGAATATTGATTTAACTTCCAAAGAACTTTATCCAACTTTATTACCAGACAAGTGGAATTTAGTTGTTGGTGCATCTTTTGTAAGCAAATACCAATCTGACGAAAACACTAATTTAATTTTACCATTAAATGAATTTGCTTATTCAGGTAGATTTAATTTGTTTGCAAATTCAATAAGTTTAGATGGAGAATTTGCTGTGATTAACAATCACCCTGAAATTATCAATGATTATAATTACAATAAAGGGAATGCTGTTATTTTGAATTTATCTTATCTTGGTGATGGAATTGGAACAACATTATCTATTCATCGTTTAGATAATATGGATTTTAGAGCAGAAACAGATGCACGTGGAAACTCATTAATGCTTAATTATATTCCTTCTTTAACAAAATTAGAGTTATTCTCAAAATATAATTTGTACCCTTATAGTTCCCAATTAAACGGAGAAGTTGGTGTGCAATGGGATTTCAATTATCATCTTGCTGAACATTCTCTTTTAGGGGGTGAACTTGGTGGTGAATTTGCTCTAAATTTTTCACGAATTAATTCTATTAAAAAAAATTATATTGATAAATATACTTATAATTCTCCTTTCTTTGAACTTGGTGATACATTATTTTATAACGATATAAATACAGAATTCACAAAATATATTACTGATAATTTTGACCTCACCGTTCGTTACGCAAACATCACAAATAATAAAGATATTTTGTTTTATAGTGGTGCTCCTCATTATGGAATGGTTTATGCAAACTTACTTGGTTTAGAAAGCACATATAGATTTAATGATGATTATTCTTTGCATAGTAAAATAGAACATACATGGCAAACACAAGATTCAACAAATATGGTGGAAAATAATGAAAATGGGAATTGGTTGTCTGGTCTAGCTGAATTATCGGTAAAAAGCAGTTTAATGGTATCGTTTCTATTTGATTGGAATTATGGCAATCAATTTGTTGATAGAAAGTTGTTTTACTACAGTACAAATGTAGCATATTTATTTGAGGCAACAAGAATATCTTTAAGTTACGGAAGAACTGCCGGCGGAATATTATGTGTAGGTGGAGTATGCCGATCAGTTCCCGCTACAAATGGATTTTATTTGTCTTTAACAAGTTCGTTCTAAAGTAAAGTAAAAGTAAATTTTAAAATTTAGCCCTGACTTCTTTATCAAGTTTGGTGAAAAGTTCAGGGTTATCTTTAATGATTTTTTTCATTGCATCTTTACCTTGAACACGCTCATCGTTATATGCGTACCAAGAACCTGTTTTGCTGATTATGCCAAATTCAGTTGCTAAATCAATTAAATCGCCAATTTTGGATATACCTTCGTTGTAAAGAATATCAACTTCTACTTCCTTAAATGGAGGAGCAACTTTGTTCTTAACTATTTTAACTTTAACACGGTTCCCAATAATTTCAGCACCTTCTTTAATAATATCTTTCCTGCGGATATCAATACGAACAGAGGCATAAAACTTTAAAGCATTGCCCCCAGTTGTTGTTTCAGGATTTCCATAAATAACACCAATTTTGCTACGTAATTGATTAGTAAAAACAACAGCAGTTTTACTTTTACCAATTGCGGCATTTAATTTACGCATTGCTTGGGACATTAATCGGGCTTGTGAACCCATTTGTGCATCGCCCATTTCACCTTCTACTTCAACACGTGGAGTTAAAGCGGCTACCGAATCAATGATAATTATATCTATGGCATTACTACGAACTAATGTCTCTACTATATCAAGTGCTTGTTCCCCAAATTCCGGCTGCGAGAGAAGTAAATTATTTAAGTCCACTCCTACACGTTGTGCATAATTAACATCTAACGCATGTTCAGTATCAATAAATGCGGCAATTCCTCCAAGTTTTTGTGCTTCGGCTATCATATGCAAACATAATGTTGTTTTCCCCGAAGATTCCGGACCAAATATTTCAACCATACGACCACGTGGGATACCACCAATTCCAATTGCTGTATCAACGGATATTGAACCTGTTGGGATTGCATCAATTTTTACTACGTCTCTATCGTTCAAATGCATTATTGAACCTTTGCCATGCTGACGCTCTATTTGCTCAATTGCTAATTTTAAAGCCCGGTCTTTTTCCTTATCAATTACTGAATTTATTTGTTCTTCAATTTCGGTTGTTTTTGTTTTTGACATTTTTATCTTCATTTTTTTCAAATTTAAGAAATATTTCCCATAGAAAGTCTTTTTTTGGTTTTTTTTATGATTTCTTATAATAAATATGTAGTAAATATTTTGTTTGTAAAACTTTTTTTAGTAATTTTAATTTTTCTAAAAAGCGAATTTTTAAAAGAAATTTGTTTTTTTAAAATTTTTTTTGTGGTTTTGTAACAATTATCGTTTTTTTTTGTTTAACAGTTTAGAAAAATACAAAATTGAAAAATGTATTTATTTTTAAACAAAAGGTGTAGAAATGTTAAAAAAGATTTTTTTTAGTAATTTTAACTTTTCTATGAAGCATAAAAAGCGAATTTTTAAAAGAAATTTGTTCTTTTTAAAAATTTTTTTTGTGATTTTGTAACAATTATCGTTTTTTTTTGTTTAACAGTTTAGAAAAGTACAAAATTGAAAAATATATTTATTTTTAAACAAAAGGTGTAGAAATGTTAAAAACAAACACGATTTTGAAAATCACTGCAAGCAAAGTGGCAACAATGTTTGTTCTTGCGTTGATTTTCTTTGGGAGAGCAGAAGCTCAACCTACAAACTACTGTAACCCTACATCCCCTACGGGTTTTACAGCACCTACATACTACTACTGCTGGCCTGCTTATTATGCACAGTATTATGGTTGGCCTGCTTACTATTCAACGAGAATTGGGGAAGTAAGAATTGAAACAACAAACGGCTCATTGGTTTGGAATAATACCACTAACCCTGCTACCTATGATGACCCAAGTTGTTTTAAGTTCTTTAACACAGTACCTGCCGCTCAATTAGATATAGGTGATACTTATACCTTTAAAATTAGAGTAGCAAACGTTTATGGATTTACAAGTTATTATTGTTATAGTAGCTTTACAACTTATTACACAATGCGCTTGTTCATTGACTGGAATGCTAATGGTGTATGGACAGATGCTGGTGAATGGGTAAACGATCCTGCTGGTGCAAATCCAACACCGTCATGGCGTGGTTATTATCCACACTGGAACCCAAACCAATCAGCACCTCCTGATTGTTCGTCAAACTTATTTGAATACGCTTATAATGTTAAAATTCCTGATAACGTAGATGCTACCAAAGTAAGAATGCGTGTAATGACTTCTTATTACTATCCTTACGAAGTTAACGGCATTTATGATTATGGTTGGGCTAAATTTTATAATGCTGGGAAAAGTCCTTGCGTTGATGCTTATGCTTATGATTATTACAATTACGGATATAGTTACGTTTACGCTTATGGTGAAACAGAAGATTATGTTTTAGAGTTCCAACTTCCATTACAAGCAGTATTCCCAAGTGACCAAGCACCTGATAATATTTTATTTGCAGGTGAAGTTTATAATAATCAAACACGTACGATGTACACAGAAGATGGTGATCCTTATCAATACTATTTCAAAAAACCTTTCGTACAATTTAAAACACCACAAGCTGCTGGAACTTCCATCAAATACGAAATTCACGGACCAATGCCATCAACTAATGTAGTTTATACAGGTTACGATCCTATAACAAGCAGCCCTTATATTGATGCATCAGGTCAAACTATGATTACAATAAGCAAAGCATCAGGTAGTGCTGCTGCAAACAATGGGAATGGTGATTTAAAAATTAGTTCAGGTGGTGAATATCAACTTTGGATTACAATACATAAACCAAATGGACAAGAAAAAGTTCTTATAAAGAAATTTACAGCTTCTTGGTTGAATGATTTGGCAGTTGTTGGTATTTTATCTCCACAAACGAATGGCTCACCAAGATTCTATAAATATCCACCACAAGTTCCTATTCCTTTTATGGCAACATTCCAAAATGTTGGTTTAAAGAATATCACGAAGTTCAAAGGACTTGCTAAAATTTATAATTCACAAGGTGTTTTAATTAAAACAATCACACAAATGTTTGACACAACAGGTGGTGCACATCAAGTATTGCAACCTACACAATCAGTTACAATGGACTTTGGAGCAATTACTTTGGATTCATTAGATAAATACAGTTTAGTTTATGAAGCACAATTATTAAGTGCTCAAGATTTGGAACCATATAATAATGATTTACCAAGACAAAATGATTCTGCATACATTTTTGAAGTTCAAGCAGAAACCGAAGTAGCCGCTATACAGATTCTGAATCCAGCTAACGCTTCTACTATTTATGCGGGACAAGCAATTAAACCGTCGGCTTTACTTGAAAACTTAGGCGTAAGTGATGTTTCAAATGTTACTTGTACTTTTACATATAAACTTTTACCTAATGGACCAACTTTCCCACCTCTTACGACAATTGTGAAAGATGTTCCTTCTGGATATTACAATAAACAAATTGCATATTTTAATGGGACAATATTTGATGTACCTGGTAATTATTTAGTAACTCTAACAATTTCTACTCCGGGAGATTATAACTTAACTAACAATACAATAACTTCGACATTTACAGTAATAGGTGGTCTGAGTGGTACAATTAAAGTTGGGCAAGGACAAGCAGTACCCGATTTAAATACTTTCGGCGATATGTTGTATAATCAAGGTTTGAGCGGAGATTTGAACGTTGAACTTACAGATGACGTTTATAATTTGTATGCAAAAGACCTTAATGGACCATCGTGGGATTTATCATCCTGGATTATGGGATTAGGTTACGATAAAAATACAAAAACTTATCATCATTTAACGTTTAAACCAAGTGCTCAGAAAGCTACACAAAAAGCAAGCGTAGTAATTAATTTATATACAATGTCTGGTAAAGGTGTCTTGTTTGGGCAAAATCGTACTCCTGCAAGTCCTTTTGCACCTGTTTATAGTGCTCCAAACAATACAATCTTGAAACAATTTATTAACACACCAGGTTATATTTACTTTGATGGTGGCGCTAATAAATCATTGAAGTTTGTTCTACACTCATATACCAATAACCAAGGACAAGCGTTTTCCTTAGGTCGTGGGTCGCATGATATTTCAATTAAAAATGTTATTATTGAAAATGCAACAGCTAGCATATCTAGTGATATTACCTTACCAAGCGCTAAATGGAGCCCTTCCGATGGATTTACATATACTGCGGATTCAATTGTAACACCTGATGCTGTTTATGGATTTTCTGCTGGTATTGCAAATCGTGGAAGCTTGACAAGCGATTTGTTCGAAAGTAAAACATTATTTATTGATACAGTTCAAAACTCAAACAATAAATTTATTGGTAATGAAATTACAGGATTTGGTTATGGTGTTGTAACGATGGGTATTGGTGTTTTAATTAATCCATCAACATTAATGTACCAAAGATATTATAATCTTAATGATGAAATATCTGATAACTTAATTTACAATGTAGAACGTGCAGGAATCTTTTTAGGGTATGAAGAAAATGCAAAAGTATCGCACAATAGAATATATAGTGTAAAATCTGTATCTACGGACCAATCTTATGGAATTGAAGCAGGAGCTTATCCTACGATTTATGGTTTAGGTTATAATAACGTAGGGCTTTCTATAATCAATAACGAAATAAGCGGAGTTGCAGATTCCAAAGAAGCGGGTGGAATTAACATATTACAAAATGGTCAACAATTCCCATCACCTTTAGGTGGATATCAATTCTTCCCAAATACTAATGAAAATTTCAAAGTATATAATAATATAATTTGGGGTATAAAGAATACAGATGTAAGTGGAGCACGTTATGGTATTAATATTTTCACAGATAGAACTTCAACTTTCTATCCAAAATATTCAAACTATTATGGTCAAAACCTTTTAGTTGCTAATAACACTGTTTTACTTGAAGATGATGGCATAAACAATGCTGGAAACCAAGCTGGTATTTGTATTTTGAACTTCAACGGCGTTCAAGTATACAATAATGCAATAGCAATAACAGACAACGCAGTTGATAATTCAAGCAGTGATTATGATGCCGCAATAGTTTATGAAGGTCGTTTCCCATCTCCATCTACTTTTGTTTCTGACCACAACGCTTTCTGGTTAGGGACAAATCCAAACTTATCACATTTCAGATTTGTTGAATCATATAATAATGATCAAACATTAGAAGTTGGGTATAACAACCAATACAAGAGCTTATTACAATGGCAAATGTGGACAAAGAACGATTCAAATTCTGTCACTGGAATTAACTTTGTTAATGATTTAACAAAGAATACAGATTTACCACAATATTTAAGAGTAAAAAGCAATCCAACACCTCTTGGTTCAGTTTTGAACAATCGTGGTTTACGAATTGATGCTGTTACGACTGATATTGATGGAAACATCCGTGGTGATGGTGGTTATCCTTATGACATAGGTGCTGACGAATTCCAAGGTAGAATGTATGTTCGTGATTTACAACCATTATATATTGTTACCCCAGGGAACTATGAACAAACTGCACCACGCCAATTCAGCGATGCAGAATATTATATGACCGAAGCTCCTGTTGATATAGTTGCTAGAATTCATAATCCAGGTAGTATGCTTGCAGTTGGTGTGCCAATGCATTTAACAATTGATGTTCAAAAAGATGATGGAAGTTATCAAACAATCTTTGCTAAAGATAAAAATATTGATAGAATTGAATCTTTTGACTTCCAAAACTTCTCATTTGCTACTGCATCAGGTCAAGGACAAGATTTTGTTCCAGCAACATATTATGAATTAAATCAACAAGGATTTAATTATAATGTACCTCAACAATTCCAAGCAATGCAAGAAAACGTTACTCCTATTTACAGAATTACTGTAAAAGCTGATAACGACTTAAATAACGATAACAATACTACTATCAAATACGTTCGTTTCTATATCAAGAAATCAAATTACTCAATGATGGTTAATACCCCAAGTGATTTGAGTCCAATGCCATCGAATCCAAATGTAAATGACATTGCTTCAAGATTAAACTATCAAGCATTACAAAAAGGTTTGGCTACAATAGGTTTCGAAAAAGTACCAGATAGCAGTAGATTTGATTTTGACTACTTCAACAGGCTAGATTGGGAACCAAGAGCAATTGATTATACAATGTTCAGAACAATGTTCTGGTCTGATGGAGATAATGAAGTTGTTATGGAACCTTTTGACCGTTATCAAAATAATGCTGTTACTAATTACTTGAATTCAGGTATTTCAGGGGCTAAAAAGAACTTGATTCTCGCAAGTCAAGAATATCCAAGAGTTTCTGTTGGAACTGATTTAGCTAATACTTTGGCTACTTATTTCAGAGTAACTGACAGAACACCGTCTAACCCGCTTGGTGCTAATGGCAATTACAATGGTTATACTGTGAAAGGTCTTGGAATTGCTCGTAATTTAGTTGAGACTATTCAATCAACTGATTATCCTACTGATGATTATCCAAAACCAGCATACTTGAATATGATAACTACAAGTGACGGTCTTGCACAAATTGCATATACTTATCAAACACTTGGTAGTTTTGCTCCTGCCGACGCTCCAAACACTGATAGAATTATGGGTGTAGTTACTGCTACATTTAATTACAATACTGTATTCTTCGGAATTGATTGGAGACATTTTGCAAGCTTAACTAACCCAATGCGTGGTATTCTTGACTTTGCTCAACAATATGACGGTAATATCTTGCCTGTTAATTTACTTAGCTTTAATGCAGAACAAGCAGGTAGTAGAGTTGATATTAACTGGGCTACAGGATCAGAATACAATACTTCTTTATTTGAAGTTGAAAGAGCTAATGTTTCTAATAACTCGATGGCTGATTTCAGCAAGATTGCTACTATAAAAGCCGCTGGAGTTAGTGGTGATGTGGTTAATTACGGACCTGTTAGCGATTCCAAAGTTCAATTTGGTAATACTTATGCTTATCGTTTGAAAATGGTTGATAAAGATGGTTCTTATTCTTATAGCAATATTAAGAAAGTAACTATTGCTGGTCTCAATGGCACTATTTCTATGAGTGATGTAACTCCAAGTCCAGCTCAATCTACTGCAAACGTTCATCTTGATATATTTGGTTCAATGAATGTGGACTTATCTGTTTACGATCTAGACGGCCGCAAAGTTATGACTGTCCTCAATGGTATTCAAAATAATTCACAAGATTTGTCAATCAATGTCTCGAACTTATTGTCAGGAACTTATACTTTAATCCTACGTAGCGGTGATGTTGTTATTACTAAGACATTCACTGTTGTTAGATAAGAAAAGTTCTTATCCCATAAAAAAAGGTTGCCTTTTAGGCAACCTTTTTTTTATGTTTAAAATTAGGGGTGATTTTAATTAAACTTTGTAATTCCTTTCTAATTGTATATTTAAAAATTCATGCAATTTAGATACTTTCTTTGATTACCCTTTTTTCGAACCAACCATATAAAGTAGGAATTAAAAGTAAAGTTAAAAGAGTGGAAGTTATCAGTCCTCCTACAACAACTGTAGCTAATGGCTTTTGAATTTCCGAACCAGTTCCAGTTGCGAATAACATAGGAATAAGACTGAAGATTGCAATTGAAGCAGTCATTAGAACAGGTCTTAATCTGTTTAAACTACCTTTAAAAACAGCATCTTGCAAGTTAAGACCTTCTTCTCGTAATTGGGTAATATGTGAAACTAAAACAACGCCATTTAATACAGCGACGCCAAAAAGGACTATAAATCCAACAGAAGCTGGTACTGAAAGATAAAGACTTGAAATCTTTAAAGAGAAAATACCTCCAATTAAAGCAAAAGGTAAATTGAAAATAACTAATAAAGCTAAACGAATTGAGCGGAAAGTTACGAAAAGTAAAAGAAAGATTAAACCAATAACAACAGGTCCAATAATCATAAGTTTAGCCATAGCTCTTTGTTGATTCTCAAATTGACCGCCCCAAGTAATATAATAACCGTCGGGAAGTTTAATTTTCTCTCTAATTTTACGTTTTGCTTCTGCAACAAAAGAGCCAATATCTTTTCCTGAAATATTTAGTTCAATTCCAATTCTACGAATTCCGCCTTCACGACTAATTTGAAGCGGACCTTCAACCATAGACACATTAGCCAATTCGGCAAGCGGGATATTAGTGCCATTTTTTGTAGGAATAAAAATATTTTCAATTGCTTCTATTGAATTTCTTTTTGATTCAGGTAACCGAACTGTAATATCAAATCTTTTATCTTCTTCGTAAAGTGTAGAAGCAGCCTTCCCTGCAACTGCAATTTCGATGACATTTTGAATATCGCTAATGTTTAAACCGTATCTTGCAATTTTAGCACGATTAATTGTTATTGTAAGATATGGTTGTCCAGAAATCTTTTCTGTAATTAAATCGGTTGCACCATCAATAGAAGAAAGTACTTTTGCAATTGCATCAGATTTCTTTTTTAAAATATCAATATTTTCACCAAAGATTTTGAGAATTAATTGGGCTTTAGTTCCTGCTACTAATTCATCAATACGACATTGAATAGGTTGACTAAAACTAAATGCGATCCC
Source organism: Bacteroidota bacterium (assembly GCA_021780815.1). GTDB lineage: Bacteria > Bacteroidota > Ignavibacteria > Kapaibacteriales > UBA2268 > GWF2-33-9. Next base: position 142,896 of record JAJXYC010000012.1, on the reverse strand, counting down.
TGGAATTTTTTCAAGAGAATCTCTCATCTCATTAGTAAGCTCTTCACGAGAAAGATTTCTTTTCCATTGGCTCTTTGGTTTAAAAATGCCGACATAACCTGCTTTATCTACTCCTCTTGCATCAAGAGCAACTCCTGTTTGCCCAACTCTGCAAACAACAGTTTCTAATTCAGGGAATTCTTTTAATGTTTTTGATACCAATTCATTAATTTCTAATGCTTTCTCAAGGGAAACACCCGGCAATAAAGCAACATCAGCATCAAACGCACCTTCATCCATAATTGGAATAAATTCTGTCCCTAATCTTGTTAAAACAAAAAGCGAGGAAATGAGTAAAACACCACTAATACTTAAAACAACAATTTTATTTTTCATTACAAATTGTAAAATAGGGATATACATTTTTTTAGCAAATTTCATTATAATGCTTTCTTTTTCAACTTCAGGCTTCAGAAAAAATGAACAAAGAGCAGGAATAACAAAAATTGAAAGAAACAAGGAAGAAAGTAGAGCAATTGCAACTGTTTTAGCCAAAGGAGCAAACATTTTTCCTTCAATTCCTTCCAGAGAAAGAATAGGAATAAATGTAATCGCAATAATTAATTCCCCAAATATACTTGGCTTTCGAACTTCTAAAATGGCTTTCAATACTATCCTTAATTTATTTTGAGAAGCATTACTTTCATTTAAATGTCTTTGCACATTTTCTACTTGAATAATGGTTGCATCTATAATCATACCGATAGATATTGCTAATCCACCAAGAGACATTAAATTTGCACTCAATCCAACTAATTTCATTATGAAAAAAGTTGAAAGTAAAGAAAGGGGAAGTGCAATTAATACGACGATACTACCTCTAAAGCTTCTTAAAAGCAGATATAAGATAATAAGAACAAGGATTGCACCCTCAAGTAAAGCTTCATTAACCGTATTTACGCTTGAATTTATAATATCGCTACGGTCATAATATGGTACAATTTTTATCCCATCAGGGAGAATATTATTTTCATTAATTTCATTAATCTTTTTTTCAACTTCTTGAACAACATCACGACTATTAGCACCTCTGAGAAGCATAACAATACCGCCAACAGTTTCCTTAGTCCCATTTTCAATTGAAGCACCCATTCTCACCGCTTCACCGATTTTAACTTCAGCAACATCTTTGAGATAAGTTGGTGTTCCATGAGTTGTTTCCAAGACAATGTTTCCAATATCATCAGTACTTTTGATTAAGCCAACACTGCGAATAATATATTGTGCTGAATTTTTTTCAAGAATATTTCCACCCACATTTTGATTATTATTTTCAATGGCAGAAAAAACATCTTGAACAGAAAGAGAATATTTTAATAGTTTTTCAGGTGAAATAATAACTTGGTATTGTTTGAAATAACCACCAAAAGAATTAATTTCATTGACACCTGGAATATTTTTGAGTAATGGAGTAATAGTCCATTCTTGCAAAGTGCGAAGTTTAGTTAGATATTCAACTTGCTTTAATGAATCTTTTGGCATTTTTCCTTCAAGAGTGTATTGGTAAATTTCTCCCATTACAGTGGCAATAGGTCCCATTTCAACTTCAACACCTTTAGGAACACTTTCTTTTGCTTCGCCCAATCGCTCAAAAACTAATTGCCTCGCAAAATAAATATCAACATTATCTTTAAAAATTATTGTAACGATAGATAAACCGAATTTAGTTACAGACCTCATTTGTTCGACATCCGGAAGACCTTTCAATGCCATTTCAATAGGATAAGTAACGTTTCTTTCAATTTCAATTGCAGAAAGACCGTCTGCATGACTGATAATTTCCACCTGAATATTAGTAACATCTGGAAAAGCATCAATTGGCAAGGTAATATAAGCATAAATACCACAGACGGCAATTAAAAGCGCAATAAAAATAATTAAGCCTTTTTGCTTTAATGTAAAATCTATGATTTTTTCAAGCATAATTTAATCTCCCTCCAAATCTTCTTTCTTTAATTCACTTTTAAGATAGAAAACACCTTTTGAAACAATTATATCTCCTTCTTTAAGTCCTTCTTTAATTTCAATTTTATCTTTGAAATTTGTACCGATTAACACATTTCTCTGTTCAAAAGTTGTATCGTTAATCTGGACGAAAACATAATTTGTCCCATCTTCCTTTACAACTGATTCTTCGGGGACAGTGAGTGAGAAAGAATTATCGCCGATTGGAATCTTTAAGTCTCCAAACATCTGTGGTTTTAATTTGTTTTGAATATTTGTAAATTCTCCGCGAATAAGCAATGTCCTTGATTTTTCATCAATTGCTTGACCTATATAAATTATATTGCCGTGAAATTTTTCTGTTGGATAAACAGAAGTTGTAAAGATTGCCGAAGTTTTCTTACTAATTTTGTTTAAATCTTTTTCGTAAGCTTGTCCATCAATCCAAACAGAATTTGTATTAACAATTTTAAAAGCGTTTGTATTTGCATCAATTAGTTGCCCAAGAACAATATTCCTTTCCACTATAAATCCACTTATTGGTGATTTAATTTGCAATGTGCCTGATGAATGGTCTAAATTATTTTGTTCGTTCAAAACATCTTTATCTGTCAAACCAATTGAGTGAATCTTTTTATCTTCGGCGTTGAACTCTGCTAATGCTTTCTGATACTCGGATTGAGTTTCCAAAAGAGTTTTTTGTGAACCTATTTGATTGTCGTATAGTTTTTTCTGACGCTCGTAAGCACTTTTTGTAAAGTCTAATGATGCTTTTGCCTTTAAGTAATCTGCTTTAATTGTCCCAATATCAAGACCTTCAAGTGTCATAAGAACTTGACCTGATTTGACGAAGTCTCCAATTTTTACGAAAAGCTTTTGAACTCTTCCTTGAATTAATGAGCCAACTTCTGCTTCCAAATCTTGATTTGGCTCAACAGTGGCAGGAATAGTAAGTTCACCAGTAATCTTTTCAATTTTGACTGGTGCGGTTTCTAAATTAATTAGTCGTGCAGATTCCTTAGAAAGTGTAACCCGACTGTTCTTCCCTAAATTTGTATTTTCTTTATTTGCATTTTCAGGCAATTTTCCCCTATTATTACAACTATTTAGCAATATTGAAGTGATAAAAAGTAGGGGAAAAAATTTAAAAAAGAAATTTGCAACGAAAGTATTTTTATTATTTTGATGTTTCATGTTTATTCCTAATGTTAATTTAAAATAATATTTTTACCAATAATTTCTTCAATTTCAAAAATTGAAAGATAATAATTAAGCAAAGCTTTATTGTAGTTATTCTGTGCATTTAATAAAGTTTGTTTCGCTTGTAGAAATTCTATGTAATTTGCTTCGCCTGCATTGTAACTTTCGGAAGCTGTCCTAAATATTTCATTTGCTTGCGGAATAATTTCTTCTGTATATAGATTGACTTGCTCCAAATTATTTTCAAAATCTTTTAAAGAATTTTGAATTTTATAATTCTCTTGGTTTATTGTTTGTTTTAAATTATATTCGGCAGTTTTGTAGTTTGCTTTCGCTTCTTGGATTTTCCCTCTTTGTTCGAACATAAACCAAAGTGGAACACTGATGCCTAACGATACACCATAATATCCATTATTATTGTCTCTTGATTGAAGGTAATAACTGAAATTAATATCTGGTAAAAATGATGAAGACGCTAGACTTTCTTCTACTTCCAATATTTCCTTGTTCTTTTTATCTAATGTTATTTGAAGATTTGATGAAAAATTTGAACAATAGTTTTGAATTACATTTTCATAATTAACAAACGAAAGTGAATCGGTCAAATTGAAATTACTGTGAGTGTTTGATTTTAAACCCATAGAAAATATTAATTCTTCGAGCGATTTACTATATTCATTTTTGTAAATTCCCAAATTACTGTTGGCTTCAGAAAGTTGAACTTTGGCAGTCATTGTTTCTAATTTACTACCTTCACCGATATTTGCTTTAATTTCAGTTTTTTTTAAAAAATTTTGCGATATTGAAAGATTTTCTTCTGCAGAAGTTAATATTAATTTGTTATATAATGCTTTATAGTATGCAGTTTTGATTTTTCTTATTAATTCAATTTCCTTCAAATTATATTCAATTTTACTTTTTCCTTCCTCTTTTTTTGATTTACTTCCTTTTAAAAAGTAAATTGAAGGAAATTCCATATGTTGGGATATTGCAAAAGTTTTTTCACCAAAATCATTAAATATATTGCCAGAAGGAAGCCATTGGTTTTCGTAACTTATTTCAGGTCTCGGTAAAGAAATTTCGTCCCAAAATCTCCCTTCTGAGGCTAATACCTTTGCATTGGCTGATTGAATTGAAGGGTTGTTCTCTAAACCAATTTTTATTGCTTCGTTAAGTGTTAGATTTTCAATTTTATCTTGTGCTAAAATCACATTTTGATTGATAATATGTGAAACAATAAAAATTGAAAAAAACAAGAAATATGATTTTCTCATTATTTTCTCCTTTATTAAAATATTTTTTTAATTTAAATTATATGAAATGACTTATTGAGATGGAAAGATAATGTCAAATCAGTAATGTCTTGAGTAAAATTATTATTTTAGGTGGATTTGATAAATATTGATTAGATTTGAGTAAATAATATATTTGTATGTTTGGTAACTCAAAATATCCTTCATCTTTATAAAATGAAGTGGGTATTAGCATATGCAAATTCTGGGAGAAATTATTATAATCAAATGTACGAATATTATCGGAATCTCGTAAGATTTCACATACATCATGATTTTTATGATGGTCAGGGCAATTTTTCAATAACCCCAATTCGGAATGCAAAAATAAAAATGAGAATATTGATAATATTATTATTGTTATTTTTTCCATTCTTCAGTTAATATTTTAATTTAGTTATAATTACAAAATTAATGATTTTTTTTGATAATATTTTTAAATATTTAATTAATTCAAACAATCCCTTAAAAACACTTGGAAACAATATTGTTCCCAAGCAATATTTCAAAATATCTGTTCTTGCGAATATTAAATAATAATTTGTTGTAAAAAGAAATAGAAAAAAAACAGATATTATTTTAGGAAATAATATCTGTTGAAATTTTTCGAGTAAATAAATAATTGCACAATATTGTAATATTTATTTTTGTCTTTCTAAAACCAATTTGCGAGTATAAGAAATTAAACCACCTGCTTCAACAATTGCTTTACGAGCTTCTGGGATTGGTATAATAGGAAATTCTTTACCAGAAGTTGAATTTACAATTTTATTATCGAAAAAATCTAAATTATCGCCTACATTAGCCTCAATAGTTGGACAAATAATTGTTTTCAACCCTAAATTAATAGAATTTTGAAAAAATATACGAGCAAAATTACGAGCTACAATCAATAAATTATGACCAACAAGTGTAGAAACTGCTTGTTCACGAGAAGAACCTGTTCCGAAATTACTACCAGCAACAATTATCCGAGTTTGAGATTTGTCGCCTTCATTTAAAATCGTATTTAAATCTTGCAAATCGCTAAAAGCATATTGCGGTGTTTCAGTAGGCAAAACAGTAGCCATATAACGACCGGGATAAATATGGTCGGTAGAGATATCGTCTCCTAACTTATAAATCACTTTCATTTATTTTCCCTCCTGTAATTTTCTTGGGTCAGTTATTACACCAAAAACAGCAGTAGCGGCAGCAGCTGCCGGTGAGCCGAGGTACACTTCTGCATCAGGATTACCCATTCTTCCTTTAAAATTTCGATTAGTAGTTGAAAAAGCACGTTCGCCATCGCCTAATGCTCCTTGATGAATACCTAAACAAGGACCGCACCCGGGATTCATAACCACAGCCCCAGCTTTTATAAAATCTTCAATATAACCTTTATGTAAAGCATCTTCATAAGCTCTATAAGAAGCAGGGAAAACAAGCATACGAGTTTCTTTTGCAACTTTTTTGCCACGAATAATATCTGCCGCTTCTTTTAAATCTTCAATTCTTCCATTTGTACAAGAACCAATGACAACTTGGTCAATTGGTGTTCCTTCAACTTCTTTAATTGGCTTAACATTATCAACAAAATTAGGTGCAGCAACTTGGGGAGAAAGATTGGAAACATCAAATTCAATCACATCTGCATATTCAGCATTTTCATCAGGTTGAAGCATATCAATTTCACCTTGATAATTAGCAATAGTTCTTAGATATCGAACAGTTTCTTTATCGGGTGGTATAATTCCAGCAGTAGCACCAGTTTCAACTGCCATATTAGACAAAGTTAAACGACCAGAAGTGGGCATTGATTTAATTGCTTCTCCGTGAAATTCAATGACTTTGTAATTTGCTCCTTGATTGGTTAATTTACCAATTAGGAATAAAATTATATCTTTCGCATAAACCCCTTTTGGAATTTTACCATTTACAATAACTTTAATTGAAGCAGGAACTTCTACATTCAAAACGCTCCCTAATGCCCAGACAGAAGCCATCTCGGTAGCCCCAATTCCAAAAGCAAAAGCGCCCAATGCACCGTGAGTAGTAGTATGACTATCTGTCCCAACAAGAACAGTATTTGGTAAAACGTAACCATTTTCGGGTAAGACTTGATGGCATATCCCACCTTCGTCACCACGAATATCATGAAACTTTGTTATTCCTTGTTCTTTTACAAATTCTCTAATTAATTTTTGATTTGTCGCAGTTTTTTTGCTTTCTGCGGGAATACGATGGTCAAAAATAATTGCTATCTTGGTCGGATCCCACACTTTTGTAGGCAGACCCGTGTTTTTATAAATTTCATTAAATTGGTTAATTACCAGTGCAGCATTTTCGTGCGACATTGCTAAACTTACTCTTGGTTCAATAACCGAACCTACTGCTACGGTTTCTACTCCACTTGCTTTCGATAATATTTTTTGTACTAAAGTCAAACCCATAAGTTTTCCTTATCTAAACTAAAATACAAAATTAGCAAAGTTATTTCTTTTGACGTTTTTCGTATTGTATTTTTTTGTTTAGTTTTTCTCTTTTTAGTTTCCAAAGATATTGAGCGCTAACACCCAGTTCTAATGCTACTTGCTTAACTGGTCTGTTAATGTTTTCTTGTAAATATCGCAAAATAAAACTTTCCAAGCGAGATAAATTAGGAATATACAAATACATTCCCGAAAGTTCTCTTAACATAGAATGGACAATATTCATATCAAAAGCATCTGCAATTAATTGCAAATCAGGCGTTAAATCCTCATACTGCACTAAATTAATTTTATCTTTCATCTTTCCTCCAATTAATTAAAAATTATCATAATCATCAATTAAATCTTGACTTTCTAAACTTTCACTATATTTGAAATCAAAGTAACTCTCACAAAGATATTCCAATTCAGCAACAATATTTTTGTTGAAAAACTTTTGATTTTTAATTTTTCTAAAAAAAATATTTAGCAAATATTGGAAAAGCGCATTTTGCTCTTCTTCTACGATATAATGCAATTCACCATCGGCAGATAAATACTTTGCAGGAATCTCAATTTTGAAACTTATAAAGTCTGCTATTTTGGGTTTTGCGATGATTTGGTTTTTCATATCAACCTCATTTTGTTTATTTATAAGATTTTATTAATTTTGTAATTAATTCATAATAATAATGAATTAATTTAATGCAAAATTATGTAAAAATTACATAATTAACAAGTAAATTATGCGGAAAATATAAATTATTTTTAGTTATGGTTGATAATCAATTAAATAAGGAAATTGGCGAAAGGTTAAGAATAGTAAGGTCAATTTTTAATGAAGGGGGCAAGCTTTCAGCCGACCAATTTGGATTTTTATTGGGTGAAACACCAGATAAAATATTAAATTACGAGTTAGGTCGTACAAGTGTACCGCTAACATTAATTATAACGTTGTATTATAGAGGCATTAGTCCAATATTTCTTTTGACGGGTGAAGGAGAAATATTTGCAAATAATAAAGCAGGCAAAGAGTTCAAAGATAAAATTAATAAAAGAGCAGAAGTTCATCCTACATTAATTTCCGAAATAAAAAAGTTAAAAATAGAACCAAAAGATTTTTCTTTCAAAACAAAAGTTATAAAAGTAGCGGCAGGCAAAATAAAAAAATAAAATAAAATTGAATTTTATTTTTAATAAATTTAGATTTAGATTAGGGAATAAATATTTAGTTTGAAAGAATTTGAAGGGAAAAGCGGGGCCGAAGAGACTCGAACTCTCGACCTCCTGCGTGACAGGCAGGCATTCTAACCAGCTGAACTACGACCCCGTTTTTAAAGAACATCAAAAATTTAGAATACAAAATTACGAATTTTTTTGAAATAAGCAAATATTTTTTTGAAAAAATTTTTATACCATTATCTCTTCAAAATTAATATATGTCCCATTTTGTTTAATCCATTCAATAACATCATAGTATATAGTAGAATTTTGAAGTACATCTTGGTTCCCCATAATTATAATATGCTCTTTTGCTCTTGTTAAAGCTACGTTAAATTTTCTATCAATAATTTTCCCGTCTATTTGAGTTTCATTGCTGATGTTCTCAATTAAGTAATTGTAATTGCAAGCTAACGAAATAATTATTATTTCTCGCTCTGAACCTTGAAAACGCTCAACTGTATCTAATGTGATGTCTTTCCCAAATTTTTGTGGAATACTATTTGAAATAGCACGGCACTGCAAACGGAATGGAGAAATTATTCCAATTGTCTTCTCATTTATTTCTATGTTTGGATTTTGGGCAATGTATTCAATAATTTTTACCACTAATTCTACTTCCTTTTGATTCATCTTAATATATTGATCTTTAGGAGTATTGATAAAAGTTACTCTTGATTGGAAGCATTGATTTATTTTGCTTGAAGTATTTGCTAAATATTTTGAAGGATTTTGATTTTGCCAAGAATGAGCAAGTGATTTCAAAATATTATTGTAAAATAATGTATTAGCTAAATTTTGAATACTATCATGCATTCTCCCTTGATAAATTAAAGTTGAATATGCAAAATCCCAAGAATTTCTTTTCGCTAATTTTAAAAGTCTATGGAATAAAGAGTCTGCAAAAGATTCTAACATTAAATTTTCAGATAAATTAGCATCAATATTATTATTTTGCAAAACAATTGCAGGCAATTGCTTTTCATCTCCAATTAAGATAAATTTATTAACTTTTGCTAATATGCCTATAATTTGAGTTTCTAAAACTTGGCTAGCTTCATCTAAAATGCAAATATCAAAGTTAATTAAAGAAAATATTTCAGGATTTGTATGTAAAGAACTTACGGTAGAAACATAGAAATTAGTTTTTAGCAACCTGTCTTTCAAAGCATTAAGAGTTAAAATATCTGACAAGTAAGGCAGGCTTTTCTCTTTGAAATTTGTTAGTTCTTTTCCAGCAATACGTATATAAGGAAATTTTGGGTCAATACTTTCTAATGCCGCACAAATTTCATCAACTGCTCGATTGGTATATGCACAAAGCAATATTTTCAAAGGATTTGAAAGACTTAAATTATAATAATACTCTGCAATAGCCTTGAGCATTCTTGATGTTTTGCCTGTGCCAGGTGGTCCTTGAATCAAATAATAATCATTAGCAGAAATTGCTGACCGTAAAACTATTTGTTGATTTTCATTCAAGTAATCATACTTTGGAACTTCTGTTGGAGTATAAGTTGGAGTGGCTTCTCCTAATAGTAATTTCCTTTTTTCTCCTGTTGTAAAAATGAAATTGATAAATGTGTGAAGTTGTTTACGGATTAATGAATCAGATTTATCAAGTTCTACAACCCATTTATCAAATTGATGCAGAATAAGCTGATGAATATTTTTATTCAATAAACTTATTTTGATTTTATCCTTTGTAATTTCCCGTATAAAACCTTTAATTATATAAAATTTTATTGGATTTTCTGAATATTCAATAGGATAAATTAAACATTGGTCACCATTCCTCATATAATGGTAATTTTCATTATCTGAACTAAAATCGAAAACTATATGTAATTTATCAATATCGCTTTCTTCTGAATTAAAACTTAAATTATTTAAAACAGAAAAGTTATCAAGTTTATCTTCAATAGATAAATTCCAAAGTGAAGATTGACCCAAAGTTCTATCGTTATCACCTATTTTTGCAAAATAATCTTCACGTAAGATAAACTGCAATCCATACAAGAAATATTCTTGTTCTATTTTATTTAATTTTAAATAACTATCAAAAAATATATCTTTATAGCTCCGAATAAATTTATTATTAAAAGAATGATTATCTAAAATGTCAAAGATGTTTACTTTGTTATTAATTATTTTTTTTATAACAATAATAATTTTGTTCCGAACATCAAGGAATTCATTTTTAAGTTCAGGAATATTCATTACATTGCGTAAAGGGGTATTAATATCGGCTGAATATAAAATTGAACTATTCCCTTTTCTATTTGAAAAAACTGAATCTAAAAGCAAATTGTAACCAGTTGCTTGTGCTGTATGATTTGACCAAGAGTTTATGTAATAATCATTGTTCTTTATTTTAAATAAAATATTATTTATAGGTGGATTTCCTGATTTTAATTCAACAACATCTTTATTTTCGAATTCATTGCCATAGATGTTCAACAAATCCAATCTACCTTGTAAACCATATTCATTTGTTATAAAACTTGGCTCAATTAATTTTATAGAAGAAGTAAATAAATCAAGGTGCGAAGAAAGATTGTTGAAATGTTCTTGCACAATGTTTTTAAAAGCTTTAAAATCAATTTTTTTTGAATCTAATGCAATCAATTTTAATGGCTTAATTTTTACTGCTTTATGGAATGAATCAAAAAAATCCACAATCGGTTCTGACATTAAATCATCAAACATTGAATTAATTACTGTCCCTTTAATCAGTTCAATAGAATTTTTTGAAGGAGTTAAAAGATTCATAAAGAATATTAAATAATCAGTATGTTCATAACCGAAACATTCTGCAATAGAGGTTATATCCAACAAATAATCCGGTTCGTAGATTATATAACTATTTGCCGTTACTTCATAAGCATTTAAAAGGTCATTATATTCAATATTAATAAAGTGCAAATTTGAATTATTTTCCGCAAAATCATAAATATACTCATACAAGTTTTTCGGAAATAAAATTATAAAGATACCAATTTCATCATTTGCACAAATAAAATAATTATGCGGATATATTTGGTCTTTTTGGCTTTTGCTGATAAGAGTTGTATAAAAATTTTTTCTTTTTCTTTTTTCTTTTGGTGGAAGATTTAAAAATAAATCTTCGTAGGTATTGTTTTGAATTGCTTCAAATTGATTTTCTGCTGTTGATTTAATTAAGATATTGCTATAAAAGAAAATAAGATTGATAACTTCATCAATTTCTTCTTTTGATAAAGTATAATTTTTTCTAATGCTTTTTTTATACAAATTTAAAGTTTTAATAAAGTTTGCAGATGATTGGGGCAAATTAAATTTTTCAATTAAAAAGACCCAACGAGCAAAATTAGATGAAAAAATTTGATTACTTTGTTTTGTAAAAAAATAAATGAGTTTCAAAAATAAATTAATAATTTCAACGAGAGGCTGAAAATTATTATTATTAATTCCAGTAGAAAGTTCTTTTAATTGATTTAAGAAATTGTCTAAAAAAAAATCTGGGAAAGACTTAATCATCAGAAGCAATATCTTTAATATTTAATTGAGGGAATTTAATATTTCCTTGACCAATACCATCAATAGTATAAATTACCGAGAAAGACTTACTGTTAGTTACTATATGTGATTTATTAGCAAGTGAAGGAGCAATAGCATCAATAACAAAATTATTTTGCATTACTCTGAATTTAAAAGTGTTATTGCTAATCATTTTAATGCCATTTATGGACTTAACACCTCGTGCAACAAAAAGCGGACGGTCATTGTAGTAACCAAAAGGAGCTAACATATTTAAAGAATTCAGAACCAAAGGTGAAAGTTCATTAAAAGATAATTCAAGGTCAATTGCAATTTCAGGTTGCAACATCTGGTCTGTAATTTGCTCTCTGGCAATATCATCAATTTTATTTCGGAATTCAGGTAAATCTTCAATACGTAAAGTAAGTCCAGCCGCATGCCTATGCCCACCAAACTCAATTAACATATTTCCGTTTTCTTTTAAAGCAGAATATATATCAAAATTGCTAATACTTCGGGCAGAACCTTTTGCCATACCATCAATAGTAGTTAATAAAATAGTAGGAACTTTATATTTATCAACTAATCTTGACGCTACAATTCCAATAACGCCTGCGTGCCAAGAACTGTTGTGTAGAACTAATGACCTATGCTTACCAAAGCGGAGAAATTCTTCAGCGAGCGGAATAGCTTCGTCGAAAACTTGTTGGTCTAACAATCTGCGTTTTCTATTTTCTTCTTCAAGTTCTTGCGCAATTCTAAACGCCATATTAACATCTTTTTGAATTAACATATCAACAGAGCGATTAGCATCACCCAAACGACCAGCGGCATTTATAAGTGGAGCCATTGCATATACTATATTGGTAGATAAGACTTCGCCTCGTTCTAATCCAGTGCAATACAATAATCCACGTATTCCCGGTCTTGGATTTTCATTTATTTGTTTTACTCCATAATGAACAAAGATTCTATTTTCGTCAATTAACGGGACCATATCAGAAATTGAAGCAATTGCTACTAAATCTAAATAAGAATAAACTTTATCTCCAAGATTTAATTTAATTCCAATTGCTTGTATTAACTTAAAAGCAACGCCGCTTGCCGATAAATTTTTAAATGGATAAGGACAACCGGGCATCAAAGGGTCTAAAATGCTGTGAGCAACAGGCAATTTATCATTTGGTTCGTGATGGTCGCAAATAATTAAATCTATATCTAACCTTTGAGCATGCAAGGAAGGTAAATAAGCAGTTATTCCTACATCAACAGAAATAATTAAAGTTGCTCCTGCTATTTTAGCTTTATTTATGCTTGTATCCGATAAGCCAAAACCTTCTGTAAATCTATCAGGTATATAATATACAACTTTACAGCCAATGCTACGCAAAAAATCTGTAAGCATTGCCACACTTGATGTACCGTCAGCATCATAATCTCCATGCACCCAAATCAACTCGTTGTTCTGTCTTGCTTTTAGAATACGGTCAACAGCTTTTTCCATTTGTACCATTATAAAAGGGTCATACGAATCCTTTAATGATGGATTGAGAAATTTATTTGCAGTTTCATATTCGCTTATACCCCTTGACAACAGCACTTTCACAAGACTTTTGGGTACTCTCAGAGATTTTGCTAAGTTTTGTACGGTAACATCATCAAAATTTTCACTTATCCTCCAATTGAAGGTCAATTTAAATCCAGTTTACATTAATTATTACAAAAATACAAACTATTTTTGTAATATCAAAAAAAATGTAAAAAAAAATTTACATTTTATAAATTACTATGTAAGAAATTCCACACTTTATTAGAAATAACAATTTTTTTTCTTTTTAAAAGTCTTTGGCAAAGAAAATATTATGCTTTATGAACATTTTAATTGGTAGTAACAATCAACATAAATTCAAAGAAATTAAGGAAATATTTGCTTTACATAAAATTGATGTAAATTTATCATTACCAAATCAGATTTCTTCGCAAAAATTTGAAATAATTGAATCTGGCAATACTTTTGAAGAAAATGCTATTATTAAAGCAAAAGCTTTTTTTGAGATTTTTCATCTACCTGTGATTAGTGATGATTCGGGATTAGAAGTGCTTGCATTAGGTGGAAAGCCAGGTATTTATTCTTCTCGTTTTGCCGGCGATGAGGCTACGGATAGAATGAATCGGGAAAAGTTAATTAATGAATTACAATCACTTGGTTTAAATGAATCTCCTGCTCAATTTAAAACAAGTATTTGTTTTTATGATGGAGATTTAATTTTGAAAGCAGAAGGAATTTGTAAAGGTATAATTATAACGGAAGAACGTGGTAATAATGGATTTGGCTATGACTCTTTATTTATTCCAGATGGCTTTATTTATACTTTTGCTCAACTAAATGATGAAGAAAAAAATAAAATTTCTCATAGAGCAAACGCTCTTACAAACTTTTTAACTATTTTTGAAAATTATATTATTAATAAATAACAGAAAGATTATTGAATTCAATAAATTATAATACGATGCAAAAAGGAACTAATAGCAAATCACGCAGCAAAGTTCTTAAAAACACAATTACTGCTTTAATTGTAGTTGTTTCCACTTATCTTGCGTTTAGTGGGGTAAATTTTTCTTTGCTTTTCAAATATATTTTACAAGCAAATTACATTTATATTATCTTGCCAATACCCATAATGTTACTTTCCCACTGGGTTAGGGCAATCAGATGGAAAACGATCTTGAAACCTATATACGAAAGTCCAAGTGTATTCAGGTTGTTTTCGGCTGTAATGGTAGGATATGCAGTTAATAACATTTTACCTCGTGGAGGAGAAATTGTCAGACCCTATATTTATGCCAAACAAGAAAAGATTTCTTTTTCAAGTACGTTTGCAACTATAATTTTAGAAAGAATTATTGATGTCTTTACTTTGTTATTGCTTTTTGGTATAACATTTATTTTTTATAGTAAAAAAATATTGTCCTTGCTCCCACCATCAATTGATTTAGGGAAATTACTATTTTTACTAATCTTATTGATGGTAATCGTTATTATTGCTTTTTATCCACCTGTTTTTCATTTCCTCTTATCTAAATTAGTTAAGCCAATTTCAAATAAATTTTATCTGAAAATTGTTGATGTTTTTGACAAGTTTAGGAAAGGTTTTGCGATAGTGACAAAGCCAAGTATGTATTTAAAATTATTAGCAGAATCTTTAATAATTTGGTTCTTTTATTCTTTGCCTTTGTTTATTATGTTCTTTGCTTTTGATTTGTCATCGCAAGGAATGAATTTTATGGATTCTGTTTTGCTTGTTGTAGCATCAGGAATTAGCTTTTCAATTGCACCTACACCTGGTTCTATTGGTGTTTTCCATTGGATTGTTAAAATTATTTTAGTTCAATTCTATGGAGTTTCAGGTGAACAAGCATTAGCTTATGCCACTGTAAATCATGGTGTAAATTATCTTTTGCAAATTTTAGTGGGTGGCTATTTCGTGTTTAAAGATAAATCTTGGGATTATATTTTTAATATTAGTTTTAAAGACAAAGATACAAATACTCAAATTGAGCAAAAATAAAGATTAGTCTGATTTATGTTTTACTTTTTAAGATAGATATTTCTCTTTTAGCTCAAAGAAAATCTTTAATTTTGCTTTATTATAAATTTATCTTTCCATAAATTTTTATCTGATATGTTGAAAAGTTTAACGATAAAGAATTTTGCGATTATAGAATCTCTCGAAATAGAGTTTGACAAAGGTCTAAACATAATAATAGGAGAAACAGGAGCAGGCAAATCTATTATCATAGATTCCTTGTCTGTACTTTTGGGAGAAAAAGCTTTATCTAGTTATATCAGAACCGGTGAGAAGAAATCTGTTATTGAAGGGGTCTTTATCCTCCCAAATGAACATATAGTCTTTAAAATTTTGCAAGAAAATGATATAGAATTAATCCAGAACGACAATGAAAATTTACAAACAATAATTCGCAGAGAAATTTCTATTTCTGGTAATTCCCGCATCTTTATAAATGATTCTCCTGTGTCTTTTAATTTATTAAATCAAGTTGGTGATTTAATTATTGATTTCCACGGGCAATATGCACACCAATCCTTACTTAATCTTAAAAATCATATTGCTATTATAGATGCTTTTGCTTTGAATATTGATTTAGTAAAACAATACAAATCTACTTTTGCTAAATTAAAAACAGCAATTAATCAATATAAGTCTTTTTTAAATGATAAACACTTCATTCAAAAGCAAATTGAAGAACTGAATAGCCAATTTGAAGAAATTAATAATTTAAATCCTTCTTTAAATGAAGATATTGAATTAGAAAATGAACTAAAAATTTTAGAAAATTCTGAAATTATTCATTCAAATTTAAGTGAGATGTATCAAAATTTATTTAAAGATGATGCGGCAATTTACGATAGATTAAGTATTATTGAGAAAAAAACAAATTTGCTTGCCAAATACGATGCTACCTTTGAACCTTTTTTAGAAGAACTTAACAATATAAATTCTTTCCTTAAAGATTTCATTAATACAATTAATGATTATTTAGTAAATTTTAATTTTAGTCCCGATAAAATCGATTTAATTAATCAAAGACTTTTTAATTTAAATAAATTAAAAAGAAAATACGGTAACATTGAAGAAATAATTAAAGTCAAAGAAGAAATTTGGGAAAAATTGGAAAATTACCGAAACACTTCTTTAAATCAAGATGAGTTTTTGAACGCCATTAATAAATTTAAAATAGAAATTAAACAAATTGCAAGTGAATTATCGAACAGAAGAGAAAAAGTAAAAAATACATTCCAAATTGAAATTACAAAAATTTTAAGTGAACTTGGCTTTAACCATATTAAATTTAAAATTCAACAGGAAAGAACATTTGCTAACCAAAGTCAAGAATTATCAATTGAAATTGACGGACAGAATTATCTTTTAAATGAAAATGGTCTTGATACAATTGAATTTTTAATTTCAACAAATTTAGGTGAAGAGCCGAAAGAATTAATCAAGATTGCTTCGGGTGGTGAAATTTCAAGGATAATGTTAGCTTTAAAAAGTATGGCAGCAAATGATGTTCAATTACCAGTTCTTGTATTTGATGAAATTGATTCAGGAGTTAGCGGTCGTATTGCTCAAAAAGTTGGAAAACAGATGCTTAAACTTTCCAAATTCCATCAAATTATTTGTATTACCCATTCACCACAAGTTGCAGCTTCCGGAACAAAAATTGTTGCCATTGAAAAGGTTGTTAAAGAAAATAGAACAACTTCGGTTGCTAAAAGCTTAAGCGAAGAGGAAAAAATTATGGAAATTGCTAAATTTCTCTCTGGTTCGAATATTACCGAATCATCAATAATCAATGCAAAAGAGTTAATTGCTTCCTGTCAAAATAATAATTAAAAACATCTATATTTTATTTTGAAAAATATAGATGCTCTTATTAAAAAACAAATTTTACTTATACTTACAATTTCTTAGAAAACAGAGAAATCAATGAATTTCTTCAATTGATTTTTTGATTATTTCAAAACCAGTTAAAATTTTATCTGCTTTAATGTCCAAAGCTGGACGGAAACGAACAGACCGTTCGCCACAAGGTAGAATAAATAATCCATTTTTATAAGATTGGGCTATAAACTTTTGTCTAAAATCAATATTTTGAAAATCAAAAGCAGCAAATAATCCTCTATGCCTCACATTAGAAATTAATCCAGGGAAATCTCCTTGCAATTTTCGCATCTCGTTGTAAAGTACTTTACCTTGAATTTTTGCATTTGTAAGTAAATTATCCTTGTCAATGATTTCCAGATATTTTGTTGAGCGTACCATATCAATAAGGTTCCCACCCCAAGTAGAATTAATGCGGCTGGAGGTATGGAAAACATTATTAGGGACTTCGTCAATACGTTCATTGACGATAATACCGCAAGTTTGCAATTTTTTGCCGAAAGCTACAATATCAGGGATAACGCCCATTTGTTCAAATGCCCAAAAAGTTCCAGTAAGTCCACCGCCAGTTTGTACTTCATCAAAAATTAAAAGTGCCTCATTTTCATCTGCAAGAGTTCTTAAATCTTGTAAAAATTCCGGACGAAAATGATTATCGCCACCTTCGCCTTGTATTGGCTCAATAATTATTGCGGCAATGTCATCAGTAAATTTTCTGAAAGCTTGCTTTATCTCTTCTATGGCTTGTTGTTCTAATAATATTGTTTTTTCTATGTTTTCACCAGTTAATGGAAAATTTAATTTAGGATTGATTATTCTAGGCCAATCAAATTTAGGATAATATAGAACTTTATTGGGGTCAGTATTAGTCAAAGACATTGTATAGCCACTTCGTCCGTGAAAAGCTTGTTTAAAGTGTATTATTTTACTACCTAATTCGCCTTTACTTTTGGATAAGTTCTTTCTTACTTTCCAATCAAAAGCGGTTTTTAGTGCATTTTCTACTGCTAATGCGCCACCTTCAACGAAAAAGGCATGCTTGAAATTTTTTGGAACCGCTATTTCAAAAAATGTTTTGACAAACGTTGCCATCTCTTCGGTGTATATATCAGAATTAGATGGTTTTGTTAAAGCCACTTTCCCAATATAATCTATAAAATTTATATTGAAAAGATCTGGGTGATTTATTCCAATTGGAATAGACGCAAAACAAGTGAAAAAGTCAATGAATTCTTTGCCATTACGTGTATCAATCAGTTTCGAATCACAACTGTTTTCTAAATCTAAAACAAAATCAAATCCATCGACTAACATATAATTACGAAGCGTTCCCAAAACATCACCTGCTGGAACATAATATTTGGGTTTTGCTCCTGATTTGGATATTAAAGACATTGCTGCCCCCTTTTTTATTTAATTTATTGTTTGTTTTTTATTTTGTAATTATTAATAATTTTAATTACTTCGCAACAAAAATTAATAATTTTCAAAAAGAAAATTATTAATTTTTCAATTCGTTTATTACTTTAATTTACTCAGATATAAGAATTATATAAAGGGAAAAGGAAAAGCGCTTGAGAAAATAATTGCAGAAATAAAGCAATAAGAGACACTTTTTGCAGACAAAAAAGAACCACCACGAATAGTACCGTGGGAAATTAAGTTTCTATTTGCACAAAGTGTTCCAATTCTCATATAGCAAAATTACAAAAATAATATGAAATAATGTTTTTTAATAAAGTATATTTGTATTGTAGCAATTATTACTACAATATGTATTTTATTTATTTACAAAAAACTAACAAAAGTAGAAAAATTGATAATTTTGTAAAAAAAAAGTATATTTAATTATTGAATTTACATTAAATTTGAAAAAATAAAATATTAAGAAAAGAAAATAAAATTTTTAGGAGTTTAAATGGTAAAGAATAATGCTATTATTAAGCAACAACGCACCAAAGTAGGTGTTCAACATCTCAGCATATTTTTAGTATTGTTAGTTGTTTTCTTCCTTTACAATATGTTCAATTTGATTCCTTGGGGAACGGCACAATTTGTTGTCCCTTTGTTTAAACCAACTGGTGAGCAATTGCAAAAGGTAGGTTTTGTGAAATTCCAGGGATTAGTTTGGGCTTCTACGACAAAAGATAAAGAAGCTTTAATCCAAGGCAAAAACGTCCCTGTATCAAAAGATTATATCAATCGTGATTATATCTTTGATTTTACATTCCAGAACAGAACAATGGAAAAAGATGGATATGTAAAAGGTTCAGATGAATTTTATGTCCGTTCTGAAATATTAGGTGAAAATGCAATTATCCTTCAACCGTATATTGGGTTTACAATTCTTGCACTTGACATCGCAATGCTTATTTCTGTACTAATAACAATTTTACTACCAACAAGATTAGGGTTACTATCATTACTTTTTGATAGACAAATTGATGATACAAAAACTAAAATTCGTTTGCAAACTGGCTTTTCAGACCAAATTGTTGATTTACTTACTTTGCCTGATGATAAATTATCTGAAAAAGATTTTGACGAAGTCAAAGCAGCTTTTAGAACAGTTTGGAACAGAACAATGATAGAAGATATTGAAGAATCTTATAAACAAGTAAAATTTGAAGAATTTTTCCACGATGATATTAATATCGTAGGCTTCCGTAATTTTACATTATATTCAAGAATTAAAGAATTCTTCTCAGACTTTTTAGTAAAAGAAATTTTAGATACAAAAAGTGCTTTACTTTGGCGACGCAACCATTCTCAAATATTGAAAGGATTACGCCTTTATATGTCTCACCATATAACTGAAAAATATCAAAACTTTGTTACTGGTATGGCTTATGGTGGTGCCGCTTTCTTAATCGTTGCCGTTGGTATTCGTGGTCTTAAGTTTATCCCAGCTGCAAAACCTTCTTTCATCTTATTAGCTATATTCTTGGAATTTACTATGCTTTCACTTTTGGCTATTACTTTAATGTACACAGAAGAAGAAGAGCGTATGGATAAGATGTTAAAGAAAATGGAAGATGCTAATCGTTCCCAATTAGAAGCTTTACGTGGACAACAAACTGATATTCATCAACTTGCAAATGCTTTAGTAGGACAAACTGCTGAAATTATTAAATCTCGTGTAGAAAAATCCATTGAACAATATATGAGCAGCGGTGATAAAGTTCAACAAGTTATCGCACAAGAAATTGCTCGTAAAATTATTTTCGGACTTCGTGAATCTGACGAAGAAGCTGACAAGAAAAACAAGTAATTTAATTTTTTTAATAACAAAAAAGGCTGTCTTATAAGACAGCCTTTTTTGTTGTTGGAAATATGAATTGTTAAAAATTAATCTTAACAGTGCCAAAAAATTCTCGTTTTGGACCAGGTTGATAAGAGTTACCATCAGGATCAGGTTCAGTAAATGCCATATAAGTTTGGTCAGTTAAATTCTTCACGTAAAGGCTTACTTCCCCATTCAAAGACCAAATGTTCCATAAATAACTTACCGAAGCATTAAACAAAGTAAAACCATCTTGCCAATTTTGATAAATGGTTGGATCAGCATTTCCACTATATACATTAGCATCAGTATAAATTGCCCATTGTGATTGACTTGATGTTCCAAAAGTAATAGACAATTTATCGAATAATTTGTAATTCAATTCAGCATACAACTGGTGTCTTGGACAATTAGGTAACCATTGACCTGGTGCAGGTGGTGTTGTCAATACATAATTTGTATCTGTATAAATTGGGTCTATTGTTGCCGATGTATATGTGAAATCCGAGTAAGTATAAGCAACTTGTAATTTTAAGTTACTTAATATATTATAAGATATATATGCTTCAATGCCTTTCCTTAGGCTATTCCCAGCATTCCCATAAAATACTTCTTGATTGCCCCGGTCTTGTTGCTTAAAGCGGAAAAAGTCATTATCAGTTGTCATATAAAATCCTGTAATTTCGTAATATAGACTTTGTCCACCGTCACCACGGAAACCAATTTCAAAACAATTAGATGTTGCCGGAACTAAATGTGTATTAAAACCGTTATACCCCAAAGGATTGCTCGCTAATTCTTCTGTTGAAGGCGGTAAAAATCCTTGACTCCAATCTGTAAAAACATTTAATTCATTATAAATTTTGTAGCTTGCACCCAAACGAATTGAGCTTTTTGAAAAATCTTTTGATGTTTTTGACGAATCAATAGGGAGCATTTTATCTTGCAAATCATTTTGCATATCATCGTAACGGAAATTAGCCATAAAGTCTAAATTACCATAAGTTAAATTATAAAGTGCATAAATTCCGAGACTGCTTTGAGTAATAGTTTGATTAGCAAGTAATGTATCAAGTTCTATGTTAGTCTCATCTTTGCTATCAACACGGTTTGGATTACTCCCACTTTGTAATTTATACATACCAATTGTTTGCCATTTTACATCACTACCAATAGAAAAGCGGTGAGTAACTTCATTTGTATTGAAATGCAAATTATATTGTAAGTTTGCACCTGGGTCTGTGTAAGTTCTATATTCAGCAGCTTTATTACTTGTTTCTTTGTAGTTCCAAGTTCTTAAAAAATAATAAGCTTGCAAATCTTGATTTTCGTTAATTGTATAAGTGCCAAGTAAAGCATTGGTTGTACGATTTGTTTTTTGATATTCATTAAAAGGAATCGCATCAGGATTAGCTTGTGTAGGATCAGAAAGTTGTGATAAGCTTAGACCTTCCGGATTTTGTTGGAAATAATCAATATGAGAGAAAATTTGTGTTATTTTTAAATTTTCTAATGGTTGAAAATTTACTTTTTCGTAAAATTTATTACTCCAAAAGCCTTGATGTTGGCGATACCCATCACCATCTGTGCGTGAATAGCTTACTCTATAGTCAAAATCATTAGTTTTGCCATTAACTTGTAAAAAACTTTTTGTATAAGCATTTGAACCAACAATTTGGTCAACTTCACCACCAATTGGCTTACTACCACCATCTTTCGTGGTAATATTTAATAAACCGGCAGCTGCTCCACTTCCATATATGCCTGATACTGAACCACGCAAAACTTCAATTTTATCAACTGCACTCCAATCTACATCATACAAATCAGGAGCAAATCCTGATGGGTCGTTTATAGGTATGCCATCTAAAAGGACACCTATACCACGTAAACCTCTTTCTGTCAATATACCTTGACCACGAATTGATAAATGAACTCTTTCACCATTATGTTGATTGTCTATTCTAACGCCCGGCACTAATCTTAATGCTTCATCTACTGCTGTCGAACGAGGCATTACTGACAACATATCTGGTGTTACCAAAGAAATTGAACTTGGATTTGATATTAATTGAATTGGAACTTTGTTTGCTGTTACTGTTATTTCTCTTAAAAATATACTTGTTGTATCGTTTGTTTTCGCTGCGGATAATAATGTTATTGTTGCACTAAACATAATCAGTGCTAATATAATTTTATTTTTCATTTTAGTACTCTTTTTTATTGTTATTAAAAATTGTTAAACTTAATACTACTTATTCCTATATTTTTAAATAAGTATTATTTTGAATTAAATATTAATTTATAAGAATTTACAAGTCAAAAACTTATTCTTTAATTAAATAATGAATTGCTCTTCACTCAAACACACATATATTACTTGTGTTTAGCTATTATTAGTCTTAAAATGTAGAAAATAATATTGCGGACTTTGGAGGCGGATAATCTTTTGCTATTACTTTTGATATTACCTTTTCAGCAAAAATTGTATAAAAAGTAATTTCAAATTGATTACACAAAAACATTTTTTTCAAATCAAAGTATAATAACAAATTTATATTTTGTAAAATTTTGGTTACTATTTTATTTAATTCATTGTTATAATTAAACTTATCAAGCAAATTTGTTTCTTTTTTATCGTTATAGCAGAATAATTTTACTGATTTATCATTTTTTTCAATTTCAAAAACATCATACATCTCATCTTGGTATTTAAACTCTTTCCCTTCCTTAATCCATTTAATTTGAGATTGAAAATCTTTATTAAAGTCAAATACTAATAAATCTGACTTATTTAATAATTTAATTTTTTCTTCAAAAACTTCTTTTTTAATTTCGTGAAGTAAAACATTGAAAAGGATTATATTTCCACCACCATTAAAAGAAAAAGCACAAATAAGCATAATCAAAACTACATTTTTAAATACATTTGATTGTAGATTAGAATTGTTCCCTAATCTTGTATCGGTCATATTTATTTGAAAGTAGTTTTTCAAAATTGCCTTTAATTCAATCTCTAATACTAAATTTATTAAATATAAACTTCAAAATTAACAATTATTTAGCAAATAAAGAAATTTCAAACAACATCTTTTGTAGGTTGTATAATAGAATCGTTTTAAAGTGTTCCCCTTATCTGAGGATACAAAGATACAACAGTCACTGCTGTTTCCACAGAGATGCTATTCCCATTTATTGCTAAACAATGCGAAGATATACCACACCTTCTAAACCGTGATTTCTCTTTTCCTGATGAGAATAAGGAACGTATAAAAACAAGATGAAAAAATAATAGATAACAGTAATTTCTCATTTCTACTTATACTCCTGATAAATCAAAATTCCAAAAATTGATAATCTTTAAAGTATAAGCTAAAAGAGATGTTAAATGTTACAAAATTTATGTTTTTTTTAGAATATTTTTTAATTTACATTTTTTCTGTTATACAAAATACAATTTTATTTACAATGATTTCGGGTGAGCAAAAAATAAAATTTTCAGTAGAATCTTCATAGTTGTAATCTTGAAATATAGATATGGTTCAGTACTATATTTTCTCGTAGCACATTGTACCTAAGAGTTTTTTTACTTTTAAAATTTATTTGATATTATTAAGATTATCCTAGATATACTTTCAAAGCTTTTGAACGAGAAGTGTGTCTTAAACGGCGAATAGCTTTTTCTTTAATTTGTCTTACTCTTTCACGAGTTAAGCCGAATTTTTCGCCAATTTCTTCTAAAGTAAGAGTATGCCCATCAAGTCCAAAATATAAGCGAACAACTTCTGCTTCTCTATCAGTTAAAGAGCTTAATATAAAGAATAATTCTTGACGAAGAGATTCAAGAATTAAATCGCTATCAGGAGGAGTTTGTTGGTCATTTGGAATAATGTCTAACAATCTATTATCTTCGCCTTGTTGCAAAGGAGCATCAACGGAGAGGTGCTTTCCTGCAAGTCTCATTGTTTCTGCAATTTCTTCTGGCGTCATTTCAAGTTCTTCTGCTAACTCTTGCGGAGTAGGCTCTCGTTCAAATTCTTGTTCTAATTCATTAAACTTTTTACTAATTTTGTTTAAAGCTCCAACTCTATTTAAAGGCAAACGAACAATGCGTGCTTGTTCAGCTAAAGCTTGCAAAATTGATTGTCTAATCCACCAAACAGCATAAGAAATAAATTTAAACCCACGATTAACATCAAAACGCCGAGCTGCCTTAATTAAGCCCAAATTCCCCTCATTTATTAAATCACCTAAAGATAATCCTTGATTTTGATATTGTTTGGCAACTGATACAACAAATCGCAAGTTTGCTTTCACCAATCTTTCTAACGCTAAATCCGCATCCGGCGCATCTTGTTGTATTTTTTTTGCTAATTCAATTTCTTCTTCTTGATTTAATAATTCTACTCTTCCAATCTCTTGTAAATACTTGTCTAATGATTGACTTTCACGATTTGTGTATTGTTTAGTAATTCTCATCTTGAATTTTATTTTATTTTAAGAATATTATTGACGATAAATTGTTGTTTATATTAATTGTATGTATTTTTTATTTTAAACTATTAGCATATAAACTATTAAGTCTAATTTTTATTTTGTTTTTGGAGTAATTCTACTGCTTTTTTTATTACATTATCGTATTTTGAAAATTCTGCAATAAAATTACTTTTATTCCCATTGCGACTTAATGCAAACAAATGAATTAAATCTGAAATTAAATCTTTATTTTCTATAAGTTTGGATTTGATATATTCAGTTTTTTGATTTTGCTCTTGCTTGAATATTTTGTCATATTCAGCCCCAAAGTAAACACCAATAGTATCACGTTTATTATCAACATCATTTATATTTTCACCGTATTCCATTTGAAGATTTTGTAAATTCTTTAACCGCTTAATTAAATCAGTATTATCGTAATAGTTATTGCTATCCAAAAAGTTTAAAAAAAAGTTGAAATCTAATGGATATTTCAATTCATTGCTATTATTATTGCTATTATTATTATTGTTGCTAACATAATTGCAATTTAAAGTATTTAAATATAAAAAAAATGTTTTAGAATTCACTAAATCTTGAATTAAAGGAGAAAAATCATTTGTCGGCATTATAATATCCGGTTCTATGGCTTTCTTTTGATGTAATTCTTTCCCAGATTTAGAATAAAATATTTTCGTAGAATCAGTTTTATCTTGATAAAATTGATCAGCAAAAGCAAAATGTTGTATCCATCTACCATTTGAGGTTAAATATCTTCCAGTTGTTAATCTCATTTCATAATTATTCCGCAATGGAAAAGTATTTTGCACTAATCCTTTGCCTAAAGTTGGTTCCCCAATAATAACAGCACGGTCATATTCTTGCATAATTGCAGAAAATATTTCACTTGAAGAGGCGGTTTCTTTGTCCACTAGAATCATTATTGGAAGTTTGGGAAACATAGCCTTATCTGGCAAATTAAATTCTTCAACGGTTTCATTTTCCTGACCAATGATACTACATACAGGCTTGCTATCGCTAATAAATAAGTTTAACATTCCTAATGCTTCGTTCATCAAACCACCAGGGTTTCCCCGCAAATCAATGATTAAAGATTTCATCTGTGTAGTATCAATTTCACTAAATTTCTTTTGCAAATCTAATGTTAAATTATTGAAAAATGTATCAAATGACAGATAAAATATATGTGTATCCGGAATTTGTGTAAGCAATATTGGCTCATTTATCACTTTGCTTTTCTTTAATGCAAAATCTATTGTTGAATCATTGCAGCCACGGTAAACTTCCAAAGTAATTTCATTTGTTTTGTTTGAATCCAAAATTTGTAAAAGAAAATTTTTATTACCATTGATTTCTTTATCATTCAGTTTCTTAACTATATCGCCAACTTGAACTCCCGCTTTCATTGCCGAAGAATTCCGCATCACTTTTACTATATAAACTTTACTATTAAGCGTATCAAAGTTAAGTCCATATCCAAAAAAATCTTTTAAATAAATATCGTCTAAAAATTTATTGTTTTGTTTTTTGTAAATGAAAGAAAAAGGATCTAAATCCTTCAAAGCACCTTGAATAGCATAATATGTCAATTTCTCTGGGTCAATTTTCACCGCATAATTGAAATATACATTACGCAAAAAATCTGAATATAAATTAAAAGCATCATTTAACTTAACGAAATTACGTTCTTGGTCAGGATTGTAATTTTCTTGAGTATAGGATGTTTGTATGTACAAAAAAAATATTGCTATCAGGACAACGATATTTTTCATCAAATCTTAATTTTATAAATAATTATTTTAGACGTATATTTAATTTAAGAATTTTTTTTTTAATCTAATGAATTGGTAAATAAATTAATATACAAATATATTTTTTTTGTTTTTGATTATAAATTAAAAAAAATTCGTAATTTAAAAAAATAGAAAATAAAAAATTATTTAAAGGTTAAAAGGAAACTGCAAAATAGTTAAATAAACAAATCAATAAATAAAAACAGGAGAAATTTATGTTCCAATTACCTACTTTACCACCTTGGGAAGGGTTACATCCACTTGTTATTCATTTCCCTATTGCATTGATAGCAGTAACGCCGATATTCATTTTGCTTGCAATAATATTTAAAGAACAACAAAAAAACTTTACAATTTCAGCATTGATTTTACTTTTTCTTGGAACTATTGGTGCGATTGTTGCAGTTGAAACAGGTGAAGCCGCTATGACTATTGCTAAACGCTCAGCTGAAATAAATCCTGTTTTATTGGCTCATCAAACAGCAATGACCAGTGTAAGAAATTTAAGTGTAATATTTTTGATTTTTTACTCTGTATTCACCTACTTTTTTGTTAAGAACAAATTTAAACGGTCTCTTGTTTTTCTTTTACAACTTATCTTTCTAATTTATTCAGGATTAGTTTTACTCCTTATGATTAATGGAGCACATCAAGGTGCAAGATTAGTCCATGAATTTGGTATTCAATCTGTGATGTGATAATTTCAGCAGTGCCTTTTTAAAATAAATTCTATTTTTATTTTATTGCGTAAATTTGTATTATTTAATTTTTCAAAAATGAAAAAGGGAACTATATTTTATTCAATAATACTTATTTCTATATTAATTGCTACATTTAATGGAGATGCAAAAGATAAACCCTATTTATTCTATGAAATAAAATCACCAACAGCAACAGTTTACCTTTTAGGTTCAGTCCATTTAGGGAAAAAAGAATGGTATCCTATGCCACAATTCATTGAAACTGCCTTTGATAAATCTGATTATTTAGTTACAGAAGTTGATATAAATAAAATAGATGTAAATTTATTTATGCAAACGATGCTTATAGAAGATAGCACAAAATTAAAGGACAAAATCAAACCTGAAAATTACAAGAAATTACTTGATGTTTTTACAAAGGCTGGACTTAATGAAGATTTTTTAGATAAACTTCGTCCTTGGGCAGCTGCCCTAATGTATGAGCAATTTTCTGATTTTAGTTCATCAAATATAGATGCTAACTATGGAGTAGATGTATATTTTACTCGAAAGGCAAACAAAAAGAATTTACCAATTAAAGGGATTGAAACAGATTCTGCTCAAATGAGTTACTTAGAAAAATTTGATAATTTTGCTGATGATATGATTGAGATGGATACTAAAACCGATAAAGACGACAAAAATCAAGATGAAAAATTAATTGATGCTTGGGAAGATGGGAACACACAAGAGCTAAACCAAATAATTAATCAATCTTATAAGGATTACCCAAGGATGGGACCTTTAACGGATGAAATTTTAAAAGACAGAAATATCCGTATGGTTGATACAATAAATAATTATTTACAAGATAATAAAACATACTTTGTGATAGTCGGTGCAGGACACCTTGTCGGCGAAGATGGTATTATTAATCTTTTAAATAAAGAAAATAACTTAAAAGTAAGGAGAATAAAATGAAATTAAAAGGCAAAACTGCTTTAATTACAGGTGCATCTGCCGGTATTGGTGCAGGTTGTGCATATCGTTTTGCAGAAGAAGGCTGCAATTTAATTCTTTTCGCAAGACGAAAAGAGATATTAGAAAATATTGCACAAGATATTCGTGAAAAATATTCCGTCAATGTTTATACTTTCCAAGTAGATGTACGAAATTATAAGGAATGCGAAAATGTTATAAAGCATTTTCCCACAGAAATTCAAAATATTGATATATTAGTTAATAATGCAGGGAAAGCACTTGGCTTAAGCAAAATCCAAGATGGCGATTTGAATGATTGGGAAGAAATGATTGATACAAATATTAAAGGCTTGCTTTACATCTCAAGATTAATATTACCAAATATGGTAGCAAGAAAATTTGGACATATAATCAACATTGGTAGTTTGGCAGGACACGAAGTATATCCCGCTGGAAATGTTTATTGTGGTACGAAATCTTTTGTTAGAGCGATTTCCAAAGGGATGATTATTGATTTAAATGGAACTGATGTCCGTGTTACAAATATTGACCCGGGCTTAGTTGAAACAGAATTTTCTATTGTTAGGTTTCATGGCGATGAAACACGAGCAGAAAATGTTTACAAAGGTTATGAACCTTTGACTGCTGAAGATATTGCTGATATAGCGTTATTTGCGGTAACACGACCAAAGCATGTGCAAATTCAAGAAATCTTTGTAACTCCAACGGCACAAGCAAATGCAACTATTGTGCATAAAGAATTATAACTATAACCTGCTTATTAAAGTAAAACACCCCAACTTTACTTTATGTAAAGCAAGGGTGTTTTTATTTACGAAAACAAATTTAAAACGAGATAATACTATTCTTCCGATGGTATTATTTCGTCTTTAATAGCTTCCAAAGTATCATCATATTCAGCTTTTTCTTCGTATTGACTGGACTTTATAGTTCTATTCTTTCTACCAAAAATATCGCCTATATCACTATCAATCATCATTTTTTGATAACGGCGTAAACCAGTTCCAGCAGGAATTGGTTGTCCAACAATAATATTTTCCTTCAAACCTAGGAATTTATCAGAACGTGCATGAATTGCCGCATCAGAAAGAACACGTGTTGTTTCTTGGAATGATGCCGCAGAAAGCCAACTATCTGTTTGCAAAGAAACTTGTGTAATTCCTAATAAAATAGGTTCGGCGATAGCATTTTCAGCTTGACGTGCTTCTGCAAGTTTTACTTCTTTCTTACGCATCATTGAATTAACTTCACGGAAACGTTTTTTAGACACTAATTGTCCTTCTGAAAAGTTAGTGTCCCCTGTTTCAGTTATTACTACCATATTCTTTAATTCTTGGTTTTCTTCATCAAAACGAATACGGTCAACTAAGTCATTTTCTAAAAATTCAGAATCACCAGATTCTACAATTTTTACTTTTTGCATCATTTGGCGAACAATTGTTTCAATATGCTTATCGCTAATTTTTACACCTTGCATTCTATAAACATCTTGAATTTCATTAACCAAATATTCTTGAACAGCAAAAGGACCTTTAATTCTTAAAATATCGTGAGGATTAATAGCACCTTCGGTTACTCTATCACCGGCTTTCACATAATCACCATCTTGAACTAAAATATATCGCCCTGATGGAACACTAAATTCAAGCTGAGTTAAACCGTCGTGTGATGTTACAATAACTGTTCTTTGTCCTCTCTTCATCTTACCAAAGGAAACAACACCATCAATTTCAGCAACAACAGCAGGATTTTGTGGAGCACGAGCTTCAAAAAGCTCAGTAACTCTTGGCAAACCACCTGTAATATCTCTTGTTCTTCCGTAATCACGTGGTATTTTTGCAAGGTGAGTTCCAATTCCAATTAAATCATTATCGTCTACACGTAATTGTGCCTTGGACGGAATATTATAAGATTTCAAAATATGTCCGTTGTCATCGAGAATATCAATCATTGGAATTTTAGTTTTATCCTTGGAGTCAAAAACTATTTTAGAGATATGCCCTGTTTGTTCATCATTTAATTCACGATAAGTAATATTTAATTCTAAATCACGGTAGCGAACACGACCAGAAAATTCTGAAATAATAGTAGAATTGTAAGGATCCCATTCATAAAGGATTTGTCCTTTTTTAATGAAATCGCCATCTTGGACTTTGATTTCAGAACCGTAAGTAACATCGTATTTAGTAAGTTCTCTATTGTTTGCTTCGTCCATAATTTTAATAATGCCACTATGACCAATTGACACAATTACTGGACCTTCGTCAGATTCATAAGTAATATAGCGGAGATTTTCAAATTCAATTTTACCATCAAATTTGGCTGTAATAGAAGATTGCGAAACATTCAACATAGCCGCACCACCTGTGTGGAATGTACGTAAAGTCAGCTGAGTACCAGGTTCACCAATTGATTGGGCGGCAATTGTTCCAACTGCTTCCCCAACATCGGCAAGTTTCCCTGAAGAAAGATTACGTCCGTAACATTTTGCACAAGTTCCACGCTTAGATTGACAAGTCAGCACAGAACGAATTTTCACTGTTTCAATTGGAGATATCTCAATTTCATTAGCAATATCTTCATCAATTACTTCACCAGCCTTACAAATTACTTTTTCTGTAATTGGGTCAACAATATCAACTAATGCAACACGACCAAGAATTCTTTCTTTCAAAGTTTCTTTAATTTCTTCGCCATCTTTCAAAGCGGTCATATCAACACCACGTATAGTTCCGCAATCAACTTCTGTAATAATCATATCTTGCGCAACATCATGCAAACGACGTGTTAAATAACCTGCATCGGCGGTCTTTAATGCGGTGTCTGCCAAACCTTTTCTTGCTCCGTGAGTAGAAATGAAATACTCTAAAATTGACAAACCTTCTTTAAAATTAGCAATAATTGGGTTT
This sequence comes from Bacteroidota bacterium, assembly GCA_021780815.1. Classification (GTDB taxonomy): domain Bacteria; phylum Bacteroidota; class Ignavibacteria; order Kapaibacteriales; family UBA2268; genus GWF2-33-9. The sequence continues at coordinate 111,602 of JAJXYC010000012.1, read as the reverse complement.
TCAATTAATTCACCAGTAGAACCAGAAACTGATTTTTTAGGTTTAGCCATTAAACCTCTCATTCCTGCTAATTGACGAATTTGTTCTTTCGAACCTCTTGCTTGTGAATCAAGCATCATAAAGAAAGTATTGAAACCTTGTTTATCTTTTTGAATTTCATTATATAATTTATCGGCAACTGTACTTGTCGCACGAGACCAATCGTCAATAATTTTATTATATCTTTCACCACTGGACAATACACCCATTCTAAATGCTTGTTCGTAACCATCAATTTTCGCTTGAGTTCTTTCAATAATTTCTCTTTTTTCTAATGGAACAACAACATCAGCGATACTTACAGTTAAGCCACCACGAGTTGCCATTTCATAGCCAAGATTTTTCATATCATCAAGGAAATCAACAGTTCTTGCTAATCCTACTCTTCTAAAACTTAGCCCAATTAAAGAACGCAATTTCTTTTTAGTCAATAATTCATTAATATATCCTAATTCAACTGGAACAATTTGATTAAAAAGTATTTTCCCAGCAGTAGTTTCTATTAACTTGCCATTTAATCTTACGTTAATTTTAGCACCAATCTCTAATTTATTAGAATTCATTGCTATAATAACTTCCTCAATGGAGCTGTAAGACCTATTTTCACCAATAGCACCAGTTTTCATTTTAGTAAGAAAATAAAGACCAAGCACCATATCTTGTGAAGGTACAGCGATAGGGTCTCCATTTTGAGTGTGCATAATATTATTAGGAGCAAGCATCAAAAGTAAAGCTTCTAATTGAGCTTCATGACTTAAAGGAACGTGAACAGCCATTTGGTCGCCGTCAAAGTCCGCATTGAAGGCAGTACAAACAAGTGGGTGTAATTGAATTGCTTTCCCTTCAATTAATCTTGGTTGAAATGCTTGAATCCCTAATCTATGCAAAGTAGGAGCACGGTTAAGCATTACAGGATGCCCTTCAATAACTTGCTCTAATATATCCCATACTTCATTGGTTTTTCTTTCAACAAGCTTTTTAGCACTTTTTACAGTTTTCACAAATCCTTTTTCAATCAATTTTCTAATGATAAAAGGTTTGAATAACTCAACCGCCATATCTTTTGGCAATCCACATTCATGTAATCTTAATTCAGGACCAACAACAATAACAGAACGACCTGAATAATCAACACGTTTACCAAGTAAATTTTGACGAAAACGACCTTGTTTTCCTTTCAATGTATCAGCAAGGGATTTAAGCGTCCGAGCATTGTCAATTTTATTAGCTTTTTTAGTACTATCGAACAAAGCATCACAACTTTCTTGCAACATCCTTTTTTCATTGCGCAAAATTACTTCCGGTGCTTTTATGTCGATTAATCGTTTTAATCTATTGTTACGTATGATAACTCTTCTATACAAATCATTCAAATCAGAAGTAGCAAAACGACCGCCATCAAGCGGAATTAGTGGTCGCAAATCAGGAGGAATGACAGGTACCACATCTAGTACCATCCAACTCGGCTCATTTAGAAATTCATTGTTTTCTTTTTTCCTGAAAGCATCAAGCACACGGAGTCTTTTAAGCAATTCAGCTTTTTTAACTTGCGAAGTTTCGGTTTTTAATTCTTCTTTTGCATATGCATATTCTCTGTCAGCATCTACACGCTTTAATAATTCTTTGATGGCTTCTCCACCGATTAAAGCAATAAATTTATTCGGGTCTTCATCATCTAATTCACGCTCTTCTGGTGGTAATTGGGATAAGGTTTTTAAATATTCTTCTTCTGTCATTAAATCTTTTGCACTTAGGCTTGTACTTCCTGGTTGAATAACAACATAAGATTCATAATATACAATTCTTTCAACATCTTTTGCGTGTAATCCAAGCACAGCACTGATTTTGCCGGGTAAAGAACGCATAAACCAGATATGAACAATAGGAACTGCTAACATAATATGCCCTAAACGTTCTCTTCTTACACTTTTACTTGTAACTTCTACTCCACAACGGTCACAAACAATTCCTTTGTAACGGATCCTTTTATATTTACCACAAGCACATTCCCAATCTTTAATTGGTCCAAAGATTTTTTCACAAAACAAACCGTCTTTTTCAGGACGGAAGGAACGATAATTAATCGTTTCTGGCTTAGTAACTTCTCCACTTGAGCGATTTAAAATTTCATCAGGTGAAGCAAGTTTAATAATTAATTCTTTGAAACCGCCTTTTGGCATTGATATTGATTGCATTTATCGCCTCTCAATCTTTTTCTTTTTTTTAAATAATGTAGTTTATACCTATAAACTTTATTAACACAAGTAATAAATTATTTAAGTTTAACTTATTACTTTATTATTTATAAACAATATCCAAAGCTAAACCTTGAAGCTCTCTAACAAGAACTTTAAACGATTCAGGAACGTTTGGATCAGGTGCATTATCACCTTTCACTATTGATTCATACATTTTAGACCGTCCGGGAACATCATCAGATTTCACTGTTAACATTTCTTGCAATACATTGGAAGCACCATAAGCTTCAAGCGCCCAAACTTCCATTTCTCCTAATCTTTGACCACCAAATTGTGCTTTACCACCAAGTGGTTGTTGTGTAATTAAAGAATATGGTCCAATTGAACGTGCGTGCATCTTATCATCAACCATATGAGCAAGTTTCAACATATAAATTATACCTACGGTAACTTTTTCTGAGAAACGTTCACCTGTTCTACCATCATAAAGAACTGTTTTACCATCTCTTGGTAAGCCTGCTTTTTCAAGGAAATCTCCTACTTGTTCCCAAGTTGCTCCATCAAATATTGGTGTTGAAAAATGAACACCTAATTTATAACCTGCCCACCCAAGTGCTGTTTCATATAATTGTCCTAAGTTCATACGAGAAGGTACACCAAGTGGGTTCAATACAATATCAACAGGACTTCCGTCTGGTAAGAATGGCATATCTTCTATCGGCACGATTTTAGATACAATACCTTTATTGCCATGTCGTCCCGCCATTTTATCCCCAACTTGTAATTTACGCTTTTTAGCAACATATACTTTTGCCATCTCCAAAATACCCGGTGGTAATTCATCGCCTGATGCTATTTTATTTTTCTCTGAACGGAACATATTTTTTTGGTCTGTCCGATAGATTATAAAGTTCATCAACATTTCTTTAATGAGATCATTTTTGGTTTCGTCTTTTATATAATCATCGTCATAATCAAGATATTCAGGTTTCAATAAACCTTTCTTATACGATTCTTGGACTTTTTCTTCTGTTAATTTAACTCCACTGCGAAATACTTGAACTCCATTCTTCAATTTTATTCCAAGAGAAACTTCACCATTTAACATTTTAGATAAACGGTTTACACATTCTTGATCTAATGTGAGAAGGACTTCTTTTTCACGTTTATTTAATTGTTCTTGAATTTTTTTATCTTTATCTCTGGCAGTTTTATCGGAAGTTATCTGACGACGAGAGAAAAGTTTAGTATTCATTACTACACCTTTCAAACCAGGAGTAGCCTTTAATGAAACATCTTTTACATCGCCGGCTTTATCACCAAAAATTGCTCGTAAAAGTTTTTCTTCGGGAGTTGGGTCAGTTTCACCTTTGGGAGTAATTTTACCAATTAATATATCCCCTTCTTTAACTTTTGCACCAATTCTTACAATTCCTGTTTCATCTAGATCTTTAACTGCTTCTTCACTTACATTGGGTATTTCACGAGTAAATTCTTCTTCACCACGTTTTGTATCACGCACTTGCAAAGTAAATTCTTCTATATGCACAGAAGTAAACACATCTTCGGCAACTAATTTTTGAGAAATAATAATAGCATCTTCAAAATTATATCCACGCCAAGGCATAAAAGCGGCAAAAACATTTTTACCTAATGCAAGTTCACCTTTTTCTGTTGAAGAATTATCTACAAGGGGCATTCCTTTAACTAATTTCTGACCTTTCTTAACAATTGGTCTTTGATTAATTGTGGTGTCTTGGTTTGTACGTTCAAATTTTTTCAAATCATACGTAATTACATTTTCGTAACCCCAATTAATAAATTGTTCTTTTTCGTTTCTTTCGTCATCATATCGCACAATAACTCTATCGGCGGCAACATAGTCCACAACACCATTGCCTCTTGCAAAAATTAATGAACGGGAATCTTTGGCAATACGAGCTTCCATCCCTGTCCCTACAACAGGAGCAACAGGACGTAACAATGGAACTGATTGACGTTGCATATTAGAACCCATCAAAGCTCGGTTTGCATCGTCATGCTCCAAAAATGGAATTAGAGCAGAAGCCGCCGAAGTGATTTGGTCTGTTGAAATATCCATAAAATCAACTTCTTGCGGTGAGACAAGAACAAAATCTCCTGATTTTCTTGCTCTTAATTTTGATTCTATTATTTTTCTATTATCATCTATTCTTGTAGAAGCAGGAATCATTATAAAACCATCTTCTTCATCTGCTGTTAAATATACAACTTCTTCTGTTACAATACCATCTTTGACCTTATAATATGGAGATTCAATAAATCCTAATTCATTTACAATTGAATGAATTGCAAGTGAAGAAATTAGACCGATATTTGGTCCTTCTGGTGTTTCAATAGGGCATAACCTTCCATAATGGGTATAGTGAACATCACGTACTTCAAAGCCTGCTCTTTCTCTACTCAAACCACCAGGTCCTAATGCAGAAACCCTCCTCTTATGTGTCAATTCTGCTAATGGATTTGTTTGGTCCATAAATTGAGAAAGTTGGTTTGTGCCAAAGAATTGATTTATTACAGATGTAATTGTTCTGGCATTAACCAATTCAGAAGGCGATAATGATTGATTGTCTTTCAATCCTAATTTTTCTTTTATAGTTCTGCCCATACGAGCAAGACCAATATTAAATTGGTTGGCAAGTTGTTCTCCAACAGTTCTGACTCTTCTATTGCCTAAGTGGTCAATATCATCTCCGGTTAATTTGTTGTCGTGAAGATAAAGTAAATGCCTTATAACTTCAACAAAGTCCGTAATTGTTAATACTGTATGGTCTTCTGGAATCTCAACATGAAGGACATCTCTAATTTTAAATCTACCAACCAAACCAAGGTCATATCTCTGATTGCTAAAGAATAATTTTTCTAATAAAGCAGCTGCCGTTTCTTTATCAGGTGGTTCGGTTGTTCTAATAGTCCTATAAATAGTTTCAAGAGCTTCTTCACGACTACGAGTAGTATCTTTTTGTAAAGTTTTGGCAATTACTGGCTCTTCGGCAACATCATATTCCACATAAAATTTCATTGGTAGAACTTCCGTTGTCTTAATTGCATTAAAAAGCTTTTCAGTAAATACAGCATCTCTTGATGCAATAATTTCACCTGTGTTTAAATCAATAACATCAGAAGCAACACGGCGACCGATATAAGTTTCATTTAAATTTGCAGGTAAAACTTCTTCTGATAATTGGAATAAATTTAAAATTTCTTCATCAGACGAAAAGCCCAAAGCCCGTAATAAAGTTGTAGCGGGGAATTTCTTTTTTCTATCTACATAACAATATAAAACATCGTGAATATCGGTAGTAAATTCAACCCAAGAACCACGTAGTGGAATTATTCTTGCCGAATAAATTCTCATACCATTTGGGTGCATAGTATCATCGAAAAATACACCTGGAGAACGATGAATTTGACTTACAATAATTCTTTCAGCACCATTGATAATGAATGTTCCCCTATTAGTCATTGCAGGGATATTACCCAAATATACTTCTTGTTCAATAGAATCAATGTAATCTTCTGAATCTTTGTCAGCCTTACTTGAAAGTCTTAATTTTGCTTTCAAAGGCTTTGAAAACGTTAATTCTCTTTCTCTACATTCTTGTTCAGAGTATTTTGGTCGTTCAATACTATATTCAATGAATTCCAATTGAAATACTGACGAAGCATCTTCAATAGGGAAATTACTTTGAAATACTTTTTGCAAACCTATTGGCAAACGCTTTGAAGGCGGAACATTTTCCTGTAAAAATTCATCAAACGAATCAATTTGAACGTTTAATAAATCTGGATATAAATCTGTTTTCCCAAAGCGAGAAAAGTCTATTCTTTTCCGAAGCCTTATAATGCCCGAATCACTTTCCAGCAATTTCAAATCTGCATCTTTGTCGTAGGTTGCTTGCTTGTAGGTGTTCAACAAATAGTCAATATTAGAAATATTGCTATTTACATTATTTGTTCCCACTCAGACCTCCTTTAAGTTATATTAAAAAAGGACCTTTGATGTACAATTGTTTAATTGAACATCAAAAATCCCGAATTTATTAATTAATTTTTCCAAAATTTGCTTTTATACTTTTATATAAATTGTAAATAATTTACTTCAAAAGAACTTAATAATAAAATAACTTCTAAAATGATGTTTCAACGATTAAAAAGTATTTTATTGTATTTAAGAATTTTATTACTATTTTAAATAAATAATTCTAATAAAGTATAACCTCCCGCTTGTCCTTTTTAAAAAAGGATAAAAGGGAGGTAAGTTTAAATAAAATAGCGATTTACTTTAAAGTAACTTTAGCGCCAGCTTCTTCAATTTTCTTCTTCATATCCTCTGCTTCAGCTTTTGAAGCACTTTCTTTAACTACTTTAGGAGCAGCTTCAACTAAATCTTTAGCATCTTTTAATCCTAATCCAGTAATTTCACGGATAACTTTAATAACGTTAATTTTATTAGCTCCAATATCAGTTAATTCAACATCAAATTCAGTCTTTTCTTCAGCAACAGGAGCAGCTTCTGCAGCAGCGGGCATCATTCCGCCCATCATCATAGGAGCAGCTGCCGTAACACCAAATTTGTCTTCTAATGCTTTTTTTAATTCGGAAGCTTCAACTAATGTTAAAGAAGAAATCTCTTCAACTAATTTTTCTACTTTTTCTGACATTTTTATTTCTCCAAAAAATTGTTTTTAATTTTAATTTTAAAATTTTATTTAATTAATACTTGCTTAATAATATAAGCAATAAATTAGTTATTTTGTTTTTTAGCAACTTCTTCAATAACAGATGCTAAATCACGCATTACAGCGTTAAGAGAACCAACAATTCCACTTACAGGGGCATTTAAACTACCCAATATTCCAGCAATAAGTTCAGATTTTGAAGGTAAATTCGCCAAAGTTTTAAACTGGCTTGCATCATAAAATACACCTTCAACAATAGCACCCTTAAATTTTGGAGTTTCTTCTTTCTCTAAAATTGGTTTTAAAATTTTTGCGGGTACTAGTGGGTCATCATAGCCAAAAACGATACCTGTATTACCTTTCAATTGACTTTCATCAATTCCTTGATAACCAACTTCTTGAATTGCTCTCCAAATCATTGTATTTTTAGCTACTTTATATTCAACACCTTTTTCATGGAATAAGTGTCTTAATTTGTTAGTAGCGGCAACAGTCATTGAAGTAAAATTTAAGAAATAACTTCCATTTGATTTACGGAATTTTTCGGTTAATTCTCCTACGACTTTTTGCTTTTGTTCAAGATTATTATTCATAGAACTATCCATTTATTTATTATTTGTGGCAACATATTTTAATAAAATAAAATACGAGAAGCATGCCACATAGCGTAATAGCCAAAATTGTTAATTAATATAATACTAAGCCGATTCAGCCGGGATAGAAGATTCATTTAAGTTTACTCCTGGTCCCATAGTAGAGCTTAGACTAACGTGTTTTACATATTTACCTTTTGCTGTTGATGGCTTAGCCCTCAAAATGTTGTTGTAAAATGCAACTAAATTTTCGAAAAGTTTACTTTCATCAAAAGAACATTTTCCGATAGCGGCATGTACATTACCTGTTTTATCAACACGGTATTCAATTTTACCAGCTTTAACTTCACGAACAGCTTTATCAACATCAAAAGTAACAGTTCCAACTTTTGGATTAGGCATTAATCCACGAGGACCTAAAATACGTCCGAGTTTACCAACTTCACCCATAACATCAGGTGTAGCAATAATAACATCAACTTCGGTCCAGCCGCTTTTGATTTTTTCAATATATTCATCTAGCCCAGCATAATCGGCACCTGCATTTAAAGCTTCCTGATCTTTTGGTGTTTTTGTAAGTACAAGGACACGTACTGTTTTCCCTGTTCCATGAGGCAATGACACAGTTCCACGAACCATTTGGTCAGCTTTACGAGGGTCCACACCTAATCGAATTGCTATTTCAAACGATTCATCAAATTTGGCAGTTGCATTCTTTTTAACTAATGCAATTGCATCGTGAACGTCATAATTACTTTTTTGATTAACGTTCTTACTTACTTCTTTAAATCTTTTGCTTAAACATCTCATATTTTCTCTTTCTCATTAACCTTCAACAACTTCAATACCCAATGAACGGGCTGTACCTTTTATCATACTAATGGCAGAATCCATTGTTAGTGCGTTCAAGTCTTGCATTTTTAATTCTGCGATTTCTTTGCATTGATTAACTGTAACTTTCCCAACTTTTTTCTTATTAGGTTCTGCTGAACCTGACTGTAAATTAGCAGCTTTTTTCAACAAAACTGCCGCCGGTGGTGATTTTACAATAAATGTAAAACTTTTATCCGAGAAAAAAGACACGACAACAGGCAATATTGTCCCTGCTTGCTTTTGAGTTTTAGCATTAAATTGCTTTACAAACTCCATACCATTTAAACCACGTTGTCCAAAAGCTGGACCTACAGGTGGAGCCATCGTAGCTTGACCTGCATTTAGCTGTAGTTTAAATGTACCTAATAATTTTTTTGCCATTTTATATACTCAATATATTATTTTTCTTTTGTTATAACTTGTTTTATCTATGATTAATGATTCTCTAATTCAACTTGGGCAAAATCTAATTCAACAGGTGTTTTGCGTCCCAATATCCCAACTTCAACTTTTAATTTCTGCTTTTCAAAGTTAATTTCCTTTACTGTCCCTAAAAATGTAGAAAATGGTCCATCAATAACTTTGACTGGATCGCCAATTTCAAAAGTATGTTCAATAGTAGAAACATCCTTTCTTTCTTCAACGCGACCTAAAATTCTATCGACTTCATCTTTTTGGAGTGGAGTTGGTTCGTTACGTCTTCCGACAAACGCTACAACAGAAGGTAAAGATATAATAATATCTTTCAGTTTTTTGTTCAATCGGCACTTTATCATAATGTAGCCGGGAAGGAAATTCTTAATTTTTGTCTTGCGTTTTCCGCCTTTAACTTCAAAAACAGTTTCTTCAGGAATTAGAATTTCTTGAACAAAATCTTCCATACCCAAGCGCTTCATTTCAGCAAAAACTTGTGTTTTTACTTTATTTTCATGCCCAGTATATGTACGCAAAGCATACCATTTAAACTCAACTGTTTCTTGATTAATATTTTCTTTTTGGAAATCTTCCATTTTCAAATCCAAATTAAAATAAAACTGAATATAACCAAGTAACAATCTGATCAACAGCAAAGATAAATGCTGTAATTATAAGAGTAGTAGAAATAACAACTTTAGTAGATTCAGAAAGTTGTTCTTTCGTAGGCCAAGAGACCTTTTTCATCTCAATCACAACATCATTCGTAAATGATTTAATTTTACCAATCATATAAGATACTAATAATAAATGTCGCACGGGTGGTAGGAGTCGAACCCACAGCCTACGGTTTTGGAGACCGCCACTCTGCCAATTGAGCTACACCCGTGTGGTAACGCTAAGAGCTGATGACGGGACTTGAACCCGTGACCTCTTCCTTACCAAGGAAGTGCTCTACCTGCTGAGCTACATCAGCATTAGAGCGGGAAGCGGGATTCGAACCCGTGACCCTCAGCTTGGGAAGCTGATGCTCTACCAACTGAGCTATTCCCGCAGAAATTCTTTGTTATTCTATCGGACGCTTCCTCCCACTTTCTATATATTAGAAGAACGGATAATAAGAACGGATTCTTATTATGTTTTTTATGTTTTGAGCTTATTTTTATTAAGCTCCGTTAGCTCGGAGCGGGAGACGAGACTCGAACCCGCAACCCTCAGCTTGGAAGGCTGATGCTCTACCATTGAGCTACTCCCGCTTATTTGTTCCTTATTTGTGGGCAGGGAAGGATTCGAACCTCCGTAAGGCGTAGCCTAACAGATTTACAGTCTGTCCCGTTTAACCGCTTCGGTACCTACCCATCATTTTTAGAGAATACAAAATTATGGAATATTTTTTAAATAACAATATTTTTTTTACTTTTTTTATTATTTTTCTTTATCTGATTTACCCAAAGGAACTATATAAATCTTTTCATTTGGACGTTTCATACCAAATTTTTCCCTTGCAATCCTTTCTATTTCTGTTGTATCCTTCTGGATTTGTATTATAGATTTATTTAAACTATCCTCTACTTGCTTCTCAAATTCTATCTTCTTTTGCAATTCATTTCGCCTTTGAGTAAGAATTACTCTATTTATTAAACCACTTGGTGAGAATATAATATACGCTAATACTATCACTAATACCATCAAAACGATGAATAAATTAGCTTTCTTTTTCGTATCAAGTGGATTAACCAAAATTTCACCTTTTCTCGTAAAATTATTTATAACAATTGAAAATAAATTCTCTTAGCTTTTAGAAGTTCATTAATCCAACAAAAACTCCAAATTGGAGCTTTACTCCTGATTGATTTACTGTTGACGGGACGTTATTAACTTTAACGTTATCATTAAATGTCCAGTTCGAATTTGTAAATGGATTACTCATTGATATACTATAACTTGCATTTAATCTAAACGCAATAAAGTTTGTAACAGCATATTGGATACTTACCTTAGGTTCAATGTCTAAAAAGGATTTTTCTAATTTATAATAATAATTATTTGCTAATTGGTTAGGTTGAATTTCATTCCAATTTATATCTTTGTCCGTTTGTGAAACATTAATTGTTGATTTAGCAAAACCAACTTGAACACCCGGCAAAATTGCAAATGATTTAAAAGGAACAATTCCATAATCAATTAAAAAGCCTGTATTTTGAAATGCGTAATTAATATTACGGTTCAGTGAATTAACAATTCCCGAAGAAGAAGTATTGCCCGATTGATTGAAAAAACCTATATTTACATTTTTAAACAGAACAGTACCAGTTGAAATTTCAATACCATTAAGATAAACATTTGATTTCAAATTGCCAACTCCAAATTGATTCGCTAGCGTATTCATATCGTCCATATTGATAAGATGAAATGTTGCAGTATAACCAACTCCTATTGCAAAATATGAAGTTGATTCAGTTTGCACATCTTCTGTTTGAAATTGAAAGTCCTTCATTTTATCATCTTGCGAATACAAAAGTGAAAATGAAAATAAAATTACAAATACGACATTTAAAATTTTAAACATATTTTTCTCCCGTTTATTAAATAAATAAATTTCCATTAATTATTGTTGCTTTGACGTTCAAATCTTGAATTGATTTTGAAAAAATTGAACTGCCAGGATAAGAGGCAATAAAATCATTAGACGCAACCAAGATATTTTCATCAACTACATTAAAATTAGGCTCTGTCCCAATTTGCAAATAATTTTCTTGAAAACTTTGATTTATAGATTTGAAAGCATTTTTAGTATACATCGTTAATGCTGTATCAAAATCCAACAATTCGTGTTGATTCTTAGAAGAAGTTAAAGAAGAAATTCCAAGGAAAGGATTAGGCGATTCAATAGGAGCATCGGACCCGGCCACAACAAGAGAATTGCTTTTAAGTAAAGTCTTCCAACGGTAAGAACTTTTCATTCTTTTTTCCCCAACTCGTGACTGAGCCATATTATTTAAAGTATCACTCACAAAATGGATAGGTTGAATAGAATTGATAATTTGCACTTTATCATTGATAGATGCAAGTTTTTGCAAATCGTTATCTTGAATCATTTGGCAGTGTTCTATCCGAAAAGGGAAAGTTCCTTTTTGTTTAAAATCTTTTATTAAATCAAAGTTCCGAGAAATTAATTTATCGAACACATCTATAACAAATCCATTTGCGGCATCACCAATAGAATGAACAGCAACTTGAAATCCTAAATTAATTGATTTAGAAATTTTTTGTAAAAAATCGTTTTCATTAAAAAGCAAAAGACCAACTTCCTTATCTGCATCAAAATAAGGAGCATATAAAGATGCCCCTCTTGAACCAAGCGCCCCATCGCTATAATACTTTGTCCCTATAACTGAATAATTTTTACCAAAGTACGGCTTATCAATAAATCCAACAAAATCATCATTTTGTGCTTTAATAAATGAATGAACTTTAATTGACAACTTACCATCTGTATCATATTGCTTTAATTTGTCAAAAAGATACGGGTCTAAATCCATATCTATCACTTGTGATAATCCTGCTTTGATTAAGAAGGATTGAGCAAAATTAAAAATTTCAAAAATTTGAGAATCGTCGTAAACAGGCAATTTTTGAAAAATTAAACCGAGAGCATTATCAATTAAAATCCCAGTTGGTTCATCATTCCCATCTTTTAATATCACTCCACCAAGTGGGTCTAAAGTATATTTATTAATATTCACCAATTTTAGGGCAGAAGAATTAACAAGGGCGGTATGTCCATCAACTCTTCTAATAAAAATAGGAGTATCAGGAAAGGCTAAATCAAATTTCTTTTTATTTGGAAATTTCTTGTTTTTAAAATTTTCTTGATTCCAACCAAAACCAATCAACCAACTTCCCCGATGCAATGGATTTCCCTTCAACAAATCAATCATTTCATCTTCATTTTTACAAAAGCGTAAATCAGACATTAATCCAGATTCCCCTACCCCAAAAAAATGAAGATGTGAATCAATTAAACTCGGCATTAAAATTGAATTATGGAATTTATATTTTTCCCTATTAATTACAATTTCTATTCCATTGTTAATGTTTTCAATTTTAACTAACCTATTTTTTTGTATGTGTATTTTTAAATTTTTAAAAATCATTATCGGAGAAAATTAAAAAAGAAAATTAAGCAAAATTTTGAAAATATTCATTAATTTGCTTTTTTTTAATTTAAAATGCTTGAAACAACCGAAGCAATAGTTTTAAATTCTAGGAAATATAGCGAAACCAGTAAAATAGTAACTGTGTTTTCACGTAAATCTGGGAAAATTAATTTAATAGTTAAAGGAGCGGCAAAAGCAAAAAGCAAATTTGGCGCATCATTAGAACCTTTGAACTATATTTCAATTACTTACTATAAAAAGCCGACTGGACAATTGCAACTACTTTCTGATGCCGAAATAATCGTCAATTTCTGGAATATTCGCTCATCTCTTGAACAACTTACTTTTGCTTTTACAATCATTGAAACTATAAATAAAATATTAGAAGAATATTATGTAAATGAAAATATATTCATTAATGCAGTTTCATCTCTTGTTGCAATAAATGATGGGCTAAAATCTTCATTTATTGCTTTTTTAAAATTTTTAATTATTTTTGTTGCTAATCTTGGATTTGAAATTAATTTTGTTCTGGACAACCAAGAAATATTAGATTTAAAAAAGCAGGATTTTATTATAAATTTAGATTTAGAAAATGGTCAATTTTATTTGACTAATAATATCTTTAAAAATTCAGATGAATTACAAGTTCCTACAACACTTTTCAAAAAAATAAAGGATGTAAGCAAAAAAAATTTTAATGAAATAAACGAGATTGAATTTTCAAAATCAGAAATTTATAAAACAATCAATTTATTGCGAAAATATATACATTACCATACAGATAAAAATTTATTTTTAGATTCACTAAAATTTATCAATTAGATGCTTTTACATATTTTATTAACTATATTTTTTGTTTTTTTAAATGCCTTTTTCGTAGCAGCAGAATTTGCAATTGTTAAAGTGCGTTCTTCATCTGTTGAAATATCGGCTCGTTCAGGCAATAAATTTGCACAATTTTCTAAAAGCATTATAACACATTTAGACCAATATTTATCTGCCACTCAACTTGGTATTACAATTGCCAGTTTAGCATTAGGTTGGGTTGGAGAAGACGTAGTCGCAAAAATTATTTTAGGGCTTCTTGATTTATTAAATTTAAATATTTCAATAGAATTAGCACAAAAAATTTCATTCCCAATTGCATTTGCATTAATTACTTTTTTGCATATTGTCTTTGGAGAATTAGCACCAAAAAATTTAGCAATCCAATATCCAGAAAAAATTACTTACACTGTTTCTTTACCCTTACGCATTTTTGCATTTATTTTTATGCCAATAATATGGTTGTTGAACAGTTTTGCAAATCTTTTAATTAAATCGCTTGGTATTGAGAGTATATCATCAGAGCAAAATTCAGCCCATACTCCCGATGAGTTCAAAATTATTTTACAGGAAAGTTCTAACAAAGGAATGATTAAAGCACAAGAGCAAGAGTTAATTGAAAACGTATTTGAATTCGCCGATACACCAATTAAACAAGTAATGGTACCAAGAAATAAAATTGTTGCAATAGAAAAGAATTTGCCAATCAAAGATATTTTACAATATTTTATTGAAGAAGGTTATTCAAGAATGCCAGTATATGAAGGTACTATTGATAATATTATTGGCGAAATATATGCGAAAGACATTTTAGCTATATTTGCCAAAAATCATTCAAAAAATTTAAAAGATTTTTTAAGAGAACCTTTTTTCGTACAAGAAAACGAAAAAATTAATTTTACTTTAAAAAAGATGCAAATGAACAAAATTCACCAAGCAATCGTTTTAGATGAATTCGGTGGTACAGCCGGAATTGTCTCGTTAGAAGATATTTTGGAAGAATTAGTAGGAGAAATTCAAGATGAATACGACGAAGAAACTCCTTCTTTAGAAATACAAGACGAGAACAATTTTATTTTACTCGCCATCATTCCTATTAACGATTTAAACGATAATTTGCCACAACCAATCCCTGAAAGTGATGATTACGAAACAATCGGTGGTTACATCTTAACAAATTTAGGTAGAATACCTAATTTAGGAGAAAAGTTTATTTTAGGCAACTATAAATTTGAAATTTTAAGTAGGACTACTCGGCAAATTGAAAAAATCAAACTAACTTTTTTAAAGATGCCTGAACAAGATACAGAATTTTCTTCGTAATAAAATAATCTTATTATATATACAATAGAAACCTGACGATTACGATTTTACAATTAATTCTTTACTTTTATTTTTAAGTTTAATTAATGGAAAAATTTTTTATAAAATTATACAAATTACTGAATTTTTCAACAGATAGTGAAATTTATTCTAACGAGAAAACAGTAATTACAACAGGTTCAATTATTACAGGCATACTTTTTCGGACAGCAATAATTATAATTTTATCATTAAGTTTAAGTGACTATTTTGATTTACGCTCAAATTGGTGGTTCGTCGCACTTATTCTTTGGTTTCTTGTTGCCTTTCCTGCATACAACAAGTATAAAGAATTCAATAATACATCTAACGATATTTTGGAAAATACGCTTTGCGGGAAATGTCGATACTTTGACCAAACAAGTCAATTATGTACAATTTATGATGAACATATCACAGAAGATTATATCCCTTGTGGTGGCGATTCTTGGGAACCAAAATAACAGCAAATTAGTTTTGTCTGTTATTTAAAATTTTCAAAATAAATTCGTTTAAATCATAAAAAATTTCAGAAGAATCGAACAAATTTTCAATTGTTAATCTTGCATTTTTGGAAATATAACGAATTCCATCAGGATTTCTAAACAAATAATCAATATTGCTTATAAAATCATTCGGTTGCTCAGCCAAAATGCCATTTTCCATAGAAGAAATGTCAATACCTTCGGCACCAATTGGAGTTGAAATTACCACACGTCCCAAAGCCATTTGTTCTATGATTTTAATCCGCATTCCACTGCCAGAAAGTAATGGAACAACAAAAATAGGATGTTGCAAAATAAATTCACGTGCGCTGGGAACTTCGCCAAGGAACTCTACTTTATAGCTTTTTATTCGCTTTATTAACCAATCAGGAGCATTCCTCCCTGCTATATAAAACTTTAAACCTGGATAATAGTTATATATTCTCGACCATACATTTTTTAAAAACCAAAGAAGCCCTTCTTGATTAGGTATCCAATCCAATACTCCCAAATATGCAATAGAAAGGTCGGTCAAAGTAATTTCCTCAAATGGATATTCCTTAATATTGATTGTATATGGTAAAGTAAAGTAAAAATTTGATTTTTGATAAACTTTTTGAATCTTTGCTTTATCTCTTAATGTCATTGGAAAAATAGCATCATATTTAGGAAATGTCCCTTCTTCCCATTTTTTAAATCTTTTTGCAAGTATTCCAAAATATATTTTTTTTAAAAAATTACTTTGAACTGATGCGTTTCTTTCCCAAATCTCATACTCTACATTATGGGAACGCAAAAAAATCGGTGCCTGTGTATTTTGTTTAATAATATCTAAGTACAAACCCGAAAAACTACTTTCAAGTTGAATAAAATCAAATTTTTCTTCACTTAAAATTTTTGCAATTTCCTTTTCAAAGTCTTCACTGTAAAATCTCTCTAAATTATAAGGCATTTTTGATAAGAGCAAATTTTTAAGTGCATTTATAATTTTTATATTATTATCAAATGTAAAATCAATTACTTTAATATTATATTGATTAATTTTTCCTTGAAATTTTTCTCTTGGGATATAATGCCGTAAGGTATTCATCATAAGTAAAGTAATATCGTAGCCTAAATTTCGATATCCTTCTAATATATTTAAAATTGCCAGTGAGCCGCCGTCTTTTGCAAGAAAAGGATTTTTTATTGTGATAATTAATACTTTCATCTGTATTGCTTTGAATTAAATAATTTTACAAACTATTACAATTATTTTGTTATATTCAGAAACTAAAAATAATATCCGACGAATTCAACCTTTAACAACTTGTAAATTTGTGCATTAGTGTTAAAAACATCAATAAATTTCAACTCCAAAGTTGTACTATTATCAATAGAATACCTTAAATCAAAATTTAAAAGCCCTTTATTAAATACAAAATTTGGGTTATATGGAGTTTGCAAATCATATTCCAAATCTAATGAAGAGCGGCTACTAAGAGATTGTTCAAAACCAAAATATGGATTGATTCTTCTTTTTGATGCAACTGGTTCAAAAGAATAATTTGTCCCAAGATGCAACCCCAAATAACCATATTTCCATTTAAATGATTTTGAAAATGCAAGGAAAAGACCAGGTGAATTAATCTCAAACTCATTTGCCTTTGAATTATATACTCCTAACCCCTGCGAATTAAAACCAACTGCGATTGCTGGTACATATTTATTTTCATTAACAAACCTATATTTTGCTAATATTCCCGGATATGGTTGGAATTTTATATTTTCAGAACCAAAAATATTTGTCCCACCAAAAGCAAGACCTAATGCTAAATTATTTATCGGCGAATATTCGCAATTTAACCAAAAACTTGCACTACCCCCAAAATTTAAACTAAATATTTGAGATTTAATCGGTATCAAACCTGCCGTGGGCTTATTGACAATATATTGTGTTTCATATAAATACGAGGTACCAGCACTTCCTGACCAAACCTTTACAGGTAAATTTATTATTGCCATTATTAAAATTACAATAAAAAAGAATTTATATTTCAATTTTTCTTGCCTCAGAATTGACTATCAAATTTGAATTTGAATTTTAATACAAAACAAAATTAAGAAAAATAATTCTTTCAATTATATTTGTTAAAAAATTGATAGTTAAAAACTAATATTATTTAAAAGAATACGTTTTATATACTAATTATTATAATTTTGACTAAAAACTAGAAGAAAACTTAAAATGGCACGCAATATCAAACTCATTATCATCACAACATTCTTCATAGCATTATTTATTTCTTGCGATGATGTTAAGCCACCTTACGAAGAACACTCAACAGTAATAACAGATACCACACAAAAAGTAGTGTTATTAGAAGATTATACAGGGTTCCTTTGTGGAAATTGTCCGGCAGCATCTGAAGTTGCACATAGTATAAAAGAAAAATACCCTAACAATATCGTTGTAATTGAAGTTCATGCAGGAGTTTACGCAAAGCCAACGAAAGAACATTCATATAACTTTGTTTCACAAGTGATGAAAGATTTAGAAAATTACTTCAATATAGGTTGGGGAATTGGCACACCTAATGGATTAATAGATAGAACTAATTACGAAAATCAATTAGTTTTAAACCAAGGGCAATGGGAAGCCGCAGCTGTTGCCAGAATGAAACAAAAAGCAAAAGTAAAAATCGACTTAACTCCTTCTTATGATTCCACCACAAAAACAATTAGTTGCTCAACAAAACTTACGTTTAATGATAATTGTCCATCTTCGTATCATTTAGCACTTTACGTTGTCGAAGATTCAATCGTTCAATACCAAATAGATTACAGAAAAAATCCTGTTGATATTTATGACTATGTCCATAATGGTATAATCCGTGATGCTCTAACTTCAACTTGGGGTGAACAAATCTCAGAAAATGATATTGCCGCAAATTCAATTATGACTTCAAATTATTCTAAGCAAATTCCTCCAACTGCTGATTGGAGACCCAAATGGATTCGTATCGTTGCAATTGTTACTGATAATGCAAATGGTTACGAAGTAATCCAAGCAGGTGAGAAATATATACTTAGATAAATCTAAAATTGAATTATATATATATGCTATCTATCTTTGCATTTTCTTTCTATAAAAAATATGAAAATAAATTGTTGTAATTTTGCAAGTATTTAACTTATTAAAACTTAAATATATTACTTTCATTTAAATATGTAATATTTTCTCGAATGGAAGGAGGTGATGCCCGTTGAGCGATAAGAAAAAATACTCGACACAAGAAATTTTGAATTAAGGAAGGGTGGGAGGGCAGAAGTTCGTAATTTTGTATTTTTTAGAGATTTAAATTGGAAGATTCTAATCAAAAACTTGTGGTTTTGCCAAATGGATTACGTTTGCTTTATGAACATTTGCCAAATTATAAATCGTTTATTTTAAGTATAAGCGTCTTTGCTGGCTCTCGTCAAGACCCAAATAAAAAAGAAGGACTTGCTCATTTTGTAGAACATCAACTTTTTAGAAGAAACGAAAATTATACTAATACTCAAATTGCAAAGGAATTCGAAAGAACTGGAACTTTGTATAATGCTTTTACAGAACACGAAATCACAGTTTTTTACTTAAAATCTTTGAATGAAAACTTTACAAAAGTTTACACTTTACTTTCCGATTTTTTTGTTAAACCTGTGTTCAACGAAAAAGATTTTGAAAAAGAGAAAAAAATCATACTTGAAGAAATTAAATCTTATTATGATGACCCAGAGGAACTTATTTTTGATTTAGGTAATGAAATAATATATCCGAAGCATTCTTTGGGGAGATTAATTACTGGCACAGAGAAAACATTAGAAAATATAACTTTGCAAGATATAAAACAATTCTTTAATCAATATTACACATCAACAAATATTTTAATTTCATTTATTGGGAATATACCTTTTGAACAATTTTCCGAATTATCATCAAAAATTTTCTCTGATTTTCCTTCTGCCGCAATACCAAAAAAAATAGAGAAACTGCCAAATTGCACACCAAAAACTAAAATATTAAAAAAATCTATTGAGCAATCCCATATTTTAATGCTTAAAAGAATTGATAGTATTGAACCCGATTTGATTTTAAAGTTGAAATTACTTTCTTATTTTCTTGGTGAAAGTCCAAGTTCAATGATTTACAACCAATTGCGTGAAAAATCTGCTCTGGTTTATAATTCTTTTACTAATTTAGAGCAATATATAGATACTAACGTATTACAAATTTATTTTGCAACTGATAAAAATAAATTAGATAAAAGCTTTGAAATTATTGATGAGATTTTCAATAAGATTCAAAATAGAAAAATTTCAAAAGACCTTTTCAATATCTCAAAAAATGCTATGGTCGCTCAACATATTTATAAAATTGAATTGCCTTTTGAAAAAATGATGAATACTTTGCGTTCAATTCAATTGAATGAGAAATACCCATTGAATGATAATTTTATATCTAAATTGAAATTAATAAATTTTGAAGAATTTCTTGAATTTTCCAAAGCAATAATTTCCGAAAATAGCTGGTCAAAAGTAGAAATACTACAGCGCTAAAAGTTCAAATTACAACCCAAAAATATCAAAATAAAAAGGAAAGATATTCTATCTTCCCTTTTTAATATTCTCAATTCACGTTTTGTTATTCCGAAATTTCCAGTAATTCAGATAAATCTTCGTCGTTTAATTTATTGCACACAATGCAAGCATCGGTATCTTTTGGTTCAATAATTTTATTTTGAGCCGCAAATTGTTTAATTTCTTCTAACGAAAAAGTTCTAAAATTATGGGCTTCATTATTGTAAAAGGTTAAATTTTCTTTAAAAATATCAAATTTAATTAAAGTAAAGTAACCTTCATTTAGCTCAAGTTTTGAACCTAATTTAGGGAATCGTTTAGATTCTTCTAAATAGTAATCGTATTCGAAGAGCAAACAACATTTCAATCTACCACAATATCCACTTAATTTAGTAACATTGGCTGAAAGTTGTTGCACTTTGGTATGTTCTATTGAGATAGATTTAGTTTGGTCTAAGAAAGAACCGCAACAAATAGGTCTGCCACAAACGCCAACCCAATTACTAATACGTTTAGCACGTTCTCTATGAGTAATTTGTCTTAGTTCAATACGAGTTTTGTATTCCTTAGCTAAATCTTTAACTAACTCACGAAAATCAACTCTTTGTGGAGACAAAAAGTAAATTGTAAGACGGCGCTTATCAAATTGCCACTCTGCTTCTGTAACACGCATCTCTAATTTGTATTTTTCAGACATCTTCTTAACTTTTTCTACAATTACTTTTTGCTCTTTTAAGTTTTCCTTATACTTTTCAATGTCTTTCGGGTTGGCTTTATATTTAATAGAATGAACAGGCAAATTTTCATTTCGTTCATCTTTCAACCACCTTGAATATATACATTCACCTAACTTTGTAATTTTACCCAAATCACATCCATTTTCCGTTTCAACGATAACCCAATCATTGAGATCTAACCGATTTTGTAAAGGATTGAAATAAATTTCTTTCCTATTTCCTTGGAAAGAAATTTCTGCAATATTCTCCTTATTCAAAAAACTTGCTTTGTTTTCTAATGGACGAATAACTCTATGTGCTTCGTTTTTTGAACCATTTTCACTTGCCGTTCTCTCAGCAAATTTGTTTTCTCTACGTTGCTCTGCAAGTTCTGTATTGCTAAACTCAATATCTTCGCTTTTCTGTTGGATGTTCTCCTCCCCTAAAAGTAAACTAATATTTTCTTTTAAAGTTGGGTATACGTCTATATAATTATTATTGATTACCATAAAACTAAAGTATTTATTAGTCGCTTCTAATAAAAGTTATATTCATTTTGTCTAATTCCCAAAAATAAATTTACTAAAATTAATTGAATATTCACACTTTTTCTAATCAAAAAAATTGATTTATCAATTTTTTCAAAAGCAGATAAATAGTTGAAATTATTAAAATTTACAACAAATTTTTCTATAACTTCTAATTGGTCTTTATTAATAATTTTTAATTTTTGTTGCAATTTAGAATAAACAAATGCATCTCTTATCCAAATTTCAAAAAGCGATAAACCATTAATAATTTTCTTTTGGTCATAGTTTTTTGTTATTTCTTCAATCTTACTTAACATTTCAATTCTATAATTTCTTTTTTTCAGCACCGTTCTAAACAAATCAACAAAAGCAATCCTTAAATCAGTAAAATCATTAGAAGAATAATCAATAGCTTCGGCAAAAGAACCATTAGAAAGGTTGGCAATTAATTTGGCTTTCCCTTCTTCTATATTAAATTTCTTAACTAAACCTTCGGCGATTTCATCGTTATTTAATTGATTAACAAACAATTGTTGGGTACGAGACAAAATAGTTTGTAAAAGAGATTCTTTGCGAGATGTTGTTAAAATAATCACAGAATTTTCAGAAGGTTCTTCTAATGTTTTTAAAAAAGCATTTGCCGCTTCATTGGTCATTTCTTCTGCATTCATTATTATCACCACATTTTTGCCAATATTTGTTGCATTCATTGATATAATACGTTTAACTTCACGAATTTGTTCTATTTTTATATAATTAGCAGATTGTAGTGTAATTGTGTGATATGGATTAGAAGCAAATTGGGCTAATTGATTTTGTATATCTTCAACTTGCTGGTCAGTCAATTTTGATAACGGGTTATCCGATTTGTTTTCTGATGACTTTCCTGTTGGATAAGAAAAGACTAAATGCAAATTTGGATGCTTCAATAATTCTATTTGTTTACAACTACTACATTTATCACATGCAATGTATTCATCAACTGTAACAATGGGATTTGTACAATTTAATACCTTTGCAAATTCAAATGCTAACGCTCTTTTCCCAATTCCATTATTACCTATAAATAAGTATGAATTATGGACACGATTATTTATTATTGCTCGTTGCAACAATTTCTTTTCCCGTTCTAAACCAACAATTGATTCCCAGCTCATTTTCTCTTTAAATCCTTTAATAATTAACTGCAAATACTGTTTTATGCAAAGTAAAATAATTTTTTAATAAAAACTAAAAATAAACGTTTAATGTTTTTATATTTTAACAAATTCAAAAATATAAATAAGTAATATTATGACAAAATCAATTAGCACTAATTTTGAAAATAAATCTAAAAAGGAAATTCTAAATAACATTGAAGAAGGAGCAGATACTAATAAATTTGAAGAAATTATAGGCAAAGGAGTCTCGGTAGAAAATATACAAATTACTCCAAATTCCAAAAATAATTTAATTCATAACGAGCTTAATTTAACCAAAGAACAGATGCTTTATGCTTTAAAGATGATGATGCAAGCACGTTATACAGATGAGAAACATTTGATGTTAGTTAAGCAAGGTAAATCGTTTTTTCATATCGGAGGTAGTGGTCATGAAGGGACACAAGTTGCAATTGCAATGAATTTAATCCCTAAAAAAGACTGGGGGTGGACTTACTATCGTGATTTAGCTTTTGTTTACACATTAGGTTATACACCAAAGGATTATTTTTTACTTACTTTTGGTAAACCCGAAGACCCGGCAACTGGCGGTCGGCAAATGCCCGGTCATTATGGACATAAAGATTTAAATTTACCTACACAATCATCACCCACTGGCACTCAATATTTAAATGCAGTAGGCACAGCCTTAGCCACAAAAAAAGATGGGACAGACGAAATTACTTATGTTTCATCTGGTGAAGGCACTACCTCACAAGGTGAATTTTATGAAGCGGTAAATTGGGCATCTCGTGAAAAATTGTCTGTTCTATTCCATATTCAAGATAATGGCTATGCAATTTCTGTACCAAGAGAAATACAATCAAGTGGCAGTAATGTTACTCATTCTTTTTGTGCATATTCAAATTTAAAAATGATTACTTATGACGGCTCAAACTTCTTTGAAAGTTATCTCGCCGCTAAAAAAGCTGTTGATTATATCCGAAGTGGCAACGGACCTGCTTTGTTGCATTCCAAAGTAGAACGCTTAATTGCCCATTCTTCAAGCGATGACCAGAAAAAATATCGTTCCAAAGAAGAATTAGAAAAAGCCTTTGGAACAAAAGATCCAATAAAAAATTTATCTCAATATCTATTAGAAAATAAAATTGTCTCGCAAGAAGAAATTAATAATTTGCATCAAAAAATTGTTGTTGAAATCAATAGTGCAGCAGATTGGGCAATTACCCGCCCTTCACCGAACCCTATGGATTCCACAAAACATATATTTGCACCTTCGGAAACTCAAAATTTAAATTATTCTGAATTTGTTATCCAAGACACAGAAAATAAAGTTGTAATGGTAGATGCAATTAACCATGCTTTACATGAAGAGATGCAATTTAATCCTAAAATGGTAATATATGGAGAAGATATTGCTGACCCCAAAGGAGGCGTTTTTACTGCAACGAAAGGATTAACAAATAAATTTGGGAAACAACGTGTTTTTAATTCTCCTCTTGCCGAAGCTTCTATTATCGGAACTGCAATAGGTATGGCTGTAAAAGGTTATAAACCCGTTGTCGAAATTCAATTTGGCGATTATATCTGGCCTGCGTTTATGCAAATTAGAGATGAACTTGCAACTTTAAGGTACCGGTCAGACGGACATTGGTCTGCACCTATTGTAATTCGTGTTGCAGTAGGTGGCTATATACACGGCGGTCTTTACCATTCTCAAAATATTGAAAGTTTCTTTGCTCATATACCAGGTCTTTTAATTGCGTATCCAAGCACTGCCGCAGAAGCCAAAGGGTTGCTTAAAACTGCTTGTAGATTGCAAGACCCCGTTATATTTCTCGAACATAAAGGGCTTTACCGTTTGCCTTATTCTTCTACTTACGAACCTGACGAAAACTTCCTCCTTCCTTTTGGAAAAGCTCGTATTATCAAGCAAGGTAATGATGCAACTTTAGTTTCTTATGGTTTAACTATTAAAGATTCTTTAAATGCAATTAAAAAAATTGAAAAAGATACAGGCAAATCTATTGAATTAATTGATCTAAGGACAATTATTCCTTGGGATAAAGAATTAGTTTTAAATTCTTTGAAAAAGACTAATCGCTTGCTTATTGCCCATGAAGATACTTTAACTTTAGGTTTTGGTGCTGAAATCGCCGCAACTATTAATTTTGAAGCTTTCAAATATCTTGATGCTCCTGTTATGAGAAGCACAGCCAAAGATTCACATATTCCTTACGCCCCTGAATATGAATATGATGTGCTACCAACAGAAAACAAAATTTACAATGATTTGTTTAATCTTATTAATTATTAGAAACAAGTATTTTGTTTTTTTATAATTTTTTGTTTTTTCTAGATTGACCTACCAAAGAGTATGATTGGTCAATCATCTCTTTAACTAATTGATTGCTAATGGAACCATCTAAAATAACTGTATTCCAGTGTTTTTTATTCATATGGTAACCAGCCACAATACAACTATATCTTTCTCTTAAATCAATGGCTCTATCAGGCTCACATTTAACATTAAATTGCAAAATATCACTATCAAGAGGTAATAGTAAAAATATCTTGCCTTTAATTTTAAAAACAATTGTCTCCGGACCAAAAGGAAAATCTTGTTCTACATCAGGTTTTAATAGACAATAATTTATAATCTCTTCTATATCCACAAAAACACCAATATTTTAATTTATTCAATCATTAAGTAACAAAATTAGCAAATATTTCGTATAAGTAATCTGTAAAAAAACATAAATTTAATGTTGCATAATTATTTCTTTATTTACACCTAAAATATTATGCATCAAACAACGTTTCAAAGTTGTTATGATGAAAATTATTTCAAAGAATACATTATTAACATTTTTAATATCAGTTACATTAATTTTAAACATTATTTCATCTGAATTTATTCCAAATTTTCATCATCATAATGTAAAAAAAAATCCTTCCACATCTTTAATTCATCAATCAAATACTTTTAATCAAAACATTTCTTTAGCAAAAGTATATTTGACAAACCATACAGAAGATAATGACAAATGTATAATTTGTGTTTTTCTAAGTTTGTTTGATTTTATTGCTATTTTATATTTTCTACATCTCTCATTGATATTTAAACAAAAGAAATTTGAAAACTTAAATATAAAAATTAAAAATTTCCTTATTTTACCATTTTTATTTAATAAATCGCCTCCATTACCAATTCTATAAAAGTATTTTATTTTAACCGTTTGTTCAATCAAATATTCTATATCTAATCATTAGACTATTTTAGCATAGTAAAATGTAAAATATTAATTATCAATTTAATAACATAGGAAAATTCTATTATGAACCACAAAAATTATTTTATTATTTTATTCATTTATTTTTTCTTAATTAGTTCTGTACTTGCAAATACAAATACAGATGCTAATGTTTTTGGTCATGTAATTGACAAGAAGACCAAAGAGCATATCCCTTTTATTAACGTTTATTTGAAAGGTACAAGTTTTGGGACAACAACAGATAAAAGTGGACATTATTATTTAAAAAATTTACCCATTGGGACACATACTTTAAAAATAACAGGTTTAGGATATAAACCCTTTGAAAAAGAAATTAATTTATCGAAAGATAGCACCCTTGAAATAAATATTGAAGAAGAAGAAGATCCAATTTTAACTGAAAGTATTGTAGTTACAGCAGACAAAAACGAAACAAACAGGAAAACATCGCCTGCCATAGTGGGAATAATAAGTCCAACAAAGTTAGAAAATAGCAATGCAGTATGTTTATCACAAGGATTAAGTTATGAACCCGGTTTAAGAGTGGAAACAAATTGTCAAAATTGTGGATTCCAGCAAGTTCGTATAAATGGTCTTGATGGCTCTTATTCTCAGATATTAATTAATAATAGACCAATTATAAGTTCACTCGGTAGTGTATATATAATTGAGCAAATACCGACTAATATGATAGAAAGAGTTGAAGTTTTAAGAGGTGGAGGGTCGGCTTTATTTGGTTCTAATGCTGTTGCCGGCGTTATCAATGTTATCACAAAAGAGCCTACAACAAATTCCTTGACAGTTTCTAATGTTACCGATTTTATTGATGGGAAAGAGCCAGATATAAACACTTTCCTTAATGCTTCAATTGTTTCAGAAAATAGACAATATGGAGCATATTTATTTGCATCTTCGAGGCAAAGATCGCCTTTTGATGACAATGGCGATGGATTTTCTGAAATTGGGAAAATAACTGCCAAAAATTTGGGATTTTCAAGTTACTTTAAAATTAACAGCTACAATAAAATAACATTAGATTATTACAATTTAGGTGAATTCCGTAGGGGTGGGAATAAATTTAATCTCCCCCCACAAATGACTGATATTACTGAACAAGCAGACAATAATATTAATACTGCAAGTTTAAAATACGACTATTTTTCCACTAATTTAAAACATAAAATTGAGTTCTACTCATCTGCTCAAATAATTGACCGAACTTCTTATTATGGAGCACAGCAAAACCCTAATGCTTTCGGTGCGACATCGGGAAAAACGTCTCTAACTGGGATTCAATACTCTTATCAAATCGACACATTGTTATTTTTGCCTTCAATTTTCACTTTAGGCTCTGAATATAGTTATGATGAACTTAACGATAATATGTTAGGTTATCAACGGACTATTAACCAAACCATCAACATTGAAAGTATCTTTGCTGAAAATGAATGGGAAAGCAAAGAACTAACTTTTTTGTTTGGGTTAAGACTGGATAAACATAATCTGGTAAATAATTTAATTGTTAGTCCTAGAATAAATTTAAGATATAGTTTATTAGATAATTTAAACTTTAGAGCAAGTTATTCCAGCGGATACCGTGTCCCTCAAATCTTTGACGAAGATTTACATAAAGGAGCAGTTAATGGTGCCGTTTACATCCTAAGCAATCAGCCTGGATTAAGCCCTGAAAAATCAAATAGTTTTAGCACTTCTTTCGATTATTATTTTAGCAATATCCTCGGTGATGGTAATATTTTAGTTGAAGGATTTTATACAAAGTTAAATAATGCTTTTGTTATTCAAACCATAGGCAAAGATTCTTTGGGTAATCTTTTATTAGAAAGAAAAAATAGCAATGATGGTGCATTAGTTGCAGGTATTAATTTGGAACTTAAATTAGTCCCTATTGAATCGTTCCAATTACAAATTGGTTTTACTGTGCAACAAAGTAATTATTTACAAGAACAAAAGTGGAGCGATAACCCAAATATCGCCCCAGAAAAAAAGATGTTTAGAACACCTGACAATTATGGATACTTTACTGCCTACTATTCTTTATTAAAATCTTTCAACATATCTTTATCAGGAACTTATACAGGCTCTATGCTTGTCAAACATTATGCTGGTTATATCTCGGAAGATGTAGCAAAAGTTACAAATCCTTTCTTTGATTTAACAGTAAAATTCAATTATGATATTTATTTGGAACAACAAAAAACATTTGAAATTTCAACTGGTATTCAAAATGTATTTAATAGTTATCAAAATGATTTTGATAAAGGCGAATTCCGTGATGCTGATTATATTTATGGACCAAGTTTGCCACGGTCGGTCTTTATCGGCGCAAAATTTATGATTTAAGGATTCCTTTCAATACCCAACTTTTGATTTTAATAATTAACTCACAAAACAGAAGTTGGGTATGTTATTTATATAAAATTTGATTTATTTCTTCATTGTAAAATACTCGAGATAAAAATAAACCTTGTGGGGGTGCAAAGGCTGATGCCAAATTTCGTTCTTTCTTCTGAATTGCTTCTTGTATTTCTTCTCTGCTACGTTTACCTCTGGCGTAATCGAGCATAATTCCAACGACTGCCCGAACCATTCCATACAAAAAATGATTTGCACGAATTCTATAAACCATTTCGCCATCTTTATTTTCTTTCCATTCCGAAACTGTCACATTGCAAATATTATTATGTATGTCTTCGTTAATTTTAGAAAGAGTTGTAAAATCTTTTATTCCAATAAATGTTGGTGCAATTTCAAATAATTTTTGCTTGTCAAATGGCAATGGGTAAATTGAAACATAATTCCGTTTAAAAACAGAAACATCGTTAGACAGAAAATACACATACTCTCTTTCAACAGCATCAAATCTTGCATGAAATTTAAAAGGGAAATATTTTGCATTAATTATTTTAATACAATCAGGTAATTTTGCATTTAAGGCTCTAATAATTTTATTTTCGGGAATTAGAACATTTTTTATTTCGGCAGAAGCAACTTGCCCAAAAGCATGGACTCCCGCATCAGTTCTTCCAGAACCAACCACATTAATACGTTCTTTATAGAGATTATACAATGCAATTTCTAATTCTTCTTGCACGCTACGAGCATTTGGCTGAATTTGCCAACCAGAAAAGTTTGCCCCATCATATTCAATTACTAAAACAAGCATTTGCATTTAAAACTAATAGAAAATATATTCGTTAATATTAAAAATGAATCAATTACAAAAATGAGAAAAATAATTTTAACAGCAATCATAATTGCTATAAATATTGCAACTTCGTTTGCAAACAGAGTGTTAATTCCAATGGATTTAGCACAAAATGACCATTTAAAAGCCTATGGCTTGATATATTGGCAGCTCACAAATCACAACAAAGTAGATTGGTTATTAAATTACCGCAGTGGTTCGTTTATGACAGATTACTCGCAAGAATTTATAGCCGAAGCACGAATTCGTGGAGTTTCATTTGAAATTCTTTCTGATGATGAAGCGGAAAGCATCGTTGCAATGATAAAAAAAGATGATGTTAATATGGACGATGTTGTTTTAGAAAAAGCACCGAGAATTGGAGTGTATGTAACACCAGGCATACAACCTTGGGACGACGCCGTTAGAATGGCTTTGGAATATGCTGAAATTAAATATAAAGTTATTTGGGACGAAGAGGTTTTACGTGGTGATTTAAAAGATATTGATTGGCTACATGTTCACCACGAAGATTTTACAGGTCAATATGGTAAATTCTGGGCTAATTATCAAAATCAGCCCTGGTATATTCAGCAAGTTACAATAAATGAAAATATGGCTCGCAAGTTAGGATACAAAAAAGTATCCAAAATGAAACTCGATGTAGTGAAAAAGATGAAAGAATTTATAGCAAATGGTGGTTATATGTTTGGTATGTGTAGTGCAACGGATACTTGGGATATTGCATTAGCGGCTATGAATACTGATATTTGCGATGTACCTTTTGATGGCGATCCTCCTGACCCAAATGCTAATCAAAAATTAGACTTTTCTCAAACACTTGTGTTTGAGAATTTTAAAGTTATTACAGACCCTTATGTTTATGAATTCTCTGATATTGATGTAAGACCAGACCCTTATAATTTGAAACCTGAAAGTGATTTCTTTACTCTTTTTGATTTTTCTGCAAAATACGACCCTATACCTACAATGCTTACACAAGACCATGCTAATATCATTCACGGATTTTTAGGACAAACAACAGCATTTCATAAAAGATTCATCAAAAAGAATGTAATTATATTAGGGGAAAAAGAAGGAACTGACGAAGTTAAGTATTTGCTCACCAATTTTGGCAAAGGCTTTTTAGTTTGGTACGGTGGACATGACCCAGAAGATTATCAGCATTTTGTTGGTGACCCACCCACTGATTTAAGTTTACATAAAAATTCACCCGGATATAGATTAATTTTAAATAATGTCCTTTTCCCAGCTGCTAAAAAGAAAGTTCTCAAAACTTGATTATGTATTTAAAAATTTAATTACTATAAAAAAAATCTTACTATATACTTGTGTAGTAAGATTTTTTTATAAATATTTAACAACTAATTCGTTGGCAACTTTCATTAATTCCTTTGCCTTATTTCTACTTGAAGATAAGATTATATTGTTTGAAGAAGAATTGCTGACAATACTATAATCCGTGATTTCCATTTCTTCAAAGAATTTCTTTATTGCTAATTTTTCGAGATTAATCCCAACAAGCGTAATTAAACTTAATGATAAATCCAAATCGAAGAAAGTAGAATGAAACAACTTATCCAAATCGTTTAAAATATTACAGGAGTGAGCAAACCAAATCGTAAGAGCATCAGGCAAAATACTGATGAAAAAAATTGTAGTTTTACTTTTTTCAAAAACATTAAGTATTTCAAGTGCTTTATGCACAAAATTATCGTATTGAGTTAAAGGAAAAATTATCTTAACAGCATCAGTTTTCACAACTGAATGTAGAACTGGCTTTTCTTCAATTATTCTATTAACAATTAATGTCCCCTGTTGCGTTGCATCCATACTATTTAAAACTTTTATTGGGATAGAACTTTCAACGGCAGGAATAAGCGTTTGAGGATGTAACACTTTCGCTCCCAAATAAGATAATGTACGAACTTCATCAAATTCCATTACTGGAATAGTTCTTACATCTTCAACTTCACGAGGATCAGTAGTCAAAATACCATTCACATCAGTCCATATTTGTACTTCATTAGAATTAAATAACTTGCCGAAAATGGCTGCTGAATAATCTGAACCACCTCTACCAAGTGTTGTTGTATTTCCCAATTCATCAGCGCCTATAAAACCTTGTGTTATTGCTAATTTGCTACCTTGAATTAAATCCTTGCTATAAATTTTTTGTATAAATTTTGAACTTTCTTCAAAATTTACTTTTGCACTTTGAAAATTACTATCTGTTTTCAGCAAATAACGTGCATCTAACCAAACGTTGTTTATCTTTTTTGAATTTAAAAAATAATGGAAAATAGTTGTAGATAGTAATTCCCCAAAACTTACAATTCTTGCTAATGATTTTGGTGTACTTTCTTTTAAAAAAAGGATACTTTCCGTAAATTTATACAGTTCTTCTAATAAAGATTCAATTGCCTTTTTCCCTAATAGATAATATTCATTATCCGAAGCAATTAAATCATTAAATACATTTAAATGATGGTACTGAATAAATTCTAATGTGTCGTATAAAGCAATTTTATTATTATTTACCGCATAGTGCGGTAATGTGAGCAACTTATCTGTTATTCCTGAACAAGCAGATAAAACTACAAGCTGGGTTTCTTGACTTTTAGAAATTATATCTAAAACACGGTTCATTGCATTTGCGTCTTTTACAGAGGTCCCACCAAATTTTAATATGAGCATAACTTTGTTTGAAATTTAAGTAATTAGAAATTAATAAATCGGGCTACATCTTCTGTCTTCTTATAATGATAAATGGCTTTATCTTGGACTAAAATATCAAGAGCCATTTTAGCATTATCTATCGAAATCCCATAC
Organism: Bacteroidota bacterium; assembly: GCA_021780815.1. GTDB lineage: Bacteria > Bacteroidota > Ignavibacteria > Kapaibacteriales > UBA2268 > GWF2-33-9. Next base: position 79,612 of record JAJXYC010000012.1, on the reverse strand, counting down.
TTATAAGCAAAATGCCATATATCAATTGAATTAAAAGCAATTTCTAATGCTAATATATGATGCAAATCCAGTTTCTGTTGATTACTGAAACGTCCTTTTGCCGCTTCTAAAACTGTTTGGGAGTGGTCGGCATTCATCATTGAAATTGTAAAATAATAATTATCGTTATCCATCAAATCGCAAATTGGGAATCCATTGAAATTTGAACTATAAATTAATAACGGTAAAAATGAAATTGATACCAAATAAGCCTGATTTTCACCATCATTCCACAAATCGTCCCAAATGGCTTTATCTTCTCGCTTTAGCCATTCAAAGAAATCTATTTCTTTTTGAGGTAACAACATTAAAGTGTTTATGTCAATTGACCGAACAATCTCATTTGCATCTTGGAGCGATATTTTTTCAAATACTTCTTCGGGAAATACAACATAATTTTTTTCATTAATTGAATTATTCGCTATTTCAATATATTTTTTTATCATTTTCTCATCTTATAATTAAGTTAGAATTAAAAATTATCTTTCAATATAATTTTTATTTAAAGAGAAACTAAAAGTTGTGCCTTTGCCGAACTCTGATTCAACCCAGAGCGAACCTCCGTTCCTTTCAATAAATTCCTTACATAAAATTAAACCCAATCCGGTTCCCTTTTCTTGATTAGTTCCAGGAGTAGATTGAACAAATTCCACTTTAAATAATTTAGATAGTTTATCTTGGCTCATACCAATGCCATTATCTTTTACACTAAATATTACTTTATCAATAGCCTGAATAGCATGCATTTCAACATCACCACCTGGCTCCGTATATTTTATTGCATTAGATACTAAATTCCTTAAAATAGTAAAAAGCATATTAGAATCTCCCCAGACATAAGTCCCTTGATGAATTTCATTAATCAAGACAATTCTTTTTTGCCTTGCCGTTTCATAATAAAGTTCTTGGACATTACTTGCGAGATAAGACACATCAATATAATCTGGATTGAAATTTATGCGACCTGTTTGAGTGCGAGACCATTCTAACAAATTATTTAAAAGTTGTGATAAAACTGACACAGATTTTTGAATTTGTAAATTTGTCTCGTACAAATCGTCAATCGATAACATTGAGTAGTTCTGAATTAAATCATCGAGAGATGAAGCAACAGAATAAATTGGATTTTTCAAGTCGTGTGCAATAATATCAAAGAATTTGTCTTTCGTATAAACTGTTTCTTTTAATTTATTTTGTGCTTTTTTCAAGTCGGTAATATCTAAAGCAATTTGTGCTACTGCCCAAATTTGGTCTTGGTCATCAAAAACAGGTTCAGAATGTATTAAAAAGGCTTTCCCTATTATTTCATCTTCTTTTTCGTTTGTATAACGTATAACTGGCTTGTAAGTCTTAAAAACTTCTAAAACATCTTTTTTATCAAAGAATGTTTTCTCTTTTGGTAGTATTACAAAATTTTCTAACTCATCAATTCTTTCAAAATGTTGAAATTGAAAATCGCTATTTAAAAATGTATTGCAATCAATTACTTCTAAATTTTCGTTAATAATGCTTACAGGTCCAGGGAAAGCTTCTAAAATTGCATAAAGTTGTTGATTTGTTCTTTCTATTTCCAGTCTGTATTTATTTTCAATAGTTTGATTTATTGCAATAACAAACAGATGATTTATTTGTCCATTCTCATCGTAAATTAAATGCGATTTAAAATCAATGATATTATTTCCAATAGGAATTGATTGGGAAATCGTTGAACCTGCCAATGAACTTTCAATAAAATCTCTCACGTTGCTTAACACATCTGGTATGTCAGAAATATTATGATTTAGCAAACCAGCAGTAAAATTATAATCTTCCAGCAATTTTCCTCTGATAAACACAAAATTACCTTCTTTATCAATTTCACAGAACATCAATTCTGCTGTATTTATAATTAAATCAAGTTTCTCATTTTGTTCCGAAACCCTTTCCTCATAATTTTTCCTATCTGTAATATCTAATAAAACTCCACTTATTTGAGCCGGGCTTCCATCTTCGTACCATTTTGTAACTTTCCCTGAATGATTTAACCATTTAATTTTATTACCAATTTTCCATTGAAAATCAAATGTGAAATAAGGGGCATTTCCACAACAAACATCTTTTAAAGATTGTGATAATTTCTTTCTATCTTCATCATTTAATTTGTCAAGCAAAAAATTTGAAGAAATTTCATCTATACTTTCGTCTTCCCCAATATGCTTTGCAAATATTGAATTGATTTGTACTTTGCTTTTTAATAAATCCCAATTCCATATTCCAACATTAGAAGCATTAATAATGGTTTCCATTTGCAATTTCAAATTAATTATTTCTTGAATTCGCAAATTATTATAATAATTATTCCCAATTGAATTCGCAAACAGCGAAAGTAATTTAATTTCTATGTCTGTCCAATTATGTTCATCTAAATTATCAGCAAAAACAACATAACCTATAAATTTACTTTCAAAAATAATTGGACATATAAATACAGATTTAATTTTTAGCAAATCAAAAATTTTACGTTGCTTCGGAGTAATTTCCGAATATGTCCCGACAAAATTATTTGCTTTTTCCAGTAATGAATAAATTTCAGGGAGACTCTTTTCAAATCCTTCATCTGTTAACGGAAGATAAGGCACATCAAAATTTTCATTTACTTCATCATTGCTCCAAGAAATTGCTTTCCGACCTAATTTATCTGAATCTTGAATAAAGTAAACGCTAATATTTGATAAAATTAAAGTCTTTCCAATAATATTAAATGCAGTTTCAATCGAATTAAGTGAATTTGGCTCTTCAATTAAATAAAATAGCGATTCATTAACAGAAGAAATTAAATTAGAAGTTTTAATTTGTTCTTCTTGGAGTTTAATCTCTTCGGTAATATCTTCAAAAGAACCAACAATAAATTGTTTGCCATCTTTGGGATTTGTAATTAAAATAGCGTTTTCTTTGGCATAAAATTTTTCGCCATTATACGTTTCGTATTCAAAAGTAAAATCTTCAACTTTCCCGTATTGATTTAACGTGGCAAGGAATAGCTTCCGAGTTTGTTGATTAATTTCAGAGCCTTCTGTATTTAAATTTAACTTTAAATATTCATCTTTTGAAGGATATTCAAAAGCCTTAATAATATAATTATTAACTAATAAGACTTCGCCACTGGCTAAAGTTAAATAAACCCCATGCGGCAAAATATCTATAAATGTTTCAAGGGCTTTAAAATCTTGTTCAAATAATTTTAATATAAGTTCAATATCGCCCATTTTAAAAATTTAAAATTAGTTACTTAATGAAGAATAATCATCTTTTTTATTATTTTTTTATCAACATTTTGTAATTGAATAAAATAAGAGCCTGCTGGCAAACTTTTTGTAGAAACCACAAAGTTATCAAAATTCGGCGAGACAGTACCTTCAAAAATCTTTGAAATAAATTTACCTTGTTCATCAAGTAAAGACAAAATAATTTTGTCATTCTCATAATTTTTTATATCGATAGTAATTGTTTCATTTGATGGATTAGGAAAAATCAGAAAATCATTTTTTGATGGAACTGGTTTAAAATTATCATTTACAGAATTTCCAGCAACAGTAATAAACGACCAGACATCGCTCCAATCTCCTCTACCAGCATTATTATTTGCGGCAACTCGCCAAAAATATTTAGTATTTTCACTTAATTTCGGAATAACAGTTATTGGAGGCACTCCCGAATTTTGTCTTTCAAATGCAAGCATATCAAATTTAGCATTTGCAGAAATTTGTATCCAATAAGAAGTAGCATTAGAAGAAGTTTGCCAAATTAGCTGTGGTTTAACAGGAACATCTGTCGCACCATTCGATGGTTGTATTAACGCTATTTGTGATGGTAAATCTAATGTCAAAAAAGAAAATACTTCACTCCAATCACCCTGTTTAGATTCAATAACAGGTGCTACTCTCCAATAATATTTCGTCCCTGCTTTTGTTACACCAATTAAATTCAAAACTGTATCTTTAACATATTGATTTTCATAAGCAATAGTAGAAAAATCAGATTTTTCTGATAATTGGATAATATATCTAACATAAGGATTAAAGTTTAAATTTGAAAAAACAAGATTATTCCAAGTGAAAGCAATATTATTTCCCAATTTTTCTTGATTATTATTTGGAGTTAATAATTGTATAGGTTGTAATTTTGGCATTCCAACATTAAAGCTCCAATTTGTTGACCAAGCCGAATTATTTGTCCCTTGAATTGCTCTTACTCTCCAATAATAAAATTTAGATTGAATTAAATTGGTAGTAAATGAAAGGTTCGTTGAATCTAAAATTTTATCAACCACATTAGAGCTAAAATCAGCAGTTTCAGAAATTTGTATTTGATAATATTCAGCAAATCCACATTTATTCCATTCAAAAGTAATGTTTTCAGGTAAATTAAAAGAAAAGTTCAATGGAGACTGTAATGCAGGCGTAGCTAATAGCATCTCTTTTGGTTCTTGCATATATTCAACCAAATAAAAAGCATTTGGATTAACGTGGTAAAAAGTATTTTTATGATTATTGGAGTAAATTATTGCTACCGAATCAATTAAATTAGCATTACCAATCCCAAAATGCAAAGCAAGTGAATTTTGGTTACTGTGAGTACCAGCTGCCGTTCCCATTAATTCTTGATAAAACTGCTTTCCCCCAGCATATACATAAACTTTTGTGTTAAAGCAATCCATTGAAACCTTTTCAGAAGGATTCCCTCGCAATCTAAAAGATACCCAATTCCCTTTATGTGGCAAATCATTTCTAGCTAAATTATTCTTAATAATCATATCTATATCGCCATCATTATCAAAATCTAATCGTACACCTTCCCAAGGACTATCAATAAAGCAATTAACATCCCAAGTTATATCTTGTAATTTATAATCAGGTGGTCCTTGATTTAAATAAAAAGTACCAAATCCACCAGAATATTTACCATGCCACAAATCTAAATAGCCATCATTATCAAAATCAGCCCAGCAAGCACCTGCATTTCCTTCATGGAATTTTAATCCCATCTGCTTATGAACTTCTTGAAATTTGAAACTACTATCTGGACCTAAATTTCTGAATATTAATGATGGATTAGAAAATAGTCCTCGTGAATCAGTGTGAGCAAGGTTTCCAACACATAAATCAATATAGCCGTCATTATTAAAATCGCCGAATGAACAACCCATACCATGCCCGAAATAGTTATTAGCATAAGTCGGAACACCACGCACTCCTGTTTCTTTACCTACGTCTACAAATTGACCATTCCCTAAATTTTTATATAAATTATCTGGTGCTAAACGATAAGTAGCAACAAATATATCAGGCAAATTATCATTATTATAATCACAAGCAGCTGCTCCATAACAATCATAATACCCATCAATCGTTCCATCTGCAGGTGAACCTAAAATAAAAGGTTCACCTGAATCTAAATTTGCAGTTTTCCGTGTATTAGAAAACGTCCCATCTCCATTATTTATCCATATTTCATCAGGACAATATATTTCTGGCTTCCCACTAATTTCTATTCTTTTATTTGCAATATATAAATCAGGCAAACCATCATTATTGTAATCAAGCCAAAATGGAGTGCAAGTATTATAAGGATTAAAATAATCGTTATTATCAAATTTGGTCGGTAAATTAAAATCAACAGATGGGTTTGGATAAGGTTTTTTAAAAACATCAGAATTATTCAGAGCGGTAAAAGTGCCATCACCATTATTTTTATAGATTTTATCGTTATTAAGCACCATCCTTTTATCCCAATCAAATTGCCCATTTGAAAACGCATAGCAATCTAAGTCCCCATCATTATCAATATCAGCCCAATTTGTCCCTGTCGCAACTATTCCTGTTGGCAATGCTGTATAAGTACCATTTGATTCATATGTATTAATAAAGACATTTCCACCACAAACAAAATCGTCCCAACCATCATTATTAATATCAGCAACAGAAATTTCACCACCTGAATTAATAGGTTGAACAACAAATTTAGGTTGTGGAGCAGGTAAAGAACCATCACCTTCCGGATATAAATAAGTAACATCAAGTTGAATTAAATAATCACCTTGTGGAAAATAATGTATTGTCCCTTGAATATTATAAAAATTTGGATTTGGTGTAAATGGGTCTGAATACCATGAAAGTGGTCCTTGTCGTCCGTCAGAATCAAAAGTAAAAAAAGGACCTGTTGTTTTTAATTTATGTTGAACTACAATTTTATCAATCCCATCACTTTTAAGACCATATTGAGATATATCAAATTCTTTCCAACCTTCTACTCCATCATAATCCACAACAACTGGTTCAATTAAAGTATTGTAATCCCAAATGTATTCAGTTGGATACAAATTGCCAGCAGTTGGGAAACCGCAAAAGTAAAGTGTGTCTTTACAAGGTTTGCTCCCTGAATAATATATCAAGACTTTATTAACTTTACATGGACCAGCAGGAACCAACAAAACTGATTCTTCCCACCCTACTCGTTGAGATGTGTATATTATGCCTTTGGGAGTTCCATTATCATATTTCACTATAGCACCAAATCCGACAATTCGGAATGCTAAAAATAAAAACAAGTAAATCAATATTCTTTTCATAATTTACCATATTTTATATATTTTAATAAAAATTATTCAATTTGAAAATCAATATTTGGTTTAATAAACTGTAACCGTTTAATATTTTCTTTTGCTTCATCAATTGTGGCGAAACCCCAAATTTTTACTTTGTATTTAATACTCTGTGGGTCACTTATTCTTTCATAATAAGATTTAAAGCCTTTGTCTTCCCATTGTTCAACATAATTTAAGGCTTCATCTTCACTTTGAGCAATTTCTGCGGATACTTCATAAGGTAATAATGATGGATCTAACCAACGTATTTCAGCTCGGCGATTAAATGCAAGTTGCCATTCTTTATTTGGAATTGAATATAAAGGATATTGATTGCCTCGCCCAGTTGCTCTTATTTGTTTTTCATTTACTCCATCTCCAATCAAAATTCTCCGAATATTTTGAGCCCTTTTCAATGAAAGAAACAAATCATCATCTAAATTACCATTCATTTCATAATTCGAAAAGCCTTGAATTTCCACAATATGATTAGGATTATCTTTTAAAATATCTGCAAGTTCTTTTATCTTAGGCAAATATTCTTCTTTTACTTCTGATTGTGAATAATCAAATATCGCTAAAATCTGGTATGGAATTTCTATTTCAGGAGATTGCAAATAAATATGGACAGAATCATCTAAAAATGTTGATTCGGGAGTAGTTAAAGAAATTTGCAACACCATTTTCTTTGCATTTTTTGGTAAATGCTTGAATGCAACTTGATATTTATATCCTACTTTTTGGCTAAAATAAATTTCATTTAATATATTAGATAACTCATCAATTTCACTTGAACCAATTAGGTACATCTTTCCACCTGTGGCTTCCGAAAGTGGTAATAATTGGTAAGATTTGACATCTGTGTCAATTCCAATTGTGTAAATTGGGATTTTGTGAGATTGTGCAATTTTAGCAGCATCAGTTAAACTTGTGGTAATTGATGAATTATCACCTGAAAAAGCAATTTGAACGATTACATTTTCTTCATTCTCCTTTTCATTGTCTATTATATTTTTCAAAGTCTCGGTAAGAGCAAATGATGCCGAATTTGTCCCTTTCGGATTTAGCATCGTTTGACTTATTTGTAAAAATGCTTCATCTGGTGTTACTCGTTCAATATTTTTTGTTAGATTTTGATTGTATGTATATATTGAAACTAAATCAGTATTATAAAAACTTTGTAAAGAAGAACGAATTTTATCTAATATTTGTGCAGAATTATATGCCGCAACGGAATTTTCAATTACTATATAAAAATTTAATCTCTTTTGTGCCGATAAACTTTTTTCTCCTTCAAAGGTTAATGTTGTAGGAATTGTTTGGTCTTGATATTTCAAATTTGCGCTAATTTGTAATTCACTGCTATCATAACCTTTAACAAAGTTACCAAAATTATCCAATAAAAGTAAATCTAAATTAACTTTATTTTCATCAAAATCAAATTTTGCAATTTTAATTTTATTAAAATTATGCCTAATGTTTTTTTTAAGAATTCCATTAAGGAAATCCGTAATTTCAATCGAAGGCTGAGAAAAATCTATACTTAGCTTTTCCGCTCCTGTTTTAATAATTTCATTGCTGTTAATATGTTCATCTTCTGTTTGATGATTTGATTTAATTACTTTAATTTTAATTGCAGTATCTAAATTATAATACTTATTATAAGCACTTATCAATAAATTTGTATCTGATTGTGATTTATACCATAAAGAATCCCTGCCACCCAAAGTCAAGTGCATCTGTGGAAATTTTACAGAATCTGCATTTTTAAAATTCCAATAAATCAACACCGAGTCATTTTGCCTTACTTTATAATTATCTTTAAAATAAAATACAGAAATTTCATCAGAATAACCTGCTTGAAATAATGAACTACAAGAAATAAAGAAAAATAACCCAAAAAAGTAAATTGCAATAATAAAAAAATATCTTAAAAAACTTTTCATCAAAATTGCGTAATAAATAACTTATAAAATTAACAAATTCATCTTACATACAGAACAAAAATAATAAAATAAATCAATAAAATTAATTTATTTCTAATAAAAGAATTATCGGCAAAAATATTAGAAAATAAAATTTTATTAAGAAAAACGTTCGGCAACACGTAATTTAGCACTTCGTGAGCGGGGATTAAACTCCTGCTCAGCAATATCAGGGAATATCGGTGATTTTGTAATAATCTTCAATGTTGGCACGTTATTTGTTATTAATTGTTCATCTTTGAACTTGTTCTTATGAAATTTATTAAAGGTATGTTCTTTGAAAAAAGCTTTTACAATTCTATCTTCTAAAGAATGGTAAGAAATAACGACAATTCGCCCCCCGATAGCAAGTTTTGGAAGTATGCAATTAAGCGCATACTCTAATTCGCCTAATTCGTTATTCACAGCAATACGGAATGCCTGAAACACTCTGGATAGAGAATCTTTTGGATTGGAAGAAGGAATAACAGATTGAATAATCTCTTTTAATTGGAAGGTAGTTTGGAGAGCTTTCACCCGGCGAAATTCAACAATTCGCCGGGCAATTTTGCGAGAGAATTTTTCTTCACCATAAACACGAATTATTCTCTCGAGCTCTTCTTCGGAAGCTGAATTAAGTATATCTTCTGCTGTTTTCCCTTCTGAATAAAATCTCATATTGAGTTGGGAATCACTTCGATAGCTAAAGCCCCCCGACTGGCTATCAAAGTGTTTTGAGGAAACGCCTAAATCAAGCAGAAGCCCACTAATTTGTGTGCTTGTTTCAGCTTTGCTGCATGCCTGCATATAACTCTCATTGTATATCGTTAATTTTGGCTCTATTTCTGCCAATTCTTTTGCAAATTTCTGGCGACAATGTCGTACCGCATCTATATCTTTATCAAAAGCTATTATTTTGCCCCCCGACACTAACTTTTGAAGTATTGCTTCTGTATGTCCGCCACCTCCGAGAGTCCCATCTACATATATCCCTCTTGGATCTTTTATCAAATAACTTATTGTTTCTTTCAACATTACAGGCAAATGATAATTATAATCTGCCTTCACTTCTTTTTTCATCTATTGTTTTGTCATTACTTCTTCTGATATTCTTTCGTACTCTTCTTCTTGACTTTGTAAATACTTCTCAAGTCTTAATGGATCCCAAAATTCTAAATGGTCTTTTACGCCTAATATTGAAACTTCGTTCTTTATACCCGCCAATTCCATAAATTTTTTCGGCAATATTATCCTTTGTTGTCCATCAAGCAAACCCTCGTCTGTCCACATCATAAAATATCTTAAAAAGTATCTATCCTTAGAATTAAATTCGTTCGTATTTTCTATTTTTTTTTCTATTTGTTTCCAGTAATTTAATGGATACGCATTTATACATTTATCCAATCCACGTGTAAAAATAAACATCTCTATATCCTCATTGGTTAAGGATTTTAGCATTCGTGAAGGTATTTTTACCCGCCCTTTGCTATCAACAGAATGTGTTTCTCCACCTCTTAAAATTGGCATTTTTTATTAATTCTTTTCCATTAATTACAAAAATAAGGAATTTTTTGGGAAAAACAACCACTTTTTACCACTTTTTTTATTTCTGTAAAAAAATTATAAATAAAAGCATTAGACAGTATGATACTAAAAGTTTTAATATCCAATCAGGAAAATAATAAGCCTTAATCATCATTGATTGAGTTGTATTATTTTCTCTTTTGTCATTTTGGACGAAGTGAAGATTTACAATATCTATTATAATTACCATAATAAACAAATGTCTTTGTTCACTACACGGAATCAAAGTATTCCTCTATCCTTCTTCACTTCGGGAAAAAACTGATTTTTTTGTATCAGGTGTAACTTTTTACTCGTTGAGTTGTGATAAGTATATATTGCGATAAATATATAATTGATGATAAAATTATACAAAGCCAATCGATAAAGGCGGTTTAAACTTCGGAACGATGGGTTCGTCGGCAATTTTCTTTGGAATTCTTGTTGTTTTTATTATTTTATCAATGATAAAGATTAAAAAAAGAAGAAAAATTGAAATTATCTACAATTGATTGATTTTATTTGCTAAAAATAACTTAATTTTGTATGGATTGATTTTTTGAATTTTAAGGGGAAATAAGTAATGGATAATATTGTAATTGATATTAAAATTGAACCTTTGGAAGAAGGCAGTTTCTTAGCATTGTCGGATGACCTACCTGGTTTGCTTGCAGAAGGCAGGTCATATCAGGAGGCTCTGGAAATTGCTCAAGACGTAGCAAGAAAAATAATTGAATCTTACATTGAGCATAATGATCCATTACCCGACAAAATCTTGAAACAACTTAATAAAAAAAATAAAATATCAAAATTCAGAATTCCAGTTGCAGTGACTCTATGAGTAAATTACATGAGACTACTTATAAAGAACTTATCAAAAAAATCAGGAAATCTGGTTTTGAATTTGATAGACAGGCAAAAGGAAGCCATGAAATCTGGTATAATTCCGAAAAAAGGCTTAGAACTACAATTCCGAATCATTCGAAACCTATTTCAAAAGGTGTTTTAAGAGCAATAATCAATCAAATCGGGATAACTGTTGAAGAATATTTAGGACTTTAAGTTTTTTTTGGAATATTGAGAAATAAGTTTCAATATTTGCTAAAAAACACTTAATTTTGTATGAATTGATTTTTGCAACTTTTAATATGAAAAGTAAAATGACTTAAATAGAACAAAACAGTTAAAATTATATATTGTAAGCGTTGCTTACTTTCGTTCTCTTGTTAAAATCGCCAATTTTAAGTGCATAGAACGGTAAGAAGGCACGCCCCAAGAAACGGGGCGTTTTCCTTTTTGCTTTATGCACGGGTGTTTGGCGATACCTAACAGGAGGGCAAATTGTGAAGATGCCCTTTTTTTATGTATATATAGATGGAAGCAAAATGAAAAATGAATATGTGTTCTTTTCAAATTTGTTAAATATTAAAAATCAAAATGATTTTAAAATTAGTCAGGGAAATCCAATTATGGATTCCTTTTATAAACCGATATTTTTAGAATATAAAGAGACTACAAATGGAGGTTTGATTGCATTAGACAATTTCCCAGAAGATTGCGCATGTAAAAACGGCATTATTAAAGCTCGTAAGCAATTCCTTCAGGGTTTAAAATATGCAATTGAAAATCTTAAAGTAAATGTAGTTCTTCTTGCCGCTTCAACTAAACGTCTTTTCGGCAAGGAAATAGAATTAAAAGTAGCTTGGGATGGTCATCTTGACAATTCCGGTTTTACTTTGCGTGAGCTTTATCCCGAAATCCTTTTTACAAACGGCGATAACGGCACTGCCGCAATTCTGAATATGGAAATTGATTCAATAATTCAAAAAGCTGGTATAATTTCTAAACATGATTTTGATGTCATTCCCTCGAAAGAGGGAATCAATCTTTGGAATGTGAGAGTGGATTCCCGTTTTCACGGGAATGACAATGAAGGTATAGTAATTATTAACGGTCTTGGATTGTTGGGGCTTGATAGTCTTGAATATTTGCTCGAAAAAAACTTGTCTGATGAGCAAATTATCATTATCAGTAATCATACAAAAGATTTGAAAGAATTGATTTCAACAAGAAATATCAAGGTATTTCCTGATATAAAAAGTATCGAAATTAATGACATTGACAAAATTCGTTCAATCATAAATTGCACTCATAATCCATCAAGTTTGATTACTTTCGACAATCTGAAAAATATTCAAAATGGACAGACAATTCATGTTGTTGATGTTGCGGTTCCTTATGGCTTCCCCGAAGAAGAATATTACAAATGCAAAAACATTTACCGTCAAGATGGTGGAAATGCTTATATCGAAAATGGACTTGAATTTTTCTTCAATCCTGAAATATGCGGATTAACAGAAAATGTACTTTATGGTTGTTTTGCCGAAACCGTAGCAATTTCAGCTTACCTAAAAGAAAATCCTCATGAAATTGAATATATCAAGACATTAGATTTATTCAATGTAAATAAAACATCAAAGAATTTTGTCAAGAAATTATTCAAAAAATATGGAATTGGAATTGCACCAGTGCCATTTAATTTTAATAAACAAATAGATCATGAGAAAAATTAAGTCTTTCTCAAGATTCCTTTAAACTTTCTTTATAAACCTGAAATAAATCTCAAGAATAATTGAAATATTCTTGAGATTTATTCGGTTATTCTTTGGAATAATCGTAATTTTGTTGAGAAAACTTTTGGTTTTCTTTGGAATTATTGAACTTTTCTTTAGAATAATTGTTAGAATATTGAATAAATTTAGGAGAATCTTGATATGGCAAACTATTTTCCCTCAAAAGACGCCGATTTTATACCTTGGCTTGCAAATTTTCTTTGTATAAAAGCCAGAAGAGGCAATGAAACCAGCGGTCCGAGTAATATCGCAGTGGTAAATGCGGGTGGAGTGGTTAATCCTGTTCCGCCAAGTGTTTAATTATTTAGGAATATATTTATGAATAATGAAAAAATCCATAAAAGCATATTACTAGCTGGTAGCCGTACTTATTTTTTTGATGTGAAGCCGATGAAATTTGTAAAGATATAGATTAATTAAAAAAAAGAGGGCATAAAAAAAGGCTGTCGTTGCGGGACAGCCTTTTTTATATAGCCAAAAACTTTATTCATCTTTTTTCTTAATATTAACATCTTCCGCTTCGTCAGAAGGAATGATTTCTTCACCATTAGAAATAGGTTCTTCGCTTGTAGTTGGAGCAATAGTTTCTGCTTCAATATTTTTATCTTCCACAGGTTCGTTATTATTGATTTGCGGTTTTTCTTTAACTTTCTTATCTTCCACTTGCGTAGTATGATGTTCGGAAGTTTTTGCTTTATGCTCATCAACTTTAGTTTTAGGTTTAGTTGTTTTTTTCTTCTTTTTAGAAGAATTAGCACCGTCTTGTGTATCGAACCAATCCACCAATTGAATAATAGCAGTACGGGCAGCATCACCTGTTCTAACACCAGTTTTAATAATGCGACAATAACCACCTGGTCTATTAATAACCTTTGGGGCAATTACTTCGAATAACTCTTGAATAGCACCTTTCCCAAATAAATCGGCAGAAGCCATTCTTCTTGAATGTACATCCATAGATTGACCTTCAGGAAGAAGATTTTGAGATTGTTTCACGTAAGCTTTTTTAGCACGTGTAATCAATTTTTCAATATAAGGTCTTAATTCTTTTGCTTTTGCTTCTGTAGTAGCAATTCTTTTGTGTGTTATTAAAGCAGTCGCTAAATTCCTTAATAAAGCTCTTTTATGACTGTTTGTTCTTTTAAGTTTTCTACCTTTTACTAAATGTCGCATTTTCTTATTTCCAAAAATATTTTACTAAAAAATTTAAAATTGAGGTTTAGGATTATCTTTCAAATATTTTTCAACATCCATACCGAAATCTAAACCAAGCGAATGAACAACTTCAGAAAGTTCGGTAAGCGATTTTTTGCCGAAATTTCTAAATTTAAGTAAATCAGAATGTTCTAATCTGACAAGTTCATAAACATTTTTAATATTAGCACCTTTCAAGCAATTATGCGCTCTAACAGAAAGTTCAAGTTCTTCAACAGGAGTAAGCAAGATTTGTCTCATTTTTTTGAATTCACTTTGGACATTATCTTCTTCTGCTTTCTTCAATTCCTCTTCTTGTTTTTCAATTTGAGCATCGAAATCGATGAAATGTTTAATATGATCTCTAAGTATTATAGCAGCCTGATGAACAGATTCATCAGGAGTAATAGTACCATCAGTACGAACATCTAGAATTAATTTTTCGTAATCTGTTTTTTGTCCAACACGGAAAGGTTCAATGTTGTAAATTACGTTTTTAATTGGAGTAAAAATTGAATCAATGGGAAGCATGCCAACAGGGAAATCAAAAATTTGCTGGTCATCAGCAGGAACATAACCTTTTCCCCGACCAATTCTTAACTCAACATCAAAATCAGCATCAGTTTCAAGTGTACCAATATGATGGTCAGGATTCATTATTTCAATTAAAGAAGAAGCTTGTTGGATATCTTTAGCAGTCCAAATACCAGGTCCTTTTAATCTAAAAGCAATCCTTTGAACTTTTTTATCGATTAATTTAAAACGAACTTCTTTTAAATTCAAAATAATTTCGGCTACGTCTTCTTTAACCCCTTGAATTGTTTCAAATTCATGGAGGACATTGGAAAACTTCACTCCCACAATTGCAGAGCCAACAATTGAAGAGAGAAGTACTCTGCGGAATGCGTTACCAATAGTTACTCCATAACCTTGCTCTAAAGGTTGGAATACAAATCTTCCGTGGTTTTCAGAAGATGTTTGTTCAACAATTACCCTATCGGGCATTTGCATTTGATAATTCATATTTCAAACACCTCGTTATATTAAACTCTCCGTCTTTTCGGAGGACGGCATCCGTTATGTGGAATTGGAGTTCTGTCCAAAATACCGTGAATTTCTAATCCAGCTTGTGTTAAAGCACGAATTGCAGCTTCACGTCCAGAACCTGGTCCTTTAATAAACACATCAACTTTGCGTAACCCCATATCAAAAGCTTCTTTTGCAGCTTTTTCGGCTGATACCTGACTTGCATAAGGAGTATTCTTTTTAGAACCTTTAAATCCATTTTTACCAGCAGAAGACCAACAAAGCACATTCCCATATAAATCTGTAATTGAAACCAATACATTATTAAATGTTGCTTTGATGAATGCTTTGCCGTGTATATCAGAGACGGTCTTTTTCTTAATTTTTTTCTTTGCCACTCTTCAACCCACTTAATTTTAATTAATATTACTTCTTTGCTGTTGCTTTCTTCTTTCCAGCAACTGTTTTTCTACGACCTTTTCTTGTACGTGAATTTGTTCTTGTACGCTGTCCTCGTACAGGTAAACCTCTACGATGGCGTAAACCTCTGTAACAAACGATGTCCATCAAACGTTTGATATTCATTTGTATTTCGCTGCGTAGTTGTCCTTCTACTTTATAGTCATCAACTATTGCACGAATACGAGCAACTTCTTCATCTGACCATTCTGAAACTTTTTTTGTTTCATTCACGTTTGCTTTTGCTAATATTTCATACGCTGTTGTCCGACCTATACCAAAGATATATGTCAAACCCACAAAACCACGTTTATTTTTCGGAAGGTCAATTCCTGCTATTCTAGCCACGTTTATCCTCCAATCTTATCCTTGTCTTTGCTTTAATCTTGGATTCTTTTTGTTAATTATATAAACTCGTCCTTTTCTTCGTACGACTTTGTCGTCACTACTACGTTTTTTCACCGATGCATGTACTTTCATTTTATTTAGTACCTCTATTTGTATCTATAAATTATTCGTCCCTTACTTAAATCATAAGGGGATATTTCTACTGTTACTTTGTCGCCTTGAAGTATCTTAATAAAATTCATTCTCATCTTTCCAGATATATGGGCTAATACTTGATGTCCTGTTTCCAATTTTACTATAAATTGTGTATTAGGCAGAACCTCTTCTATTATTCCATCTACTTTTATTAAGTCTTGTTTAGCCACTTCTTATTTTCTATTAAATTTTTAATTATCACTTATCTTCTTAAAGTCATTATTATAGGTTTTTCGTTATCTACAATTATTGTATGTTCCCAATGTGCTGCCGGTGTTCTATCTTTCGTTACAACTGTCCAGCCATCATCCAATGTTTCTGTTTCTTTTGCCCCTAAATGCACCATTGGTTCAATTGCTATCGCCAAACCTTTTTGCAATTTTATATTTGGGTAACTTGCTCTGTGCAAAAGCAATGGCACGAAATTTGGAACTGGTGGGTCATCGTGCAAAACGTCGCCTATCCCATGACCAACTAATTCTCTCGTAACATTATAACCATTTGCTTCCACAAAAGTTTGAACTGCTCTTGATATATCATAAACTTTCTTGCCTGATATTGCTTGTTCAATTCCTTTAAACAAAGATTTTTCAGTAATTTCAACAAGTCTTTTAACTTCATCTGATACATCGCCAACATAACAAGTTACGGCACTATCTCCGAAATAACCTTTGTATTCTGCACCACAATCTAAGGAAATTATTTGTCCTTCTTTCAATGGCACATTGTTAGGAATACCATGCACAACTATTTCATCAACTGATGCACATATTGTTGCTGGAAATGGATTCCTTACGCTTCCATATCCTTTAAATGCAGGTTTTGCATTTTGAGACCTTATATAGTCTTCGGCAATTGCATCTAATTCTAAAGTTGTTATTCCAGGATGCACATTTTTTTGCAACAAACTTAACGTTTCAGCAACGATTTTATTTGCTTTTTCAAAGAACTTGAATTCTTCTGAATTTATTTTAAAATAGCCCACAATATCACTTCTTAAAAACCACCAATACCTGATCTTCCTTTAATTTTACCTGACTTCATAAACCCATCATAATGTCTCATCTTCAAATGCGATTCAATTTGTTGTAAAGTGTCTAGTGCAACACCCACAATAATCAACAAACTTGTACCACCAAAGAATTGTGCGAAAGATGAAGTAACACTAAAAATGTGCATAATAAAAGTAGGTAAAATAGCAATTATTGCAAGGAATATTGAACCAGGCAAAGTAATCAGTGTCAATATTCTTTCAATATATTCGGACGTAGGTCGCCCTGGTCTAATACCTGGCACAAACCCACCTTGCTTTTTCATATTATCTGCAATATCTTGCGGATTGAAAACGATTGCAGTATAAAAATACGTAAAGAATATAATCATCAATCCATAAATTGTTGCATAGAAAAATGACCTGTCACTGAATAGTTTTGCTATATAAATCAAAGAAGGACTATCTGGGAAAAAACTCAAAATTGTATTAGGGATAAATATCAATGCTTGAGCAAAGATAATTGGCATAACTCCCGCAGTATTAACTCTTAATGGTATATATTGAGTTTGACCGCCATAAACTTTATTCCCAACTTGTCGTCTTGCATATTGAACAGGAATTCTACGAGCTCCTTGTGTTATCATAATAACAGAAGCAATAATAGCAACTAAAAATACTAACACAATAATTTCAATAATCCAGTTTCTTGAACCTGACGATACAAGCGTCCATTCTTGCCAAAGAGAAGCCGGCAACCTAGCAATAATACCAATCATAATAATTAGAGAAATACCATTGCCAATACCACGTTCAGTAATTTGTTCACCCAACCACATCATAAAAATAACGCCGGCAGTAAGGAGAACAATAGTAGATAGAAAGAAAAGGAAGCCTGAATTAGGGACAACAGGCATACCACCAGGAGTTTGTTGGGAAGCTAACTTAATTGTAAATCCCCAAGCATTTAATCCACCTACAAGAACAGTCCCAACTCGAGTCCATTGAGTAATTTTACGTCTTCCTTCTTCACCTTCTTTTTGCATTTTTTGAATTTCAGGGATAACCATCCCGGCAAGTTGAAGGATAATAGAAGTCGTGATATAAGGCATAATTCCCAAAGCAAAAATTGCAGCTTTCGAGAAAGCACCACCAACAAACATATCAAACAAGCCGAATAACGTATTTGAATCTTGGGATTTCGTTGATAATTCCAATGCAACAACATCTACACCGGGCAAAGTTATATGTGCGCCGAGGCGAATAATTACAAGAATCCCTAATGTATAAAGGATCTTGTATCTTAAATCTTCAATTTTAAAGATATTTTGAAAAGTTTGCGTAAAAT
The DNA here is from genome assembly GCA_021780815.1 of Bacteroidota bacterium. Classification (GTDB taxonomy): domain Bacteria; phylum Bacteroidota; class Ignavibacteria; order Kapaibacteriales; family UBA2268; genus GWF2-33-9. Next base: position 61,230 of record JAJXYC010000012.1, on the reverse strand, counting down.
TAGCCATTGATTACTACCGAGCCTCCTGTTGATTGAATTTTGCTTTTAGCGGATTCTGTAAACGCATCAGCAGTTATGTTTAATGCAGTTTTAATTTCTCCGTTACCCAAAATTTTCAATGGGAGACGTTTATTTCTAATAACTTTCAAATTATATAGAACTTCTGCATTAACTTGATTATCAGCGAAAGACTTTTTGTCAACAAGTTCTTGTAATCTACCTACATTGACTACTTGGTATTCAATTCTATTATAATTTGTAAATCCGAATTTAGGCACTCTACGAGAGAGAGGCATTTGACCACCTTCAAAGAAAGCAGGTTTCTTTGCTCCACTACGAGACATTTGTCCTTTATGTCCACGAGTAGCTGTACCACCTTTCCCTGAACCTTGACCACGTCCAATTCTTTTACTTTTTTTCTTTGCTCCACTTGGAACTTGGATATTACCTATATGTTTCATTTTATATTCTCTATTATTCAGGTAATTTTTCAACAATAACTAAATGTTTAACTTTCTCAATCATTCCCCAAGTTTGAGGATTATCAGGTAGAATATTATAATAATTTGGTCTACCTAATCCGAGAGCTTTAATAGTTCTCTTTTGATTTTCTAATGTTTTAATAATACTACGAGTTTGAGTTATTTTTAAATTGCCCATTGTCATTACCCCTTAATTACTTTTTCGATTGAAATTTTTCTACGAGCTGCAACTGAAGCGGCATCTTCAATAGATTCTAATGCTCTTACTGTCGCTTTTAAAGTATTGTGAGGGTTAGACGAGCCTAAATTTTTAGTAAGCACATTTTCAACACCAGCCATTTCCAAAATAGCTCGTATTGCACCGGAAGCAATAACACCAGTTCCTGGTGATGCAGGCTTCAAAAGCACTTTTGCAGCTCCAAACTTTGCTAATACTTCGTGTGGAATTGTTCCATTTTGAATAATCACCGAATGTATATTTTTCTTAGCGGATTCAGTTGCTTTGGTAACAGCATCTACAACTTCGCTTGCTTTACCTAAACCATAACCGACATGTCCATTTCTATCTCCTACAACAACTAACGCAGCGAAATTAAATCTACGTCCACCTTTTACTACTTTTGCAGTACGACCCACATGAACTAATTTATCGGTAAGTTCTAATTCTGAAGATTTTACTAATGCCACTTTTCTCTCCTTTTCTTAAAATTCAAGTCCATTTTCTCTTGCTGAATCAGCAAATGCTTTTACTCTTCCGTGATATTCATAACCATTACGGTCAAAAACAACACTAACAATATTATGTTCTTTGGCTTTCTGTGCTATTACTTTTCCTACGACTTTTGATTTTTCAATTTTAGGCATTTTATCTGAAATAACGTTTTTTACATCTTTATCTATTGTTGATGCAGCAGCAAGAGTTTTGCCATTTCTATCATCAATCAATTGAACAAAGAAGTTATTTAAACTTCTATAGACAGTTAATCTTGGTCTTTCTGCTGTTCCAAAAATTGTTTTTCTCACAGAAAGTTTTCTTCTAAGATGCCTTTTGTTTTTTAATTCAAATCTATTCATTGTTTTTCACAGTTTATTTCTATTATTTAGAAGCTTTTTTACCTTCTTTTCTATGAATATATTCACCTTCATAGCGAACACCCTTCCCTTTATAAGGCTCAGGTGGTCTTAATTTTCTGATTTTAGCAGCAACAAGCCCTACTATTTCTTTGTTAGAACCTTTAACAATAACAGTATTGGCATTAGGAGCTTCAAATGTTACTCCATCAGGAGGGAGGAAATAAATTGGATGAGAATATCCGAGAGAGAACAAAAGTCCTGTCCCCTTCAATTCAACTTTATAACCAACACCTTCAATTTTCAATGTTTTTGAGAAACCTTCAAATACTCCATAAATTGCATTATAAGTTAAAGCACGACTTAAACCATGTAATGCTCTAATTTTTTTATCATCGCTTTGTCTAGAAAATACAATTGTATTATTTTCAAGAACAAATGAGATTGATTCTGGCACTTCAAAGCTAAGTTCCCCTAATGGTCCTTTTGCTTTTATTAGATTCCCAACTGTTGTAACTTGCACTTTGCTCGGAATCGTAATTGGCTTTTTTCCTACTCTTGACACTTTAAATTCTCCGATTATTTTACCAAATTGTACAAATTACTTCACCACCGACATTGTAATTTCTTGCTTGTTTATCAGTCATAATTCCTTTTGAAGTTGAAATAATAGCAACCCCTAGTCCATTATGGACTTTTGGCAACAATTCAACCGGGAAATACACACGGCGCCCTGGTTTCGATACTCTTTTTACTTCACGTATTACAGGCTTTTTGTTGTAATAACGTAGTTTTAATTTGATTTTGCCTTGAACTCCGTCTTCAACAAGTTCAAAACTATCAATAAAACCTTGGTTAACAAGAATTTCAGCTATATGAATTTTAATTTTTGATTTCGGAGCTTCTACATGCGAAAGCCCAGCTGAACCTGCATTTCTTATTCTTGTTAAAAAATCTCCAATTTGATCTGTTACTGGCATCTTTTTCCTCTTCTTTTACCAACTTGCCTTGTGAACACCGGGTAATTTTCCTTCAAGAGCCAATTGTCTCAATTGATTCCTGCATAACCCAAATTTACGATAAACACCACGTCCTCGTCCTGTGACTGAGCAACGCAACCTTATTCTCGTTGGTGAACTATTTCTTGGAAGTTTTTGTAAACCTTCCCAATCACCTTTTGCTTTTAATTCTTCACGTTTTGCTTGATATTTTTCTGCCAAGCGAACACGTTTTGCATTTCTTTGTACTACGCTTAATTTAGCCATTTATATTACACCTATTCATTCTTTTTAAATGGAAATCCGAATTCTTTGAGCAAAGCATACGCTTCTTCATCTGTTTTAGCTGTTGTTACAAATGTTATATCTAAACCTGTTATACGTCCTACCTTATCTACATCTATTTCAGGAAATATAATTTGCTCTTTAACTCCAATTGAATAATTCCCACGACCATCAAATCCTTTATCTGAGAACCCACGGAAGTCTCTGATACGTGGTGATGAAATATTTATAAATCTATCAAGGAATTCATACATTTTTGCCCTTCTTAATGTTACCATAGTACCGATAGGCATACCTTGACGCAATTTGAAGTTAGAAATAGACTTTTTTGCTTTAGTTATTGCAGGACGTTGACCTGTAATTAATTCCAGTTCATTAATTGCATTTTGCAATAATTTTGGGTCGGATACTGCATCACCAATTCCCATATTAAAGGTAATTTTTACAAGTTTAGGCACTTGCATTGCATTTTTATAATTGAATTTCTTTTTTAATTCATTTACAACATTATTAAGATAAAAATCATAAAGACGTGGTTTAGGAATAGATTGATCTTTAACTTCTTCAATTCTTTTCCCTTCCATCACGAAATCAAATTTCTTTGACCCGGGTTTACCACTTGATTTTTTTGCTACTTTTGCCATTTTCTCATACCTACTTTAATTATATTTCTTTTCCGTTAGTTTTAGCATAACGAATTTTAATTGATTTACCTTTCGTATTCAATTTATCAGAGAATTGAATTCCGATACGAGTTGGTTTTTTTTCAGAATCAATTAATTGCACGTTTGAATAATGAATTGGCATCTCTTTATGCACCAGACCACCTTGTGGATTGTTATTATTTGGACGTGTAGCTTTTACACGGATATTTACACCTTCGACTAAAATTCTCATTTTATCAGGATAAACTTGAAGAACTCTGCCTATTTTGCCTTTATCATTACCAGCAATAACTATAACTTGGTCATTTTTCTTAATTTTCAATTTCATAATATCCCTCGTTCAAATTAAATAACTTCAGGTGCTAATGAGACAATTCTCATATAATTTTTTTCACGTAATTCTCTTGCTACGGGTCCAAAGATACGTGTTCCACGTGGTTCACCTTTTTCGTTTAGTAAAACAGCTGCATTATCATCGAAACGAATAAATGAGCCATCTTTTCTCTGTACTTCTTTTTTAGTACGCACTACAACTGCTTTATAAACTTTACCTTTTTTAACAGGTGCATTTGGAATTGCAGATTTTACGGTAATAACAATTAAATCGCCCAATGATGCGTATTGTTTTCCATGTCCACCAAGAACACGGATACATCTAATTTTTTTTGCACCAGAATTATCTGCAACTGTTAAATTTGTTTCTTCCTGTATCATTTTTAGCCCCTATTATTTAGCACGTTCAACAATTTCAATTAATTCCCATCTCTTTTTAGAGCTCAGCGGGCGACTTTCACGAATTCTCACTTTATCACCAGTTTTAGCATCATTATTTTCGTCTTGAGCCATAAACTTTTTACTTTGTTTGTAATATCTTTTATAAAGTGGATGGGCTACTTGTGTTTCTACTTTCACTACGATTGTTTTTTCAGGTTTATCTGAAACTACAACACCTTGAAGTATTCTTTTATGTGGTTGTTTGCCAACCACTTCATTTTTCTGAATAACTAATTTATCGTCCATTTTACTTCGCTTGTTTTCTTTCGTTAATAATAGTGCGTATTCTCGCAATATCTTTTTTCAAAACTTTCAAACCTGCTGTATCTGTAAGTTGCTTCAAAGAATGTTGTATCCTTTGCCTTGTTAATGTTTCTCTTGATTCATCAAGCAAATTATCAAGTTCTTTATCAGTTAATTCTCTCAAATCTTTTGCTTTTCTTGCTTTCATTTTTAAACCAAATCAATTCGTTCAACAAACTTTGTTTTAATTGGCAATTTATGTGAAGCTAATCTTAAAGCTTCGACAGCCAAATCTTTTGATACACCGTCAACTTCGAACATAATTCTGCCGGGTTTTACAACAGCAACCCAACCTTCGGGATTTCCTTTACCACTACCTTGACGCGTTTCAGCAGGTTTTTTTGTATAAGCTTTATCAGGAAATATTCTTATCCAAACTTTACCATCACGTTTTAAGTATCTATTTATAGCAATACGAGCTGCTTCTATTTGGCGATTTGTAATCCACGCTGGTTCCATTGCTTTTAGTGCATAAGAACCGAATGAAATAGTAGAACCTCTATAGGCTTTCCCTCTCATTCTGCCACGCTGCGGTTTACGGTATTTTACTCTTTTTGGTGCTAACATTTCTTACCTCAATTCTTAATAAACTTCACCTTTGAAAATCCAAACCTTAATACCGATTGAGCCATATATTGTTTCAGCTCTTTGAGTAGCATAATCAATATCTGCTCGTAAAGTGTGTAATGGCGTACGTCCTTCTTTATATTGTTCTGTTCTTGCCATTTCAGCTCCACCTAATCTTCCACTGCACATTACTTTAATACCGATTGCACCCATTCTCATAGCTGATGAAACTGCGAGTTTCATTGCTCTACGGAAAGACACTCTTTTTTCCAATTGTGAGGCTATATTTTCTCCAACTAAATAAGCGTCTAATTCGGGTCTTTTGATTTCATGAATTAATATTTTGACTTCTTTACCTGTTACTTTTTTCAACTCGTATTCAAGTTGAGTTATGTCTTTCCCGGATTTTCCTATAATTACACCTGGTCTTGAAGTATGAATAGTTATTCTAAGCTGTTTTGCTGTTCTATCAATTACTATTCTTGATATTCCTGCATTTTTTTTTCTATTGCGTATATAACTTCTTACTTTAAGGTCTTCAGACAATTTATCTGAGTAATTTTTATCATCAAACCAGTTAGCATCCCAACCACGTGTAATGCCAAGACGTAAACCTACTGGATTAGTTTTTTGACCCAAGACTTACTCCTCATTTTTTTCTTTTGATATTTCTTTTTCTGAACCATCAGAAACTACTATTGTCAGATGATTACTTCTTTTACGAATTCTAAAAGCTCTACCCATTGGGGCAGGTAAAATTCTTTTCATTGTTGGACCGACGTTCACAAATGCTTCTGTCACAAAATATTGTTCTTCATTAGCTGGCGAGCCTATATCTTTCCTTTTATTAGAAAGATTAGAGATGGCTGAGCGCAATGTTTGCTCTGCTACTCTGGCTGCACTTTTTGGAGAAAAGTGCAATATACCGATAGCTTCTGCCACACTTTTATTTCTAATCATATCAATCACCAATCTCATTTTTACAGGTGATGACCCTATATTTTTTTTAATTGCTCTTGCTTCCATAGTCTCCTCTTATTTCTTTCCATCTTTTCTGTGACCAGCATGACCTCTATAAACTCTTGTTGGAGCGAATTCGCCAAGTTTATGTCCAACTAAATTTTCTGTGATATAAACCGGAACAAAGTTCTTTCCATTATGAACAGCTACGGTATGTCCAACAAATTCGGGCATAATCATAGATGCTCTTGACCATGTCTTGATAACTTGCTTTTTCTTAGAATCATTTAATTCTGCTATTTTTTTAAGCAATTTATAATGGACAAATACACCTTTTTTTAACGATCTGGACATTCTTTCTTCCTATTTTTACTTTTTATTTCTTCTACGTACAATATATTTATTAGATTTATTCTTTGGTTTTCTTGTTTTCAAACCTTTTGCGTATTTACCCCAAGGCGATTCAGGATGTTGACGACCACCACCAGATTTAGATGCACCTTCACCACCACCCATTGGGTGATCTACTGGGTTCATAACCATTCCGCGTGATTGTGGTCTTATTCCTTTCCAACGTAATCTTCCTGCTTTACCCCAAAGTATATTATTGTGTTCTGTGTTACTTACAGTTCCGATTGTTGCATAACAATTATTATTGACCATTCTAATTTCACCAGAAGGCATTTTAATATGAGCATATTTCCCTTCTACTGCGAGTAACTGACAATTCACACCTGCGCTTCTTGCTAATTGCCCACCTTTACCATGTTTCAATTCTATATTATGAATAAACAAGCCTACGGGTATATTCTTTAAAGGTAAAGCATTCCCATCTTTGTATTCTGCACTTGGTGATGCTATAATTTCATCTCCAACTTTAATTTTATCTGGAGCAAGAATATAGCGAATTTCTCCATCTTGATATTTTATCAAAGCTATTCTTGCCGTACGATTTGGGTCGTATTCTATTGTTTCAACTTTAGCTGGGATATTTATTTTGTCCCTTTTAAAATCGATAATACGATACATTCTTTTGCTTCCACCACCACGATGACGTGAAGTAATTCTGCCTGTATTATTTCTTCCACCAGATTTTTTCAATGGAACAAGTAATTTTTTATATGGTTTACCTGTTGTTATATCAGAAAAATCATCTACTGAATAAAATCTTGTTCCTGGTGTTATTGGTTTTAAGTTTCTTATTCCCATTTTTCTAACTCTTTATTCTTCTTGTGCGCCTGAAACTATTTCTATTGAAAAACCTTCTTTTAAAGTTACGTATGCTTTTTTACGTAACCTCGTTTTTCCTTTCATTAACCCTTTCCGAGTAAAACGGGATTTATTTTTCCCTTTTACTCTTAAAGTTCGTACGTTATCAACTTTAACTTCGTATAATTCTTCAACTGCTCTTTTAATTTCAATTTTATTAGCTTGTGGATCAACTTCAAAAGCATATTGTCTTGAATCACTCATTGACATCGCTTTTTCTGTTATAATCGGCTTTCTAATTATCTCATACATTTTCATCACCTTACATTAAATTATCTTCAATTTTTGAAATTGCATCTTGAAGAATCACAATATTTTTATGTTTCAAAATATCATAAGCAGAAATTTTATCAACCGGGAAAACATCAACTTTTGGGATATTTCTTGCTGATACAAAGAAGTTCTTATCCAACTCGGAAGTTAAAATTAAAGTAGATTGACCAATCAATTTTAAATTATTCAATAATTCATTAACTTGTTTAGTTTTGAATTCTGAAATATTAAATTCATTCAACACTTTCAAAGTATTTTCATTAGCACGCAAAGAAAGTGCAGATTTTTTTGCTAATCTTTTAACTTTAACAGGAACTGATAAATTATATTTATGAGGTCTAGGACCGTGAACAGTTCCACCACCGATCCACAAAGGTGAGCGGCTTGAACCAGCACGAGCAGTTCCACGACCTTTTTGTTTCCATGGTTTCTTTCCACCACCGGATACTTCGGCTCTTGTTTTTGTTTTATGTGTACCTTGACGTTGATGAGCTAAATATGCAACCACTGTTTGATGCATCGCATATTCGTTGGGTTCAACAGCAAAGACTTCATCTTTCAATTCAGCTTTGCCTACTATATCGCCTTTTGGATTATATACATCTATTTGCATTTTTTAACTCTTTACAATTTCTAACAATCCATTTTTTGCACCAGGAACACTACCTTTGATTAAAATCAAGTTTTGTTCTGGATATATATCTACAACTTCCATATTTCTAACAGAAGTTTTCTTACCACCCATTCTTCCAGCCATTCTTAAACCTTTCAATACTCTTGAAGGATAAGAAGACGCTCCGATTGAACCAGGATGTCTCAATCTGTCCGATTGTCCATGCGTAACCATACCAATACCACCGAAATGGTGTCTTTTAACTACACCTTGAAATCCTCGTCCTTTTGATGTTCCTGATATCTTTACTTTATCGCCTTTTGTAAAATTTTCCACTGTAATTAAATCCCCAACTTTACCGTCCAATTCTCTAAATTCTTTTAAGATTTTATGTGGCTTAATATTATTTTTCTTAAATTGACCGAGGTCGGGCTTATTTACTTTATTTTCACTTACTTCATCAAACCCAATTTGAATAGATTGATATCCATCTTTTTCTTGTGTCCTAATTTTTACAATAGGACAAGGACCCGCTTGAATAAGCGTTACAGGAACTTGTTTTCCTTCCTCTGAATAGATAGTAGTCATTCCTACTTTTCTACCTAGAATTGCAGCTTTCATTTTTTCCTTATACTTTGACTTCTACATCTACACCTGCCGGCAGCTCAAGCCTCATCAGTGCATCAATTGTTTTTTGAGATGAATTGAAAATATCAATCAATCTCTTATGAGTTAATAGTTCAAATTGCTCTCTTGATTTCTTGTCAACGTGCGGTGAACGGTTCACTGTATAAACCGAACGCCTTGTTGGCAGTGGCACTGGTCCAATGACCAGTGCTTCTGTTTGTTTCAATGTACTTACAATCTTTTCGCTACTTTTATCTATCAAATTATGATCGTAAGATTTTAATTTTATTCTTATTTTTTGCATATTTTTATGCTTACTTTATTATTCAATAATTTTTGTTACAACACCTGCACCAACTGTACGTCCGCCTTCACGAACTGCAAAACGTAATCCTTCTTCCATAGCAATCGGAGTAATAAGTTCAACATCAATATTATCCAAGTTATCACCTGGCATAACCATTTCAATTTTGTCTGGCAATTTAATGGACCCTGTTACATCAGTTGTACGGAAGTAAAATTGAGGACGGTACCCATCAAAGAATGGTGTATGACGTCCACCTTCTTCTTTTTTCAACACATAAATTTGTGCAAAGAAATGATGGTGAGGAGTTATTGAACCTGGTTTAGAAACAACCATTCCACGTTCCAATTCCTTTTTATCGATTCCACGAAGCAATAAACCAACGTTATCACCAGCTTGTCCTTCATCTAACAATTTACGGAACATTTCAACACCTGTACAAGTTGTTTTCTTGTGCATTCCGAAGCCAACGATTTCTACTTCTTCATTTACATGAACTTTACCTCTTTCAATACGTCCTGTTCCTACTGTTCCACGTCCTGTAATTGAAAACACGTCTTCAACAGGCATTAAGAATGGTTTATCTACATCACGTTGTGGTGTTGGTATATATGTATCCACTGCATCCATCAATTCATAGATACATTGCAAACGTGGGTCATCTACTGTTGCATCACTTGCTGAACCTGCATCTAATGCATGCAATGCTGAACCACGTATGATTGGCACTTCTTCACCTGGGAATTTGTACGATGTCAATAATTCACGTACTTCCAATTCAACTAAGTCAAGCAATTCTGGATCTGCGGCATCTACTTTATTTAAGAACACAATGATACGTGGAACACCTACTTGGTATGACAACAAGATGTGTTCTCTTGTTTGAGGCATTGGTCCATCTGTTGCAGCAACTACTAATATTGCACCGTCCATTTGAGCCGCTCCAGTAATCATATTTTTAATATAATCTGCGTGACCTGGACAATCTACGTGTGCATAGTGTCTGTTTTCTGTTTCGTATTCTACGTGTGCTGTTGCAATTGTTATTCCACGTGCTTTTTCTTCTGGTGCATTATCAATTGAATCGAATGTGCGAACTTCGCCTTTTCCAAATTTTTTGTACAATCCCATTGTGATTGCAGCTGTTAATGTTGTTTTACCATGATCAATGTGACCGATTGTTCCTACATTGACGTGTGGTTTATTTCTTACAAAAACTTCTTTAGCCATTATATACTCCGATTTTTTATTTTTTTATTTTTTATCTGCTTTTTCAAACTTTTCTTTATTTCTTATTGTTTTTCACTATAATGTGAAAACAACATTGTAAAACTTGCTCTTCCTTGCGACAAGGAACGAAGCGACGTTACATAACCGAATAAATTAGACAATGGTGCAAATCCTTCAATTGTTTGCAAGTTACCTTTTGTATCAATTTGTTCTATTCTTCCTTTTCTCGAGTTCAAATCTGAAATTATTTCTCCGACATACTGCTCGGGAGAAATGATTTCAACCTTGAATATAGGTTCTAATAAAATCGTTCCTACTTTTCTCAAAGATTCTTTCACTGCCATTGATGATGCAATTTTAGTGCCTAATTCAGTTGTAACACCATCAATATATTCAACTTCCTTCAACACAACTTTTACATCTTGCAAAGGGTAGCCTTCATTTCCAACTTGTAAAGATTCTTGTATCCCTAAAATTGCCGCTTCTAGTATATTTTTATTTAGTTTTTTATCATTTGTTCCATCAATAACTTCATTTCCCTTCGCACCATTTGGCATAGCAACAATTTTTACTTGACCAACTTGTTCTTTATTGTTGTGCTGTCTTTGATAACGGAACATTTCTTCAAATTCCATCTTAATTGTCTCACGATACGAAACTTGTGGCTTGCCTGCTCTTGCTTCTACGTTAAATTCTCGCTTTAATCTATCAACAGCAATTTCTAATTGTAATTCTCCGACACCACTAATAATAATTTGTCCCGTTTCATTATCGTTTTTGAATCTGAACGTTGGGTCTTCATCGGACAATTTGGCTAACGCTACAAGTAATTTATCTTGTTCTGCAAGTGTTTTTGCTTCGATAGACATATCAATCATAGGTTCAAGAAATCTAATTTTATCATACATCAGCATTTTATTTAAGCAAAGCGTATCACCAGTCGAGGTAAATTTCATTTGAGGAATTGCAACAATTTCGCCTGAATAAGCTTCTGAAATTTCTTCTCTACGATTTGAAAAGATTTTAAAAATTTTATTTACCTTTTCTTTTTTAGAAACAGAAGCATTTTCAACGGATTGACCAACTTTCAATGAACCTGAATAAATCCTTATAAAGTTCAAGCGACCGACAAAAGGATCAGATAAAACTTTAAAAGAAAGAGCCGAAAAGGATTCTTCATCATTTAGATTAACAAGAATTTCTTTACTATGGTCATTAACATCGAAAGCATGAACCGACTCAATGTCTTCGGGAGAAGGCAAATAATCAATAACACCGTCAATCAAAGGTTGCACACCTGCATTTTTCAAAGAAGAACCGCAAAAAACTGGAACACAAGCATTTGCGAGAGTACCTTTTCGCAAAGCAGATTTAATTTCAGTTTCGGAAAAATCTTCTCCTGCAAGATACTTATCAATCAAAGTATCATCAATTTCAGCAATTTTTTCTAAGAGAATGGAGCGATAATCTTGAGCCTGTTTTAAAAATTTATCGGGAATTGGTGAAATATTATATTCTGCGCCATATTTTTCAGTATCGAAGTAGTAAGACTTCATTTTAATGAGGTCGATGATGCCCGAGAAATTTTCTTCGGTGCCCATCGGGATTTGGATAGCAATAGGGTTTGCAGATAGTTTTTCTTTGACCATATCAAGGACATGTTCAAAATTAGCACCCATCCTATCAAGTTTATTCACGTACGAGATACGTGGCACTTTAAATTCATCTGCTTGTCGCCAGACTCTTTCGGACTGGGGTTCAACACCACCAACAGCGCAAAAAACTGCAATTGCCCCATCGAGGACTCTTAATGAGCGTTGCACTTCTGATGTAAAATCAACATGTCCTGGAGTATCTATTATATTAATTTGATAACCATTCCAAAAAGCTGTTACAGCTGCCGAAGTGATAGTTATTCCTCGCTCTCTTTCTTGTTCCATATAATCCATAAACGCAGTACCTTCATCGACTTCTCCAATTTTATGAAGATAGCCTGAATAATACAATATACGTTCAGTTGTTGTAGTTTTCCCTGCGTCAATGTGTGCCATTATACCGATGTTTCGGATTTTGGATATTGGAACTACTCTTGCCATTGCACTAATTATTCAATTGTCAAAGAACTAATCTATTATCTACCATCTAAAATGAGCAAAAGCTTTGTTAGCTTCAGCCATTCTATGAACATCTTCTTTCTTCTTAAAAGAGGAACCTTCGCCTTTGGAGGCAGAAATAATTTCAGCAGCCAACTTTGCTGCCATCGTTTTTTCTTTTCTATCTCTTGCATAATTTTTAAGCCATCTTAAAGCAAGAGCTATGCGACGGTTTTCTTTTACTTCAACTGGAACTTGATATGTTGCACCACCTACTCTACGTGAACGGACTTCTATTACAGGAGCTATATTAGAGATTGCTTTCTTAAATATCTCCAATGGTTCTTCTTTTGTTTTATCTTTTATTAAATCAAAAGAATCATAAACCAATCTTGTAGACGTACTCTTTTTGCCTTGCAACATCAAATAATTTATTAATTTAGCAACAAGCACATCGTTAAATTTTGTATCTGCTGCAATTCTTCTTATTTCAGCTCTTTTTTTTCTCATTTCTTCACCTTATTACTTTTTACCACCTTTTGCTGGAGCAGCTGCTTTCTTCTTCTTGGAGCCGTATTTAGAACGACCTTGTTTTCTATCTGCAACGCCTTGCGTATCTGCTGTTCCTCTAATTATATGATAACGAACACCTGGCAAATCTTTTACTCTACCTCCACGCACATATACGATTGAGTGTTCTTGTAAATTATGTCCTTCACCAGGAATATATGCTGTTACTTCCAATTGTGAAGATAATCTTACACGAGCTACTTTACGCAAAGCCGAATTTGGTTTCTTTGGTGTTGTTGTATATACCCTTGTACAAACACCACGTCTTTGCGGCGAACCTTTTAAAGCAGGTGATTTACTTTTGTAAACTACCCCTTTTCTTCCTTTTCTAACTAATTGACTAATTGTCGGCACATTATCTCCTAATGAATCTTTTTAGTTTTGTTCCTTATAGAGCTTACAAAATTAAAAAGAATTTTTCACATAACAAAATTTTTTAATAAAAAAATATTTTTTTTTAAATTAAAAAATTTATCTATTCTCATATAAATAAACTCGACGAATAAATACTTCCCAAAAAGTAGTCTCTTCCTAGCTCAACTGGTCTTTTTGTTGTTTTTTATTTAAAAATAGTAATGTATTAACGATTGCTTTTATTTTTTATTTAGAAACAATTAAATTTATTTTGTAATAATAATTGTAATATATTGTTCAATTAACAATATTTAAAAAACTTTTATCCTATTTTATCATTTTAAATTGTAAATAAATATCCGAAATAGACAAAATAAGAATTTGAACTCATCAAACTATGCCCAAGAGAAAACAGTATATGATACTTACCTGATAGGTCAATAAATCCCCCCATATTAAACCCCATATCAGATTCGCCGCTCTTTTTGCTTGCTGTTTGATAATACAATTCACCTCCTAATGTAATTAATTCCGAAAAGGAATATTGGCATTCCCAACCCACATATAACCAATTTTGTTGTTGTGTCCTTGAATTATACCAAATACCCGTTCCTCCATAAGTTGTTAGTTTGCCCCAACTTTTCTGAAGCCATAGTGGAAGATAAATTTGAAAATTGCTATGTCCTATATGCTCCCACTTTCCGCTTGTCGGCACTTCTACCAAAGGGAAAATTCCGATTTGAAAATCGCTGGAATCTTTATAAAACCTATATTTAAATCCGAGTTCAGTATTTCCTATACCGTAATTATGATTATCACTTGTTCTTGTATATTCCACCGGAATTAAGAGATGAACTTGCACGTTGGGAATTAAGCCGTAATTTACTTCAAAATGTGGTAATGTAGCATTGAAATCGGCTTTGTCAAAATTCATAGCAGATGATAAATAAAATTCCCAATGTTTAAACTCAACAGGTTCTGGGTCATCAGTATTAAAAGGAGGTCCCGCATAACAAAAATTCAAAGTAAAAAAAACAAACGGCAAGACTAACATAAAACGATATCTTCTATTAACAACATTATATATATGTATCATAATTAATCCCTGTATATATTATAAATTAAAAGAGGCTTAATATTAATTACAATTGCCGAATAAAAGGATAAATACGCTATATGCTTTTTTTTTAACCTAATATTTGTACAAAGCAAATACGAATCACAACTTTGCCCTTAATTCAAGTTGATTAATATTAAAAGAACATATACCAATTTTAGAATAAAAGAACCTCTTTTCTATTTTTTATAAGAGGTTCTTTTATAATCCAATCTCATTCTAAACAAATGAAAAAAACTTTTATTCTTCCAAAGTGCTTATATCACCGACATCAAGCCCTTGAGCTCGTGCTTTTAATACTCTTCGCATAATTTTCCCGCTTCTTGTTTTTGGTAAAGAATCTACCAAAGTAATACTTTCGGGGCGAGCAATAGGTCCCATTAATTTAGTTACTTGATCTTTTAATTCATTTTCTAAATCAGCAGTTACGGCAAAATCTTTTTTCAATATTACATAAGCATAAATAGCATTTCCTTTTAATGAATGTGGCAAAGCAATTGCGGCAGCTTCGGCAACAGCGGGATGACTAACAAGCGCACTTTCTATTTCGGCAGTTCCAAGCCGATAACCACTTACTTTAATTACATCATCTGAACGACCAATAATCCAAATATAATTATCATCATCGTATTTAGCGGCATCGCCTGGGTGGTACCAGCCAAATTTCTCGTATTTTTTCCAATATGTTTCTATCCACCTTTCTCTATCTTCGTGTACACAGCAAGCCATACCTGGCCATGGATTCTTAATTACCAAATTACCTTGTTCATTGGGTTGAACTTGATTACCATCATCATCAACTACCGCAACTTGCACACCAAAGAAAGGTTTGGTAGCACTCCCAGGTTTAAGTGGAAAAATTGGCAATGGAGCAATGATATGCCCACCAGTTTCAGTTTGCCACCAAGTATCAATTATTGGGCATTTTTTATTGCCTACAACTTCATAATACCATTTCCAAGCTTCTGGATTGATTGGCTCTCCGACACTTCCTAACAATCGCAAGGAACTAATGTCGTGCCTTTTTACCCAAGATTCACCAAATCGCATTAAACCTCTAATTGCTGTTGGCGATGTATATAAAATTGTTATTCCATATTTTTCTATCATTTGCCACCAACGATTTGGGTATGGATGATTTGGTGCACCTTCATATAAAAACATTGTTGCGCCATTAATCAAAGGACCATAAACAATATAACTATGCCCAGTAATCCAACCTGGGTCAGCCGCCGTCCATATTCTATCTTCAGATTTGACATCCAAAAGCATTTTCATTGTTGAATACGTATAAACTGAATATCCACCATGAGTATGCACCAAACCTTTCGGCTTACCGGTTGAACCTGAAGTATAAAGTAAAAATAATGGGTCAGTTGATTCCATAACTTCGGTGTTGCATTTAATACTTGCTATTGGTAATGATTTTAAATCGTGATACCAATAATCCCTGTCGGATACCATTTCAACATTTTGACCTGTCCTTTTTACTGTTATAACAACTTGTGTATATGGATTATCTTCTAAAGCAACATTTATTATACTCTTTAAATCAACAATTTTCCCTTTTCTAAAACCACCATCTGCAGTAATTACAACTTTACTTTTTGCCGCTTTAATCCTTTCGCCCAAAGATTCATAACTAAATCCCGCATATACAACACTATGAACCGCACCAATTTTAGCACAAGCAAGCATCGCAAAGATTTGTTCAGGAATTTGAGGCATATAAATTGTAACAGTATCGCCTTTTTTAACTCCCATACTTTTTAATATATTTGCAAATTGGCTAACTTCTCGGTTCAAAGCATGATATGAAAAAACTCGCAAATCACCATTTTCCCCTTCCCAAACAAAAGCAATTTTATTCCGTGTAGCAGTTTTTAAATGCCTATCAATAGCATTATGAATTATATTCGTTTTTGCACCAACAAACCATTTATAAAAGGGTTTATCGCTATCGTCAATAACTTTATCCCAAGGCTCGTACCATTCGAGATTTTGAGCTTGTTCCGCCCAAAAAGCTTCAGTATTTTCTATAGAATACTTGTACAAACTATTGTATTCTTTTACAGTTGCATAATCCAACACTTCTTGCGATGGATAGTAAACGTCTTCTGAACCCATAAACACCTCAAATTTAATAATTTATGATATGATAATAAATTAATAATTTTTGCATAAAAATACAAACTAAAAATTAATAAAAAATTTGGGATATTGAACAAAATAAGTAAAAAATAAATAATTTTTTCCGTATTTTTGCAATTGCGCTTATTGAGAGAAAGGAAATAAAAGAGTTGGACGTAATCGGAATAACAGAAAATATTAGATTGGCAATAAAGCGAAATTGATTACCTTTGCCTAAAATAAAACAAGATGATAAATACAAAACATAAAGTAATAAACGGTGATAGTAGAATGATGAATGAACTTGACAATGAAAGTGTTCATTTAATTATTACTTCGCCACCTTATTGGCAATTAAAAGACTACGGCACAGATAATCAAATTGGTTTTCACGATAGTTACGAAAACTACATCAATAATTTAAATTTAGTTTGGAACGAATGTAATAGAGTTTTACATAAAGGTTGCCGATTATGTATAAATATTGGCGACCAATTCGCAAGGTCAGTTTATTATGGTCGTTATAAAGTAATTCCAATACGAACCGAAATAATAAAGTTCTGCGAAACAATAGGATTAGATTATATGGGAGCAATTATTTGGCAGAAAGCAACCACTATGAATACATCGGGCGGTGCGAGTATAATGGGCAGTTTCCCATATCCAAGAAATGGTATTATCAAATTAGATTATGAATTTATCTTAATTTTTAAAAAACAAGGAAATGCACCAAAACCAACTTTCGAAAATAAAGAATTGTCTAAAATGACAACAGAAGAATGGAATACATATTTTAACGGACATTGGAATTTTGCAGGTGCAAAACAAGACGGTGGACATCTTGCTATGTTTCCCGAAGAATTGCCCAAAAGATTAATTAAAATGTTTTCTTTTGTTGGAGATACTGTTTTAGACCCATTTTTAGGTAGTGGAACTACATCCTTGACAGCAAGACTTTTAGATAGAAATTCGATTGGATACGAAATAAATCCTGAATTTATTCCCATAATTAAAGAAAAAATTGGAGTTAATTCAAATCAAATGTTTAATAGCGGAGATTTTGAATTTATTACTCAAAAACCGAAAGAAAATAATTTTGAAAGTCAAATCTCAAATTTACCTTACATATTTGTTGATACTCATAAATTTGATAAAAAAATTGATGTTAAAAAACTTCAATTTGGCTCTAAAATAGATAAGGGAAGTGGAAAAAGAGAAGAATTCTACACAGTTAAACAAATCATTTCACCTGAATTAGTTGAACTTTCAACAGGTTTAAAAATTCGTTTAATTGGTATAAAGCAAGATTTATTGCAAAATAGTAAAGCAACCGAATTCCTACTAAATAAAACAAAAGGTCAGAAAGTTTTTCTAAAATTTGACAACATCAAATATGACGAGCAAAATAATTTATTTGCTTATCTTTATTTACAAAACAAAACATTCATCAATGCTCATTTAATTAAAAACGGCTTTGCATTGGTTGATAACGGTTATGAATATAAATACAAAAATAAATTTAACGAATTAATCAATGACAACGGAAATTAAGAAATACTCATTAGAATTTGGTAAGAAAGAAAAAGTTTTAAATTATGCTTGTCAAACTTATCAACTTTCAACCAAATAAAGTAGGTGGAGTTATGGCATTAATACGTGAATGTCAGCCGAAAGCGATTGAAGATTGGGAAAAATGGTATTTTGAGAAAGCATATACAGAAAGTAAAAATCCAATCAAAATAACACCTGAAATTTTGCAAGAATTAGGCGAAAGATTGTATGAAAAGATAACAGAAGTAGTTATACCAGAATGGACATCTGCATTTCAAGATTTGACATTGAAAGATTGTATTGATTATATTCACAATCTAACAATTAACAGAACTTTTGACGGATATTTGCGAGAAAAATCGGTTGTAAATGACGAATTGGCAAAATATTTTCCAAAAGTAAAATTTGTAGAAAGCGATACAGACCTTGACCACGCAGGAGATATTGATTATTTGGGATTTGTAGGTAAATATGCCTTTGGTATTCAAATAAAACCTGCTACAGCCAAATCAAATTTTGGAAATTACTCTACAACCGAGAGAATGAAAGCAAATTTTAGAGATTTTGAAGAAAAATACAAAGGAAAAGTATTTGTAGTTTTCAGTTTAGATGGTGAAATTACAAATAAAGAAGTAATACAACAAATTGAAAATGAAATAAAAACTATTGAAAAATACAGTTAACATACAATATACTATAATTGCTGAGTGACTCTTATAAAATGAACATTATAAAAAAGTATTCACACAATCGGCAACTTTTCATACCACAAAATTATTTTACACAATTTTAATTTTTTCCGTATTTTTGCACTTGCGCTTATTAAGAGAAAGAAAATAAAAGAGTTGGACGTAATTGTAAATCGACATGGAAAAGAAAGGTATTGCTGTAAAACAAATTAAGGCAGCAGCAAGACACTACAATAAGGGTGACTATGTTTGTTCCATCACACTGTCTGGAGCAGCAGAGGAGATGCACGGACAAATAGCCAAGAAGCGGACGAATACAAATCAACTTGAAGGCGAGGTGATTTATCTAAGGAGTGTTTACGCCTATTTTTCAGGACAAAAACCATCTGACAAAGAATTAATTCAAAAGATAAACAATGTAAAAAATGAGTTGAAGCACAACGACAGCGGAGATAATCTTTGGGTAGACGGAGATTTCGAGAACGAATCTGCGATACTTTTTGTAAAGGCAGTAAAAAACTACTTTGACTGCTATCAAGACTTTCCTAATGACAGAGCAGTAAAAAATCTTTTTGAACATTTAACATTATGACATTATCTATAATTATAGTCGCAGCCGGTTTAATTGGAACACTTGTAGACGGACTAATTGCCTGCTTCATTCAAAAGGTTCAGTTTAAAAATGAATTGCAAAGAATTAGAGAAGAACATCGGACAGAATTTCAAGCAGAACAGACTGCACTTCATTTTATTAGTCATGCAAACTACACAGACCGCTCCTTTGAAACATTAAAAAACATATATGAAGTTTTAGAGGCGATGAGTTACGAAAAATATTTGTTAGAGCTGTGGCAACAAAAACATTCCGTAAAGACAAGAGTGAATGGTGGAGATTATTGAGTCGAATGGATGAATACATTGCTAAAAAGAAATAACAACTACACCTAACACGGGTTTTCCATCAGGCGGGCTGACGTGCAAAGTTTAAGCAGACAAACAAAATGAAAAAAGAAATAATTATTTCACAAGTCTTTGATGCACCAATTGAATTAGTTTGGAAAACTTTTACTGACCCTGAACTTGTAAAGCGTTGGTGGGGACCAGACAACTTTACCTGTCCAAGTGCAAAAATTAATTTTAATGAAGGAGGAACATCACTTGTATGTATGAGAGCCCCAAAGGAATATGGGGGACAGGATTGGTATAACATTTGGACTTACAAGAAAATCATTCTCAATGAAAAAATTGAATACATCCAAAACTTATCAGACGAAAATGGTAATGTTGTTGACCCAGTCAAAATAGGTATGCCAACCGACTTTCCAAAGGACACAGAAACTATTATCACTTTAAAAATATGGAAGGAAGTAAAACAGAAATAACTTTTAAAGAGTTTGCAGACTTTGGGCAAATGTTTGGACAAGCAAAACTTGGATTAGAACAGTGTATAGAAAAGATGGCTAAAATATTCATCAAATCATAAAACGATAAGGGAAAAAGAAATAAATAATTATTCTAATAATTTATAAGCATCAGGCAGGCTGACGTGCAAACTTGGAACTTTGTGCTTCTATTTAAGTTCAGTGCAGGTTGACAGTTTCTTGCTCCGAAACCCGCTTCCTTACCATACCGACAAACGTTACTTCGCTATAATTACGAATATTAATACTTTTGCAAAATAGAATAAATTAATTGTAATTTATTTTTCTCATTTTTTTTGTAGGTTAGAAAAATTTTTGGGATATTTTTGGGATATTTTTTAATTTTTTTTGCTTATTTTTACTTTTTTTTTGTAGTGAATTATGCAATTTGTTAGAAAAATTGGGATTATTTTGTTTTTCGGGTTGATGCACTTTGCGCCATCTCAGGCTCAAAAGAACTTTCAGGATATTAAGCAAATATTGCTGAAAAACTATAATAACATTATTGTTAATGTTGATTCTAATTTTGTATATTTCAAATCAGGGGAAAAATTGCCCTTAAATAATTCTAATGAAAAAAAAACTTTTGAGGATACTTTGAATTATGCAAGTATTTTTGATATGTTCTCACAAAACTATGTCTATGGGAAAGACTTTCAAATTCCTATTCCGAAAAATTTTGAACCAGGTCGAATAAGAAATGATGATTTTTTTAGAAAAATTTATGGTAATTCAAAAAATGAAGTTAATAAGAATTTGACGAATGTCGTTTGGTTACCGAAAAATTATGGTATAAAAATCAAATTTTCTAGAATAAATGGAGCGGCGATTCAACTTCAAAAAGTTTCTGATGAATTAGATAAATTACCAAAGAAATTTCTCGAATACTTGGAACCTATCGGTGGAACATTTAATTGGCGGGTAATTGCAGGGACAAATAAATTGAGTATGCATAGTTTCGGTATTGCGATTGATATTAATACGAAACATTCACATTACTGGAGAAATTTAAAAGAAAATAAAAATGGAATATATCCATATCATAATTTAATACCATTAGAAATTGTGGAAATATTTGAAAAACATGGATTCATTTGGGGCGGCAAATGGTATCATTTCGATACAATGCATTTTGAGTATCGTCCCGAATTTTTTAAAAATATTAAATAAAATTAAATGTGATTCAAACGAAGGAAATTATTATATCTTTGTTATTCATTGGATTAGCCTTCTCATCAAAAAATTTAGATGCAGAAACTAAAATATAAGTAAAGAAAAGAGGCATTATCAGTAAAGTGAAAGATACCACGGCATACGGAGTAGTCTGGCAACAAAGGCAAAGAAGGTCAAAAGCGGTAATCAAAAAGGGCAAAGAAATTGCCACAGACCCAAAAAACTAAAGAAAAAATCAATCAATTAAAAGATAAAGCAAAAGAGCAAATTCAAAAAAAATAAAAGGGAAATAAGGAAATAATTAACCCAAATAATTATTTAGTTGCAATATGTTCATTAAAAAATCGCAAAATAAATGAGTTCCAAAGCAACAAAAAAATATTCCCAATAATTTCAAGAATTGTTGGGAATATTGCATTTAGATATTATTGATGATCGGCTAATACTTAATAAATTTTCGTAAAATTACTTCTGTCCCCGTTGAAATTTTTACAAAATACACACCACTTCCAATCTTGTTGTTATTATAATCATTTAAATTATAAATTAAGTTATTACTACCATTCACAGCAGAATTGAATGTGAAAGAATTAATAATTTTCCCTTCAAGATTTAAAATTTCTATACTTGAATTCGTGGAATAAGATTGAAACTGAATAGTTAAATAATCAGCGGTTGGGTTAGGGAAAATTGCAATTTCATTATTATTATTGTCATTAGGGACATCAGTAGTTTTAATATTAGCAAAAATAGGATTACTTGAAGCATAAAAAGAACCACTTCTTGAATTTTCTATTTCAACTGCTTTCACGATATAATCCAAAGTTCCATCATAAAGGAAATTATCTTCAAATTGTGTTTCTGCAATAGGAGCGGACGTAATAAGTTGATAAGTTTGATTTGTTTGTGTTGCTCTATAAACAACATATTTAAAATCACCAGTTTGCGAAGGGGCATTCCAAGATAATTGAATATGCCCATTAGGCATTTCAGATAATTGTAAATTTGATGGAGTAGCAACATTATTATTAAACATTTTTAAAGTTGGGTCACCAAGCAAAGCAATATGAACTTCCCGAGTACCAGTAGTATATAAAACTCCTTGTGGATATTGAGCAGTATAGTAAATATTGGGATAAAATAAATTATTATTATTTTGCGTTAATAATAAAGACGAGCCAATAGTTTCACCGAGATTCATTCTATGCAAGAACCAATGTGGTCTTCCTGACCAGCCAATAGTCAATGCCCCAGGATTAGAAGCAAGTGGAGAGCGTAAGAAATTATTTTGATTATCCCAATCTCCAAAATATGAACCAAAGAGCATTGTAAAAATTCCCTGAATGTTATTTTTTTGCATATCAGTAGATGCTCCAATACCACCTGCCGAAGTATAAGTACCACCACCACAACCATAAGACCAAAGATAAGTATGTTGGCTTAATGTTGAAATATAATCAATATTTTGCACACTATCAGCAGGAAAAAAGTTACTAAATGCTCGCCAAGCAGAAGCGGCAAATGCTTCTGGATAACTTTGTGCTGAAAAATTATCATCTATTAATCCCTTCCATTCAACGTTTAATTGATTAGTACGGAAAAGATGATCTCTAACTAAATATTTACGAACAAGTTCTGCTTCTGGATATGCCTTTGTAGAATCGTAAAAAAGAGGCATATTATAAAAATCAATTCTTCCAACAGCAAATTTAACTTGCACAAAATCATCTAAAACGGTATTATCAAATTTACCGTCGCCCGGCACATTTTTATTTTCTTCACGAGAAGCAGTAGTTGAATTCACAGAAACATCTGTCCAAGGAGCAGATTCGTTAATTGTGCCATAATAAACATCAGCAGGCCAAGCTCCTAGATGATCTGGATGTCCATCTGGATTTAAATTACCCGAATA
Source organism: Bacteroidota bacterium (assembly GCA_021780815.1). Lineage (GTDB taxonomy): Bacteria > Bacteroidota > Ignavibacteria > Kapaibacteriales > UBA2268 > GWF2-33-9. The sequence goes on along the minus strand of JAJXYC010000012.1, from coordinate 37,799 downwards.
TGGCACTGGTACTCTTCCTATTAATATAATACTTGATAAATCAGCATTTTCTTTATAAACATCAGCAATAATACCTTTTACTAATTTAACTTTATCTCCATCAAATTTTTCTGCTCTTGGCGATGATTTTTCAACTACATTCCAGCCATCGCCTTGCAAATCTGCCGCCAATGTATTTACTTCATTTGTTAAAATATCAACCATCGTTGAATCAACTAAAAGCAAACAGGTACCTGGCGACAAATTAGGTAAAACTTCTATACCTGCTAATATATAACCTGTTGCAGTAAAATCAACATAACCAGAATCCGTTGCTGATGGCTTTACATACTTTTGCCCTGTCCCAAGAATTTGATATTCATAAGGGACGCCTACTTTTACGTTGAAATCTGTCCATTCCGTTGCATTGCTATCAAGCGTTATGATTGGATTACCCCAAAGTAAATCGCTTTTCGCCTTCCTGTAAACATCATATCTTTTGGGATTTTTGTAATTATCCCACTTCAATTTAATCGATGGATTTGGTGTTTTGGTAATTTCTGCCGAAATTGCAATAGTCAAATCCTTTGAGTTCATCGTTTGTGCTTTGGTGATAATTGTAGTTAAAAGTATTACTGCACCAAACAAACAAAAAATGTATCTAATTTTCATTTCAATAACCTTTTTTTATGCAAATTAAGAAAATATAAGCAAAAACTACATAAAATTAAAAATACATCTTTATATTCATTCAAAAATAACAAGGATATTGAAACGCAATCTACATTCTTGTAAAAACTTTCTTTTCTAATTTAGCAAATTCTTTATATATAAAGAGTGATTTATAAAGAGTGTTTTTTTTTGAAAAAAGTTACAACTCAGATGCAAAAAAAATTTCGTCATTCTGAGCGAAGCGAAGAATCCATTAGATTCCCTCTTGCGAGGGAATGACATGTACCAGTCCGTCATTCTGATCGTAGCAAAGAATCTATACCTTTACAAATTTCATCGGCTTTTCATTTCCAATTTTTAAGAAATATATTCCAGTTGGTAGGGTGGAAACATCGATTTCATTTGCTATTATTCCGCCGCTGACTTTTATTCCCAGTTGGTCGTAAATCTCGTAACTCCTTGCATTTTCAGGCAAATTATATAAATTGAGTTTATCAAATACTGGATTTGGGGAAATTACGTTATTGATATAATTATCTTCATTCGCATTAATACTTGTAATACCAAAATCATGTAGTTTGGCACGAAAAGCACCACCACCACCATAAGTCCCTGCAAAAATATTATCACCATTTATTAATAAAGAATATACATAAACAACATTAATCAAGCCGTTACTTTTTGTTTCCCAATTATCACCATTATTGGTAGAAAAATAAATCCCATTTGAAGTTCCCGCAAAAATATTATTTCCAGTAGATGCAAGTGCATAAATATGTTTATTTGTTAAACCATTATTTTTTTGCTCCCAGCTGTTGCCATTATCAGTAGACAGAAAAACACCCCAGTCGGTTCCTACAAAAATATTATTCCCACTTATATTAAAAGTGTAAATACGAGTTTTAATCAATCCATTCTTCGTTTTCGGCACCCAACTATTGCCATTATCAGTAGATAGAAATATATCACCATTGTCACTTCCTGCAAAAATATTATTTCCATTTATTGTCACGGCTCTAATATAAAGTTCCATTAATCCATTAATCTTTCGTTCCCAACTATTGCCATTATCAGTAGATAGAAAGACACCAGCCGAAGTACCAACCACAAGATTATTTGCATGATTTGCAAGTGCATAAATATCAGTACTAGTTAATTCATTATTTTTTGCTTCCCAACTATTCCCATTATCGGTAGATAAGAAAACACCACCGCCCAAAGTTCCTACAAAAAGGTTACTCCCATTATTTGCAAGTGCATAAACATCAGTATTAGTTAATCCATTATTTTTTTGCTCCCAGCTGTTGCCATTATCAGTAGATAGAAAAACACCACCACCATTAATCCCAATAAAAATATTATTACCATTTACACTAAAATCTTGAGTATCAGCATCTGCTAAACCATTATTTTTTTGCTCCCAGCTGTTGCCATTATCAGTAGATAGAAAAATATATCCTGATGTTCCAGCAAAGATATTGTTATTATTGGTCGCCAAAGCATAAATATTATTATTTATTGTCAATTCCCCCTTTTGCTCCCAACTATTTCCATTATCAGTAGATAGAAAAACACCACCCGAAGTTCCTGCAAAAAGTACATTCCCATTAGTTGCAAGTGCATAAACATTAGTATTAGTTAATCCATTATTTTTTTGCTCCCAACTGTTGCCATTATTAGTAGATAGGAAAACACCGCTATGACTATAAATTCCACCATTATCATTAGTACCAACATAAATATTGTCCCCATCTGTTACAACAGCAGCAAAATGTTTAGGTTCTAAATCCATTAAACCATTATTTTTTTGTTCCCAACTGTTTCCATTATCAGTAGATAGAAAAACGCCATTCCAGGTACCTGCAAAAACATTATTCCCGTTAATTGCAAGAGTATAGACCTCAATATCCATCAATCCATTAACCTCCGTTTGTTCCCAGCTATTTCCATTATCAGTAGATAGAAAAATACCACCAGAAGTTCCTGCAAAAAGCATATTCCCATTAGTTGCAAGTGCATAAACGTTAGTATTAGTTAATCCATTATTTTTTTGCTCCCAGCTATTGCCATTATCAGTAGATAAGAAAACACCGCCAGAAGTTCCTGCAAAAAGCACATTCCCATTAGTTACAAGTACATAAACACTCGCATTCATTAAACCATTATTCTTTGGTTCCCAGCTACTTCCATTGTTAGTAGATAGAAAAACACCACCCGAAGTTCCTGCAAAAATTACATCCCCATTAGCTGCAAGTGCATAAACATTGCCGCCAAATATACCATGGTTTATAGATTGCCACTGGGAATATGCAATATTCGTAGAAATTACAAATACAATAAATAAGAACACTTTTTTCATACTTACCCTTTTTTTTACTTTAATTTAGTCATTTTTGTTTAAACAACAATTTTTAGCAAAAAATCATTTTATTATAATAAACAAAGACAATTAAACAAGCAAAAAGTTACAGTCAGATGCAAAAAAAAATACACTTGAAATGAAAAATGGCTATTTTTAGAAATAGCCATTTTTATTGTTATTTTTATATTCTAACTTAAATTAATTTTTTATAAATTTCCCATTTGAAACTTTTTTACCATTAGCATCAACCACTGAGAATAAGTAAGCCCCTGTTGAAAGGTTATTTAAATTATAATTCATATCAGACATAAAAGTTTGTTTGTAAACTAAATTGCCATTTAAATCATAAATTGTCGCAGTATATTCTCCAAGTTTCCCGTTAGTATTAATATTCAAGATATTATCCATTGATACTTGCGTTTTAATCCCAACTACACTGAAAATTTCTGAGACATCATTTCCTTGTGTAAAAGTAAAAGTTGCTTGAAAACTTGCATTATCAGCAGGATTATTTACATCATAAAACGTATATAACAACACACCTTGTCCAGGGATTGGGTCGCTATCCTTATCATACGGATAATAATGTGCATAAAACGTATTATTTGGAGTAGTAGTCAAAGAGTTCAATGTATATATTGGTGAATTATCCCAATCAGTCGTTGCAGGTGGTAAACAATTTGCCCCCCAACATATATCAAAAGAATGCCCACTTGTCATTTTTATAACTTTCACTTTTACTTTTACACTCAGATTCATAAAACCTGAATTGTTAATATTTTTTGTTACGAAAATATCTGAATTATCAGTTATGTTAGCTTCAAAAGAAAGAAGCGAATCCCCCACAATATGCAAATCTTGTGATTTCGCAAAGTTACTTGCTGCAAAAATCAATATTGCAACAAAAAAGATTTTTAGTACTTTATTCATTTTTTTTCTCCTTGCTTCGTTTATATTTAAAATTTCATTAATTACAAAAATAAAAGTTCAAATTATGAAAAAATTAACATTAATCGCATTTTTAATTTTAATTTCACTAAATTTAAATAACGCATATACACAAGACGTTAAAACACTCCCAAAAGTTACAGTTAAAGATTTACAAGGTAATACAATTGATGCAACTTCTTTTGTAAAAAATGGTAAGCCAGTGATAATTGATTTTTGGGCAACGTGGTGTGTTCCTTGCGTCCGTGAATTAAACAATATTTCCAAAGTTTACGGAAAATGGCAGGCTGAAACAGGAGTTACTTTTATTGCTGTTTCTATTGATGATTCGAGAACTTCTAATAAAGTTGCTCCCTATGTAAGAGGTCGAAACTGGAAATTTGATTTCTATCTTGATGAAAATAGCGATTTAAAAAGAGCAATGAACGTAAGCAATCCTCCTCACACTTTTTTAGTTAATGGAAAAGGTGAAATTGTCTGGGAACATAATGGTTATGCAGAAGGCAGCGAAAATGAACTCTATCAAAAATTAAAAGAATTAGTCAGCCAAGAAAAGAAATAAATTTTATTTACTTTCAAGTAGCCCAATTTATAGTTCCAAACATATTATTAATCTTACTTTTATGTTGTTTTTATCGCAAGAAAAATACTTTGATAATACAAGCAACAAATTACTTGATTTTTCTTATGATTCAAAACAGATAATTATACTTAATCAATTTACAATCATTTTTATTTTAAAGTGTCTAAACAAAAATTTACAATTTAATAAACAACAATTAGGTTAAAGTAAAATGAAATATGCAACAATTATTTTCGTGTTATCTTTGTTTGCCGTAAGTTGTCAGAAACAAGCAACAATAGATACTTTCCATGCCATTGACCCTAAGAATATGGATACCAGTATTTCTCCTGGTACTAATTTCTATTTATATGCAAATGGAAATTGGATGAAGAACAACCCAATACCAGATGAATACAGCCGTTGGGGTGCTTTTAATGTTTTAGCAGAAGAAAACAACGACAGACTTAAATCTGTGATAGAAGAAGCGGCAAAAATGACGAACGCTCAAAAATTCTCACCGGAACAACAAATTGGCGATTTTTACAAATCAGGTATGGATTCGACAAAATTAAACAAATTAGGTATTGAACCAATTAAGCCAATTTTAGACAAGATTGCTTCAATCAAGAATACAAAAGACTTACAAGACGTTATTGCTTATCTGCATACTTATGAAATTTTCCCAGTTTTTGCAATCTATTCAAATGCTGACGAAAAAAATAGTCAAATGGTAATTACTCAACTTTACCAGGGTGGATTAGGACTTGGGAATAAAGATTATTATACATTGCAAGATGCTCGTTCCAAAGAATTAAGGGAAAAATATGTTCAATTTATCGAAAATATGTTCAATTTGACTAATAATGAAATTGACGGGAACACTGCCAGTTCCAAAAATATTATGGACATTGAATCCAAAATTGCGAATATGTCGATGACTTTGTTGGAACAAAGAGACCCAAACAAAATTTACAACAAAATGACTATTGAGGATTTACAAAAATTAACACCTAATTTTGATTGGAAATCTTATTTCACACAAATTGGCTTGAGCAATCCAGGCGATATAAATGTTGGGCAACCAGAATTTTTCAAAGGCTTTAACAAATTATTAAAAGAAGTTCCAATTGAAAATTGGAAAGAATATTTGAAATGGAACGTAATTAATTCTATGGCAGATTATCTTAGCGATGATTTTGTCAATCAGAACTTTGATTTTTACGGAAAAACATTTGCAGGTAAAGTCAAAAATTTACCACGCTGGAAAAGAGTGTTAGAAACTATTAATAGTAATATCGGGGAAGCATTAGGTCAAATTTATGTAAAAAAATATTTTAAACCAGAAGCAAAAGCAAAAATTCTTGAATTAATTGAAAATATGCGTGCCGCATTTAGCAATAGAATGACTAATCTTGATTGGATGAGCGAACCTACAAAAGCAAAAGCAAAAGAAAAATTAGCCGCTATGAATGTAAAAGTTGGTTATCCTGATAAATGGCGTGATTATTCTAAATTAGATATTACTCCAGATAATTTTGTTCAAAACGTTTTAAATGCAAATAAATATAACTTTGATTATACTATTTCGAAAATTGGCAAACCTGTCGATAAAACTGAATGGGGAATGACACCACAAACAGTTAACGCTTATTACAATCCGAACAGAAACGAAATAGTTTTTCCAGCGGCAATCCTTCAATATCCATTCTTTAGTACAGAATCCGATGATGCAGTAAATTATGGTGGAATTGGTGCAGTAATTTGCCACGAAATGACTCACGGATTTGATGACCAAGGAAGACAATATACAAAAGATGGTAATTTGCAAGACTGGTGGACTCCGGAAGATGCTCAAAAATTTAAAGAAAAAACACAAGTTTTAATTGCACAATTTAACAATTATACAGAGTTAGATTCTTTACATATCAATGGTGCTTTGACATTAGGAGAAAATATTGCAGATTTGGGTGGTTTAACTATCGCTTATGATGGATTACAAAGAGCTTTAAAGAAACATCCTGCTCCTGCTAAAATTGATGGATTAACCCCAGACCAACGTTTCTGTTTATCTTGGGCACAAGTTTGGAGACAAAATATTCGTGATGAAGAATTAAGAAAACGTTTGCATGACGATGTCCATTCTCCTGCTGATGCAAGAGTTAATTGTGCTATTCCTAATTTAGATGCTTTCTATTCCGCATTCGGAATTAAGGAAGGCGATAAAATGTATAGACCAAAAGACCAAAGAGCAAAAATTTGGTAATATCTAATTTAGATTTTTAAAAATCTAAATTTTATGAGGCTGTCCAAAAAACAGCCTCTTTTTTTTTGTTTGTTTTTGCAGATATTTTAACTATTCTATTGACAATAAATACTTATTTAATTGTTTCACCACCCATTTTTGTTAGGACACTATCTATTGGCTCCCAAAGTTCTATCTTGTTCCCTTCAAGGTCAAGAATATGAACAAATTTCCCGTAGCTATAAGTCGTAATACTATCAAGTATTTTCACTCCATTTGCTTTAAGTTTTTGTAAAAGCCCTTCAATATTTTGAACCCGATAATTAATCATAAAATCTTTTTTTGACGGTTTGAAATATTTACTATCTTTATTAAATAAACTCCATATTAAATAATTTCTTTCGCCGGATTTATCTGCATTTCTAAATTCAAAAATAGCCCCATAATCATTAATTGAAAATCCTAAATTTTTTTTATACCATCTTTTTGTCTTTTGTGGATTATCTGAAAAGAAAAAAATACCTCCAATTCCTGTAACCTTAGGAGTTTTATCAATAGATGTCCTGATGTCTTGATTTTGATTGTTTAGTTTTTCTGTTTTATTGGGCTTCTTGATTGCTTCATTACACCCTACAAAAACAAATAACGTGAATATTATTAACAACAATACTTTCATTGATTTTTTAAGTAACTATTTCTGTATGCAACTTAACAAAATTGTTCGTATTAACAAAATTAGATTTTATTTTTATTAATAAATTAAAAAAACTCCGATTTATCGAAATTAACCGGAGTTTTTATAAAAAATTAAACATTTACTTTTGATATGTAAATTGGTAATCAAATGCTACTGAACTGCACGATACCATTGTTGCGTCTGTCTGCACATTTCCTGTGCTACTGTATGTTGCCATATAAAAATCAGAAATATATGGTTTACCATCTGTGGAACTAGAATATATCCACGAAACTGTTGAAGAATTTTTCACCCATTTAGTTAAAGGTAAATTATTCAATACCATTTTTAGAAGAATTTTTCCATTTGGATCATAATTTATGAATGTAGCAGTCTCTAACTTCTTTCCATCAGAAGAAATTGTTCCTTGATATTCCAACCTGCCATTAGAGCCGCGCGAAACTACTGCAGTGAAATTCCTGCCATCAGTAGTAAATTCATCTGTAGTATAAGTGTTATATAAATATTCATCTACATTATGCGCACTTTGACTTTCGTTTGTAACTTCGCCTTTATCATTATATGCCTTGTAATCGCATATCATTTTGGCATTCAACGAACCAAAGCCTTCCTTTACTGCATATTTCATCAAATCAATTATGTCCACTGGTGCGGATTCCCAATCTATTTGTTTAATCTGACTAGTAAAACAATTGTACATATCATTGCAACTTTTTGCAATATAAAGATAATGACTACCAGAATAACTCATTTCTGGTACCACACACACAATTTGTGTATTTGTCCAGGAAATTATTTGACTTACTGGAGTAGCATCCAACAATACATTATCCGTTGTAAATTTCTCACCAAAGCCACTGCCCGATATAGTAAATTGAGCATTATGTACAAGAGTGTCTGGTTGCACAGAAGTTGGTTTTATTTCTACAATTTCATATTCCCAAGCACCCACCCAGTCATATTTCATATTAGGGCTATCATATTTACGAACTTTAATATAAACTTTACCAATGAAATTTTTAGTTTCATCAGCAACAATTGCCTGTAGAGTATTGTCATCAATTACTGTTGTTTGCAATGCTCTGTAATAATGATTGGTCGAATCGATATCCCAGTGCAATGTAGCAGACACTTCAGAATATTTAGTATCTTTAAATCCGCTTCCTTTAATTATTATTGTTTGCCCTTTCGGACCATAATTTGGAGAAATTCCACCCGAACCAGCAATTTCGGCTGTTGCACTGTCTTTTGCTAATGCTTTATTACTGCTTGCATCATAAATTGTTGCAACAATTTTGTAATTTCCCCCCATCGTAAATGTATTTGTAATGTAATTTACATTATCCTTCCGGATTTCTCCCTTCCCCTCATTAAAATTCCACTTTATATAATATTTCAAAGTAGTAGGTATAGATGAAATATCCAAATTCCATGTGTATTCTTTATTTACATCACCCTTTAAATCATTAGGAATAATGGTAACTTTATATGTTTGATAATTTATTGTAATCCATTTATAGTCAATATATAAAGGAATATAATCCCCATTGCTGAATTTACTTTCTTCTTTGAATCCTTCTACCAATATTCCGAACTTATAAGTACCAGGTTTTGGAAATGTAAGCTTGTAATTAGAACCACCATTGTAGATTTTATTACCATTATTATCAAAAACAGTAATTTTTGAACACTTTTTGTTATAAGTATTGAAGAGGCTAACATAATATAAATCAACCGTAGGTGTTTCTGCCATAATATTCAAAGTATCTACATTATAAATAAATTCATCTTGCAGATAAAATCCACCTTTATCTGGCGACCAAATTTGGTATCCAGGAAACTTATCATTACCAATTGTATAATCCTCTACCTGATTCCACCTTGTAGCAATTTTATCCCATTCAATATATGCAGTTTTAGCATAGTAAGTTATATACTTATATTCTTTGTCCGAAGTTTCGTTAGCATTTAATTTTGCTTTATAAGGGGAAAATTTATTATTTGTAAAATTAATTGATTGTTGCATCCCAGGAGTATTAGGATCCGAAATATACAATTTACCAGAAGCTGGTTCCAATTGATAGCAAATTAAATCATGCCCTCCATAAGTTGGGGAACCATCTGGCTTTGTTCCTGTTTCTCGGTAAATTCCAATACCTTGTGGCTCCCCTGTAACAAGCATTGCTCCTGCAATCATATAAAATTTTAATCTGTCTAATTCTTGATTTTTATCAATGTATTTATCGAAAAAATTAATGAAAGTTCCATCCCAAGAAAGATCAGAATGTATAACCGAACAAAATCTGTAGCCTCTGTTATTTTCCTGCCAAATATTATCTAACTGACTTAAAGTATTATATAAATTTGGCTTTCCCTTCAATTTTTTCTCAAAATAATACCAGAATGCTGCCATATTTTGACCAGAACATTGACCACCAGGAACGATGAAAGAACCATAGTTTGGAAATTCCCAGTCATCTGTACCTGGTTTGAAACCACTTGAGATTATTGCTTTTTGATTGATAATTGATTCTTGAAGTGAACTAACAAATAATATTGAATAATTTTCATCTGCCTGAATTAATGGTGCAGTTTTATTATTAGAAGGAATAATTTTAGAAGTAGCAAAATGCCTTGTAGTAAATGTAACAGAGTTACTGGTAAAACCTTGAACAGGCAATGGTTCTAATTTATTGTTTTGTTCATCGTAAATAAAAACGAGTGGAAATGAACCAGTCTCTATCTTCACTGGTATTGTAACTTCATAAATACCATCTATATATGTTCCATTACTGGTTATTTTAAATATGGGAGAAATTGGATTTACATACTCTCCAAAATTATTTTTTGTAATTTTGTATGATGATATTTTGAAAAGTTTATATCCGGTAAAGCTATTTTCAGGTATTACAATTTTCATTCCATTCACTGAGTTGTCTCCCGTTGTTACAGTAATAGTCTGTCCTGCAGAAAAAGTATTATTAATTAATGTCTTTTCTTCAGAAAATTGCAATTTATTATCTTCCGTAGGTGAAACTGGATTATTACTTTTGAACCAGTCACAGGAATTGACTAATAATATAATTCCAATGATTAAAGCAAGTAAAAATGTTTTTTTCATAAAATTTCCCTCAAAAGATTTACAAATTATTAATAATCAAAATTACATAACTTGTAATAATAATTATTCTAGAAGGGAAAAAAAAACTCCGAATAAACGAATTTATTCGGAGTTTTAAAATAGCTTGGCAGCGACCTACTCTCCCACACAGCTGCCCGAGCAGTACCATCGGAGATGTGGAGCTTAACTTCTCTGTTCGGAAAGGGAAGAGGTGTACCCTCCACTCTACAACCACCAAGCAAAACTTTCTAATAAAAGAACAAAAAATTAGGGAATGAATTGCAAGTAAAGAATAAAGTATGTTGTATAACAACTTTGCCTGGCAAGCTAACGGATTATTAGTACTTCTCGGCTAAATATATCACTACACTTACACCTGAAGCCTATCAACCAGGTCGTCTACCTGGATCCTTAAAAGATACCTCATCTTGGGATAGGTTTCGTGCTTGAGATGCTTTCAGCACTTATCCTGACCGGACATGGCTACTCTGCAATGCCACTGGCGTGACAACAGATTCACCGTAGGTCCGGGCGCCATGGTCCTCTCGTACTAATGGCGGGTTCCCTCAAGTATCTTGCGCCCACACTAGATAGGGACCGAACTGTCTCACGACGTTCTGAACCCAGCTCACGTACCGCTTTAATTGGCGAACAGCCAAACCCTTGGGACCTTCTCCAGCCCCAGGATGCGATGAGCCGACATCGAGGTGCCAAACCTTGCCGTCGATGTGAACTCTTGGGCAAGATCAGCCTGTTATCCCCAGGGTACCTTTTATCCTTTGAGCGACGGCCCTTCCACTCGGAACCGCCGGATCACTAAGACCTGCTTTCGCACCTGCTCGACTTGTAGGTCTCGCAGTCAAGCCATCTTATGCCTTTACACTCTACGCATGATTACCGACCATGCTGAGATGACCTTTGTGAGCCTCCGTTACAATTTAGGAGGCGACCGCCCCAGTCAAACTACCCGCCTACCACTGTCCCCGCAGATCCACTCTGCCGGGTTAGAACACAGTTATAACAAGGGTGGTATTTCACTGATGACTCCGTGCCGACCACAATCGACACATCAAAGTCTCCCACCTATCCTACGCATGTTATAACCGAATTCAATAGTAGGTTATAGTAAAGGTCCATGGGGTCTTTCCGTCCCAGTGCGGGTAACCGGCGTCTTCACCGGTACCACAAATTCACCGAGCTCGTGGTTGAGACAGTGCCCAGATCGTTACACCATTCGTGCAGGTCGGAACTTACCCGACAAGGAATTTCGCTACCTTAGGACCGTTATAGTTACGGCCGCCGTTTACTGGGGCTTCGATTTAGAGCTTCTCCCCGAAAGGATAACCCCACCTCTTAACCTTCCAGCACCGGGCAGGTGTCACACACTATACATCCTCTTTACGAGTTAGCAGTGTGCTGTGTTTTTGTTAAACAGTCGCCTGGGCCATTTCACTGCGGCTCCGATAAATCGGAGCACCCCTTCTCCCGAAGTTACGGGGTTAATTTGCCGAGTTCCTTAACCACGATTCACTCGAGCGCCTTAGTATATTCAACTCGTCTGCCTGTGTCGGTTTCCGGTACGGTCACCTAAGTAATACCCATAGATTTTCTTGGCAGTGTGCTTGACTTTACGAAGATAGCCATTAACTTCGCAAAACTACGCTCCTGCGTCCCTATGGTCAACACTTTTGGTGGTGCAGGAATATTATAATTTGCCTGCTTCCCATCGACTACCCCTTTCGGGCTCGCCTTAGGGGCCGACTAACCCTGAGATGACGAACAGAACTCAAGGAAACCTTAGACTTTCGGCGATAAGGATTTTCACCTTATTTATCGTTACTTATGCCAACATTTGCTCTTCTGCACGCTCCAGCAAAGCTCACACTTCACCTTCGTCGCCTGCAGAATGCTCCCCTACCGTCTCTTAATGGACCCGAAGCTTCGGTGAGATGCTTAGTCCCGGTCATTATCGGCGCTGTATCGCTCGACCAGTGAGCTATTACGCACTCTTTAAATGAGTGGCTGCTTCTAAGCCAACATCCTGGCTGTCAAAGCAACACAACATCCTTTCTCTGTTAGCATCTACTTGGGGACCTTAGCTGTCGGTCTGGGTTCTTTCCCTCTCGGCAATGGAACTTATCTCTCACTGCCTTTCTCCCGCATATTATGTATCAGGAATTTGTGGTTTGTCAGGGTTTGGTACGATTTGACTC
>JAJXYC010000012.1:0-20000 GCA_021780815.1 Bacteroidota bacterium | reverse complement strand
GAAAAGTTGTAGGTTTAGCAAATCACACAATTCTTATATCAAAAGAGGGAAAAGAATATCAAATAGCAGATAGTGCTTCACCCATAATCAATCAAGAAGGGAAAATCACAGGGGTAATTCTTGTTTTTTCTGATGTTACCGAAAAATATAAAGCACAAAAACAAATTCAAGAAAGCGAGGAACGCTATCGATATTTCTTTGAGCATAATGATGCGATTATTTTAATGGTGGACCCAGATAATGCAAATATTACTTTTGCAAACAAAACTGCAACAAATTATTATGGATATACAAAAGAAAAACTGATTGGAATGCCTATAAGCCAAATAAATATTATGTCCTCCGAAGAAATAAAACAGAAAATACAAGAAGCCCGCAAACAAAATCAAAACTATTTTAACTTTAAGCACCGCTTATCAAACGGAGAAATTCGTGATGTAGAAGTTTACCAAAGCACTATATATTTGCAAGGCAAAGAAACATTTTCTATTATTATACACGATATAACTGAACGAAAAAAAGCAGAAGAAAAGTTGATAGAAAGCGAAACAACTTATAGAGGAATAATTAACAGTGTTACCGAATCTATTCTCATTTTCAATGCTGGTGGATATATATTAGATTTAAACAATGCCGCAGAACATCTTTATGGTTATTCAAAGGAATTATTAATTGGGAAAACTTCGGATTTCCTTTCGGCTCCAAATAAGAGCAATGTAGAATTAATAAAACAATATATTCTTGATGCTTATAATGGAATTCCGCATCAATTTGATTATTTCGGCTTAAAAAAAGATGGTTCAATATTTCCAGGAAGTGTAAGTGCTACATCAGGTAAATATTTCGGAGAAAAAGTTGTAATTGCTACTGTCCGAAATATAACTGAAAGAGTAAAAATACTTGACGAACTTGTAGAAGCAAAACAAAAAGCAGAAGAAAGCGACCTTTTGAAATCTGCGTTTCTCGCAAATATGAGCCATGAAATTAGAACTCCGATGAATGGAATTATTGGTTTTTCTCAATTAGTCTGTGAAAAGAATATTCCCGACGAAGAAAGAGAAGAATATTCAGTAATTTTAAATCAAAGTTGTACCCGATTAATGAACACAGTCAATGATGTTTTAGATTTATCTAAAATTGATGCTGGACAAATGGAAACCCATTATTCTCCGGTTAATTTACCTATGTTTATATCGGAAGTTTATAATTTTCATCTATATAATTTTAAAGTAAAGAATATAGAACTTTCGTATACAATTGACAAAAATTTCCCGAATTTATATATCAAAACTGATAATCAAAAGATGTTCCAAATTTTCAATAATTTATTAAACAATGCTTTAAAATTTACTAATAAGGGAAAAGCCGAGTTTGGTTACAAACTAAAAGATAACAATATTGAGTTTTATGTTTCAGATACGGGAATTGGGATTTCTGCCGATGCACAAGAAAAAATATTTGAACGATTTGTACAAGAGAATGCTTCGCTTTCGAGGGGACACGAAGGCAGTGGGCTAGGTTTATCGATAGCCAAAGGATTTTTAGAATTACTCGGTGGTACAATTTGGGTTGAAAGCGAGAAAGACAAAGGTTCTACATTTTACTTTTCTATACCTTTTATTGAACCTAACAAAGAAGAACAAATGGAAATAGAATTGGAATTAGAGTCAGCAGTAGAAAATGACACAACCGAGCCTAATACTGACTTGTTAAAAGTTTTGATAGCAGAAGATGATGATATCAATTTCTTTTTCATAGATACTTTTTTAAAGAAAAATTTCCATATCCAAACTTATAGGGCAACAACAGGTAAAGAAGCTGTTAGTTTATATAATACCTTAAATAATTTACATCTAATTCTAATGGATTTAAAGATGCCTGAAATGACAGGCTTTGAGGCAACAAAAATGATTAGGAAAAGAAACCAGACAATTCCTATTATAGCTATAACAGCATATGCTTTGGAAGGAGATAGGGGAAAAAGCTTTGGCATCAGGGTGCACGGATTATATCCCGAAACCTATTGATATTAATTTGCTTGCAACTATGATTTCTGAATATACAAAGAACAAAGGAAAATAGAACTTGGAATAATTATAATTTATAGGACATATAATATATTTTATCTGTATTTCTATCAAACATCAAATTGTCAAATAACCATCATTTTTAGCAAGAGTTTCTATCCCTTCGGCTTTCTCAATTAAAGGTCGTAAAAAAAGAAGATGTTTATGTATCTTTTCTAACCGCAAGTTTTCATCTTGCATTTCAAGAAGTACTTGTTTTTCTTTTAAAGATAAGCCTGCCTTCTGCGCAATAAAAAAAGAAGGCTGAGAATTATCTAATTTATCGCTATTAATTGGAGGAATTTTAAATTGTTTAACTTTGTAGGAAATTTCATTGTAAACTTCAATGGTTTTATTTAAAATTGATTTATCTATTTCAGAATTAACATCTTCAAAAGGTTCAACATCGGCGATTAAATAGGGTTTTTCACCATCATATATATTGTTAATTTTAAAACGATTTTTCCCCGTAACTAATATTTCTAAATTCCCATTTTGCTTAACATTCATAATATCAGTAACAAAAGTAAGGCAACCAATTTCGGAAAGTTTATTTGGAGAAAGTAAAGTTATACCAAAAGAAGTTTGATTATCCCAACATTCGTTTATTAGTTGTTTATACCTATCTTCAAAAATATACAAAGGGTATGACGACCCCGGAAACAACACAATACCAAGAGGAAAAAGTCCAATTTTATTCATAAATAAAAGTTAAATATAAGTTAAATATAAATGTTTAATATCTTAATGGATTAAAACGAAAACGAATATAAGAAATTGAAAATAGATTTTATTCTTTAATAGAATCATTTTCTTGGTTGTTTTCAATATCAGCATTAGAATTTTCAACAACAGAGTTTTCATCAGTAGAATTTAAGTCTGCTTTTGCTTTTTTATTTTTTTCAACTGCTTTTGCAACCCAAATACTTACTTCGTATAATACAATTAAAGGAGCGGCAAAAACCAATTGAGTTACAGGATCAGGAGTCGGAGTAACAATAGCGGCAATAAATAAAATCACAATTATTGAATGTCGCCAGTATTTTCTTAGAAATTTCGAATTAACAAGTCCAATTTTTGCTAATATAAAGGTTAAAATCGGAAGTTCAAAAACTAATCCTGATGCAAGCATCATAGTAGTATAGAAAGAAATATATTCGTTTACATCAATTATATTGTCAATTGCTTTACTACCAAAATTTGCAGCAAAATTAACCATTGAAGGCAACATAACAAAATAAGAGAACACAATACCACACAAAAAAGAAAAAGATGCAGAAAATGTAATCCAAAGCACCCATCGTTTTTCTTTTTTATATAAAGCAGGAGCAATAAATTTCCATAATTGATAAATTAGCCAAGGTATTGAGATTATAAACCCAGCTATAAAAATTATCTTAAAGTATAATATTGGCTGTCCAAATGGTTTTAAATTTTGTATCTTTAAATGGTTCTTTATCGCAGGACTAAGCAAAACAATATTCATAATATATTCGACAAAGAATGCTGCAATGAACATCCCAATCAACAGCCCTACAACTGCCAACATTAATCTTTTCCGCAATTCGGAAAGATGGTCAACAAAAGTCATACCTTCCGAATTATCATTTTTTTCTTCTGTTCCCTGATTGTTTTTGGTGCTTTCTTTTTCTGACATACATCACTCTTGGTGTTATTTTAATTTCTATAATTGATTTTAGACGAATAATTTACAGAATCGTGAAAATCCAATTCACATAAAAAGCAAAATTAATTAATTCCTTTAAACTACTTTTAATAAATTATAAAAATTATAAAATGAACAATATTATTCATAATAATCAAATTGGCGATTTTTTGGCAGGAAGTTAAAAACATTGTGTTTGCTGAGATTAATTTTAAGCATTTTAGAATAATAATTTCACTAAATGAAAAGCACTGCCAACATTACTTATCACAATAAATTTGCTCAAAAATAGAGTATAGCAAATAAATTTGAGAAGCAGATAAAATACAAACCCAGCCCAAGCATAGAAAAAGAACATTTAAATTTAAATAAAATTATCAAACAAAACAAAATGGCATTAAACTTGTGAATTACAATTTGAACAAAAAAATGGCTAAAATTGTTAAAAGAATTTTTTACAGCGGCATTAGGAATGGTTAATCAGCAAACACGATTGGAAGTAATATCCAATAATATAGCAAATGCTAGTACAAATGGATATAAACGGGCAGACGTGTTTACAAGGAATTTAATAGATGCTCGTGCCAACTTTTACAATGTACCAGGTGAAGTTGAACAAAATGACCCCCCAGTTGGTTCTTATTATGATTTTAGCAAAGGTTCGTTTCAACAAACAGATAATCCACTTGATTTAGCAATTGATGGAAATGGCTTTTTTCTTTTAGAAGATAGTGAAGGCAAACAGTTCCTGTCAAGAAATGGAGAATTTAGATTATCTGAAGATGGGACAATAATTCGTAACGATGGCAAAGTATTAATGGGTGATGAGGGACCAATTCGTGTTTCAAATGAATATCTATCAAATTCGGGGCTAACTCAGGATGGGCGGTCTCCAAATTTGAGAATTGCCGATACTGGCGAAGTATATTTGAATGATGTGCAAGTTGGGAAAATATCTTTGTACCAACCTCGAAATTTTCAAGATTTACAAAGAATTTCTGATGGTGAATTTATTCTTACTGCAAATGGGCAAGCAAATCAAATCGCTTCAGACGCAGTAAAAATAAAACAAGGCTGGTTAGAAAATTCAAACGTAAATGTTGTCAGCGAAATGGTTCAAATGATTGAGCTACAGCGCAATTTTGAAGCAGGTAGTAAAGTAATTCAGACAAATGACCAAACCCTTGACCAATCAATTAATCTTGGCAGGTATTATTGATTTACTTTAATTTTTATTGTGTGTTATTTTATTCACGGATGAAGTTAATTTCAGGGATGAACAATGGATAAAACATTAAGAACAGCGGCAACAGGATTAAATGCTCAGCAAAAATATGTTGAGATTATTGCCAATAATATATCTAATGTAAATACAACAGGCTTTAAAAAAGTAAGACCTGAATTCCAAGATTTGCTATACGAAACATTGCGACCAGCAGGTGCTGTTTCACAAGTTGGTGTTGAACCACTTAACGAAGTGCAAATTGGTTCGGGAACTGAACTTGTCCAAACGACTAAAATATATAGTCAAGGAGACATAACTCAAACCAACAACCCATTAGACCTTGCAATTAATGGTGATGGCTTTTTCGTCATACGAAAACCCGATAATACCCTTACTTATACCCGTGATGGTACTTTTCGTTTAGATAATCAAGGACACATTGTTAATGCACAAGGTTACAAACTTGAACCTGGTTTCACCGTTCCCCAAGATACAACCGAAGTACAAGTCTCTCGTGATGGATACGTAGAAGTCCTTCTACAAGGAAGCACTCAACCACAAACATTAGGACAATTAGAACTTGCTCGGTTTATTAATCCAGGTGGATTAAAAGCATTAGGCGATAATCTTTATGCCGAGACATCAGCTTCCGGACAAGCAATGATGGAAAATCCTGGGAACAATAACACTGGTGAAATTTTACAAAGTCATCTAGAAAGTTCAAATGTGGACATCGTTGAAGAAATGGTTAATATGATTTCTGCTCAAAGAGCTTATGAACTTAATTCTAAATCTGTCCAAACCGCTGATAATATATTATCTACTGCGGTAAATTTAAAAAGATAAACAATAATATTTAAATGGGAAAAATTAGTAAAATATTACAAAATTTACAAAAATTGTTCATCTACTTTTTTCTATTTGCTTTTGTGTTTATCCAAAATCTTTTCTCTCAATCTACTTTTTCCAGTGAAAGATTGCAAACCGCATTAGAACAATTTATAAAATCAAAATTTGGCGAAACAGCAAAACCAGAATTATTAATCTCTTTGAATAATTTTAAATTTAAGGAAGATGATGTAAAAGCATCTATTTCATTTGATGAAAAACAAGCAAATCAAATCCAGCATTTGTTCTTATCGTTTTATTCAGAGAATAATCTATTAAGAACCATAGATATTCCTTTCCGTGTAGAAGTGCTTCAAGAAGTAGTTGTGGCAAAACACGATATTCTTGCAAATTCAATTGTTTCGGAAAATGATTTAATTTTAGTTAGCAAAGAAGTAACAAATATTAATGATATTTTAAAAGAATTAAAAAAAGCAACAAATAAATTAACAAAGCGAAGATTAAAAGCAGGCGAAGTAGTAAAAGAAAATGATTTACAAAATCCTAAAATCATAAAAATAGGCCAAAATATTGATATTGTAGTAATTTCTGGGGCAGTTAAAATTTACTCTACAGCAACTGCTTTGCAAGATGGTGCCGAAGGCGATATTATAAGAATTCGTAGAAATTCAGATTTATCTAATATTGTTCTTGAAGGCAAGGTTAAAAGTGACGGGACTGTCCAAATTAATCTTTAACAAAATTTATAATTGCTGAATTGGAGGTAGTTATGTTAATAAAAAAGTCAGAAAAATTAAAAGTGTTAGTTATAATAATATTAAGTATTATTTCAATATTTACTTTTTCCCAAATATCTTATTCGCAATTTGTTCAAAATAGCAATCGCTCATTGTTTTCAGATGTAAAAGCTAATAAAATCGGAGATGTAGTGTTGATTGTTGTTGTCGAAGATACAAAGGCTAATAACACAGCAAATACTTCAACCGGACGCTCTTCAAATTATTCAGCAACATTAGGCATTCAATCAAGCACTGCAAACAGCACTTATGGAGGAAGTATTGGAACAGGAAATGATTTTAAAGGTAGTGGAAATACTGATAGAAGTGAAAGTATAAGAACAAAATTGAGTGCAAAAGTTATTGAAGTTGATAAAAATGGAAATTTAAAAATTCAAGCTTCGCGTAATACAAAAATTAATGGCGAAACACAAATAATAACGTTAGAAGGTTTAGTACGACCCACTGATTTAAGTACAGATAATTCTGTTTATTCATACAACATATTAGATTTAAAACTAACAATTACAGGTGACGGAAGTGTTTCCGAAGTTCAAGAGCCGGGGTTAATTACAAAGTTTTTAAGATTTTTGTTCTAATATTTGAATAAAATTTTGTAAAAATATGAAAAGATTTAATAAATTCAACCAATTACTTAAAATAATTTTACTATTACTTTTTATTCTATTAACTAATCAAGCAAAAAGCGCTCGAATAAAAGATATTGCCTTTGTACAAGGAGCAAGCACTATTCAAGTAATTGGCTATGGTTTGGTTACCGGATTAAACAATACAGGAGATAATCCACAAACATTTTTCACAAATCAATCTTTGATGAATATGTTAAAGAGATTTGGTTTGACAATTCCACAGAATAATTCAAGAGTAAGGAATGTATCTGCCGTAATGGTAACAGCAAATGTCCCACCATTTTCAAAAGCAGGCTCCAAAGTTGATGTAGTAGTATCATCAATTGGTGATGCTACCTCACTGCAAGGTGGCGTTTTGCTTTTGACCCCTTTGTCAATCCAAGATGGTACCATTATCGGTTCAGCACAAGGTCCGTTATCTGTTGGTGGATATGATTTTTCTGCTTATGGTTCAAGAATTTCAAAAAATGTTGCAACCACAGGAAGAATTCCTAATGGCTTAATTTTAGAGCAAAATTTAAGTACAAACTTTGTAAATGCAAATAAAATAGAAATTGTGCTGAAAGAACCAGATTTTACAACAGCAACAAGAATTCAAACAGCAATTTCTGGTTTATCAAATATGAAAGATGCCGTAGCAACAGTTGATGCAGGCACAGTAGAAGTAAAAATTCCTTCTGGCTCTAATAATAATCAAATTAATCAATTAATTGCACAAATTGAAGCACTACAGGTCATATCCGACCCTGTTGCAAAAGTTGTAATAAATGAAAGAACGGGAACCATTGTCATTGGTGGTAATGTAGAATTGTTGCCAGCCACAATAGCAAATAGTGGACTTGAAATAACAATACAAAAACAAGTATTAGTGCCACAACCAGCACCATTTACAATTCGTCCTCCACGTCCGGCTGAATCTGCGGAAATAACAGCTCAAGAAGAAAAAAATGCCGCAGAACCTTTGGTCGCTGTTCCTCCAAACGCAACTGTCCAAGATATGGCAAATGCTTTAAATGCTTTAAAAGTTAAGCCTCGTGATTTGATTTCAATTTTTCAAGCTTTAAAAGAAGTTGGCTCTTTGCAAGCTGAAATAGTAATCCAATGATAAGGAGGAACGATGGATTTTCTTAACCCTTTGCAACAATACGACACTAATAATGAACTCAATAAGACACAAACAGAAAAACTCATTAAAATTGCACAAAATTCAACTTCTGGTTCAAATTTAACCACTGAGCAAAAATCAAAAATAGCCGAAGCGGCACGTGGCTTTGAATCAATTTTTCTTAATTTCTTTATGAAAGAAATTAAAGGAGGCTTGCTGGGAACGGGTGAAAGCGAATCTGCCGATGAATCTGCAAATGGTCTTACTTTTGGTATGGGAACTTTGCAAGGTTATAATCAACTCCTACTTTCTGACTATTTGTCAAAAACAGGTAATGGCATAGGTATTGCAAATTTGATTTATAAGAACTTAACTGGCGATTATTTAACAAATAATAGCAATATTCAAGATGCTATTAAAAAAAGTAGCGAAATTTTGCAAAATAACAACTTGAAACCGAATACGACAAACATTCAAGGGCAAAATCAGTTAAATTCTTCAACTAATAATGCTATTAGTTTGGAACAAAATAACTCAAATACGAACTATCAAGTAAATTTTATAGATAAGATGGAAAACAGATTGAATAAATATGAGAATATTATTAATTCAGCATCGGGAAATTACGATGTTCCCAAAGAATTAATAAAAGCTGTAATTTCAGCAGAATCCGCTGGAAATCAATCTGCTGTTTCATCTACCGGAGCAAAAGGTTTGATGCAATTAATGGATGGAACAGCAAAAGAACTTGGTGTTAGTAATTCTTTTAACCCATTAGAAAATATTCAAGGTGGTGTTAGATACTTGAAATCTATGTTAGATAAATATCAAGGTGATTACAAATTAGCACTTGCTGCCTATAATGCTGGTCCCGGGAATGTAGATAAATACAATGGAATACCTCCTTTTAAAGAAACACAAAATTATGTTAATAGAGTGTTGAGGTATTATAAACAATTTTCCCAAAATAGCAACGATGCGGAGGTCTAAATGTTCGATAAAATTTTGCAAATTGTTGAATTAGAAAAAGTATTGTTGAAAGACTTAATTAATTTGATGAAAGAGCAACAAACTGCCTTAGTGAAATTGCAAATTTCTAAATTGGCTGAACTTATACATAACCAAGAAGAATTATCAAAAAAAATTCGCTCGTTAGAATTATCCAGAATTAATTTAATCGCTTCTCTTTTAAGAATATCTAAAATGGAAGCATCAAGTATAACTATGACTGAACTTGCAAAATTTGTAAATCAAGCCGAATCTCATCAATTGTTAAAAGTCAGAGATGAAATGAAAACTTTGAACTCTTCTTTTAGCAATTTAAGTATTACTAACAGATTGCTTGCCAATAGAGCAAAAAATAGTTTTGCTAACATTTTATCAATTTTAACTAACGGAAGCAACCAAATTTATAATGTAAGCGTCTAAATTATTAAAAGTAATTTTAGATAAAATTGAGGGAATACAAGGAATATAAATTAAACTTAATAAAATAAAAATCAGTATAAAAAGGCAAATTATGACAAAGCCGATAACACTCAAACAAAACAGATTACTCCTTGAAGGGATAATTTTCACAGAAGTAACAAAAAAGTTTTGTAATACAATCACTGAGGAGACACTATTTAAAGTAAAGAATAACTTGGAACTTTGTCTTGACGAATTACCTATATTAGTTAGAGATTATATTAATACTGAAGTTAGAATGACCCGCATAAAAAAACTTATTCAATTACAAGCAGTTATTGATGAATGCAAAGAATGTTTAGAATTCATTGCAAGAACAAAGAAAGGTAATATAAATCCAATAATACTGGAGTTAAATAATTTCACAGAAAGATTTGAAGAATTTCATTATTCATCAAATATCTAAACTAAAAAATAAGAGAAAACAATGTCAAGTTTTTCATCGCTGGAAATTGGTAAAAGAGCATTATTAGCACAACAATTTGGGATCAATGTTACAAATAATAATATTGCGAATGTCAATACCCCAAACTATTCAAGACGAACACCAACATTTGTAGAAACCGACCCAACAGGGAAAACACTTGGTCAATATTCAGGTACAGGTGTTACAGTCGGCGATTTAACAAATTATAGACAAGAACTACTTGACAAAGAATTAAGAACGGCAACATCTCAAAATAAAGGTTACGAAATTGACCAAAATATTTATCAGCAAATAGATGCAGTATTAGCTGAACCAAGTGATAATGGATTAAATGAATTAACTACTAAATTTTTGAGTACGTTTAATCAATTAGCTTTAACCCCGGACGATGTTGCTTTAAGGCAATCATTACTAGAACAAGCTAACACTCTTACTGCACAATTTAATTCTACTGCCAATGGTCTTGCTCAAATTAGAGAAGATTCAAAACAAAGCCTCTCACAAGTTGTAGACCAAGCTAATTCTTTAATTCAAGATATTGCTTCACTGAATACTTCTATTGTAAATTCTAAACCAAACACAAACTCTGATGCTCAAACTTTGATAGACCAAAGAGAAGGAAAAATTGAGCAACTTTCTCAATTATTTGGTATCAATGTTACTTACAACCAAGATAATACAGCAAATATATTTATCAATGGAACAAATATTATAACTGGAAGTGTAGGTAGTCAAATCAAAATGAATGAGACAATTAATAATGTAACAGGTGAAAAAACTTTACAATTACTAAAAGCAAATACAGACAATCAATCTACGACTTTGTTAAATCCTGATGTTGGTCAAGCAGCAAATTATTTAAAATATTATAATGTGTTGTTAGATGATAAGGAATCATCAGGTTCTTTTTCAGTTGCTAAAAATTTAGATGACTTTGCAAATGCCCTTGCACAATCAATTAATTCCAAAGTAATAACAGGTTATGGTTTAGATGACACACAATCTACACCACCCGGTCGGAATTTCTTTGACCCATCGGCTGGATTTATATCAGCATCGCAAATTAAAGTATCAGCCGATATTGCTAATAACCCAAAAGCAATTCCTCTTTCAAGTAGACCAAATGAACCTGGCAATAATGATATTGCTCTACAACTTGGCAGAATTGCTCAAGACCAAAGTTTTTTAAATGGTCAAACTCCTACTGAATATTATGCAAATTTTTTAGGGAAACTCTCTTATGCAACAAGTGAAGCAATCAATGGCTATAATACTACTAATTTAGTTCAACAACAATTACAAACTCAAAGAGATTCCACAATTGGCGTAAATTTAGATGAAGAGGCAATTTCTTTAATAAAATACCAAAAAGCTTTTGAAGCCGCTTCAAGAATTGTAAATACTTCAAATGAGCTTTTAACTACTATTGTAAATTTAGGAAAATAAAGTAAATGGATTTATATGAGAGTTGCACAATTTTCAATTATTGAACCATTCAAACAGAACTTAGAAGGCATTCAAAATCAACTTTTTAAAGACCAAATCCGTATGTCCACAGGGAAAGAAATTGTAGGATTAGGCGATTCCCCAGATAAAATTCCGGATATTAAGAAACTATCAAGTTTAATTACACAAAACAATGACTATATGACTATTTTAGATGACCAGTTAAGCCAATTCCAACAATCAGAAACATCTTTGCAAGGAATTTCGGACAATATGGAAAAAATTAGGCAAATAGCCGTTGATGGAACACAAGTTGGAAATATGGGCAATTTGTCTGTTCTTGCAAACTATGTCAAAGGAATTATTACGGATATTATCCGCAATGCAAATACCGATTATAATGGCAGTTTCCTATTTGCTGGTACAAAAACTAAAGCATCTTCATTTGACCCAAGCATTCCAAATACAAATGATATGCCTTTTGAACTTGTTGAAGGAACACCTACAAACAACAATCCTTCTGGCTTACAAGTTGTATTTAAAGGTAATCAAGATGCTAAAATTATTAATAAAGACCAAGGCACAAGTGAATTAGTTAATACTACAAGCGAAGAAATATTCGGGAAAAATGGGACAGAAGCTTTTGATTCTTTAATTAATCTTTATAATGTTTTAGCCTACCGCTCAGACGGTCAACCACGCCAAAGTACCGATGTATTAACAACCGACGAAGTTAATACATTAAATAAATATCAGTCACAAATTGCTGGATTTTCTAACCAAATAAATCAAGTTATTTCCAGAAATGGCGGTCGTTCCAACAGACTGCAAATTTTACACGACCAAATTAACGAAGAAAATACTCGACTGTCTGAGTATTTATCAACCAAACAAGATACCGATTTTGCAAAAACATCATTAGACTTATCCAAAGACCAATATTCTTTGCAATATGCTCTACAAGTTGGTGCAAAAACTTTGCAAACTTCTTTGTTAGATTTTTTAAAATAATTCCGTAAATTGCTATTATGAAATCTGCAACTTTATCAGGAATTATTTTAGGAACGCTTGCAATTTTTGGTGCGTTCCTTTGGGAAGGCGGAACAATAGCTGCTCTGTTTATGTTACCAGCAATGTTAATTGTATTTGGCGGAACATTCGCTGCAGGATTAGCAGGAACTAATTGGGAAGTTTTTCGCAAAATACCACAACTTATTTATATTGCTTTTTTCCCTAAAAAATACAATACGGAAGAAATAATTGACCAAATTTTCCATTTTGCTATTATTTCCAGAAAAGAAGGCATTCTTGCTTTAGAAAATCAATTGAAAGAAGCTCTTCATCCTCAATTATCAAAATTTTTAGAGGTTTGTATTGATGGTGCTGACCCCGATACTTTACAACAAATCGCCGATTTAGAAATTAGCAATATTACTGAACGACATACTAACAATATTAACCTTTTTGTTAAAATGGGTGGTTATTCCCCTA
This sequence comes from Bacteroidota bacterium, assembly GCA_021780815.1. Taxonomy (GTDB): domain Bacteria; phylum Bacteroidota; class Ignavibacteria; order Kapaibacteriales; family UBA2268; genus GWF2-33-9. The sequence continues at coordinate 6,832 of JAJXYC010000012.1, read as the reverse complement.
CTATGGGTATTATTGGGACTGTAATGGGATTAATTTCGACATTAGCCGCCGCCGGTAGCGACCCAAATAATTTAATACATAGTATCGCTTCGGCTTTTATTGCTACTATGTGGGGCATTTTTATGGCAAACTTGGTATGGCTTCCCATCGCTGACAAACTCCGCTTTATCCATAATAAAGAAATGACCCTTATTCAATTAATTCTAAGTGGTATCCAAGCTTTGCAAATTGGTGAAATTCCTTCTGTTATTCAAGCACGTTTAGTTAGTTCATTACCAATTGCTGAACAAAAGAGAATACTTTATGGAAAAGAAATTAATTATTCTGCTCCTAAACCAACGGACGAAGTAAAAGAAAATATTATAAGCTTTACCCAAAAAGATAATTTAACGAAATAATTAAATTTCTTTTTCCTGTCCTTAATCTTATATATATAATTAACGCAGCAAAGATACATATTTTTTCTTCACTGCGTTAATTTGCAAAAAATATCAAATTTTAACAACAAATTATTATTCTAATAACTTGTTTCATCTAATTTAACTTTACCTTTAAATACTTTATGCACCCAAATTGTATATCCAATTACGAAAGGCATTCCAATTATGGCAATTATTAACATCGCATTTAAAGTCGTTTGAGATGAAGAAGCATTGTACAAATCAAGACTATACGCTGGATTAATGTTCGATGGGACAAGATTTGGGAAAAGACCAATCGCAAACATCAACATTAATAATACAGTAATCACAAACGTAAAAGTAAAAGCCATTTTGAAATGATTTTTCTTCATTTGCATTGGTAAAAACACAATCAATAATATTGTAATTATAGGTATTACATACCAAACTGGGAAAGCATTGATATTATTAAGCATTGATTTATTAATTAAAAAAGTAGCAATGGTAACAAACAAGTAAAGAATAAAAAATGTCAAATAAGCTTTATTAAAAAATTTTTTAAGCGATAAATTTAAATCATTACTTGTTTTATTTAACGCAAATAAAGTCCCGTGAATTGTAAATAGCAGAACAGTCAATAACCCTACAAGCAAAGGATAAGGTGTTAGTATCTGGAATAAATTAATATGAATTTCCCGATTAGCATCAACAGGTAAACCTTGTGCAACATTTCCTAATGCAATACCAAGCAATAAAGCCAAAACAAGAGAAGAAATTCCAAAAAGGATTTCCCACATTTTTGACCAATTTGCACTTTCAACTTTGCTGCGAAATTCTAACGATACTCCACGAACAATCATCATTAGCAAAACAAGCATCAGCGCAAGGTATAAACCCGAAAAAACTGAAGCATAAACTTGTGGGAAAGCGGCAAATAAAGCTCCACCTCCTGTTAAAAGCCATACCACGTTTCCGTCCCAATGAGGACCAATAACATTCATAAGCAATCTTTTATCTTGGGATTTATTCAAGAACAATGAGGCTATACCCACACCTAAATCATACCCATCTGTTACAGCATAACCTGTTAATAAAACTGCAACTAAAATAAACCAAATTATATTTAATATCATTTCTATTCTCCTTTTATTAATATTACTTCTTCTGGACCTTGCTTAATTTTCTTTATCAATATATATATATATAATATAAACAAAACAATATATATAAAAGTAAACATAAATAAAGATGCCCAAATCTCACCTGACGTTAATACCATAGAATACGCATCTTTGGTACGCAAAAGTCCATATACTATCCACGGCTGACGACCTACTTCTGCTGATACCCAACCAAGCTGTATTGCAATATGTGGTAAAATGAATGCCCACAAAGATATAATTAAAAACCACTTGGGGATATTGTAATCTTTTTTAGTGTAACTTATCCAAACAGCATAAATTCCATATAAAATAAAGAACATACCTAATGCAATCATTATATGATAAGTTTGAAAAGTAGCATTTACAGGTGGTCTATCCGCAGGAGCAAAATCTTTCAATCCTTTTACTGGTGTTGATGGGTCAAAATCCACTAAATACGATAGCATACCAGGTATAGCAATACCATAAGTTTGTTCAGTAGAATCATTTACCCAACCTAAAAGATACATACCAGCAGGTCCGGTTTTCCAATGACCTTCAAATGCCGCCAGCTTAGTGGGTTGATACTTTGCAACTTCAATTGAACTAAAATGACCTGTCATTAACATTAATAATGAGGTTATTAAAATAACAGTCGCCCCTATTTTTATTGATTTTGTTGCCATTACCTTATTTCTGTTCTTTAAAAGGTAATATGAATTAACAGAAACAAAAAGAAAGGCAGCTGCAGTCCAAGAAGCAAAAATCGTATGTGTAAATCTTTGGATTGTAGATGGATTAAAAACCATTGCCCAAAAATCTACTATTTCTGCTCTCATAGATAAACCTTGCCCAACTAAATGGAAACCTGCGGGTGTTTGTTGCCAAGAATTTGCAACCAAAATCCATAACCCGCTTAAATGTGCACCAAAAGCAACCATTATAGTAGAAATGAAATGTGTTCTACTGCTTACTTTATTCCAGCCAAAAACCAAAATTCCTAAAAATGTGGACTCTAAGAAAAAAGCAAAAACTCCTTCGGCTGCAAGTGGACTACCAAATACGTCGCCTACAAATCTGGAATATCGTTCCCAGTTTGTTCCAAATTCAAATTCTAAAACTACACCTGTCGCAACTCCCACAGCAAAAGTTAATGCAAAAATTTTGATCCAAAATTTAACTAAATTTTCCCACATCTTCTCTTTGGTTTTGATGTACTTATACTCTAATATTATTAAGAAAATACCGAGTCCTATACTTAATGGTGGAAAAATAAAGTGGAACCCCGCCGTCAAAGCAAATTGGATGCGAGAAAGTAACAAAACATCCATATAAACTCCTTTTTATATATCAAATAATTTATTGCTGATTAAAAAATTATTTAAGACTAACTAAATTTTTCTTTTGCAAATTACAAAAAAAATATGAAAATACAAAATATTTTGTGTTAAATTCTTTACCTTTGCTATTGTATTTTCCCCTCAAAATTTCAAAAATTAATAGAATTTTATAGCCGATTAATATTTTAAGTAGTTATACTTAAAAATATGTTTTTTTTATCACGTCAATTAATTTATTAAAATAACAAATATTTTCAAAATTAAATTAAGTAAAAAATGAATATATTAATTACGGGAGCAAACAAAGGCTTGGGATTTGAACTTGCAAAGCAATTAGCAAAGCTCAACCATAATATCTTTCTTACAGCAAGAAATCAACAAAAAGGAATAGACGCTGTAAAGAAATTAGAATCTGATGGGTTAAAGGCAACGTTCCTTCATCTTGATGTAACCTCGCAAGAAAGCATTGACCAATGTTATAATGAATATCTAAAATATGCAAACTCATTAGATATATTGATTAACAATGCGGGAATTATGCCTGATAAAAAAGGAGTTCTTGAAATCACCGAAGATGTATTGCAAAAGAACTTTCAAACTAATACAATTGGTCCTTTGATGATGATACAAAAATTCCATTCAATTATAAACAAAGGTGGAAAAATCATTAATTTTTCAAGCCAATTAGGTTCAATCACTAATATGCGAGATTATTCCGCAGCATATAGTATAGCAAAGGCTGCATTAAACGCCATCACGAAATTATCTTCGGAAGCTTTGAAAAATAAGGGCATATCAGTCAATTCAATACATCCGGGGTGGGTTAAAACAGATATGGGAGGCAGTGAAGCACCTATGAATATTGAAGAAGGTATTCAAACAGCTCTTTGGTTAGCAACAGAATTGCCCAGTAATATAACAGGGAAATTTTTCCATAAACAACAAGAACTTCCTTGGTAATTTTAAAAAAAAATATTATTCAAAAATTATTACTATAACAAAAAATATCATTAAATTGTATAATTCAAAATTAAATTTTCTTAATTACAAAGAGGTACAAAATGAAAAAATCAATTCTAACAGCAATCGCAATAATGATAACAGCGTTGTTCTTTAACGCTTGCGACAATTCTACAACACCAACAAATTCGCAGAATTCACCAGTTGCCCCAACTAATTTGCAGGCAACATCGCAAGATGGCTCAGTAATAATTAAATGGACAGCATCTACATCTGAAACTGACCCATTATTTGCTGGTTATGTTTTGAATATTACTGGGGGCACTCCAATGGCTCCGATTTCTTTAACAAAAGTTCAAAATCCTTACACAGTCTCTGGTTTAGAAGATGGTGTGGTTTACACATTTTCACTTCAGACAAAATTTACTAACGATTCTCTTTCAGCACCTATTACTATTAGTTGGTCTCCAGCTTTAAGATTTACACAAAATGAAAACGATGCACCAATTAGAATTTACGAAACTGCTTCATCATTTGGTAGTGGTCTTGTTATCTTTAATTCTAACACTAAATTACCATCATCAGCTAAAGTATCTGACGGAGCTTCTTGGACTTTAGGACTTTATACAAGCAATAGTCAATTATTGCTTGGTTCACCTTCTCTTCTAAACTATAATTACGGAACTACTCCTGGTACAGTTGAAATCGCTGATGTTATCACTGGTGTTAACTCCCTCGATGAAGTTTTTGATAGCCAAGCTTTAAATGCACACAACTTTTCTCAAAAAACTATTGATCTCAGTCAATACTCCTCCAATTTAGTATTAATTGTCCGTCATCATCAATCCGGACAAACTGATTGGAATTATGCAAAAGTATTTGTAGAATATAATAATGGCTTCTTGCAAGGAACTTCTCCTAATCGTTATGTTGAATTTAACATATCTTACCAAGAAATAACTGGTAATCCTTATGCTAAAATCGCTGATAAAGTTATTAACTTAAATAAAAATATTAAATAATTTGAGGGGAAAAATATGAAAAGGATTCTTTCTATAATCATTTTAGTAGCTTTGGTTGTAGTTGCTTCAAACTATGCGGATGCCGCAACAAAAAAGAAAGTCGCAACACCAAAAGCGGCAAAACCTACTGTTGGAAAAGTTGTAAGTTTAAATGAAGTTGCAACAGGTTCTTTCATCCAATGGAAAAAAGCAGATGCTGCTGCAGAAGCCACAAAAGGAACTCCATTTGTATTAATGGTAGGAACTGGAACTAAAGCACAAATTTATTTTGTTTATAATGCTGATGGTTCTTTTGCAGGCAAAAAACTTGCTAACTATGCTTTTAATAAAAAAATTGGTGTGGTTGGCAAAATTCAAACCAAAAATGGACTTAAAATTATAATTGCCGATACAATTGAAGCAATGGAATAAACATCAAATAATATTTAAATATTATTTGAGCAAGGCTGTCTGAAGACAGCCTTTTTTTATTTTCCTTAAAAATAAATGTTTTGAGGTGTTCGTGTTTTTTTTCTCTAAAAAAAGGAGATAAAACTAGCTTATTATGAAGATTTATGAATTAATCTTCATAAAAGTTAAATATTTTTTAAAAGATGTGTAACTTTTTCTATTCTTATTTGTCTATACTTTATATAATTAACGATGTAAAATTTAAATTAATAGTATTATGAAAAAATCTTTAAATATTTTTAAAGTTTTATTACTGGGATTTGTCCTTATAATGGGATTTAATTCTTGTAAGGATACAACAACAAACCCAGTTGATGCGAGTAAGTTTGAAGGAATTGTTACAGACAACACCGACAATCCAGTTCCCAATGCTGTGGTAGATGCTTTTATTGGTAATACCTATGTTGTATCTGATACCACCGATGAAAGCGGCAACTTCTCGCTCTCAGGATTACCTACAAATCCAGATAAAGTTTATATTAGAATTACTTCAAATGGATTTAAACAAATTTGGCAAGAGCTTAAAAAGTTTTTAGATGACCAGAAATTTGGAGCAGATAGAAAAATTAGGATATATCGTGGTGATTCGTGTCAAAGTTATGTTTCAATTATTGTGAAAGATAGCGTAAGTGGTAATGGATTAAGCAATGTATCAGTTAAAATTTCTCAATTTAACCAGACAATATCATTAGGTAAAACTAATGATGCAGGAATAATTAACTTTGGAAACTTCTGTCCTGGTGAATTTAATTTGAGGATTTATAAAGATGGTTATAAAGTAGTTGAACAAAGTTTTGTTGTAGGTGAAAAAGATACTTTAACTAAGGACTTTTTACTTGTAAAAAATCCAGAAGTTCAATGTTGTTCGCAATTAAATGTTTTTGTAAAAGATAGTGCAACAAATTCTGGAATTTCGGGAGCAGAAGTAAAAATAACTAAATCAGGCACAGACCAAAATATAGTTCTTAAGACTAACGATGCAGGTTATGTTACTTTTAATGATATTTGTACAGGGAATTATTGGATTAGAATATCCAAAAGTGGCTATAAAGTATTAGAACAAGATGGTATTATTTTCCAAAGTTGTGATACCTTAAATATGACATTCCAATTAATACAAATGCAACAAGATACTTGTTGCAACGGTTCATTGGCAATTTATCCCAAAGATTCCGTTACAGGTAACGTAATTAGCGGTGCAGTTGTTAAGTTATGGAAAAATGGACAATTGATTAAAACAGTTACTGTTTCTAATGGAGAACCAGCAAAATTCAATGAATTATGTCAAGGAACTTATGGTGTATCCGTAGCACAGGAAAATTATAACGAAAAAGAAAAATTGTTCGAAATTGCTTGTAACCAAACAAAAGAAGAACCTATTTATCTTTCCAAGAAAAATCAGGATACTTGTTGTGATAATAAGATTATCATTTATGCGAAAGATTCTACTTCTAATGCAGCTTTGACAGATGCAACAGTAAGATTATCTCAAAATGGTCAAACAATTACTACTAAAA
>JAJXYC010000003.1 GCA_021780815.1 Bacteroidota bacterium | reverse complement strand
GTAAACCATCCGACAGTAATTGATGGAATTTCAGGGAAAGCACTTCATTTTCAAGGTAGAGGTTACCAAATTAATGAAAGTCAAAGTGTAACAGAGATTGGCGACCATATATTGCTCCCACCAATAGATTTAACTAAATTTACAGGTTTTACAATTTCAATGTGGGTCAGAGAACAAGATATGATAGATATCGGAGAAGCATATATATTCTTCGGACACTATGACCGAGGTTGGTTAGGAATACAAAACCATTACATCCAGTATGAAAATATATTTGATTTTTATTTGCAATTTACAACTGATGCATTAGTTTTTAACAATATGATAAGATATAAATTCAACCCTAATTTCAGGAATCAGTGGGTTCATTATGCAATGGTATATAAAGATAAAATATTATCTGCTTATATCAATGGTTCATTAGTTGGTTCGCTACAAACAGAAGTAAAATATTCAATGGAGCATGCGGCATTATTGAGAAGTTGGTGGTCTTTTAATGGGGAAGAACGTTCATCAGCTCGTTTTACCGGTGATATAGACGAAGTAAAGATATTTAGTAAAGCGTTGAGTGAGGATGAAGTTAAAAAACTTGCAAATCCTTGCAATAACTGGATAACTTATCCTAATTTTAATAATGCAACTGAACTAAATTATGTTGGGAATGCAGTAAAGCAAGCAAATAATATTAGACTAACTCCAAGTTTAGTTAATCAAACGGGTGCTGTATGGAATGCTGTAAAAATTCCTATTAATCAAAACTTTACAACAGATTTTAGTTTTAAATTTACTGGTGGTAGTAATGAGTTAACCGATGACGGTTCATTACCAGGAGCTGATGGGATTGTTTTTGTAATTCAAAATTCGGGGATAAATGCGTTAGGGATAAGTGGTGGTGGAATAGGTTATAGTACAATAAGAGATGCCGTTGCAATTGAATACGATACATTTTTTAATGGTGGCGAAGAAATTAATGACCCTAATGGAAATCACGTAGCACTTCAAATATCAAAAGACGGTGTCATATTATCGAAACACTCATCAGATTATACATTAGCAATAAATGATTCTATTATCCCAATAGAAAATAGTGTTGAGTATCATTCAAGAATAGATTACAATTATGATTTAAAAGAATTAAAGGTTTATTTAGACAAAGAATTGCCAATAGACACATTGGTATTAGATTATAAACCAATAGACCTATCAGCCATAATAAATAACCCGAGCAATTTGGCATATATGGGCTTTACATCTGCAACAGGAACTGCTTACGAAAATCATTTCATAACAAGCTGGTCTTTATGTGGCGAAAGTAGCCCAACATCGGTTTATGAATATAAAAACAATAATACTTATGAAGAAAGCGAAATAAATCCTAATCCCGCAAAAGAAAAGATAGAAATAACATTTCCCAAAGATATTGGACAAATAAGAGGAATAGATATATACAATTATATTGGCATCAAACAAGGAGAAATAAGCAGCAATTTATATCAATTAGAAGATGGAAACAAAACATTAAAGATAGAATTACCAAATTTAGAGACAGGGATATATTTTATTATCATCAAAACAACAAACAACGAATTTTCTAAAAAATTTGTAAAATTATAGATAAAAGATTGATATAAGATGTAACTTTTGTTTAATAATTTTGTCTTAATATAAAAGAGCAAAGAAGTAAGGACAAAATGGAAATTTCTGAAATTCATCAATGTTACTTAATCAATTCTAATTTAAATTACAATACAAGTACCGGAAGTATCGATGTTTCGTTAGTTTTAACTTGAACGAATCACCAAATTTTCCAATTTAGTATTCAGTTTATAATTATTATGGTCAGTTAGAAATGGAAGGTATCCAAATTGTTTTTCTGAAATAACTGGCAATAATACTGTAAAAGTTCATTTTAATATTCCGACAAATAATCTTAATAATTCTTTATTCTTTGTTCCTTTTAGTATTAAAATCCCAAGGGAATGTTTTAAGTTATAAATTTTAAAATATTAGGTGCAATTGTCTTTAACTTTTCTATTGCTCTTTTTATTTACCAACAAACAAGTATAACTGATTGTATTTCTTCCCTTTTGTCATTTTGGTTAACTAAAAGAAGTGCAAAGTAAGACATTCCAAAGATTTGAAATTTTCGGAGGGTTTATTGATATAATTTTACTGATATAATAATATATAAAGATAAAAAGTTTACTTAATTAAAACGACCTTCTATATTAGGTTAGCATCGTCAAATAAAATATTATTCTCATTTAAGGAATAAAATAGCAATTCCAATAATGGCAATAACCGAACCGACATAAGATTGCCAAGGCAGTTTTTCTTTAAAATAAAAATGAGAAATAGGCAACATTAAAATTGGAGTTATAGACATCAAAGTAGAGGCAATTCCTACTTTTGCATAATTAATGGAAACTAAACTTAAAGTGATACCAAGATAAGGTCCTAATATAGCACCGATTGTAGGACCTAATATTGAACGAGGATGCTTAAAATAAACTTTATATCCAAATTGGTATCTCCGAGTAATAAACCCAATAGGCAAAAGCATCAACCAAGCAGAGAAAGTTCTTGTAAAACTTGCAAGGAAAGCATTTAAAGGATGTTCCATTAACGCATATTTAGCTAATATCAGTCCAGATGCTTGTCCTAACATCCCAAGTGTTGCCCAAAAGAAACCTAACTTATTTTTTATTTTAAATTTATTTGTCCCTTCTACTTTTTCAAAAACAACTAGTGCCACCCCAAAAGTTGTAACTAAAATACCTGCTATGGCAAAAGCACCTAATGCTTCCCCTAGGAAAAAATACGCAAATATTGCCGAAAAAGGTGGTGCAAAAGTCATTATTAACAATGATATTCTGGGTCCAATTTCAGAAAATGCTTTAAATAAAAAAGTATCCCCCAAAACTAATCCTGCAATAGAGCTTAGAATCAAATAAAAGATTTGGGTTAAATTGATATCAGGCTTTATCCCAAACACAACCATCGTTGAAAATATATACAATGCGGCAAAAAAGAGCCTATCAACATTTACCTGTATTACGCCTACTTTTTTTACTGCAAAAGTAAAGAACAAAGACGAAAACGCCCAAAATGTCGCCGTTGCAAGTGCGGCTATTTCTCCAATTAACATAAGTATTTTGTTTATTAAAAAAATATTGAAACAAATAACTATTGAATTTTTCTAAAAATATTTGCATCTGTGATTATTTTTTCGTATCGGTGCAAAAGTTCAGCCGGCAATGCTTGTGTTTGTTCAGTAACTAAGTACCCACCTACTTTTAAGCTGTCAAAGAACATATTTACTGCTTTAACTTGATCAGGGAACTGAAAATGTAGCAAAACGTTTTTACAAACGACAGCATCAAAATTTTGCCCAATTGCTTGATATTCTAACAAATTATGTTGTTGGTATTCAAGAGAATTTAATATTTGAACAATTAATTTATAATTATTTGCTCCATCGTACTTAACAAAGTATTTTTCTAAAATTCCATCAGGCAAACGGGACAATTGGTCAAGTGGATAAATTCCTTTTTGTATAACTTCGCCATAATTTCCTTGTTCGTCAATATCGGTTGCCTCAATTTTAATTCTTTTAAATTCATCACTATTTAATGCTTCCGCAAAAAGAATAGATAAAGTATAAGGTTCTTGCCCCATAGCACAACCTGCATCCCAAATACGTATTGTATCTTGTCTTTCAAGATCCTGTTTTAAAAAATTTACTAAATGGTTTAGTGTATGTCTGTCTCTAAAAAAGAAAGTAAATGCCATAATTTTTATTTAATTTTTGTTATACAATTAATATTTTTATTCGTTTTTCAATTCCATGGAATGTGTTTTCTATTGTAATAGAAGTTATGCCTTTTTTCTTAGGAATTAGCTGATTAAAGTTTCTGTCCCAAAAATCATCGTCATAATTAATTTGATATTCAGAATTTTCTCCCTTTTGTAACAAATGCAAAACAGCATCTTGAGAAATGATAATTAATTTAGGAGTAATGATTTTATCGTTTTGAAATTCAATCTTTAAAATTTTGTCCCCTTCATTAAAATCAATTAAAGGTGTTTCTTTCAATTGTTCTACTCGCACACTGTCATCAACCCAAGACAATTTATTTGCCGTAAGATTAGAAATACTAAAGATTTTACCACTATCCGCTCTTATATACCCATTTTCCAAAGGAGAGTATGGTTCATATATTTCTGAAAATTTGTTTTTATTTAAACCATAAATTTTAAAATCTAAATAATCGCCCGAACCTTCTTTATAACTACAAATTAGTGCGCCGTATTCATCTTCAATAAAATCATCAGCAACTTCAAAATGCAGATCTTGACTTTTTTCTGCCAAAACATAATCGTTAAATAAATTGCGGTATGTCCCATCTTTTGGATAATAAACATTTATTGCAATAAAAGTTAATTTGACTACAGGGTCCCCCGGTAAAGAAAAAGAGCCTCTATAAATTATCTGCTTTTTATACAAATTTAATAAATCTGCCTCAAATGCTGTATCAATTTCACATTTTGTATAAAAGTAGATGTTCTTATGAGTATCAAGTTTTAAATAAATTTCCTTTTTTGAACTTGAAAAATATGCAATAGAAAAATTAGACGTAATTTTAAATGGAAATTGTCCTGTCAATTCTTTTGCGTCTTTTAATTTTGTTGTGTCTATTGTATGCAACTCAATAATTTGTGAGCCTAATTTTTCAGGTTCTTTGTTTTTATTACTTTCACAAGCAACAAAAAAGAAAGAAAATGAAATAAAAATATAAAATATTTGTAAACTTTTTTTCATAAAACAAATTGCCTAAAAACAATGAAAACTTTATTGCAATAAAATACTTCCATCTATAATTTTTTGTATAGTTTCTACATAAATTTTATGTTCCACTTCTAGGACTCTTTGAGCAAGGGTTTCAGGTGTATCGTCGGATAGAACCACCACTTCAATTTGATTTAAAATTTTTCCTTGGTCATAGTTTTCATCAACAATATGCACCGTTGCCCCCGATTTTTTTTCTCCATTTGCAATAACGGCTTGATGCACATTCATACCATACATGTTTTTCCCTCCAAATTTTGGAAGAAGAGCAGGGTGGATGTTCAATATTTTATTGCGATAAGCCTTTAAAATTTCGACAGGAATTTTTTTCATATAACCAGCTAAAATTATTAAATCTACTTTATGCAAATTTAAAATTTCAAGAATTTTATCGGAAAAATCCTTTTCAATTGGGTGTGTTTTTACGCTAACGTGATAAAAGGCAATACCTTCGTTTTCTGCTCTTTTTAATGCTCCCGAAGAGGAATTATTAGAAATAACGCATACTACTTCTGCCTGTAATTTATCTTGTTTTGAGGCATCTATAATTGATTGCATATTAGAGCCTTCGTGCGATGCAAAAACTGCAAGTCGTAATTTATTCATAATTTTGCAAAATATAAATTTTGTAAAAAACGAAATTAATATATTTAGTTATATTTTTGTTTAAATTATAATGACTTAATTTTTCTTTTGGTATAATTAATGGAAAATATAGACCAATTGTTGAAAATAAACAAACAAATAATTTTAGCTTCCCAATCGCCAAGAAGGAAATTTTTGCTTGAACTGATTGGGTTAAAATTTGATATTATTCCCTCAAATATTGATGAAGACCATTTACCTATACAAAACCCCGGTGAATTAGTTAAAGAATTATCTTACTTAAAAGCAAAGGCAATTGGAGAAAAGCATAGAGATGCAATTATTATTGCCGCTGACACCATCGTCTGGCTCAATGATGAAATTTTATCCAAACCAATAGATGCTAAAGAAGCAAAAATGATGTTACAAAAGTTAAGCAACAACACACATAAAGTTTTTACAGGAATAACTCTTTTTAATTTAGTAGAAGCAAAGCAAATCACAGATTACGTCGTTACAGAAGTAACATTTAGAAAACTTGACGAAAAAGAAATTGATGCTTACATCAAAACAGGCTCTCCGCTCGATAAAGCAGGTGCTTATGGCATTCAAGATGACTTTGGAGCCGTATTCGTTTCAAATATTTCAGGTTGTTATTATAATATTGTAGGATTGCCTGTTTCCAAACTTTATGAAATGCTAAAAACTTTTATACAAAATTAATACATAATTTTGGAACAAAATTTGCTTTATACTGCTTATTGAATAAATAATTATAATCTTAATCACATAGAATAGAAAAAATAAAGTGAATGATTTTTTTCAAGAAATAATATCTTTGCCTACTGAACAAGTAAATGAGAGGACTCAGCAAATTGATGAATTATCAATTTTTGATACACTCAAATTAATAAATGAAGAAGACAAAACAGTCCCGTTTGCAATAGAAAAAGAATTACCTTTTATTGTCCAAGCCGTAGAATTAATTGTAGAAAGTTTTAAAAAGAACGGTAGATTAATATATGTCGGTGCAGGCACAAGCGGTAGATTAGGAGTAATTGATGCCGCAGAATGTCCTCCGACTTTTGGGACAGAACCGAAAATGATTCAGGGAATTATTGCCGGAGGAAAAGAAGCGATGTTTATTGCACAAGAAGGTGCAGAAGACAACCAAGACAGAGCTATCTCTGATTTAACTAACATTAATTTGAAACAAAATGATGTTGTCTGCGGAATCGCCGCTTCGGGAAGAACCCCTTTTGTAATTTCTGCTGTTAATTTTGCAAAATCAATTGGCTGTTCTACTATTATGCTTTCTACTTCAAAACGTGAAGAAGTATTAAAAAAAGGCATTAAAGCCGATGTTTTTATTTGCCCTTATGTTGGCGCAGAAGTTATTGCTGGCTCTACAAGAATGAAATCAGGAACTGCGCAAAAACTTGTTTTAAATATGCTTACTACAACTTCTATGATTCAACTTGGCAAAACTTTCGGCAATGTCATGGTAGATTTGCAGCAAACTAACGCAAAATTAGTTGAACGTTCTAAAAACACCATTATGAAAATTTGTAATGTCAATTATGACGTTGCTACCAATTTGTTAGTAAATGCGAACAATAATGTAAAAACAGCAATAGTAATGTATTTGAAAAATACTGATTATAATACTGCGAAAGAATTATTAAAAAGAGCAGATGGCAAAATTAAAAAAGCTTTGAAATTTTAAAAATTCTCAAGTTTAAATATTAACAATAATTTAAGTATTGATACGAATTAACTTGGAAATTATAAAAGGCAAAATATGAACTATTGGCTTGTCAAATCCGACCCCGAAACTTACTCTTGGGACAATATGAAAAACGAGAACACTACTGTTTGGACTGGCGTTAGGAATTACCAAGCACGGAATAATTTAAAGGCAATGAAAAAAGGCGACTTAGTTTTATTTTACCATAGTCAAAGCGACAAATCTATTGTTGGAATTACCAAAGTTGTTAAAGAATATTACCCTGACCCTACAAGCGATGACAAAAATTGGGTAGTCGTTGATTTACAATACTATTCTGATTTAATTAAACCTATACCACTTGACAAAATTAAAAACAACCCAAATTTATCTAATATTGCGTTAATTAAGCAAAGTCGTTTGTCTGTTCTGCCTTTAACAAAGGAAGAATACGAAGAAATAACTAAAAACAGCAAATAAATTAATTGGACGAGAAAAAGTCAATTGTAAAAAAATATATAGTTACAACAATTAATGCAAATTCCAGTAATCACGGTCAAGGGAACGATATTGAATTGCTTCGCTTACGTGAGCTGAATTTATATTTTCAACACCTTCCAAATCAGCAATTGTTCGAGAGACTTTTAATATTCTATCGTAAGCCCGTGCAGAAAGCCCTAATCTATCCATAGCAATTTTTAAAAGTTCGTTTGAAGGAGAATCAAGTTCACAATATTTTCTTAATAATTTTGAATTCATATCAGAATTTTTAAAAATATGTTTTGAAGATTTAAATCTATCTTGCTGAATTTCCCTTGCTTTAATAATGCGATTTCTAATTTGTTCGGACGATTCGCCAACTCGTTTTGAAGAAATTTCTTGATAATTTACAGCAGGCACTTCTATATGAATATCAATTCTATCTAAAAGAGGTCCCGAAATTTTACCAATATATCTTTGGATTGAAGTAGTTGAACAAGAACAGCTATGGTAAGGGTCTCCATAATGCCCACAAGGACAAGGATTCATCGAACAAACAAGCATAAAATTAGCAGGATAACTAATAGTTTGTTTAGTCCGAGAAATTGTAATTTTTTTATCTTCCAAAGGTTGTCTTAATACTTCGAGAACATTTCGGGCAAATTCAGGTAATTCATCTAAGAATAACATTCCGTGATGAGCCAAAGAAATTTCACCAGGTTTAATTTTCATCATTCCACCACCAACAAGTGCAGCATCTGAAATTGTATGATGCGGAGAACGGAAAGGTCTCATTGTAAGTAACGGCTCATCATTAGGCAATATTCCCGCAATTGAATGAATTTTCGTTGTTTCCAAGGCTTCTTCCAATGAAAGCGGAGGCAATATTGTTGTTATGCGTTTTGCAAGCATTGTCTTACCGGAGCCTGGTGGTCCAATCATTAAAATATTGTGTCCACCAGCAGCGGCAACTTCTAATGCACGCTTTACGTTTTCTTGACCTTTTACATCACTCATATCCAAATTGGTAGTTGTCTGCGAATTTTGAAATAAAGCATCTACATCAAAAACCACAGGCTCAATCGCAACTTCATCATTTAAAAATTTTACAGCTTCATCTAAATTATTAATTGGAATAGATTGTATCCCTTGCACTAATGCAGATTCTTTGGAGTTCTCAGTTGGCACTAATATTTTCTCATATCCTTCTTCTTTTGCTTCCAGTGTTATTGCTAAAGTTCCTGTTATCGGTCTTAAATTCCCGTCAAGCGCCAATTCTCCAAGAAAGAGGATTTTGTTTATTCTCTCTTGTTGAATATAATTAAGTGCTGTTAAAATGCCAATTGCAATTGGGAAATCAAATCCACTACCTTCTTTTTTGATATTTGCAGGCGCTAAATTTATTGTTATTTTTTTATTTGGAAAAGGGATACCCGAATTTTTCATCGCCGCAATAACTCTTTCTCGGGATTCTTTAACAGTGGTATCAGGCAAACCTACTACTTGAAAAGAGGGTAACCCTGTATCTATATGTGTCTCAATTTCTACGACGTAAGCACTAATACCAATCAAAGATGCGGAAAATAATTTTGAATACATTTATTTATGTTTTTTGTTTTTATGCTCTTTTATCTTTCTTCTTTTATCTTTCTTCTTTTATCTTTTTATTGAAAAACAATAGCAAATCTATTGTACTTAAAATCCCAAGCAAATTTTTATCCCAATCTACAACAGGCAAACAGTCATATTGATATTTAGCAAAAAGCTCTACGGCTTTTTGAATGCTATCTTCGGGATAAAGAAGATGCAAATTCTTGTCAATCAAATTTTCAAAATCAATAATCGGAGTATCTATAAAATTTTCCAAAGATTCATTAAAATCATATAGGTGCCTTAATGTATATTCTCCAATTTTTTGCTTTGTTAACATACCCACATATTTTGTGCCTTCGAGAACGGGAATATGACGGAAATTTTCCCGTCTTATAATTTCATCGGCTTTGCTTAAACTATCTGTGATGTCCACATTAAATACATTTTTAGACATTATGTCTTCGATTTTAGTATTTTTTAGCATTTCGTTCTCCTACAAAAATTTTATTTCTAATTTATGAAAAAAAACAATAATAATGTTTATTTCTTAAATATTTATTTAGTTATTAAAAAAAATGTTTTTAAAACTTATTATAAATTAGTATATTAAAATAAAATTTCAACCTGCCAGCACGATTAATTTCTTCGCTGTTAAAGTTGTTCTTACCTCATCATATTCTAATTCGATTAAAATTGGATATACTCCCACCTGCTGAATAAAGCCATTTTCATTTGTTCCATCCCATTCATAAATAAATTTACCTGATTTCATCAAATTTGTTTCATCTAATATAGTTTTAATTAAACTACCTTGTAAATTATATATTTTTATATTTAACTTTCTAATAACTTTATCGCTACTTATGTTTATCACGCATTTTGACTTCCCTTTTGTTGAATTAGGGGAAAATGGATTAGGTCCAATAGTAATATCATTTGCTATTGTGGTATCAATATGACTGCTTTGAAAGCAGCTGTTAAGTTTACCACAAGTTGCCGAATCTATGGATTTACATTGCTTTAAGTTGTTTTCGTTATTTGCAGTTAAATTTGGGTCTGCTCTCTCTAATGAAATTCCTTTCGCAGACCAAGTTCCTTTGTAAAAAAAAGAATCTATTTCAACAGTATCCGCAGTAAATAACCTCAAACTATCTTTATCGTTATTCAAAGAAGGTATTTTGGCTTGAATCAATAGAGCTGTATCAGGAATTTGGCGATGTTGTTTAATTAAATTTGTATCTTTAACTAAAATACAGTAGCGGTTCTCTCCTAAAGAATCAATTTTAAAGCTATATATTTTTGTTGGGTCAGATATGAGAAAAGAAGAATTTAGAATAGGGGAGTTTGTGTTATTAAGAAGTTCAATCCACTCAGGTTCAGAATTTATAGGATTAAACATAATTTCATTAATAACAAGTTGTTGAGCAATCAATGACTTTGAAACAATAATTGCAATAAATATAAACAAAAATAGGACATAAAATATTTTTTGCATATTATTTGCATATTATAAATTAAAATAAATTTAAATTAAAACAAAATTAGAAATTAAAACAAAAAAATGAGAAAAAAAATTTTTGTAGAAGGAAAACAAAGAAAAAATAAAAAAACAACACTATAAATTTTGTTATAAGGTAATACTTTATTAAATTTGTAGTTTGTATATTTTTGATTTTAAACATTTTATTATAATGGGAACATTACAAACATTTAGAAAAGTATCACCTTATGCATTAGGTTTATTTGCATTAGTATTTGTCGGATTTATGGTGTTAAGCGATGCAGACATCAGCACTTTAATCCGCAAAGGACAAACGTTACAAAATGCTTCAATAGGAAAAGTTAACGGCGAAACAATCTCGTACAAAGAATACGAAGACAAGGTGCGCCAACAAATTGAACAAGAGAAATCTCAACAAAACGACCCGGAAACACAAGTTGACGAAACAAGAATTCGTCAGCAAGTATGGGACCAAATGGTAGACAATGTACTAATGAACCAAGAAGCAAAGAAAATGGGCATTACCGTTACTGCCGAAGAAATTAGAGATGAGTTAATTGATAATCCTCCTGATTTCTTGAAAAAATCTTTTGTGGATTCATCAGGCAGATTTTTGAAAGATATTTATCTTGAATTAATTACTAATCCTCAATCTTATGTAAAATATTTAGGTTCAGATCCGAATAAGATGTCCCAAGAAGATAAGGATGCCGCTGTTAATAGGTTAAGAAAAGATTTAATTGAGGTGGAAGATTATATCCGCAAATCAAAACTTTACAAAACTTTACAGACAACAGTTGGTTTATCCAGTTCATTTATTTCTCCTACTTTTGCAATGAATAAAATTCAAGCAGATAGCGAAAGTGCTGATGTGAAATTAATTGCATTAAGAACTAATCTAATTAAATATGAAGATGTAAAAGTCTCAGACCAAGAAATACAAAAATATTACGATACGCATAAAGATTATTATACACAAAAAAATGAAGCAAGAATTAAATATATTAGTTTTCCTATTCAACCTTCAAAAGAGGATTCTTTACGTGCCGCAAAGCATCTTTATGATATTGAACAAGCATTGTCTTCTGCGTCTGGATTAGAAGCCAAGGATTCAATTTTTGATATTAAAATGAGTGAGTACGGTGGCGAGACTGTGGACTTTAAACCAATTAATCAATTAGACCCACAAATATCAAAATATCTTGAACAAGTTTCTGAAAAACAAATTGTTGGTCCTATAAACAAGCCAGAAGGTATGACTTTCATTCGTTTTGATGCAAAACGTGAAGGAACTAATCCTGTTATTAAAGCAAGCCATATTTTGATTAAATTTAACAATAATAAGGACAGCGCTCTTGCCGTTGCTAAAGAAATCTTAAAGAAATCTCGCAGCGGTGCAAACTTTGCAGATTTAGCGAAAACTTATTCCGAAGATAAAGGTTCTGCTATTAACGGTGGCGATTTAGGATTTTTCGGCAAAGGACAGATGGTTAAACCTTTTGAAGAAGCCGCTTTTGCTGCTAATGTTGGTGAAATTGTTGGTCCTGTTGAATCCCAGTTCGGATATCATATAATTAAAGTTACTGGTAAAAATAGTACTGAAATTAAATACAGCACTATTTCTATCAAACCAACTATTTCAAATGCAACTAAAAACTCTATTTTACGTGAATCTTATTCTATTGCTAAACAAGTCGAAGAAGGCACAAGTATTGATACATTGGCTAAAAGAATTAATAAGAAAGCAGTTGAAACTCCTTTCTTTACAAAAGAAAGACCTATTTTCAATTCTTGGTATTTGACTAATCAATCTTTTGATTTAGAAGTTGGAAAAGTTATTGAACCTATTGAATTAAAAATGTACGGTATCATTGTTGCACAAGTTTCAGGTAAAAGAAAGTCTGGAATTGCTCCACTTGAAGATAAAAAAGATGAAATCAAAAATATCTTAATTCATAGGAAACAATTAGATATGCTTAAAGAACAAGCTAATCAAGTTTATAACAAAGTTCGTAATTTCTCAGATTTAGAACAAGCAAAACAACAAGATACTACTTTGAATGTATATGTTGCAAACGGATTTAGAGGAAATGGTGGTATCCCCGGACTTCCAAAAGATGTTGTTTTAAACGAAACGGTGTTTAATCCATCTACAAGTTTAGGTGCTATCGTTGGTCCTATCCGTGGTGAAAATGGCTATTACATAATACAAGTTTCAAATCGTCAAATTCCAAATGAAAATACCATCAAAGATAATCTCCCCAATTTCTTAAAGCAACAAGTTGCTCTTTCTGCTCAAAATGCTTTCTATGTTTGGTATCAAAAAATTAAAGAAAATGCTGAAATTGACGATTATCGTTCTAAATTCTTCAAAGACTTTTAAAAGAGAATAATTAGTTTATCTATATAATTTCAAATATTATTCAGAGGCTGTTTTTCGGAACAGCCTTTTTTTTGCTGACACATTTTCCTCTGTTCTTCAAAATTTGAAAAATTTAAATCTCATTTTATTTTTTTAATTCTTAATAAAATTTATTTGGAGACTTTTACGCAGTAGAAATAATAATAAAATAATTTTTGTAATGGAATTATCTGTTAAACGTCTTTATTTAATCAAAAATAAAAATAATCGCATAGTTCAAATCGAAAAATACTTTGGGCATATCTTATAATTATTTTTTACAAGAATTTAACAAAATATATTTGAAAGATTAAGATTAGTATGAATCAATTAAATAAATTTCAAGATAAATCAATTCCAAAATTAATTTTAGAATTTTCATTACCAGCAACAATTGGGATGATTGTAAGTTTTTCTTACAACATAGTAGATAGAATTTTTGTCGGTAATAAAATCGGTGCCGACGCATTATCAGGAGTTGCCGTATTATTCCCAATTCAAATCATTATATTTGGATTGGCATTTATGATTGGAATTGGAGCAAATAGTAATATTTCAATTCAATTAGGTAAGAAGAACATCCCAGAGGCAAGCCATTACCTTTCAAATGCTTTATCAATGGGAATTATTGTTGCTTTATTAATATTCGCAAGTATTCATCTATTTTTTAACGATATATTAAATTTAGTAGGAAGTTTCGGAAGCATACGCCCATATTCATCGGATTTTTTATACGTTGTCTCGTTTGGTATTCTTTTCCAGATGATTTCTTTCAGTTTAAACAATATGATACGAGCTGTAGGTTACCCAAACACAGCGATGTGGACACAAATTATAGGAGCATTAATCAATATTGTACTTGATTCATTGTTTATATTTCAATTCAACTGGGGAGTAAAAGGTGCCGCAATGGCTACAAATATAGGCTCTTTTGTAAGTATGCTTTGGGTTCTTTTCTTCTTTTTTACGAAACGCACACCTATACATATCAAATTTAAACAACTTGTATTAAACAAAAAAATTGTATATTCTGTTTTAGCCATTGGTATCGGCTCTTTTATTACTCAGGTTTCAGGAAGTTTTATCACATTAATTTTGAATAGACTGCTTTATAGTTATGGTGGGGCATCTTCAATTGCTGTTATGTCAATAGCATCAAGTATAGAAGCTTTTATGTTTGTTCCTATTATCGGATTAAGCATAGGGTTAAGACCAATCATCGGTTTTAACTATGGAGCCAGTGATATTTCTCGAATTCGCACCACTCTGAAAATAGGTGTCGTCGTTACACTTTTGGTTGGAACAATAGGTTTAATATTAATTCAGTTGTTTGCAAGAAACTTTATTGCTTTGTTTATCCCAAATGATATTAATATATTGAATTTAGGAACAACTGCTTTAAGAACTTTTACTTTGTTTATTGAACTTGTTGGCTTGGAAATTATTGCCACTACATATTTCCAATCAATTGGCAATGCTAAACTATCATTATTGCTAACTTTAAACAGGCAATTAATATTCCTTCTTCCTTTAATATTTATTTTACCATCTTATTATGGTTTGATGGGTATTTGGTATGCAGGTGCGGCAAGTGATTTTGCTTCTTCTATTTTATCTGCTTCTTTATTATTTTGGGCATTCCAAAAACTTAAAAGAAAAGAAAAAGGGATTTTACAAATATCCGAAACTAATACTTAATTTTTTATTTGTTGTGAGCGATTAGTATTCTATCTAAACCAGCAAAATCTTTTTTTATTTCTATTTCGCCTTTAAAAAGTTGTACTAATTCAGGAGTATTACGACCATCTATTTCCAAAATTAATATCAAATCTTGTTTAGAATTATTCCAAATTTCTGCAAATTTTTTATAAAATTTTAATCCGTCCCCATTATCAGTTAAAGCGATTTTAGGTTCATATTTTAATATTTCCTTGTCTAAATTTAAATAATTTTGCAATGAAATATACGGTGGATTTGAAATTATTACATCAAATTTATCATAAAAAAAGCGAGCATCGAAAAAATCACTTAAAATAAAATCAATGTTAGAAATATTTTGAATTTCAGCATTTTCCTTTGCCAAGGATAAAGAATCAGGGGAAATATCAGTTGCGGTAAAATTAATTTGAGGAAATTTTTTCGCTAATGCAATAGCAATACACCCTGTTCCAGTGCCAACTTCCAAAATATTTATTTCTTTTTTAGATAATTCTTCAATCTTGTTTTTTGCTTCATATACAAGTAACTCAGTTTCGGGACGAGGGATTAAAGCCCTTTTATCTGTTTTAATTTTTACGGAATCAAAGAAAGTATAGTTTAAAATATATTGAAGAGGTTCATCTTTAACTTTTCTTTCAACGAAATTGTGAAGTTTGGCTAATTGTATTTCCGTTAAAGGATAATCAAACTTTAGATATAAATCAATTCTTTGACAACTCAACAGTTCGCAAAGCATTAATTCAATAGTTAAACGAGGAACATCTATATTCTTTTCGTAAAAATAATTTTGCCCCCATTGAATTAAATCAACGACAGTCCAGACTTTTTTCAATTTATTAATTCTTTAAGTATTCAGAAAGAAGCGACAAAACCGCCATACGAATAAACACACCCGAAGTTACTTGTGTTTGAATCAAACAATTCGGATAAGAACTAATTGCATAATCAAGTTCAACCCCGTAATTAACCGGACCTGGGTGCATTACAACAATACCCGGTCTTCTAGAAATTCTTTTTAA
The DNA here is from genome assembly GCA_021780815.1 of Bacteroidota bacterium. Classification (GTDB taxonomy): domain Bacteria; phylum Bacteroidota; class Ignavibacteria; order Kapaibacteriales; family UBA2268; genus GWF2-33-9. The sequence continues at coordinate 152,403 of JAJXYC010000003.1, read as the reverse complement.
GGTAACGCCATAAAAATCGGAAAATTCATCATTTGAAGGTAACAATCCAGAATTCATCCTTTCCTTTTGCAAACGCAAAACAAGAATAACATCAGACCAATCTATTGCATCTTCAATAGAATCAATTTGTTCAACATTCCAAGGATTTAACCGTCTCGGTAATAATGTGCCAGGACCTAAAAATTTCACTTCTGCACCCAAAGTTCGCATAACATTAATATTTGAGCGAGCTACTCGACTATGAAATATATCACCAACAATTGTAATTTTCAATCCTTCAATTGTCCCAAAATGTTTTAACAACGTATAATTATCAAGAAGTGCTTGTGTAGGATGTTCGTGTTTCCCATCGCCTGCATTCAGTATAATTCCACTGGTATTCCTTTGCAAAAATTGTTGAGCGCCTGAGCTACCATGCCTAATTACATAAATTTGAACACCCATTGCTTCAATTGTTTTCAATGTATCCAGCAACGATTCACCTTTTGCTAAGCTGCTTGTTGATGCCGTAAAACTCATAATTTCCGCAGATAGCCGCTTTGCCGCTATTTCGAAAGATAATTTAGTGCGTGTTGAATTCTCAAAAAAAGCTAACGCTACTGATATTCCTTTTAAATCATCAAATTTATCGCCTTGCTTATAGCTTGTTTGGAAAAAGTCGGCTCTTTTAAAAATCAATTCTAAATCTTCTTTGGTAAGATCTTCCGATGATAATAAAAATGGTTTGGATATTGTTTTATTCATTTTGGTTCTTTCTTTTGTTAAATTTTAAAATATAAAAAATAAAATCTTGCAAAAATAAGAACTTCTTACATTTTCTTGTTTATTTCTGAAGTAGAAAAAATATAAATTTATCAACATTTATTTTAATTAATTGTTTATAAAATGTTTATAAATTAAATTTTGTTTATAACTATGTTTATAACTATGTGGATATATAAGCAAAAAAAAAGGCTGTCCATTTCGGGACAGCCTTGTAATTCGTATTATTATTCTATTTTCTATTTATAGATTATAGAATTTATTTTTCAATTACAACGGGAGCTTCTGAATAAATTCCATCAAGATTTGTGATAATAAAATATTTACCACTTGGCAAAGTTGAATTGTTTAAATTAATTGTATGTTCGCCTGCTGACAAAGTGCCGTTAGTAAGTGTTTTAACTCTGTTGCCATTAATATCAACCAAATAAATATCTGCATTCTGAACATCCTTTGGTGCAGTAAATTGCACATTAGCAGTAGTATTAACTGGATTTGGACTTACAGTAATACCTGCATTATTTAAGTTATTAATATCAACACTTGTTGAGCCAAGCAACCAAGTAATCATATTGCCAAGTAATGTTGTACGAGCAACTTGGTCAGAAATAATATCAAAACCAAATCCCATATAAATATCGCGGTTAGTTGCAGTTTGGATTTTAACAGCGGCAGTTGTTTCAGCTAATCCGTTTTGAACATAGTTCAAAATTGGTGTTGCTTTTGTTGGGTCTAATATCTTTACTTGATCTACCCAGTAAGTATAGTATGGATTTGCATTTGAATACTGATTTATAATACTTGACCAACCATTAGTAATATCGCTGGTAACACCATTAACATTCAAAGTATAAAGATTAACCCCTGATGAAGTTTGGGTAGCAATAGTAAGCGGACTAGACTGAGTTGGTCCAGTAATTCCTAATGTTGTATTGAAAAATGTCTTAGTTGTTGCATCTGGCAATGATTGCGTAGCATTACCTGCGGTAAAGAACATGTCCAACACAGAAGTAATTAATAAAGGTTTCCCACTTGTTACATAAGAATTTAAGTAATTGATCATATTGTCATCATTAATCAAAGCACCTCTGGAATTAAAAGATTCCGGAATAATAGCTAATTTAAATGGGTAAGAGTTAAATGCTTGCACTGTTGCTGATGTATATGGAATAAATGCTGTCTTTGGTGCAATTTGAGGTAACGCACTAATTGATTGCATTAAAGGAGTAATTGAACCATCACTATAATAATTAACTAAATAATCAAAACCATCGGACAAAGTACCAACATAAGCCTGTTCTGTTGCTCCATCATAAGTATTAGTTCCTACAACTTGTGCATCTACTAAAAATTGAGTAAATGAAGCAGTTGAGCCAGCTTGAATTTGAACAGTTATAGTACCTGTTTGACCAGATTTAATTACTATTTGTGGATTAACAATTGTTACGTTCCAATCAGCAGGAATAATTTTGCTGGTGTTATCAATTGTAAAATTAACAGTTAAATCTTCTTTGGAATAGTTTGAAAAATCTATTGATTTTGTTACTGTATTGCCCCGAGTAATTGAAAGATAATTATTTGCAATTATAGGACGACTATGGTAAACAGGTCGAGGCAATGTCTTATTAACCATAACAGAATTTAAAATTTCATAATTTGGTAATGCTTTTTCAACTAAACCAACGAACCAAACTTTATCAATATTTTGAATTGCAACTGGGCAAGTAGTTAAATCAAAAGTAAAGTCTTGTGTATAAACATCGCCAGCTTTAACACCTGTTGCAGGAAAAGAACCATTAACTCCAAATGGTCCACCTAACATAGTGTGCATAACATTTTGATGTTTGTAATTTGTAGCTGGATCAGGTAACTTATAAAATGGATTGTTTTCGTAACCCGCAAGACCGGTCAAATAGTTATGTTGGTCCCAGCCTGTTCCTGTCCCTGTCATATCATCTTCCATCACATATAAGTTAAAGGCAAGTTGTCCCGAAACATCTGCATCAAAAGTTGCTTTAACTGTTGCTGTTAATTTCATAGCTTGTTTGTCTAACTTATATGTAACTTCTACATTAACTGGTGAAGTTTGTGTAAAGTTTTGAACAATTGCATTAGTCCAATAATCTGGATCTAATAAAAGCTGCGAAGAACCATTAAATTTTTGAGCAACCCTATTAATAATTCCTGTTGGATAGCCTGTTATCCCCATAGCACTGGCAATTGTAGTTTGCAAAGTTGTTGCCATATTATCTCGGTTATGCAGCACTACAGGAATAAAATTATCTTGAAATTCAGCGAGTAAATTATCTGCGGCAAATATTCCACGAGGACACCAACCGCACCATGCACCTGAATGGTCTTCTAACAAAAAACGCTTTGGATAAGCATTCATTGTTGATACAAATACTGCTACAAACATCATAGTGAAACTTAAAAAGTACAAAGACTTTTTCATATAAACTCCTTATATAATTTATTTATTAAAAAAAGATTATTCCCTGTTTTTTTAAATGCTAACAACTAATAAACTGCAAATTTAAGAAAAATTACCATTAAGAAACTTTTTCTTTTAATTTTTCTAAAAATTTTTACAATTCTTTAATTTTTGTAGTTATAAACGTTACAAGTTTTTTTGAAAAACTTATTATTAATATAGTTTTTCTCCTATTGCAACTTTTGCTTTGTAATAATTAATTGAAAAATCAATTTGTGCTTTCAACAAAAGCAATTCACTTTCAGAAAAACTTGTTTCGGCATCTAGCAAATCCAAATTTGTGATTGCCCCAGATTTAAAGTTCACTTGTGCTAAATTCAAAGCTTGTTCTGCTTGCTTTACTTGCATATTAAATTGTTCTATCTTTTTTAAAGAGCTTTTTAAGTTGATATTACTTTCAACAACTTCATTTGTTATATTTCTTTTTGCTATATCAGTCTCATATTTAGAAGAATTGATTGAAGTTTGTGCAATTAATAAGCTGTTTTTTGTTCTAAAAGCATCGAACAAAGGAAATGAAAATTGAAGTGAAGCTACAAAATTTGCTGTTAATTTATTTAAATCGGGAATATATCCGTTTTTATATCCACCACTTAAAATTAAATTTAAATTAGGGTTATCTTGCTTATTGATTAAATTATAATTTAGTTGGGAAATCAATTCCTTTTGCTTTGCAATATTAATTTCATCTCTTTTGTGCAAGGCATTTTCAATGTCTTTATTATTGTCAACTTCAATATTATTTGTAATAATTTCTTTCTTTAAATTATAAACAGTACCCTCTGGATTGTTTAGTAAGGAGTTTAAAATAGAAGATTGAATAGAATAAGCAGATTCTAAATCAGTTTTTTGGCTTTCTGCATTAGTAATTCTAACTTGTGTAGCAAGAACTTCATAATTCGTAGAGGAACCTGTTGCAAGTTTCTTTTGTACAAAAGTTAAATGGTCGTTCAAAGTCTTGATTTGCTCTTCTTTGATTTGAATGGCTTCTTGCAAATACAACATATTATAAAAAGTGTTCATTGTAATTAATGATAACTTTTGCTTGATTTGTTCTACATTTAATTTTGCCAATTCCTTGTCTTGAATTGCCAAATCTAATTTAGAAGACGTTTTGCCAAAATCGTATAAATTTTGTCTAACATCAATTGAAGCATTATAATTATTTGCCGGATAAAGTTGAAAAAGTCCCAAGCCAGGAAAGTTTATTTCAGAAACAGGACCCAATCTTGTATAAGAGCCGTTTAAAGCAACATCAGGCAAATAGTTCGATTTAGCCAAATTAATTTTAAAATCCGAAGAATTTATATTTTCAATTCCTTCGTTAACAGAAGGATAATTTGTAACAACCAATTTAATAAGAGATTCTAATGATACAGAATCTGCTTGCGCAAATATTTGAATACTTGCGATAGAAAAAAACATAACAATAAATATACTTTTATTAAAATTCATTTTTTAGCCTCATTTCTTTTATTTTTATTATGCAAGAAAAAAATAGGAACAATTGCAACTAAAGTAATAATTGCAGATAATAAGAAATCATCGTTAATGCCTTGAATATATGCTTGATTACTTAAATGTCCGGAAAGTAAAGATTGCCCTTGTTGAGCCGCTTTGGCAAAATTACTCCCAACCGTATTGGTAATCATATAACTAAAATTATGAATAACATTTTGAAAAATAGGGGAATCCTTGCTCATTTCAGTGCCATACATTTGCAAATGATAATTTATACGAGTAGTGAAAATTGTTGTAAAAATTGCAATACCAAAGCTTCCACCTAATTGCCTTACGACATTAAACAAACCAGAAGCTTGTGCCATTTTATCCCTACGAATTCCATATAAAGACATAGAGCTTAATGGTGTAAAAATCATACCCATTGCAAAACCACGGATATAAAGCGATAGCATTATGTAACTATTTTCTGTTAAATAGGAAAGATAATAATTTAAATAAAAGCTAAATGAGAGCAAAAGAATTCCAATAATTAAAAAAACTTTACCGTTGTATTTATCAGATAAGCGACCAACAAAAGGTGAAACCGAACCTTGTATAAAACCAGTTGGAAGAAAAACCAATCCTGCTTGGTAAGCAGTGTAACCCAAAGAATTCTGCATAAAAAGAGGCAACAAGAAAGTGCTGCCAAACATTCCAATGCCAAAGATGAACATAATTATATTGCTTACACCAAAGTTGCGGTCTTTTAATAATTTTAAATCAAGTAAAGGTTCATCAACATTTAATTCGGCTGTAATAAAAACTGCCAAGCTTATTGCCGCAATTGCAAAGCAAGCAAGAATATATGGAGCATTCCAACCGGCTGAATTTGTTTGAGCAGTTCCTTCTGATAAAGCATATAAAGTTAAAGGCAAGAATAAACTAACAGAAATAAAACCAACAATATCAAATTTTCTTAAGTTTTTGTTTTTATATTCCCTCTGGATAATTAAAGTAGATATTAACCCGAAAATTCCAACCGGGACATTAACATCAAAAATTAACTGCCAATAAAAATTATCCACTAAATAACCGCCGATTAATGGACCAAATGAGACGGAAGCCGCAGAAGCAATTGACCAAAATCCTAATGCTATCCCTCTTTGTTTAGGCGGGAATTCTCTTGTAATAATTGCCATTCCTATTGGTTGAATTCCACCAGCACCCAAACCTTGTATTATTCTTGCCATAATTAGCATATTTTCATCGGTAGAAAGTCCACACAACATTGAACCAAATGTAAATAATGCTAAACTTAAAAAGTAAATTTTCTTATAGCCAAATTTATCCGCTAACCAGCCTGCTGTCGGCAACATGATAGCAAGAGAGAGCATATACGCAGTTACAACCCATTCAATTTTGTCAATACTAACACCAAATGATGCCATTATTTTTGGAAGTCCAACATTTACAATTGTTGCATCTAAAACTGCCATAAATGTTCCAATCATTATGTTTGCTAATAGCAACCATTTATAGCTTGAATGAGATGGCTCAAATATTGGATGCGTGCTTCTTACTGAATTTGTTAAGGTATACCGTATTTGCCGTATTTTGTGTAAAAATTCCATTTATGTTTCTATTCTTTTTCAATTTTTATTTCAACAGACATCCCCGACAATATCTTATAATCTTTTAAAGGCTTCTTTGAATTTGTATTATCAATGGAAACTTTCAATGGTACACGTTGAGTTATTTTAGTAAAGTTTCCAGAAGCATTATTAGGTGGAATTAAAGAAAATTCAGAAGCCGTGTTAGAACCAATTTGGTATATATGACCATAAAAAGTAACATCAGGGAATGCGTCAATATCAAACATAGCTTTTTGGTTTAAATGTAAACTTGAAAGTTTTGTTTCCTCTATATAAACAATAACCCATAATGAATCTTCATTGCTAATTGTAACAATTGATTGACCGGGCTGAACAACATCACCTGGTAATAACCATCGTCTAGCAATAATTCCATTCATTGGTGCAAAAATTTTAGTATTGCTTAATTTTGCATTGACCATATCTATTTGCTTTTGTGAAACATCTATTGTTTTACTTGCACTCTCAATTTGCGTTTTTGTAACATCAATTTGTTTTAAAGCGGCATCATATTGAGCTTGTGCGGATTCATAAGCCTTTTTAATATGTTCGTGTTGCTCTTGTGTAATAACTTGACCTTTGAATTGCTCTTCTGCTCTATTATAATCGTCTTGAGCTTTTGCCAAATTAATTTTTAGAACTTTAATATTTTCTTCGTCAAAATTTAATTTAGCTACTGATTGTGATTTCATAGCAACAGCTTGGTCTTTTAACGAAATAGCATGTTCTTTTTCTGCTAAAATGTCTGAGCTATCTAATTCTACAAGTAATTGACCTTGTTTCACAGTATCGCCCTCATCAACATACAATTGAATTATACGACCTAATATTTTTGTGCTAACAGATACTTTGTTGCCTTCAATGTGTGCATCGTCAGTTGAAACGTATTTAATATAATCTTCATACCACATAAATGCACCTACTAATACAGCTATTGTTACAATTGCAAGTGGAATAAGGACCTTCCAGTTTGTTTTTTTTACTGTTTGTTGTTCTGTTTGTTCCATATTTCTTTCTATTTTTTTAATTTGTTGTTATTTCGTTTATTAATTCATTGACTTTATTTAACGATTGATATATTTGGATTAATTCTGCTTCGCTTAAAATTCTTAATTTGCTTGATACCTGCTTTGAGACACAAAGTTTTATTAATTTTAAAACTTTTATTCCTGATTTTGTTAATTTAACCTTAACCAACCTTCTATCTTTTTCATCTTTAATTCTTTCGGCGTATCCGCTCTTTATTAATTTATTTATTACCTCAGTTACATTTGGTTTAGGCATAAATAATTTGTTGCTGATTTCACCCATTGTCATTCCTTCGTCTTTCTCAATCATATTCATAACAATATGCATAATAGGGGATAGCCCTAGCTTGTTCCTTAATGGTTGAATAAGGCTTTTTAAACCAATTGGAAACAATTCTAAGGTTATTTCAATAATTTTATTTTGATAAAAATCTCTCATCGCTAAATCAAAAATAATATTTACGAAATTATAATAATTATATTTTAATAACAAATTTAATTATATTAAATTTTGTTCAATATATTAATTTTTCATCGTAATTTTGTTTTTTTATAAAAGGTTATTATGCTTGATATTAAATTTATTCGTGAAAACTTAGAATTAGTAAAAAGAAATATTGAATTAAAAAATGAAAAAGCAGATTTAAGTAATTTTTCAAATTTAGAAGAAACACGTAGGAAAATAATTCAAGAAGTTGAACAGCTTAAAAATGAACGTAATCAAGTTACTCGTGAAATAGCAAATTTAAAGAAAGATGGCAAAGATGCAACTTCTTTGATAGATAATATGAAAAATGTTTCGGATAAGATTAAAGAATTAGATGATGAATTAAGAAACATAGAAAGTGAAATTTATTCTATAACAACAAAATTACCTAATATGTTATCTGAAAAAGTTCCAGCAGGAAAATCAGAAGAGGAAAATGTTATAATTAGGTATTGGGGCGATAAAAAATCTCAACCGTTTAAAGCAAATCACATAGAAATATCAAAAAAACTTGGAATAATTGATTTTGAGCGTGGCGCTAAAGTATCTGGTTCTGGCTTTTCATTTTATATTGGCAAAGGTGCTTCATTAGAAAGAGCGTTAATTCAATTTATGATTGATTATCATACTCAAAAACATAATTATACTGAAATATGGTCCCCTTTTATGGTAAATTCGGCAAGTATGTTTGGAACAGGTCAATTACCAAAAATGGCAGATGATATGTATTATTCAAACGCAGATGATATGTATTTAATACCAACTGCCGAAGTTCCTTTAACAAATTTCCATCGTGATGATACATTAAAAATTGAAGATCTACCTAAGAAAATATGTGGTTATTCTCCTTGTTTCCGTAGGGAATCAGGAAGTTACGGAAAAGAAGTGCATGGTTTTTTAAGAGTTCATCAATTTAATAAAGTTGAAATGGTTAATTTTTCAACACCAGAAAATTCATATAATCAACTTGATATATTAGTAAGCGAAGCAGAAGATATATTAAAAGCTCTTGAAATCCCTTATAGAGTTGTCTTACTTTGTTCTGCAGATACTTCATTTTCTAGTGCAATAACTTATGATTTAGAAATTTGGTCAGCAGGTGAAGAAAAATGGTTAGAAGTTTCTAGTTGTTCTAATTTTTTAGATTTCCAAGCAAGACGTGCAAATATTAAATTTAAAAGAACTCCAAATTCTAAGCCTGAATTTGTTCATACTTTAAACGGAAGTGGCGTTGCTACATCTCGTTTATATGCAGCTATACTTGAAAATTATTTACAAAACGATGGAAGTGTTTTAATTCCTAATGCTTTAAAATCATATTGTGGCTTTGATTCCATTAATCTTTAAAACTATACTTTGAAGATTTGTGTGGATTAAATATATATATTAAAATATTATTTAATTATTTATGTTTATAATATATGTTGTGTGGAAACTGTGGAAAATGTAGTAATTTGAATAAAACAACTAATTTAGAAAATAAAAATAGTGTGGAAAATGAAAATAGTATTTGTGAATAAAAAAGAGATGTCCACAAATAAATAAAAAATGAAATTTATAAGTGGATAAAATAGAATTTTCCACAAAAAAAATTAAGTAAAAAAAGAAAAATGTTGATAATTTGTTAATAAAAAAAATAAAAGAAAATGAAAATAGCAATCGCATCTGACCATGCAGGTTTTGAATATAAAAAAGAATTAATAGAATACATAAAAAGTAAAGGACATCAAATTCTTGATTTTGGAACTTATTCTAATGAACCTGTTGATTATCCTGATTTTGCTTTTCCTGCTGCCGAATCGGTAGCGGCGCTTGTTGCAGATTATGGTGTTATTATTTGTGGAACAGGAATTGGAATGTCTATTGTAGCAAATAAAGTATCAGGCATTAGAGCTGCATTATGTGTTAATGAAGAATATGCAAAATTAGCTCGCCATCATAATAATGCAAATGTGTTATGTTTGGGTGCAAGAATGACTACAATTGCATTAGCAGAAAAAATCATAGATGTATTTTTTGAAGAAGATTTTGACGGAGATAGGCATATGATTAGAATTGAAAAAATTCATAATTTAACTGGAATTTAGGATAAATAATAAAAAATAAGGAAGAAGTTATAACTTTGGTCTACCAAATCCAGCGATGGATGGATAACCAGAATAAGTTTCTAAATTTTGTTTTATTACACCAGAACTGCTACTTGAGTGAATCATATATCCATTACCAATATATATTCCAACATGAGTAATTGTACCGTTTCTACCAAAGAAAACTAAATCACCTGGTTGCAATTCGTTTTCGGATATTCTTTGTAAATAATTATATTGTTGTTGAGCTGTTCTTGGTAATTCTACGCCTATTGATGAAAATACATTTTGAACAAAAGCAGAGCAATCTATTCCATTACTGCCGGTTCCTCCATATTGATATGGTGTGCCAATCCATTTTTCTGCTGAATTTACAAGTTCTACTTGCCTTGAATTTAAAGTTCTTATTGAATAGTCATTTTTTTTAATATTATTAGAATTATGTTCATTTGTATTATAAGTATTAGAATTATTGTTCTTATAAACATTATTAGTAAATCGCACAACAGATTGGCAACTACTTAAAAGTAATACAACAGACAAAGAAAATAATATATACTTTTTGCTATTCATAATAAATTTTGAATTAGCAAACATTATGCCAATTTGAAATTGATGCAATAAAATAAAAAGAATAACTTCTAAATATATCTTATTTAAAGAAATTAATTATGAGTGAAACAATTGTAGCATTAGCAACTCCACCTGGTTTAAGTGGTATTGCCGTTGTAAGATTAAGCGGAGATAACGCAATTGATGTTGCACAAAAGCATTTTCAATCTAAAATAGATTTAACAAAATCAGAATCACATAGAATTTACTATGGGCAATTTGTTAAAAAAGATGGATTAATTATTGATACAGTTACAGTGTCTATATTTAGAGAGCCAAATTCATATACAGGAGAAAATGTAATTGAAGTATCAAGCCACGGTGCTATTATTGTTTATAATGAGATAATAAATACTTTTATTGAATCGGGGGCTAGATTAGCTAAACCAGGGGAATTTACACAAAGAGCATTTCTTAATGGTAAATTAGATTTGTTGCAAGCAGAAGCAGTTGCCGATTTAATTAACTCTGTTTCTTTTTTATCTGAACAAGCAAGCGAAAGACAATTAGAAGGTAGTTTTACTAATAGAGTTAAAAAATTTAAACAAGAATTAATTGAAATTGCAGGATTGTTGGAACTGGAATTAGATTTTTCAGAAGAAGATATTGAGTTTATTGATAAAAATGAAATTAAAAGAAAAATTTATGAAGTATATGATTATATTCAAGTATTGTTAGATGATTATAATTCTTCTCAAATACTTAGAACAGGCTTTTATATATCTATAATAGGATTTCCGAACACAGGCAAATCTACATTATTTAATACTATGTTAGATAAAAAAAGAGCAATTGTTAGTGATATACCTGGAACAACCAGAGATTATTTGGAAGAATATATTTATTTAAACGGTATTCCTGCAAAGTTATTTGATACTGCTGGAATAAGGAAATCATCTGATATAATTGAACTTCAGGGAATAAAATTAGTTGATTCTATAATAAAACAATCAAATTTGCTTCTTGTATTAAATGATTCTAATTTAGGAATTGAATATTCAGATAATTTGATCAAAGATTTAAAAAGCAATTATGGGGACAAAGAAATAATATTATTGCAGAATAAAATTGATATATCAAAAATACAAGAAAGGAATGAAAGCGAAGTATTAATTTCGGCTAAATATGGTATTGGAATAGATAAGTTGAAAGAAAAATTGTATGATTCGGCGCATAAATCAATTTCAAGAGTTAATGATCAATTAATAAATCAAAGGCAGTATAATTTGTTGTATGAGATAAAAATCAATTTAATGGACGCATTAAATTCTATAGATAATAATATGGAAAATGAATTTATATCGATTGATGTGAGAAAAGCAATAAAAAAAATAGGGGAATTAACAGGCGAAATTTACAACGAGGAAATATTAAATTCAATATTTTCAAAGTTTTGCATAGGGAAATAAAATGTTTCACGTGGAACAATGAGTATGGTAAATAAAAAATATGATATAATCGTAATAGGTGGGGGGCATGCTGGGATAGAAGCCTCGCACGTCGCAAGCAAATTCGGACTTAAAGTAGCTTTAATAACAATAGATAAAAATGCTATTGGCAGACCTTCTTGTAATCCATCGGTAGGTGGCACAGCAAAAGGACATCTTGTAAAAGAAATTGATGCATTAGGCGGTGCTATGGGAATTTTGGCTGATAGAGCAGGTATTCAATTTAAAATGCTTAACACTTCAAAAGGTCCTGCTGTTTGGTCTCCTCGTGCACAAATTGACAAAGATTTATATCCAATAGTTGCTTATAATTTTTTAAAAGAAAAAGATAATTTGGATATTATAGAAGATAATGTTCAAGAGATATTAATTGAAAATTATAAAATATCGGGTATTAAACTTTCAAATGATGAAATTATCCAATCAAGAGCAGTTATATTAACTGCAGGAACTTTTTTGAATGGAATTATGTGGACAGGATTAATATCAACCAAAGGAGGGAGATATGGTGAACCTGCAAACAATAAAATATCTAATTTGTTGAAAGATTATGGTTTTGAAGTAGCAAGGCTTAAAACTGGTACTCCGCCAAGAGTTTATTCTGATACAATAGATTATACAAAATTATCTTTGCATCCAGGAGATGAAAATCCTACACCTTTTTCTATAACTACGGATAAAGTTGAAAATAAAGTGATGTGCTATGCTACTTCTACAACTGAAGAAGTTCACGATGTTTTAAGAACAGGTTTTTCAGAATCGCCAATGTTTACAGGGTTGATTTATGGTGTTGGTCCAAGATATTGTCCGTCAATCGAAGATAAAGTAGAAAGATTTTCCGATAAAAAATCACATAAAATTGTACTTGAACCCGAAGGATTAAACACCCCGTCTGTTTATGTGAATGGATTTTCTACAAGTTTACCTAAAGAAGTGCAAGAAAAAGGACTGAAATTAATTAAAGGACTTGAAAATGTAAAAATTATGAGGTATGGATATGCTATTGAATACGATTTCTTTAATCCATATCAATTGAAACTAACATTAGAAACTAAAAATGTAGGGAACTTATATTTTGCAGGTCAAATTAATGGAACATCAGGCTATGAAGAAGCTGCTGCGCAAGGATTAATTGCTGGTATTAATGCAAGTTTAAAATTGATGGATAAAGAGCCTTTTCTTTTAAGCAGAAACGAAGCGTATATGTCTGTTTTGGTTGATGATTTAGTTAATAAAGAACATAATGAGCCTTACCGGATATTTACTTCAAATGCTGAATATCGGTTATTACTTAGACAAGACAATGCCTATTTTAGACTGAGCCATTATGCTAATGATATGAAATTGATTGACGAGCAAACTTATGGTACTATACAAACTAAACAGGAAATACTAAAAAAGGCTTTTATTGAAACAGATAAATATAAAATTAAATCTGAGATTGCAAATCAGTATTTAAATAATATACAGGAAAATGAAATATCAGAATCTACCTCAATTTATACACTTACAAAACGAAGCAATACAAAATTGAAAGACCTTTTAAAATTAACAAATGACAATGCAATTTTTGAAGAGATAAAGAAAGATGAAGAATTAATAAAGCAGTTAGAAATAGAAATCAAATACGAAGGATATATACAAAGGCAAATGAAAGAGATTGAATATTTTATTCAAAATGAGAATAAGAAAATACCAGATAATTTTGATTATACAAAACTTAATTCAATATCAACTGAAGCCAAGAATAAACTGATGAAAATTAAACCAATATCAATAGGTCAGGCAGCAAGAATACAAGGAGTGTCCGCAACTGATATTTCAATATTAACTTTGTTTTTAAAGTAAAAAAATTATAAAGCAATATAATTCATTATGTTACAAACCAAATGTTCCACGTGAAACATTATGAAAATAAAAATTTTATTATTAGGTCGGTTCGGAAGAGTTGGAGATGCTTTATTTAAAACATTAAGCATAATGCCTGGAGTTGATCTTTTTGTATTTTCATCTTATTCTCTTTCAAAAAAGCATATTTGGGGGAATAATTTTATTGATATCAATATCCTTGATTTTGTTGCTTTGAAAAAAGAGATATTAAGGATTGAACCAAGAATAATTATTAATTGTGCGGCTTTTACCAATGTAGATGAGGCAGAAAGAAAGAAATCTGAATGTTGGAATTTAAATGTTACTCTTGTTGAAAAATTAGCTCAATTGTCAAGTAGTTTAGAAGCCCATCTTATTCATTTTTCTTCCGATTATATATTTAATGGCAATTCGGGTCCTTATTATGAAGATGCCAAACCAAATCCCATTAATTATTACGGGAAATCTAAACTTGCTTCTGAAAATATCATATTATCTAAATTAAATGATTTTTCTATAATTCGGACTAATTTTTTGTACGGTAATTCCGATTTATACAATCCTACTTTTGTTAATTCAGTTTATAATAATTTGAAGCAAGGGAAACAAATAAATGTAGTAAATTCTCTTTACTCTTGTCCTGTTTTTACCAAAGATATTAGTATTGGAGTGAAAGAATTAATTTTACAGCAGTTTTCTGGAATTGTTAATTTTGCAGGTCCTGAATATTTAAGCCGATTTGAGATTGCTTTAAAAATTTGTGATTTTTTTAAATTTGATAAAAATAATATTAAAGAAGCAAATATTTCTGATATTGGATTTGAGGCAAAAAGACCAATCAAAGCTGGGTTAAATTCGGAATATGCGCAGAAAAAGCTTGGGATTATTTTCAATAATTTTTCGGATTGCTTAAATGAAATGAATTTTAAATGATTGCTTTTCTTTCATTTTATTTTCATTTTAAGTTAATTATTGTGGAAAATCTTGCTTTTTATTTTGAATGTATTTGAGATTTTATGGAGGTCTTAATAGGTTTCTTCGTAGATTTCTTTAATGCGTTTAAAATGCCTAATTTTGCTTTTAAATGAGTTTTAAAATATTTTTATATTTTTATGAACATTTTTTTTATTGATTCGTTAAATATTTTTTAATCATTAAATAAATTATTAAATATGAAAAAATATATTTTTATCTTGATGTTTTTATCAATTTCTTTTGCCTATACCAAAGACGACCCCAAAGCAGCAGAAGCTATGAAAAATATTGTATCAAAATTACAGTCGCATAATTCTTTATCAGCTGATATTGTTTACAAGATAAAACCGCTTTTTACAAAGATATTTGATGTTTATAAAGGAAAAGTTGATTTAATACGCAGAACTGATGATAAAAATTTTGGAGTTTATTTCTGGTATTCTTTGGCTGATACTTTGGATAAATATTATGATGGAAATGAATATTATTCTATAAATCACAAAACCAAAGAATTGACTTATTACAATATTAGCAAAGGTGATTTAGGTGGATTTTACCAAGATACTGATTGTGAATTAATACACATTCCGTTCATTGCACCAAATACTTTGTTATCTTTGGTTAATAGTGATAACAATTTATCTATTAAAAATTATAAAGGCAATAAAAATCTTAGAGTTATTACTGTAATATATCCGGAGGAAAACCAACTTAAAAACGAAAAAATGGAAATTATTTTTAACAAAACTAATTTTGATATTGTAAAAATAATTTCAAGCGGGGAGTACCGTAATAGTGAGCAAATCAATGAATGGAACTTATCAAATATTGTTTATGACAAAGTCAACGAAAATACTTTAAAAAGTGAGTTTAACAAATTTTCAAATTATAAACGAATAAAATTTGTAAAACCTAATAATGTAAATAATGGGAATTAATTTTAATTTTTGATGTTTTTTATAAAAGAAAAGGTTGCATAAAATTTGAAATGCAACCTTTTTCCTTTTAAGTTAATTTGTGAAAACTTACTTTGCGATATTAAATTTTTTTATAAAAGTATTTTCGTCGATAGTAACAACAATAAAATAAGTACCGGAAGTAAATGATTCGGTATTTAATTTAATATAATTTTCTCCAATGTTAATTTGGGAGTTTAGTTGGCAAATTTCTTTGCCATTAATATCCACAACATTGAGATTGTAGTATTTTGCAGATTCAGGTATGCTAAAATTGATAGTTGCAAAGTTATTGACTGGCATCGGAGAAACAGTCAGACCAATAACATTTTCATCTTTAACACTTGAAGGCTTTTTACCTTTCCCAGCTAACGCAATTTGAACCAGTGGTTGATTTGGGTCATTTGAAGATATTTCAACAGAAGAAGCAGTATAGAATGCTGTTGAGATTGGAGAAAACTTAACTGTAAAAATTGTGCTGTCGCCAGGGGCAATTGTTGAATTACCAGTAGAAGTAATTGAATATACCTTGTAGCTATCATCAACAACATTTATACTATTAATTACTAAATCTTTTTTACCGATATTTTTTATAGATATATTTTTTTCTGCGGAAGTATTTGTTTCAACTTCGCCGAAATCAACACCTTTTGCAACTGATATTTGAGGATATGCCGGCAAAGGTGCTGTATAAGCCCATTTTAAAGCATTATAAATTAATGTGTTCCTTTGCGTTAAATTAGTGATAGACATAGGATTAAATCCTAAACAGACAACTCTTGAGTTTGCCAATTGTGATTTTGTTGCATAAACAGTATCGATATTACCTTGCAATGTGATAACTTTTGAAGCAATAGAAGGATTAAGTATATAAGCCGTTTGAAGCAAATAAGAAACTGAAAGTTGAGAGGCGAATCCGTTTGAAATTGAATCACCGGTAATTCCTGCAATATTCAGTTTTCCACTATTTTGACCTTGGTAATTTTGATTTAGCCATGATATTCCTAATTGACTTTCGATTGATTGCAAACTATTATCCAATGTTTTAAAAAGTAATGGACCTGAAAATATTATGTTTGCTTTTTGAGAAATTAAATTGTTAAGGGCATTTTTATCGCTTGCGCTTAACGTTCCACTCTCGCCTAAAGTATAGATTGCTAATTTAGTTGTTGGGAAATTTGAATATAAACTTAAATAATCAGATGGTGTAATATTCATCAGCGTAGAATATTCTGGGAATGTTCTGATTAACGCTCCTAAGCCGGCGGCATCAGCGTTAGGGTCATAAACAATATGTAGTAATTGCGCATCGCTTGAATAACCTTTGAAATTAATGCCAAAAGCCATTCCATCAGTTTCTTCAATACCTAAATTTGCTTCGCCTGAACCGATATCTTCAATATTCATTTTAAGTTTTAAAGTGTAAGTATCTCCACCTGCAATTGTTACTAAATTATCATTTGGTTCCATTGTCACGCCCCAAGTGGTAGATTGAGTTTTTGTTAAATTTAATTTATATTCTACTGGATTTGTCCCTGTATTTTTAATATTTACTGTTAATTCTTGTGTAGAACCGACGGGGGCAGTAAATAACTTATTGC
The DNA here is from genome assembly GCA_021780815.1 of Bacteroidota bacterium. Lineage (GTDB taxonomy): Bacteria > Bacteroidota > Ignavibacteria > Kapaibacteriales > UBA2268 > GWF2-33-9. The sequence continues at coordinate 134,989 of JAJXYC010000003.1, read as the reverse complement.
CAATTGAACTAATAGAAGTTTGCGAGTTTACTTTAACACCAAGAGCCGCATTCATTATTTGACGATTTCCAACATTTGTAGAATAATGTTGAACCAAGCCAACTAAGTGAATATTGTTGATATTCCAATTTGAACTTACAGGTAATTCAAAGTAATATTTAACAGTAGCACCAGCAGAAACAGGAGTTGGGATAGAATTTGCTTGCCCCCAAGGTCCGCCCATTGTTGCCCGAACTACTTTCATATGGTGATAGCCTGTAATTACAGGAGGTTGATTGTAATAGGGGTGGCTACTAGTTCCAGCAGGACCACCGGGATTATCTTTGGAGTAATAATTATGTTGGTCCCAGCCTGTTCCTGTTCCCGTTACATCATCTTCGACTACATATATGTTAAATCGGATTTCATCTGAAACTGCTTGGTCAAATTTTGCAGAGATATTAGCAAGGATTTTGTTTGAAATGGCATCGTAAGTCCATTTTAAATCAATATCGGCAATTCCAGGATTATTCATTACTGCTTGGCAAGCTTGCAGCCAAGCACTTCTATCAAGAAAAATTGCTCCTTGTCCGTTTACATTAAACACTGTTCTGTCCACATTGCCTGTCGGATAACCAGTTAATCCCATTGCGTTTCCTAATATATTTGTTTCAGGGATTTCCATATTATCCCCGTTATGGAATTTAACACCTATAACTTGGTCGGGATATTGCTGTAAAATGTTGTCTAATACAACAGAACCATCAACGCAAAAGCCACACCATGCACCTGTAAATTGCTCTAACAGAACTCTTTTGGTCGCTGTTGCATTCAATATGTTTGTAAAGATTAACAAACTAATTGTTAAAAAAGAAATTGTGTAAAAAAGTTTTTTCATAAATACCTCTAATTTATAATGAAAATTTTTGTTTTTATATCCTTATTTCTATATAGACAAAATAAATGTTCTATTTGTTACAAAATCTTGCTATCTTAAATCAATTTGTTCTGTTCCTTTTGGAATTTTAAAAATAAATTCTGAATTTGATATTTTAGGGTTTATTTTAAAACCAAATATTTTATAATTACCATTAATATTTTCATACGTAAAAATAATTTGTATTATATCTAAATTTTCGGGATTTAAGTATAGAACAAATTTATCGGATTTGTTTTTTTGGGATAGCAAAGTTAAAGACCAATATTCCCCGCTTTTGGAATTAGTTACTTCTTTCAGTTCTTCAGGGACAGTATTGTTAATAACTTCGAAAAATATAGTTTGCAATTGGAAAGAACTTTTGCTTGAAAAATTTGATATTAAAACTTGCTTTTCTTCTGCATTGTAGTTCCAGATTGATTTCCCGTCTGAAATTATTATCCTACCATTAAAAATTAATTTATACTTATTATCTTTTGTTGCAATTATTTTCCCTTTGATAGCACTATTATCAATAGATTGATAATTAAAAGAAACTTGTTCTAGGCTTGATAATTTTTCTTTTATCTGTTGGAAAACACTTTCTTTTGTTTGTGCAAAAGTGAAATTGAAAGATAAAATAAAAGCAATTGCTATTTTTAAATACAAAATATTTAACTTTTTATTATTCATATTTGTTTATTTATAAATTTTTGTAACGAAAATTATTTAAAATTAATAATATTTTTTTAATTTACACTAAATATTTAAGAAAGATTATAAAAATGAAAATTTTAATTCCTTCTAATGATAAAACAAATATAGCAGATAATTTTATTGAAGCAAAGTATTATTTGATTTTTGAAGCAGGAAATGGCTTTGTAAAATTATCAGAAACAAGGGTCAATCCTTATTCGGCAGAAGAAATGGAAACAGATAAAATAAGTAAAATATTTGATTTTGTTTGTGATTGCGATAATATTATTTGCCATCAAATCTCAAAAGAATTAAGCGACAAGTTGAAATCTATCAAAATTGTGATAATGAAGACTAAGGAAATTGAAACTCAACGAGGAATAGTAAATACGTTTTGTAGATAAACTTTCTTATAGCAAAAATTTTGTTAATTTTGCAATTTATTTAAAATACAAGATATTAAAAAAGGGGAAATGAAAGTAGCAATACCTAGCAACGATAAAATAAAAATTAGTCCAACATTTGGCGATTGTGTGGGATATCTGATTTATGAAATTGATGACCACAATTTGGTTAAATATGAATTTAGACTAAACAACAATGGGACAAGCGACAAAGAAGCATCTATTGCTAATTTGCTTGATGATTGCAGTTCAATAATATGCAATAGCATAGAAAAGCCAATCAAAGAGACATTGAAAAATTTGAACAAACAAATATTGAAAACATTAGAAGAAGATGCAAAAAAAGCATTAATAAATTTGATGTGTAGAGTATAAACAATAAATTAGAATTAGGAATAAAAGGTGCAAAAAACTTGGGATTGTACGCCGGGCGGGATTTGAACCCACGACCCTCAGCTTAGAAGGCTGATGCTCTATCCAACTGAGCTACCGGCGCAAAACTAATAATACAAAATTAAGAAATTATTTTTTATTGTCAAAATATTTTTTTTTCTTAATTTTGTGTTTGGTCAAGTCCCGTATAATTAAAATTAACCCAACCCCGCCAGATCTGGAAAGAAGCAACGGTCAGTTACATTTTAATGTATATGGTCAACTTGGCCTTTTTTTTGTCAAAACTTACTATTATGAGTAAAGAAATAATCATATACCATCGTCTAAATGATGTTCAAGTTGCCATTATTGAAGATGGCTCCTTATCTGAACTATACTTTGATAATCCCGAAAAAGAGCGTTCGCTTGGGAACATATTTTTGGGTAAAATTAGCAAAATTGTTCCGGGAATTAATGCCGCTTTTGTTGATATTGGATTGGGGCAAGATGCTTTCCTCCATTTTTCTGATGTAGATGCTACGTTAGAAATTAACCCTGATGCAATTATGCAAAAAGAAAGTCAAAATTTAAATGAAGATAAAAATAAAAAAAGTAAAAAAAAGAGCAAAGAAGAAAAAGATAAAATCTCAATTGTCAATAAAGATGTTTTGAAAGAAACTAAAGATAACTCAAATATATCAGATGAAGTTCTTCGCAAAGTGTCGCCTGTTACTAATTATCGCAACGAAACTACATTTAAAACTAAATCTTCGGGTAATGTTAAATTGAACTTGCAAGAAGGGCAATTTATTTTAGTACAAATCATTCGTGAAGCTTATTCAAACAAAGGTGTTCGGGTTACAACTAAAATTGGTATTCCCGGACGGTATATCGTCCTTTTTCCTTTTGCTAATAATATTGGTATTTCCAAAAAGATTTTGAATGATAAAGAAAGAATAAGATTGAGAAAAATTGCTAAAAATAATTTTCCAAAGGAATATGGTTTTATTATGCGAACTGTTTCTGAAAATAAAACAGAAGAAGATATTCGTATAGATTTAGAAGAAATCACCCAAATTTGGAGAGATATTGAAAGTAAAATTAAAACTTTAAATGAGCCGCAATTACTTTATCAAGATTTAGAAATCGCAAAAAGTGTTGTTAGAGACCATTTTACGACACAAGTAAATAGACTGATAACAAATTCAAATAAATTATACAAAGAAATTAGGCAGTATTTGCAGCGGAATTCAAGCAATTTGTTGGATAAAGTTGAGTTGTACCAAGGGGTTTTGCCAATTTTTGAATTTTTTAATATACAAAAAGATATAGAGAGAATTCATCAAAATATAGTGTATTTGAAAGGAGGTGGCTACATTATTTTTGATAAGACCGAAGCAATGACCGTTATTGATGTGAATTCCGGACGCTCAAAAGAAAGAGAACAAGAAAATGTGTCTTACAATACCAATAGTGAAGCCGCCCGTGAAATATCTAAACAAATTAGGCTTAGAGATATTGGCGGAATTATTCTCGTGGATTTTATTGATATGTCCAGCGATGCCCACCAAAGACGTTTGTTCTATGAGATGAAGCGGGAAACTGCTATTGATAAAGCTAAAATTGTTGTTTATCCGCTGACCCAACTAGGATTAATGCAAATTACTCGCCAAAGAATCAATAATAATGTTGAAGAAAGGACTCATGAAAAATGTCCTACTTGCTTAGGTAATGGTACAATTCAATCCAGATTCATTACTTTTAATAATATAGAAAATTGGGTTAAAAAATTCAAATCTAATTCAAATGAATTTAATTTGCTCCTGAATGTTAATCCATATTTGGCAGATTACATTACATCGGGCGATATTTCAAATTTGACAAAATTAATGATGAAATATTCCTTGCATATTAGTTTAAGAACAAGCCATAAAATAGGTCTGGATAAGTTTTCTTTCTTTTCCGTAAGACAACAAAAAGATATTACAAATGAATTTTTATAAAATTTTATTGAATAAAATTAATATTAATTTAAAAACAAAATAATTAAAATTAGTGTATTAACGTCTATTAAATAATTATAGCAATTAACAATATTGATTATGGGATTACTTACCACAACTTTCTATTTTATACTTGTATTAGGTATTTTAGTACTAGTTCACGAATTCGGTCATTTCATCGCTGCAAAGATGATGGGGATGAGAGCAGAGGTTTTTTCAATTGGTATGGGACCAAGAATTTTAGGTTATCATAAAAGATTAGGATTTACTTTTGGCTCGTTGCCGAAAGATTTTGAATATGATGATAACACAGAATATAGACTTTCTATATTGCCGATTGGAGGTTATGTTAAAATTGCAGGTATGATTGATGAGAGTATGGACAAAGAATTTTTAAAGAGCGAACCAAAGGCTTGGGAATTTCGTTCTAAAAAGGCTTTGCCGAAGATTTTTGTGCTTTCTGCTGGCGTGTTAATGAATTTTTTACTGGCGATATCTATTTTTTCGGCTATAACTTTTTTTAATGGTCAAAATGTATTAACTACCACAAGAGTTGGCTGGGTTGCTCCCGGATCCATTGCTGACAAAATTGGACTTAAAATTAATGATAAGATTACAAAAATAAATAATCTTGAAATGAATTCTTGGAATGATGTAATTGAAAATTTAACTTTTAAAAATATGGGGAAGTTAAAGATTATTGAAGTCCAAAGAAGTTCACATACAATTACTTTAAATGCCGATGGACGTGAAATAATCAGAACCCTTGCAGACAAAAAGCCGTTAGGATTAGAACCAAAAGGTACTCGTATATTTTTCGAGATGGTTGAAACTTTGAAACCCGCTGGTCAAGCAGGATTTATGAAAGGCGATACAGTCCTTTCTCTTGATAGCGTTGATATTGTTGGGGCTTCACAATTTTCTTCATTAATTCAAGCACGCAAAAACACTCCAACAAATATAACAATAAAAAGAAAAGATTCTGTATTCCAAGTTTCTGTTACACCAAATAATAATGGTAAAATTGGGGTTATGCTTGCTGCCGCATTAGTAGGGAAGATTCAACACGTTTCTTATGGCTTTTTTCAATCAGTTGGAATTGGATTTAGAGAAACAGCAAATGCTGTAAACTTATTTTTTGGTTCAATTGCTCAAATTATAAACGGAACACTTTCATTTAAAGAATCGGTTGGCGGTCCTGTGATGATTGCTCAGCAAGCCTCCCAACAAGCAGAAATGGGCTTAGGTAGTTTCTTGAATTTCATTGCTTTATTGTCAGTTACTTTAGCTGTGGTAAATATTTTACCATTGCCAGCATTAGACGGTGGACATTTAGTTTTTGTTGTAATTGAATCTGTAACAAGAAAAGAGATTTCTCCAAAAGTAAAAGTTGCTATTCAGCAAACTGGATTTGTAATTTTGTTGCTTCTGATGGTTTTTGTGATTTACAATGATATTACAAGATAAATCTTATTAAATTGATTAAGAGCAAGATTAAAAATGGAAGAAGAACCTAAAAGACCATTAATTTTAATATCAAACGATGATGGCATCAACTCTCCTGGATTATTTGCTCTTGCTACGTCGTTAAGAACAATCGGAGAAGTAATTGTTGTTGCTCCTGATAGAGAGCAAAGTGCTGTCGGTCATTCTCTCACAATGAACACACCTTTAAGAGTTACACCTTTTCGCCGTAATGGAGAAGTCTTCGGATTTGCTGTAAACGGGACACCTGCCGATTGTGTGAAAATTGCACTTACAGCTTTATTAAAAAGGACACCTGATATTGTAATTTCTGGGATAAATCACGGACAAAATACAGCAATCAATATTTTATATTCTGGCACGGTTTCTGCTAGTACAGAAGGTATGCTCTTTGGAATAAAATCAATTGCATTCTCTGTTTGTAGTCATAACTGGGATTTGGATATGAGACCGTCAGCTTATTATGCCGCTTTAATTACCCAAAAATCTTTGTCTATGGAATTCCCAAAAGATACTTTCTTAAACGTTAATATCCCGGCTGTCCCGCAATCAGAAATTAAAGGGATGAAACTAACAAATGTCGGGAATGGTTACTGGAAAGACTTTTATGATAAAAGAAGTGACCCTTTTAACAGAGAATATTATTGGTTTTCGGGTGAATATTACGAATCTGCTAATGATATTGCAAACGATGATATTGCTGTGCGAGAAAAGTTTGTTTCTATAACCCCGATTAAATATTCTTTGACGAACAAAGCAGCATTTGATTTCTTTAATGGTTTTGAACAAGAGTAAGTTATGAACAAAACAATTCCTGTGGAAAGTATTGAAGATGGTATGGTTCTGGGAAATTCTGTGTTAAATCAATTTTCACAAGTTCTAATTCCTGCCGGTACTGTTCTGACAAGCTTCCATAAAAATATTTTAGCAAGATGGGATGTCAGTTTTATTCAAGTAAAAATAGAGAATGAATCGGTAGAAACGACGATTCCCGAAGAAATTTTACTGCAAGCAAGAAATTATACGTTAGATAAGATGTTATGGACTCCCGAAAATGATATTGAAAAAGATTTGATGGAAACATCTATAAAATTAAAAGCACTTTCTTTGATTTTAAAAGGGAACGAATATGCTACCAATTGAAAATATTGTCAATTCTATTAAAGAGTTTCCAACATTGCCAACTATTTTTACTACTTTGCAGAAAGCTATGTCTAATCCGGATACTAATATTGATTATGTAGTATCAATAATTGAAAAAGACCAATCTTCTGTAACAAAAATTCTTAAATTATCTAATTCTTCTATTTTTGGATTTAGGAGTAGAATAACTTCGGTGCATCAAGCTATCCTTTATCTTGGATTTGAAGAAGTCAAAAATTTATTGCTAACCTTAAAAATAATTGAAATATTTAGAACCAGAGATGAAGCGTTAAAATTAATTACACCGCAAGATTTTTGGAGGCATTCAATTGCTACAGGCATTATTTCTCGTTTTATAGGAATGAATATTGGGATGAAATCTTCTGAAATATTGTTTATTAGCGGCGTATTGCACAATTTAGGAAGGCTCTTGCTTTTAATTTCTTACCCAGATGAATATATAGAGGCTTTAAAAAAGCATAGAGAAGAAAAAATTCCTTTGATTGATGCTGAACGTAAAGTCTTCGGCGTTTCTAATGCGGTCGTTGGGGAAATGCTTGCTTTAAAATGGAAACTTCCAATACAAATCTCTGATGTTATTAAAAATTACTTCTTTGGTTTTATTGGAGATAAGATTAATTTAAATGTTGCAATTGTTCATATCGCCGATATAACTGCTTCTTTGTTTGAATTTGGTTCGGCTGGTTCTGTATATATCCATAAACCTAATCCTGATGTTTGGACAACGTTATCTATGCCAAATAATTTCTTCTCGTCTAATATAGACAGAATTAAAGATGAATACGAAGAAAATTGTTCTGCAATTTTGAGTTTATAGTAGTTCTATTTATACTACTTTTTTATGCTAAAAGTTTTCACAAATTATTTCCGTTCTTCCTTGAAAAGGAAAAGGCGATCTTGGTATTTATATGATTGGGCAAATTCTGCGTATTCAACTACTGTTATTACTTTATTTTTAGGTCCATTTTTAACAGAGTTAGCAAAAAGTGTTTCCAAAAACAATTTAGTGCAAATTTTTGGCATTCCCTTCCCTGCGGGCTCTATTTTCCCATATTCTATTTCTATTTCTGTTTTACTGCAAGCTTTCTTATTACCTTTGGTAGGTGCTATTGCCGATTATACTAAATACAAAAATTTGCTCCTGGCTCTCTTTACTTTTATTGGAGCGGTTGCAACTGTTCTTTTTTTTATTATTTCTGGCAATATATTTCTGCTTGGTGCAGTTTTATTAATTATTTCAAATGTTTCTTTTGGTGCTTCTGTGGTAATATATAATTCGCTTTTAAATGAGATTTCTACTGTGGATGAAAGAGAAGAAGTCTCTTCAAAAGGCTGGGCTGTTGGGTATATCGGCGGCGGATTGCTTTTAATTTTCAATCTTTTAATTTTTACAAATAATCAAAGCTTAGGTATATCGCAAAATCTTTCGGTAAGATTAAATATTGCATTAGCGGGAATTTGGTGGGGACTATTTTCTCTCCCAGTGATTTTTGCATTTTCAAATCCAAAAAAATCAAATAAAGAAAAATTTTCAAATAAAATTTTTGCTAATAGTTTTAAGCAATTAATTGGGACTTTCAAAGATGCAAAAAATTACCCAATTACATTGATGTTCTTATTGGCTTATCTGTTTTATAATGATGGAGTTCAGTCGGTTATATCGCTTTCTTCACAATTTGGTCAAGAAGAATTGCATTTAAGTATGTTATTTTTAACAATAGTTATATTATCTGTTCAATTTGTTGCAGCTTTTGGTGCAATTTTGTTTTTAAAATTATCAAAAATGTTCTCTGAAAAAAATTCAATTCTAATAGCAATAATAGTTTGGGTTTTCATTCTAATTTATGCTTTTGGATTTTTAAAAGGTCAAACTGACTTTTTTATTCTTGCTATGTGTATTGCGATTGTGATGGGTGGCATTCAATCAATTTCCCGTTCTTTGTACTCCAAATTAATTCCGCAAAACAAAGAATCGGAGTATTTCTCAATTTATGAAATTAGTGAAAAAGGAACAAGTTGGCTCGGTCCTTTTGCTTTTGGACTTACTTATCAACTTACTCTTTCTTATAGATTCGCAATTTTGTCGCTTTTAATATTTTTCCTTATTGGTGGTTTAATTTTGTTCTTTACGAAAGTAAATCAATCAAAAGAACTTATTTAATTTTGTATTGTTTTTATTACATTTATAATGAATACTAAAATTCGGGATAATTTATTTTCTGTTTTTAACCAAAGAGAATTTACTAAAATATTGGATAAAATTCAAGATGGCAAAAATGCGTCTGCCTTTATTACGCATTTACCATTAAAAGTTCTTTTCTTAGATAAATTGCTTGCCTCAACGCATAAAAAGATTTTTTTAATAACAAATTCATTTTATACACAACAAGATTTTATTGGCGATTTCAAATTTTTTAATGATAATTTAAATGTTTTTGGATTAGCCGAATCGATTCAAACAAAAAAAGAAATAAGCACTGTTAATGAATCAGTTGGTTCAATAATTTCCAATTTGACAAATTTTGTAAAATCCGAAGATTCGATAGCAATTGCTCCCATTGATGAATTAGCAATAAAATTGCCAACAATGGAAAATGTCAATAATAAGGTCAGTACTTTAAAAGTAGGAACGACTTGCAATTATAACGATTTTATACAAGAGATGCTCTTGAATGGATTTTCTAAAACTGATTATGTGGCATTTGAAGGTGATATTTCAATACGTGGTGGAATTATTGACTTTTTCCCATTAGGGATGGAGAATCCAATCAGGATAGATTTCTTTGGAGATGAAATTGAATCAATACGAGAATTTGACCCTTTGTCGCAACGTAGTATTAAGTCCCATACCGAAATTATGTTCTTTAGAAGTATTTTTAATACTTCCCAAATTGAAACTTATTCTACAATATTTGACTATTTGCCCAAAGATGTTTTGTTGGTTTTAGATAATATTGATTTAAGCCAAATTTCGGAAGATATTAAAAGTAATTTATCGAAATTTCATCTTGTAGAACTCAATCCATTGCAAAAGGCAGATTTTTCATTAAAAGCGGATAATCAGCCGAATTTTAATGGTTCAATTAAAGAATTTGTGCAATTTTTGACAAAGCTATCCAAAATAAATTCGTATTGCATCCTAACATCAGACAACAAAGTTTATATTGAAAGATTAAAATCAATAATTGAAAAATATATAGAAGAAAGCGAAAAGGCAAATTTAAAATATTCAATAGGCAACTATCTTGACAAAATTAAATGGATTAGCGAACCACTTTCGTCGGGCTTTATAACAAAAGATTTAAGGTATGCGGTAATAACTGAACATCAGATTTTTGACAGAGTAAAAAAAGTTTCGACAAAACAAAAAATTTCCAAAACGACATTATCATTAAAAGAACTTGAAACACTACAAATAGGGGATTACGTCGTTCATGAAGATAAAGGGATTGGGGTGTTTGATGGTTTGCAGACATTAAAGATTGGCGGAATTTTGCAAGATTGTGTAAGAATAAAGTTCCAAGACGATGATATTTTATACTTAAATTTGAATTATATTAATAAAATAGACAAATACTCCTCTGCCGATGGGATGCAGCCTAAGTTAAGTAAACTCGGGACAGTAGATTGGGAAAGAAGAAAAGCAAGATTAAAGAAAAAGTTAAAAGATATTTCCCGTGAGTTAATAGCACTTTATGCTAAAAGGAAATCAGAAGCAGGAATAAGATACCCAGAAGATACAGTGTGGCAAAGAGAATTTGAAGCCTCATTTATCTATGAAGACACCATAGACCAAAGTAAAGCAACCGATGATGTAAAAAAAGATATGGGAGAAGATTATCCAATGGATAGGTTAATTTGCGGTGATGTTGGATTTGGGAAAACCGAGATTGCCATTAGAGCCGCATTTAAAGCGGCAATGGCAGGGAAACAAGTAGCAGTATTAGTCCCAACTACAATTTTAGCGCAACAACATTTCATGTCTTTTAAAGATAGAATGAGCAGATATCCTGTGAATATAACTTTGTTAAGCAGATTTAGGGCGCAAAACGAATTAAAAGAAAGTATTAGTAGAATAAAAGCAGGGAAAATTGATATAGCTATTGGAACACATCGATTGTTAAGTGCTGACGTAGAATTTAAAGATTTGGGATTGTTGATAATAGATGAGGAGCATCGCTTTGGAGTATCGGCAAAAGAGAAGTTGCGGCAAATAAAATCACATATAGACACTTTGACGATGACTGCAACACCAATACCAAGAACATTAAATTTTTCTTTGTTGGGCGTGAGAGATATAAGCATTATAGAAACACCACCACCTAACCGTTTGCCTGTTTATACGGAAGTTGTTAAATGGAGCAAGCAACTTTTTCGGGGGAACGTGCTAAAAGAATTATCTCGTAATGGACAAATCTTTTTTGTTTCTGATAAGGTCTATGATTTAGATACAATTGCGGCAGAATTGCAATCTATTGTTCCTGAAGCACGTTTTGGAATTGCACATGGGCAAATGAAACCATCTGAACTTGAAAAAGTTATGGAAAACTTTATTGAAAAGAAATTTGATGTTCTTGTTACTACTAAAATAATAGAAAGCGGATTAGATATTCCAAATGCAAATACGATTTTTATAAATAGGTCGCATAATTTTGGTTTAGCTGAACTTTATCAGCTTCGTGGTCGTGTTGGTAGAAATAATATTCAAGCGTATTGTTATTTGATTATTCCGGATGATATTAAATTGCCTGAAAAAAGTGTAAGAAGATTACAAGCATTAGAAGAATTTACTGAATTAGGGAGTGGTTTGAAATTGGCGATGCGAGATATGGAAATTCGTGGTACAGGTAATTTATTAGGTGCTGAACAAAGCGGATTTATTGATGATATGGGTTATGAAATGTATTCTAAAATTCTTGAACAAGCTGTTCAAGAATTGAAAGAAGAAGAATTCTCGGATTTATTTGATTCTAAGAAAAATGCAGATATGAAAATTATTAAAAATCCTGATCTGGAAATTGACTTTGACCAAAGTTCTTTTCTGCCGAATTCTTATATACCGAGTGATACTGAAAGATACGCTATGTATAAAAGATTATATGCAATAAACCAATTTGATGAGATTAAAGACACTGAAAAAGAATTAATTGATAGATTTGGGAAACTGCCTCTTGAAGCTCAAAATTTGATGTTTGTTATAAGACTTAGATATTTATGTACAAATACTGGATTTAAGAAAGCACAAATTAGAGGCAATAATTTAGCAATAGAATTTCCAACGGAAAACCCGGTTTATTATGAAAAAATATTCCCATTGCTTCTGGATTATATTAATACATTAGAATTAGATAATTTAAAATTTAGACAAGCAAAATCAAAATTAATATTGAACTATGATTTTAAAGAAAAAAACGAAGTAGTGGAATTTTTATGGAAATTGAAAAAAATAATAGGTCTGTCGTTAGCAAATTGATTGTAATAGATAGTAAATTTTAATAAAGTATAAATTGAAATGAAAAGGGAAAAGAAGATACAAAATAAAAAATCAAAATATTTGTAAATATAACAAAAATATTTATAAATATCTTATTATTAATTGATTTAAAATTCGTAATTTTGTAATCTATAATTTTTAGAATTTTGAGCAAAGGAGTTAATAGTGGAAATTTCTGCAAAAATCACAAAATCATTGCGGAAAGAAGATGTGCAAAGAGATTGGTGGATTGTGGACGCAGCAGGTAAAACTGTGGGAAGAGTAGCAACAGAAGTTGCAATCTTATTACGAGGCAAACATAAACCAAACTTTACTCCACATGTTGATAACGGTGATTTTGTAATAGTGATCAATTCCGAGAAAGTTCAATTAGAAGGGAAAAGAGTAGAACAGAAAGAATATTTTACTCATTCTGGATACCCAACAGGCGCTCGGTTGAGAAAGTTTAAAGATTTGGTAAATCAACATCCAGAGTTGATTATTGAGCATGCAGTGAAAGGGATGATCCCTAAAAACAGACTTGGAAGACAAATATTTCGTAAATTGAAAGTGTATCGTGGCTCAGCACATCCGCACGAAGCACAAATGCCTAAAAATTACGAATATAATTTTAATTAATGAGGAATAGATGAAAGAATTTCAAGCAACAGGTAGAAGAAAAACAGCAGTTGCCCAAGTGAGAATGTCCCTTGGAAATGGGAAAATCAATGTTAATGAAAAATCATTTTTTGAATATTTCCCTGTCGAATATAACCGTGAAATAATATTAAAACCTCTTAAAATAACTGATACCTTAGGTAGGTTTGATATTATTATCAAAACAAATGGCGGTGGTCAAATGGGACAAGCCGGTGCAATTCAACTTGGCATTGCACGTGCTTTGGTAGAATTTCAAGAAGATTTACGTGCTAAACTTAAACCCGAAGGTTTATTAAGACGTGATCCACGTATGGTTGAAAGAAAAAAATATGGTCAAAAGAAAGCTCGCAAGAGATTCCAATTCTCAAAGCGTTAATCTTTTATTCAAATTTATTTTTATTAATTAGTTCTTGTAAAATATTTAAAAAATGCATGTTTTCGGATTATCTGATTGTGTTCCTTCTTGGAATGTTCAGATAAGTTGATGAAAACAGATGTACAACATAGGAGTTAAAATGGAACATTATGTATCAATCGAAAGCCTGTTAGAAGCAGGTGCTCACTTTGGTCATCTTACTCGCCGTTGGAATCCAAAAATGTCTAAATTTATTTTTGGTGAAAAGAACGGTATTCATATCATTGATTTAAGAAAAACTCAACTATTAATTGATTTGGCTCGCAATGCGGCTTATGATTTAGCTACACAAGGTAGAAATATCTTATTCGTTGGAACTAAATCACAAGCAAAAAATGTTATTGAACAAGAAGCTAAACGTTCTAATTCAAATTATGTTTCTGAACGTTGGCTCGGTGGTATGCTCACCAACTTTATTACTATTAGAAAAAGTATCAAAAGATTGAATATGATTGATAAAATGGAAACTGATGGTACTTTTGATAGACTTACTAAAAAAGAACGATTAATGCTTAATCGTGAAAGAGACAGACTCCGTAAAGTTTTCGGAGGCATCGAAACTATGAATAGAATTCCTAATGCTTTGTTTGTTGTTGATATTAAAAAAGAACACATCGCTTTAAAAGAAGCAAAAGTGCTTGGTATTCCTATTATCGGTTTCGTAGATACTAATACTGACCCAGATTTAGTTGATTTTCCTATTCCTTCTAATGATGATTCTGTTAAAGCAATAGATCTAATTACAAAAGTTATTTCTGATGCTATTATCGAGGGTAGTTCTCTTTCTCGTATTCGCCAAGCTGAACTTGAAGCTACTGGCGATAGATTAATAAAAGAACAAGAATTAGAAGGCGATAACGCTGTTAAAGTACAGCGTAAATTCCGTGAAAGAAAACATCAAACTAAATCTTCTGAATTTGAAGATAATGGAAATAACGATACACATACAGACGAATCTTCAATTGCCGACAGCAATTAATAATAATTTAATAATTGAAGATTTGATTGTTCTCATTTAATCTAAATTTACAATATTTATATTACAATTTATTTTATTTAAAAGACTAAGGGAAAAATTATGACAGATATAACTCCACAAATGGTTAAAGAATTAAGAGAAATGACTGGCGCTGGAATGGGTGATTGCAAAAAAGCACTTGTTGATTCTAATGGTGATTTTAAAGAAGCCGTTGAAATATTACGCAAAAAAGGTGCTGCTACTGCGGCAAAACGTGCGGCAAAAGCTGCTAAAGAAGGGCTTATCTTTACTAAAACCAGTGATGATTATAAAAAGTCAGTAATAACTGAAATTAATTGCGAAACTGACTTTGTTGCTCGTAACGAACAATTTATTGCTTATGTTGAAACTGTCAGAGATGCTTATTTCCATAATGATAATGCAAATACTTACGACGACATTATGCAAACAAAAATTAATGATGATACTATTGAAGGTATTCATAATGAAATACTAGCTAAGTTCTCTGAAAATATTAGACTTCGTCGTTTTGAAAAAGTATTCGTAGATAATGGATATATTGTTGATTATATGCATGCTGGAAATAAACTTGGCGTTTTGCTCGTTTTTGAAGGTGCTAGTGAAATTACAGAATCTGCTAAATTATTATCTCGTGATATTGCTATGCAAATTGCGGCAATGAACCCAAGATTTGTAGATAGAAGCCAAGTTAATCAAGATATTTTAAATAAAGAAAAAGAAATTTATTTACAAGTAGCACTTGATGAAGGGAAGAAACCTGAAATTGCTGAAAAAATAGCACAAGGGAAACTAGATAAATTCTTTACTGAATTTTGCTTATTAGAACAAACTTTCGTTAAAGATTCTAACAAAGTTGTTGCTGATGTTGTAAAAGAAATTAGCAAAGAATTAGGGAAAGAAGTTAAAGTTAAGAACTTCGTAAGATATTATCTCGGCGAATCATCAGAAGAATAATATGTCGATAGTTTATAAGAGAATATTGTTAAAATTAAGCGGTGAAGCTTTAATGGGTGAAGAGAGCTTTGGAATTGACCCCAAAGCTCTTTACAATTTTGCAAGCGAAGTTGCCGAAATATACAAAGAAGGTGTACAAATCGGATTAGTTATTGGTGGCGGGAATATTTTTCGTGGGGTACAGGCAGCAGCAAAAGGAATAACAAAAGTTAGTGGTGATTATATGGGGATGCTTGCGACGGTTATTAATTCAATGGCTTTCCAAAACGCTTTAGAATCTTTCGGCGTTCCTACTCGCCTTCAAACTGCTATAAAAATGGAACAAATCGCTGAACCTTTAATTCGTCGCAGGGCTATTAGACACCTCGAAAAAGGTAGAGTTGTTATTTTTGGAGCGGGAACTGGGAATCCTTATTTTACAACTGATACCGCTGCTGTGCTTCGGGCTATTGAAATTGAAGCAGAAGTTATCTTGAAAGGTACTCGTGTTAATGGTGTTTACGATGCGGATCCCGAAATTAATGCTCACGCCGTTATGTTTAACAATATATCCTACGATAAAGTTATTGAAAATAACTTGAAGGTTATGGACCAAACTGCATTCACTCTATGCAAAGAAAACAATTTGCCTATTCGTGTTTTTAATATTAATGTGCAAGGCAATTTGAAAAGATTGATAAGTGGTGAAAATATTGGGACCATTATTGATAATAATAATTTAAGTTTGTAAAACATTTTGGGTTGTATATGTCTGTGAAAGAAATTATTGATTCAGCTCGCAAACTAATGGATAAATCATTAGAGTTTAATAAAAGCCAAATTGGAAAAGTTAGAACTGGGAGAGCATCAGCTTCTCTCCTCGATGGAGTTACTGTCGATTATTACGGTTCTCCTACTTCTTTAAATCAGACGGCTAACGTTTCTGTCCCCGATGCTAGGACTATTGTCATCAATCCTTACGATAAAGGTATTTTACAAAATATTGAAAAAGCTATTCAGCAATCTGACCTAGGATTTAATCCTCAAAATGATGGAATTTTAATTAGAATTAATGTGCCGCCTCTTACCGAAGAAAGAAGAAAAGAATTTGTTAAACTTTCTAAAAAATATGCAGAAGAAGGGAAAGTTGCTATACGAAATATTCGACGAGACTTTATGGAAACTTTGAAAAAAGAAGAAAAGAACAAAACTTTGTCGGAAGATGACAGGAAGAAAGGCGAAGAATTATTACAAAAAGTTACTGATGAATTTATTAGTAAAATAGATAAAATCCTGGCTGACAAAGAAAAAGAACTTCTCGAAAATTAATTGTTTGTTTCACTTAATTATAAAAAAACTATGAAAACTAAACTGTTTTTTTCTTTTATCTTGGTAATGTTTGTAACTATTGTTAATCTTTCTGTTGCCGCTCCAAAAGTAGAAAAACAATCTAAAACAGAATGTGCTGACGATGAGAAAGAATCTAAAAGCAAAGAATTAGACAACTTCCATAAGTATATTGCAAAATTTTATCATAAAGATTACCCTAATTTCAAGTTAAATGAAATGAAAAAGGATATTACTGGGATGGAAAAGGTTGCTAAATCTATGGAAAAAATGAAGTTGCCTAAGAAATATCAATCCAAAGATATTCAATTTAAATCAACTTTAAAGGATTTGACTACTTCTATTGCGGATTTGAAAACTTATGTTAATACGACTAAAAATTTGAAAAAAGATGATGCAACTTTAAAAGCAAAAGTAGAAAAATTACATTCAACTTTCCATACTTTAAGCGAAATCCTTAATTAATAAGAACAAAAAATAATTAATAAGAGAGGTTGTCCCGCACACATAAGGTACCTCTCTTTTTTTGTTATATATTTTTTGTATATTAGACACTTTTTAATTATTGATATTGTTTTAATAAATCAGATAATTCATTAATTCCAATTTCTAATACATCTTTTCGTAAATCTTTAAAATATTCTGAATTGTGAATTGGTTCATTTACTTTTCTTTCACCTTCAAGCAAGGTAATAATGTTCAGTTCAACATCAAAGTAAGACATAATTGTGTGGCTTGAATGACTCCCAAAAATTATTTTCTTTTTTGGAGAAGAATAATCGCCTGTTAATTGACTTTCTAATTGCAATAGGACGCAACTAACATTTGGCATAATACTTTTTAGCAAAGTAAAATCTACCATAATTCTTTTTAACATTGCATTTTCTGTATATGCTTTGCATTCAATACCCATTACCATGCTGTTATCAATTGAAACATGAACATCTGTTTTGAAAGTGTAATAATAATCCGAAATATTTTTATAGATAAAATTTCGAATTGCATTATTTGTCAATTTTTCTATATATGATTTATTTATTGGAATTTTAAATGTCTGTTTTCTAAGTGAAAGTCGTTCAGGTTCGCCTCCAATTTTATCCCATGCTATTTCTACCATATGTCGTGCAATACTTTCTACCAATTTTCCTTTTCCCGCTCTTATAATCCCACCAAAAGCACGTTCTTCATCGTCTGTTGCATCTGCTTCAATGCCTTTGATCAATATTTCATACGCTTTTAATATTTCATCAATGCTGTAAGGCATATATACTCCTTAAAAAAATGTTGAAGACATTCTATTGTTTGCTATATCACAGTACTCTTTTGCTATATCAATACCTAAATATTTTCTATTAAATCTACGGGCAATAAAAGTTGTAGTGCCAGCACCATTGAAAGGATCTAATATAATATCATTTTCAAAACTAAATAATTTAATTACTCTTGTTGCTAATTCTTCTGGGAACATTGCAGGATGGTTGAAAGATTTCATATTTCTTTCAGGAGCAATTGACCATTTTGCCACAACCCATTTTTTAAATTCATCAGCAGTAATGTCGGCTTTGTCCTGTTGTCCTTCTTTTTTTAATGTACCCTTAGAAAATATTTCAACAAATTCCCAAGTGTATTTTAAATATGGGTTGCTGGGGCTTTTCCAACTTCCCCAAGCAGTATATTTGCAATTATAGTTATTTTTTTCCCACAATATTTCGCCTTTCCATATCATTTTATTTGAAATGAAAAAATTGCTTATTATATGATGGCTTGGTATGTAATCTGAAAAAAGGGGCTGAATGTTGACAACTATTCTTCCTCCATATTTTACAACTCTGATGCATTCTGAAAAGATCTCAAATAGTTTTGAGAAATATTTATCCCAATGATGGGCATCTTCATTGGCTTCATAATCAAGCCCAAAATTATAAGGAGGGGAAGTAAAAACTAAATCAATGCAATTGTCAGGTAATTTCTTTAAAACTTCATAGCTATCCCCGCAAATTATGCTGTTTTCATATTCTTTAGGCAATGTATTATTTATTATGGGAAAGTTATTGCTATTAGCATAGTAATACTGATTCCGATTTGCTTCTTTTGCTTTTCTATCTTTAACTTTGCGCTCTTTATTATAACCAATATATATTCGCTTGTTGTTTTTAAAACCATAACTTTTAATTGATTCAATTTCATCAACAATATTTTGAAGTAATTTGCTAATATTGGGGGAGTTATTATTAGACAATATTTTGTCAATTTCATCTCGAAATATTTTAATGTCTAATGTGTTGAGAAATATAGTTAACTGCTCATCCGACAGGTCAAATGTCATTTCTGATTCTATAAAATTATTAAATAATGATTTAATGATTTTTTCTTCTTTGAATATGAGCTTTTTAGGTAATGGAAAAAGTAATTCCTTGTATTCTCCGTTGATTCCAGATTTTTGTCTTACTGCTTCCAAATTGTTCATATTTTTTTTCTCCTTACGATTTATGTGAGTCAAAAATAGATAAAGGGAACTTTTGACCAGCGAGTTTTTGTTTTTTTATAATAAATTTTATTTACTTTGCTAAATATTGCATAACGTTTTGCTATTTTTTGTAGTGTGGGTTTTCCTATACTTTTGCCTTTTTACCAATTGTGTAACATTAATTTCTTCAGTATTTGGTTTCGAAGTCTATCATCAATTTGAGAGATTCTTTAATAATCTGTTTAATGTGTTTGGCATCCATACACCCATACTGAATATTATTTTTGTTAAATTAGAAGTTGCAAAGTTACAAAATTTCTAAGATATGTCTATTTTTCGCTTAAAGTTAATGTGTGCGAAGTAATTAGAATTGTGAGCAAAAGTGTATCTATCGCATATAACAAAGGCTATCATTGTTTCAAGATAGCCTTTTGTTGTTAATCGCTTATAATAAGAAAAGAATTACATAAGTTGTTCTTTCATAGGTTCAATTCTATCGACGTTATCATCAGGACATTTTTGATGTATTTTCCAAGAAGCAGACAATGTAGTAATTGGAACTGCGAGCAATCTTTCTTTTGCAATTAAAATGCCACAAACACGGCAAATACCATAAGTTTTGTCTTTGATTCTTTGCAAAGCATCATCAAGTTTTTTGATATATTCAGTTAATCTTTGAATTTGAGCATAAGTTTTTTCTTTTTCTATAGGTTCAGTTCCTTGTTCGCCCATATGCATAGAATATATCATGCTTTCTTCTGCCATATCGTAGCTATTTAAATCGTCAAGTCTATCCCTTAACATTCTTAATTCGTCGAGGGATTCTCTTTTTGCTTCAAGAATAACATTTTCGAACATTTGTAATTCGTCATCGCTATAACGAATTTCTTTTTGTGTTGTATCTTGATTTTGTACTTTATTAGGGGCTTTGCCAGATAGAGATTTTTCTTGCTTGTTAGGTTTTTCAACAGTATGCTTTTTAGTTTCTACTACAGCAACAGGTTCTTTTTCTTTTGCAACAGTAATTTTCTTTTCAGATTTTCCTCCAGTTTTTATTGCTTCTTGTTCAGGAACTTTCTTTTTATTAATCAATTCAGTTTCTAATTCATCAGCTGATTTTTTTACCGTTGGTTTTTGTATCGGCACAAGAGCAGCTTCCAAATCTTTACTTTTTTGAGATTTTTTAGCAGGGGCTTTTTTAATCGCATTTTTAATTTCTTTTGAAGCTTTTGTTGTTTCTGTACCAGGCGTAATCGATTTTTTAGATGTTTTAGCGTCTAAATTAGCAGTGCTATCTTTTATAGATTTTGTCATAGTTTTCACAGCCTCCGCTGTTTTTCCCTTAGTTTTTTCGGCAACAGGTTCGGAAGTAGCAATCTTTGTTTTTTTATTGTCTTCTTTTATAGATTTTTTCATAGATTCTTTTTCCAGTTTATTTGGAGACGGCTTCTCTTCTGGCAATTCCCGATTTACCTTATCTTTTATAGATTTTGTTTTATCAACAACTTCTTTTAATTTTGTTTTCACAACTTCTTTTGAAGATTGAGAAATAATTTCTTTTTGTTTGTTAGTTTTTGCCATAAGACAACTCCGTTTTTCAAAAAATTAAACAGCAAAATTAGTAAAATTTTATTAAGTAAAATAAATTTAATTGAAAAAAAATATTAAATTTTCTCAATTTTTCTCAATTTTAATTTTCACAGTATCTTCTAAAAAGTCAAAAGCACAAGATTCGTCAAGTTCATTGCTTAATTCTAAATTACTTGCCAAAGTTTCGTTCATAATATAATTTTCTTGGCTTTTAATTGCTTGATTAAATTTATCATTAGCACAATAAAGAATTTTAATTCTATCTGTAACTTGCAATCCATTATCTTTGCGTATATTTTGGATTTTGCTAACAAATTCACGAGCAATACCTTCTTGAATAAGCTCAGCATCTAACGAACTATCCAACGCAACAGTTAAATCGTCTTCACGAGCAACCAACCAACCTTCGATATCTTCGCTATAAATTTCTAAATCTTCGGCAATAAATTCAAGATTTTCATTTTGGTAATTGATCTTAAGAGAATTATTTTTCTCGAACTCAATAACCTGTTCATTGCTTAAAGTAGAAATTGCTTCGGCGGCAAGTTTCATTAATTTGCCAAACTTTTTGCCCATAACTTTATAGTTTGGTTTAGCCTTTCTTTTAATAACATCAGAATTATTCTCATCAATAAATTCGATTGCTTTTAAGTTTAATTCTTCTAGAATAATATCTTGAAATTCTAATATATTGCGTCTTTCTTGCGGCGAATCAATAGGTATTAAAATACGACGGAGCGGCTGACGAACACGTATCTTTGCTTTTTCTCTTAAAGAGCGAGATAAATAAACAATCTTTTGAACAATTGCCATTTTGTGTTCTAGAACCAAATTAATCTTATTTCCATCAATTTCTGGGAAATCGACCAAGTTAATTGAAATAGCATCGTTTTCTTTACGCAATTTTAAATATAAATCTTCGGCAATAAAAGGAGCGGCAGAAGAAATTAAAGTAGCAATTTGTTTTAACACAAAATAAAGTGTTTGGTAAGCCATTATTTTTTCATCGTCATTTTCACCTTTCCAAAATCGACGTCTATTTCTACGAATATACCAATTTGAAAGTTCATAAATTACAAAATCTTGAATAGCACGATGTGCTTTCGTGAGTTCATAATCGTTCATAAACTGTTTGTAATCTTTAATCAAAGAATAAGTTCTAGATATAATCCATTTATCAATAACTGGTTTTTTCTCAAAATCAATTTCGGCTTGATGTAAATCAAACTTATCAATATTAGCGTAAAGAGCAAAAAATGAGTAAGTATTAATTAAAGATCTTAAAAAGTCAGAAATAACAGTTCTTTCTAAATCTAATGGATTAAATAAAGTTGGCTTCCAAGGCGGATTATTCACAAACAAATACCAACGAACAGCATCTGCTCCATATTTTTCCATTATATCAAATGGGTCAATAACATTGCCTTTTGATTTGGACATTTTTATACCTTTGCTATCCAAAATAAGTTCATTTACCACAATATTTTTAAAAGCAGGTTTATCAAACAAAGCGGAAGCTATATTATGCAAAGTATAGAACCAACCACGAGTTTGGTCAACACCTTCGGCGATAAAATCAGCGGGGAATTGACTTTCAAATAATTCTTTGTTTTCGAATGGATAATGGAATTGAGCAAAAGGCATTGAACCTGAATCAAACCAAACATCAATAACTTCACTTGTGCGACGATATAATTTCCCATCTTTGATGAAAACAATTTTATCTACGAAAGGCTTGTGTAAATCAATTTCAAAATTACCTTCTTTTACAGGAATGCGTGTCCCATCTTCAAATTCGTATAATCCTTCTTTGAGTTCGTCAATTGAGCCAATTGCAAAAATATTGTTTTTATCATTTTGATTAACCCAAATAGGGAGCGGAGTTCCCCAGTATCTATCCCGAGAAAGAGACCATTCCTTTACTTCTTCTAACCAATTACCGAAACGACCTTCGCCGATTTCTTTTGGTTGCCAATTGATTTGTTTATTTAAATTAATTAACTTTTCTTTATATTCAGGTGATTTAATGAACCAAGATTCACGAGCATAATACATTATCGGATTTCCAGTTCTCCAACAATGCGGATAACTATGCAAATAATCAAAAGTAGCACGATAAATTTTTGAAACTGATTTCAAATATTTTACAATATCTTTGTCTGCCCCTTCTTCCACTCTATCGTCATCGTAAGTAAAGGTTTTAATAGCCCGACCAGCAAAATCACCCATGTCTTCTGTAAAATGACCATCAGGAGTAACAGGCTGAATAAAAGGTATTTTAAATTTTAAAGACATTTGATAATCGTCTTCGCCAAAAGCAGGTGCTAAATGGACAATTCCGCTTCCATCTTCTGTTGAAACAAAATCACCAAGCAAAACGGTCAAAGCTTGCGGGAATTTTTCTTTGTCTAATTTTGCATAAGGCAAAATCTGTTCATAAGAAGTGCCAACTAAATCACCCCCTTTGTATCTTTGTAAAATTTCATATTCCCCATCGAGTATGGCTAAACGTGATTCGGCGAGAACTAAAAAACTGGTTAAAGTATCACCATCTTTAAATGTACGAGTGTTTTTTACAAGTACGTAATCAATTTTTTCACCAACAGCCAAAGCGACGTTTGCTAATAAAGTCCAAGGGGTTGTTGTCCAAACAACTAATTCTTTCCCGACCAAATCGCTTATTTTTGAATTTGTGATTTTCAATTTTAAATAACAATTAGGGTCTTTGACATCTTTATATCCCAATGAAAGTTCATGGGAACTTAAAGGAGTAGCAATAGTTGGAGATTGAGGAACTACTTTAAAGCCACGATAGATATAACCTTTATCAAAAAATGTCTTTAATGCCCACCAAACTGATTCTATATATTCATTAGTGCAAGTAATATAAGCGGAATTTAAATCTACCCAATAGCCCATTCGCTCAGTTAAATAATTCCAGCCTTTGTCCATTTTTATATTGTTATAAACAAATTCTTTGCAAGCG
The DNA here is from genome assembly GCA_021780815.1 of Bacteroidota bacterium. Classification (GTDB taxonomy): domain Bacteria; phylum Bacteroidota; class Ignavibacteria; order Kapaibacteriales; family UBA2268; genus GWF2-33-9. The sequence goes on along the minus strand of JAJXYC010000003.1, from coordinate 111,099 downwards.
GCATTGAATTTATCGATTCCAAATACTTCAATTTCTTTTTTTTCTTTTAATCCTAAATTCTTCTCCATTGCTATTTCAACGGGCAATCCGTGTGTGTCCCAACCTGCTTGTCTACGCACATAATAACCGTTTATAGATTTGTATCTGCAAACTGTATCTTTAATTGTACGAGCCATCAAATGGTGTAATCCGGGTTTCCCATTTACTGTTGGGGGACCTTCATAAAAACTATAATTTTTATTGTTCTTGTTTTTTTCTAATGTCTTTTCAAATATCTGATTATTTTTCCAATACTTTAAAATATTATGCTCGTTTTTGGAATAAGAAAAATTCTCAGGAAATAATTCAAACTTTTTCAATTTAAACCACGATTTTAATAAATTTACAAAATTATCAATATTTAATTTAATATAATTAAACATTGACGAATTCATTCAAATTTTTGTCTAAATATTCGCAAATTACTCTTATAATTTTCTTGCAACTATAATATTTTGCGTAATTTTGAATTTATTTTTATTGCGAATTCTATGAATATCTTAATTATTGGAGCTTCACGTAGCGGTAAAGCTGTTTCTATGTTAGCAAAAAAACTTGGACACCAAGTTTTTGTTTCTGAGATTGAGAACGAATCTAAGTTTACAGAAACTATTGCGTTTTTTGAAAAAAATGCAATAGACTTTGAATTTGGTAAAAATTCAATTCAATTACTTAAAAAATCCGATATAATAATAACTTCGCCGGGTGTTCCACGTGAAGCTGAAATTATATGTGAGGCAGAAAAAAGAAATATACCTGTTATTTCGGAAATTGAATTTGCATATCAAAATTGTAAAAATCCAATTATTGCAGTAACAGGGACAAATGGCAAAACGACTACTACTGCTTTGATTTCGCATATTTTGAATAATTCGGAAAAAAACTCTATTGTTGCAGGCAATATTGGAGTTCCATTTTCCCAAGTTCTAGAAAATATCGATGAAACAACAATTATTGTTCTTGAAGTGAGTAGCTATCAACTTGATAGAATTCAAAATTTTCGTCCCAAAGCAGCTGTTATTACTAATATTACACCTGACCACTTGAAGTATCACAAGACTATGGAAGATTATGTGGAAACAAAGTGGAAAATTTCTTTGAACCAAATTGGAAATGATTTGTTAATTTTGAATTATGACGATTTACTTTTACGAAAAAATCGTTTAGCAAAAAGTAAAATAGAATATTTTGCAATTGATTCACAGGCGGGGGATGCTTTTGTGCGAGATGGCAAAATAATTCTAATTAATAAACAGCAAAAAGAAGAGGAATTAATGTTAGTTAATCAACTAAGTTTGCCGGGCAAGCACAATATTTACAACTCATTAGCCGCTTTGTTAGCCGCACGTGCTTTTGAAGTAACCAATGAAAACATAAGGTCTGCTTTATCTAAATTCGAAGGAGTTAATCACAGACTTGAACTGGTTCGTACAATTAAATCTATTAAATTTATCAATGATTCCAAAGCTACAAATGTAAATTCTACTTGGTATGCTTTAAATAGTTATGACAATAATATTATTTGGATTGCAGGAGGACGTGGCGATAACAACAACTATTCTGATTTAGACGATTCTGTTCTTCGTAATGTTAAACAAATTATTGCAATTGGTGAGGAAGCAGAAGCTATTTCTAATCATTTTTGCTTAATGAAAGATTGCATTATTGCTGATACATTAGAAGAAGCTGTTTTTGAAGCATATTCTTTAGCTGCTGAAAACGATGTTGTTCTATTTTCGCCATCTTGTAAATCTTTTGATATGTTCTTGAACTTTGAACAAAGAGGCGATGTCTTCAAAGAAATTGTAAATAATTTGAAATAAATTTGCTTGTTTTTTATATTTATAGTAGCAAATAACTTGAATATAGGAACTTAATTAATGGTGAAAACAGAAAAAGCACATATTGATTGGTGGATTTTTATAAGCGTGATGATATTGCTTTTGTTTTCTATTGCTTTTGTATATTCAGCGGGGAGCTATTTTGCTACTATAAAAGGGTCTGCCCCTGAAAAATTATTACTGAACCATACGTTAAAAACTATTTTGGCTATTGCAATTATTTTTATTACTGCAAAAGTTGATTATCATATTTGGAGTAAGATTTCTATTTATTTGATGCTTGCAGCATTAATCTTGCTTGTTGCTGTTTTCTTCGTCGGGACAAATGTTGGTGGTGCTCGTAGATGGATTGAGATTGGATTTCTTCAATTCCAGCCTTCCGAGTTTGCAAAATTTTCTATTATTTTGCATTTTGGAACTTTAGTTACAAGAAAGCAAGAGCAAATAAATGATTTGAAATACGGTTACTTACCTTTTATTTTATGGCTGATGCTGTTTGGTATGTTAATAGGTTTGCAACCGAACTTTTCAATGTTGCTTTTAATTTTTTTAATTGGATTAATTGTTCTATTTTTAGGTAATGCAAGTATTAAACATTTGCTTGCGACAGTAGGGTTTGGTGCTTTGGGTGGATTTGTTTATGCAATATCGTCAGCATACAGATTGAACAGAATCTTATTCTTTTTGGGTTTATTAAAAGGTAATGCAAAGGAAAGATTAGCGTATCAAGTTGATAATTCATTGATTGCATTAGGCAGTGGTGGAGTAATTGGCTTGGGACCCGGTGGAAGTCGTCAAAATTTGTTGCTTTCTGAACCTTATACTGATTTTATTTTTTCTATTATTGGCGAAGAATATGGCTTCTTGGGGCTGATTGCAATTATTGGACTATTCTTGCTCTTTTTCTGGCGATGTATTTATATTGCAAAACGTGCTCCTGACCAATTAGCATATTTATACGTTACTGGAATTGCTTTTTCCATCTTTATCTATTTTATTGTTAATGCACTTGTAAATACTGCCTTAATTCCTACTACGGGGGTGCCTTTGCCTTTTGTGAGTTATGGAGGTACAGCAGTTCTATTTAATGCCGCTTTGGTTGGAATTGTTCTAAATATTTCTACGCAAATTAAAAATAAACCTCAAGAAAAAACTTCTTAATTCTTATATTTTTATTTTTGAGGGAATAATGTTAATTTTATTTGGCGCAGACGGCAAAACTCTTGATAGCAATGTTTCAAAAAGGTTTGGACATTCTAAATTCTTTTTGCTATATAATACAGATACTTTGACTTTTGAAGCTTTTGATAATGATGAAGAAAAGCATCATAACCACGATAATTTATCATATTTTTTAAATCAAGGTGTTAAAACTTTTATTTTAGGCAATATTGGACCACGAGCTTTTGAAGTTATTAATCAGCCTGATGTGAAAATATATCGATCTATAGAAATGACTGTTGAAGAAGCACTTGACAAGTTGCTTAAAAATGAATTAAAACAACTTACTGAACCAACGATTAGCAAAAGTATTGGTCATCATCACAATGAAGATGGTCATCATCACAATCACCACCATCATTAGTAATAGTTGGTTCTTGTGCCAATATTATTTTTTTTATTATAAAGTCCTTGTTTCTTTATTTTTTAGGTGTTTAATTTTTTAATGAGCTTTTGCGATTTTATAATTTTAAAAGGAAAAAAGCGCCTAATGCGGTTAAAGCAAATCCGTACCATTTTTCTAAATAACTTGCTTTTGTTTTAATTGCTAATTTTGCTCCTATATAAGAAAAAGGGACAGAACCTAACGCTAATATAGAGGTAATAATCCAATCTATATGACCAAGATAGGCATGGACAGCTGTTCCAGGTAAAGCAAGGAATACAGATACTGCCAATGAACAAGCAAAAGCTTTTTTAATAGGCATACGTAAAATTCGAGCGTAACTTGGTGCAAGGAGAAATCCGCCGGAATTTGCCAATAATCCTGAAATTAGTCCAACAAAAATTGCAATAGAGATTAGACGTAGTCGCCAATATGTCGGACGAATTACTTTTGTTTCCTCGCTGGCTGCTGATTGGCGGTTATTTTCTTCAGGTAAAAAGAGAAAATTTAAGCCAAAAATAAGCACCATTACGCCTGTTAGAATTAATAATGGTGTTGCGCCTGTGTATTTGGTTAAATATGAGCCAAGAATAGTTGCAGGGACGCCAATAGCAATGCTCCACTTAACAACTTGCCAATCGAGCAAATTTGATTTCCAATATGCCAAAGAAGCTACAAACGTTCCCGGTACAGTTGCAGGTAAAGGGGCTACTACTGCCACAAAGCCAGGTATCCCGTATAAGCTAAGCATTGGTGTTGCAATTGCACTGCCACCTTTCCCAAATAAACCTCCTAAGAACCCTACTATTATTCCAATCAATAAAATTCCTACATAGTGTAATATCAAGTGAGTCTCCGATATAATATTTAATTGTTTGTGCTTTGTTGAGATTAATTGACGTTAAATTTACATAAATATTAAAGGGATTACAAACATTTTATTTTAATATCAGATACAAAAAAACTGCCCTTTTGAGGCAGCTTCTGAAAAATATCGATTTCTCTGTTTGTATTTATTTTTTCTTTCCTTTTGTTCCTGATTCTTCTGATGAAGATTTGCCACATTCCATAAGTTCCATGTTTTTCTTTGCGGCTTGATTGTTTGGGTCAATTTTTAGCACTTTCGAATAAGTTCTGCAAGCATTATCTCTATCGCCTAATCCTTGATAAGAAACAGCTAAATATAAGAATCCGTAAGGATTGTCAGGGAAAACATCAGACCATTTTTTTGCATATTTATTTAATAAATTAAAGTTTTTAACATCAAGTAATAAATTGCAATATTTAGCATAAGCTTGAATAACTGCATTTTTGTTAATTTCAGGATTGCTTTCAGACTTTGTGATAATTTCAAGATATTTATCCATACCTTTTTTATTATCTTTCATTTGAATGTAAGCATCGCCAAGAAAAATATCTGCAAAAATATTGCTTGAATCAAGTTGCAAAGCCTTTTGTAAATAAACCGATGCAGAATCCGGCTGGCTACTGAAAAGGAAGTTCGTTCCGATGATATAATAAATTTTGCCATTTAACGAATCTTGACATGCGGTGGTATTTAACCTTGTAAATAAAACATTATTAGATTGAGCATATTGTTTGGCGGCATTAAGCAGTGTCCCATAGAAATACATTAGCACACAGTTGTCATCTTTATTTAAATCCATAGACTTTTGGAAATATTGAAAAGCACTTGTTGTATCCCCAGTAAAAAAGGCCGCTTGACCAAATTTGCGATAATCGGTATAGTTAAATTGTACACCTTCTTTTTGGAATTCCTCATAAAGAGATTTTGCTTTTGCCCAAGCTTTTGTTGAAATATAACAATCAACTAAAGATTGCTCTGCTTGCATCTTTACAGAATCAATTTCTTTAGCACAGATTTCCAAATTAGGAATGGCGTTATCGCAATCACCAATTTTAAATAAAGATTGAGCAAGATACCAACGACCAAGTGAACCTTGTGGTCGTAATTTTACATAACGAGATAAGGCGTTAATTGCTTCTGGGTATCTATCCGAAAAGAACCATATTTTCCCTTGTTCAAAATATGCTTTTGCATTCATAGAATCAAGTTGAGAAAGAGTGTTCCATTCTTTTAAAGAACGTGTATAAAGTTCGTTCGCTAAATCTTTATCCAATTCACGAGTTGCAAGCCAATAATAAGAAGTAGCAAGTTTAAAATGAGCCTCAGTATTTTTGGGGTCTAATTTTAAAGCTTCTTCATAATTTTGACGAGCTAATTCGTAAACTCTACGAGCATAATAAAAATTACCCATAGCAACATAAGGACCTGGGTTATTTGGGTCAATTTCCCTTGCCCTATCAATTTCGATTTCTGCTTCTGAAAGAGAATCGGCTCTAATGAAAACTTCTGAGGCAGTTAAATAGTTTTCAATTACTTTTGGATTATCTTTAATAGTTCTTCGAATAAGTTTAAATGCTTCTTTAAAATTTTTGGCATCGGCAAGTGCTAAAGAATATTTTCTATTTAAAACTTGATTGTCATCATGAATATCATAAGCTTTAGCATAAGAATTAACTGCTTCGGGATATTTTTCAAGTTCTGAATAAACATCGCCAATTGCAACTAATACATCAAAATCTTTTGGATAAGCCTGTTCAACTTGATTGATTAATTTACTTGCTTCATCAACCTTTTTCTCATTTACTAATTTGAGAAATTCATCTTTACTTGTTTGTGCATTGGCAGAGATTGCCAAAAGAAAAATAGTTGAAATTGCGAAAAGCCATCTTTTCATTCTAATCACCTTTTATTAAAACAAATTTTGCAAATGTTGGAACAATACCAAAGTCTTTAAAATATCTTTGTACGTAAGATTCTTTTGAAATAAATGTTGCAAACCAAAGCGCTAAATTCTTTTCGGGTGAAAATATATAAGCTCGGTCTGTTATTATATATGGATATAACCCTTGCACAATATATGCTTGATGTACTGGCTTTGGATTAACATAATGTCCTGTGGAATCATAATAACCCAAAGGAATTGGTTTAAAACGTAGGTCTCCTACTATATTTCCGAGATAACCCACTCCTATCGCATTGGGATTTTTTGCTACATAATCTTTTACCGAATCTATCGTCATAAATGTTTTAAGTAACCTTTGTGTCCGTGAATTTTTAAGAACTAATTCCTTAAAGTTCGCATATATGCCTGAATTTACTTCTGGTAATACAAACTGAGGTTCATAATTTAAGCTTAAAGACGATTTACTTGTTAATTTATAATCTAAAAAGTAATTTTCTATATTTTTTGCGTTCATTGTGTCAATAGGCGAATCACTTTTAACAAAAAACACTAATGCGTCTTGAGCAAAATCATAAGGTACAGGTAATTGCATGTCATATTCTTTTATTAACGAGTCTTCATCTTTTAAGTATTTGCGAGATTGTAGAACGACTTTTGCTTTGCCATTAAGTAATAATGCCATTCCTTCTCTTGAACTTACAGGGACAAATGTTGCTTTTACATCAGGGAATGCCTTTTGATACATTTTAAAAACTGTATCAATGATATTGGCTAAATCCCGGTCATAGTAAACGGTAAGTTCACCCGAATTCCACGCTTCATATTGACTTTTACTGTTACCCTGATTATTCTTACTTTCGCAAGACCAAAAAAAAGATACCAACAAAGCTGAAATAAGCAAGTTTAGGATAATTTTTTTCATTGTATTCACCATATATATTTTTTGTTTCTAAATTAACAATATATTTTCAAATAATTATGACAAATTAAAATTATTTTTCATCATCGTCTTCATCTTCTTCTTGATTGATATTTTTATATCTGCTTACTGCCGTGCGGTATGATAATATCCGATAAATTCCGAAAAGTATCATTATTACACCAAGCGACCGAATCATAACTACATCGCCTCTGGAAAGACCAAATACGTCAAAAACAAACAGAATCCCTAAAATAATTATTAGTATCCGTATTCCATAATTTAATATTGAATTAAACATAATTTATACAAAAGTTATTAAAAAAAATATTTTACTAATAAAACAATTTCAATAAACGAAAAGTTACAAAACAAATTATTTTTAATTTTTAAAATCAAAAAGCAAAGCACTAAATTATCAAAATCAAAGATTAAATTATGTTTTTCAAAATAAAACTCTCCGAATGATATTTAAACCAATAATCTTTAAAATTACCTTTTTATTTCTTTGTTTTTGTTATAGAATAATAGTTTTATCAAATTTTATATTCAAAATTTATGTAATATAAATAATTCTATTATTTTTGTACAATATAAATATTCATTTTTCTGTTTATTCAAGGTAAGTATGAATAGTAAGCAATGGTATGAAGTTTTCTTTGAGAATTATTCAAGGAAGTATGATGACGAAGTTTTTACACAAGGGACTATCGGGGAATGCGATTTTATCGAAAAGGAGATAAATTATGACAAATCTTTAAGAATTCTTGACGTTGGTTGCGGGACAGGGCGACATACTATTGAATTGACAAAAAGAGGTTATACCGTTGTTGGGATTGATTTATCCGAAGCGCAACTTTCCTTGGCAAGAGAAAAAGCAACAAAAGAAAATCTTAAAATAGATTTTCAGAAACACAATGCAAGGAATTTACCTTTTGATAGTGAGTTTAATGTTGCAATAATGTTGTGTGAAGCGGGGTTCCCCTTAATGGAAACTGATGAAATGAACTTTGAAATTCTAAAAAGTGTAACAAAAGCTTTGGCTCCGAAAGCCAAGTTTATTTTTACTACGCTTAACGGGCTGTTTCCCCTGTATCATTCTTTTACAGACCTTTATAATTCAGAAAATGAAGAAGGTAATGCCTCTTTAAACAATTATTCGTTTGACCTAATAACGTTCAGAGCAAATAGCATTGTAACATTCAAAGATGATTCTGGTAATATCAAAACATTAGAATGCAATGAAAGGCATTACACTCCAAGTGAAATAACGTGGTTACTTAATATGCTCGATTATAAAAAGATAGATATTTGTGGAGCAAAATTAGGAGCATTTTCACGAGAAAACAAGTTAACTACAGAAGATGTTGAAATGTTGGTTGTTGCAGAAAAGTAAATACTTATTAAAAAAGATATTAATAAAAAAAGGGTAGATGGTCAAGAATCTACCCTTTTTCTTTTGTGTTGAATTAACAAAGAACTAACGCAATCTAAATTGTATTGGAATAGAAATCCAACACATAATTGGTTCTTGATTTTGAATAGCGGGTTTGAACTTTCCATAAGCCTTTATAGCATCTATTGCAGATTGATTAAGTAATTCGTTGTCGCTTGCTTCAATTAAATATTTACGGACTGATCCGTCTTTATCAACTAAAACACGTAGAACTACACGTCCTTCAATACCCGCACGTTTAGCCAAATCTGGATATACAACTAAGCTTTGTAATCTTGAATAATCAACACCAGGTTCTTTTTCAACAGGAATAAATTGGTCAGGTTCAGGTTCTTTTTCTTTAACTTTAACATCGACTTTTGCGTCGCCATTAAGATTAATATTAGAGGCAAAACCACCCATATCTATACCGTTGCCGCCTTGTGCTGATGCACGACTCATAACGTCAATAGTAGCGAACTCTTGAACGTCAGGTTTAATTTGAGCATCAGGCACTGGCACAGGAGTACCAGCACGAGCGGCTGGACCAGTATTAACTATTTGTTCAGCTGGCGGAGGGGGAGCTTCGTCAGATTGGTCTTGTGGTGGTAAATCCACTATATCTATTTTTGCTATCGGAGCAAATACTTTTGGTTTTGGTTTTGCTTCTTGCAATTTTGCATAAGTAAAATAAAGCAAAGCTAAAAGCAAAAATAGAATAGCTGTGTAAATAAACCCATAATAAGTGTATTTTTTAATCCACCCTTTTAGCTCAGTTGCTCCATATCTCGGCATATCCAATATTGATATTATTGTATTAGTCATTTTACAACCCCTTAATTAAATTAATTTCATCAGGTAAAAGAGGTGCAATAGTAAAACGACGTTTACGCTCCTTTGGTTTGCCTGTTGCCGGATCAATTTCATTTTTCAACTTATCAACAATAACGCCTTCGGCTTGGTTCAATTGGTCAAGAATATCAACAACTTCACCATAAGGAGCCATTTCAGCAACTTTTAAAGCTATAATTAATTTATTTTCTAATTCTGGTTTCAGGTTTTCACGGATAGAAATATCTTTGACCTCTTTTAAATTTTTTAAGTCAATTCGTTCAGGTGTATCATTACCCATTGCATAGAACAATGCACCATCATCACGGACATAAAAGGAAAGTAATTCTGATTCTTTGACTTCTACTTTTTCAGTGATTTCTGGTGGGATAGACATTTCCATAACTTGTGGAGCTGCCATCGTTGTTGTAAACATAAAGAATGTTAACAGCAAAAATGTAATATCCACAAGTGGGGTCATATCAATGCGGAAACTAAGTCTTTTTTTAGCTTTCCGCTTACTACTTCCACGTTTAGGTTTTCCACCTGTTGTTAAGGCACCGCCGCCTCCACTCATAGCATTTTTCTCCTTTTAATATTAAGACAACTTAAAGCACAAAAAAGTTACTACGCACCCTTCTTGTCCGTGACAAAATTAAACACAGTCGCTTGATTTTTCCGCAAAATATTCATTGCATCATTGACCCATTTGAAAGACAAACGCTTATCAGCGTCTATTGCAAATTTAGTGTTAGGTCGCACAAGTCTTGTATCTCGCACAAGTTCGTTTAAAACTTCTGGCGATACTTTCAATTGTTGTTGAGTGCGTTGTTGGTCCGTTAACCCTTTAACGGCACCCCAAACTTTTTGCCTATCAGTTTCGTTCGCTAACTCATAATAATAATTTGTATCATTTGTCGCAGAATCAATTGCGATTTTTATTATCCCTATATCATTTTGGGGTATTGTAGTTGTATCAGGGGTAACCCTTGGTCTTTGGATAGTAAATTTTTGTTCACTTTCTGCTTCACTTTTAAATTTTGCTGTAAACATAAAAAAAGTGAGCAACAAGAACGTGATGTCCACCAATGGGGTCATATCTATCGTAAAACCAACTCTTTTCTTCTTTACCTTTGGCACAGAAGACTCCTTCTGTTGTTAAACTTACTTTTTAATTCTTATTGTAAATATCTGCATAATATTAAGAATCGCTTCGTCTATCATATAAACGAAGTTATCTACTTTGGTCGTAAAGAAATTGAATGCTACTATGGAAAGAATAGCGCCAATTAAACCGCCTGCTGTGTTGTATAAGGCTTCTGATATACCAATTGATAATTGAATAGCTGATACTGTCCCGCTTACTGCTAATGCTTGGAACGCTCTAATCATACCAAGTGTTGTTCCTAAAAGCCCAATCATTGTTGCAATAGATGCTACTGTGGAAAGTACTACTAAGTTCTTTTCTAATAGCGGTGTTTCCAAATTCATTGCCTCATCAATTGAACGTTGCACTTCAGCTAACTTCTTTTCGCCCACAAATTCTGGGTCGTTCTCTATATCTTTGAATCTTTGAACTGCAGCTCGTAGAATATTTGCTACGCTACCACGTTGTTTATCACATTTTGTAATTGCACTTTCTAAATCGCCTTTTTCTAAATCCTTTACTACATTTACTATGAATGTTTCTGGATTGCTTTTGCCCTTAGCTTTGTTGATTGATAAATATCTTTCAAAAATAAATGCAATTGAGATAATTATTAATGACATCAACAAACCTACTAATGGACCGCCTGTGTAAACTGTTCCTAATACATTGCCCGGTTTTGGTTCGTGTTTTATTAATGGATCCAAAAAGTTTGCTGGATTCCCTAAGATTGTGTAGTAAATTATATACCCAACGACTATGGATAATGTAATTACAATGAGATTAACGTAGTTTTTCATATAAAACCTCGTGTTATTAAATTAATTAATTTGATTAGTTTGACATATTTTTTATTGCATTTTCTAAATTTTCTGCTATATTAAATACTAATGATAACTTTGTTATCACGAATATGTTCTCTATTGATTTGCTTACGTTACACAAAGTTATTTTTCCCTCCCTTTTCGTGAAATTTGTGTGACTCGCTATTAATATACCTAACGCTGTAGAGTTCAAATAAGTTACATCTGATAGGTTAATTATTAGTTTCTTTTCCCCTTGTTCGGCTAACTCATTTAGCTCTTTCTTCAATTCATCGGTCTCTTCGCCCCCAATAAACTTCCCGCTTAAATGCAAAATTGTCCCGCCAATTTGTTTCTCAATTTTAATTTTTGACATTTTCAACTCCACATATTTTTAGAATTTCAAAAATAATAAAAATTTCTCAAACAATTGTGAAGTATCTTAAATTATTTTAGTGTATGAAGATTATTTTATTTTCAAAATGTTAGTATAACTTTTTTTATAGTTACTCGGTTACTAAATAAATAAACCGGCTATCGCCCTGGCAGACAATAACCGGTACAGAGACTTTACAAGTATGATAGTTCAATTTAAGGAAATTTGAACTTAATTATAAACGAAGATTTTTTTATATTATTTTAAATATTTTGTTTTTTTTACCTACTGGTTCTAAACACAACCGACAGGCAATAAATTAGCATCTGGTGCAGAGAATCTAAAAAATATAATAAATCAAATTATAAATTTGAACATCACTTATAAACAAGAGCAATTTTCATATTATTCTATGTTTTTTATTTATAAAATTTATAAAATTGTTCTTTTTTGGCACCTTATTTGATTATCCTTTTTGTTCTATTATTCCTTTGTAAATGATGAAGATAGAATGAAAATTAAGCACTTTCTCCATTTTTTATAAGTGGAGTGAAGACTTTGCAAAAAAAATATGCAAAAAAAAATATGCAAAAAAAATATGCAAAAAAAATATTAAATTTTATATTACAATTAAATTAATTTTTTTAATATTGTATGTGGGAATAAATACAAAACAGAAAATTAATTTTATTTAATAATGAATGTTTTTTTTAGTAAGTTGTTTGATAATTTAACAAAAATTTATTAAATTGTATTTGTTGGAAATTGAGTTTTTAAAATATTGGGTGTTAAAAATAAAATTTTTAACACTTTTCTCTGCCATAGAATGAGTTCTGTGGCTGTTTTTGTCTATTTGTTGGGAAAAATGATAAGAATAACAAAACAAAATAAACTGATTTTTTTATTAAAAAGGAGTTTCTTTATGAAACGTTTTTTAACTGTAATTTTTACCGCATTGCTAACGGTTTTAGCAGTGAATAGCTTGTGGGCAGCGCCGCCCTCAACCCAAGCTCGGTATATCGGTTTTTCTAACATTACCGCATCTGCAGCAAAGGCAAGTTGGATTAACGGTAATGGCGTAGGGCGACTCGTCGTCATTAGTACGGATAATACGTGGGAAAACATTACTACTTATGCAAGTAGCAACTTCTCCACGACAGATGGAACCGTTGCAAATGAAAAGCAACTTGGCGGGTCCAATGACTATGTTATCGGATTTACCACTGGTACTACTCGCTTTCTGAACCTTTCGGGTTTGACGGCGGGAACAACATATTACGTGAAAGTGTACGAATACAATGGAATTCACGGTTCGTATGAATTTAGCACTGCTACGGGTGCAAACAACCCTCGTTCATTTACAACTTTAGCTGCACTTTTAGCCCCTACTTGGGCTGCAACTAACCCAGTGGTAACAACACAAAATACAAATACTGTTGATTTGAATTGGGATGTAGTTTCTGGTGCTACTGGTTATTTGGTAGATGTTTCTACTGGAACTGGTGTAACTTTTGATGCAAATAGATTATCTGATTATACTGATTTAGATATAGGTAATTTAACAGGTTGGGGATTATACCTTCCTGTTTCTGGCACATATTATGTTGCCATTAAAGCTTATGATAATCATTCAACTTCATCTTATAGTGCTGAACAAACTATTACAATAAATGCTTCTATGCCTCCAAAATTCCTTGATGGGGATGTGCTTTCTTTGACTCAACAAGGAACTCCTAATTTTGGTAATTTTGATGTTACACTTACTTTTGACCAAGAATTATATAACGCAAATGATGGAACTGGTGCATTAGCTACCTCCGATTTTGCTGCTTATGCTCCTTCGGTTGCTTCAGGTCTAACTGATGCATCAGCAAAAGTAGTTATAACAGCTATTACACATAATGCAGGTGACCAAACTGTAACTTTAACATTACATTTTAATAATAGAGTATTTAATACAGAAGGTTTCCGTATTGGACCAGCTAATAATACTTCTATTTATAGTGTTAATGGGCTAATTTCAGGTGCTGCTGGTATTCCAATGGATGTATCATTAGATGCTACTAAAGGCGGACAATATTCTGCTGATATTACTTGCCCCGATGCAAGCGTGCTGAATACAACCGACAATATCGCATTCACTAGTATTCAAAATGCAATAGATGCAAATACTACTGGTGCGAGCGATAACATTCAGCTTAAAGATAATACTACTTATTCAGAAAATGTTACAGTTAACAAAGCTGTTACATTAACTGATGAAGGTGGTGGAACTAATGCAAATGTTACAGGCACTTGGACTTTAGATGGTGCTATGGCTGCTGGTACAGTTGCAATTTCTGGTTTGACATTTGATGCAACCAGTGTTGTTTCAGAGTCAATTCTGACTACTGAAATAAATAATGCAACCATTTCTATACAAGGCAATACTTTTACTGGTTTAACTGACGGTAAATATGCCTTGAAAATAGCAGCAAACAATGCAACTGCTACAAATGCTGCATTATATATCGGTACTGCTACAGCAAATACATTTGCTGGAACTGGCACTGGTGTTTATATTTATAAAAATACCTTCGTTGTAATGGCTAATAATTATACAGCTATAACAATTCAGCATAATAACTTTTCTGGTTTAACTGGTAAAGCTATTGATTTTGATACAGCTAATGATCTTACATATTTGCCAGCAATTACAATTACTTCCGGATCAAATAATTTTGGTGGTAGCTGTACTGGTGTAACATCAAAGTATGTGTATTCAGGAGCAGATTTAGCTTCTTCAGATTATTTGTATCCTGGTGTTGCTGTATTGAATGCAACAGCTACTGGTTTGGCTACTGGTACAGGTGTTACATATAATACTGTAAATGCTGCTATAACTGCTTCAGCTAATAATGGTACTCAGACAGTTTATCTTGGTGAAGGAACTTATAGCGAAGCAATTGCTTTGAATGAAGCCGTAAGTTTATTAGGTAAAGGTGAAACTTTATCAGGAACTGTGTTGACTGGTGGTGTTGTAGTTAATACTAGTACCAGTAGTGGTGGTGATGTCAAAGTTAATAATTTGTATTTTGACAGCAGAGGAACAGCATTATTAATTTCGGGTTTAAAGAGTGCTTCTTCATTTTATGCAGAATACTGCGACTTTGAATATAGAGCTGGTGAATACGCTATTAATGTAACTGACAAGACATTAGATGTTGGTTTAGGTTTCAATCATAATACATTCAACAAGAGTGCTGGTTTATCTGCAGATGCAACAGCGACTGCTATAAATTTTGCGGACAATCAGATCTTTGGTTTTGGATGGATCCAAGTTAACAATAATACATTTAATTTTAATTCGACTGGAAAGGATATTGGTTTTTATTTCTCAACATCTAATTCAACTGCAAATTCATCAGTTGATCAATCAGGTTATGATAAAATTACAATAAATACTAATACATTTAATGGTTCAGGAGTTGGTTTTAACGGTAATGGTGATGCAATTGTATTCGAAGATGCTGTAAATAGTACTTTTACTTCAAGTGCAATTTCCATTTATGTATATGAAAACAATTTTTCACAAGTAGGTTACGGTATTAAAGTTAGCGAAAGTGCAAATTATACAGGTAATATTGCTTCTTCTTTACCAAGTACTATTACATTAACAAATGCAGGTGCAACACCTAATACAAACTTTACTGCTGCTGACGTTTACGGAGCAGCTTGGTATGATTTGACAGGTGCAACTGCTGTTCTTTACCCATCAATTCAAAATGCTGAAAATGCAGATGCTGCAGCTACTTTAAATATTGGTGAAGGTACTTATTCAGAAGATGTTACATTTGCTGGAGCAAGTAATTTAATAACATTAACAGGAAACGGTGCAACTTGCGAATTAGCCGCAGGAAAAACTGCTACTTTGAGTGAAGACTTGACATCAATCACTGGTTTCGTAGCTCCAACTGTAAAAATTGACAATGCAGCTGCTAAATTGGATGATGCTCACGCTTTAGTTAAAAATAATGGTACAATTAATGTTTTTGGTGATATTACTTTAACTGGTGATGTTACAATCACAAAAGATATTACATTGAACGGTAATTCTGATGGTAATGGAGTTAAAGCTCTTATTAACGGTATAATTACTCTTAATACAACAGGAGCAAACACAACAACAATTGAGAATTGTGATTGGACAGGTCAAGGTAAAACTAATTGTATTTTACTTGGTGCTACTAATAATGTTAGTATCATTGACAATACATTTGAAACTGCTGACTTAGGATCAGCTATCAAATCAAATGGTGTTACTATTGATAATGTTACAGTTGGTACAAATGGTCATAGTAATATATTTAACTTTGCAAATGCAAGTACAAATACTGCAGAAAAAGGTATTGAAGTTCTGAATACAGAAGCAAATGGTTTAACTGTTGCTTACAATACATTCAATATGGATGGCGGTTCAGCTAATACTACAGTAGGCAGAGATTATGCAATTGCCGTTCAGGTTGATAACTCCACATCAGGTGGTACTCAGATTACTGTAAACAACAATACGTTTACAACTGGTGGCGGAGCATTGATAGTTCCAAATTCCACTGCTGCTTACTATACTTATGATGGCGATAACACTTATGGTTTTATAAGTAATCCTGTATTTAATTCCAATACATTTAATAACAATGGATATGCATTTGTTTTAGTGAACAATGCAGGAACATATTCTTTATGTTCATACATAGGTTCTACAATGACTTTGGGAACTGGATTAGATGCAAATACATTTATTACAGGTGGAAATAACTTAGTATCTGCATATCCAGTAATTGGCGGTTATTATACAACCCCAATTGCCACAGCTACATCAATTACTCCTGATTGCGATGCTCCTGCTGCTTTCCAAGTTGGTTCAGTTACAACTGTTACAAATCCTGTTGCAGGATACTGGAATGGTGATAATACAGCTGTTACAATCCGTGTACCAGTCGCAAACGATGCAAGTCTTGTTAATGGTAATATTCAACTTCTTGTTCAAGTTAACTCAAATGGATATGTTAATTTAGATAATGCATCAACGATTACAAGTAGTGATTTAACTGCTGGTTATAAAGATATTACAGTACTTAAAGCAACATTAGAAGCAGCTGACGGTGGTCATTTTGCAGAAGGAGTTACTTTATTCTTCTCTGCAATTATTACTGATATGGCAGGGTATTCCATGACAGGAACACCAAGTGCAACAACATTGTTAGTAGATAGAGTTAAGCCAATTGCTACTTTAGTAAGTGCAACAGCCGATAATGTAATCAACATTGCAGAGAAAGCAGCAGGCTTTAACGTTGTTGCTCAGTCAAATGAAGCGAATTCAACACTATGGGTTTTTGAAACTGACGGTTTAGGCGGATACGGTTTCGCTTCAACTGTTGGAGCCTTAGCTAATACAAGTTATCCTATTGCAGTAACTGCAAATAGTGCTTATGTTTTAGAAGCATATAATCCTTATTATATTAAAGTTGTTGACCCTGCAGGAAACTGGAGTTTGGCAAGTGTTGGTACTTTCACAGTTGATTTGACTGCTCCTGCAGCACCAACAAATGTTGTAATTAATGGTGGAGTTCAGATAAACAATGCAAACAAAACTACAACAACATTAGATTTCCAATATGCAGAAGCTGCAAGTTATAGCTATACATATACTACTTCAGGTGGTGCTGGAACTGCATCTGTAACTGACGTTGTACCTGGAGGAAGTCCTGTTAGTTTAAATAACATTGATCTTAGTGGTTTACAAGATGGAACAGTTACTGTAAGTGTTACAGTTAAAGACGCAGCAGGTAACGTTTCAACTGCAGCTACAGACACTGAATTAAAAGACGTAGTGGCTCCAACAGCTCCTACAGTCGTAATTAATGGCAGTAATAAGATCAATTTATCAAATTATACTTCAACAACACTTGAAATTTCAGGTGAAGTTGGTACTACATACGACTATTCTTATGCAACAAATGATGGAAATGCAGTAACAGGTACAGGAGCATTAGATGTTTCACCAAAGACTTTAACTGCAATTGATCTTACTCATATCGTTGATGGTACTGTAACTGCAACTGTAACATTAACAGACGCAGCAGGTAACATAAGTGGAAACGGAACAGACACAGAATTAAAAGACATCGTTGCTCCTGCAGCATTCACTACTGGTGCAGTAGTTACTACTGGCGGTAATGTTGTTGCTGATTACTGGAACTCAAGTAATACAGGAATTACTGTTACTGTTCCTTTGAACAATGTGGATGCTTCCTTAGATGGAGGTACTGTTTTAGTTCAATATGCAGTTAACGGTGGTGGTTGGAATGATTTGACTGCAGCTCATTCAATCACTAACGGTGAAAGATTAGCTGGAACAGTTGACATTTCCAATGCAGCATTCGATGATGCTTTATTTACTGAAGGCTCAACAATTACATTCCAGGCAATCACAACTGACATTGCAGGTAATGCAACTGCAGGCGCTGCAAGTGCAACTACATTAACAGTTGACCAAACTGCTCCAACAGTTACTTTAACAAGTGCAACTGCTGACAATGTAATTAATATTGCAGAAAAAGCAGCAGGTTTCAACGTTGTAGCTCAATCCAATGAAGCAACTGGTAATCTGTATGTATGGAATACCACAGCTCGTGGTGGTGCAGCAGCAAATGCTACCGATTTATTAACAAATAATTTCGGTTCAGTAGCAGTAGCAGTTGCAAATACAGATGCCAACATTGCAATTAGTGCAGCAAACGCAAATATAATCGACGCTAATATATATAATGTATATGCAATTGATGCAGCTGGAAATATGTCGGCTCCATCAGTTGCAACATTTACTACAGACTTGGTAGCTCCTCAGATTACTTCAATTACTTCCGCAACTGCTGATGGTACAAAGAAAATCGGGGATCAGGTAGTATTTACTTTGAATACTAACGAAGCAGCTACTTTCACAGCAAATGGTGGTAATGCCGATTTGGATATGTCTTTAACTTCAGGTACTACTGATGCATTAAGAACAACTGACAATGCAGCAGGAACTACTCTTGATTTAACATATACAGTTTTAGAAGGCGACAGCAAAACTGATTTGACTTATGTTGACGGTGCTGTTGTTCTTAGCGGCGGAGCAACTTGGACAGACGTAGCAGGTAACCCTGTAGTATTAACTACACCAGCAAATCCAAATGATGCAGCAGCATTTGCAGCAGCTCATGCTATTAATATCGATGGTGTTCCACCAACATTTACTGTTGAATATCACTTGAATTCAGTTACAGGTCCATCACTTGGTGTGAACCCAACAATTGGTATCGGTAATAATTACTACATAAAGATAGCTGCAAGCGAATCTTTGCAAGCAAATCCGACAGTTTCAATTGCAGGAACTACCGATAATAATGTAACAAGCGGTTCAACTATTTTATCAGATGCTGTAAATCATATATATAGCTTTAATAGAGTTGTAAATTCTTCAAATACTGATAATGGTGTTGATGAATTAATTACTATTACAGGAACTGATATAGCGGGTAATGTCGTTACAGCAGCTATTCCAACAAATGCTTATACTGCAGTTGCTGCTGCAAGTGGCTATCAAGCAAAAGTTGATGGCAAACGCCCAACTCCAACAATAAGCTTTGGCGCTGCAATTAAATATACAGATGGTTCAAGCAATAATTGGACAAATAATAATCCAATTGCAACAACAATTGATTACGGCGAACCGACACAAAATGTAAATAGCGGTATTGTTTCAATTACAAATGGAAGTTTATCTAATTTTGTAAACACTGCAAATACAACATTCACGCTTAATGTAACTCCAACTGCCGCAGGTGCTGTTACTGTTAGCGTTCCCGTAGGCGATAACACAAATCACATTCAAGATGCCGGCGGTAACTTAGCTTACGGAGCAACAAATACAATTTATTTCGACGCTACTGCTCCAACAACAACGGACAACGTCCCTGCAACTTGGCAAACAAGTGATGTAACAGTAACTTTGACTCCGAATGATGGAAGTGGATCAGGCGTTGCATATGTAAAATATACTACTGACGGTACAGATCCATCAACAAGTGGTACTGCAGTAACATTAAGTACGTCACCTTATCAATTTACAATTTCAACAGACGGAATATATACAATTAAATACTATGCAGTTGATAATGTTGGCAATGCAGAAACAGTAAAAACAGCAACGAACCAGTTGAAATTAGATAAAACAGCACCTGTAATTCAAAGTTGCATGGCTTCTATGATATTTAATTCTCAATGCTTCTTTATCGATCCTAATCAACTTGACCACTGGGGCGATGGTTCACACAATATTAATTGGGATTCAACAAAGGTATCGGATAATCTTAGCGATGATGCCCATACTTCTCTTGCTTTTGAATATTCATTAGATGGTACTACTTGGAATAGTATTCCTTCAACAGGAATTTATGCAAATGCCAGCCCACTTGCTTGGACAGTTTCATTACCTGCAAATACTCAAGTTAATACAGCAAAGGTACGAGTTCAAGCAACCGACGAAGCAGGCAATCAATCAGCGTGGTATGAAAGTGTGCCATTTACTTTAGATAACACACCACCTAGCGTAACAAGTTTAACTGTTACTCCCGATAATCAACAAACAGGAAGTTCTTATTCTCCAAATCAAGCATTAAATGGTTATGCTGTTAATAAAACAACGACAACAATAACAATTGTTGCAACATTTGATGAACCGATGGACCAAACATTGAAACCAACACTTCAATTTACTAATTTTGGTAGTATTATCGGCACTGTAACTTCTCATACTTGGACAGATGCTACTCATTTTACTTGGGTTTATCCTGTTTCAAACACAACACCGATTACTGCACTTTGCTCATTAACAGTAAGTGCCGCAAAAGATTTGGCACAAAACGTAATGAACACTTACTATACTGGAAATACAGTTAAAGTTGACCAAGTTGCTCCAACATTAACTTCTGCACATCTTTATTCAAGTAATGCAAATCCTAATTATGCAAAGAATGGTGATAATCTATTCACAGATGTAATTACAAGTGAAGACTTATCAAATATCTTTAATGGTACTAATTTTTATTCTAATGGAACATCTTTAAATAACGGAAGTAGTGGTTGGTTTGGAAATAATGGAAGTAATTCCTTCCAAAATAGTGTTCAAGTAGTTTCAGGTGGCAGTCCTGCTGACCCATCTGGAAATGTAACAACTTCTATAACTTTTGCAGACCTTGCTGGGAATTACACAACAATAGCTTCTGATGCAACAACAACTGGTTCAGTAATTATTGATACTCACGCACCTGTTATATCAAATATTAAAATCAATGGTATTTCGAATGGTAATGTTTGGTTGAATTCAGCAGGTACAGGTACAATTACATTTGATTTAGCAGAAGCAAATCCAACTCAACCAACAGTATCGTTATTCCAATCCGATGGAACAACGGCTTTGAATGTAGCAACAGCAACGTATGTAAGTAAGGCCTATACAGGAACGCCAGGTGACACAACGTACACATATACAGTAACAGGTTTGACAGGTAACTGGACAAACTGTCAAATCAAGATTGACGAAACAGATTTGGCTGGTAATGTTGCAGATCAAGGCTTATTATCACCTGCATTTAACGTAGATAATCAAGTCCCAACAGCTACAATTACTATTACACCTAACAATAGCCCATCAAATAGTTATAGTATCAACAATACTACAACAAGTGTAACAATTAAAGCAACTTTCGATGAATCGATGGATAATGGAACTGCCCCTACTTTAGCTTTGAATGCTGAATTGGATGGTATATTAAATGATGAAGTACCTAATTCAGTTGGTTGGTCAACAACAACAAATACAAACGATACATATACTTGGGTATTGGCAATAAATGGTAATGGCTTAACAAAACTTGATAATACAATTGACGTTACTGATGCAAAAGATTTAGCACAAAACATAATGACACCAGCTAACTTGAGCAATGTTATGGTTGACCAGGTTTTGCCAACAATCACATACCGTAATGCTTATCAATCTAGTGTAGTAAACACAAATACAACAGATAAATATGCTAAACTTGGTGATGTTGTTTACTATGAATTTACTTCAAGTGAAGAAGTAACATATACAAATCCATCATTCTTAGAATTTGATGCAGTAAGACATACAGGTGGTACAAATACATTTACTCCTTATGTTGACGGTCTTAATACAGTTTATGGATTCTATGGTTCAATAGATGCTGGTTATGCAGATGGTGCAATGACTTTCAAAGTTGGTGTAAATGATTTAGCAGGTAATGCTTCAAATATTTTAAACACAACATCTGATGTTATTGTTGATAAAACACTACCTGTAATTGTAATTAATACACCAACAACAGGTGACTATGTAAATGGAACTCAGGCATTGACTTGGACATTAACTGAAACCAATCAATCAGCTGCAACACAAGCTAAGATTGCAGGAGGTACATTGACAGATGCAACAAGTGGTGCGTTAATTAATACATTGAATGGTTATTCTGCATTAGCAGATAATACAGCTGGTACAATTACAGTAAGCCATACAGACTTAGCAGGTAATGTCGGAACAGCAACAATTTCAGTTAATAAAGATGAAACTGCTCCAACACTTACAATCACAAGAGTTGCTCCAACAGTAGGCGATGCAGCTAATTTCTATACCAATCAAACATCAGTTCAGTTCACATTAACATTCAGCGAACCCGTTATCAACTTTGACC
Organism: Bacteroidota bacterium; assembly: GCA_021780815.1. Classification (GTDB taxonomy): domain Bacteria; phylum Bacteroidota; class Ignavibacteria; order Kapaibacteriales; family UBA2268; genus GWF2-33-9. Next base: position 88,535 of record JAJXYC010000003.1, on the reverse strand, counting down.
AAAATGATATAACATTGAATAAGACAGGAACAATCAATACTCCTGATATCGCTGTAACAGGAACAGGTCCATATACAGTAACAGTTGGTGGAACAACCGCAATTACAGGTGACGGTACAGTTGGAATTACTGTCAGCAAAGCAAACTTTACTGACAGAGCAAGTAACCTAATGGCAAATGATGTTACAAGCAACACATTTACAATAGACCAAACTGCTCCAACTATTTCTAATTTCACTATACCTTGCGACCCAACTTACCAAAATAATATTGGCGACATTGATTTTAGTGAATTAGTATATACAGATGCACACGCAGGAACACCACTTACAACAGGCGATTTTTCTGTATCGTCAACAGGTGGATTTGCAACTTTACAAAGCTGGACATACAATAGCACTACAACAATTAATTCAGGCACACAAACAAGAGTTTTAATTAACTTGGTTTGGTCTGCATTAAGAAATGGTTCTGAATTAGTTTCAGCAGATGTATATAATAGTACATCAGTTTATGATAGAGCAGGGAATGCATTAGTAGCAGGTTCACCAAAGAGTGGTAATCCACCAGTTCCTGTTTCTAATATTCAAAATCCAAGTAATGCTTCAACTTGCGAAACAGGAACAGCAACATTTACTTCCAGTGGAATTGGTGTAGCTACAATGCAATGGCAAGTTTCAAGTGATAATACTAACTTTTCAGATATAACAAATGGTGGTGTTTATAGTGGTGCAACAACAGGGACATTAACTATAACAAACCCAACAAGAGCAACATACAACGGATTATATTACAAAATAAAATATCATACTAATTGCGATGACTTCTATTCAGCATCAGCACAATTAACTGTAAATCCAAATACATCTATTACAACACAACCAAGCAATACACAAGCTTGTTATTCATCTGTAAATAACAGCTTTACAGTAACCGCAGGTGGTCAACCACCAGTAGGTTATCAATGGCAATATAGTGCTGATAATAGTACTTGGAATAATGTTGTAAATGGGACACCGACAGGTGCTACTTACACAGGTGAAACTTCCGCAGCATTAAATGTTACTGGAAGTATTGCCGCAGGAACTTACTATTACAAAGTAATTGTAAACAGTGCTTGTGGACCTAATGTTACATCAAATTCTGTAACCCTCATAGTTAATCCATTGCCAAATGATAAAACAGTTACTGTAAATGATGCAACTGTTTGTTACAACAACTCAACAACAGTTGTAGTTGAAACAACAGAAGTGAACGTTGATTATCAATTAAGAGTTGGTACAACTCCAGTTGGTAGTATTGTTGCAGGAACAGGCAATAATATTAGCTTACCAACAGGTAACTTAACATCTACAACAACGTTTAATGTATTAGCAACTAATCATACAAGTGGTTGCTCTGTTCAACTTTCAGCTACACCAATAGTTACAGTTGAAGCAACTCCAGTAAATCCAACATTGGCAAGTGCGACACCAGCAACTGGTTCAACAGTTTGCCAGGGTTCAACAGTTTCTGCTACATTCACAGCAGGTAGCGGTGGAAATGGCTCTGATTTATATCAGTACTCATTAGATAATGGTACAACTTGGGCAGCTTACACTGCAGGCACAAACTTAACTGCTGGCACACAAACTATCATTATCCAAGGTAAACGCAATGCAACAGTTTGTACATCAACTTGGACAACGCTTGCAACTTGGAATGTTGAGTTAACACCAGTGGCTGCTTCGTTGACAAAAGATCCAAGTACTGCAGCAGTTTGTGATGGAATATTTGTTCGTGCTATATGGGCAGATATGGGTTCTGGTGGAAATGGAAATTATGCTTTTGATTATAGGACATCTACAGATGGTGGAACTAACTGGACAAGTTGGACAACATATACTTACTCACAAGACCTTACTTATTATGGGACTAGTATAAGTACAACAGGTTTGACAAATGTTGAAATTCGTGCTACAAGAAATGCAACATATTGTACAGCCGCTACAAATACTGTAAGTTGGACAGTTAATCCATTGCCAACAGCAAGCATAAGCGGTACGACTCCTGCTTGCCAAAGCACACTCTTAACAGCAACTACAAATGCAACAAGTGCCGCATATCAATGGTATTTCAATGCAAGTAGTATTGGTGGAGCAACAACTTCTACATATACAGCAACACAAAGTGGTACTTACAAAGTTGTTGTAACAGACGGAGTAACATTATGTTCAAATACTTCTGCTGATTATTCAGTAACTATCGATGCAATGCCAACAGCATACAACGTGACAGGTGGTCCATTCTGCGCCGGAACAAATATAGCTATAGGTCTTTCCAATTCTCAAAATGGATATACTTATTGGTTATACAAAGATGCTGTTAGTACAGGTATAAGTCAAACAGGTACTGGTAGTGCATTAACATTTAGCGTAACAAGTGCCGTTGCAGGTAGTTACACAATTGTTGCAACAAATGGTTCATGCCAAATTGCAATGAACAGCTCGGTAACAGTAAATCCAGCTCCAACAGCAAATGCAGGAGCAGATGCATCGACTTGCGGAACAACTGCATATACACTTAGCGGAACTTCAGCAACAAATTACTCAAGTATTCTATGGACACATAACGGATACGGTACATTAACAAATGCAACTACATTAACACCGACATACACACCAGCAGCTGGAGATATTGGCTACAACGTAACATTGACAATGACAGTAACAGCATTAGCAGGATGTACAAACACCGCAGACCAAATGGTAATTCATGTTACACCACCAGCAACTGCAAACGCTGGCACCGACGCATCAATTTGTGAAGGTGGTACATTTACAGTATCAACTGCAAGTGCAACTAATTATACTTCATTAAGTTGGACAAGCAATGGAACTGGTTCGTTAACTAATGGAACAACATTGACACCAACATACATCCCTGGAGTTGGCGAAACTGGAACGGTTACCTTAACATTGAATGCAACTGGACAAAACGGCTGCAATGCTACAGATAATATGGTATTGACAATAAACACAAAACCTGTAGTAACAATCACTCCAAGCGGTTCGACAACATTCTGTGTAGGTGGCAGTGTAACCTTAACATCAAGTGTAGGTTCAAGTTACTTATGGTCACCAGGTGGAGCAACAACTCAATCTATAAATGTTACAACAAGTGGTGATTATACTGTAACTGTAACAAATGCAAATGGCTGTACAAATACATCAACTGCAACAACCGTTACAGTTAATCCATTACCAACAACAACAATAACTGGTAATAACTCAGTTGCAATTAATACTGACTTAAATCTTTCAACTGCTAATGCAATGTCAAGTTATAGTTGGTCAGCAACTGGAACTCCAACAATTACAAATTCAACAAGTCAAACAGCAACGTTCAATTGGACAAATGCCGGTGATTACGTTGTAACTGTTAATTTCACAGATGCAAATGGTTGTTCAAACTCAACAACATTAAATGTTTCTGTTACAGCAAGTTCAGCACCTGTAATTACAGGCAATCCATCGAATGCAACATCTTGCTCAAATGGAACAGCAACATTTGCAGTAACAAGTGTAAGCGGAACACCAACACCAACACTCGTATGGCAAGTATCAACTGACAATGGTTCTACTTGGTCAGATATTACTGGTGGAGACTACACAGGTGTTAATTCCACAACATTGAATGTAAGTAATTTGTCGGGCAAGAATAGTTATCAATATAAGTTGCATGCTTATAACGGAATCAGCCCAGACGCATACTCATCTGCTGCAACATTAACAGTAACACCTGCAGCAACACCAAGCGTAAGCATTGCATCAAGTGACTTAGACAATACATTCTGCTCTGGAACAAGCGTAACATTTACTGCAACTCCATCTAATTTAGGCGGCGGAACAGTGGCTTATCAATGGGAATTAAACGGAAGCAACGTAGGTAGCAATCAAAATACTTACACAACTTCTACATTAATTAACAATGATGCAGTTTCTTGTGTTATTACAATCACAAATGGTTGCGTTACAACAACAACAGCAACATCGAATACAATAACTAATACAGTGAACACAGTTCCTGCTCAACCAAGTGCAATTACAGGTAATACAACAGTATGTGCTGGTACAAGCGGAGTTGCTTATTCAGTAACAAACGTAAGTGGAGTAACTTATACTTGGTCATATTCAGATAATAATGTTACAATTGCAAGTGGTCAAGGAACTAACTCAATAACATTGAACTTCGCAAGCAATGCAACAAGTGGTACATTAACAGTAACACCAAGCAACGGATGCGGAAACGGTACAGCTCAAACACTTGCAATAACAATTCCAGGAGTAATTTCATATTCGGCTGGTCCATCTAACGTAAGTGTAACCAATGGAAGTAATACATCGTTCAGTGCAACAGTAAACAACGCTACAAGCTATCAATGGCAAGTATCGACAGATGGTTCAACTTGGGCAAACGCAACTGGCGGAGTATATTCAAACGAAACTACAACTACATTGAGTATTACTGGTGCAACAACTTCAATGAATGGCTACCAATACAAATTACTTTCAAGTAGTTCTTGCGAAACAAATGTAGCATCAACTGCTGCAACACTAACCGTTATGGCTGCAGAACCAACAACACAAGCAACAAACATTCAATGGCTTGGTTTTGGTTCTAATTGGGTAAAACTTGGATGGACTAATGGTAATGGTTCTGCCAGAGTAGTTCTTGCTAAAAACGGAACTTCATGTGCCGAAGTATTAACTGACGGAAATACTTATACTGGAAATACTACTTTCGGAAATGGTACTGCAGTTGGAGGTGCTTATACTGTATATAATGGTAACCAAGATACAGTGTCAATTTTTGGACTTACTTATAATCAATATTATACATTCAAGATATTTGAATATAATGGAACAGGTAGCTCTGCTAATTATTTGAATAGTGGCTTTGTTTCCAATAGTAATCCAAAATACAGGAAAATAAATGGTAAAATTGCTGATGGTGAAATTTCAGTAATGATTGGTGAGCATTTCTTACTTACAGCAATTTCACCTAATCCAGTAACAAATGAAGTAAACTTTGATATAGTTTCAAAGGAAGAATTACCATTTACAATTGAAGTTTACACAACAAACGGTGATTTAGTATATTCAATGACTAAGAAGTTATCAGCAGGCGACTATCCAATGAATCTCAAACTTGGGAGTGAAAAAGGTGGTGCTTCGGCTGGTGCATACTTCTTGAAAGTAACAGCTGGTGGTGAAACTCTACAACAGAAATTCATCTATCAACCGTAGCACTAATATATATCTTCCTCTCTTTCAAAGGAGAGGAAGATATATAAGGTCTTAAAAAAATCCTGCTCTTAATTTCAAGAGCAGGATTTTTTTGTTGGATATAAATTTTAATATAGATGGAGAATTACGGATAAATTCTGTATATCATTCTTGGGAAAGGAATTACTTCACGAATATGAGAAGCACCTGTAATCCATTTCACAGTTCTTTCTACACCAAGTCCGAAACCGCTGTGAGGTACAGAGCCGAAGCGTCGCAAATCTAGATACCATTGATAATCATCTTCTGGTAAATTTTCTTTGCGAATTCTTTCAAGTAAAAGATTTTCGTCGTCTTCACGTTGGCTACCACCAATAATTTCACCACCTTTTTCAGGAGCGAGCATATCCATAGCTAGAACAACTTTTGAATTGTTAGGGTCTCGTTTCATATAGAAAGCTTTAACATCCGAAGGATAGCGATGAATAATACAAGGTTTGTCAAATTGTTCCATTAAAGCTTCTTCTTGAGGTGAACCAAAATCTTCACCCCATGGGAAAGGGACAATATCAACATCTTGTCCATTAATTTTCTTTTTTAATGGGATTTTATTTTTTTGCAACCAATCAACTGCTTCATCATAACTTAAACGATAGAAAGGTCTTTTAATATTTTCAAGTTTAGAAATATCTCTTTCAAGCACGCTTAATTCTTTCAGATTGTTTTTAAGCACATATTGAACGATATACTCAACTAAATCTTCTGCAAGGTCCATATCATCATTTAAGTCAAAGAAAGCCATTTCAGGTTCTACCATCCAAAATTCAGTTAAATGTTTTCTGGTTTTAGAAAGTTCTGCCCTAAAAGCAGGACCAAAGGTATAAACTCGACCGAGAGCCATCGCTGTGGCTTCTGCATAAAGTTGCCCTGATTGAGAAAGATAAGCACTTCCTATATCGAAATATTTCGTTTCAAAAAGAGTGGAAGTTCCTTCACAAGCGCTTGGAGTAAGAATTGGAGAGTCCATTTGCTTAAATCCATTTCCATCAAAGAAATCTTTTATAGCTTTAATAACAGAAGATCTTATTCGCATAATAGCGTGTTGTCTTGAGGAGCGCAACCAAAGATGTCTTACTTCCATTAAAAAAGCATCGCCATGCTCTTTCGGAGTGATAGGATAAAATTTTGCTATATTATAAACATTTAATTCAGTTACATCAATTTCAAAACCACCGGGCGCTCTTTCTTCTGCACGCACGGTCCCTTTAATATAAATTGAAGATTCTTGTGTTAAAGATTTTGCGTTAGAAAATATTTCTTCTGTAACATTATTTTTAAAGATTACACATTGAGTGATTCCTGTTCCATCTCGTAAGATAATGAAAACCAGCTTTCCTTTTTCAGTTTTATTTTGCACCCAACCACGTAGTTCAACTTCATTCCCTACAAATTGAGGCAATTGTTCAACATATTGATAAGTTTTGTATCTTGATTCCATATAATTATATTGATTTATAATTTTAAAAATTAACTATTACCATTTCGTTTAATTGTAGCCAGTAAGTCTTGAATTTCTATAGATACAACACCGGGCTTTTCGCAAACAGTTCCAGAGGCAAAATTAGCAATAGAAGCGGCTTCAACGACCGAAGCACCTCCTGCCACAGAGGCAGTATAAGTTGCAATTGCTGTATCTCCCGCACCAGAAACATCGGCTACTTGACGGGCACGGGTTGGGACAGAAAAGATATTCCCATTGTCCTGGAACAAGACCATACCGTCGCTACCTAAAGTAATTAATACATTTTTGCATTTTAATTTTTCTAATAATTGCAACCCTGCTTGTTTTACATTTTCTTTGGAGTTTAAAGTAAAACCAAAGGCTTGCTGTGCTTCTTTTTTGTTTGGTTTAAACAAATCTACATTTTTATAAGTGAAGAAATTTTCTTGTTTTGGGTCGACCGTTACAATTATTTCATTTTCATTAGCATATTTAATAATTGCTTCAATAAATTCCTTTGGGAGCATTCCTTTATTGTAATCTTCAAAAATAATTCCACGTAAATTATTGATAGATTTTAAATAAGTCAGAAAGCGAGATTGTAAATCAGAACTAATGGCAAAATTTACTTCTCTATCAACACGAGCAACATGTTGATTATTAGCTATTATTCGTGTTTTTACAGTAGTTTGTCTATCATTATCGAAAATTATTCCATCGGTAATTAAGCCTGCATTTTTGCATAAGTTTAAAAATTCCTCGCCAGAATTATCATTACCAAGTACACCACATAGAATAGGTGTTAATCCGAGTGATTTTAAATTGCTTGCAACATTAGCGGCACCACCAAGATGCGAGGATTCGTATTGCAACTCAATAACAGGTACAGGAGCTTCGGGACTAATTCGGTTTACAGTTCCCCAAAAAAACTTATCGAGCATAATATCGCCAATGACAGCAATCTTTTGTCCTTCGGAGTTATCTAATATTTCTATTGTTCTTTCAACTGTGATCCCGTGCATTTTTACACCTTAATTTCTTGCACTAATTTTTCGATTATTTTATTAGCAGGCATATTTTCTGCTTCTGCATTGAAATTTGTAACAATACGATGTCTCATAACAGGCAAAGCAACTTCTCTAATGTCTTCAATTTCAGGTGAGTATTTGCCAAGTAATGCGGCACGGGATTTTGCCCCGAGAATCAAATATTGAGATGCTCGTGGACCGGCACCATAAGAAATAAATTCTTTAATAAAAGGAAATTTTGTAGTTTCTGGGCGGCTTGCTCTTACTAATTCAACGGCATATTTAATAACATTTTCAGCAACGGGAATTCTTCTAACTAAATTTTGGAATTCAAGGATTTGCTCAGCGGTCAAAATTTTATTGACTGCTGGGATAAATTCCGTTGTTGTTGAACGAACTATATCAATTTCTTCGTTTAATGAAGGGTAATCTAACCAAATATTAAACATAAACCTGTCTAATTGTGCTTCAGGCAAAGGATAAGTTCCTTCCTGTTCAATTGGGTTTTGTGTTGAAAGCACAAAGAAAGGTGGTTCTAATTTATAAGTAGAACCAGCAGCTGTAACCTCTTTTTCTTCCATTGCTTGCAACAACGATGATTGAGTTTTTGGGGGGGTTCTATTAATTTCATCTGCTAATATAATATTAGCAAAAATAGGTCCTTTGATAAATTTAAATATTTTTTCTTTTGTTGAAATATTTTCTTCAATTACTTCCGTTCCCGTTATATCGCCGGGCATTAAATCAGGAGTAAATTGTATCCTACTGAACTTTAAGTCTAATACTTGCGATAAAGTTCTTATTAATAAAGTTTTTGCAAGACCAGGTACCCCAATTAAAAGAACATGTCCTCTGGCAAAAATTGATATAAGTAATTGTTCTATTATGTTGTTTTGCCCAACGATTACTTTACCTATTTCTTTTTTAATTAATTGGATTGATTGTGATAAATCTTTTAATCCTTGAACATCATCTGATATTTTGCTCATTATGAATACTTATGTTACTGAAATAAATAAATTTGACGTTATTAAATTAAAAAAATTGAAAATTGAATTTAATTATGCAAATATTTCAAGAGTTGAATAATTCTGTGATGATATGGTCTTGTATAATTTATTTTGTTGGATTGTTCGTAATTGAAAATTATCTATGGAATCAGGGTTTTTATTGTCATTAAGCGAAAGGTATGGGTCATTAGGTTTATCAGAAACAATATTTAGGTCTTTCATTTGATTGTTAGTAGAGGCTGAATTATTGTTTGCGACATTAGATTTATTGTTACTTTGTGAAGAGATTGCTTGTGAATTGTTGTTTGATATTGTACTTTTTGATAATTCCATTTCTACACTTAATTCAATCTGGCTTGCAGTAGCCGCAACAGATCTATCTTGGGAAGAAGGGTCGGCGGGAGCAAGTGCTGCCGAGATAACTTTTTCCATCTTTTGTATTGTTTCACGAGGGTTACCTGCTATTGGACTTATATCAATTTTTACTTCCCCGCCTACAGCATAAACTTTCCCATCAGGTCCCATTGTGTAATTATAAGATACACCTCCACTAATTAAACCTGCTCCTGCCGATAAGTGAGCTTGCTCGTGTGCTTTCACTTTGTTATCAATCTTTTTCAGTTTTTGGATTTCTGCTTGTTCTGCCGCTGATAACGAATTATTATTTTTGGTAGTAGTATTTTGAGTAGTGCTGTTTGTTGAATTCTTACTTTTGGTAGTAGTATTTGTGCTATTTTTTACTGATTTATTAGTGTATATATAATTAAATTTATTGTCCTTGCTTATAATTGCAGAATTAAAAGTTTTTGCATCTATATTTGATATTAATGTAACCATCTCAATCAAAAAAGTAAAATTAAAATTTCTTTTAAAATTGTATATTTAATTATATTTTATAGAATTTACAATTTCTAATAAATATCCGAATTAGCAAAAGAAATATTTTATTTATTTGTAAAATTTATCGGGACCAATTAGTGCCTAATGGAGAGGAGATAATCGCACCAATAATTGCATCATATCCACCAAAATCAGGATAATGATAATAAGCAAAGCCCAAAATTGAATGATTAGCATAGACAGTGTTGCCTTCGTAAAAGTCATAAGAAATATTATCAAATTTCTTGGTGTCTATGTTTAATTTGCCTGTTCCATATAAATAATTATGGGTTGCCCTTCTTACCCATTGTTTTAAGCGATAAAGTTTAGATTCTTTGTCCCAACTCATCAGCCAGTGAATATCGGGATTCCAATTATTAAAAGAACCAGAAATAAAAACATCTTCATCTGATTTAATCCCAGCAGGGTCTAAAATAAATTCCAAGAATACATAATTGTCATCAGTAGCAGATATTTGAGATGTTACCATATAGCCATCATTGTCATCATACATATAATTCCCGTTTCGTATATAATCCGAAAAAGGAAGTCTAACAGGATAATTACCCGTTGGAAATTCGGCAGTATTATCCATAAATAGAACACGGTAAACGTTTTCTGATGGGATATTGTTTATATAAAATCTTTTTTCAGAACTTGAAAACCCTGTAACCATTGTTGGAAAAGAGTATTTGTACAAATTGGAAGAATAATCTCTGTAATTCTGTTCGCTGACTACATAAGGTTCTTCCCAACGATTATTTCTATATAAAACTACGGTTCTTAATTGAGAATTAAATAAGTTAGAAGGCGCAAATACTCTTGTTTCAATATTATAGGCTGAATTAGAAATTTGGAATTGCGGACTATAAAAGCTGGAAGTAAAATACATTTCCATAGAGGCAATTGGGCTAATAACGAAAAATTTTGCTTCAACAACAGGGATTGAATCATTATAATATTCATAAACTTTAATTTTATAGTTCCCAGAATATTTAAATTGAACTTGTGCATTTGGAAATTTCAATGTAACTCTATTAGAATAATAATTTGAACTGTAAGACGAACTCTCATAAGAAAAATCACTGGTTCTCATAAAACCTGAATTGTTCAAAAAGTTATTATCGTCTTCGTTCCAATTTACATCACAATGGACGAATTCTGCATAATAACTTGGTGCAACATCGGCATAAATATCCATTTCAAACGTTAATTGAGTTGCACCAACATTTGTTTGAACACTTTGTGATTGTGGAATTAATAGAACAGGGGGAGATTGTTCGTTATCGTTCCCATATATTCTATAACTTCTAATTTCTGTTGGTATTTTTATTTTATTATCATTAGAAAATAAATGAGATTGAATATTAAAAACAAGCAATAATATTGTAGATACTTTTAAATAATTCAAATTATTTTTTAAATTATTTTTCAAAAACCAATTCCTAATGTTAATCCATAAACAATGAAAGTTTTAGACGAAATTATATCAAGTGCAATGTTTGGAGTTAAAGAAACATTAGAAAACTGGAATTTATACCCGGTTCCAAACCGTACAAAAAATTTAGTTGTTGATTCTTTTAAGTTCTCACCTTCGGGAACTTCGGGAGTTTCTTTTTCAAAATCAAGTGATGGGGCAAAGTATAATTTTAAGCCAGAAAGTTCAACACCAATAGGAACCCCAAGTAAAAATTCGCTATGGTCACCTGTAACATATTCACCATAAGCTCCAATAAAGATTGTAGGATTAGCAATAAAAAGATGTTCGTATTCTAATGCTGTTGTAAAGGAAGTCCAACTGCCAGCACCTGTAAAAGAAGTTGCACCAAGGAATAAACCAATTTCATTTGTGTTTTCTTCTTCAACGGTGCCGACATTTTCGGTATTGCCATTATTTTCGTCTTGTGAAAATAATGGAGTAGCAAACAGCATTAAGCAAAAAAGCGAATAAATTAAATATTTCATCAAATAATCCTTCTTTTTATTTTTAATAAATTTGAAATTACAAAAAAAACTTCATTTCACAAATAAAATTAAATAAAATTTTATGGCAATTCAAGAATTTCAAATTGGGAAAATAAAATTTGATTTGCATTATCAAAGTGGGAATAAAAGGAAATTACCTTTAGTATTGTTTATCCACGGATTTAAATCTTTTAGGCGATGGGGATTTATCCCTTTTTTATGTGAAGAAATTTCAAAAGAAAATTTTCTTGTGTTAAACTTTGATTTTTCTATGAATGGAGTAATCTCAGAATATCCTGTGCATTTTGATAATGCAATCTTTAGCAAAAATACGGTAAAGCAAGAACTTGAAGATACTTCTAACCTTTTGGAATATTTATTAGGTCAAAGAGAAAACAATATCAATGATAATGAATTAAATATGATTTTGGGAGATAGATGGGACGGAACTATTTTTCTGCTCGGACATTCCAGAGGCGGAGCAATTGCCATGCTTACTTCTCTTCTTTTCTCAGAAGTAAAAAAAATTGCTTTACTTGCTACTATTGCATATTTTGACCGTTACACAGAGCGATTAAAAAAAGAATGGGCAGAGAAGGGCTTGTTAGAATTCCAAGATACAATGAGCAAACAAGTTTTACAAATTGATTATTCATATATTAAAGACATTGAACAGAATAAAGAAAAGTATAATTTATTGGAAAGTGCTAATAAAATCAATATCCCGGTGCTGTTTGTTCACGGGAATAATGATTTATCTGTAAAATACAATGAGGCAAAAGAAATTTTTACTATATTAGAAAAAAATCAGAAAAGTAGTTGTAATTTTGTAATTATAAAAAATGCAAACCATTTATTTAATGTTTCGCATCCATTTATTCAAACAAATAAGTATCTTGATGAAGCATTAAAGATTATATTGAAATTTTTGAAAGAAAATGAAGCAAGTTAAATATTTTATTGTGTTGATGGTAATTTTGCAGTCTTGCCAACTCATTATAATCGAACCGAAAAAAACAGTAAAGACTAATTTTATTGCAAATCAAAAGTCTGCAAATGGAATATTAAATTTATTTTTATTGCAATTAGATAGCAATGATGTTTATTCGGCGGTATTTTTGCAAACTGATACATCAGGCAAAAAAGAATTGCCTGCTCAGCAATACGAATCGTTTTTTGATTTATATAGATTGCAAAGACAAATTGGGAATTTGCCCATAACCAACTTAAAATCTGATACTTTATCCAAAGATTCTATTATTATGTATGTTGAATTTGATTATATAAGAAATGTAGAATTTCTGGCAAGTAAAATTGATTCAGTTTGGTATATTACCGATAAAAGAAGTTGGAAAACAACTCTTTATTAAAGCAATACTATAAAAAGGGAAATAAGCATAATTAGATACTTCCTGCTTTTTTTATATTAAAATTAAAGAAAAATACTTTTTTTGTAACTTTTTCATAATTTTGTTGTCTTAAATAATATAGATAGAATAAAATATATTTTATGAGGTTAGATATGAAAAAGTTTTATACTTTTTTATTGCTCGTATTAATAGGGGCAAGTTTCAATGCATTTTCTGAAAGCATTTCTTCAGCAGATGCGTCTAAAATGAATTTACCAGTAGAGCCAAAAGTTGTTCCACCTGGTAAAATTAGCTATGAACCTAAATTACAAGGGGATCAGCCAATGTATATACTCTTCAATAACTTTGAATCGCAAACACAATATAATGATGGAACAAACAATGGCAAGATAATAGGGAATTTGGTTGCCTTGATGTATGGGGACACACTTTATCAAAGGTATCCCACTCCGGATTATAATTATCTAAGCAATATGGTGATAACATCATTTAGTGATGCAACATTTTCCAAATATAATTTGACAGATTTTGATGTTGCGATATTTCCGTTAGGTGATTATCCTCTTAATGTTGCAACACAAGGAGGAATTAAAGTAATAGACAAAATCAAAGAGATGTTGAATGCGGGTAAAAGAGTTATGTTAATTGGACGCTCAATAATTACTTGGGCATTATACGATAAAGATCCTGTTGTGTTGGATTTCTTAGGTAATACATTAGGGATAGATTTTGGTACACAATCAGATAAAGTTCCTACTGGTCCGATTCTTACTATTCAAGGTAGCACTTATATTCCTTTCCATATTGCTAATTCAGATGACCCTATTGGTAAACAATATGATTATTATTGTAATATAGGTTATGGACGAAATAATGCTACACCTGCGTTGCCATTAAGATTCAATGACCATCTTGATATATTTAGATTAAAACCTGATGCGGCAGCTGTTGGCTTTGCTTATCTCAATCAATTTGGGGAACTTAGTAATTATCCTAATGATGTTAAAAATGTGCCAACTGTTCCTGGTATATGGGTTGGTTGTCATGCAGATATCGGAGATGGTAAAATTGCCTTTTGGTCAATGGCACCCGATGTTTGTGCTTTAAATGAAAGCGTTTATTTTGGAAGAACGGAACAATTAGCGATGGATTGGTTTACAAAAGATTTGCCAAAAGCTGATGCTTGGATTGATTTTGAAACAACGCAAGTTGATTTTGGAGAAACTCTTATTGGCGTGGGTAAGCCAAAAGAATTACGTTATCGCAATTTTGGTAGAAAGCCTTTAACAATAAAGAAAATTTACATTCAAGAATGGGAAGCACCTGGGATTTTCACTATTACTTCTGGGGGACAACCTGAAGTGTTACAACCAGGTGATATGCGAACTATGACAATTACTTTTACGCCTGATGAGGCAAGGACTTTCCAAGATTATGTGGTTTTCGAATCTGATGCGGTAAATGCAAACACGGCTACTATTGGTTTAACAGGTGTTGGTGGAAAAGACACGCCTACTGGACCTGAACTCACTGCACCAGCGGATACCTTTAAATTTAATACTTTAGATATCGGTTCTACACAAACTATGGACTTTTATTTCGAAAGTTCGGGTACTTCGCCTGTTATTGTTCAGAAAATTGAATTTATTCAAAATGATGGGAACGCATTTAATTTCCCCAAATCTATGAATTTCCCTATTGTTGTGCAAGCAGGCGATAGATATACTTTTTCAGTACGTTTTGTTCCTGCTGATTATGATAAAGTTTATAATTGTACATTGAAAATAACTTCCAATGCAAATAAAAATTCTATTGCTTACTTGTATGGGCAAGGCAAAACAATATCGGCAAGTCAAGGAGCACAAATTACTGCTTCTGTTGATACTTTAAGCTTCGGTCCAGTTAAACCTTTGAACTCTATTACAAAAGAACTTGATATTATCAATACAGGACAACAAACACTAAAAATCCAAACAGTCTATTTCTCGCAAAATGACGATGCGGCTTTTAGTTATCCTTCATCAATTGACGACAGTCTGCCTATTAGTATTGTGCCAGGTGGTACATTGAAAATTCCTGTTTCTTTCAAACCTTTCAGTGATGGAACTGATTATTTTGCTGATTTTGGAATGTTTACTAATTCTACAAACGCTTCTGATTTCCACGTTTATTTTACAGGTAAAGGGGATAATAATGGTGCATTAGTTAAAGAGGAAGCTTCGAATAAACAAGGAACTTTAACTTTGAAAGCATTTCCTAATCCTTCTTATGGGGCATTATCTATTCAAATTTCTGCTTTGGCAGATTTTGGCGGTTCTTCTCTCGAAATATATGATTTACAAGGTAAATTAGTTCAATCTGTATATAGTGGTATGATTCCGGCTGGCAATAAAACAATAGATTTTCAATCTAAATTATCAACAGGTCAATATTTCTTGCAATTAAAGGCAAATAACGAAACAATTTCGTTGCCTGTTATAATTATGAAATAAAAATATATAAAATTAGAACACTAAACCTCAAACCTTTCGAATGATTTAACCATTCGAAAGGTTTTTATTATTCGCTATTTTTCTCTCCTCTCTGTCCCGATTCACCGAATCTGGTAAAGAGGAAAATCTATATTTAATATAAATTTTATTGGCTTCTTATTTCCTATTTTTATCAGAACATCGCTTTTATTTTCCATAAGTTCTTCCTCTTGTTAGATTAACAAAAGCTTCGATAAATTCATCAAAATTACCATTTTTTATTAAAAAATCTTTCATTTCATCTGTAAATTTTTCTTTTAAATCCTGTGTATTTAAAAACTTTAATTTTACCAATGGAGCTAGTTCATTTTTGTTAAATTCTGTTTTAGATATTTTTTCTTTATTGACAACGGCCTTCAACATTCTTTCTTCATCCCCTGTTTCTACAAAAGAAATAAATATAATATCAGGTTTGTGATATAAATTTTCTGTATTGTCTGTTCCTAATCTAAAATATTTTTTTTAATTTAGTTCATTGATTTTTTCAACTTTAGTAAATTGTTTTTTATCAGTGCTAAAATGAGGCATTTGCTCTTTTAAAATCAATATTTGCCCATATAGTAAATCATTTCTTTTAACATTTGCTGTTTCACCAAGCATGTTTTCAAAATAATTATTAGAATTTTGTTTATAGTTTGAAGTAACAAACTTAAAACCAAGAGCAGATATTGGTTTATTATCTTTCAAAATTGTTATATCTAAGTCTTTAGTATAATATTTTCCTTTAAATTTATATTCCTTATTATCACCAATACCCATAGATTTAATGACAAAATCTTTTCCAAGTTTTTCTTTTAAAATTTCAGAAAGACATTTGTGCATAGGAATTATTTTAGATGAACTTCTAGCATGAACTAAAAGATAATTTTTGTAGCCTTCCTCTAAACTTTTGATGAATTTTTCTTTTATCATATTTTTGCCTGTTAATTAAATAAAGTTTTTTGATCGTTATCCTAAGTTGTTGGATAATTCTTAATCTGATTGCTTGTTATTGATTTATAGCCACCAGAAAAATCTTTTCCAGTAATTTGTATATATTGATAAAAATCATCTGATTTTAAAATGTTAGTAATAATATCCCAATTTGTTTCTTTTCTCTTTTTAATAATAAATATTCCAGAATATACAAGAATATTTTTATCTACTTTGTAAAAAAGTATTGCGTGCTTAACGAGAGTACTCAAAATAATCTTTTCATTATGAGAAGTTTGAATACCTTGACTTCTACCAAATTCATACCAATCTGAACCTTTGTCGATGTCTCTTTTTAATAATTCTTCTTTATTATCTAATAAATATTTATATGTTTTGGGATATTTATCTTTTAATTCTTTTTCTGGAATTGGAATATAACGAGAAAATTCGTTTTTATATGGAAATATTATATATTTTATTTCTTTTTCCGTTCCTTTATAGGTAGAACCTTTAACAATTTTATATAATATTTCTTTTTCTATCCAGTAATTATTAAATAAAACTAAATTATTTTTTTCCTCTAAAATCTCGCCAATATAAATTTTATCTCTTAAAGTTGCAAAACCATATTGTACATCAAAAAAATCTGAAACTTTTTTATTTGTGTTTGAATATAGTTTTTTTAGAAAAGCCATATCTTCTTTGCTAGAAAAAGACCAGTCCTTATCATTTACATCATTATAATCTATTTCATTTACCTTTTGAATTTTATCTTTTTTCAATTCTTTATAAATAAAAGATTTATTTTTGTCATAAAAATTAACGATTGTTATTGCTGTATAGGTAGAAAAGTTTTTAAAGATTTTATTTGCCTTAAAATCTGTTATGCTCTTAATTATTTTATTATCTTTTAAATATTTTCTAAATTGTTTGTAAGAAGAATTATGTAAATAACTATTAGGCGTGATATATCCTAATTGACCATTTTTATTTAATAATTTAAAGCCCAATTCAAAAAATGAAACATAAATATCTATCGTTCCTTCTGAAAAAATAAAATCTTTTTTAAGTAAATTCCTTGTTTCCTTATCTAAATTATGGATTCTGATATATGGAGGATTTCCGACTACATAATCAAAAAAACCTAAAAAATCTTTATACTTTAATAAAGTATTATCTTTATATATTTTCCAATCAATATTTAAATCTTTGTTAAATTTATTTTTGATTAAATTATTCAAACTAGTTATACAATTTTTAAATTCTACTTCATCAATTTCAATTCCATAAACATTATTTTCTATATGCTTTTTAATTTCAGATGCAGAATAATTTTTTGATAAAAAATAATCAATCATTCTTTCTACAATAATTTTCAAAAAAACTCCATCTCCACAGGCTGGATCAATAATTTTTTTGTTTAAAATAAAATCTTCTTTATAATTTAAAGAATTTAATATTTCATTTACAATCCAATCAGGTGTAAATACTTGTCCAAGTGTTTTATGTTTCATTTTGTAGATAAATATAATATTTAAAATTTTATATATTGTAAAGATTTCTTTTGCAAGTTAAATAGTCCTTGTAATGCAATGAAGAAAACATTATATTATTCCAATTATTATATAAAGAAAAAATCCAAATTATTCCCATTAGTAAGTAATTTTAATTGTTTAGTTTCATACTAAATTTGAAGATGTAAACTATAAATCCAAGAAAATCCACAACGCTGAATACCGCAATTAAATTGTCTTGTATTCTAAAAGGTTCCATTAGAAATGTTGTAACTATTTGGGCAATAAGTGATAATGACATAATTATTGTTAATACTTTCAGAATTTTTAGATTTACTGCCTCAAACTTTTGAGATTTGCTCCCAATCAATAATCCAGAAAGTACATCAAGAACAAATATTACGGACATTAAGAAATAATAATGTTGTTTGGGTAATTCAAAAAAGAACATATTCAAAATGAAAACACCAGCAAGAAAAATTTGAATAATCAGATAAATAATTTGAAGAGTTTTGAATTTTAGTCCCATATTTCTGACTTTACATTATGTATTAATTGCAAAAATACAAAATTCAACAATGTCAAGAATTTTTCTTATGTACATTTTAGAAATTTTTGAATTTGTTTTTGTTTAATAAAAATTCAATTAGAAATAAATATAAAATCTATCATTAGAGTATCGTCGCAGTACCTCACTGATAGATGGGAAAAAAGATATTGCTTGTTAGCAGGTTGCGCTTTCAATTATTCTTTATCTCGTATTTACAACTATTTTTTAATTCTATACTGTTGTAATCCAATTTATTGTTAAAAACAAAGTGATACAAATTATATGTATTTCCTTGTTTTTCAAAGAATAAAGTATTAACTTTTTTTGTTGTGTGAATTTGCCACTGTCTAAATGGATAATACAATTGCCGAATTATAACATTTTTGCTTATTGAATTTTTGGCTTCTATCAATGCTACTTGATTTCTGCCTTCATATCCTGCATCAACTTCTGTTTGCACACTTTCTGTTGAAATTAAGTGTTTACCAACATTAAATTCAAATTTTGGTGTATATTTTCTGCCACGAATTGTTAAAACTAAACTATCGTCTTTTAAAAATGTTCTTATCAAACTTGAAGCGTAAGCAAAATCAAGATGTTGCATTTCTGAATTTCCTATTTGCGATGTATCAAGGTGAAAATCAAGTTTTGATTTGTAAATCTTAGATGTCGTTGTTATTTCAGGAATATCGACATACCCTTCACCTTCGATTATTGCATATGTTCCATTTTTAATTGGTAACAAAAATAATCCGTTTTCGATAAAAATATTTGGTCTATCTTCGCGTATATCTTGTTTGCATAGAACACGAACTTCTCTTTCATTTGTAGTTTTGAAATGTGCTGTATCTGTTTTAATTTGTTCGGCTGTAAGAATAAACGGATTTTTATTAAAATCGTGTTTGTTGATTTTATGTGTGTCAAATATTGATTGCCAAGGTTTGTGGTTCATATTTATAATTTGTTATTACTAATTCTTTAATTTTTCCACGCTTTTCACCGTTACAGTTTATTGCTCGTGAAGCGTTTACTCTATGCAAATTATAATCTTTAAAAACAGTTTCAAAAAATTCATCTGACGGGTTTTCATTTTTTGGATATGAATTACTTAACATTAATTTTGCTTGTTTTTCAATATCAAGGTTACGATAAAAATTTGCTAATTCTATTTGTTCTTTATCTGTAAATTCTGTCCCTGTGTAAGTTGTAAAACCTGCTGTTTTACTAATCGGCTTATATGACGGATCAAAATATATGAATGAATTAGAAGTTGTTTCATTAAAACATTCACTATAATTTGCGTTTCTTATTTCCACGTTTTGTAAAAGTTTAGAAACTGCAAAAATATTCTCACTATCTAAAATCGTTGGGTTTGGATACTTACCGTAAGGAACATTAAATTCACCTTTTGAGTTTAAGCGATATAAACCGTTAAAACATGTTTTATTCAAAAAAATTAATTGTGCTGCCCTTGATATCCAATTTTCAGATAATTGTTTGTAATTTATCTCAAATCTTTGTGCATTGAAATGTTTACGAATTGATAAAAACAAATTATTTCTATCGTCCTGAATTGTATTATCGTAATTATTTTGAAATTGTTCCAAAAAATCACAAAGCATTTCAGGCTTTTGTTGAATTACTTTGTAAGCTAATACTAAATCTTTATTTATGTCGGAAATATAAGCCGAATTAATTTTGTAATTTTGCATTATATCAAAAAATATCGCACCGCCACCGATAAATGGCTCAATATATTTATCAATTTTCTTTAAATACAAATCTTTGGGATAGTATTCTTGAAATTGACTAATTAATTGTCCTTTACCGCCTGCCCACTTTAAAAATGGTTTTGCTTTTATTTTTTGCATTTTATTATTAAATTTTGTCAAAATTAACCAAATTCTTTCATTCTACATTTATATTTACGTATTTATCAAAATACTATTTTTTGCAAAGTTACAAAATAATTATATAAATACAATCGAATTGATTTTATCAGTCAATTGAACGTATGAAAGAATCAACAACAGCGGCGAATTGCTCGGGTTGGTCATAGTGGAGCCCATGGCCGGCTCCTTGCATCTGATTAATTTGGAATCTCGGATTAAGATGTGTCAGTTCTTCAACAATAAAAGGCTCAACCACCCCTTTATCACCAAATACGAACAAACTTGGGACATCAATTGCACTTACCAACTTCTTATAATCAGGGTTTGGTGGAGTAAGAACGTCAAAAGCCTCTACACTGGTTTTAAATCGTGCTCGTACTATTAATTCTATAAGTTCCGGTGACCGATTTGGGTGCCTGTTCTGCAGATATGCCAACACTTCTTCTAATGGTGTATTTAAAATTCGCCGATGTTGTTCAGTTAAATCGCTATCGTAAACTTCACGTTGAACTTTTAGACTCAAAAATGTAGGTTCAGCTAAAATTAGACTATGCAGTAAATTTGGATTAAAACTTGCTACTACAGCGGCTATCATACCCCCCATAGAATGTCCCAGCAGAGATGGAGAAGACAGATTTAATGAGTTTATAAGTCCTATTACATCGTTTGCATGGTCTTCGTATCGGTATCCATAATCAGGCACACTTGACTTCCCATGACCACGTGCATCTGGCATAATTATATCGTATTCTTTCGCAAGGATATGTGCCACCGAAGTCCAGCAAAGTCCATCTGCAGCTAAGCCGTGTAACAAAATTATAGGGGGCTTACTTCCGCCTGTTCTCGTATAGTGTATGTGAATTCCGTTTGTTTTACAGGTTGATGTGTGCCAGTTAGTCATTTGTTATTTTCTCCAAGCGAAAAATCCATAGTAAGGTTAATTAATTATCATATACCCAGACGATTATGTATTTAGAATTTGGAAATAAAAAATTCAATTATTCTTACATATTTTTATTGTAAGGTACAAGCCAGTGGTTTGCACTTGTAATAAAAGTAGCGATATTGGATTTGCGAAGGAACGCTCTCCTTATAAAATAAAAAAGTCAATGAATTTAAAATTGTTCATTGACTTTACAAAAAAACAAAAAAAAGATAGATATGATTTTACCCTAAATAGTTCTGGTATGCAAATGCATTCATTAAATCATTAATTTCGCTTGGGTTAGTAATTTCAATTTTAATTAACCAACCTTCGCCATAAGGGTCTTTATTAACAGTTTCTGGGGCATCATTTAAAGCAGTATTAATAGCAATGACTTTACCCGATACAGGTGCCAAAATATCAGCAACGGTTTTAACAGCTTCAATAGTGCCAAAAGTTTGTCCATTGCTTACTTCAGCTAAATCATTCGCAATATCTACGAAAACTACATCACCAAGTTCTGATTGAGCATGGTCAGTAATACCGATAATTCCAATATTCCCATCAATTTTTAACCATTCATGGTCATTTGTGTACTTTAATCCTTCTGGAATATTCATTTTCTTCTCCTACAAAAATTTTAATTTACAAAATTACAAAAACAATAAAAATAAATATAATTTTAAATAAAATCTTTCCAATTGACTCTTTCTAAATATTTTGTATCGATTTTGCCATTAACAAAGTCAGGATTGTTCATCATAGCAACATGGAAAGGGATAGTTGTTTTAATTCCCTCAATAATCAATTCATCTAGGGCAAGTTTCATTTTATTAATAGCGTCTTCCCTTGTTCTTGCATAAGTAATAACTTTTGCCAGCAAAGAATCATAATAAGGAGGAATAACGTATCCTTGATATAAATGAGTGTCTACTCGGATACCTTGTCCACCGGGACAATGGAAGCCTTCAATTTTCCCTGGTGAAGGTCTAAAATCATTAAATGGGTCTTCGGCGTTAATTCTACATTCAATAGAATGAAAAATAGGTTGATGCTCTTTTAAAGAAAGTTTTTCACCTGCGGCAACTTTAATTTGTTCTTTGACCAGGTCGATTTTTAAAGATTCTTCTGTTATAGGATGTTCCACTTGAATACGAGTATTCATTTCCATAAAATAATATTTGCCGTCGGAAGTAAGTAAGTATTCAATAGTACCGGGTCCAACATAATTAACAGATTTAGCCCCTTGTCGAGAAATACTCCCCATCTCATCTCTAAGTGCTTGATTTACAGCAAAAGAAGGAGTTTCTTCAATTAATTTCTGATGTCTCCGTTGCATTGAACATTCACGTTCATTTAGATGAATATAGTTGCCGTGTTTATCTCCAAAAACTTGTATTTCAATATGTTTAGCATTAGGGATTAATTTTTCAATGTATAAATCAGGATTATTAAAAAAGGCTAATGCTTCGCTTTGTGTAACTTCAAAAACTTTTTCAAGTTCACTTTTGTTATTAACAATTCTCATACCTTTACCGCCCCCACCAGCTACCGCCTTTAACATAAGTGGGTATCCAATATTATCAGCAATTTTAATTGCTTGTTCAAGATTTGAAACAACTCCGTCGCTTCCTGGAACAACAGGTACACCTGCTTTTTTCATAGTATCTTTCGCAACCGCTTTATCTCCCATTTGGCTAATAGACGAAGGATTAGGTCCAATAAAAGTAATACCATGCCCTTGGCATATTTCAGCAAAAATTTGATTTTCGGCTAAAAACCCATATCCAGGATGTATAGCATCAACATTTGTAATATTAGCAGCAGTAATTAAAGCAGGAATATTTAAATAGCTTTGTTTTGATGATGGAGGACCAATACAAATAGCTTCATCTGCAAAACGGACGTGCAAAGAATATCTATCTGCTTCGGAATATACAGCAACTGTTTTAATTCCTAATTCTTTTGCGGCACGAATAATTCTTAATGCAATTTCACCACGATTCGCAATTAAAATTTTATGAAACATACTACCTCGTGATTTATTCAGGTTTCACTAGAAACAAGGGTTGACCAAATTCAACAGGTTTAGCATTATCAATTAAAATCTTCTCAATAACACCATTAATTTCACTTTCAATTTGATTCATCAATTTCATAGCTTCTATAATACAAACAACTTGCCCTTTTGTAACATGCTTTCCAACTTCAACAAAAGGTTGGGCTTCTGGTGAAGGTGCCCGATAGAAAGTTCCCACCATAGGCGAAAGAACTTCTACAAGTCCGATCGTATCTTCGCTCTTAGAAATTTGTGTTTCTGTTTTTGTTTCGTGATGTTCAATTTTTGGGATTAACTTTTCCGTAGTTGAAATTGGAAATACTTGGTTAATCCCTAAGGCTGCATCGTTTTGGATTAAAGGATATTCATATTTTGAAGCATTTTGTGGTTTCCGGGAGAATTTAATTTTTGTGCCTTCTTCTTCAATGACTAAATCGTCAAGAGTGCTATCATCAAATATTTTAACTAATCTACGCAAGTAATTTAAATCCATAAAAACACTCCATATATATAAAAAAGAGGTGTCGACCGGATTCGAACCGGTGTTGACGGTTTTGCAGACCGTTGCCTAGCCTCTTGGCGACGACACCAATTTAGAATACAAAATTACATTAAATTTTTGAATTTCCCTATTTTTTTTAATTTTTTTTCTTGAAAATTTTAAATATGAATATAAAAGCAGTATTCTTTTTAGTTTAATACTTTTAAAATATCAATTTAAGATAACAAAATTGCTTTAAAAGTGCTATTATTTTGTAATTTATTGTTTCTATATTAATTTAAACATAACAAAAACTAATAAAAGTATATTTTCATAACTTGGTTTTAAGCCTAGTTATACGTAAGAAAGAAAAAAAAGAACTGCCCTTTTGGGACAGTTCTGAAAATTCGGGAATCAATGCAACTATTTTTTCTTTGCTGTTTTCTTCTTATTATCTTTGTGAGCGGAAACTAGATCTTTCAATGCTTTGCCAGGGTGAAACTTTGGAACGATTTTAGCAGGAATAGTAATTTCAGCACCAGTTTTAGGGCTTCTTCCTTTTCTTGCTTGACGATGTGAAACTTTAAAAGTTCCGAAACCAACAAGAGTAACTGAGCCATGTTCGCCCAATTCTTTTGTTATTGTGTCGATTGTTGCTTTAATTGCTTTTTCAGCATCAACTTTTTTCATTTCTGTTGCTTCTGCAACTGCATTGATTAACGTTGTTTTGTTTAATGGCATAAAACCTCCTTTATTGGTTTAACATAAAATAAATTTTTGGTTAATGATTTATTGAAAAGATACCAAAATTTATTACTAAATCAAGTTTTTCAATTAAACACTTTTCTAATAAGCAATTTAAGTAAAATTTTTGAAAAAAACAAATTTTTTTTACAAAAAAACAATTTTTTTTTATTTTTTTTAAGTTTTATGAATGTTTGTTCATCAAACAGGCTTTTTTTTTGATTTATTTGATAAAATTGCTTGATAAAAGCAGTAAAATTGCTTTAAATAAGCAAAATTTAAATCTATAATTTATATTTTAACGAGAATATTTCCTAAAATGGGGTCACTCGTGTTAATAGAAATAATTTTTTCAATGGTAGAATCCTTCAAAACAGCCCCTGCTGTAAGTATTTTCAAACCATTAGTTGAATATATATCACGAGATAGAATCATTCCTGGGACTAATTCACTTAATAAAACAGGCTTTTCGTTTGTAGGTCCTTCTAACTGCAAAATAGATAAGACGAATTGCTCTAAAAGTGTGATTACACGATGGTCATACAATCTATTTAAATTTTGTCTTAACTTATCAATAGCATCTTTTGGACGAAGTTTGAAAAATCTTACCATATCATAAAAATCAACAACCGCACGAATTATTCTACTTTCTAATGGAATTTGCCATGATTGTAGTCTATCTGGGAAACCACTCCCATCTTGATTTTCATACAAATGGTATAAAATTTTACCGACCGTTTCAAATCTTGGAATTTCCGAAACAATATTTTTTGCTGCAATTGGTACTTGATTCATTAAATTATCGCTTGGTTTTCCATCAATTAAAACAGGCTTTTCAAGCAAATGGTCAGGCAAAGATAATCTACCTGCAAAACTTAAAAATGCCGCAGTTTCTAAATCTTTTAATCTATCATGGTCATTTTTTAATTCATCAAAATATTGAGCAACCCACAGCGAAGCTTCTGCAATAACTTTCAAAGTATGGTAAGAAGCGGGTATTCTTGCTTCCATAAATTTTACAGCAAGTTTAATAGTATCTTGGGCATAATCTTCTATTTCGTGCGCTAATGCAAGTAATAAATTATACTCTTCACGCTTTTGCAATTTTAAATTTACTATTTTAATAGCAATTTTTAATCTGCCTAATAAGCTATCAGAATGAACAGGTTTATATAAAAAATCATCAGCACCTTTTTCTAAAGCATCAAAAAGCATTGCTCGGTCTGTTTCTGCTCCCATTAGAATAAAGTGTATATCTTCGTTTTGCTTAATTGAGCGTAATTCGGAAAGAATTTGCAAGCCCATCAATCCGGGCATTCTTGCATCACAAATTATTATATCAGGGGTTTTCTCTTTTGCAAGTTTTAACCCTGCTTCACCAATCTGAGCATAAAATACTTCAACTTTATCAACTTCTTGCTTAATTAGCCGTTCAAGAGTGATAATATTAGCAGAATCTGTATCAATGATTAAAATTTTATATGATTTATTCATTGTGTGTTCCTTGCTTTGATAAATTTTCTGATTTAGGTAAAAATTGATTTACAGACATCTGTTTAATTAAAATACTAATCCTACGATTAGAAACATCAAAAGGATTTTGTGGATTGCTAAGCCGTCTATCTGCATAACCAACAACTTCAGTAATTTGTCCGTTCCACAGACCATATTGCATTAAAGCACGTCGGGCGGCATTAGCCCTATCGGACGATAATTCCCAGTTTGTATATCCCGCATCATTTGAATATTTTCTACTATCAGTATGTCCTTCAAGAACAACATTATTAGGCAATTTCCCAATTTCGTTTCCTAATACTTTAAGAATATCGATAGCTTGTGGTGTAAGTTTGGAACTTCCAACAGCAAAAAATACATTGTCAGTTTTTTCTATTAATTCAATTCTTAAGCCTTCATCTGTAATTTCAATCTTTATATCATCTAAAATTTTTTGTAATTCAGGTTTTTCAGCAACTAATTGTTTTAGGAATTGTTGAACTTCACCAGCCACACGTTCAACACGTTGTGCTGCTTGGGTACTGTCTTCTTTTGCTTTATCTATAAGTTTTTGGACAACAGAATCCCGCATATCTTGATTAAATGAAATTACAAATTCATTTTTTCCTTTTCCTTTTCCTTCTGTATCCCCTTCATTCTTTCCTTTTCCAGATTCAGGTTGTAAGTGTAAATCAACAGGAATAGTTCTTTTACCATTAATAAAGCTAAAAGCACCTGGGTCTTTAAAATAAGCGGTAACAGCTTGTTTAACTTGTTCGCTAGAAGCAAGAATCCACATTACAATAAAAAAAGCCATCATCGCTGTAACAAAATCAGCATAAGCAACTTTCCAAGCACCACCGTGGGCGCCGTGATGTCCACCCTTCTTTATTTTTTTTATTATTATAGGTTGCTCTTTACTGTGCTGTTCAGTGCCTTGTTGGTCTGCCATTGTATTCCTCCAAATTAATTAACTAATGTGACATTAGCTTTTCTTTACGGCATCTTCTGTTTCTTTAAATGATGGTCTGTTCTCTGGGTCTATTGAACGTCGTGCGTATTCTATCGCAACCATAGCAGGGGCTCCTTTTGCAAAAGAAAGCAAACCTGATTTAATAGCAAGCAAATATTTAGATTCTTTTGCTGTCATTTTTGCCATACTTGAAGCAATAGGTCCAAAAACACCATAAGACATCAATACTCCAAGAAATGTTCCCACAAGAGCAGAAGCTACGTGATGTCCAACTGCTTCTGAACCTTCAGATATAGCGCCCATAGTGATAATAATACCTATTACTGCCGCAACAATACCAAGTCCAGGAAAAGCATCTGCCATAACTTGTAAAGATGCCGGTGGAACTTCTTCTTCTTGTTCAATTGCTTCAAGATCTAAATCCATAAGGTCTTCCAAATCGTGTGCAGGGACACCACCACTTAAAACTACTTTTAATGTATCACAAAAGAACTCTACGGCATGGTGATTACTTAAAAATGATGGGTATTTTGAGATAATTGAACTCTGCTCTGGATTTTCTACATGTTGTTCAAGCGCAATTAAGCCTTCTCGCTTTGCAAATTGAAATATTTCATACATTAACTTCATCAAATCCAAATAAGCTTGCTTATTTACTTTTGGTCCTTTTAACGTAGATAATATCCCGTTAATAATTTTAATTAATACAGGTAACGGATTTGCAATTAATAATGAACCGATTGCTGCCCCAAGAATAATTATGTATTCAGGAATTACAATCAAAGTAGCTGGGTTACCTCCCGCTATAATGAAACCACCCATCAATGCGCCAAGTACAACTACAAGTCCAATTATGACAAACATATTTTACCTTTTTTTTGTTATTTAATCTTTTTTGATATTTAATGTATTTTCAATTTTTTGATATTTGTTTTTTAAATCTTTATTGTCTGGATATAACTCTAATGCTTTTTGGTAACTATCCCTTGCTTTTTTTGTTAATCCTAATTTTACATACAAATCACCTAAATGTTCGTAAATATCATATTTTGTCGAGTCAAGATTAATAGCTTTTTCTAAATACTTTTGCGACTCTTCATATTTGCCTAATTTGAATAAAATCCAGCCATAAGTATCAATAAAAGCTGCATTATTGCTTTCTTTATCAATAGCTTTTTGAGATAGTGTTAAAGCATCATTTAATTTATCGTCGTATTTTGATAAATAATAAGCATAATTGTTATTTGCTGTGGCGTTGTCAGGCTCTAACTTTATCGCTTTCAAGTAATTACTTTCTGCATCTTTTTGGTTGTTTAAACGATCGTAACAATCTGCTAAATTAATAAATCCTTCTACATCAAGAGATTCTTTTTGGGTGTATTCTTGGAAATAAGTCAAAGCTTTTTGGAAATCGCCTTCCAAGTAATAATAAAAGCCAATTGAAGTGATATATTTATGATTGTCAGGGAATTTCTCTCGATATTTTGTCAGTACTTCAAGTGCTTGCTTCTTTTGTCCAACTACTTCCAACAAATTTGCACAATAAATTGGTATTTCCGATAAAGTATCTATATTTTCTAAACTTTTATTAATATAATGTACTGTTAAATTTGTATCGTTTGCTATTGCTGATAAATCGGCCGCAAAAAAGTTTGTAACACAATTATCGTTTGTATTGTCTTGTGTTTTCTGCAATACTTGAGCAAGCAAATCTGTGTTTTTAAACCATTGCTTTCTTTTGCTTTGTAATTCATGTATTAATTTATTGAAAATTTTATTTTTACTGTCTATACTTAGCATCGGATAAATTTGATTGACAAAATCAGATAAAAAAGAATATTTCTGGAATCCAATTGAAGTTTCAATTAAATCAAAGCAATTGCTTGAATCAGGGTCATTTTTAACAACTGCAAACAAAGTATTCATTGCCTTTATTGTATCTTGATTATGTAAATATGCTTTAACTAAATTAATTTCAACTTCTTCGTTTTGATTTGTTTTTAAATAGTTTTCATACATACTAATGGCTTTTGTCGGGTTAACAATTTGATAAAAGTCGGTCATAATTAAGAAATTATCAAAAGAAGGGTCTCGGGAATATATTTCAGTAATTACTTTGTCTGCTGACTTGATATCTCCTTTATAAACAAATAAAGAAAATATCATTTCTAATGCTTTTTCATTTTTATTGTCTAGTAAATAAGCATTTATTGCCGCATTCAAAGCACCATATAAATTTTTAACTTGAATATACGCATCAGCCAATGACAAATATACAGTCGGAGATTTTTCATACATTAAAGCATCTTGGTATTCTATAATAGCATTTGCATAATCTTTGTTATTATAGTAATTCAAACCTTTAATAAAATGGTCTTGTGCAATTTCACTTTTATCAGCGTTATTATCGCTAATCAAAGTATCTTGTACCTTGCGAATAAAATTATCAAATTCATTACTATTGCTACTTCTTGAAGTGTCTTTGGAGTTAGAGCAAGAAATAAAAATTAAAGATATTAAAAATAAGAATATATTTAAGTATTTTGGCATAATATTTTCGTATTCAAATAAATCAAAATGAAATAAAAAAAAATATAATTTAATAAATTTTAATGAAATTTTACAAATTTTGATAAAACTTTTATATTTTTGAATTTAAAAAAAGAGGGTTTGATGGGACATAAAAATAAGAAAAAAGACAAAGAACCAAAAAATGCAAATACCAATTTAGAAGAAGATTTAAAAAAATCGGAAGATACCGATAACACAGAAGACACAGAGCAAATACAAAAGTTCAACAAACACGGCAAAATAAGCAAAAATTTTTACAATCAAGAAATTGCCAAATTACAGCAAGAACTTGTAATTTGGCAATATTGGATTAAACAAAAAGGATTAAAAGTAGTTATTCTTTTTGAAGGGCGAGATGCTGCAGGCAAAGGGGGTATTATCCAAAGGATTACAGAGCCGTTAAATCCACGTGGGTTACGAGTAGTTGCATTAGAGAAGCCCAGTGATAAAGAAAGTACGCAATGGTATTTTCAGCGATATATTTCGCATTTGCCATCAGCTGGTGAAATTGTGATTTTTGACCGAAGCTGGTATAACCGTGCTGGTGTTGAACGTGTTATGGGATTTTGTACAGACGAAGAGTACGAAGAATTCCTGCGTTCTTGCCCCGAATTTGAAAAAACGTTAGTTCGTTCTGGTATTTTTCTTTTTAAATACTGGATTAGTGTTAGCGATGAAGAGCAAGAAAGGAGATTAAAAGACAGAGCCGCTCATCCGGAAAAAAGATGGAAACTTTCTGAAATGGATTTAAAATCTTGGGATAAGTGGGTGGATTATTCAAAAGCCAAAGATGCTATGATGAAATATACCGACACAAAGCAATGTCCTTGGTATAATGTGAATTCGGAAGATAAAAAAAGAGCAAGGTTAAACACCATTGCTCATCTTTTATCAATTATCCCGTACCAAAATGTTATTCCTCCTCCATTTGATTTCCCACCACGAAAAATCGTAGAAGATTATGTGAGACCGCCTATTGATGAAACAACTTGGATACCAGAAATCTATTAAACAAATTATTAAAAAATGCTATTCTTTGTTTTAAAACAATTAGGACAAAGAATAGCAAATTTATATTTTTAAAATAGATATTTATACTACATTACATTTTCAGAAACATCAGAAGCAAGGAACAACCCATTCTTTGCTTTTTTGTCTTCTGGGTCTAATTCCAAAGCAATTTTGAAATGCTTTCTTGCTTCAATCTTCTTATCAAGATTCAAATATGCCTCCCCTAATAAAGAGTGAGCAGTTGGGCTATCAGGATTTACTTGCGTTAATTTAGTAAAATTACTAATGGCTTCATCAAAATTACCCATACGCAAATTAGCAACTCCCAGATGATAATAAGCAATAGTAAATTCAGGGTTTACACTTATCACATGCCTGTAGCGTTCTCTTGCTTTGCAAGGTAATCCATAATGATAATATAAAATACCAAGCCAATAATGAGCAATTAAAAAGGTATTATCCATAGCAATTACTTTTTCTAAACATTCAATTGCTTTTTTAATTTGAGCTTGTCGATAAAGAGCTAACCCTAATTCAAATAGGGGAGTTGGGAAATATGGCATTGCTTCTACGGCTTTACGCAAAAATTCTTCCGATTTTTTCAAATTTCCCATACGATAATAAATATTACCAATATGTTTATAAACAATTACTAATGCCGGGTCATCTTCTAATGCTTTCTTATATTGGTTTATCGCTTCTAAATACTTGCCTTCTGCTTCAAGTTTATAAGCTTTTAATAAAAATTCATTATCAGAATCGTAACGAACCGATTGGAAATCCTCCATCATAGCTCCCTAAAAGATATTTAAATTAATTGGCTTTGGAGTTTCAAAAGCATAGTCATAAAATCCTTTCCCGGACTTCCTTCCATAAAAACCAGCATTAACAAGTTTTTTCAAAAGAGGACAAGGTCTAAAACGGGGGTCGCCAATATCTTTATGCAATACTTCCATAATTGCCAAAGTTGTGTCTAATCCGATTAAATCGGCAAGAGTAAGTGGTCCCATCGGATGTGCAAAACCAAGTTTTGCGACTTGGTCTATTCCTTC
Source organism: Bacteroidota bacterium (assembly GCA_021780815.1). Classification (GTDB taxonomy): domain Bacteria; phylum Bacteroidota; class Ignavibacteria; order Kapaibacteriales; family UBA2268; genus GWF2-33-9. The sequence goes on along the minus strand of JAJXYC010000003.1, from coordinate 56,803 downwards.
AATTGTTCCGACACCTTCCATTAAAGCGAACATTGCTTCGTTTAAAAGAGGCATTAAAATACGGTTAGCAATAAATCCAGGAAAATCATTTGCTAATACAGGTATTTTTGATAATTTTATTGCTAAATCATCTACTATTTTATAAGTTTCTTCGCTTGTTGCAATTCCTCTGATAATTTCAACTAATTTCATCATCGGAACTGGATTCATAAAGTGCATACCTATCACTTTGTCTGCTTTCTTTGTTTTAGCCGCAATTTCTGTAATGGAAATAGTTGATGTGTTGGATGCCAATATTGCTTCTGCTTTGCTAAATGTATCTATTTGTTGGAATATCTTGAATTTTAATTCCTTATTCTCAGTTGCCGCTTCTATTACCAAATCAGCATTCTTGCAATCTTCAATTTTAGTTGTAGTGTTTAAATTGCTTAACGTCGCATTTTTTACTTCTTCTGTTAATGAACCCTTTTTTACTTGTCTGTCTAAATTCTTCGATATTGTAGAAATTGCTTTATTCAAAATTTCTTCTGAAACGTCCATTATGGTAGTTTTATAGCCAAATTGTGCAAAAGTGTGGGCAATGCCGTTCCCCATTGTTCCTGCACCAATTACAAATACTTCTTTAATTCCCATTTTTACCTCAATAATTTTTTAATTTTTATTAATTTATATTTTGTGAATTTTTAATTTTTGATTTTTTAAAATTAACAAATTTATATTTATTTTAGTTACTTTTTTATTTATTTTTTTCAAAATTTTAAGGGAAGTATAATGAGCAACATTAAATTTAGAAGTTTGGTTATAGAAGAGATTGAAAATCAATTTATTCCAAAGATTGAAGAAAAAATTTTTGATAAATTACCACCGGACAAGGTATTAATTAAAGTAGCATACTCAGGTTTAAATTTCAAAGATGCGCTTTCCAGCAAAGGTCATAAAGGCATTACCAAGCAATATCCACATACACCTGGGATTGATTTATCAGGGACAATAGTTGAAAGTAATACCAAAGAATTTTCTGTTGGAGAAGAAGTATTAGTAACCGGATATGATTTAGGCATGAACACACCGGGCGGTTTCCAAGAATATGCCTGTGTGCCAAAAGATTGGGTGGTACGAATTCCTGAAAATTTAAATTTAAAAACAGCGATGATATATGGGACTGCTGGATTTACTGCGGCTTTAGCAATTCATCGTTTTCAAAAAAATGGAATTATGCCTGGAACAGGTAAAATTTTAGTTACGGGAGCAACAGGAGCGGTTGGGACTTTGGTTATCGCATTATTAAATAAACAAGGCTACGAAGTAATTGCTTCAACAGGGAAAAGCAATATGGTGGATTTCTTGAAATCATTAGGAGCAGATGAAGTAGTTACAAGACAGGATATAATTGATAATTCAACTCGACCGCTTTTACCACGACGTTGGAAAGGAGTAATTGAAAATGTAGGAGGTCTCACTCTTTCTTCTGTTGCTCGTTCAGTAGAAAAAGGAGGTGCCGTAGCAATTATTGGTAATGTTACAGGTGATAAAATTGAACTACCTATTTATCCTTTTATCTTACGGGGGATAGCCTTGCTTGGCATTGAATCCGCCGAAACTGAAATGAATTTACGTAAAGAAATTTGGTCTAAACTTGCTAATAATTGGAAAGTCAATAACTTTGAATTACTTTTTAATGAAATCCAATTAGAGCAAGTTCCTGAACATCTTAACAAGATGTTGAAAGGTGAATTGTCTAAAAGAACTATTGTTAAACTTTGTTGATTTAAACTTTGTTGATTTAAATTTTGTTGATTTAAATTTTGTTGATTTAAATTTTGTTGATTTAAATTTTGTTGTCAAATTTTTCTAAATAATCTTCTAAAAATTTATTATAGTTTAAATCACTTGCTAATTTTGTAACGGTTGATTTGTATTGGCTTGCCATATTGTAATCAAATTCTTTTAATAAGATACTGATATTTGAAACAGTTAGTAATTTATAAGTTATATCCAATTTTAAGGCAAATTTGCTGGCTTTTTTGAGTTGTTCAATTGCTGTTTCAACCTCGCCTTTTTTAAAATTAATAATGGCGACAGTATTTAAATACAAAACATCAAGTTCGCATGGGTCTATTTCATTAACTTTGAAATTGATTTTATTTAATAGTTCAACTGCATCGTTTAATTTGTCCTTTTCTGAATAAAGCTTTACTAATAACAAATTTGCTTTAATTTTTTCATATTCATTACCAGAAAGATTAGCAAATTGTTCGATTATATTAATTGATTCATCGCTATTTTTATTTAAAGTTAAATCAATAATTTCATCGAAGTTTTGTAAATTGCTATGTACCAAAATATTTTCTGGATTAATGTGTGAATTTATTAGATTTTCATTTGCTTCACTATTATTTTTTTCAACAAAATCGAAAGTATTATCAGAAGACTCCTCAAAATATCCGGAAAGAGAATTATTAGCAATTTGAGAAGAATCTCTCTCATCATTTTGAGGAGTATTAATTTCTTTTAAAAAGTGAGTAATTCCATTGATATATGCGGTATCGTGATATTCTTCTGCCACAATTGCCTGTTCTTTCAAAACTTTTTTAATCAATTCTTCATCACCGGAAATACTGCTATGAGAAACAATAAAAGGCAAAAGTTCATTTTTGATGGCAATATCTTTGCTTTGTTCAAAGTTCTTTTGCAAGATAGAAGCAATGATTGTATGCAAAGATTTGTATTCTTCATATTCTAGATAATTTTCAAAAACTGTATGAAAAGCAATTTGGTTAAATTGGTATACCGTCGTTTTTTCACCATAACGATTTTTTACTCCAAGGCTTGAAATAATTCCCGATTTATTTTGGATTGCTCTTAATTTTCTAATTGTATTTAAAACATCGGTGTTCAACAATTGCGAGACAATGAAAACAGAAAATTCTTTTCCTTCGGAAGCACAAATAGATAAAATATTTTTTTCTTCTTCTGTTAATTTTTCAATTTCAGATAAAAATATTGACTGTAACGATTGTGGCACTAAAGAATCAATATCTGCAATATCAATATTAGTAATATTGATATTATTTTCTTTAAAATACTTTAAATATTCGAAAATAGCAAGTGGAGTACCAAAGGATTTCAGCAGTAGCCAACTAACAAATTCATCATTAACTTTGGAGCGGGGGAATATGTGCGAAATTGCTTCTATGATTAAATCTTTATTGAATGGCTCCAATTTGAAATAATCAGCAAGAGATTCATTTTCTTTGTAAAACTTAAAGAAATTCCCAAAGCTAAAGAATTGTCGGGAAGTATTTGATGAATCGAAAGTAAAAATAAAAATCGCAGAAATATCATTTATTTTTTGCATCAACATCTTTAACAATTCAAAAGATTGAATATCTGCAAAATGAAAATCATCAAAGAATAAAACAAATTTTTGTTTTTTACTATAAGTCGTAAAAATTTCTAAGAAGGAACTTGCTGTTGAAGAGCTTTTTGCAATCTGGTCTTTTCTGAAATCTTTCAAATCTCTACGAATTTCTTTTGCGGCATAAAAGAAATCGCCAGCAATTGGTAAACTTGCCAACAAAGTAAGTCCAACATTCATTGCTAATTTTTTGGTAGGGTCTATATTTCGTTGTGCTGAAAGTTCATCAATTGCTTTTGTGAATGGGTAATACGGAGATAAATTACTAATAGCATAATTAGCTAAGGGAGGATTTATTTTTACATAAGAGCTTACTATTTTATCATGTTCAATAATTCTATTAAGTTTTTTTAAGATATGTGTTTTGCCTAAACCCCGAGCCCCATCAATAAAAATTATGCTCCCTTTATCTTGGTCAAGTAGGAATATTTTTTCTTTAAATTTTTTAATAATATTTTCGTTGTTTAAAAAAATATTTTCCATAAATTGTAACTTTTTAGAAATTAAATTGTCTTATAAAGTAATAATAAATATTTTTATCTTATATTAAAACTATAAAATGTAAATTTAAAACAATTTTAGAAATTAAATAAAAAAGTTATGAAAAAATCTACTTTATTAATAACGTTTTTGCTTATTCTACTTTTTGGAATAACCAAAATATATTCGCAAGAATTAATTGACACAAAAGGTAAAGATTTTTGGCTTGCTTTTCCACCAAATTTCCACAATATAGAATCTTCTCCTACATCTAATTACACAGATACTTTATATATTTTTATTGTAGCAACAGACACTTGTAGTGGGACAATATTTTATAAGGATCGCAATAGTAAAAGTTACAATAAAAATTTTATTATAAACGACCCAAAGCAGATTTATTCTTTTGCTATACCTTACTATAATTTTGAGTTACGAGGTTATAATAGTAGTGGAGTCATTAGCTTTGGACAAAATAATCAGTGTGAGCAAATAGCACCACAATCATTTCATATAGTTGCAACAAGTGATATAACTATATATGCCCATGAGCAAGCAGTAACAACAAGCGAATCGATGACTTGTATTCCGACTGATGCTTTAGGTACTGAGTATTTGGTCTTAACGTACAATAGTGATGGTTCTACTGATGGTTTTGGGATTAATGGTCAAAGCACCCCATCTCAATTTGCCGTTGTTGCAACACAAGATTCAACAACTATTACAATTAACCCTTCAACGCCAACGAGAGCAAATGGTCTTATTCCACAAACAGTTAAATTAAATACAGGCGATGTTTACTTGGTTCAAGCCCAAATTACAACAGGCAATTTAAACGGAGATTTAACAGGTACAAGAGTAAGTTCCAATAAACCAATAGCCTTAATTTCAGGTCATCAAAGGACACATTTACCTATTGGTGAAGATGCTGTTTCTCGGGATTGTTTACTTGAAGAGTTGCCTCCCATTAGTGCTTGGGGACATAATGCAATTGTAATTCCCTTTGCTCAATCAAAATACACTTATTCCTCAGGTAGTGATAAATTTAGGATTTTATCTGCCTCTGATAATAATATTATTACAATCGATGGTATTCAAGCCACTACACTTAATCAATCCGAAATGTATGAGATGGACCTTACAGAACCTCACTATATTGAAGGAAGTGGACCAATTTTAGTAGCACAATACAAAAAAAGTTCACAATCTAGTTCAACACAAGAAAACGGTATTGGCGATCCTTTAATGATGATTATGCCACCAATTGAGCAATACGGCAATTTCTATCGTATTGCTAATATACAAGCTTACGAAGAAAATGATTATACAGGCAACTTAGATCCTGTTTATTCAGAACATTATGTTGGTATTGTTATTCAAGATTCTTCCACTAATAAAATTAAAATTGATGGGAATTTTATCAATCCTTCATTTTTTAAGAAAGTGCCTAATACACAATATTCATATTGTTTTTTGCAAGTTCAACAAGGTACACACGAATTAATTGCTCCGACAGGATTTGGATTAATTGTGTATGGCTATGGTTGGGCAAATTCTTATGGTTATTATGGCGGCATGAATTTGGTCAGATATGATTATACCCCACCAAAGCTGTTTGCTAATAGCTCGTGTTATACAATTAATGGCGTTGCAAGCGATTCTACTTCAACGGATTCTCATTTATCTACGTTAGATTTTCCTGCTAACGATTTAAACAATGTTAATATTACAGCGAATAATGTTTTTCCTACTGGAGTAGCATATTTTTCGGCAACATTAAGCAACATTTATCTTGATGGAAGTTTCAAAGTCAAAGCTATCGATTCGGTTGGCTTATCAAATTCTTTGCAATATGATATACCAGGCTTTACTATCGCTGTCAAAGATTTAAAAGAAAATATTAATCCTTATCAAATTATTGATACTATTCCTGCGGGTAAGGAAGTTTGTTATAATATTGATTTAGAAAACTATGGTAAGTTCAGCCATACTTTACGAAATATTTATCTTAAATTCCAAAATTCAAACGATACCTTGTTTACATATATACCGCTTACATTAAATAATAGCGAAATTAAAACTTTATCAATTTGCAAAACATTTGCTGATACAGGCTCTTATAACTTTGATTTAATAATAGAAGATACTTGCACCAGTAGAACTATTGCTAACTTCCAAATATATTCATTTAAAGATACTAAAGCGCCTGATATTCAAATGAAAAAAGACCCTTGCAACTCTGTTTATAATATTTCAATTACTGAAATTTCTAAAACAGATACAGGAATTGAAGATTTTGTTATTGAAAAAGAAGAAAATGGGAAAATTCAAATTACAAAGCAAACCGATTCGGTTTTAACTTTCACATTTAATGTAATTGACCCAAGGGAAGATGCTTCTTATAAATTTAAAGTAATTGATTCGGCTGGGAACGAAAAAGATTATGAAGAAATAATACCCGGCTTTACTTTATCATTCCAGACACAATCTATTAATCCTTTGGATAGTAATGTATTGAATTTTGGAGATAAAGTTATTGGTTCAAGACATAGCGATACTCTTTGGGTAAAAAATTACGGACAATACACAATTACATTAAATTCAATTAAAATTTTTCAAAATAGTTTGTTCTCTATACCTCAATCACAATTTCCATTTGTAATTGCATCTTCTGAAACAAAACCTTTAATTGTTGTTTATAAACCAACGTCTTCAAATAATATTACTGATTATGATACTTTGCAAATTTCAATGAATTGTATTGACCAGTTTGTTTACTTACAAGGTACTCCTGATGTATTTGATGTATCGGGAACTTCAAAATGCCAAGTTCCATTAAAATTTACAACCGATTCAATTCCCACTTCATTAGAAGTATCTTTGAAAAATTCCATTTCTAATGGTATTGTGCAATTTGATTTTAATGCTGCCTTTAATGCACAAGTTTCAGTTTCTTTATTTGATGAATTTGGCACTAAACGCAAGGAATTATATATGGGGGTTATTCCATCTGGTAAATCAGAAAAGATTTTCCAAATTGATGATTTACAAAGTAGTGTTTACTTTATTAAAATTAATACAGATTACGGCTCTGCTGTATTTAAGATTATTAAATTATAAACTCTTTTCATTGTATCAAAGTATTTAAAATATAATTCAAGGGGGATAGTATTCAAGAAGAAATATTTATTCCCCTTTTTTAATTCTTTTTTACTGTTTTTTATCCATTTTTTTACAGCAATTTTTTAAGAGCACTAAAATGTAAGAATGTCATTTATTTTTTTTAATTTTGAAGATTGAAATTTTTACTTTTTATTAAACGAATTTAAATTAATATTTTTTAAAACTAACGGATTATAATTTTATGAATAATTACAAAATTTTATGGACAAAAATTGATGAAGCACCTGAATTAGCAAGTTTTAGTCTGCTCCCAATTATTAAAGCATACGTTAAAGGCACAAAAGTAGAAATTGAAACAAAAGACATTTCACTTGCAGGTAGAATAATCTCGAACTTTCCGGAGAGATTGAAGTCAAATCAAAAGATGCTTGATTATTTAGCAGAATTAGGTGAAATCGTAAAACAACCAGATGCGAATGTAATAAAATTACCAAATATAAGTGCCACAATTCCACAATTGCAAGCCGCAATAAAAGAATTGCAAGATAAAGGTTATGATATTCCAGATTATCCCGAAGTTCCTACTAATGAAGAAGAAAAGAAATTGCAAGAAAGATTTGCTAAAAACCTTGGTTCCGCAGTAAATCCAGTAATACGTGAAGGTAATTCAGACCGCAGACCAGCCGCTTCAGTTAAAAAATTTGCAATGAAAAATCCCCATAAGATGATGAAACCTTGGCCCGAAGGTGGTTCAAAAACACGTGTTGCTTATATGCAAGAAAAAGATTTCTTTGGTAATGAAACTTCTATGACTTTAACCAAACCTACCGATGTAAAAATTGAATTTGTTGGTAATGACGGAACCACAAAAGTATTAAAAGAAAAATTATCTTTGCTCGAAGGGGAAGTAATTGACAGCACAGTAATGAATGTTGCCGCACTTAGAAAATTTTATGCAGATACTATTGAAGAAGCTAAAAAAGAGAATGTTTTACTTTCTTTACATTTAAAAGCCACCATGATGAAAGTATCTGACCCAATTATGTTTGGACATGCCGTTTCTGTTTATTATAAAGACGCATTAGATAAACATAAAGATGTTTTAAAAGAAATTGGGGCAAATGTAAATAATGGTTTACAAGATATTCTAGATAAATTGGAAAAATTACCAATTGAAAAGAAAAATGAAATAATTGCAGATATAAATAAATGCTATGAGACACAACCTGAATTGGCAATGGTAGATTCTCGTTATGGAATAACAAATTTGCATGTGCCTAACAATATAATAATTGATGCTTCTATGCCTGTTGTAGTACGTGATGGTGGCAAAATGTGGAACCGTAAAGATGAATTAGAAGATACTATTGCTATGATACCCGACCGCTCTTATGCAACTATGTACGCAGAAATTATTGAAGATGCAAAGAAGAACGGACAATTTAATCCAACAACTATGGGCAATGTTTCCAATGTCGGTTTGATGGCTCAAAAAGCAGAAGAATATGGTTCTCACGACAAAACTTTTGAAGCACACGATAATGGTTCAATTTGTGTTGTAGATTTTGTAGGGAATGTATTGTTAAAACAAGATGTCGAAAAAGGCGACATCTTTAGAATGTGCCAAGCAAAAGATGTTGCTATTAAAGATTGGATAAAATTAGCAATTCGTAGAGCAAAAGCGACAAATTCGCCTGCTATATTTTGGTTAGACGAAAATCGTGCCCACGACAGAGAAATCATAAAGAAAATAAAAACTTATTTACAAGAATTTGACACAACAGGACTTGATATTCAAATATTAGAACCACGTCAAGCTATGAAATATACATTGTCAAGAGTGCGTAAAGGGTTAGATACAATTTCTGTTACCGGAAATGTTCTTCGTGATTATCTTACCGATTTATTCCCAATATTAGAATTAGGGACAAGTGCACGTATGCTTTCAATTGTTCCATTACTTGCAGGGGGTGGATTATTTGAAACAGGTGCTGGCGGTTCTGCACCTAAACACGTTCAACAATTCTTAAAAGAAGGTCATCTTCGTTGGGATTCGTTAGGAGAATATTGCGCATTAATTCCTTCTTTTGAATTAATCGTAGAAAAAACGGGCGATAAACAAATTGCTGTTCTTGCTGAAACTTTGGATAAAGCAGTAGAAAAATATTTAGAAAATGGCAAAATGCCTTCCCGTAAAGTAGGAGAAATAGATAATCGGGGCAGTTCTTTTTATTTAGCTATGTACTGGGCGCAAGCATTAGCAGAACAAACAAAAGATGAAGCGTTAAAAGCACGTTTTATTTCTGTTGCAAAACAATTGGTAGAGAATGAAGCAAAAATTAATGCGGAATTGTTGGCGGCACAAGGACACCCTGTTGATATTGGTGGGTATTACTTCCCTGACCAAGAATTAACTGCAAAAGTTATGAGACCAAGTCCAACTTTCAATGCTATTATTGATGCTTTATAATAATAAAGTAATCTATTATCTATTACATTTTTATATAATTTCTAAATAATAGAGGCTGTCCAAAAAGCAGTCTCTATTGTTTTTGCTCATAAAGAAAATTAATTCCTTGCTATCATAACGTTTTATAAAAAAGATTAAAATATTTATAAATTATTAAAATATTGATAAATAGATATCGTTTTTTAATAAAAATAATAAAACAATAATGGACGAAACTCAAAAAGAACAAGAAAAAAATTTCTTTGATTATTCGTATGAAGCAGAAGCACGAAAATCCGTTTCTAAATTATACGGAGTTGAGAATAGTAGTGGAAAATATTATGAAAATATACTTTTAGCAAATTGTTCCAAGAAAAAGATTCTTGAATATGGTTGCGGAACAGGCTCTTATGCTTTTACTTTATCTAAATACGGGACAGAAGTGATAGGCATAGATATATCCGAAGTTGCAATTAAAATGTCTAAAGAAAAAGCTCAAAATGAAAATTTGAAAAATGTTGATTTTTTTATAATGGACGCCGAAGCAATGCACTTCGAAAATAGAAGCTTTGATTTAGTTTGTGGCTCAGGAATTTTGCATCATCTGAATATTGAAAAAGCATCAAGCGAGCTAAACCGAGTTCTAAATTCTAATGGTAAAGCAATTTTTATTGAGCCAATGGGATATAATCCGTTTATTAACTTATTTAGAAAACTTACACCACACATTAGAACAAAAGACGAACATCCTTTAATTTTACGAGATATACACATAATGGAAAAGTATTTTAATAAAGTAGAATGTAAATATTTTAACTTCTTTTCACTTTTTACTTTGCCTTTTCGTAACCTTCGATTTTATTCATCATTAAAAAGGACATTCGATAAATTGGATGAATACCTTTTTAAAAAGATTCCGTTTATGAAATTTTTGGCTTGGCAAATTGTTGTTGTATTAGAAAAACCTAATTTGCTCAAATAGGTTTACTACTCATTTTTCATTACGAAATTTGCATAATTAGGTCCCTCTTGATGAGTAAAATTGAATAACACCTATTTTTAAGCGATTAAAGAAATCAAACTAGACTTTAAATTTTAATCACAAAATTTTATTAATTCCCTTATCACTGATTTATCACTGAATATCGTGAATATTATGCTCGTAAATCAAAACATATCATTAATAAAATAGATTTAGCCATTCAGGAAGCATATAATTTAAGTGATGAAGAAATTAATTTTATTATAAATTATGATTTAAAATTTAGAACTAATGATGAGGATAATTAAAATTAATATTTTATTGATAAAAAATAAAATTTTACCAGTAAAAAATAAAATTCAAAAAGTAAAATTAGTAATTATACCAATATTATTATTAATTTAGAAGAAAATATTAATTAAAATATTTATCACTAAAAAAGAAGTATAGAAATGGCAGAAACATATTATCCCACAAGACTGGAAATTACTTGATGTAGTTACCAGAACGAGTTATGTTCACATAGGTCCGAATATAGGAATAGGAATCCAATATGTTGTAAAAGCAAGAAAAAACAATGAAACAAGCGGTCCAAGCAATATTGCAATAGTGAAGATGGGTAATACAATTTAAATAAAGCAGGAAAAATATGTCACCATCATTGAATTAATAAATATTATTCTGAAACAGAAAGTGAATAACAAAGACACCACCGTCAAAGAGCGAGAAATTGATATGATGGTGTATAAATTATATGAATTAACCGAAGAAGAAATAAAAAATATTGAAGAAGGAGAAGTGATGGAAATATCAGTTGTCATATCAATAATTGCATTGATTATTTCAGGATTATCATTTTATTTCAATTACCTAAGAGATGCAAAAATTTATGGGAAAATTTTCGGGATTTTTTGTAATTTTCATTCAGATGCATCTTTACCAATAAATTTAAAAGAAGATTATAAAAGATATTCTGGTTATGGTTATTGCGTATTAATATCACTCAACACTTATTATTCAGATTTCCATATAAAAGATTATAAAATCGAAATTAAGGAAGGGAAAGAATATGAATTTAAAGAAGTTATTGATTACTATATACATTCTGTGAATTCAAACGAGTTCAAATATGATTCAATTTCAAAAATTAATGTTCTAAAAAAAGCGCAATCAACAATGTGTATTTTACAATTTTTGATTGAAGGAGAAGATAAAGTAAAAATTTCTGATTTTGATCTTCAAGAAATAAAATTAACCTTAAATAATTTTCATAATAAATCAAAGGAAATATTATTTAAAACCAAGGATATTGATCTTAGAAGCCTTAACCCCTTTTTCCTTAACAGACCAATGATTAATCAAACTGGAGTTTATGAAAGGGAAATAAAATAGTAGGAGTAGAAATGAACATCATTCTTACACCTTCATACAATAGTGCTAAAAAACTATCCAGCAACCTGCTCGAAGGAAAGATTTATCAAGAAATGCCTGAAAAATAAAAAATAGGTTTCGAAGCAATGCGTTTTAACTTTCGGGAAAAAATTAGGTGAAGGAACAAAATATATAAATCGAAGAGATGCAAATTATTTCCTACGGACTGTATGGTTTGGTCGATTTTACTTGACCTGTGTTATGTCTTATTATTCTTCTATCTATATCTTGAGTTTACCTGATGTAATAGCGGTCGTGGGAAGGGGAATATAGGACGTAAACATAGAACATTGAGCGGAGAAGGGGGGATTCGAACCCCCGGTAGAGTGTTACCCCTACGACGGTTTAGCAAACCGTTGCCTTAAGCCACTCGGCCACCTCTCCAAAAAATGCGTTCTTACATTTTTTTGAACTACAAAAATAACAAATTTTTATTAAATATTATAATTATTTTGAAATAATATTTTTAAAAGTATTGCTTGGAATTTCGAATTTCCTTGTTTTACTTATTGCTTTTTGTAACATACGGATATATTCAAAACTTGACACCTCAAAAGCTCCTAATTGCTCCGTAAAATGATTAATATATTGAGAATCAAGTAAAACGAAATTATTATATTTTAGAACTTCTAATAAATAAGCAAAAGCAAGTTTAGAAGTATTTGGCTCTAAATTAAACATAGATTCGCCAAAGAAAGCTGCCCCAATAGTTACGCCGTATAAACCACCAACCATCTGATTTTCTCTATATACTTCAATACTGTGAGCATTTCCCAATTTAAAAATTTCTTTGTAAATTTTTTTTATAGGCTCATTTATCCAAGTTATGCTTCGCTGACTACAAATTTCGATAACGTCATCAAAATTTTTATCAATATCGAAGTTGTAAATATTTTTTCTTATTAATTGCTTGACAGATTTAGCGATTTTTGTATCGTAAATATCGAAGATCGCTCTCCTATCTGGGAAATGCCAATAAAGTTCGTCTGAATTAATTTCCCCCATAGGAAATAACCCATACGCATAAGTTAATAGCACAAATTCAGGGGTAACCTGGTTTACATCTTTCTTTTCTTTACTGTGCACTGTTAATAAAGCATTTAAAATTACTTATCAGTATCATCAACCATAATTTTTTGAATTTCTGTCTGCATCTTATCGTAATCTTTCAAAAATTGTTGAATACCAGCATCAGTCAAAGGATGGTTCAAAGATTGTTTCAATACACTATAAGGAATGGTAGCAATATGAGCGCCAGCTTTTGCAGATTGAATAATATGTAAAGGATTACGAATTGATGCCGCAATAATTTGGGCATCCATATTATGCACAAACCAAATATTTGTAATTTCTTCAAGCACACTTACGCTATTCATTCCAATATCATCGAGACGACCAAGAAAAACAGAAACATAAGTTGCCCCTGCATTAGCAGCGGCTAATGCTTGTATTGGGTTAAAAATCAAAGTTACGTTAGTTGGAATATTTTTTTTAGATAATTCTTTTACAGCCGCAAGTCCTTGTGGTAGCATCGGAATTTTTATAGTTGCTTCTGGAAACCAACTAATGATTTCGTCTGCTTCTCTCAACATTCCGGTAGTATCTGTTGAAATTACTTCAACGGACAAATGTCCTCCTACTAATTTATGTATTTCCAAAATTCTTTGTTTTACATCAACATTTGGGTCTTCTTTAGCTAATAAAGATGGATTTGTTGTTACTCCTGATAATATTCCCCAACTTGCCGCTTCCTTAATTTGACCAATATTTGCAGAATCTAAATATAATTGCATATTTTGCCTTCTTTTATTTTTTTGTTACACTCTATTAAATTACAATTACTTAAAAACGTTAAGAAAATATAAATATTTTTAATCTTATTAATTTTGTGTCTATTTTAATCATTAGTTTTTAAATGATTAATTAAAGCAAATCATTTTATATTTACAACTTAATAAACCAAAGATTAATAAAAAAACAGATATTCAAACATTTTATAGTTAATGTATTTGAAATAACTAATAAATATATTAGTAGAATTAAATTATAATAAGTATTGCAAAACTTAATATTGCTTTTATGCCTATCTTACAATAAAAGATTGAAGTTTATTATGAATTCAAATCAAATCTATATTTTTCAACAGCAATAAATTTATATTACAAAAGGATTTACTTTAAATTTAATTCACCCATAATATATCTCCATTCCAGTTCAGTATTGTCAATCATTTGTTCAATAGATTGTCCGGAACCATGTCCGCTATTAAAATCGACGAACAAAAGAATAGGATTATATTGACTTTCTAAATTTTGCAAAGCAGCAGCAAATTTTTTAGCATGCAATGGGTCAACTCTGGCATCATTTTCGCCGGCTTTAATTAACATGGAAGGATAATTGTATCCAACTCTTATATTTTGGTAAGGTGAATATTTTACGATATACTCAAAATCTTTTTGTTTTTCAGGGTCTCCATATTCAGGAATCCAATATCTTGCAATAAGGAACTTCTGGTATCGGAGCATATCCAATAAAGGCACAGCACAAACAACAGCTTTAAACAAATCAGGTCGTTGCATTGTAACGGCGCCCATAAGTAATCCGCCATTACTTCCACCACGGATTACTAATTTTTGAGGATTTGTATATTTTTCTTTAATTAAATATTCGGCTGCCGCAATAAAATCATCGAACACATTTTGTTTCTTGTCCAACATGCCTGCTCTATGCCAATTTTCACCGTATTCATCTCCTCCACGTAAACAGGCTATTGCATAAACTCCTCCACGCTTAATAAAAGAGGCAGTTGTACCAATAAAACCGGGTTTCATACTTATATTAAAACCACCATATCCATAAAGTAATGTTGGATTATTCCCATCTAGTTTAACACCTTTTTTATAAATTAAAAACAATGGCACACGTGTGCTATCTTTAGATTTATAGAAAACCATCTTTGATTCAAAGTCTTTGGTATCAACAGGGGGATTATCTTGATATATAAATTCCCATTTTAATGTATTTTCAGCTACTTTGTAAGTCTTTGTTGGATTTTGAAAAGTAGATAGCGAAATATAAATATTTTTACCAAATTTATCATAACTTACGTCTGCAATATCGCCAAATTCAGGTGCTTGCAAATCTTGAATAAACTTGCCGGAATAATCATATAATTGCAAAAAAGTAATTACATCTTTTTTCAATTCTAAAATAACATATTTATCTGTTAGCACAACTCCTTCTAAAACTAAATCTTTATTTTCTAGAAAAAAAGGTTTTGCGTCTTGGTAATATGGGTCAGATAAATCAGTATACATCAATTTGAAATTTGGATCTTGATCATTTGTATAAAAGAAAATTTTGTTGTTTTTTATTTGAACATTACAATTGTATTTATCACTTGCAAAAATTTCTTTTGGAGTATCGTTTGTACCTTGTTTTCTAATTTTCAGAGTATTGGAATAAAAATCGCCCGAAGAAAAAATTGTTAAATCGCTTTCATCATCGTCCCAAATAGAAAAGAAATCTTTTGCATCTTTCGGTGCACCAATAAAAATATCATTTTTAAAATTATCTTCATCTGATAGTTTATGTAAATAAGTTGGCAATGGAATTTGCTTCTCAATAATTTCTTTACTGCGTATTGTGATATAAGCAGATTTTTCATCATTGGTCCAAGCAAAATTATCAATATTTTCCATTGGTTTGCTCAGAACTTTTCCATTTTTAGTATCAATAATTCTATAAGTATAAATTTCATTACCTTTGTATTGCAGACCCATAGCAGCTTTTGAGGCATCTTTGTTTAAGACGGGACCAGCAGGGGAAGATTTTCCAGAAGCATCAAATTGCATTGGGTCAAATATAAGAATTTCTTTACCCTTTATTACTGTATACAGCTTATTTTGTTGCTCACCTTTTTTGCGAGCCCAAAAAAATTCACGACCAGCCTTAAAAAAGGGTGCAGAACGATAATCACGGTCTAAATATCTGCTGATTTCATCTTTTAAATCTTTTATTTCCGGGAAATTATTCTTTATATAATTTACAGTATAATTATGCGATGCTTTTGTCCATTCGAGAGTTGCTGGGTCGTTTTTATTCTCAAGCCACCTATAATTATCTGTAAAAACAAAGTTATGTAAAGTATCCACTACGGGGATTTTTTTTGCTCTCGGTGGATTAAAATTTTGGCTCATAGCTGTATTAATTGTTAATATTGTTATTGTTAATAGTATTTTCAAAATAAATTTCATAAATTCTCCTTTTAATAATCAACAAAATTAACAAATTCGAAGGTTCTAATTTGTTAATTGAAATCAATCTATTTTTTATTTAATTCGCAAATTAATAATAAGGATAGGACAAAATTATCTATTATAATAAAAAGATATAATTTAAATTGCTTTTCTGCTTTAGCATTTATTTGATGGACATTAATTATGCAAATAGGCAATAGGCATGCAAAAAAAAGACTGCCCTATATTAATTAATACAGGACAGTCTTTTTAATTAAACAAAAGATTTTTAAACTAATTGCTAATTAAACCACCATATTTAGTATTTAAAATATACTTATTTAATTGATCATTGTCAGTAGGAACTTTTGTATTAGCATTTCTTTCGCTTTGTCCATAGATAAAGCGAAGATTAGAACCAGCCACTGGATCAACTAACGTTCCTGTCCGTCTCATATCGTGGTAGCATTGACCTTCTAAGTACAATTCTAGGAACTTTTGCTTCAATACTTCAGTAACTATTGCAGTTGGGTCTGACGAAGAGAAATTCGGTAAACCAGCATTAGTACGAACGATATTTACTAAACTTACAGCATTAGCGGGAGAACCAACTTTTGCTTCACACTCTGCTTGAATTAGCACATTTTCTTCATAACGAATAAGAGGGAAGCTTTCCGAATAAGTGCTATATTTCTTCATTGTAACACAATTAGCAACAGAAAGTTCGTTTGTATCGATAGGTGTTTGATATAAGTTTTCTTTTGAAGCATGAGCGGCATATCCAAAAAATTGACCATTAGCGTTTGGGTAGAAATATGCAGCAATTCTTGTGTCAGTAGGTTCAGTTTTGAACAAATCAACATAATATTTTTCAGGACGAATAGTTTCGCCTTCATCTTGAACCCATTGCCCCCAAGATGAATGCTCTCCTGGAGTATCGGAGAAGAATGAATAAACCGAACCAGTAGCATCAGCAATACCAAGTTTAGATTCTGCTAATGCATTAGCATAATCCCCAACATGGAGGTAATAGCGGGCTTTTAATGAATGAATAACAGCAGTCCACTTATTAGCATCGCCCGCAAAGTTCAAATCACGACTTACTGATGCTGTTCCTGCATTGATAGTAGCTAATGCAGAATCTAATATTTTTTGAACAGCTTGATATGCAACGTTTTGTTCTACAAAATCAGGAGGTTCTGTCCCTGAAATTTGAATTGGAATACTTCCCCAAGTAGCAGCAGCTTCCCCTAAAAGAAATGCTTTGTAAGTATAAGCAATAGCCTTAATCGTATTGCCAGTTGGTGCATTTACATCAACAAATACATCAGGCACAAACGAGATAATATCATTGCAAATTTTCATACCACGATAAGTAATAATCCAATAATCATCAGTTGGACCATCAACATTCATAAAATAATTATTCCACGCAACAGGTTGTGCCCGACCAATACCAGGAGGAGCGCACATTTGCCAAGTCCATATACTAAATATTCTTGAGCGGTCTCTTGAATATGTTTCACCTACATTAACTTGCAATCCTACTAACAAAGCGTTGACACCATCAACTGACTTTACTTTTGATTCTGCAATATTATTTGGGTCAGTATTAATACTTTTATCTATCTGGCAAGATGATAAAACAAAACCCATTAAAAGAACAAACAACAAAGCAAATTTTACTTTATTTAATATTAATTTATAATTTCTCATTTTCAGTCTCCTTAATAGTTAATTGTTATACCAAAACGAACAGAAGTAACTTGTGGTAATGTAAAGTAATCAATTCCACGACCTTCTGCAAGTGAAAATGTATTAACTTCTGGGTCGTAGCCTTTGTATTTAGTAATTGTCAATAAGTTGCGTGCTGAAAGTGAGAATACTATTGAATTAATATTCCAATCTTCCAAACCTTTCCAGCGATAATCAATCCTGACTTCTCTTAATTTTACAAATGAGCCGTCTTCAAAGAATGGTTCGTTAATATTGAAACCATTATAATAAGTCCAATATTTTTCCACTTTCGGAGCTTGAACTGGATTTGCAGGGTTTGAATAATCCATTACAGGATGACCATTTTCAACCCAAGGGTCAAGTCTATCTTTTGTATCGCCTGCTGTTCCGAAGTTATACAATGCACCACGTGTTCCGTTCCATACATCGAATCCGAACACACCATCAAATAAGAAACTGAATGTAATATTATCAAGAATAGTAAAATCATTTCTCCAAGAAATCATATAAGATGGATTTGGATTGCCCATAAATAACAAGTTAGGATTTTGACGAGGTGTGCCAACTAAATTTTCGCCATAGTCATCGCCTACTACTTGTCCTGATGAGGCATCCCAGTAAGAATAGCGAATATCACCATTCTTATAGTTGTATGCTGCCATTTCAGTAGGAGAAACATAATCTAAATCACCAGGTTTTGCATTTGCAGCTTTGGCGGCATCATAGCGTAACCAACCATAAGTTTGGAAGACACCAAGTGGGCGACCTACTGATGCAGAGTTTACTGCACCAACAAATCCACCTGTCAATGTATAGAATGCAGCTTTCAAACTTGTTACTAAATTATAGTTCCTTGAATAATTTAATTGAGTTGTCCAATTAAAGTTAGGTATATTAATAGGATTTGCTGTAATTCCTAATTCAACACCTTCGTTCCACATTGAACCTGCATTTTGTAACATATTTGTGTAACCTGTTGAAGGTGGTGCAGGTAATGACATTATTAAATCAAATACATCTGAATGATAAAAAGTAAATTCAAAAGATAACTTATCATTCAAGAAACTCAAATCAAAACCTATTTCACGTTCAATTGATAATTCAGGATTAATATCAGTTGCGCCGGCAATTTCATAACTTCTAATACCATTGAAACCGCCACGATTTGAAGTAGAAGTTTCAACCCAAGGGTCAAAGTTACCAGTAGTTACATAAATAAAGTTTGTAGCGTAAGGGTAAGGTAAGTTTGGTGAACCAGCTTCACCCCAAGAACCACGTATACGGAAATTGCTAATAATGTCTTTTAGACCTTCAAAGAAAGGTTCTTTTGAAACTGAATAAGATAAGCCAACTTTAGGATATGTATGGAATTGCTCTGATGCACCAAAGGTTGAACTACCATCACGACGAATACCTAATGTTAAAGAATATTTATCTAAATAAGATGAAGTCAATTGACCGAAAATACCTTGAATTTCTGATGTGGTCAATGTACTTGTAGCATCTTTTGCTGAACCGGCGGCAATTTGGTCAAAGAAAGATAAGGTATTTGTTGAACTTGCTCCAATAGTTGTATTATCATACCAAATTGATTGAGTTCCGCCAACTAAATCAAAGGTCAAATCGCCATCAAGAGTTGATTGATTTAAGTTAAATGTAAAATCAAGATTTTGTTGAGTATTTGATATAGTTGAATAGCTAATTGAACCTAACCTGCTTGGTGAAGATGCACTTTGTACTGCTAATCTTTGACCGTAATCATAAGCATACCAGTCAAGTCCATAGCGTAATGTAAAGCTTAACCAATCAATAGGCATCCATTTAAGTTCTGTGCTATGTAATATTCTATTGATTTTTTGATTATATGTATTAAAATGTTGTGTCCAAATTGGGTTATCATAAGAAGCAAATCTTCTTTCAGTAACACCGTCGCTTTCCAAATAATTTTGGTTGTTAAATTCAGGAGGAGTACGTAAAGAACCCAACAAAATACCAGAAGTATTTGAACCATCTTGCGGCAAATCGTTATTTGTTGCAATATAGTTAGTATTGCTTTGTAAAGTTAATTTAGGAAGGAGCGAAGCTCCGATATTTGCACGAACAGAAGCTCTGCTTAAATCAGAACCAATAACATAACCTTGTTGGTCAAGATAAGTGCCATTAATCGAATAATCAAATTGTGGTACACCTCCACTAATTGTTAAAGAGTTTTCAGTCGTATATGCAGTTCTGAAAACATCTTCTTGATGGTCATAAACAGGAGTTCCTGCTGGAAGTGGAGTAGTAGTCCAAGAATCGGATGAACCTGGTTTATAAGGTTTATACGGTACACGTTGCCCGAATGTAGTTTGCAAATCAATTTTATCAGTTTTTTTATCCATCTCTATTGAAGATGAAAAACTAATACGAGCAGGTTTGTCGGAACTTGTAAATTTGCCTCGTTTCGTAGTAATTATGATAACACCATTACCAGCTTTTGCCCCATATATAGCTGCGGCAGAAGCACCCTTTAAAATTTGAATTGATTCAATATCATCAGGGTTAATATCTGTTGCACGGTTTGAAAGTTGAACTCGTCCACTTGGGTCGTATAATGATGAGTTGTCAATAACAATACCATCAACAATATATAAAGGTTCTGATGAACCTTCAAGTGTTTTACGACCACGCAATGTAATGTAAGTCCCAGCGCCTGGTGTACCTGAATTACGAGTAACTTCGGCACCAAGGACACGCCCACTCAATGCGTCAATTGCCGATGATGATACCACGTTATTTACTGCTTCACTTCCAACAGTTGCAATTGTATTGCCAAGTTGATTTTTATCAACTTCGCCTGACAAACCTACAACTACAATTTCGTTTGTTTTGATAGAACCTTGTGAAAGCTTAAAATTAACTGTTGTAGTCTCACCAGCTCTTATTGCTATTGCCTTCGTTACTGCTTGGTATCCGATATACTTTACTTCAATAGTATATTTACCTTCGGGGGCTCTAAATTTGAAAGTGCCATCTTTGTCGGTTACACCACCGACACGTATATCAAGTATTGCTACCGAAGCACCAATTAATGGTTTTCCGGTTTCTGCATCTGTTACTTTTCCTGTAACAAATGTGCCACTTTGTGCGAGTAATTGCAAACCGCTTAGCAAAAATGCTAATAGGATTGCAAACACTGAACTTCTAATGCTTTTCGTCTTCAAATTAAATGAAGACTTTGAATAAAAGGTAGAGTTACTTGCCATAACAAGTCCTGTGTTTATTAATAAAATTATGTTAATTATAAAAAGAACTAAACTAATTTACTTTTATTAACACTATTTAACACATTTTTTAAATAGGAAAATCTCCCAATTATTAA
This sequence comes from Bacteroidota bacterium, assembly GCA_021780815.1. Lineage (GTDB taxonomy): Bacteria > Bacteroidota > Ignavibacteria > Kapaibacteriales > UBA2268 > GWF2-33-9. Next base: position 35,584 of record JAJXYC010000003.1, on the reverse strand, counting down.
ATTACAAAAAAAAACTCATTTGTCAATATTTTTGAAAAAATTTTTTTATTCTACTTGATAAATTATTTAAATAATTTGCTTTACTATGTTATTTTAATTACATTCTTTTATAAATGTTATAATTGCTGAATTTAATTCATTAATTTTTCTGAATTGTTTTTTTTATGAACTAATATTCATTGTTTTAATTGTTTGAATTTTCAAGTTGTTTAATTTTAACAATTTATCGTAATCAAATCAACATAAAAATTGATTTTATTTTTATAATATTATTTATTTTTTCAAAAATGTATAAATAATTAAATATTATTTTTTAATTTAAGTTTTTAAATTGAAACTTTTATGAAAAAAATATTCATCACAGGAATTTCTTCGGGGATAGGCAAAGCCATTATTCATAAATTATCAAAGAATTATGAATGTTACGGCACTACAAAAAATCTCGCAAAACTTTCAAAATCATTGCCAGCAAATATTATAAATATAAATAATGTAATTGAATTAGACTTCACAAAAATAGAGGGAGACAAAAATATAACTTCTGTTCTTAATAAAATTCCCGATGATATTGATGTATTAATAAATAATGCAGGGATTGCATTATTTTCACCATTCATTGAATCTAAATTTCAAGATTTAACAGAACAAGTAAAAGTGAATTTTTATTCAAATTTTTTAATTACAAAATACTTCTTACCTTTGATGGTACAAAGAAAACAAGGAACAATTATAAATATATTATCAGTTGCAAGTTTAAAACCATTTGAATTTGCTTCAATTTATTCTGCCACCAAAAGTGCTTCTGTAGGTCTTTTTAGTAGTATAAGAGAAGAAGTAAGAAGTCAAAATATTAAAATTACAAATGTATTTTTGGGTGCTACAAATACTAAAATTTGGGATTCTCAATCTCGCAAAGAATTTGGTGAACGTATGATTAAGCCAACACAAGTTGCAGATGCTATATATTCGTTAATTTTATTAAGTCAGCATTCAGAGATGATGGTTGAGGATATTGTCATCAGACCGCAAGGCGGAGATTTATAAGGATTTATTTTTTATTTAGTATAAAGTTCTAATTGAAAAAAGTAATAAATATTTAGATTTACTACTTTTTCCAATTTTAATAAAATTAATTATTTCAAAATCCGGAATTAAAGACGATAACCTAAGTAACAAGTAAAATTAGTATTGCTCCAGGTATTTCTTCCGGCAAGTGTAACTCTATATTTTAAATAAGCGACTAAATTATCACTCAATAAAATTTTGAAATAAGCACCAAAAGCGTAGTTGTTTTCTTGACTTACAGTCTGGGTAATATTTAAAGGAATAGCATTATTAAATGAAGCAAGCGATAATATCATAGAAGCATAAAGTTTCAATTCCGTGTTAGGAACAGTTGAAATACTAATCCCAGAATTAATAAGTAATTGATTTTTGAAATCTTCTGCTCTATAATTATAATAAATTTCATTGTCAAAGCTTACTTTATTGACTCTTGCTCCAAAGTACGAGCCTGCAAATATTTCTAATGCACCATCGCTTAAAAAAGGAAAATCAGGATGATTATACAAACCTTGCTCAAAACCAGTAGGTATCTGGACTTTGCCAATTAAACCACCATAAACATTGCCGATTTCACTTCCATAAGTACTATGTAATTCTAAATAATCAAATCTTGTTAAGGAATAGTTCTGTCTATCAAATCTATTGCCGTTTTGGTCACTTAAATATTCTTCGTGTAGTTTATAAAAGCTTAGAGGTAATGATATTCCAAAATAAGAGTTTTTATCTAAATAGTAATCTCCACCTAAAGTTATTGTTGTTTTTGTAAAATCAAAAGTATAACTTACAGTTGTATCGGTTGTTGAATCATAATTTCTTACTACATCTTGCAATGTAGTGATTAAAGAATCATTTAAATTGTAATAACTTGATGCATTAAAAGCATCGTAAGATATTCCAATTTCAAAGTTGTGAAATTTGGCAACTTTATTTTCTCTTGCATTCATTGAAAGCAAAGATGCAAAAAAGATAAATAAAAGAAAAGTTGTTTTAATAGTATTTTTTGACATAATAGCACAAAAATTAATTTTACACAATTGTTATTTTTTTAAGTTCGTAAAGAATCTGTAAAGCATCTAACGGCGATAAATTTTCAGGATTAATAGAACGTAATTTTTGTCTTAATTCATCATCACGAAACTCAAAGATAGAAAGTTGTTCTGGGACTCTTTTTTTAGAGATAATAGACTTCGTGTTAGCTTTGTTAATTTTAAATTCCTTATTATTATCTGTAGGGACATCAGGCACAGAGATGGTCGAAAGAATTTCTTCGGCTCTATCTGTTAATTCCTTTGGCATGCCGGCAAGTTTAGCAACATAAATTCCGAAAGAGTTATCACTACCACCACGAGCAAGTTTATGAGTAAAAATAACATCTTTGCCCGTTTCAATCACTTCAATTTGATAATTTTTAATTTTTTGATAAATATTTTCAAGTTCTTGTAATTCATGGTAATGCGTAGCAAAAATAGTTTTTGCTTTAATATTATTGTGAATATATTCAGCAATAGCCCAAGCAATTGAAATGCCGTCAGAAGTTGCAGTGCCACGTCCGACCTCGTCAAGAAGAATTAAACTTCTTTTTGTGGCATTATTCAAAATATTTGCTGCTTCTTGCATTTCAACCATAAAGGTGCTTTCACCACCTATGATATTATCGGAAGCACCAACCCGAGTAAAAATTTTATCTACATACCCAAATTTTGCTCTTTTAGCAGGCACAAAACTGCCGATTTGACCAAGTAATACAATTAATCCAACTTGTCGCAAATAACTTGATTTACCAGACATATTTGGTCCCGTTATAATATGGATTAATTCTTCTTCTCCATTCATAATCGTGGAATTAGATGTGTATGTTTGACCGATTTTGAGAGATTTCTCTATAACTGGATGGCGACCTTCTATTATTTCTACCACATCGGAATCATTAATTTCAGGTCTAACATAATTATTCTCTATTGCAACCGTAGCAAAGTTTAAATAGCAATCAAGTTGAGCTATCAGTTGGGAGTTTTGCTGAATTTCATTGATTTTGCTTATCGTAATATTACGAATTTTTTCCATTAAATCTTGTTCTATTTTCAGCAAGGCATCTTCGGTTTGTAGTATTTTAATTTCGAATTCTTTTAATTCGGGGGTAATATATCTTTCAGCATTAGTTAAAGTTTGTCGCCGTTCATAATCCGCCGGAACTTTACTTGTATTAGCTTTACTAACTTCAATATAATAACCAAATACACTATTGTATCCGACTTTCAACGATTGGATATTTGTACGGAGTCGCTCTCTTTCTTGAAAATTAGACACCCATTCTTTTCCTGAATATTTCAATTGAACATATTCGTCCAATTCATCGCTATAATTGCTTTTGAATATTCGCCCAATTCCTATATTGACTGAGGGTTCATCTAAAAATGTACGCTCTAACTCTTCTATAAATTCATCTAATTGGATTAATTCATTAAAGATATTCTTTAAATTCTCACTTCTAATTATATTGATTAGTGCTTTTAACTTTGAGATTATTTTTAAACTATTTTTTAAATTTACATAATCTCTTGGATTAGCTTTGCCGAAAGATACTTTAGACATTAACCTTTCTAAATCTCCAATTCCTGTGATATTGTCTTTAATTTTTTCTCTTAAGTCATTATTATGAAACAAATCATTGACAATTTCAAGTCGACGATTTATTTTCTCTACATTCAATAAAGGTTGAATGAGCCATCTTTTTAACAATCTGCCGCCCATTGGAGTTATTGTTTTATCCAATACTTTCAATAATGTATTCCCTTGTTGCGTTTCATCAATAGAAAACAATATTTCTAAATTTTTACGGGTTGTGTGGTCAAGCAAAATAAAATCATTTGGATTATAAACTGCAATATTTTGAATTTGCTCACTTTGACCTTGTTGTGTCTCTTTAATATAATGTAGCAAACTACCGGCGGCAATAATACCTTCATTAAACTCTTCAATCCCAAAACCTTTTAAAGATTGTGTATGAAAATGTTTCAAAAGAATTTCAAGAGAAAAAGTCTTTTCAAAGAACCAATCTTCTAATTTTGTAATAGCAGGTTTAATTTTTAATTTTTCAATAATAGCGAATAAAATTTCTTTTTGAGCTTTAGCAATTAAGATTTCTTTTGGGGCAAGGTTTTCTAATACATCAATAATCACATTAGAAGAAACTTCTCCACTTAAAAATTCGCCGGTTGAAGCATCAGCAAAAGCCAATCCATAACTGACATATTGTTTTTTATTAATATAGAATAAACTTAAAATGAAATTATTTTCTTTAGTTTCCAAAAGTTTGTCTGAAATGGCAATTCCCGGGGTAATAACTTCTGTAACACCTCGTTTAACAATTCCACGAGCAAATTTAGGGTCTTCCAATTGGTCGCAAACAGCGACACGATAGCCGGCTTTGACTAATTTGGGTAAATAATTATCAAGTTGGTGAAAAGGGAAGCCTGCAAGTGGTATAGAACCAGAGGCACCGTTATTTCGTTTAGTTAATGTAAGTCCACAAACTTTTGAGGATATGACTGCATCGTCATTAAATGTTTCGAAAAAGTCTCCTAACCGAAAGAGCAAAATTGAATCAGGATATTTTGCTTTGATTTGATTGTATTGTTTAGTAAGTGGAGTTAAATTTTCTTTCATTATTTTTTCCTTGGAATTGCAACAGAATTCATTCTTCCCATAATCCAATTTGCCCTTTGTCTAATATAAGACGAAGGCTGATTGGCTATCCAGCGTCTTGGATTTGGTATAACCGCTGCTAAAAATGCCGCTTCTTGCGTTGTCAAATTTTTAGCATCTTTGCCAAAATAATGTTGTGATGCCGCTTGTATACCATATATTCCCCAACCCCATTCAATTACATTAGCATATACTTCTAAAATACGTTGCTTTCCCCAAATTGCTTCAATTAATACTGTGAAATATGCTTCTAGACCTTTCCTTATATAATTTCTGCCTAACCAAAGGAACGTATTTTTAGCTGTTTGTTGAGATATCGTTGAGGCTCCTCGTAATTTTTCTCCATCCATCCGTTCATTATATCTTTCTGCCGCTTGAATTGCTTTCCAATCAAAGCCTTTATGAAACATAAATCGGGCATCCTCTGCCGCAATTAATGCTTTAAATACTTTCGGACTTATTTCATCATATGAGACCCATTCTTTATCTATTTTTACTGGTTCCCCTGAAAATAAATACTCAACTGACCTTATCACCATTAATGGAGTAATTGGTGGATTAATTACCTTATATATTACAACTGTTAAGATAGAGAATACAAAAAAGTAAACTGCTAATTTAAATAGTATGGAAAATATTTTCTTTATCATAATTTAAAAACGCCAAAATTGGTTATAAAGTTACTTTAATTTCAATAATTGATTCTTTGTAATTTACAAAATTGGTAAAATTCATTCAATTAAATAAAATTAGACAATAAAAATTTGATAATCTATAAAAATGGCAAGAAATTTTTAAATATTTTTTTTAAATCAAATTAAGAGTTAATTTTGCTTTTTTTTGAATTATAAAAATTGGAGTTTCAAATGGAACGCTTTAAAAATTATATTAATGGAGAATGGGTAGAACCAAAGTCAGACAAGTATTTTAAGAATATTAATCCTGCAAACATTGAAGATGTAATAGGAGAATTTCCAGAGTCAGGGCAAGAAGATGTAAATTATGCAGTTGCCGCCGCCAAAGAGGCATTTGCAGAATGGAAAAAAGTTCCTGCCCCAAAAAGAGGTGATATAATACGTAAAGTCGGAGATATTTTTGCCCGGAGGAAAGATGAAATTGCCAAAATTATGACAAGGGAGATGGGGAAACCTGTTTTTGAAACCAAAGGAGATATTCAAGAAGCAATTGATACTGCTTATTATGCGGCATCAGAAACAAGGCGGCTTTTCGGATATAATGCACCGAGTGAGTTATCAAATAAAATGAATATGTCTTTCAGAACTCCTATTGGAGTTGTTGGGGTGATTACTGCTTTTAATTTCCCAATCGCAGTTCCATCTTGGAAAATATTACCAGCAATAGCTGCTGGAAATACTGTTGTTTACAAACCTTCAAAAGATGTTCCTCATGCTGGTGTGATGTTTGCAGAAGTTATGGAAGAAGCCGGTATCCCAAAAGGTGTTTTTAATGTTGTGCTCGGAAAAGGATATATGGGAAATATGATAGTAGAACATCCTGATGTTAAAGTCATTGGTTTTACAGGTTCAACAAATGTAGGCGTCAAACTTGGTGAAATTGGCGGTCGATTGAATAAAAGGATTTCATTAGAAATGGGTGGTAAAAATCCACAAATTGTTATGCCTGATGCAAATATGGAATTAGCTCTTGATGGGGTTCTTTGGGGTGCTTTTGGCACTACTGGTCAACGTTGCACAGCAACTTCCCGCTTGATTATCCATAAAGATATTTACGATGAATTTATTTCAATGTTAGCGAATAAGGCTTCTCAATTAAAATTAGGGAGTGGATTAGACCCACAAACACAAGTTGGACCAGTTATTCATGAAGCACAATTAAATACTTGTATTGAATATTGCGATATTGCTTTAAACGAAGGGGCAAGACTTGTTATTGGTGGTCACCGTGCAACAAATGGCGATTTAGCGAAAGGCTATTTCTTTGAACCAACTATTTTTGCTGATGTTACAGAAAACATGCGATTATTTAAAGAAGAAGTATTTGGTCCTGTTCTTGCTGTTGCAAAAGCAGAATCTTTCGAACATGCTATTGAACTTGCTAATGCTGTTGATTATGGTTTATCTTCTTCAATTTATACTCGTAATGTTAATTATGCTTTTCAAGCAATTAATGCTATTGAATCTGGAATAACTTATATTAATGCACCAACAATTGGCGCCGAAGCGCATATGCCCTTTGGTGGAGTAAAAGGTACTGGTAACGGACACCGTGAAGGTGGTTGGACTGTCTTTGACATTTTTACTGAATGGAAAACTGTTTATATCGATTTTTCTGATAAATTGCAAAGAGCCCAAATTGATAATTATTAATTTGTTCTTCTCGATGTAATAAGTCCTTGTTAAGTTTATAAAACAAATATATATTTTGTAAGTTATAGCTTTATGATTTTTTCTGTTTTGTTGTTGTTTTTTAATAAATATACACCTGATGGATAATTTTGTAAATCTATACCTTGCAAATTATTTGTTATACATATTTCCTGTAATTTTTCTCCCAAAATATTAAAAAGGGAAACATTGCAATTTAATTGAAAATCCTTTAAATATAAATAACCTGTTGTTGGATTAGGAAAAACATATTGTGTTTCCTCTTTGTTTTCTTGAATTTGCAATAAATCATTTGTTCTAAAAGAAATATAGGCATTATTACTAACACCTGCTGAATTTTTTGCTTGTACGTAAAGTACATATTTACAATTTTTATTTAAACCTGAAAATTTTAATTCCGTATTTGGATAATTTTCTTCAACAATTTTATAGGTCAAATAATATTTTAATTTCTGGCTGGGCTCTTCATAAAAAGCATCTTTCAACTCAATTAATTTGATATTATAACTTTCTGCACTATCAATTTTTTCCCATTTTAAAGTAATGTCTCCGGCAGAATAAGTTTTCATATTAATTTCTGGGATTGGGTAAAAAATGGTCGGGGCTTTTAATGTTGTCCCATTATTATTTTGATAAGTAATAAAATAAGGAACATTCTTTTGGTTGTTTTTATCAAAATAAGCTAATTCAATCAAGTATTCAACATTTTTTTCACAAGATGGCAAAATGAAAAACGTATCTTTTGTTGTATATTGATTATATATAATTTGTTGCAATGAATATGGAGTTACTTTAAATACATCAATATAATAAAATACTATCCCGTTTTGACTATTCCAGTAAATAACAGTATTATTGCTTTGTGAAGTATCATTGATATGGATGACGGGTGCAATTGCTTTTAATTCTTTATGTGTTAAACAATACTTTATTCCGAAATCCATTGCAATGTTGGATAAAGTGAAATTTTTACACCTCACCGAATATGGTTGATTTAATTTTAATTGCCAATTGTAGTTGTAAAAAGTCAAATAACTTTCAGCGGCAAAGAACAGCTCATTTTGTGTTGTGTATTCAGCACAATCTATATTTGAAACCTTAAATTTCCTTAACTCAGATTTAAAAGCAAATCTATCAAGAACTTCTTGATCTTCGTAAAAATAGTTCCAAGTTTTACCTCCATCAATTGTTCTTTTGAAATTAAAGCAATGCCCGTTTGAATCATACAATTTACCAACTAAAGTTATGTTATTTGTGTCAAGTAATTTAAATTGTTGAATTTGATTTTTGTCTTGTGTTGGTATTTCGTATATTATTTGCCAAGTTTTGCCACCATCAGTTGTTTTATGGATTTTGGGGTTACCTACTAAATTACTACCATTATAATATTCAGACATTGTATAAAAAATCTTATCCGAAAATATTTCAAGTTGTACAATTCTTTCATCATTGATAAAATCAACTTCTTGAACTTTTGTGAAGTGGTCGGTAATATATATTAACTTATTTGTACTTTTTTTGGTAAAAGCAATAAAATAATCTCCATTTGATTTTAATAGTACCTTTAAATTATAAATTTCAATATTTGGATCTGATACCGTATATGGCTTTACATAAACATATTCAAAAGTGTTCCAACAATCTTTTGTATGAATTATTGAATAAAAAATATGATTTGAAACATAAGACAACAAAATCCCAAAGCCTTCTTTGGAATTTAACATAACAATATTTGGTATATAATAGTCTCGGCTTAGCCTTATTTTTATTTGTGTTGACCATAATTCATTGTTCTTATTTGAAACTAATATAAACGGAGTTGTATCACGAGCAGATAGAACAATTGTGTTCTCGTCAGGGAAAAGCAAAGATAAATCCCTAAAAAAATACGAAGTATCCGTAGAAACAAGAGGAATTGTATCAACGTTATCCCACGAAATTCCCATATTATTTGATGTTTGCAGATAATAATTGAAACTATTGAAATTATCATTATTGAAATCGGAATTTAAAGTTAAACGAGCCATTTTATGGTAATCAATTTTCCCAGAAGTGGTAATAAAAGCATTTTTAATTATGTTTATATTTAAATATTGCGGAGCAATATTCTCGCCGAAGAATTTTTCATTGCTCAATTCAATATAATCAAACACTTGCTGAGAGAATAAATTGCTAACTGCAAAAAGAAAAATAAATATATAAGGAAATTTTTTATTCATAGTTTTCTCCGAATTATTGGCAAATTGAAAAGCAATCAGGTGGATTATCGCACCTTGTATAATTTCCTAAATCAACTGTTGTAATTTTCCACGTTTTGCCACTTCCTTGGAATTGAACTAAATACCTTGCTATACAACATTGCTCGGTATTGCAAGGTTCAACTCCACCATTTGCCCAGTGGACACAACTTGCAAAATAAAAATCATAAGAACTCACAGATTCATTTGTTACAGAACATATTGTATTTTTCTCAAGTTCTTCTAAAACTTTTTTAATTGATTTCCCAATTAATGCCGACAGACTTATTGAATCTTTATATTTAGGATTAGATAAAGTTACTTTTTCAATTGAAACTGAGCAATATCCATTGCAATCACCACTCCTATATTCAATTGCAACTTGGCAACTATCAAAAAGTTGGAAGGCTATTGAGGGCATATCTATCAATATCTTTCTACAATCGCAATTAGTCATTGAATTTGATTGTGGGAATACCTTTGTAAACGAGATAGAAAAAAGTAAAATAAAAAGTAAATGTTTAAGCATTTTTCTCCTTCGATATAATTTCGTGTATAAATATATAAGAGTATTTTTTAGGGGAAAAGTTACACTTATAATGAAAAAAAATTCAATATTTATTTTTAATAAACTGCTAAACATAAAAAACAAGGCTGTCCTTTCGGGACAGCCTTCAATAATTTCAAATATTGTATTTACAATATTCTTATTTTTTCTCGTATTCGCTTACCGGAGTTCTAATAATTACTTGAACTGTTCTATTATAGAAACGTCCTTCTGGCAATTCATTTGTGTAAAGAGGTTCATCTTCACCAACACCACGAACGAGGAGAACACCGTATTTGCCGCCTGTTTGTTTGTTAATTCCATCACGGACAGTTGTAGCTCTTCTATCCGAAAGCTTTTGATTGTGGTCGTAAAGTCCAACAACGTCAGTATGTCCAACAACTTCAACCCAAGAAGATGGTTTAACACGGTCATAAACATATTCTTTCATAATTCTTTCATTGATTGGACCAGCATCAGAACGGTCAAATGGGAAAAGAATTAAGTTATATCTTTCAAGTGTACTATCACCACCGATTTGAACTTTCTTTTGTTCTGTTGATACTTGCATTACAGGAATTACGACAGGGTCAGATTTGCATTCTTTATCATTTATTGTTCTAATAAACATTTGTGCTGTGTAACTTATATCATTTTTAGGATAGTTGCCATCTTCATCTGTCCAATCCCAAGTAATAGTATCTTTACTTAAAGGTACATCATTAATTGTTTTCCAAGGTTTACCATCACGAGTGATTTCAATTCTACGGCTTTTCACAATTTTATCTTCAATACCATTTTTCAAAACCCATTTCATTGTTTCTGGTTCAGGGAAAGTCTTAGGGTCTTTATCGAATACAGGTTGCATAATACGCCAATCATCGCACAAGATTTCAGTTCTACGATTTTCAACAATACCGAGAGAATCTTTCAAATTAGAAACAACTTTTGGTTTCGTTAAATAAGTCAATTTCATTCTATCAGGGCTAATTCCCCAAATATCTTTCAAATAATTAAATACAGCTTTGGCTCTTTCTTCTGAAAGTCCGGGACGTTTTTCCTCTGGTGTTGTTCCATCAGTTGTTCCGACAATTTCAATTTTTGTATCTGGATAACGGTTTAATCTGAACCCATAAATATTAAGGATATGATAATATTTATTAAGTGTTCCACCTGCAATTGAAGTATCAGCAAAATATTTAGTTTGCTCTTTATTTTTGAACAAAATATATCTATCAGGAATCTTTGAACTACCTAAATCAAAGAACACATAGTTCAAAAGTGGATACAAATCCCAAGTTTGAATTTGCTCCATCACAAGACCATTAAAGTTTGCAAGTTTTGGTTCATATTTTTTAGTACGGCGGATATAATCGGCTTCATCAATTTTTGGAGTAAGAACTGGACGTTCACCAAGTGTAACAGTAACGTTAATTTCTTCTGCCGATTTTTCAGATTCTTTTGGATCTTCAGTTTTCTCTGGTTTTACAACACGAGTAACAAGTTTCTTTGATGCATAGCTTGGGTTCTTTGCTGTAATTTCAAAATCTATTGCTTTAATTGAATCTTTTGGATTTCCATACTCGACATTAGAAACAATTAAAGAAATTTCCTTTTTGTTCATCGTAACACTATCAACAATTGTTTTCTTAGTTACAGGATTATAAATATCAACTTCCGATGGAATAAACTCACCAGTACATTCATCTAATACAGTGATTTTAACAACTTTGGAACGGAAATAAGTAGGCACAAACGCCATAAAGATGTCATAATCACCTTGATAGTTAGGTAAATCTTTTCTACGAGATGAAAAATAAATAATATCGCCTGATGCAGGTAAAGTAATAAATTGTTCATCTTCTGGTGTGTTAATTGGTTCACCAAGGTTTTCCGGTTTTGACCAAGTTTTTGCATCAGGGTCGTAACGAGTGACATAAAAATCTAATCCTCCAAAATTAGGTTTCCAACCATCTGAAGCAAAGAATAATGTAACACCGTCGGCAGCAATAAAAGGTGATTCATCACGACCGGGAGTGTTAATTGCTTCTAAATTTTTCGCTGGTTTCCATTCTTCTAAATCTGAATCCCAATCGGAATACCAAATATCAAAGTTTTTGGGATAATTACCGCCATCACTATTTGGGCCTGGACGAGTAGAAACAAAATATAATCTACTTTGGTCAGGTGCAATAGAAGGTTGCGAATCAAATTTATCACTATTTACATTAGGACCTAAATTAACTGGTCTTCCCCAGTGGTCACCTTCAATAGTTGTTTTATAAATATCACAGCTACCGAAACCATCTTCACGATTACAACCTGTAAAATAAAGTGTTTGTCCGTCAGCTGCAATTGATGCCGCTCCTTCATTTAATCTGGTGTTTACACCTAAGTCACCCCATTGATATGTTGTATCAATATTATATGGAGGTGAGAATATTGTATCTAATCGGTCTTTCTTCTTCGCTGCCCAAAAGTCGTGGCTAAAATCCCCATCTTTTGTCTTTATGCTACCTGGCCTATTGGAAACAAAAAACAATGTTTTTCCATCTGCGGAAATCGTTGGGGCATAATCCAAACCCTTCCAGTTTACGACAGGTCCTAAATTAATTATCTTAATCTTTTTGGTTAAGATTGTTCCTTCTTCTTTGACTTGTGATGGCTTTTCATTTTGTCCATTTGTAATTACGGCTGCCATCAATAAGAAGTCGTCATTTTCTTGTTTGTCAATTTTTACTGGTGTTGCCTCTTTAATTTTTGGCTCTTGTGAATATGACAAACTACTTGATAGAGTTACTACAAGCAATAGTAAGTATAAAAACTTTTTCAACATATACAACTCACCGATTTGTTTTGTTATCAATATTTTTCAAAGAATTTGTTGTTTTTTTGTTTTTAACAATTTCTGAATTTTAAATTAACAAATTTTTTTTATAAAACCATAATAAAATTACAGATTGTTACAAAAAAATATGTTAAACTGGTTTTTATTGTCATTTTTATTACTACATTTTTTTTATTTTTTGTTTTTCATTGCATCTACTTTTGCCCGATACGCAGTTGCATCATTCAAATCAAAGGATAATCCGAGGAAAAATCTCCAAACATCAATTTTAAAATTACTTTGTTGAGAAGAAATCGTAGAAAATGGAATTTTCAGGTATGAACCAATAATAAAATCACTACCATCAGATATTGGTATATTTATGTTCATTTGTGGGAAAAGACCAAATACTGTGCTTGAAAGTCCGGGAATAGCATGATTTTCTAGTTCAACAATATTGTTCTTGGTATTTGGGATTGTAACATTTACTTTTTCGCCATCAGGCAAAACAGCGGTCTTTGTTAACAATTCTTTTGTATGAGTTATATTTGAGCCAAAGAGAAAATCAGTATAAAAGCCAAGCCTAATATCCAACCAATCATCTATGCGAAAAATTGCATTAGGAGCGAGTGTGAAGGAATTTAATTTTAAATTCATCACATGCCTAAATTCAACTGGGACATCCATAATAGAACCATCTCCACGTTTTAAAGGTATAGATTCTACTCTGCGAAAAGCACCGTCAACACTTTCATTATCATAGATCAGATTTGCCCCTATATAGAACCATCTTAAAATTTCGTAATCCATTTTTACACCAATGGAAAAACCAAATTTTGAAGCATCGTCAAATAAGCATTCAGGGCATTCTGCCGTATATGTTCCGCTATTGAAATTGCTGCCAATACCTATAAAACCCCCAAGTTCCCAGTCATGCACAACATTTTCTTCTGGCATTATAGGGGATTCAATCTTTTGAGATTTACTAGCTTGAACAGCGAAACAAAAAATTAGACCCAAAAACAATAACTTACCTATTTTCATCGTATTAACTTTTAATATTTATTAAAAAAATTTTTATCAGTTTATGAACGAACAAAATTCATCTTCTCTTTATAACAAAAATAATGAAAATAATGAGAATATTATAAATAATAACAATTTTTCTAACGAAAAGTTACATAATAATGAAAAAATTTTTCAAGAAGACGCAAATTCTGAAGAACAACATAATGAAAATATAAATCAAGAAACCCATAAACGTAATTATAATGTTCGTTTTGCGGCAGTTAAAATATTAAACAGGTATGATAGGAGCGATTCTTATATTGATAAGCTTCTAAATGCTGAATACCAAAAAGAGGATTTTAATAAATTTGATAAAGCATTATTAACCGAAATAGTAAATGGAGTAATACGCTGGAGAGGTAAATTAGATTGGATCTTAACGGGATTTTATCACGGAGATTTTCAAAAAAATTTAAATTGGGTAAAAAATGCAATGCGTGTAGGTCTTTATCAGTTAATGTTTTTAACAAAAATCCCCCCACCAATCGCAATTTATGAAACTGTTGAAATCACTAAAAATATTCAAGGCGAAAAAACTGCTGGTATTGTAAATGGTGTATTAAGGAACATCTTAAGAAATATGGAGAATGTACGTTATCCCGAAAAAGATGAAGACCCTAATTATTATTTAGCAGTTTTATACTCATTTCCAAAGTGGTTAGTAAAAAGATGGATTGAACAATTTGGTTATGAAGAAACTGAAAAACTTCTTGTAGCAATGAATAAACGACCTTATATACCGGCAAGAATCAATAAATTAAAAAACAAAAAAGAAGAATTTAGGAAATTTTTAGATGAAAACGAAGTAATATACAAGAATTACTCGTACCACGACGATACATTTATGATATTTAATCCTAAAATAAATTTTTTTGAAACTTCTTTTTTCAAAAACGGAGAAGTAGCAATACAAGACCCAAGTGCTTCTTTGGTAATTCAGTTAGCCAATCCTCAAATAAATTGGCGTGTTTTAGATTTATGTGCCGCGCCAGGAGGGAAGTCCTTTTATTTGGCTGAATTAATGAATAATACAGGGGAGATTTTTGCTATTGATAAATACGAATCTAAACTACGTTTTATTTCGGAAGGCGCTGCAAGGCTTGGGATTACCAATATAACAGTAATGAATGGTGATGCGACAGATATAGATTTTGATGAACCTTTTGATTTAGTGCTTGCTGATGTCCCTTGCACTGGGTTAGGTACAATTTCTAAAAAGCCTGATATTAAGTGGAAAAGAGAAGTGGAAGATATTATTAAATTAAACAAAATCCAAGATAATATTTTGGAAAATGCTGCTGAACAAGTTAAGCCCGGGGGAGTAATTGTTTATTCAACTTGCACAATTGAACCATCAGAAAACTTTATTGTTATTGAAACTTTTTTGCAAAAACATCCTGAATTCCAACTTGACCCTGCCGAAAAGTATTTGCCCGAAAAGGTATGTTCAAAAGGGATGATGCAAACCTTCCCTCATAGACATAGCTGTGATGGTGCTTTTGCTGCACGTTTAATTAAAAGATTAGTATAAAATATTAAATATTGAATAAATTGTAATTTTCACTTAATTTTGAATTTTACTAAATTGATTTTTATTCACAATAGATTATATAAAATATGAATTCAACAAACAATTATCAAATTAAAACAGCACTAATATCCGTTTCAAAAAAAGATGGAATAATTGAATTTGCACAAGAATTATTAAAATTAGGAATTGTAATTTATTCCACAGGTGGAACAGAGAAATCTTTGAAGGAAGCAGGCTTGCCAGTAAAAAGTGTTACAGAACTCACAAATTTTCCTGAATGTTTTGGCGGTAGAGTCAAGACTTTGCACCCTGCTATTCATTCAGGGTTGCTTGCTCAATTAGATAATCCAGAGCATATAAAACAATTGCAAGATTTCAATTATCAATCTATTGATTTACTCGTTGTGAATCTTTATCCATTTGAAAACAAACTTTCACAAGAAGAAATTTCACACGAAGAATTAATTGAAAATATTGATATTGGTGGTCCGACAATGTTGCGTTCAGCCGCAAAAAATTATTTATGGACGGTACCTGTTATTAATCCAGTACGGTACAATCAAATTATTGAAACTTTAAAAGCAAATAACACAACAATACCTTTGAATTTACGATTAGAACTTGCCGGCGAAGTATTCCAAGAAACTTCTTATTACGATAGCTTGGTTTCTGATTATTTCAAATCTTATAACAAGATTCACACGCCAGAAAAATTTACCTTAGCTTTGAAATTAGACCAGAATTTACGTTATGGAGAAAATCCACATCAAGAAGCGGCTTTGTATGGGAACTTTACTAATATTTTCAAACAATTACACGGCAAAGAACTTTCTTATAATAATATAGTTGATATTAATGGAGCGGTAGATTTAATCAATGAATTTACTGAACCGACAGTTGCGATTATTAAGCATACTAATCCTTGTGGTGTAGGTACAGCAAATAATTTGCTTGATGCTTGGCAGAAAGCTTTTGAAACAGATAAGGAATCTCCTTATGGTGGCATTATTGCAATGAACGATACTTTAACTTTGGAACTTGCTCGAGAAATTGACGCAATCTTCACAGAAGTTTTAATTGCTCCTGCTTTTGAAAAAGCAGCATTGGAACTTTTAATGAAAAAGAAAAACCGTAGATTATTAACTGTAAATTTTAAAAAATTTGCGGAGAATCGCAATATTGAAATAAAATCTGTTGCTGGTGGAGTTCTTGTTCAATCCACAGATAAAGAATTATATGATGAATCTATGATGAAAGTTGTAACTAAAAGACAACCAACCGACGACGAAATAAAAAGTTTGCTTTTTGGCTGGAAAGTTGCAAAACACGTAAAATCAAATTCAATTGTTTATACTAAATTTGACCGAACATTAGCAGTAGGTGCCGGTCAAATGTCCAGAGTAGATTCTTCACGCATAGCAGTTGAAAAGGCAAAATTAATGGGGTTAAAGTTAAGCGGTTCAACTGTCGCAAGTGATGCATTTTTCCCGTTTGCCGATGCTTTATTAAAAGCAACTGAAGCAGGTGCTACTGCCGCAATTCAACCTGGCGGTTCTATTCACGATGAAGAAGTGATTGCCGCCGCTGATGCCAATAATATTGCAATGATTTTTACTGGGATGAGGCATTTTAAACATTAATTTTTTATTGTAAATTTTTAATGTTTAAGAATTTATTGTTATTTAAAAATAATTCGTAATTTTGTTTTTTTTATAAAATAAGATAATTATGTTTTTTGACTTACAACAAGCGTATGCAATGGCACCTCCTAATGGACAACAAGGAGGCGGCGGCTCTTTGATTTCAACATTAGTTATGTTTGGTGCTGTAATTTTGATAATGTATTTTTTGATGATAAGACCTCAACAAAAAAGACAAAGTGAACATAAAAAAATGTTAGAAAGTATTAAAAAGGGTGATAGAGTTATCACAACTTCGGGAATGCATGGCACTGTCGTTGAATTAGACGATAAAACTATCACATTACAAATTGGTGAGAACACGAAAGTGAAATTTGAAAGAGTTGCTGTTTCAACAAAGATCTAGTTGAAATAATAAATAGCACTGAAAATCTTTTGCCGTAAGCAAAAGATTTCTTTTTTATTTTGAAATTAATAAAAATGTAATAGAATGAATACAATACCAGAAGTAATCGAAGACCTCTTACAAGGGAAGATGGTAATAATAATGGACGATGAAGACCGTGAAAACGAAGGTGATGTAATTGCATCTGCCGAATTATGTACAGCTGATACAATTAACTTTATGTCGCAAAATGCACGGGGCTTAATTTGTGTCGCTTTAACGGAAGAAAGGGCAAAAGAATTAGAACTAGAAACTATGGTTAAGGACAACTCAGCATTTCATGGAACTCGTTTCACAGTTTCTGTAGATTATGCTTATGGAACTTCATCGGGAATTTCAGCTTTTGATAGAGCGGCAACTGTTCGTGCAATTGCAAATAAAGATACTAAAGCCGAAGATTTATTGAGACCTGGTCATATCTTCCCGCTGATTGCTCGTAATGGTGGTGTTTTACGACGTGCAGGACATACAGAAGCAGTTGTTGATTTAATGAAACTTGCTGGATTGAAGCAATCTGGTGTCCTTTGCGAAATTATGAACGAAGATGGAACTATGGCTCGTTTAGATAATTTAAAATTATTTGCTAAGAAGTTTAATCTTAAGATTGCTACAATTAAAGATTTAATTTCTTACCTATTTAAAAACACTAATCTTGTGCAAGAAGTTGCATCTGCTAAATTACCTACTGAACATGGCGACTTTGACATAAAAGTTTTTGTTAGCCTTGTTGATGGTGCGGAACACACCGCATTAGTCAAAGGAACTTGGACAGAAAATGAACCTATACTTGTTCGGGTACATTCAGAATGTTTAACAGGGGATGTATTTGGTTCTCTGCGATGTGATTGTGGTCCTCAATTACATAAATCTATGGAGATGATTGAAAAAGAAGGAAAAGGAGTTGTCCTTTATATGAGACAGGAAGGACGAGGAATTGGGTTAGTTAATAAACTTAAAGCTTATAAATTGCAAGAAGGCGGATTAGATACTGTTGAAGCTAATTTAGCACTCGGCTTCCCAGCTGATGCTCGTGATTACGGAATAGGTGCTCAAATTTTAGTAGCATTAGGAGTGAAAAAAATGAAACTTATTTCAAATAATCCTACTAAACGTGTTGGTATTGAAAGTTATGGATTAGAAGTTGTAGAAACTGTTCCACTCGAAATTCAACCTAATCCTATTAATATTGGTTATCTTCAAACAAAAAAAGAAAAGATGGGACATATTTTCAGACATATTTAATTTATAATTTGAAAAATTTAGGAGTATTTATGAGTGATACAGTATATTTAACCAAACAAAAAATGGTAGAACTTGAAAAAGAATTGGAATATTTGACTACGACAAAAAGAATTGAAATTGCCCAAAAAATTGCTGATGCTCGTTCTCACGGCGATCTATCAGAAAATGCTGATTATGATGCCGCTAAAGAAGAACAAGGCTTGCTTGAATTAAAAATTCAAAAAATTAATTTTATGCTTTCTAAAGCTCAAATTATCAAGGCAGGTCAATTCCCCGACGATAAAATTTATATTTTATCCAAAGTAAAACTTAAAGATTTAGATAGAAATGAATTTGTAGAATATACAATTGTCTCTGCCGAAGAAGCTGACTTTTTAGAAAATAAAATTTCTGTTACTTCTTTGGTTGGCAAAGCTTTATTAGGAAAGACTTTGGGTGAAAAAATTTCTGTCAAAGTGCCTGCTGGTACTTTAAATTATGAAATAGTTGAAATAAGCAAATCTTAATATTTCTCATTAATTCTTTCTTGAAACACAACCTTTAACTTACTATATAGTTAAGGGTTGTGCTATTTTATTTAAGACAAATTTTTATAGATATTTCATTGATATCTATTCTTCCATCTTTATCATAATATTCTTTGGTATTTTTCAAAGTAATCATCAATTTCCTTGCGAAGTTCAATTCCAACACGTTCAAAACAATCCAATAAATCTTTGTAAGTTCCCTGACCACCAAGAAAATCCCAAAATTCGTCTGCTACTTTTAATTCATTTTCCAAATCTAACATTCCTGCCATTGTCCAACGACTGTAAGGTTTGGGTTCATAAGGATTGTAAGGAATTGCAATTATCGTATTTACTTTTGCATTTGGATTTTCTGCCAAAATTGCTGCTGTCCATTCTAACAAAGTTCTTTTAAATTCTTTGAAACCGCCTTTGTTTGGTTTTGCAGTTTTAATGTCAAATAAAAAATATTCTCCGTCATGACTTTCGAGCCAAATATCAACCAATGTTGGTTTAACTTTTCTTAAAGTTCCTGTTTGACAAACTTTTCTAATTGTTTCTGTTTCTTTAATTTTATCAGGTTTTACGTTTGCGGCTGTCAATTCGTCCATTATTTGCTGTATTTCAAATTGAGCATTTTCACTCATTTGAGTTCCTGCTTGTGATTGACTTTTAGCAACTTTAAATTTAGAACTTGCCAAAGCAAGTGCAACAGGTTCAAAAATACTTGTTCCAAAATTAGTATTCAACGAATGAATAAATGAAAATAATGCCATTATATCTTTGCCCAACAATCTGGTATGAAAAGGCATTGAGGCAGGTTCTGGTTTATAATTCTGAAATTTATGTCTTAAACTGTTTCGTAAAACATTTTCAATTGATTGTATTTGTTCTTTATTTAGAGCCATTTTTTTTCTTATTTATTTGAATTTTCCCACTTCCATTACAATGTTCACAAACTATTTCTTCAACTTCATTTATATATTTAAAAGACGACATCCATTGACCATCTTCCCACATATACATTGGTTCAAATAATTGTTTGAAATTTTTAATTCCAAATAATTTCGCGAACTTTTTTAATACATCTTCTTCAGTTTTTGCTTTAATAGTTTCCGAATTGTAATTCTTTTCATCATAATACCTGCTAATGTATTGTATCTCAAAAGTTTTCATAAATTTATTTTGATTTTAAATGAAATATTATTTCCGAATATGCTGTTTTATCTTTTTCAGTTCTGTTTAAAACAGGTCTTTTATGTTGATTAACAATTTGCATTCCTGCTAATTCTGCTATTCTCGGATACAAATTATTTTTATCATTTGCGACTAAAAATATATCGTAATCGTTTGCCAAAAAACGTTTTGTATTATTCAAAACATCTGCAATTCCTTGCACATAATTTTCTTTTGCTTGTTTGCTTTGTCCTTGTTGCATTGCTCCAATTTCCAAATTGTCGTTTCGTTCGAAACCAAACAAATCGTATGCGTAAGCGTGTTGTTCGTGATAGTCAATTAATCCAACATAAGGCGGACTGCTGAAGATACCTTTTATTTTATGATTTTTAACTATTTCTGCAAATTGTGGATTTTTATTTTCAATTTCTGCAAAAATGTCAATATTTCTACTGTCTCCTGTTAAGCAATATTGGAAAGTTTTTGTTTTAAGTTTTTCATATTCAGCGTATCTTTGAATTGTGTCTTTACTGTATCTTTCAAACCACGGAAGCATTGAAAATACAGGTTTACAAATTTTACCGTGTTTTGCACAATAATAAATTGAAGTTACAGGGTCAATTAAGGTTGCCAAATCGGCATGTGTTGTTGCTCTGCAAGAACGAATTGTTCTGCTTAATATAACACTTAGAATTTTTTTTGTCGTAATATTTTTTATTTGTTTTACCATTGAAAAAACTAAATCTATTTCATCTTTAACAGTTTGTAAATACCACTTACCTAAAAAATTATCTGTATTTTCCTGGACGATTTTCAAGTTGTATTTTTTTACCAATTTTTCAAAAGTTGGCATAAAATTATTAACTTTTTCGTTAGTATATTCTAATTCATTTATCTGTTTCTGACGAACTTTAATTTTAAATTCAGGTGATGGAAAATATTGTTTATTGTATTCATTCAATTCTGCAAGTAATTCGTTTTCAAATGTTAAATGATTAGTTTGTGCAATAAAGTTTTTTAAAGCATGTGTTATTTTTTTTATTTCATTGTTTAAGTCCACATAATCACATTTTGCTAATTTTACATTGCTAATAAATGCGTTAAATGCTGAAATATCAATTCCAATGGCGTTTATTCCCAATTCATTGGCTTGCACCAAAGTTGTTCCACTACCACAAAATGGGTCTAGAACGATATCACCTTTTTGGAAATATACCTGCTTTTTAAAATTATCTGTATGACTATCTAAAAAATACTCAACAAGTTGTGGAATAAATTTCCCTTTGTATGGGTGTAATCTATGTACATGTTTTGTTGTATCTTTCTCTTTAAGCCAATCAAAAGACAATGACCAATTTAGATCATCTCCTAATTGGTCTTTCCAGTCAAGTTCTCTATTACCATAAAATGATTTATAATAAGTAATTAGCTCATTTTTATCGATTAATGTTGAACCATTATCACCGAGTTTTTTAATTCGTCCATAGTTAACCAAATACGAAATATTTGAAGTTGTTATATTTTTTTTCAAATATTCGGTTGCCCAATCGCTTGCTTGTTTTATTGTCAGTAATTCAGTCATTTATTTATTGTTAATCATATTTTGTTTAATTAAATTAATTTCAAAAATAAAAAATATTCATCAATTTTTTAATTATTCACTATCCCATATAGTTAAGAATACACAAAATCAGCAAAAGAACTTTATTGCATATGTCTTAACTTGCTACAAAATAGTATTCTTCATTAGTATTAAAGTATTTTTCAAATTCAGTGGCACTCATCGGACTTTTACCTTTAATATATGCTTCCAAAGTATATATTTTTAAACCTATTTCATTTGAAATAAAATTGAATAAATAAAGTGGATTTGTCCCGTAATAATCACTACCTCCTATTCCACATTCAAACAAAACAACAGGCTTATTCTTTTTTAATAAATTTTTTGCACCCTTAATTACACCGTATTCTCCGCCTTCTACATCAATTTTTACAAAATTAATTTTCTCGCTTAAAGGAATAATCCCATCTAAAGTTCTCATTTCGACTTTTATTTCTTCAATTTCTGGGTTTGGAATATCGTAATGTCTCCTTTTGATGCCACTATAAGCAGGAGCATTTTTAACAAGTTGGAAAGTAGTTTCCCCGTCGCTATCTGAAAGTGCATAAGGAAAGATTTCAGCTTTATTTTTGTAATGTGTTTCTAATTCTTTAAATAAGTAGGGAATAGGTTCAAAAGCGTAATGCCTGCCTTCTGGTGAATATTTAAGCATTAAATTTAACATTGTTCCTTTATGGCAGCCAACATCAATGCAATTATCCCCTTTTTTGAGAATCTTCTTCATTATTTGATATGTTAATCTATCATATTTAAGATTTTTAGTTATATCTAAATGAAAAAAGATCAGAATTTCCCTAATCATATTTTTGATACTCATAAATAATATATTTTTATGTTTAACAATAAGTAATTAAATGCTTTCTGCGTTTATAATACCCAATTCGTTTCTTTACATACATCTCAATTGGTATATTGCAAAATTACAAAAAAGAACGATTCCTATATTTTTTTTACAATTTAAAAGTTTTTTCTTATATTTTTATTTTAAGGGACCAACATCTTGGAGATATCATAGAGGGACTATGTATGTTTTGTATAACTTTCCCCTTTTATTGGAGGAATTTGAAAAAATAATACTCAATCAGTGATGATTGAGTATTAAAACATTTAGTATAAATATTGTTTATTGTGAAGAAATTTTATTTACAGTTCTTCTATTACAAAATTTGAATTAGTGTAAATACAAATTTTCGATGCAATTTTCAAGCTTTCTTCTACGATTTCACGAGCAGATAAATTAGAATGTTGGATTAAAGCAGAAGCAGCAGCATACGCAAAATTGCCACCCGAGCCAATAGCAATCACATTTTCTTCTGGTTCTACAACGTCGCCTGTACCACTTATTAAGAAGATATTAGATTTATTCATTACAATAAGCATAGCTTCTAATTTACGTAAAAATCTATCTGTTCGCCAATCTTTGGCAAGTTCAATAGAAGCACGCTGTAAATTACCACGATGAGTTTCAAGTTTCTCTTCAAATTTTTGCAACAAAGTAAAAGCATCAGCGGTTGCTCCTGCAAAACCTGCTAAAACTTGTCCATCGTATAATGTCCGAACTTTTTTTGCATTACCTTTCATCACGGTATTTCCGAAAGTAACTTGCCCATCAGCACCCAGAACAGAATGCCCATCTTTTAAAACACCTATAACAGTTGTAGAACGGACTTCGGGATAAAAATCTTTATTTGTTTTCATTTTCATTTTCTAAATTAAATTATAAATTAATATTCACGTTTATACGGATGGAACCAACCTTCTCCAATGCTAAAATCAATCATTAACTTGCCGTAATATTCATTTAATAACCCATTGTTAGTTGTCCCTCTTTGCCCAAAAATAGCCGCAACATCTAATAGCCCGCTATAACCAATCGGGAAAGAAGCCCCAACGGACAAATTTATTTCGTTAATATTTGTATTTGCAATTTCATAATATAAAGCATTATACCCTGCACCAAACCTATAAGTAATTCTATCAGCATAATTTGTACCAGGCATAGTATTGCCAAATCTAATTACTCCAATTGATGTTTCGGTAGAATTTTTAAATTTATTATCCAATGAAAAACCATAGTTCAAATTTGAAATATTTAAAACTTTCCAATCTGCGCCAATTAAAAATTTGCCTGTTTGATACGAAATTCCAACACCAAAGGAACTTGGGGGATTAACATTTAAAGATTCCGTAAAAGTAGTATCTTTTAATAAATCTGATGAATAAGATTTTACTCTATCTATCTTAATTGAACCATAGTTTGAATAATAAGCACCAATATTAAAATTAGATGGGAATTGGTAAAAAAGCCCGAATTTATAGCCAAAACCAGAAAAATAATCTTGTTGATTAAAAGTATTAGTAAAAGTATAATCTTCCAGGTAAGATATAGTATTATTGTAATTGATAGAGCCAAAATTACCGAAGACATTTGCCCCAAGATATAAATTATCAACAACATTAGCTCCCAAAGCTAAATAAAGGGAAGATAATCCCCCCGAACCTTTATAAAGAGATTTACCATGCAACTCACCATTATTATAAGGGACAACAAAAGATTTAGCAACTAAATAATTAACTTTTGAAGCGGGAATTAATCCTAATGCAACAGAAACTTTGGCTGTGGTATCCAACGCAAATAAGGCATTAATACCATTCACACCGCCATTATTTTGCCATAAATTAGAATTTGCAGTTGTAACAATATTTTGATTAAAATTGTAACCTACTTGCAAACGTGTATCTGTTACAAGTGAAATGAGTGCAGGATTTATTATATTTATTGAGTTAGAACTTGGGATAGCAATTGCAGTCCCAGCAAGACCTTCATAACTTGCTGAAATAACTTGGTTAATATCTCCGAATCCTAATATTGAATAATTTGAGCCACCTTGCGAAAAACTTGTTTTAGTAAATACAAGCATTAGACTGAAATAAAACAATGTTAAAGTTATGTTTTTTTTAATATTCATTTATTATAATTTTATAAATTAAATAATTATCTTTTTGATTGTTTTGTATAAACTATTCTTACTTTTGGTCTTTTTGCTGGGTCAGGGTCATTAATACCGTAAAAGACTAATTTATCCAGTACTTGATATTGCGAAGCGAAATCGGCAGCACCAATTTGCAAAATACCTTTACCATCAAATCTATTCCAAACTTGTGCGGCAGATGTAACACTTACACAACTATAAACATCACTAAGTGAATCAGATTTTACTGCATAATAATAATAATTACCATACATACTTTTTGTTGTATCACTTACAAAATCAATTCTAAACAAAGTTTTTAATGTATCATTTCCAATAAGGGATTTTTCTTTATTTAAAGTAAGGTCTAATTCCATTTTACTAATATTAGCAAAAGGGGGAATTTGATTTATATTAAAATAAAGATTAGTCCGTATATCGAACCCTCCTTGAATAACAATATCATCATTATTGTTTGAAGTTGAATTTAAAAAAGCTGCATTTAAACCTGCATAAAGGTATAAAGTATCCAAATGAGCTGTGCTATCGTTGTATATTATTTGTAACGTTGGTATTTTGTCTGTGGTTTGACTAATACCTTCACCACCAAAGCTGTAAATTACATTTGAACTTTGTGCGGGAATTAATGCAACTCCCCAATTTACAACAGCAGCTAATGTATCGGTTTTAAGTTGGAACCATTCAGTTATTAATTTCTTGTCAATATCAATTGTAATTGCAGGTATAGTGTCTTGCAGTAAAATTTTCCCTGAATAGATACCCACATCTCTACTCATAAATCCAGGTACTGAAATTGAGTCCCAGTTTGCATTAACACTCCAATAATTTTCAACTTTTTTTAAAGTGAAACTAAAATTCGCATTATTTGTATCGCCTAAAGCATATCTATTAGGGAATAATGTAAGTTTGGCAGAGACAATATCGCTTTCCTTCAAGTAAGAGAGTGAATCGGGTAGATACGCAAATCTAATGATTGAAGCGGCTTGGATATTATCCGACTTCCCGCAAAATAAGACATTTGCATTTGCTACACAAGGGGAGAAACTTTTTGTATCTGTTTTATATATCAACTGGGTAGTATCAGATGTTACAACGTTTACGGAAATTGTATCGTTAATAAGATTGTATCCTGTATCTGTGGGAGCTTCATTACAAGAAATTAAAAAAGATATACTATATAAAAAAAACGAATACAATAAAATTTTTATATTAAAATTACTTTTCAAGTTTTGCGCCTTTTAAAAGTTTTGTATAAATAGTTTTAAATTCTTTAGCGGAATTATCCCAACTAAACTTTTGTGCAACTGCACTTTCAATTATTGTATTGAACGTTTCTTTATTATTAAATATTTTAACTGCTTTTTCAATTGCTTTATGGAACTCTTCAACTTTCTTTTTCTCAAAAAGTATAGCAAAACCTTTCTTTTCATCTATCGACTTAAAAAGAGTTTTATCAACATAAAAATCATTTGCAACAGGTATAGCCCCGTAACGGGCTGCAAATGCCAAATTCATATTTGTTGGGTCGTGATTATCCAAAGACAAGTAAAAATCCGAGCCAGCAAACAGTTGATGGAATAAAGATAAATCAGTGGTAAATTGTACTCTAAATGATTTTTTATATTTCTTTGCTAATAAGTTTAATGTATTTTTGTATCTGGTTTCTACTCGTGCCAAAGCTAATATCATAATATTTTCATCTTTAAAGATTGCAGGGGCATTTTCAATGAAATATTCAATTGCTTCGTATTCATTAACATCTAAAATTAATCCCAAAATAGGTATACTTGGGTCATAATCTAATTCAAATTTTTGAGATAAACTAACTTTATTATTATATTTAAATTCTTCTAAATCATTTTCATACTTTGAACAAATCTGTTTATCCTTTCGCATATCCCAAGACCAAGGGTCAATTCCATTAGGCAAAACTTGCACATCTTTGCTTGCCAATAAGCCCATTAACCCACCACTAATATCTGGATTTGCCAGGTTTGTTTCATAATAATTTCTATTTGAAAACACAACTGTATCAGCAAATTCAATTCCTGCTTTCAAAAAATTAAATTTATTTTGGTGTATAAAATAATCTTTATATTCTTTTGGCAAAGATGTTTTTTCAAAAAAACTTTTTCCAGAAATATATTGCTCTTCAAAAGTATGAATTGAAAGAACAAATTTAGTTTTTTCAAATTTTTCAGGATAAGTTAATTTAAACAGTGCTGGAATTAAGGCAGTTTCACCATCGACACAGTGAATAATGTCAGGCACCCATTCAGTTAGATTACACATTTCAACAATAGAACGACAAAAATACAAGAATCTTTCGTTATTATCAGGATAAAGTTCTAATGTTTTAGCATCTCTATAAACCCCTTTCCTCGAAGTAAAGTAATATTCATTAGTTGTAATATAAGCTTGTACTTTTGTTCTTGGAGAGTTCATTGAAGATGATTTGATTGATGATGGATAACTTTCCTTACCAATAGGAATCGGTAAATCAGTTAGCCTTTTAATATAATGAATTTGGTGCCGACGTTCAGATATTATTCCGTAGCGGGGCATTGCTAACCTTATATCTACTCCCTGTTCTCTCATCGCCATAACAAAAGAATACGATATATCTCCGAGCGATTGTATTCTTATATATGGCAATGATTCACTGGTTACATATAACACATTAATTGGTCTGGAAGCCATTATTTTTGTTTTGTTTAATTTTAAAATTGCAAAATTACGAATATTTTCATAATTTTGTTTAATTTAAACGACTTTATTTATATTTTTAATAAATTTGTAATCTTTTAATTTTAATCTTTAATAATGAAAAACCTAAATCAGTTACTCCCTTTTTTAAATTATTTGCAAATCATAGGAGATAAAGAAATATTTATTGATAATATTGCTTATAATTCAAACAAAATTTCATCTAATTCACTTTTTGTAGCAATATCGGGAAATACAACAGATGGGCATAATTTCATTAATCAAGCAATTCAAAATGGTGCTGTTGCCATTATTTGCGAAAGATTGCCTGATAAAATAATGCAAGATATTTCTTATATTTTAGTTGCTGACTCAAGACTCGCTTTGGCTCAACTTTCAAACGTTTGGTTTGATTTCCCTGCAAAAGATATTAAAATAATTGGTGTTACTGGAACAAACGGTAAGACTACCATTACTTTTTTGATTGCTTCTTTACTTAAAAATTTCCACAGAAATGTTGCTATAATTGGGACGACAGGCATTTATTTAAATGAAGAAAATATTCCTACAACCCATACCACCCCTGAATCATTAGAATTATTTGAACTATTTGCTTATTTTCGTAGTAAACATGTAGAGTATGCCGTTATGGAAGTTTCATCTCACTCCCTTGTTCAACATAGAGTTTTTGGAATTAATTTTATCTCTGCAATTTTTACTAATTTATCGCATGACCATCTTGATTTTCATAAAACTATGAGAAATTATGCTCAAGCCAAACAAATATTATTTAAAAGTTTAGGGCAAAATTCTTCCGCTATTATCAATCAAGATGATAAATATTCTGATTTAATTGTCCAAGATTGTGGGACAAAACACATTTACACAATTGGCAAATACGACAATTCTTTAATTAAAATATTAAACGAAAATACTTCAATTAGTTCAATTTCATTTGATTTAGAATTAAATGATCATATTGGCAACAATATTGCTACTGGCATTAATAATAATAATTATTATTATAAAGTAAAATCAAATCTAATTGGGAAATTCAATATAGAAAATCTGGCATTTTCTATAATTTGTTTGTATTCATTAGGTTTTAATTTGGAAGAATTGATAAGTTCTGCGAAGCAAATACAAGCCCCTCCTGGTCGAATGCAATTGGTGAAACTACCAAATGAAGCAATAGGTATCGTAGATTATGCTCATACACCTGATGCGTTGATGAAAGTTTTGCAAAATTTGAATGCAATCAAAGAACAAGATAACATCTTATCTAAAATTATTTGTGTATTTGGTTGTGGAGGCGACAGAGACAAAGAGAAAAGACCTGAAATGGGAAATATTGCAGTAAATTATTCTGATTATGTGATTATTACTTCGGATAATCCAAGAAATGAAGAACCGAGCCAAATTATAAAAGAAATTTTAAAAGGAGTTCCATCTAATTTGAGAAATAAAGTTCAAACAATAGAATCTAGATATGATGCTATTCTTACTGCCTACGAAATTTCCCGTAAAAATGATTATATTATAATTGCAGGCAAAGGGCATGAAAAATATCAAATAATCGGCTCGTCAAAAATAAATTTTGATGATTTTGAAATACTAAATAAAATCAAATAAAAAGTAATTATTAAATTAAATTATTATATCAAAAATATAGAAAAATATAGAAAATTATAAATAAAATAAAAAAAATAATATAACTATCAAATAATTAATTGTTTTTTGGAAAAAATAAGTTAAATTTGTAATTCTATTTTTTTTAATTTGAAAAATTTTTAGGCTAATATCGGAGGTTATCTTTGAAGAAGGTACTTGGCAAAATAATTTTAGTTGGAGTTACGGTAATTGCAGCGATAGCAATGTTATATCCAACATTTAGAGCCTACAACTTGGAAAGTATTCAAAAGGGATATTTGCAACGTGCGAAATCGGCAAAAAGTCCAGCTGATTCACTTGCAATTATGGAATCTTTTAAAAAGCAATATGGAGAAGCGTTGTTGAAGGCAAAAAATTCCCAATTAAAACTTGGGTTAGATTTACGGGGCGGTATGTATGTTACTCTTGAAGTTGATGTTGCAAAATTGATTGAAGAAACTGCATCAAAAGAACAAATTGATGAAACTTTTGAACAAGTTATTGCAAAGACAAAAGAAGAAGCAAAAAATACTGATCAAGATGTTATTGACATCTTTTTAAAGAATTTTAATGCAATAGCACGTCCAAAAGGTAAATCATTAATCTCTTATTTTGACTTTGGTAATGTACGTGATTTATCTGATGATAAAATTATAGACAAACTTAGAGAAGACCAAAAGCAAGCAATAGACCAAGCACTTGAAGTTCTTCGCCAAAGAATTGACCAATATGGTGTTGCTGAACCTAATATCCAAAAACAAGGTACAAACCGTATCTTGATGGAATTACCGGGTGTTTCTAATGTTACTGAAATGCGTAGTTTGTTGCAAACTACTGCTCGCTTGGAATTCAAATTAGTTAAAAATAACAAGCAAATTGTTGAATTTTTCGCTCGTATTGATAAGTTCTTGCACGATAGAAAAGCAGGTATTCCAGAAACTAATAATGTTCAGGATACAACAAAAGCAACAGTTCAAAATGCAGATATTGCAAAATCTGAAAATAAAAAAACTGCCGAAACTAAATTAGAGAAAAAAACTGAAAAACTTGAAAAAGATTCTATTGCCAAAGATTCTACTGTTTTAGTTAAAGATTCAACAAAGACAAAAGATTCAACTGACCCTTACGCTGGTTTACCAAAAGAAGAAGCAGCACGTAAATATCTTGAAGACCATCCGTTTACAAGATTGTTTACAACTTATTATGCACCACAACAAAAAAATGCAAAGATAGTACCAATTTACTACACAAGTTCGCAGTTCCCAGAAGGCGAATATATGTTTAAAATTTTGGAAGATTCTATCCCGAAGTTCAATGAAATTTTAAATAGACCAGAAATCAAAGCTATGATGCCTGCTGATTTACAAATTGCTATTGATGCTAAACCTGACCAAAGATTTTTAAAACAAAATGTAAAAGTATTTGACTTTTATTCCTTAAAAAAAGAACCTGAACTAACAGGTGATGTGATTACAGACGCATTGGCAACTTATGACCCTACTAACAATGCTCCTATGGTTACAATGGCAATGAATTCTGATGGTGCTGAACGTTGGGCAAAAATTACAGGTGCTAACTTGCAAAAACGTATTGCAATTGTATTAGATGATAGAGTATATTCCGCTCCTGTTGTTCAAAGTAAAATATCAGGTGGCAACTCTCAAATTACAGGTATGGCAAATGCCGAAGAAGCACGTTTGCTTGAAATAGTTTTAAAAGCAGGTGCTTTGAAAGCTCCAGTACAAATCATCGAAGAAAGAATAGTTGGTCCTTCACTCGGGGAAGACTCAATTAGAAATGGTGTTACTGCAAGTATTATCGCCGCTTTGGCTGTTGTTCTCTTTATGTTTATATATTATAGTGTTGGTGGTTTAGTTGCTGACTTCGCCGTAATTTTAAACATCGTCCTTATGCTTGGAATACTTGCATCTCTGGGAGGTACTTTATCTTTGCCCGGTATTGCCGGTATTATATTGACTCTCGGTATGGCGGTTGATGCCAACGTGCTGATTTACGAAAGAATTCGTGAAGAATTAAAGAAAGGGAGAAGTCTTAAATCTGCTATTGATGAGGGATTTAGTAAAGCTTTAAGTGCTATTATGGACTCTAATATCACAACTTTCATCACTGGACTTATTTTATACTACTTTGGAAGCGGACCAATTCAAGGTTTTGCACTTACTTTAATGATCGGTATTATTATGACACTGTTTACAGCAATTTTGATTTCACGTTCAATTATTGAAATGATTATTTCAAACGGTGCTTCTCACTTTGGTTTTGGACAAAAGAAACTTGATACAATTAAATAATTTAGGAGATATTTATTATGCAATTTTTTGAAAAAACGAATATAGATTTTGTAACCAGAAGAAACGCTTGGGTTATTTTTTCAGTAAGTATTATATTGGTTGGATTTTTAACGGCTTTTATTTTCCCACCAAAATTTGGTATTGATTACACCGGTGGTTCTGAAATAGCTGTTGCTTTTAAAAATAATATTAATACCGACCAAATTCGTAATGCTGTTAATAAAGTAGGATATAAAAATTCTGAAATTAAATCATTTGGTGAAACAAACCAATTTTTGATTCGTGTTCAAGACCTTGGCGATGCTCAATCTAAAATTCAAACAGCTTTGCAAGGAATTTCAAATAATACATTTACAATTTTAAAAGTAGATAAAATTGGTGCAAAAATAGGTTCCGAACTTAGATTTCAAGCCTTTATTGCTGTATTGCTCGCAATTATAGCAATGTTAATTTACATCGGTTTCCGTTTTGAATTTACTTTTGGCCTTGGTGCAATTATCGCATTAGTTCACGACGTTTTTGTGGTTATAACTTTTGTGCTTGTGTTCAACGCACTTGGGATTATGGATTTGGAAATTAACCAGCAAATCCTTGCCGCAGTATTGACCGTTGTTGGTTATTCTGTAAACGATACCGTTATTATCTTTGACCGTATCCGTGAGAACCAAGATTTGCACAAAGGTATGAACTTCTTGAAACTTGCGAATTTAAGTATTAATGAAACTTTGAGTAGGACTATAAATACAGTTGCAACCGTAGTAATTACTTTGGTTGTATTACTTGCTTTTGGTGGTCCTGTGCTTGAAGGATTTGCCTTTACAATGCTTATTGGTATTTTAACAGGTACTTATTCTTCTGTATTCATTGCAACTAACTTCGTTATTTGGTACCAAGAAAAAGTTCAAAAGATTGATCTAGAAAGTGGTTGGAAAGCAGAAAAAGAAAAATCTGCGAAAGCTATTAAAACAGCATAATGTATTTTATTAAGTTTTATCGGAATTAAAAATGAACAATTCTGAATTTAGCAAAATTAAACAATTAGATAACTATCAGGGGATTGCTTATTTGCAAGCCCCTGATAATTTATTAGGCGGAGAGGAAGCTCTAAATCTTTCAAAACAAGTTAATGATTTAAAACAACAAGATTTTCATTCACTTATTATTGATTTATCTAAAGTTGTTATGATGAATAGCTCTGGATTAGGTTCACTTGTTTCAGTTCATCGCACTTTATCTCAAAAAAATATAAAACTCTTCTTACTTAATCCTTCTGAAAAAATTCTAAAACTTTTCAGAATCACTCATCTTGAAAACATCTTAACAATAATTCAGGATATCTCTCAATTATAATTTTTCTTTTTAATATTTCCTTATAATTTTTCTATTTTTTATAAATCTTTAATAATTTTGTTTTTTGTTTTTTTGCTTTTTTTATAATATTAAATATCAGGGGAAAAATTATGCCTGTAACTGTTATTCTTGGAACCCAGTGGGGAGATGAAGGTAAAGGGAAAATTGTAGATTTGCTAACCGACAAATACAAATACCAAATTGTCGCACGCTATCAAGGTGGTGCCAATGCTGGTCATACAATTGTTATCAATGGGAAGAAGACAATTTTACATCTTATTCCATCGGGAATTTTGCATAATAATACAGTTTGCGTTATTGGCAATGGAGTGGTTATTGATCCTGTTGCTTTAATGGAAGAAATTAAAATGCTTGAAAATGAAGGTATTCAAATTACAGGCAGATTGTTTATTAGTCATAAAGCCCATCTAATAATGCCTTACCATAAATTGCTCGATTCTATCTCTGAAAGCACTTCGAAAAGTGCAATTGGTACAACAGGAAGAGGAATAGGTCCTTCTTACATTGATAAATTCTCTCGTGTTGGTATTAGAATTGTAGATTTATTGGATAGGAAAACTTTTGAAGAAAAATTACGCTTCAATGTTCAAGAAAAAAACAAAATACTTAAAAACTTATATCATTCACAAGAACTAAATATAGAAGAAATCATTGAGCAATATTTGCACTTTGATGAATTAATAGATCCATACATAAAAGATACCTCTTCGTATTTAAATCAATCTTTACAAGAAGGATTTAACATCCTTGCCGAAGGAGCACAAGGTGCAATGTTAGATGTAGATCACGGGACATATCCTTTTGTAACAAGTTCAAATCCGACAGTTGGAGGTGCATGCACAGGATTAGGCATTCCCCCAACGGCAATAAATAGAATTGTAGGTGTTGCAAAAGCTTATACAACGAGAGTTGGAAATGGTCCTTTCCCAACTGAGCAAGACAATGAAGTAGGCGAAAAAATTCGTAAAGCAGGCGATGAATTCGGTGCTACAACAGGACGCCCTCGCAGATGTGGTTGGCTTGATTTAGTTGCTTTGAAATATTCTGTTATGATTAATGGTATTAGCGAATTGGCTATGACAAAAATAGATGTCTTAAATAATTTTGATAAAATCAAAGTCTGCACTGAATATAATCTGGGGGGTAAAGAAATTAAGGCATTCCCCGTAGATATGTATTCACTAAACAACTTGTCTTGTAATTATGTTGAAATGGAAGGTTGGAATGAGTTACCTGATTTTATTCAATCTGAAAAAGATTTGCCTGAAAATCTTTTAGATTACATCGATTTTATAGAAAAAAATATAAAAATTCCCGTAAAAATAGTTTCAACGGGTGCAGATAGAGACAAAACATTAATACGCTCATTATAATTTCCGTAAAATAAAAAATATTTTGTATTAATGTATTGTTTATTGAAATTATTTGCATAATTTTGTATTAAGGTTTTCTCAATAAAGAGAAAATCATTTTATTCATTTTTATAGTAGTATTTTATGAACATCTATGTTGCAAACATCCCTTTTAAAGCTTCTGAAGAAGAGCTTAAGGGATTATTTCAAGAATTTGGTTCAGTTGATTCAGCAAGAATAATAACTGACAAATTCACTCAAAGAAGTCGTGGTTTCGGTTTTGTTGAAATGACTGACGAAACTGAAGCAAAAAAGGCAATTGAAACTCTTAATGGTTCAGATTTTATGGGGAAAGCACTCGTTGTTAACGAAGCTAAACCAAGAACTGAAAATTCCTTTGAAAAAGGTGGAAATCGTGGCGGTGGATACAATAGAAGTTCTCATAGAAATTAGAGAAGTTTCCGCATTTACGAAAAAAAGGCTGCCTTTGTTGGACAGCCTTTTTTTTGTGGAGTTTTATACCATTGTTTTCTCAACAAGAATATCCTTCTTTAATTCTTTTTCAGCTTAGCTGTTTCTGTTAAAACATTACACTCAACAAAAGTCATCTCAATTGTTCTTGTCTGATAGCCATCTGTTGTAAATGTTGCTTCATAAACATCGGGTGCTGTTAACCCGTCTATTACAATATTCCCTTCACTATTGGTATAACCATCAAATATAACTGACCCATTTAAACTAACTACTACTTTCACATTAGCTAATATTTCGCCTGAATCATAATCTTTTGTCTGGAATTTTAATGTTGCCGTGTGGCAAGGTGTTTTTGTCAAAAATTCTGTTAATCCTTTTGAAGTATGGCAACTAACTTCTTGATGAATTTCTATGCTTTTATAACCATCTTTTGTAATATTTAAAGTATATGTGCCTGTACATAGATTTTCAAAAGCAACTCTTCCATTTGCATCAGTTGTTTTAGTAGTAATTGTTTGACCATTTTGAGATAATCTTACTGTTGCATCTGTCAAAGCTGCATTAGAAGTAGAATCTTTCGCATAAATGATAATCTTATTATCACAACAAGGAGCATTACTTACCAAAAATTCTGTTAATCCTTTTGAAGTATGGCAACTAACTTCTTGATGAATTTCTATGCTTTTATAACCATCTTTTGTAATATTTAAAGTATATGTGCCTGTACATAGATTTTCAAAAGCAACTCTT